>CABIZF010000001.1 GCA_902363135.1 Lachnospiraceae bacterium
GATCACAGACCAGTACGATATAGTCGCGGTAGAAGATATTGATATGAAAGCGATGAGCCAGTGTCTGCATTTTGGGAAAAGTGTACAGGATAATGGATACGGGATGTTTCGGAATATGCTGGATTATAAGCTTGCCTGGAAGGGAAAAGAATTAGTAAAGGTAGACCGCTTTTTCCCTTCAAGCAAAAAATGCAGTAAATGTGGAAAGATAAAAAAAGAGCTGAAATTATCCGAAAGAGTTTATCGCTGTTCGTGTGGAAATGAGATGGACAGAGATCGAAATGCAGCGATCAATATCCGTGAAGAAGCAAGAAAGATGCTGGCAGCATAAACTGTCCGTATCTGGACAATAAGTAATAAAATACGCCCGTGTCCGGGCAAAAAATCGTGGGGCACGCGAGGATAGCTTGTAGATACTTGGCTCAATAGAGCTATTGAGCAAGAAGCCCCCACTTCAAAATCTGGGATTTAAGTGGTGGAAGCATGTCACTATGAAATGATGATGCAGAATTGCGGGAGCTGCTTTGCAGCGGAGCAATTCGTAGGCATCAGTAGGATTGCGAGAGCATGAAATGTAACAGTTCTGCAGAAAGGGGCGGTATTATTATGGTAAGAAAAACAGTAAAAGCAACGAAGTCACAGGTACAGGGCGGAAGAGGAGAAGTCGAGTTTGAGCACATTCTGGATAAGGATGAGCTAAACGGTCATGGTAGTCTGTATGCAAAAATTCGCCTGAAGCCCGGCTGCAGTGTAGGATATCACAAGCACATTGGAAATACAGAGCCGTACTATATTTTGGAAGGTCATGGGACTTTTATTGATAATGATGGGACCCGGACAGAAGTAGGACCTGGCGATGTCTGTGTAATTGAAGTTGGACAGGGGCATTCGATGGAAAATAATTCCGATCAGGACCTGGTATTTATGGCATTGATTTACAACGAGTAGGAGGCATGAATATGGATTTCGAAGAGCTTGGGAAAAAATTGAAAAAATTCAGTCAGGATACGATGACAGAGGTTCAGAAGATGAACGAGGTACGTCAGCTGAACGGAAAAATCAGCGATGAGAAAAAGCTTTTGAACCGCCTGTATCTGGAGATGGGTCAGAAGCTGTACGATACGTATAAGGATGCGGAGCTCCCACTGGAAGAATTTGACGGTGACTTTCGCAAGATCCGTGAGCGCTATGTGGCGATTGATTTGCTTCAGGAAAAGATCCGTAATGTAAAGGGTGTTGTGCTCTGCCCATGCTGCAATATGGAAGTGGCAGCCGGAGATCGTTATTGTACAAACTGTGGCAATAAGATGCCGGAGACGGTAAAACTTGAGGAGACGACCGATGAGGATGCGGTAGAGGTAGAATCTACCGTTGTAGAGCCGGGGGCTGAATCAGAGGAAGGAGAATCAGAAAAAGCCGAAGACGCAGTTGAACAGACAGAGTCAGCAGCAGAAGAAGCAGTCTGTGAGGCAGCAGAAGAGACCGGAGCGTGTGCCAGGAGTGCCCATCAGGAAGAGACCGTTGCGACAGATGAGCTGGCAGCAGATGCAGAGGCAGCGGTCGAGGAAGCAGAAGAGGAGACCGCAAAGGAAGCTGCGGAATCCACATCAGAGGAGTAGATAGCATGCATTTTTATATGCCGACAAAGGTATACAGCGAGCGCGGCTGCGTCCGGAGGTACAGTCAGGAATGGGCAACGCTCGGGAAAAAAGCATTGATCGTGACCGGAAAGAGCTCTGCGAAGAACGGAGCCTTGATGGATGTACTCGGTGCGCTGCATGAGCATGGTACGGCGGTAGTCGTTTTCGATGAGACGGAGGAAAATCCGTCGATCGAGATGGTGATGCGGGTGCGGGAGCTTGGTCTGCAGGAGAACGTCGATTTTGTCATCGGAATTGGCGGTGGATCTCCGATGGATGCGGCGAAGGCGATTGCGCTGATGCTGTATCATAAGGAGAAGGGCGCAGAGTTTCTGTATCAGAATGGCGACGATGAGGCGCTCCCTGTTGTAGAAGTACCGACGACCTGCGGGACCGGTTCTGAGGTGACGCCGTATGCGATTCTGACGATCCATGCGAAGCGTACGAAGTCCAGTCTGCCGCATCGGATTTATCCGGCATATGCGCTGGCAGATGGTAAGTATTTACTGGAAGCCGGGCGTGGCATTTTGGTCAATACGGCGGTCGATGCGCTGGGACATTTCATCGAGAGTTATATCAATGCGAATGCGACAGATTACAGCCATATGCTCTGTGAATATGGTATGAAGATATGGAGCAGTACGAAGAGTGTGCTGATCGGGGCAGAGCGGACGGTGGAGGACTGCGACCGGCTGCTTCTGGCATCCACGATAGCGGGGATGGCGATTACACATACAGGGACGGCGCTGCCGCATGGGCTTAGCTATTATCTGACCTATGAAAATCATGTGCCGCATGGCAGGGCTGTCGGATATTTTCTGCCGGGCTATGTTGCGGCTGCGGATGCTGCAATGCGCCGAAAGGTGCTTGAACTGATCGGTTTTCCGGATCAGGCGTATTTTACAGCCTTTATCCACCGGCTGCTCGGACCGATGCAGGCAGAGCCGGAGCTTATAACACGTGCAGTAGAAGGTATTCTTGCAAACGAGGCAAAGCTGAAAAATGTTCCGTTTTCCGTCACGGAAGATATATTGAACAGTATCTGTGCCGAAGCAAATCTACAGAGGAAATTTACTTAACCGGTTTTCTCCTGATAAGTGAAACGGATTCTGTCGACAGAATTGCCAGAATCAGGATAGACTGCAGGACTCGATCAGGCATAAAGTATAGTAAATATATCAGAGAGGGAAGAGAAGATGGAAGGAACAGGAAAGCAGGAAATGGACGCACTCGTGGACGAGATTCTGAAAAGCTATGAGGCGCATCCGGAGACTTGCAGCATTAATACGAGAAACCGCATTAGTAAAGACATTATTATTGATATTCTGGAAGAGATCCGAAGCGTGGTGTTTCCGGGATATTTTGAGGTGAAAAATCTGAACGCGCAGTCGATCGAATACCACATCGGGGAGCTTCTGGAGGATATTCATTACCGGCTGCGTAAGCAGGTGGCGAAGGCTCTGTATCATACAAATGAGAAGAGTATTCGCGAGGAAGATGCGCAGCTTCGGGCGGAGGAGATCGTGAAGGCATTTCTGAAACGAATTCCGGCATTGCGCGAAGTATTGGCGACAGATGTGCAGGCAGCTTACGATGGTGACCCGGCGGCTTTTAATACCGATGAGGTCATCTTCTCCTATCCGGGTGTATTCGCGATTACGGTCAACCGGATCGCGCATGAGCTTCATGCGCTCGGTGTGCCGCTCATTCCGCGTATGATGACCGAGTATGCACACAGCCTGACCGGGATTGACATTCATCCGGGGGCTACGATCGGGCGGTATTTTTTTATCGACCATGGTACAGGTGTGGTAGTCGGTGAAACGACTAGGATCGGGGATTATGCGAAGATCTATCAGGGCGTGACACTGGGAGCGCTCTCGACCAGAGGTGGACAGAGCCTGCGCAATACGAAGCGCCATCCGACCTTAGAGGACAATGTGACGGTGTATTCCGGTGCATCTATTCTCGGAGGAGATACGGTCATCGGGGCCGGAGCAGTCATCGGTTCGAATGCATTTATTACTTCCTCTGTGCCTGGGGGCACGAGAGTCAGCATCAAGAATCCGGAGCTGCAGTTCAAGGATCGAAAGGAACGCGGCGTGAAGATGACTGAGCTCGGTCAGGAAGGGTTCTGGACGAAGGACAACGAGTAAGCAGGCAGAAAAGGGGAAAGTGTGGAACAAACGGAGCACGGTTTCGTGCAGAAGGGAGATTCCAGTATGAGCAGAAACAAAAAAGAAATGGGAAACGCGGGAAAGCCGGAGCATCCAACAACGTCCCGGACGGCCAGTGAGCAGCCGTCAGTGCAGAAGCATTCTGCAATAAGCGAGACTTGGGCGCAGGAAACGATAGAGGATCTCGATGATTTTATTGAGTCTCAGGGGATTTATATCCGGCAGTAGCATGGACAATACTTTAGCATCGCATTGTCAATAAAGCGGCAGTTTGTATTTGCCGAAACTGAACACAGATCGCGAAGCGACTGCGTTCATGAGCAAGTAGCGAAGCTAGACCCTGTCAGCAGAGCTGCAGGGATGGATTGCGAATGTCCGCTTTACTCACGCAGTACATCAGAAAAAGGAAGGACACGGAATGTCATCTCCAATGCTATGGAGACGACGTTCCGTGTCTTTTTACTTTACAGGAAATTGCGTCCTGTAAAATAAGGACGAAGTGGCTATTCTGTTAAGGCGTATCAAGGAGAGATCCGCTTGCTTCATTTATATCTGCTTTACAGAATCAGCCGCTCTGCCGCGAACACAAACAACGGGATTGTCACAAGCGATGTCACCGTGGTAAAGGCATAGAGCTCAGAGGCGTACAGAGAGTTCTTATGGAAGCGCAGGGCAAATGCTGTGCCTGAGGCAGCGACCGGGCAGGCGGAGGCAACGAGCATTGTGCAGCCAACCATCGGGTCAAACGGAATCAGCACGAGCACGACGAGCAGAAGCGCCGGCATAAGGAGCAGCTTGGAAGCGGAAATAAGATAGAGCTTCTGATTTCGGAGCATGCTCAGAAGATCAGTCTGTGCGACAGAAATACCGGCTATGAGCATGGCGAGCGGCGTGTTCATACCGGCGACATAGTTCATCGAGTCGAGCAGCAGATACGGGATGTGGATCCTGCCGAAAAAGAACACCACGCCGAGGATGCTGGCAAAGATCATGGGGGAGAGCAGGCCCTTTTTCAGCTCCTTTAAAGAGAAAGTTCCAGTCATGATCATGATGCCGTGCGTCCACGAAAAGAAATTGAAGACAGTCATGTAGGCGGTCAGATAGAGCACGCCCTCGTTACCTAAGATGCTCTGCACGAGCGGTATACCGATAAAACCGCAGTTGGAATACATGCTGGCAAAGCGGTCGATGCCGCAGTCCGGATTGCCGGTCGTGCGGATCAGGACGGTGGAAAGGATGGCGGCTACGAGATGCGTCAGAAAAGCGAGCAGATAGGCGACGAGCAGCCCCTGTGCGAGATGAGCGGAATACTCGGTCTGCAAAGATACGATAGCGAGCATCGGATTGACGACCATGAGCAGCAGATTGGCGAGTACCTTGCTGCCATTTTCGTCGATCAGCCTCATCCGGAAGCAAAGGCAGCCGAGCAGTAAAAGAAGCAGCATTTTCAAAATCTGATTCACTATAATGACAAACATTGTGGTATAATCCTTTCAGAGAAATTCGGTCAGTGTAGCATACATGGCAGCAAAGCGGATTGCGAATATTCGCCTGACCAGATACTTTAGATCAAGTATGGCATAGCAAATACAGGATGTCTAGTGCAAGGTTGCGGAAAAAGCGATCTTGTAAGATATCCCGGACAGGAATCGGCAGAAGGACAAGTCACAGAAGGTAGAGCTATGTATGAAACGCGCAGAATAACAGAGCAGGGAGGAAAATCAAAATGAAAAAGCTGATACTCGCATCAAATTCCCCGCGCAGGCGGGAACTCCTGGAGCAGATCGGAGTGGAATTCGAAGTGATTCCGAGCAACGCAGAAGAAAAGGTCACAAAGCAGGAGCCGTCGGAGGTCGTGGAGGAGCTTTCCAGACAGAAGGCGGAGGACGTAGCAGCAGCGGTAGAGGATGGCATCGTGCTCGGGGCAGATACCGTTGTATGTCAGGATGGCCAGATCATGGGCAAGCCAAAGGATGAGGCGGACGCGAAGCAGATGTTGCAGAAGCTGCAGGGTGAGGAGCATTCCGTTTATACCGGAGTGACGATTCTGGTAAAAGAAAATGGCGCGGTACAGCATGTACAGACGTTTTCACAGGAGACAAAGGTATATGTCTATGAGATGACTGACGAGGAGATTGACCGCTACATTGCTACCGGAGAGCCGCTGGACAAAGCGGGTGCCTATGGCATTCAGGGACGGTTCGCAGCTTATGTGGATGGCATCGAGGGTGACTACAACAATGTAGTCGGATTGCCGGTATCTGCAGTGTGGCAGGAGCTGAAGGAGCTGCTGTAAGTGCAGAAATTTACCAGAATCAGGCAAGGCTCCTGCTTCCGTTGCGTGAAGCAATAAAAAAGACTATGTAAGATGTCCGGACTGGAAGGCTTTCGGAAGGACAGTTACATGGTCTTTTTTTGTTGAATCAGCATTTGTTATTGACTTATGACAGCTATCGTTTGCCAGCGGCATCTTCTTCCGCCGCCGGATAAAACACATCCACCAGAAACAGTCCTTGCGGCGGCGCAGTGAATCCTGCCAGCGAGCGGTCTTTCCCTTCAAGTGCAAGCCGGACTTCCGGAAGGGAACGGTCGCCAAGCCCAACCTCAAGGAGCGTACCGGTCAGGATGCGAACCATATTGTAGAGGAAGCCGTCTCCGTGGTAACGGATGGAAAGAATTCCGTCGTTTTCCTCAATCGCAATCTCATAGATGGTACGAACGGTCGATTTTTTCATGTGCCGGTTTGCACAGAAGCTTTTGAAATCATGAGTGCCGGTGAGCAGATCGGCGGCCTCGCGCATGTGCTCAAGATTCAGCTTATCTTCCACGCGGAGCAGGTAGCGTCGCTGAAAGACATTTGCGACTTCACCGCAGTCAATCCGGTATTCATACAGCTTGCTGCTGGCGGAGAGCCGTGCATGGAAGCGCTCTGACACCTGCTCGACTGCGAGGACACGGATGTCCTGCGGAAGATACTGATTAAAATAATCCTGGATTTTCTGGCAGGAATAACGGCTCATGATGCGCGGAATCCGGAAATTGGCGATCTGACGCAGTGCATGTACGCCTGCATCGGTGCGGCCGGAGCCGTTCAGATCGACAGGCTCGCCGTAAAGCTGTTCCAGTATCGTTTCCAGCTTTTCCTGAATTGTATTTGAGGTGTTGCCCTGGCGCTGCCAGCCATTGTAGCGGGTGCCGTCATATTGAATCATGAGGCAGAAATTTGCCATGCGAGATGCTCCTTTCTGATGCTGTATATGCGGATTTGCCGCAGTTATTGTGCGTACCGTCTTTCGGGTATCATATCTGCCGAGAGGCACTCTGTGGTGTACAGACAAATAGATATACGCCGGATTTACGGCTGTACGGTATCTGCCTGCCGGATACGGAAAATTTCAAATTCCCCGGCCTGTCCAAGCTTTTCATAGCCTGCAGCTTCATAATAATCGGCAAGCCCCATATCAGAATGAGAGATAATATAATTGACGGTACATTTTTTTGCGCTTGTTAAAAATTCCTGCCGGTCGATCTGGATGCCATAGCGGGAGACGAGGGCCAGCCGGTGCAGATGGTGATTTGATGCGATCACATCTGCGATCTGTGTCTCATCATCCGGATCAATGCTCCAGTCAAGCAGATCGTTGCGGCGCAGGATACCACGGATCGACGGATCGTACTGTCGAAGCTCCAGCAGCTGCTGGCTTGAGTAGAGTGTGCGCTTTTCCAGTCCGGTTGCGGCAGAATCCGATTCGATGATGGAAGAAATCTCCAGAATCTCATTGCTCGTCTTGTAAATATTCTGCGGCATGTGCAGATAAGGCCGGACAGAAGAGCCGACGGTCGCGACAAAGACAGCGAAGACGATAGACAAAAGAAGCTGTGCCCATTTTTTCATGCGGAGAGTACAGAGCATGGCAAAGGCATAGGCGAGCACGAGATTGACCGGAAGCAGCCAGAACAGGCGGCGGATCCGGGTGGTCAGGCCGATCTTTGCCGCGAGCGGCACGATGAAGAACGGATTGAAGATCGTAAGAAGCATGAAAAGAAACGGATAAAGAAAGCCGAGACTTAAGCGTTCCTTTCCGATCACGAAAAATCCGGCCAGGCATACAAAGTAAGCGATAAGAAACCATTCGATCCCACCGAAGGCGGTCCGGAACATTTCGTATAAAAAAGTTACATTTGAAAACTGAAAGATGGAAGACATTCGCATCACCTACTTTCCGGTATAAATAAGGATATGATTCTTTGTCAGCATGTACAGAGCAGCCATGAGCATGCATGGAAGGATCAGAATCACATACCGCACCACGATCCGCAGCTGCTTCTTGTGCAGTGCGAGCGGCAGATAAAAGGCCGTCAGCTCAAACGGAATCATAAAGATAGAGGACATATTCAGCCCAAAGGAGCCGAGGATAACCAGAAACGAGTAGACCCACCACGTTTTCCCTTCCGGATTCAAAAGCGTCTTCAGGAAGCAGTACAGCAGCGCCGGAATAATCAGAACGGCGAGAATTGTTTTGCCTTCCGACGGGCGGATGATCAGAAATTCAGCTGCCGTGAACAGGTTAAAGCTGAAGAAGTTCAGCAGCCAGAGAAAGGCGAGCATAAGAGTACTCTTTGCACGGTTCCCATGAAAAAGGAAGCGTCCGATCTCATACATGATGCACTGGTACAAAATGATAACGACAGATGCCATAACGGTCATATTCTCTACCATCGGATGCAGATGCAGCAGCTGGCACATGACCGCGCCGTGATTCTGATAGGTTTCCAGCAGATATTCCGGGTTCAGGTAGTCGAGGAGCTTACCGGTATATGGATTGTACTGGCTGAGCGTATTCGTATACAGCGAAGTCGCCGTGTCACCAAGGTAGTAGGACTGATCCCAGATTGCGTAGGTCTCGTCATTCAGATTAAAAAGAAGGACCTGGGCGGCAATCAGGATGAGCAGCACGCAGGTGCTATATTTCTGCTGTCCGGTAAAAAGCGACCGCAGACATGCCAGCCTGGGGCAAAAATCCTTTCGCTCGGTAATAAAAAAGAGAATCGATACGAGTATAAGTACAATGGCCCACACAGCCGACAGCCGGGATAACGGCCATAAAAGCACCTTCATCGGAAGTGCCAGCACCGTAAACAGAAAATGATAGACGAAGAATCCAAGGATTGTCGTGCGCGCAAATGAAAAATCCGAGGCCGGAACGAGCCGCACCGCAAGTGCACCGAACGCATAATAGAAAAAGAAGTACAGGAGCAGAACTCCTGCGAGAATCAAAAGCTGAATCATCATTCGTATTCTCCCATATAGATAGTAAGGTTTAAACGGTAACAAATCAAAGCAGAATTTTCCGGCAAAAAAGCACAGAACAAACGATCTGTCATCTCTATAAAGATACCAATTTTTGCGGGAAAAATCAAGGCGAAGGGCGATATCTCAATTGACAATAAGAAGACACCGGTTCTATACTTGATTCAGGTGGACTGTGCCGTTTGGGATCAGAAGTACCAGGATGGCAGAGAACGGCAAAATCAGCAAAGAGGAGAAAGAAAATGGGAAAAAGAGACAGGCTATGGAAAAAGCTATGGGTACTGGCATTGTGTGGAGTAATGGCTATGGAACCGGCTGCAGCGTGTGCGGAAGAACCGGCAGAAGCGATGAATGCAGCGGATGCTCAGGCAGATGTGAGTATGGAGCTGCCGGAAGAAGTGGAAAATGATATCGTGGAGGAGATGGATGAAGCAGTAGCAGAGATACCATCTGAAGCAGGAACAGAGTCCGGAAAAACGGATGCAGAGGCATCAGACATTGATGAGACGGCAGAAACAGATACGGAAGGAAGCAGCACAGGAGAAGCTGTGGCACCTTACGACGATTCTGGTCTGGAGGTAGAATCGGTGACGGAGGTGGAGCTGTCGCCGTTTGCGGTGCAGGCTTCGAATGAACTTGGCGGAACCTGCGGGACAAATGTGACGTGGTCCTTAAAGGATGGAATTATGACGATCTCAGGAAACGGAGCAATGGATGATTTTATCATTGTCCGGGACTGGTACACAGGACAGCTGATCGAAGAGGAAACGCATCGAAGCCCGTGGGAAGATTATAATGCGCAGATCCGGGAGGTTTATGTTGAGGATGGCGTGACGTCTGTCGGCAGTATCGCATTTTGTGACTGCTATAACCTGGAAAAGGCAGTGCTTGGCAATTCAGTAAAAAAGATCGGAAGTGGCGCGTTTGCAAATGATAAAAATCTGACAGAGCTTTCTCTTGGAAAATCAGTAGAGTCCATCGGAGACAATGCCTTTTACGGAATTGGTATCAAAACGCTGGTTTTGCCATCCAGTTTGAAAACCATCAATTATTATGGACTTCAGGCGTTGCAGAAGCTGGAAAACTTTGTGACAGAAAACGGGGGCACTTATCAGGCGGTGGATGGTGTCTTGTATACTGCTAACGGGACCACATTAGTTGCATATCCGTGCAGCAGAAACGGAGAGTACCGGATTCCGGCTGGTGTTACGAAAATAGAGAGAAATGCGTTCTATCAAACAAGCCTGTCTAAGATCGTAATTCCGGATTCAGTGACAGAGATCGGAGAGAGTGCGTTTGATTATAGTAATGACTTGAAAACAATTGTGTTCGGAAAGGGAGCAAAGGTAATTCCGAGTAGTTGCTGCTATTATGACAGGGCACTGACGACCGTTATTATTCCGGAAGGGGTAACCACCATTAAGGAAAGTGCATTCTGGTGGTGTACGGCGCTAGAAGAAATTACATTACCCTCTACAGTGAACGTGATCGAAAGGGCATTTGAGAAGGCAACGAAGGTCACAATCCAAAATGACAATATTAAGCAGATTGAGGATGGGACTTATATAGATGGATTTTATGTGAGTCTGACAGCAACCGAACTGTATCAAAATGCATTTGCGGTACTGGAGCTTGTAAATGCAGAAAGAAAAAAAGCAGGTGTTCCTGCGCTTGTGATGGATCCGGGCCTTTTGGATACTGCGATGCAAAGAAGCTTTGAAACCGCGCTGTACTGGAGCCATACAAGGCCGAACGGACTGGATTGCTTTACTGCAAACAATAAAATGAGGGGTGAGAATATTGCGGCAGGGGCACCGACACCGGAATCTGTAATGGATATGTGGATGAATTCAGACGGACACAGGGCGAATATACTTTCTTCCGGATTTACAAGCCTTGGCGTTGGCTGTGTATATGCAGATGGCGGTTACTACTGGGTGCAGTGCTTTGGGACTGACTGCGGGACAGCAGCAAGTGCCGGCAATTACCGGAATACGACGAATACAAGGAATATTTTGGTAAAAAGAGAAGAACCATATTACAGTGCAGAGCTGTGGCTAAGCTCCGATAAGTTGGCCGCAGGAGATGTGGAAGAGGTATTTGTATGCTGGAATGGTCGGCCTGTCTCAGGTACAAATGCAGTGCTTGTATCCTCAGATCCGGCAGTGTGCGAAGTGAGCAATGGGAGACTGATTGCAAAAAAAGCAGGTACGGCAACAATTACATTGTATTATGAAGGCTACAGGGAGGCTGCGGTAACAAAAACAGTTACGGTGTCAGAGAAGGCATCTGCAGGTAAGCCATCTACAGGCAAGCCATCCGCAGGCCAGGCCCAGTCCAAAAACACATACAAGGTGAACTTTTATCCAAATGGCGGTCAGGGAGGCATGATCGTACAGAGTGTAAAGAAAAAAGCAAAGCTGAAAACACTCCCGAAGGTAGTCCGCAGCGGTTATCAGTTCTCCGGCTGGTATACGGCGAAGACAAAAGGAAAGAAAGTGTCTGCCTCTACGAAGGTGACGAAAAACCTGAAGCTCTATGCGCGGTGGACAAAAGTGAAGGTAGCTAAGCCGTCCATAAAAAAGGCTGTGAATAAGAAAAAACAGAAAGCTGCGATAACGGTAAGCAAAGTCTCCGGGGCAAAGGGCTATCAGCTTCTGTATGCGGATAACGCAAAATTCAAAAATGCAAAAACAATCACCATTTCAAAGCCCTCCACAACACTGAAAAATTTACAGAAGGGGAAGACATACTATGTAAAAGCAAGAGCTTACAAAAAGGATTCCACCGGGAAAAAGGTGTTTGGGGCTTACGGAAAGAGTAAAAAGGTTAAGATCAGGAAATGATGGTTGAAAAGCAGAGATGGGTTCTGTCTTTTGATTATGATGAGCGCGTAAAAAGCTCTCGCAGGAGCAGAGCCGGTGTAAAATGCCGGTGTGCTTCTGCGGGAGCTTTTTTCAGTTATGGGCAGGCAATCCCCTCACCTGCCGCTAAGTGCTCCGCGCACTTGAAGCGGGGGAATGCTTATCTGCGTTTAAGATACACAGCCGGTGGGGATAAAGAGGGGAGTCTGTGGATAAACAGAAAAAAATCGGGCGGCGTGGTTGAAAAGTGTCTGGAAATTTCTTATACTAAAAAATAGTATCTGCTATCTCTGAATATCCGGGACAGAGGATGGAAAGGGACATCCATGAATCAGAAGACGGCAGGATGTGAAATAATTACGGAAGAAAATGGAGAAACTGATCGTGACAGAGGAATTTTATATAGATCCCAGGCTGCAAGAGGAGATCGAGCAGCAGCTTCTGGAGCTGCCGATTGTCCAGTATGCCTGGCTGCCTGCAAAAGAGCTGACCTTTTCAGAAAATGTGCGTAAGATCTGTCGGGAGGAGTGCCCTCGTTACGGGACGAGCTGGGCCTGCCCGCCGGCGGTCGGGACAGTGACGGAATGCCAGGAACGCTGCAATGCGTATCCGGGTGCGTTTGTATTTACGACGATTGCGGAGGTGGCTGATACAGCCAATCTGGAGGAAACATTGGCGACACGTGGGGAGCATGAGGCGGTCACAAAGGAGATCCGAAAGATTCTGCAGACAAAATTTGAACAGACGCTGGCTTTGTCGGCGGATTCCTGTGAAATTTGCGGAACCTGTGCCTACCCGAATGCACCGTGCCGTCATCCGGATCATATGGTGCCATGCATTGAAGGATACGGGGTCGTGGTAGCTGATTTTGCCAGAAAAGCAGGCATTGAATTTATGAACGGAGCCGGGATCGTGACCTGGTTCGGAATGGTGCTGGTTAAATAGCCGGGTAAAGCGGACATTCGCAATCCATCCCTGCAGCTCTGCTGACAGGGCCTAGCTTCGCTACTTGCTCATGAACGCAGTCGCTTCGCGATCTGCGTTCACAAAATAAACACAGATATCCCACAAAACGACCACATTTTAATCACAAATCGGTCAAAGGGATCCATTATACTGTTGGCATAAAGAAAAAGAAAAGGAATGAAGCCGGTGGGAGCAGAAGAGATGCCCCGGAAGCTTCATGGATTAGATCGAAGGAGGTCTTATATATGAGAAAACAGACAGTGATTTCATTATTGTGCGCAGGCGTTTTGACGGCAGGCGCAGTGACAGGGCTTATGGGGTTTGCGGATAACGATACCGCGCTGGCAGGCAGTGCCGGAACAGAAAAGGTGCAGCTGCTTGCAACATCTGATGTGGATTCAGATTCTGATTCAGACAGCAGTGATACGGCAGAAGCGACCGGGACAATTACCGGTGTCAGTGATGTAGCGGCAGCGGCAATGCCGTCGGTCGTATCAATTACAAACAAATCCGTGCAGGAGGTACAGAACCTGTACAGTATTTACGGCTATGGTGCTCCGACCTATGAGCAGGAGAGTACAAGCTGTGGCTCCGGTATCATCATCGGTAAGAATGACAGCGAGCTTCTGATCTGCACGAACAACCACGTCGTAGAAAATTCGACGGAGCTGTCCGTTGGTTTTGCGGATGAATCCGTCTGCGAGGCAGTAGTAAAGGGTACGGATGCTTCCAATGACCTGGCCGTCGTAGCAGTAAAGCTGGATGATATTTCCAGTGATACAATGGATGCCATCAAGGTCGCAGAGATCGGTGATTCCGATAAACTGGTAGTCGGTCAGCAGGTCGTAGCAATCGGTAATGCACTTGGTTATGGCCAGTCCGTAACGACTGGTATCGTCAGCGCGCTGAACCGTACGATTGATATCGATGGATATCAGGCGGACCTGATCCAGACCGATGCAGCGATCAACCCGGGCAACAGCGGTGGAGCGCTTCTGGATATGCAGGGCAGAGTCATTGGTATCAACTCCGCGAAGGCAGCAGCCAACGGCGTTGAAGGTATGGGCTACGCGATCCCGATTTCGAATGCAAAGTCCATCCTTGAGGATCTGATGAACAAAAAGACCAGAACCGATAAGGTAGATGAGGCTGACAGTGCTTACGTCGGTATTGCAGGACAGGGTGTATCCGGTGAGATGTCTTCCCTGTATGGTATTCCGGAAGGTATTTATCTGACAGAGGTACAGGATGGCAGCCCGGCAGCAGATGCAGGACTTCAGAAGGGTGATATCATCACGAAGTTTGATGGCAGCAGCGTGACCAGCAGGCAGGATCTGAAGACACAGCTTGCTTACTATGCAGCAGGCGAAGAGGTTCCGGTCACGATCCAGCGTCAGAACGGCTCCGAGTATGAAGAGCAGAAGGTGACCATCACGCTTGGTAAGCTTTCTGATTACCAGGACAGCCAGCAGGAGACAAACTGATCGGCGATCCGAAAAATGTAATATTCCCTCCCTTTCATAAATAAAAATGTCGCTTTCCGGCAGAAATGCCGGAAGGCGGCATTTTTTGGTGCGCTAAAAAAGGAAATAAAGTATAATGATAGTATGTAATCCTGCGGAATATGTGGCCTGGTTGCCGGAAGTTATTGAGCATTGCCCAAATTTCCGCTATAATAGAGACACTATGGGCAGCTGAGAAAGGAAAAGACAAATGAAACGAAATGTAAGTCTGGAGGAGATTTCCGACGGAAGGCTGTATGATAAAAATGATATGGTGCGGGCTGGCTGCGGTGACTGTAAGGGGTGCTCTGCATGCTGCCACGGAATGGGAGAAACGATCATTCTCGATCCGTATGATCTGTGGCGCCTGACGGTGAATCTGGGGGTGACGGCGAATGGGCTGCTGCAGGAAAAGCTGGAGCTGCATGTTGTGGATGGGATGATTCTTCCAAATCTGCGGATGAATCCGACGACTTCCGCCTGTGGTTTTTTGGATAAGGAGGGTCGGTGCAGCATTCATGCATATCGCCCGGGGATTTGCAGGCTGTTCCCGCTGGGACGCTACTACGAAGATTCGGCCGAAGCAGCATCAGGCATCCGGGAGGCGGGATATTTTCGCTATTTTCTGCAGGTGCATGAATGTCCGATGCCGAATAAGACGAAGGTAAAGGTTGGGAAATGGGTCGATACTCCGCAGCTGGAGCAATATGAGGCTTATATCCGTAAGTGGCACAGCTTTCTGGAGACAGTCGAAAAAATGCTGCCGCAGATGCCGGAAGAGCAGGTGAAAAATGTGAATCTGTTCGTGCTGAAGCTGTTCTTTTTAAAGCCGTATGAGGCCGGAGATTTTTATTCGCAGTTTCAGGAGCGGATGACGATGGCACGGGATGTGCTGGAGCTGTAAATAGAATCATAGCAAACGCACGACAGCGGATGTGCATGGTGATAGAAAAAATCAGGAGGATGTGAAAAAATCAGGAGGATGTGAAAAAATGGAAATGGATAACAGATACCGCAGAGATCATGAGCTGCCATATTTTGCAGATGACAGCGTGATAGCGGAACAGATTAAGGTAAAAAAAGCAATCCGGGAGTACAACACGGTGATGCCATTTGAGCCGGAAAAGGGACGGGCATGTCTGGATGAAATCGGTCTGCAGCACGGAGAAAATTTATATTTTGAGCCGCCGTTTCACTGTGAATATGGCAGCCATATTAAACTCGGAGAAAATTTTTATGCAAATACCGGTTGTGTGATGCTTGATGTCGGGAAGATTACGATCGGGAAAAATGTCATGTTTGGACCGCACGTTTCGATTTATACGGCGGGCCATCCGCTGCATCCGGACAGTCGTAATTCCGGATATGAGTATGGCATTGCGGTGACGATCGGGGATAATGTCTGGATTGGCGGAAGCTGCGTCATTCTTCCTGGGGTGAAGATCGGAAACAATGCGGTCATCGGTGCGGGAAGCGTCGTCACAAAGGACATTCCGGATAATGTGTGTGCAGCCGGGAATCCGTGCCGCGTTATCCGTGATATTACGGAGGAGGATCGGCAGTATTATTTTAAGGACCGGAAGTTTGACGACGAGGTGTGGAGTAAGATAAAAGGTTAACAGCCTAAGATATACAGCAAAATCAAATATAAAATAATTGACCCGAATCAAGTCAAGTAGCGAAGCGGATTGAGAATATCCGCTTTGACGAGCACATGGAAAAAGGGAGGGTTTTACAAATGAATTCAATCAGAATTGCAACATCAGAAGTACAGCCGTACGAGATCGCGCATACGGAAGCAGTGCGCAAAGCAGCGCCGGAGTGCATGGTACTGTTGAAAAATGACGGCACACTGCCGTTTTCGGGAGCAGGGAAGCTGGCACTCTATGGAAGCGGCGCACGCAGCACAATCAAGGGAGGTACCGGCTCCGGAGATGTGAATGTGCGGCATTTTGTAAACATAGAGGAAGGACTGGAGCATGCCGGATTTACGATCACGACAAAGGCATGGATGGATGCATATGACGCGATCTGCCAGAGGGCAAAGAAGGAGTATTATGCAGGGGTACGAAAAGAAGCGGAGGCGGCCGGCGTAAAGGGACAGGCAATCATGCTCTTTGCAATGGGACGGACCTGCCCGGAGCCGGACTACGAGTTGCCGCTGGATGGTGAAGGTGATACGGCTGTCTATGTACTGGCGCGTAATTCCGGAGAGGGAACCGACCGGAAGCCGCAGGCCGGAGATGTCGAGCTGACAAAGACGGAGATCCGGGATATCCTTGCTTTGAATCAGAAGTATGAGCGATTTGTGCTTGTATTGAATGTTGGTGGTATGGTCAACTTAGAGCCGGTAAATGCCGTCGGCACGGTGCTGCTGCTCGGTCAGATCGGAAGCGCGACCGGAGATGCATTTGCAGATGTGCTGCTTGGACGGGCGTATCCTTCCGGAAAGCTGACGATGACATGGGCGCCGATCGAGGAGTATGCATCCACGGAGGGTTTTGGAGATCCGAACGATACGGAATATAAAGAGGGAATTTACGTCGGATACCGGTACTTTGATACCGTTGGAACGACTCCGGATTACCCATTTGGATATGGTATGAGCTATACAACATTTGCGGTTGAGCCGAAGGACTTTGCGGCGGATGCCAAAACGGTGACCGTGACAGCAGTGGTAAAAAATACCGGAACAACAGCCGGAAAAGAGGTCGTGCAGGTCTATTATTCCGCGCCGGACGGAGTACTGGACCGTCCGTATCAGGAGCTGGCAGGTTTTGCAAAAACGAGGGAGCTGCAGCCGGGCGAGCAGGAGGAAGTGACGGTAAGCTTTACTACGGAATCAATGGCGGGTTATGATATGGCGCGGGCTGCCTATATACTGGAAGCCGGAGTTTACTATGTACGCGTCGGAAACAGTTCGAGAAATACGCATATCGCAGGTGCAATCCATCTGGATGCAGAGGCGGTCGTGGAGCAGGAGCGGAATATCTGCGGTGAGAGCGGATTTACGGATCTGAAGCCGGAGAAGCGTGGCGTCACTTATGCAGAAGAGGCAAAAGAGAAAGAGACTGCAGTGTCTGTGGAGCTGTCAGCGGCAGAGTTGAAGCAGGTGACACATGTGTATTCAGAGCTTCCAAGAGAGCTGCCGCATGGCCCGGCGTGCAGATGGGAGGAGGTAGTGAGCGGGAAGAAGACCATGGAGGAGTTTGTCGGTGGTCTGACGGATGAACAGCTTGCGTACCTGTGTATTGGTGCATATAAAGAGTGTGAGGATATGATGGAGGTCATTGGAAATGCATCGATATCTGTAGCCGGTGCAGCAGGAGAGACGACACAGCAGCTCAAGGAGCTGGGGACTCCGACGCTTGTCATGGCAGATGGTCCGGCAGGTCTGCGCTTAAGTCCGACATATGAGTGCGTGGACGGTACAATCCGGTCGACCGCTTCGAATTTCGGAGAATCCTTTATGATGGTGCTTTCAGAGGAAGAGAGAGCAGCGATGGCTGCCGCTGCATCCGAAGAAGCGAGCGGCGAGACGTATTATCAGTACTGCACTGCGATTCCAATCGGGACAGGGCTGGCACAGTCGTGGAATGAAGAGCTCGTAAAGCAGTGCGGCGATCTGGTTGGCAAGGAGATGGAGCAGTTTGGCACTCATATCTGGCTGGCACCTGCCATGAATATTTTCCGCTCTCCGCTTTGCGGACGGAATTTTGAATACTACTCGGAGGATCCGCTGCTCTCCGGAAGCATTGCGGCGGCGATGACGCTCGGTGTACAGGCACATAAGGGCTGCGCGACGACGATCAAGCATTTCGCCTGCAACAACCAGGAAACAAATCGTTATTTTTCGAACAGCCGCGTCAGTGAACGTGCGCTTCGGGAAATTTATCTGAAGGGCTTTGAGATCTGCGTCAAGCATTCCCAACCGCATTTTATCATGACCTCTTATAATCTGATCAACGGCGAGCATGCCTGCAACAGCAAGGATATCCAGACATATACGCTGCGCGATGAGTGGGGCTTTGCGGGCGTCGTGATGACTGACTGGCTTGTGACCGGAGGTATGGGCGCATCAGGAGAAAAGTGGCCGTGCGCGTCCGCAGCGGGCAATGTGAAGGCCGGAAATGATATCACCATGCCGGGAATCCCATCGGATAAAAACGATATGTTGAAGGCCCTGGAAGATCCGACGCATCCGTATGCGTTAAGCCGCGCGGAGCTGCAGCTGTCAGCAAAGCGGGTACTGGAGATGATTTTGAAGCTGGCGTGAGGCAGCAAACACGCAGGTAATATCATACGCTTTTAGTTGGATTTTTAGCCGGAAATTCGGACTGGTTGGTAAAATCAAATGTAGAGGCAGGATCCGGTTTTGCGGATATCATAGTTGAAACAGAGGATCCGGATGCAGGGATTATTTTTGAGCTAAAATGCGCCAGGGAGAGATCTGGATTAGATAAGGCATGCGAAAAAGCAATGGAACAGATCAGGGATCGTGGATATGAACAATATCTGGAAAATGATGGTCGGCACAATCTGCTGCTTTATGGAATTGCTTTTTATAAAAAAAGATGCAAGGTTGTGTTGGAAAAACATTGTCTGGGGCCGGAATAGAAGATGGTTTCAGGAAAGGAGAATCGAGTAAAAGGGAAGAATTTTGTAAAAACAGGGGAACAATGAAACGAGCCGTGGTGTTGTGCGAGAAGGAATATCAACAATATCAGTGCGCTGGTAGAATAGGTGTAGATTCAGCAGGAATATCTTCACAAAAATCGCGTGTAACAGTGTAGACTCAGAGAACTAAAATTGCCATATTGCATGAAAAACGTCTCATAAAAGAATGCCTTCGGTGATACTTAACAAAAAAGATAGAAACTTTTGTAAAAACAGACTAATTGACAATCGAAAAGTACAACGTTATACTTTCAATACGACATGAAAACAGGGCAAATATAGCAGATGTGAGAGGTTTGTCAGAAAATACCTAAAGCGATTGACACTGTTTCAGGCTGCCAAGTATAATGAAAGGCATTCTATTATAAAAGCAACGAACCGTAGCATATGGAAAAATTGGCATCAGTGGAAGGCGGGATATGTGAAAGATCGCAGGCAGAAGACAGGAGAAAAGTATGGCGAGTATTAAAGATGTGGCTGAGATGGCCGGTGTGTCGCTCAGCACGGCATCCATTGTAGCAAATGGAAAAGCGAAGGAACGGAAAATATCAGAGGCGACGCAGAAAAAGGTGCTGGAGACGATGAAGGCGCTGAATTACATTCCGAATGTGTCGGCAAAAACGCTCCGGCGGGGAGAGTCACAGAAGTATGTCGTTGCGTTGTTCTGGAACTTTGACTTTCGAAGCATTATGATGCATCGTTTTCTGTTTGGATTCCAGAAGAAAATAAAAGAATTGAATGCTGATATGTCAATTATTATTCATCCATATCAGACGGGCGAGCTGAAGAAAGAAGCGGCGAGCTTCACCGGTGGGGAGTTTCATGCAGCAGTTATTGGTAATGCAGATGGGAATGATATGGAATTTTTGAAGGAGAGTAACTTTCAGTTGCCAATCATTTTGTACAACCGGTTGTTGGAAGGATTCAGTTCGGTAAATATCGACGATCATCAGCTCGGTATGATGGCGGCAGAACATCTGTATGCGCAGGGCTATCGTAGACCGGCCATTATTCATGGCACTCAGAATTTTCCCGGAGCAACCGGACGTGAGCAGGCGTTTCGTAACCGGATGGAGGAGCTTGGCTGCGAGATTCCGGAGCCGAGAATGATTCTTGCGGGAAACTCCGTGCGAGGCGGCTATGAGTGCGGCGAGCAGATCAAGGCGAAACAGGAGGAGATCAATGCAGACAGCTTTTTCTGTGCATCGGATTCGATTGCACTCGGGTTGCTGGCAGCACTGGCGGATACCGGACTCGTTCCAGAAAAAGCAGGCGTGTTGGCGATCGGCAACAGTGATCCACAGTACAGTAAATACCATGCACCATCGGTCAGCGTCATCAATATTCCGATTGAGGAGATGGCAGAGGAGTGCTGTGATTATTTGTACCGGAATATGTATTCTCCCTCTTCTGAAGCGAAGACCCGTTACTTTGAGACGAAGCTTTACGCAAGAGAGACGACAGAACGAAAATAAAATCATCAATTACCAGAAAAAGCAGTCGTGTATGCGGCTGTTTTTTTGTGCTAAGAAATGTGAAGATACCATGTATTTAATAGGAATATTTCCCCTTCTCAGATTAGTTGTCGGGAGTCGACGCGAAGAGCGTATGAGTGGACAGAACGCACCAACTGCGGCAGGTGACGGAATGGGTAACTCGATGAAAACAGTAAAAAATGAAAGATGACGGTGATTTGTTAATTTTTGACAAAAAAATTATGCAAAAAAAGTGGAAAACGTCAATAGACAAAGATTAATGCGTGCAGTATGATAAGTACAACGTTTTAGTACAACGTAATACACAAATTTTTAATGGAGGAAAGGATATGAAAAGAAAACTGATCGGCCTTGTGGCAGCTGTGGCGGCTTCCCTCGTGATGGCGACCGGCGTTTCTGCTGAGAGCGCAGAACCGAAGTACGGAGGAACTCTGAAGTACGCATCCCACAACACAACGTCAACCCCGGGCTACACGCCGGACAACTCAAACAACGCATCCCTGATTTTCCTGAACACCGCATACGAGTCTCTGACTTACTACGATGAGAGCGGTGCGATCATTCCGAGACTGGCGACCGAGTGGACAACAGACCCGGAGGAGCCGAGTATCACCTGGACCTTACGTGAGGGCGTACAGTTCGCAGATGGCACCGACTTTAATGCAGAAGCAGTAAAGGTCAACATCGAAGAGTACCAGAAGTGCTCCAGAAATGAGACTGCGAATGTTGCTTCCGTAGAAGTTATTGACGACTATACCGTAAAGATGATCCTGAACAGCTGGAATTCTTCCACGCTGGAGTCTGTCGGATTCTTCGTATATTATATGTCTCCGGCTGCACTTGAGGATGTAGATTCCCTGAGAAATTCTTCCTGCGGTACTGGTGCATTCCAGGTAAGCGAGTTCAATCCGGGCGTATCTGTAAAGTATACCAAAAATGAAAATTACTGGCAAGAAGGAAAGCCGTATCTGGATGGTGTTGAGATATACATTGTAGACGAGCCGACGACCAGAGCATCTGCATTCCAGGCTGGTGAGTATGACATCATTCTGATGAACAATCTGACCGTTGCAAATGACCTGATTTCCTCTGATCTGTATGAGATGGAGAGAAACGTATCCGGTCAGGGTCTTGTATCTACCGGACTGATTCCTAACTCTGCAGAAGAGGGACCGTTCCAGGATCCGGTAGTTCGCCGCGCAATGTGCTATGCAATTGATACACAGGCACTCAGCGATGCATTTGGTTATGGATATCTGACTGTTCTGAATCAGTGGGCAGCACCGGGCGCTCCGACGTATGATGAGAACCTCAATGCGATCACTTATGATCCGGACAAAGCAAGAGAGCTCCTCGCACAGGCTGGCTATCCGGATGGATTTGATACCACTCTTACGACTGATGCGGGAAACAAGGACTACTTTACCGCAGCAGCAAACATGCTGACAGAGGTAGGCATCCGTTGTACCGTAGATCTCGTAGATGAGTCCGCACAGGTAAATCTGTACCAGACTGGTACATGGCATGGTATCATGGGTCACTTTGCATCCATCGCACCGGATCTTGGACTGTACATGGGCCGTCATCTGGATACAAACGGCGCGTTCTATGCAAAGGGCATTCAGCATCCGGACGATCACATGGAGCTTCTTGAGAAAATCCGTACTGCAGCAACAGAAGAAGAAAAGATTCAGCTTGAGTATGAGATGCAGGAGCTGATCTATGATGCAGATAACGGTTCTGCTCTGTTTGGACAGCCGCTGTATGCACAGGCTGAGCCGATTCTTAAGTACAGCTATGTAAAGGATGACAACAGAAGCGTTGTTCATGTCGGCACATGGAATGTAGAGAACTGCTGGCTGGATAAATAAGCTTACGCTTACGTGACAGAGTAATAAAAAGCCGTCATCAGCAGACGGCGGGAGACAGTGAATCAGTGTGGAGGCACCGCAGGTCGGCTGCCTCCACATTTGGAAATTGGAGGTTTACGCGTGAATAAAAAGATACTTAAAATGATCGGAAAGCGTATCGTACAGTCGATCATCGTTGTTTTTATTGTAACATTGCTTGTATTCCTTCTGATGCAGCTGGTACCCGGAGATCCGATCGTGAATTTCCTTGGTTCTAATGCAACAGAAGAGCAGGTAGCATATTACACTGAACTGTTTGGTTATGATAAACCGGTTCTGGTACAGTATGGGAAATGGATTCTCGGTCTGTTTCACGGTCAGATGGGACGTTCAGTTGCTTATCAGGCGGAAATTTCAGGTATCCTGTTCCAGCGTCTTGGCATTACTATTTCGATTGTAATTCCGGCCTTTATTTTGGCGGTGGTACTTGGAATCGTACTCGGTATTCTCGCAGCAAAGAAGCGCGGAAGCAGACTGGACAGTGCGATTTCTGTATTTGCTAACATTGGTATGTCCATGCCGATGTTCTGGTTTGGAATGCTGCTGATTATGTTTTTTGCACTGAAGCTTGGCGTACTTCCGACCTCCGGATTTGTAGCGTTTAAGGATAGCCCGGGCCAGTACATTTCTCATATGGTGCTGCCGATGATTGTACTGGCGATGAATCCGCTGGCAACCTTTACGAGACAGACACGTTCTTCCATGCTGGAGGTCATCCGTCAGGATTATGTCACGACGGCACGGGCGAAAGGACTTGGTCAGAAGGCGATTACTTTTAAGCATCAGCTGAGAAACGCATTAATTCCAATCATCACCGTAATGGGAACAACACTTGGCGGTATGATTGGCGGAACAGTTCTTGTAGAGAGCATCTTCGTCGTACCCGGACTTGGCAATCTGATGATCACAGCGATCAAAGGTCGTGACTTCATGGTAGTAGAGAACGGTGTTCTCGTCATTGCGATTGCAGTAGCACTTTGTAACCTTGTGGTAGATATTCTCTATGGCATTATTGACCCGAGAATTCGAAATGACTAATTCAAACAGTACGAAAAGGAGAAAGAAATGAAGAAGAAGTTAAAAGAAATTAAAAACTCCCGTATAGTCAAAGTACTGTTTGCCAGAAAATCGGTTGTTTTCTGTCTGATCGTACTGGCGGTACTGATTCTGGCGGCAATCTTCGCGCCGCTGATTACGGTATATGATCCATACAAGCAGGATCTGACATCCATGCTGCAGGGCGTGAGTCTTACACACCCTCTGGGAACAGACTCGATGGGCCGTGATCTGCTAACCCGTATTATTTATGGAGGTCGGATTTCCTTCGTAGTAGGTCTGGTATCCGTATTAATTGCAGGCGGCATCGGTATGGTACTCGGACTGATAGCCGGTATGGCAGGTGGAATTATTGATGCAGTTATTATGAGAATTATGGATGCGATGATGTCAGTTCCAATGATTATTATGGCATTGTTTCTCGGAAGTATTTTTGGTAAAGGACTTGGAAATATCTGTCTGGCGATTGGTATCAGTATGATTCCGAGCTATGCGCGTGTAACGAGAGGTCAGGTACTTACCGTCCGCGAGATGGATTACATTACGGCCGGTACGCTCTGTGGCGCATCAAAATTTGTGAATACACTGAAACACATCCTTCCAAACTGTATCTCTTCAAATATTGTTTTGATGACGATGAACCTTGGTAATGCGATTCTGAATGAAGCAGCACTTTCCTTCCTCGGCATGGGAATCAATCCGCCGACTGCGAGCTGGGGCAGCATGGTAAACGACGGATATAAGTATATGAGTTCGAATCCGGTTATTGCGATTGCACCGGGACTGTTTATCATGATCGTTGTACTTTGCTTCAACATGGTAGGTGATGCGCTCCGTGATGCGATGGATCCGAAACTTCGTGGAACACTCGGAAAGAAGAAAAAGAAAAAAGCAAGAGCTGTGAAGACAGTAAATGCATAGAAAGGATAAGCAATATGGCAGAAAAATTACTTGAGATAGAAAATCTCAGCGTTGAATATAATACAGAAATTGCGACAGTATATGCAGTCAACGGGCTCAGCTTATCTCTGAATTACGGTGAAACTCTCGGCCTGGTAGGAGAGACCGGAGCGGGAAAGACGACAACCTGTCTGAGCATTATGCGACTGTTACCGGAAGGGATCGGCGAGATCACAGATGGAAAGATCGTTCTGGATGGACATGACATGCTGAATCTGCCGGAGGAGAAAATTCGGGATCTGCGCGGAAATACCGTGTCCATGATTTTTCAGGATCCGATGTCCAGCTTAAATCCGGTCATGACCGTGGGCGATCAGATTAAGGAAGTGCTGAAAATTCATAATAAAGATATGAGCAAGGCAGAGCTGGAAAAAGCCGTTGACAATATGATGGAAATGGTTGGTATTCCAGCGAATCGTAAAAATGAGTATCCCCATGAATTTTCCGGCGGTATGAAGCAGAGAATTGTCATTGCGATTGCGCTTGTCTGTGAGCCAAAGCTGATCCTGGCCGACGAGCCGACGACGGCGCTGGATGTAACGATTCAGGCCCAGATGCTCGGACTGATCAATGATCTTCAGAAGCGTTTGAACACGGCGATGATTCTGGTAACACACGATCTGGGGGTTGTGGCGCAGACGTGTGAGAAGGTAGCGGTCATGTATTCCGGTGAGGTTGTGGAGATCGGAAGTGCAGAGCACATTTTTGATGGTAAATATTTGCATCCGTATACACAGGGCCTGTTTAATGCGATCCCGAAACTGGATTCAGATACGCACCGTCTGGAAACGATTGAGGGAATGATTCCGGATCCGACGGTAAAAATTGAGGGTTGCCGTTTTGCAAACCGCTGTCCGTATGCGACTGATGCATGTAGAGGAACAGATATTCTGTTGAAGGAAGTGGAGCCGGGGCATTTTGTGGCCTGCACAAAGTTTCAGTGAAAGGATCAGGTGATAAGACGTGTTGACACCGGAAGAGCAGCTGGAGCTGCAAAGAGTCAGAGATGAATTTGCAAAGTGCGAGCAGAAGCCGACCTATGAAATTTTCTGCTATGAGGAAATGCTGGAAATGGACGACGGCGTAAAGCTCCGCACGATCATTTATCGCCCGGACCGGGAGGGAGCTATGCCGACGATTGTTGTGCGAACCTGCTATCCGCAGAACGATTATCTGTATCGGGCAACCGCAGAAGAGTATTGTCGAAGAGGATTCAACTATATTTACCAGTATTGCCGTGGTACCGGCGGTTCTGAGGGTGAGTGGGAGCCGAATGTGAATGAGCGTCCAGATGGCAAGAAGACCATCGACTGGATCTGTGATCAGGAGTGGGTAGGAGATACCGGATATACCGGATGCTCCTACTTGTCTCTGACCGGATGGCTGATCGCAGATATTCTGCCTGAAAAGGTAAAGACCATGTATCTGACCCATTATGGGGCGCAGCGCTTTGTATCCGCATTTCAGGATGGCATGTTTCGGCACGATGTGCTGACGGCATGGACGATGGAAAATGCCGGATATCCGGTGACAGCAGATTATCTGGAGTCCTGCATGTACCATCCGCAGGTAGAGGTGGATGAAAAGCTGTGGGGAAAGAAGATCCCGTGGTATCGCCAGTGGATCACGAGCACAGATCGTAGTGATCCGTACTGGAATACCGGATTTTGGAATCTGTTAAAAGAGATTCCGTCGCGTGTAAAAGTGCCGCTGTATGTCGGAGAGGGCTGGTACGATCATCACCTCGCCTCTGCGATTGAGACATACAAATCGCTTTCGGATGAGTGTAAGGCGAAGAGCCGGTTCCTGATCGGGGCATGGGAGCATGGATTCCATGTAAAGCTTCAGGATAAGGAAGGCACACATTTTGAGAATGATGATATTCTTCGGACGTTTTCCTGGTTTTGGGATTTCCTCGTAGAGAAAAAAGAGCCGGAAGCGCAGATTGACTATTATGTCATCGGGGATGACAGCTGGTATACCAGAAAGAATTTTGAGATTGAAAATCAGAAAGAACTGAACTTATATATCGGAGAAAAGAAGGACGGTATCTATACACTCGGGAAAGAAAAGGAAGCCGGGGAAGGCACACTGACCTGGATCTTTGATCCGGAGCATCCGGTGATGACACACGGTGCAGAATCCCTGCTTGTGACGAAGGAGGAGCAGGGAAGCCTGCTGCAGCCGGAGCCGAATTATCGGGAAGATGTCATCAGCTGTATTTCGGAGCCATTTGAAGAAGCGGTTACCGTTGTTGGAAAGATGCAGGTAAAGCTTACCGTATCAGCGGATGTGGATGATACTGCGTTTGTTGCAAAGATTATGGAAGTGACTGCAGACGGAAAAGCATACAATATGCGGACCGGTATTACGACGCTTGGCTACCGCAACCAGAGCGATGAACGTCAGACCTATACGCCGGGAGAGAAGGTTACAATTACCATTGATACCTGGGATCTTGCATGGAAAATCCAGAAGGGTTCCCGGATTCGAATTGATCTGACATCGTCCGATTTCCCGCAGTACAGCGTACACAGCAACTATGCAGGCTGCTGGGCAAAGCAGGAAAAGGTGCGCAAGGCACAGGAGAGCGTATATTTTGGCGGTGAGGCGGATTCATATATCCGGTTACCGATTATCTGAGCTGGGGTAATGCGATGAAGAGTGAACGAGAGAGAACTGACGCGATCCGGAGACTGTTTGCACAGCTCCCGGCAGAAGATCGGGTGTACCGGTTCTGGTCGGAGGAATTTATGCTTTCGGCCAAGGGGGCAAAGCTGCGTACATGTGGCTGGTTCCCCGAGACGGAGGAACCGGTTCCAGTTATCGTGACGCGGAGCTGCTATCCGCATCAGGAGGCAGAATTCCGGATCTATGGTGAGGAGTATGCAAAACGCGGGTTTGGCTTTGTCGTGCAGTGGTGCCGGGGGACGAATGGCTCCGGCGGAAACTGGGAGCCGAATACATGGGAGCGGCAGGACGGACTGGGGCTGATGCAATATCTTTCGGATCGACCGGAAGTAAAAAACATTGGCTACTGGGGTAATTCCTATCTGGCATCAACCGGATGGTGCATGGCGGATGCGGTTCCGGAGAAAGTAAAAAGTATGTATCTGGGCGTCTATGGCACAGACCGTTATACGTCGGTCTATCAGGATGGGCTGTTCCGGCAGGATATTTTTACCTGGTGGTCGATGACCAATGCAGGGAAAAAAGTAGATGCAGATTATCTGGAATCGTGTCGCTACCGTCCGCAGATGGAGGTCGATGAAGCGCTGTGGGGTGTAAAGCTTCCATGGTACCGCGACTGGATCGGCAATACTGACCGCGACAGTGAGTACTGGTCGCAGGCAGGCTTCTGGAAAATGATGCAGGAGATTCCGGGACGGCTGAGGATTCCAGTATTTATCCGGGATGGCTGGTATGACCATCACCTTGGCAGCGCAGTAGTGACCTGGAAGAGCTTGTCAGAGCAGGCCGGGATGCACAGTACTCTGCAGCTTGGGCCGTGGCGTCATGAGTATGACTACGCACTGGATGGGCAGAGTACGGAACATCTGGAGGATGATAGTGTCTCGTCTGTGTATCAGTGGTTCACGAAAACATTAAAAAAGGAACAACTTCCAAAGCGACAATGCCAACTCTATGTGGTGGGCGCAGACCGCTGGATCACGATGGAGGATTTGCCAGAGAAGGGGCAGACAGAGAAACTGTATCTGGATGCTGGATCGTTTACCAACGGAGCGGCTACTTTGACGCAGAAGCCGGGGAAAGAGGCGAAGGTGACGTATACATATGATCCGGAGAATCCTGTCATGTCGCACGGGACAGAGTCCTGCTTTAAATCAAAAAGAGAGATCGGAAGTCTCTGGCAGCCAGCGTGCGGATATCGTCCGGATGTTCTGAGCTTTCGTTCACAGGCGTATGAACAGCCGTTGGAGATGGCAGGCTGTATAGAAGTCATTCTGTATGTCAGCTCGGATGCAGAGGATACTGCATTTACCGCCAAGATCATGGAAGAGTTTGAAGATGGCCGCACGGTGAATATCCGGAGCATGATAACGACCCTTGCCTATCGGAACGGGGCAGACACTCGTCAGACGTATACGCCTGGAACTGTCAAAGAAATTCATCTACATATGTGGCCGATCGCGTGGAAAACGCATCCAAATTCCAGAATCCGTGTGGATATTTCTTCGTCGGATTTTCCGCAATATGCCGTGCACAGTAACTATTCAGGTATCTGGTCTGTGCAGAAGCGTACAAAGTGCGCACAGCAGGTGATTTATACAGGAACGGGACGTGAATCAAGAGTGATTCTTCCAGTAAATACTTTATAAAACATAATTATTAAGTGCTAAAAGAACAGGTAGTTCTTGACAAAACAAGTACAACGTTGTATCATACAAGTATAACGTTGTACTAAACAAAACGGAATATAGGTAACAAAGCAATTGCAAGGAGGAACTGAGATGAAAAAAGTAGCGATAGGAGGAGGCCAGGGCTTCTGGGGAGACTCCCCTGACGCGGCGATTCATATGATCCGCAATGCGGATATTCAGTATATGGGCTGCGATTATCTGGCTGAGCTGACGCTTTCCATCATGGCAAAGCAGCAGCTGAAGGATCCGACAAAAGGCTTTGCACCGGACTTTCAGACAAGAATTCTGAAAGAGGCCGGCAAGGAAGCGTGGGAGAAACACATCCGTATCTGTACAAATGCAGGTGGTATGAATGTTGCAGGCTGTGTAGACGGCATCAGGCAGTGGGCCGAGTCGGAAAAGATGAAGGGATATAAGATCGGATATGTCACGGGCGATTCGATTAAGGACAAGATCCCACAGCTGCTCAAGGACGGATGGACATTCCCGAATTTTGACTATGACGGAGATTTCCATTCGATTCTGGATAAGATTTATAACTGTAACGCTTACATCGGACATGAGGGAATCGAACAGTGTCTGCGCGACGGAGCAGATGTGGTCATTACCGGACGTGCTGCAGACAGCGCATTGTTCCTTGCACCGCTGGCCTATGAGTTTGGCTGGGCGGATAATGACTGGAACAATCTGGCTCGTGGTATTATGGCAGGCCACTTGCTGGAGTGTGGCGGACAGGGAGCCGGTGGTAACTATATGTATGACTGGAGAAATGTACCGCGGATGGATGAGTTGGGATTCCCGATCGCAGAGCTGACGGATGATACGTTTGAGATCACTAAAGCTCCGGACTGTGGCGGTGTGATTTGTGAGCAGAGCTGCAAGGAGCAGTTCCTCTATGAGGTCCATGACCCGGCAAATTATCTGACACCGGATGTAAATGTAGATATCAGTAAGGCAACGATTACCCAGGTGGGACCGGACCGTGTACGGATCGGCAATGTCCGGGGCAAACAGCGTCCGGATACGTTAAAGCTCTGCGTGGGATACCACAAGGGCTGGAAGACGGTTTCCATGCTGAGTTTTGCGTGGCCGGATGCCTATGAGAAGGCACAGTACTGTGCAGAAGTTATCATGAAAAAGATGGCCCGTCGAGGCATGAAGGCGGATGATGTACATATCAGCTATATTGGTGTAAACAGCCTGCATCTTGGCGTGGCAGATATGAGTGAGGAAGCGCTTAAGAATCTGAATGAGTGTGTACTGCGTATCGCGGTATTCAGCGAAGATAAGAGTGAGTGTGCGAAGATTATTCCGGAAATCAGTCCGCTGCAGTTGAACGGACCGCCAGGAGCGTCCTTCTTCGGAGGACGTGCGCGGGTACAGGAGGTTATGGCGTTGTGGCCGACTACGATTCCGAGAGATGCACTGGATATTCAGTCTCACATACTGGAGGTATAGACGATGCCGGAAATTTATTTAAATGATATTGCACATGGCCGCAGTGGTGATAAGGGAGACACGAGCAATGTCTGCGTATATGCCAGAAAGCCGGAATATTATAAGATCATTGAGCGGGAAGTGACACCGGAAAAGCTGCATGCTTTTTTCGGAGATATGGTGAAGGGTGAAATTACAAGATATGAAGTTCCAAGTCTTGGCGGCTTCAATTTTGTCATGAAGCATGCACTTGGCGGCGGAGCGACGATGAGCCTTCGTCTGGACTCCCTTGGAAAATCCATGGGAAGCGCGGTTATGCGTATGAAGATTCATGTAGAAGATGGAGAAATTTAAAGAACAAAAAGAGCTTGCCGGGCAGATTTTGCATCTGACGGAAGCGAAGCTGCTTACGAGGCTCCGGTTTTTATCCGGAGCCCTTACAGCAATAAGCTATAAAACTTCAGAAGAAAAGCTTTTATTTGCGGCGGAAAAGGATTGTATTTCCTATAATCCAGAACAACTTCTGAGAAGGTATCAGAAGTCACCGGATGTGATAACTCATGCGATGGTGCATTGCCTCCTCCATTTGCTGATGGGACATCCGTTCTGTCATCAGGAGAAGGATATAAGGCTGTGGAATCTGGCGAGTGATATGGCTGTGGAGTATTCCTGTATGGAACTTTCCGGATATTTTTTATCAGAGCACTACGCGAGGGAGAGGGCCAGTCAGCTGGAACGTTTTTCAGATTATGCAGGTGGGAACACAGCAGAAGCTTTCTACAATTACTTTTTGGAAAGCGATCTTTCGGAAGAAGAGCAGGAGGGATTAGAGTCGCTGTTTTATCTGGATAGCCATAAATATTGGGATGTTCCGGAAAAAAGTGCTGTACAAGGCGGGAGGAAGACTTCAGGAGAACTTACCGGAAATTCCGATGAGGAAGAGACGCCTGAAAATCCGGCGGCAGGTGCAGAGGCACCGGAGGAAACCGCCCGTAAGGAAAAGCAGGAGAAGAAATGGAAACAGCTGGCGCGGCAGGTGCAGACAGATCTGGAATTGTTTCAGAGAAGACAGGGCATCCGTGCGGGCAGCCTGATTCAGGGGATGAAGCCGTTTCTATTTGAGACGGTGGATTATACGGCTTTTTTACGGATGTTTGCAGCAGAAAATGAAGTCCTGCAGATTTCGGATGAGGAATTTGATCCGATCTATTACACGTATGGACTGCAGAAGTATGGAAATATCCCGTTGATTGAACCGCTGGAATACAGTAATCTGCATCGCATTCGGGAGTTTGTCATTGCGATTGATACATCTGGAAGTGTTCAGGGCGAGATCGTTGCTGAGTTTTTGCGGCAGACTGTGCGTGTGCTGCATCAGACAGCGAGCTTTACGGATCAGGTGGCGATTTTCATTTTACAGTGTGATGCACAAATACAGAGCTGTATCCAGATTCATGAGCTGAAGGAATTGGATGAGTATATCGATCATCTGGAGCTGTATGGATTTGGAGGAACAGATTTCCGGCCGGTGTTTGAATACGTAGAGCAACTGCTGGAGCAGAAAAAATTGAAAAAAGTAAATGGGCTGCTTTATTTTACCGATGGGGCAGGCATTTATCCGGAAATAGAGCCAGCGTATAAGACCGCTTTTATTTTTAATCGGGATGACTACAGCTCACCGAAGGTTCCAGAGTGGGCGATCCGTGCAGTGCTGACTTCAGACAATATCCGGATCCTGAAGAAAAATATAAAATGAAAAATGGAAGCATGATATGAATATTGCAAACGCAAAACAACAGATCAAAAATGCAGTGACCATTTATTTGCAAAAAGATGCACTGGGGAGATATGAGGTACCGCTGGTACATCAGCGACCGATTTTCTTGCAGGGAGCGCCGGGTCTTGGCAAAACTGCGATCATGAAACAGATCAGCGAGGAGCTTGGGATCGGGCTGGTTTCCTATTCTATGACGCATCACACCAGGCAGAGTGCGATTGGACTGCCGATGATTGTGGAGCGGGAATTTGGCGGAAAGCGCTATTCCGTGAGCGAATATACGATGAGTGAAATCATTGCAAGCGTATATGAGTGCATGGAACGTACCGGAAAAAGGGAAGGAATCCTGTTTCTGGATGAGATTAATTGTATTTCAGAGACTTTATCTCCGGCAATGTTGCTGTTTCTCCAGTACAAGGTTTTCGGAGGACATACGCTTCCGGATGGATGGGTCGTTGTGACAGCCGGAAATCCGGCAAGATACAATAAAAGTGTCCGGGAATTTGATGCAGCGACACTGGATCGGCTGAAATACCTTCCGGTAGAGCCGGATTATGAGATATGGAAGGAATATGCGGTGCAGAGAAATGTATGCCGCACGATTTTAAGCTTTTTGGATATTCGACCAGATTGCTTTTATGTAATGGAAACGACGGTTTCAGGCTTTTCTGTTGTCACCCCACGGTCGTGGGAGGATCTTTCCCAGAGTATTTGGATGCATGAACGGCTTCAGATCGAGATCGACCAGAATCTGATTCGGCAATATTTACAGAATGATGCCGTAGCACGGGATTTTGCCGTCTATTATGAGCTGTATCAAAAATATCGTTTGGCCTATGACGTCGATGCGATTGTGGCAGGAACTTATAACCCGGAAACACTAGAGGAGGCACGACAGGCCAGGATAGATGAGCGGTTGACCTTAACTGGATTGCTGCTTGAGAAGGTGCTCGGAGATATGCAGTACTGCACGACAGAAAAAACAGCATTACTGAAACTCAGGGAGCAGCTGGTGGCCCAAAAAGAAGTGCTGGAAGCGACGGGTACTCAGGCTGTGAAAGTTTTTGATGAGATGCAGCATGCATTGAGAACGTCGGCAGAACAGGGATCAGAGGCGGAACAGGCCGGATGGAACAGCGCGGCGTCTCAGCTTCATAAGATGCAAAAGGCAGCCATGCGGAATACAGGTAAGTTATCTGTATATGAAGTGTGCCGCAGCTATTATGCAACGCAGGTGGCAGAGCTGGAACAGCACGTAAAAAAGACACAAGCAGAATGTGGAAATCTTTTAAAGTTTTTGCAGCAGGCGTTTGGAGATGGAAATGAGCTCTCGATGGCGGTCAGTGACCTGACGGCGAAACCGGAGGCATCTTCGTTCATTGGACAGTTTCTGAGTCTGGAATTTTTTGAGGCAAGCAGTCGTCTTCAGCTTCATAAAAAGGAAAAACAGCTGCAGGATCGGATTCAGCTTGCACTTGGAGAAGAGGGCTGAGGATTGACAGAGGGATAAGATATGGAACAAAGAAAGCGACAGATGCGGTTTGCAGTGACGGTGGATGGTGAAATTCTGATGACGAAGCCCAGTGATGAGGAAGCGGCGGGATATGTGGATTTCTCTGTCTTGGAAGATGGTACGGCGAGGTTGCTTCGCTGGCCGAGAAATACGACTGTGGCACGTTTGCCGGAAATGATCGGAGGCTATCAGATTACGGAAATCGCACCGCTTGCATTTGCGGCATTTCATTTTTCAAAGGAGCTCTGGGAGCAGTTCGGAGGAGGCTCTTCTCTTTCGTTTAGCATTTTCTGTATCATGCATGCCGTGGCTATGCAGCGGGAAGCGGTGGATGCGGGTGGCCCTGTGGAGATCTGGCTTCCTGATACGATCCGAAGCATTGGAATGTATGCATTCTGGCATTGTGACCGACTGACGAAGGTTCGGCTTCCGGCTTATCTGGAACATCTTAAGGCAGGGCTTTTCGGAGAGTGCAGCAGACTGGAGCAGGTACAGCTTCCAGATTGTCTGACGCAAATCGGAACGATATATCCGGACAATGTACATGTCATGCCGGATGTAGGTGTGTTTTCAGGATGCCATGCGTTAAAAGAACTGGCGCTGCCGAAGACGGTAACGGTGATCGGAGCAGAATCCTTTAATAGCTGTGGTCTGGTACATTTACGGATTGAGGATGAAGAAACTGATGGTCAGCAGCCATGGTCACGGAGGATTGAAACCCATCCGCTGACATTTGATCATACGGCAGCACTGCAGTGGATGAGTCGTTGTATCAATGGAACGATCATAAGGCAGATCGGGCTACCGGAGGCAAGAGATAAGATTTTAACTTGTGATGAGCGTTATCGTATTATTGCGAGTTTACCCAGACTGTTTCTGACAGAAGGAGCAGAGCAGATGGATATAATCGCAAAAGAAGCTTTCCGGTTGGATTTTTCTGGAAGAATGGCGATCGCAAGACTGCGGTATCCGGAATATTTGAGCACTGAAATGCGAAGATGGTACCTGGGGATTCTGGTAGAGTATTCGGATCGGCTGGAAAAGTTCTGGCCAGGAGAAGAGAACCGGGAGAGAGAACTTCTCGATTTGCTGCAAGGCTGCGAAGGATTTGACGCACAGCTTCTGGGAGAGCTGATGGCAATTGCCGGCAGAAATCATATGCAGCCGGAACTGATTTATGAAATGATGGAATTACGCAACAGACGCTTTTCTGGAATTACCGGAATGGAGTGTCTGGCACTATAGAAATACAGTATAGGTGAAGAAAAAGGAGATACGGCTATGGAGGAGAGAAAAGCAGAACAGGCACTGGAAAATTTAACGGTACTGGATCTTACAAGAGTTGTTGCAGGACCTTATGCAGGCGCACTGCTTGGAGATCTGGGCGCAAATGTAATTAAAATTGAGATTCCGGGAAGAGGCGATGACGCGCGCGGATATGGTCCGTACGAAAACGGAGAAAGCATGTATTATGCAAACTTGAACCGAAACAAACGCGGAATTACTTTAAATATGAAATCAGAAAAGGGAAAAGAAGCATTTTTGAAACTGGTGGAAAAGGCAGATATTCTGATCGAAAATTTCCGACCAGGTGTCATGGATAAGCTGGGACTTGGTTATGATCGTCTGAAAGAAATTAATCCGCGACTGATTTACGGAGCGGTATCCGGTTTTGGATGCTATGGACCATATGCTATGCGTCCTGGTTATGACATTGTATCTCAGGCGATGGGAGGGCTGATGAGTGTTACTGGCGCGAAGGGAGGAGAGCCGACCAGATCCGGAAATGCGATGGGAGATATTTTGGGTGGCATGAATCTGGTCATTGGTGTACTTGCGGCAGTTAATTACCGGAATATGACCGGAAAAGGACAGCGCGTGGATATTTCTCTAGTGGATTCTGTTGTGGCAAGTTTGGAGAATGCGTATGTGCGTTACTTTAAATCGCATAAACTTCCGGTAAGAAACGGAAACGCATACGCTTCGATTGCCCCATATGACGCGTATCATGCAAAGGATGGCTATGTCATTATTGCCTGTGGCAATCAGAAGCTTTATGAGAAGTTTTGTAATGAGGTAGTAAATATGCCGTGGATGATTACGGATGAGCGTTTTCTGACCGTTCCGCTTCGTGTGGAGAACAATGAAATACAGAAAAAGTATATCGAAGAGTGGACGACGCAATATACTGTGGATGAAGTAGTGGATATTGTACTTTCACACGGAATTCCGGCAGGCCCGATTTATAACGTAAAACAGATTACGGAGGATCATCACATTGCGGAAGTACGCGAGATGTTTATTGATATTGACCATCCGGTAATTGGAAAGATGACCGTTAATGGATGCCCGGTAAAGCTGATGGATGCAATGCCGAGAATTAATCGTCCGGGTCCGACGCTTGGTCAGCACAATGAAGAGGTTTATAAGGCAATCGGATATACGGATGATGAACTTGAAGAGATGAAGCAGGAAAATGTAATCTAAGGAGGCGGACATGGCTAAAAAGGTAGTAGTTGCAGGAGCATGCCGTACAGCGATCGGAAAAATGGGTGGAGCGCTTGCAAATGTACCGGCAACGGAACTGGGAGCGATCGTGATCCGTGAGGCACTTGCGCGAGCCGGGGTACCGGCAACGGAAGTAGATCATGTCTATATGGGATGTGTCATTCAGGCGGGTCTCGGTCAAAATGTAGCGCGACAGGCTTCTATCAAGGCGGGGCTTCCGGTGGAGACACCGGCAGTAACAGTAAATGTGGTGTGCGGCTCCGGTTTAAACTGCGTGAACATGGCGGCGCAGATGATTCAGGCAGGCGATGCAGATATCGTAGTAGCCGGAGGTATGGAAAATATGTCAATGGCACCTTACGCGATGATGAACGGTCGGTTTGGATATCGCATGAATAATGGAACGCTTGTAGATACGATGGTAAATGATGCACTATGGGATGCGTTTCATCAGTATCATATGATGATTACGGCGGAGAATGTAGCAGAACAGTGGCATCTGACCCGAGAAGAGCTGGATGCATTTGCGGCGGAGAGTCAGCAGAAATGTGAACAGGCGCAGGCAGCCGGTGTATTTGCGGATGAGATTGTTCCGGTTCCGGTAAAGGTAAAAAAGAACATCATAGAATTTTCAAAAGACGAGGGGCCGCGTGCCGGAACGACAAAGGAAGGGCTGTCAGCATTGCGCTGCTGTTCCGGAAAGGAGGGTGGCGTCGTAACAGCCGGAAATGCATCAGGAATCAATGATGGCGCGGCGGCAGTCGTCGTGATGAGTGAAGAAAAAGCAGCTGAGCTTGGGGTAAATCCGATGGCAGTCTTTGTAGCCGGAGCACTTGGTGGTGTAGATCCGTCTATTATGGGTGTAGGTCCGGTAGCATCGACCCGCAAGGTATTGAAGAAGACGGGACTTTCGATCTCGGATTTTGATCTGATCGAGGCAAATGAGGCGTTTGCAGCCCAGTCTCTGGCAGTGGCAAGAGAGCTTGGGCTGGATCCGGAAAAGCTTAATGTAAATGGCGGAGCGATCGCACTTGGTCACCCAGTCGGTGCATCCGGCTGCCGGATTCTCGTGACTCTGCTGCACGAAATGCAAAGACGGGATGCGAAGCGTGGACTGGCTACCCTGTGTATTGGCGGCGGCATGGGCTGCTCGACGGTTGTAGAGCGGGTGTGAAAGCGTTATCTGCGAACAGAAGAATAGCAGATAATTCCTGTTAAAGAGAATAAAATAAGACAGAAGAATCCCATCAGAGGCAAACGGTACGAAAAAGACCGAATGCTTCTGGTGGGATTTTTTGAAAATTTCACCCCCAAAACCCCTGAATATATGGCAACGCCGCTCCGATACAAATATTATCCTGCGGCATTTTACTGATGCGGAGAAAGTCCGCCGGTTCCCCAAATGGTGTGAGCTGGCGGATTTTTTCGTGCAGAAAAAGGAGATCTTCTTCCTGCAGATAGGGTGCCAGATGGCCACCGAGGATAAAGTCAGTGTCATAGACGAGATGCAGAAGATTGATGCACTCAGCGAGGTCAGACAGGAAGGCAGCCCAGCGGCAGGAGCAGATGACATTGCCCTGACGCACATTTGTGAAGAACGATTCAATTGTTTCTCCGTCGGCGAGCAGCGTCTTGACAGAGCAGAGTGTCTCCATACATCCTATCTGGCCGCAGTAGCAGCGGATGCCGTTATCACGCATGTGGATGTGCTCGATCGTGCCACTGTGTCCGTGCTTGCCGCCCATGATCGTCCTTTTTGCGATCACGGAGCCACCAAGATGACGGCTGAGCGAGAGATAAAAGGCATCTGTGAGATCCGGAGAGGCCCAAAGCTCGGAGATGGCAGCGCTTTCCGCGTCATGGATGAAGGAACACGGCCACGGAAGATGATCGGAAAAAACAGACAGTGACAGCCCGGTACAGGAGAGGATCTTTCCGTAGAGAATGCTTTTTTTATCAGCAGAGATCAGCGCCTGCATGGCAAAACCGATGCCGAGGATCTGTGAGGATTCACATGGAAGTGCCCTGGCAAAGATAAGAATTTTATCACAGATCATCTGGTAATACTCAGGCGTGTCAGTATAAGTCTCAGAAAAGGAGTCGCGCGCAATGCTTTTGCCGTACAGGTTGACGGCGACGACCTTTACTTCGTTTTTGAGCAGCTCAACGCCGAGTGCGATCCGGAAGTCCGGGACGATCGCATAGGCAGCAGCCTTGCGGCCTGCACTTTCGGAAGCGATCTGTCCGCTCTTGGAGATCCGTCCCTCTGATTCAAGGAGGGAGAGATTGGAGGCTACGGTCGGTCGGCTCAAATGCAGCTGCAAGGCCAGCTCCTGCTGAGAGCTTCCGGGATGCTGATAGAGATAGTGATAGATCAGACTGCGGTTATTCTTTTTGATCTGTGTCGGTGTGATGCTTTTTGTCATGGCAGATAGCTACCGTCCCTTCTTCGTAATAAACAGCCGGAAATTCATCGATCTGAACCGGACGGTTCGGACGCTCCAGTCGGTTGAGCAGGAAGCGGACGACCGTTTGTGCCAGGCTTCGATCCTTCGGATAGGAGATACTCGAGAGCGGCGGTAGGTATGGCATGCTGCTGCAAATATGGTCAAAGCCGCAGATCGAGATGTCTTCCGGGATGCGATAGCCATTCTGGCGCAGGGTGTTCATTATATAGTAAGCAAATTCATCGTTGTAGGCAATGATTGCAGTATAGTTGATTGGATGAAGAAGCTGCAAAATGGTATTTTGTTCAATGGTGCGATTGATTTCTTCGAAGGAAATAATACGCAAAGCGTCAGATGGAAGATGCGCGTCCTGCAATGCATGAAGAATTCCCTGCTGACGCCGAATCTGGGATTCTATCGTGGGAGGACCGGCAATGTACAGAAAACGGGAATGTGACAGTCGGGTCAGCTTCTGGCCGGCCAGATATCCGCCATCATAGTCATTGACGCAGACGCAATCCATTTCGGTACCGGGGACGCCACGGTCAATTAAGATCACGGGAAGTGTCAGTGACCGGAGCATTTTAGCGGAATGCTCTGCGGTTCCGTGAACAAAAAGAATGATGCCGTCTGCCGAGAGGGAGAGAGCAAGCTTCAGCATTTGCTGCTCTGTTTCCTCGCTGCTGTGGGTAAAAAGCAGCAGTGGGATATAACCGTGTGTTCGCAGCTCAGCAACGATATCATCAATGAGGAAGGTATAATGCGGATTGTGAGCATGCTCAATGATGACCGCAATCATGTGACTCTTTCCGGAACGCAGGGAAGATGCGAGGTTGTTGCGGATATAGCCAAGTTCATCGGCTGCCTGCTGAACCTTCCGAAGTGTAGCCTCAGAAATTCTTGAGTCATTTCGCAGAGCAAGAGAGACCGTATTTACCGAGCAGTCACAATGCTCGGCAATGGTTTTTAAAGTAATGCGGTTTGGAGCGCATGCCATAATCGGGATCCTTTCCGGTACATAATCACAATAATATCGAGTATAGCAGTGACATGCTCCCACCACTTAAATCTTACGATTTTGAAGTGGGGGCTTCCTGCTCGATTGCCTTTTAAGGCAAAGCTAAAACAGGCTATCCCCGCGTGTCCCGCGGTTTTGTTTTTTATGTTCATCCGGTTACGGATTTTTTTCTTGTGCCGTCAGGCACATTCTTTATAAATTCTTTTTCCTTCTTCTCGGATGTTGACTGCTGCATTCACATCCCGATCCATCCTGTTTCCACATTCACAAACGTACATTCTGTCCGACAATGACAGTTCCTTTTTCTTATGTCCACATACACTGCAAATCTTGCTGGATGCAAAATAACGGTCTACCTTTATAAGATGTTTCCCGCGCTCTTCCAGTTTGTATCCCAGCATGGACAGAAACTGCCCATACCCATTATCCTGCACGCCTTTCCCAAGATGCAGCCCTCCGGACATTCCTTGCAGATTCAGATCTTCCACGCATACTGCATCATATCCTTCAGCAAGCTCCCTGCTGAGCTTATGCTGGAAATCTTTTCTCTGGTTCTTTATCTTTTCATGACATAAAGCTACCTTTTTCTTCTGTTTCTGATAGTTCTGGCTTCCTTTTTCACAGTGGGAAAGATTTCTCTGCTCCCTTGCAAGTTTTTTCTCTGCTTTTCTGTAAAACATAGGATACCCGCCTCTTTCTCCTGTAGAAAATACACACATTCCCTGCATGGCAAAATCGATCCCAAGGAATCTCTCTGCCCGTCTTTTTTCCACTGTTTGGTTCTCACAGCAGAACAAAAGACTTGCATAATATTTCCCGGATGACTCACGGCTTATAGTTACAGATTTCAGTTGCCAGTCTGACGGAACCTGGCGGTGAAGTTTTATTTTTATGGCAGACATCTTTGGAAGCTTCAAATGGGTATCCTGCAAAAGGATATTCCCGTTTACTGCATTGGTCGTATAAGAATTTCTTGAATGTTTTCTTGATTTATAACGGGGAAATCCGCAGGATGGTTCCCGGAAAAACTTCCGGAACGCACTTTCCAGATGCAGCTGCACATTTGCCAGGGCAAGGGAGTCCACCTCCTTCAGCCAGGGATATTCCTTCTTATATCCGGCCGGTGTGTTCCTGAGCATCTTTTTTTCTTTCTGATAATAGCTGATCTTGTCCGCAAGCATCTGGTTATAGATAAAGCGGCTGCAGCCAATTGTTTTCTCTATCTGAACCCTCTGCTCTTTATTTGGATAGATCCTTATTTTTACGGCGCGGTTCATTTTTCTCACCCGGGCTTTCTATATACTGCCGTATCGTTTCAATCGGCGCCCCGCCTGCACTGAGCAGACAGAAGCTCTGACTTCAGAATACTTCTTTCCAGAGTTCTTCTCTTATCTTTGGATACTCTTTTTTCAGCAGTCTGCTGCTGGCACTTTTATAGGCATTGATGAATTTACTGAGTTCCGTCTTTGGCTGTGCGCGGAACATCACATGAACATGGTCTGCATCGTGATTTCATTCTTCCAGTACGATCCCGTATCCGGGTGCGATATACTCAAAGATCTCTTTTGCTCCTTCGGATCTTTCGTCGTTCAGTATTTTTCTTCTGTATTTTATAACCATCACCAGATAATAATATAGCAGAAATACTGAATTGGAATTATGGTCTAATTCCATTGCATTTATCACTCTTTTTCTTATATCGACTGATATGTATTTACAAACTAATTGTTCTTTTTCAGTATACTATATTAGGGGATAGAGAACAAGAGTTTCCTTTGTACTATAAGGACTTTTTTTGAGCAGATATGCTCAGATGTGCAATTCATCTCACCACCTGAAGAGGTGGGAGAATTCTTGCTACATTTGTTAAATTCAGATTCCGACAAGAATACAATGGGTATTCTATGTGATCCGGATCGGGGTAGAAGAGGTGTAGGTAAGTGCATCGGACAGAATGCATAAAAATAATCCGAAATGTTTGTGTATTCATTCGTATAGACGAAATCGAAAAACTGTAGTATTCTGAAACTATAATTTGTAAACATATTTTACAAAATTAAAAGCAGGAGGTTTTGTCATGGGAATTATTGAAAAAATGCGTCTGGACGGGAAAAAAGGCTTTGTGACAGGCGGTGCACGCGGCATCGGGAAGTGTACAGCTACGGCGTTTGCGGAGGCTGGCGCGGATGTGGCGATCGTGGATCTGGACTATGCAGAGGCGGTAAAGACCGCGAAGGAGCTGGCGGATAAGACCGGGCGTAAGGTAATTGCGATCGAGACGGACTGTACGGTGCCGGAGCAGGTCGATGCGATGGTAGCGAAGGTCGTAGAAGAGCTCGGCGGACTTGATTTCTGTCACAACAATGCGGGTATCTGTATCAATGTTCCGGCTGAGGAAATGACCTATGAGCAGTGGCTGAAGGTCATTAATGTGAACCTGAACGGGATTTTTCTGACGGATATTGCGGCAGGAAAGTATATGCTGGCCCATGGTGGCGGCTCGATCATCAATACAGCATCCATGTCTGGCCACATCGTAAATGTACCGCAGCCGCAGTGTGCATACAATGCGTCCAAGGCAGGTGTGATCCAGCTGACGAAATCGCTTGCGATTGAGTGGGCAAAGAGAGGCGTGCGTGTGAACTGCATCAGCCCGGGATATATCGGCACGGAGCTGACTTTGAATTCTCCGACCTTAATTCCGCTGATCGAGAAGTGGAACGAGATGGCACCGATGGGCCGCATGGGCAAGCCGGAGGAGCTGGAGTCGATTTGTGTGTACCTTGCAGGGGATACGAGCACCTTCACGACCGGATCGGATTTCGTGATTGATGGCGCATTTACGTGCTTCTGACAGGAATTGTGTGCGAATATCTGCTTTACCGAAAAAAGGGCCTGAAGAGGCCCCTTTTTTCGGTTTGATGGTATGATTATAAAATAAACATTCTGGCGGTTGCCACTTCATGGACGCTGTGCCCGGTAAATTCTACGGTGTATGGTCCGGTCTGCTTTACGCCTGGATAGTAGCTGGCGCGGTGGGCTCTGTAATGATCCTTGAAGCTGATCTCCATGGTGAGTGTTTCAGGCAGCTGGATATGACAGCTGGCACGGTTTTCCACACCTTCTCTGGCTGCCTGACGGATGCGCTCGCAGGCTTCCTCCGGTGTGATGCTGATCGTAGCCTCACCGAGACCTTCTTTGACCGCAACGGTGCGGATCTGAGGATCCCAGTGATGGACGTGGGAGCAGAGCGCACGGTCGCCGCTCAGAAATACGGACGGTACGCCGAGCTCTGCCGCATAGAAAGCGTGCATGAGAAATTCACTGCAGAGCTCTCCGTTGAATTTGACATAATTATTGCCGCGGTTCATGGTATGGCTTAACGGATTGCCGTCGAAGCCGGCCGGGCTGTGATATCCGACAAACAGAACGGCGTCAAAGCTCTTGTCGATGCCGCCGATCATGGAATCCGGGCTGTTCGTCCAGTCGCGGATGAAACGGCACTGCTTTGGAAAACCGGTGATATCCATGTTGCGTCCACTGTCATGTGCATCTTTGATATAGACCTCGTCAGCTCCGGCATCAATAGCTCCCAGCGCTGCGGCCATGGCCTCGCGCTTCATCTGTTCTGCCACGGCACCATGCTCCAGGTTTCCGAGGTTGGTGGACTCCCAGGATGTGGATCCGGTCAGTCCTTCTACGTCTACGCTGATGTAAACCTTCATGTCGATTTCTCCTTATGATAAAAATTTGATAAAAACTATTTTTTCAGAAGCTTTCTGGTGAGTGTGTACTGCATGGCCACACCGATCTTCAGGCAGTCGTCATCCAGAAGGAAGCCCGCCGTATGGACAGGAGCGCCGACCGGTGTTTCCGGGGCGGTACAGCCAAGGTGGTAGAACACACCGCCTTTTTTTGCAGCTTCCTGGAAGAAAGAGAAGTCCTCTACGCCAAGGCTTGGAAATTCCTTCCAATTGATGTGCTCTTTTCCAAGAATCTCGCCGGCACATTCTGCAGCTGCATCCACCAGAGCATTGTCGTTGATCAGCGCATCATAGCCGGAGTGGAAGAGCACGTCGGCGGTGCCGCCGTAGGCAGCGGCAATGGAGGTGGCCTGATTGCGGATGTATTCCTTTGCCTGGGAGCGGGTGGCCGGGTCCAGCGTCCGTAAGGTACCATGGATCCGCACGTGGTCGCAGACGATGTTGCAGGCGGTGCCGCCCTGGATCTCTCCGAAAGAGAGCACTGCACTGTTGAGCGGGGAGATCGTGCGGCTGACGAAGGTCTGGAGGGAACTGATCAGGGTAGCGGCCATGACGATTGTATCGACACCGCCTTCCGGATAAGCGCCGTGGCAGGATCTGCCGTGCAGATCGATCAGTACTTCGTCGCTGGCAGCGTTGAGCTTGCCATACTTCATCTCCAGTTCTCCGGTGTGAAACTGAGGCATGACATGGAGACCGGTGACATAGTCTACGTCAGGATCTTTCATGCAGCCCTGCTCAACCATCCGCTGCGCGCCTCCGACCGTTTCCTCCGCAGGCTGGAAGAAAAATTTTACGGTACCGGACCATTCACTGCGGTGCAGCTGCAGCAGTCTGGCAGTACCGAGTGCGATCGTCGTATGGGCATCGTGGCCGCAGGCATGCATCATCCCGGAATTAAGGGAACAGCAGGCGTGGGAAGGATCCTCCTCAATGGGAAGCGCATCGATGTCGGCCCGAAGTCCGACGGTGTTGCCGACCGGATCATTTCCCTCGCCGGTGAGAGAAGCCAGAATACCGGTATCAGCAATCATCCGGTAAGGAATTCCCCAGGCGTCCAGGCAGCCTGTAATAATGCGGTCGGTTTCAAATTCCTGGGTACCTTTTTCCGGATGCTGATGAAGCGTGTGGCGGATTGTCACAAGCTCCGGGAGCAGTGTCTCAATATCACGGCACAGGTCAGTGGCCGCAAAAGCTTTCGAAAAATGAGTTTCAGAGGAAGTCATGTTATTACATCCTTTCTTTATAAACTTTATAAATAAGAAGCAAAAATAACGTGCATCTGGTCAGGCATTCATATAAATCCTGGCAGGTCGTGATGAGAGCCTGGAAACAATCTCATTTTTGTTAGTCTGGGCCAGCTGGCTGATCTCCTGGATATCGGGCGCGTTGTCGCTGCCGTTGCCGTAGATGATGGCGGTATCTCCGATCTGGGCGTCAGGTACCTGGCTTAAGTCTGCCATGCACTGATCCATGCAGATCACACCGATGATGGGGCAGCGTACACCACGGATGGTGACAAAGCCACGGTCACGCAGGTTGCGGGGATAGCCATCGGCATATCCGAACGGCAGGGTCGCTACCCGCGTATCTTCCGGGGCACGCCAGGCATAATCATAGCTGACCCCCTCGCCCTTATGGACGTTGGAAATATGGCAGATTTTTGTTTCAAAGGTAAGCGCCTGGCGCACCTTCACAAAGCCCTTGTGGAAGCCACGCAGACCATAAATCAGTGCTCCGGCCCGCACCATGTCCATACGGTATTCCGGGTAGTCTACCAGGGCGATGCTGTCCGCGATGTGCCGGAAACGGAAAGAAAAGCCTTCGGCCTGAAGCACATTGATGACGCTGGTAAAGCGCTGATACTGTTCCAGATTGGAGGCATCATCTAAAAGTGCCAGGTGGGAAAAGATACCGTCGGTCACTAGGTAAGGCAGCTCTTTGATCTGAAGCATTTCCCGAATCCCGGCCTCTGAGTCGGAAAAACCGATTCGGTGGAAGCCGGTGTCTACTTTCAGATGGATTCTGGCCGGCTGGCGAAGGTCAGCTGCCGCGTGATTGAGCAGACGGGCCTGATGCAGGCTGTCGATCGTCTGGATAATGCCGTATTCAGCGGCGTATGGAAGCGCGCGGTCCGGCGTCAGTCCCATGACCAGGACCGGATAGTCCGGAAAAGCCTGCTTTAGCTCCAGTGCTTCTTCTAAGGTGGCGACCGCCAGCAGTGCGGCGCCATGCTCGATCAGAGTGGGGGCGATTGCCCGGGCGCCATGCCCGTAGCCGTTGGCCTTTACGACAGCAGCCACAGCGGTCTCTTTTCCTACCAGCTGACAGATATGTTCCATGTTTTCAGCAATTGCAGATAAATCTACGCGGATCACAGTATCCCGCAGTCCGCAGTTTTTGATGTCAGTATTCATAATCCATCTCCTGTGTGTCATTCTTATCCGCTAATATTAAACCATTTTTTTTAAAATAACAAGATGAAACAGGGACAGAAAAGCTCTGATAATAAAAAGAAAAAGATATTTCGTGAGGTTTGTGTATTGACAGTGGGAACAGCTTGTACTAAACTGTACTTTAGCGTACAAAAAGGTACCATTAGCAAGATGGTACCTTTTTTTAATATTTGACAGATCACTGTTGTAAAGTAAAGAAGTGACTTGCTGCAAATGATGGACGCAAAAGATAAATTGAAGGGGGATTGTTATGCTTCGCTATATTGTAAAACGTGTGATTGCAGGATTTCTTTCGCTGTTTATGCTGATCACGCTGACATTTTTTCTGATGCATGTGATACCGGGTGGACCATTCAGCCCGGGTGAATACAGAAAGACACCGCCGGAGGTGCTCAAGCAGATCCAGGACAGCTACGGTTTGAATGATCCGATCTATGCTCAGTATGGACGGTATCTGAATAATCTTGCCCACGGGAATCTCGGCGTATCATTTAAAAAGCTGAATTATTCGGTGAACGAGCTGATCGGCAACGGAGCTCCGGTATCAGCCAAGGTGGGATTCTGGGCGATCCTTCTGGCCCTGATTATCGGCATTCCGCTTGGAACTACCGCTGCGGTGCGGCGCGGCCATCTGGCCGACGGTATTTCCATGGTGATCGCGACGGTAGGAGTATCGGTGCCGAGCTTCGTGCTGTGTGTGCTGTCGATGTATCTGTTCTGCGACAAGCTGAAGCTGCTGCCGACCTACGGACTGGACAGCTGGAACTGCTACATCCTTCCGGTGGGCTGTATGGCATTTGGCCAGATTGCTTACATTACACGTCTGATGCGTTCCAGCATGCTGGAGACCATGCGCCAGGATTTCATCCGCACAGAGCGCAGCAAGGGGATCCCGGAGCTGGTGGTGATCGGAAAATATGCACTGAAGAACTCCATTCTTCCGGTTGTTACTTATGTGGGCCCAATGGTAGCGGCGCTGATGACGGGTACCTTTATTATTGAGAAGGTATTCAGTATTCCGGGGCTGGGCCGGTATTTTGTAAATGCGATCGGAGACCGTGACTATGCGGTGACACTGGGACTGACCATATTTGTAGGAGCCATGATTATCATCTGCAACCTGGTTGTGGATATCATTTACGCCTTTGTGGATCCGAGAGTAAAGATTGACAAGTAAAAGGAAAACGGACATGAATACAAATACGAATTATACTTATGAGACAGAGATCCCAGACACACTGCTGGCAGATTTGCCGGAGGAAGCCCGGGATCAGGAAAATATTAACCGGGTCAGCTTTACTTACTGGCAGACCTGCTGGAAGCGGATGAAAAAGGACAAGCTGGCTATGTTTGGTATTGTGGTGATCATTGCGATGGCGATACTGGCCGTTTTTGGCCCGATGCTCTGTCCGTATTCCTATGATGATGCTGACTTTATGGCAATTTTGCAGGGACCGTCCCTGAAGCACTGGTTCGGAACAGACGGGTTGGGCCGCGATATATTTGTCCGTACCCTTTACGGCGCACGGATCAGTCTGACCATCGGATTTGTAGCCGCAATCGTCAATATGGTGATCGGAGTGCTTTACGGCGGTATCGCAGGATATCTGGGTGGCTGGGTGGATCTGATTATGATGCGTATCGTGGATATCTTGAGCGGTATTCCGAGCCTGATTTACCTGATATTGATTATGATGTTTTTAGGCAGCAGTGTGCAGAGTATTCTGCTGGCCATGTGTCTGACCTACTGGATCACGACAGCCAGGATGGTAAGAGGACAGATTTTCACACTGAGAGAGCAGGATTACGCTCTGGCTGCCAAGGTGTGCGGTCAGACCAAATGGCAGATTCTTATCCATCATCTGATTCCGAACAGCATGGGAAGTATCATTGTAACGATGACGTTCCTGATTCCTTCCGCTATTTTTGAAGAAGCATTTTTAAGCTTTCTGGGTATCGGTATCCAGGTACCGAAGGCGAGCTGGGGAACCATGTGCAATGACGCAATCCAGTATCTGACACAGCAGCCATGGCTGATGATTTTCCCGGCGCTGGCGATCAGTATCACGATCTTTTCCCTGAACTTTATCGGTGACGGACTGAGAGATGCGTTGGATCCTCGAATTAATAAACAGTGACGGAGTAGAGAGCCATGAGTAATATGACAGAGAATAAATTAAACCAGACAGACAGGTTGCTGGAAGTGAAAAATCTCCGGACCACATTCCGCACCATCTCCGGCGAGGTGAAGGCGGTAAGAGGGACTTCCTTTTATGTGAATGAGGGAGAGAGTATCGGTATTGTAGGAGAGAGCGGCTGCGGAAAGAGCGTATCTATGCTCTCAGTACTTCACCTGTTGGATGATAATGCAAAAATGGAAGCGGATGAAATTATGTTTCACGGAAAGGATATTTCGAAGATATCCACCCGTGAAATGCGTAAACTGAACGGTCACGAGATTGGTATGATTTTCCAGGATCCAATGACCAGCCTGAACCCGGTCTTTACGATTGAACAGCAGATCAGGGATCCGCTGATGCGCCATCTGGGCTATACAAAGGAACAGGCCAGAGAGCGGGCGCTGGAAATGCTTCAGGTAGTAGGTATTCCGAGCCCGGAGAGCCGACTGAAGCAATACCCACACGAGCTGTCCGGCGGACTTCGCCAGAGAGTGATGATTGCGATTGCCATGTGCTGCAATCCCCGCCTGCTGATAGCGGACGAGCCTACAACGGCGCTGGATGTGACGGTACAGGCACAGATTCTGGATCTGATGCGTAAAATGAAAGACGATTCTAAGACGGCGGTCATTATGATCAGCCATGACCTGGGTGTGATCTCCAGCCTCTGCAGCAGAGTCATCGTGATGTATGGAGGACTGATCGTGGAGGAAGGTCTGATCGATGATCTGTTCTACCGGACGGCTCATCCGTATACGGCCGGACTGCTGGCATCCATCCCGAAGGGGGATGGAGAGAAGCTGGTGCCGATCAACGGTACGCCGCCTGATCTGGTAAATCCGCCGAAGGGCTGTCCTTTTGCAGCGCGGTGCCGGTATGCTATGAAGCTGTGTGAAGAATGTATGCCGCCCAGATATGATCTGGACAGTCATCATTACTGTCATTGCTGGCTGCACCATCCGTCAGTCGAAGCGAAGAAAGGAAAGGTAAAGCTGGTATGAGCAATATTTGCATCGAAGCACAGAATCTCAAAATACAGTTTCCGCTGAAGCATAAAATGTTTCAGGAGAGGAAATATCTAAAAGCAGTGGATGGCGTCAGCTTTGCCATTGAACAGGGAACCACCATGGGACTGGTGGGAGAGAGCGGATGCGGCAAGACCACGGTGGGCCGTGCACTGCTGCGGCTCTATGATATCGAAGAAGGTGGAAAGATCCTCTTTGACGGGACGGATATCAGCAGACTGAACGACAAGCAGATGCGTCCGTATCGCAAAAAGATGCAGATGATCTTCCAGGATCCCTATACCAGCCTGGATCCGAGAAAGACCGTCGGTACCATCATCCGGGAGCCGTTGATTTCCCTGGGGCTGATGGAGGGAAAGGACGCACAGGACCGCGTGGAAGAGCTGATCGACATGGTAGGCTTAAAGAGAGATCACCTGAATCGTTATCCACATGAGTTTTCCGGCGGACAGCGTCAGAGGATCGGAATTGCCAGAGCGCTGGCGGCCAATCCGGAGTTCATTGTATGTGACGAGCCAATTTCGGCACTTGATGTGTCTATCCAGGCACAGGTAATCAATATTCTGGAAGAACTGCAGGATAAATACAGCTTTACCTATCTGTTTATCAGTCACGATCTGTCAATGGTGCGCCATATCAGCCACCAGGTCGGTGTGATGTATCTGGGCAATCTGATTGAATATGCCCAGGTGGATGAGCTGTATGAGAATATGCTCCATCCCTATACCAGCTGCCTGATGAGCGCAGTACCAATCGCGGATCCGGAGCAGAACCGGCGCAGCCACAGGATCATTCTTCAGGGAGATGTACCGTCTCCCATCGATCCGCCATCCGGCTGTCCGTTCCGCACCAGATGCAGCCAGTGCAAGGAAATCTGCAAGGAGAAAAAGCCGGAACTGAAAAGAATCAATGAAAAGCATATGGTGGCATGCCACCTGTATGATTGATGATACCTCATCCGCCGAAGCTTTGCGTGTGAGGATTCAGCAGCCTGTGTTTTGGCTGCGACAGGAAAGACAGTATCTGCCTTGGCAGTTCTGTATCATCGGGGACAAAATACCTTTTGACCCCGATCTCATAAATAAAAAAAGAAAAGGAGAATGAGTATGAAGAAAAAACTGGTTTCTGTATTATTGGCGGCTGCAATGGCAATGACCGTGCTTCCTGTAACGGCTGCGGCTGAGGGAAACACCCTGACCTATGCAATTTCAAGTGAGTGTGAGACACTTGATCCGGGTATGTGCAACTATCTGGGTTCCAGCGGAATGATCATGAACCTGTTCATGGGTCTGTACCGTGCGGATTCTACCGGTGCGGCACTGACAAACGGCTGCGCAGAGAGCTATGAAGTGAGCGAAGACGGAAAGACCTATACCTTCCATCTGTATGATGATGTATTATGGAGCGATGGAACACCGGTAACTGCAGGCGATTTCGAGTACTCCTGGAAGCGTATGCTGGATCCGGCTACCGCGTCTCCGGCTGTCAGAGATCTGTTTGATATCAAGAATGCGGAAGCATACAATGCAGGCGAGTGCAGCATAGATGAAGTGGGCATAAAGGCAACCGATGATACGACCCTCGTGGTAGAACTGGAAAATCCGACCAGCTACTTTGTCGAAAAAACTGCAGTAGCCAGCCTTTCTCCTGTCAATAAAGCGGCGGTAGAAGGCTCCTCCACCTGGTCACAGAAGGCAGAGACCTTTGTCAACAACGGCGCATTTATCGTAGAAGAAATCAATCCGGAAGAGAGCTATGTGCTGAAGAAAAATCCGAACTACAAATATGCGGATGAGGTAAAGCTTGACGGAGTCAAGGTCGTATTCATGGCACAGGGTACCTCTACTCTGACCGCTCTGAAAAACGGCGAGATCGATATGACCAACAATATTTCTACTCAGGCACAGGCGGAATTCAGCGGTACGGACCAGCTGCTGGACTTTGACTGCCTTGGTACATCCTATTATGACATTAACTGCGAGAACCTGACGGATGCCAGAGCCCGCAAGGCGATGTCTATGGCGCTGGATCGCGATACGATCACCCAGAGCCTGGTAGCAAGCAAACCGAAGCCAGCTACCGGATTTGTTCCGGCCGGACTTTCCTACTATGATTCTGATGATGATTATCGCACCGTTGTAGGTGACCTGATTACCTATGATGTGGACGGGGCAAAGGAGCTGCTTGAGGAGGCGAAGGCAGACGGCTTTGACGCAGATGCAACGTATGAGATTATTATTAAAAACGATGATGAGCTGAAGCTGATTGCACAGGCGATGCAGGCAATGTGGAAACAGAATCTGGGTCTGAACTTTACGATCACCACCTATGAGTCCGGTTCCTACTGGGATGAGTTCTATGATGGAAACTTTGATGTGGCATTTGACGGATGGACCGGAGACTACGATGACCCGAATACCATGCTTGAGTGCTTCACGCAGAAGGCCTGCGCGACACAGAACAGATGGAGCGGTGAGAAGGCAGAAGAGTACGATCAGATCATTGCAGACTGTGCGACCATGACCGACCAGACCGAGCGGTATGCAAAGTTCGTAGAGGCAGAGAAGATTCTGATGGATGAGAGTCCGATCCTTCCGTTGTACTACAGAAAATCTCAGCTGCTGGTAGGCACGAATGTGGCGAAGGCAGTCAACGATACGCTTGGTCATACACTGCTGATGTACACGGAGCTGTCATAAGATTTTTATCGACAGAACACTGATAAGAAAACGAGGACACAGAAGATGGCAATAGAAGAAAAGGCACTGCGGATGCCGAAACAAATCAAGCCGGGTGATACACTGGGAGTGGTTGCTCCCAGTATGCCGGTCAAACCGGAGGAAAAGGAAAAGCTGACTGCGTACCTGCAGGACGCAGGATACCGGGTAAAGCTTGGAAAGACAGTAAAAGAGCTGTCCAGTTTTCATGGCTATATGGCCGGAGATCCGAGGGTACGTGCGGAGGATGTCAATCAGATGTTTGCAGATCCGGAGGTGGACGGAATCATCTGCGCCCGTGGCGGATACGGCAGCAGCCAGGTGATGGAATATCTGGATCTGGATATGATCCGGCAGCATCCGAAGCTGTTTCTCGGCTACAGCGACATTACGAATTTTCATTCCGTCTTCAGCCGTTACTGCGGGTTTGTCACCTTCCACGGTCCTATGCTGATCAGCAATATGATCAAGAACTTTGATGCTTACAGTAAGGACAGCCTGAAAAGGGCGCTTGCCATGGAGGATCGATATGTGTTCCGCAATCCGGAGGGCGATCCGATGCACATCCTGACGGCAGGACGTGCCACCGGTGTGGTGACAGGCGGAAATATCAGCCTGATCGCGCATTCCATAGGAACCTTCTACCAGCCGGTGACGGAGGGAAAGATCCTGCTTCTTGAGGATGTCGAGGAGAGCATCGCACATCTGGATATGATGATTACACAGCTGGAGCAGGCGGGAGTCATGAAGGGCATCCGGGGCATATTGCTGGGCAATTTCCAGGGCTGTTCCAATGAACGCTATGACGACAGCTATCAGATCGATCAGTTCTTAAGAGACCGGTTTGCCGGTTATGATGTGCCTGTGCTTGCAAATGTCTGCAGCGGCCATGCAAAGCCGATGGGGACGATCCCGATGGGAACCGTCTGCACGATGGATACAGACAGCGACGAGCTTGTCTTTACCTGTTAGGGGTCACGTCAGGTATCTGGAAAACAAAATGTTGAAAAAGGGCCTGTCCGGGCGGAGATCAGAAGATTTCCGTCCGGGCAGGCCTTTTCTGCGGCAGAAAACAGGCTCCGGTAATCAGCGGGTGATATCGCAGAAGGTTCCTTTGCTTGCTGCGGCGAGATCCTGCGGGGCGAGCTCAATCTGGATGCCAAGGTGGCCGCCGCTGACAACGATCTGCGGATAATTCTGCGCGGCCTCGGCGATAAAGACCGGGTACTGCTTCTTCATACCGATCGCAGTGCAGCCACCGCGAATGTAGCCGGTCACGCTGTTGATATCCTTGACGTGGATCATGGCAAGCGACTTGACACCAGCCTGATGCGCACACTTTTTCAGATCCAGCTCGGAATCAATCGGGATCACGAATACATAGTAGGCCGGTTCCGGGCTGACGGTCACGAGCGTCTTAAACATGGTCTCATGGGCAGCGCCGATCAGGTCAGCAGTGTGCTGTGCGTCGGTAAATTCGTCACATTCATAGGTAAACGTTTTATAGGAAATTTTCATGCGGTCCAGAATCCGCATGGCATTTGTCTTTGGCTCTTTATTTTTTGCCATAATATATCCCTCTTTTCTTCGAAAAATGGCTGCTGCTTGTATCATACATCTAAACATGGGATTGCGCAAGTATGGTTTGCCGGGGCTATTTGCAGTTCGTATCCGGAGAGGAGCATTTATGGTCAGAGTTCATATATTATATGGAAAAAACAGAGGATGGGTTTGCTATGAGCAATGATCAGGAACGACGGGCACCGAGTGTATGCCGCAGTATGTATATGTGTATGGAAGAGATTGACCGGGAGCGGGCGCAAAGTGGGTGGAATCCATATGCAGGAGAGGAGGAGCCGGATAAAAAGCCCTCGTGGCTGCCGCAGGAAATGTTAAATACCGGCACAGAGCAGGCGAGGTTAAATGCAGTTCCGCGATTTCAGATGCCGGATCGGGAAGCGCTGATGCAGCAGGAGCAGGAATTTGAGCAGGATCTGCAGCGCCTGCAGTCGCTGTATCCGAAATCGGCCGTCCTGTTACTCCCCTATATTGAGGAAGCGTGTGAGAAAATGGAATATGACGGCAGCCAGATGTATCTCATTTATCCGGACCGAGAAATGCTGAACCGGATCGTGGCAGGGATTTATGCGGCGGTGCGCGACCTGCTTCCGCCGGCAGAAGAGCCGGTGCGCGACGAGATGCTGATTATGCAGAGCTGTGAGAGCGTCCGGAAGCCCGGCGAAAACCGGGTAGAAGACATGATCCGGTGCATGCTTTTGCAGGAAATGTACCGCAGGCGTTGTCGGCATGCGCGGTGCAGGCGGGGCTTTATGTAAAAAAAACTTGTTCAAATTTTATCTGGATAGTATACTGAGTGGAGTGTGAGCTTCACGACAGGAAAACAAAAAGAAAGACGGAGAACACGAAAAAGAATGGAAGAACTGAGAAGGCTATTAGAAGAACTGTTGGATGCCCGGCTGCTTGGAATCGTGCTCAGTGCACCAAGGCAGAAGGAGTCGTACCGGAGGATTCGTATCCGGGCGCTGGACTGTCGCGGTGCGCTGCGGTTTCAGGCCGCATTCTGGGATGGAAAGAAAGAGTTTCATAAAAATTATGAAAAAGAAGCGCTGATTCCGGAGCTTCTGGTATGGATGAGCCACGATTACCGGCAGCTGCAGGCGGAGAGTACACAGTATACCGCATCCGTGCTTGTAAGCAAAAAGGGGACGGTGACAGTCAAAAAAAAGGCACGTGCGACAGAGGCAAAGCAGGCGGATATGACGCACAACCGGGCAAAGCAGTATCTGCTGCCGGAAGAAGAGCCGGTGCCGTTTCTTGTGAAGCTTGGTGTCATGACACCGGAAGGAAAGGTCGTGAAGGCGAAGTATGATAAATTCCGCCAGATCAATCGCTTTCTGGAATTTATCGAGGATATTACCCCGGTGCTTGCAAAGGACCGGGAGATCACAATGATCGATTTTGGCTGTGGCAAATCATATCTGACCTTTGCCATGTATTACTATTTACATGAGCGCAAAGGATATGACCTTCGGATCACCGGACTGGATCTTAAGGAGGATGTCATCGCCCATTGCAATCAGCTGGCAAAGGAGTTCGGCTATGAGAAGCTAAACTTTCTGACCGGAGATATCGCAGACTATGAGGGCGTTACGCAGGTCGATCTCGTGGTTACGCTTCACGCCTGCGATACGGCGACGGATTATGCGCTGGCAAAGGCAGTTGCGTGGAATGCACGTGCGATCCTTTCCGTGCCGTGCTGTCAGCATGAGCTGAATCGGCAGATCAAAAATGAGGTGCTGCAGCCGGTGCTGCGCTATGGCCTTTTAAAGGAGCGGATGGCAGCACTGATCACAGATGGACTGCGGGCATCTATGCTCGAGGAGCAGGGATACCGGGTGCAGGTGCTGGAATTTATCGATATGGAGCATACGCCGAAAAATATTCTTCTGCGCGCCGTAAAGGAGCCGGAAAAAATCCGCCGCGGCGATGCCGCAGGAAAACAGGAGGAGCTGGAGCGCTGTATGGCATCATTGCATGTCACACCGACACTTGAAAAACTGCTGCGGGGCGCTTGCCGGAAAGGATGATGATCAGAAGCTATGCGTGAGAAATTAAAAACCGTAAAAAATGCAGTCGTGCATGTACTGATACTGCTGCTTGTGTTTATCGGAGCGGTAGTGCTGTTTGAGAAGCTGATCAATCAGTCAACGCCGAACAGTGCACAGGACATGGAAAACTCCACGTTTCCACTTGTATATATGCAGAATAAGGGTGTCAGCTACAACTGTCTGCATGGCTATGCCTATGAGATGGATGTCGCGAATATCCGTGATACTGTGACGGTGCTCGGCGACAGTCATGAGCTGGATATTCAGATCCAGCCGTTCAGCTCAAATGTGGAGAGCGTTTCCTATGAGGTGCTCTCTTTGGACGGGACAGAATCACTGGAAAATACAAAAGTCGTACAGCTTACAGAGGAGAGCAATTACCTCACTGCGACTTTGAACATTCAGAACAATATGCTGCTCAATCAGGAGTATATACTGAAGCTTCAGGTGACGGCCGGAGGCAGAGATGTGTACTTTTATACACGATTACTGCTGGAGGATGGTCTGCATCTGGAGGCTTACCTGAATTTTGTGAGCGGATTTTACGAAAAATGTGTAAACAAGACGGATGAGGCGACACTCGGCTCGGCAGTAGAGCCGGATGAGACGACAGATCAGAAGAATACCCTGGCAGAAATGGACATTCACAGTTCAGTCAATCGCCTGATGTGGGGCAGTCTGAATCCGCAGATCTTTTACAAGCCGACGCCAAGCCTTGTGGATATCAACGGGACGACAGCATCCTTCGTGCTGGACTACCGGATCTCCGCGATCAATTCCGAAGGAATGACGGAGCTTTACAATGTAAAGGAATTTTATCGTCTGCGCTATACGGATACCCGTGTGTTCCTGCTTGATTTTACCAGATCGACCGATGAAATTTTCAGTGCAGAGGGAACGGTGATCAATTCGAAGGGCATTAATCTGGGTGTGACTTCGCAAAACGTTGAGTTTGCGATTGACGAAAAGAGCAAGGTGGCTGCATTTGTGCAGGAGGACGAGCTGTGGACCTATCAGATTAATGCAGGCCGTATGACACGTGTGTTTGGTTTTCCGCAAAAGGAAAACATGGACTATCGTGATTTTTATGAGAAGAACAATATTAAAATTCTTCGTGTGGACTCTGATGGCAATGTCTGGTTCTGTGTTTCCGGCTATATGAACCGCGGACGGCATGAGGGTGAAAATGGTATTGCGGTTTATTATTATGAGGATGCTTCTGCAACCGTCGAGGAGATTCTATTTGTCAAGACGATGGAATCCTATGATATGCTGAAGCTGGATATCGGATCGCTGGCGTATATTACGGAAAATGCACAGGATTTTTATCTGCTGCTGCAGGGGATGATTTATCGGATTGATTTGAATACCAGGGAGTATGAGCGTGTCGTGGACGGTGTCAATACCGAATGCTATACCGTATCAAAGTCCAACCGGTATGTAGCATGGTTAAAAGAAGGCGCACGCTATGATTCACAGACCCTGTACCGCATGGATCTGGAGACCGGTGCAGTACAGGAGCTTACGTGTGATGCGGATGACCGGATACGACCGGTGGCCTTTATAGGTGAGGATCTGGTCTATGGAGTGGCCCATACATCAGACATTGATATGACTCATGAGGGAAGCGAGCTGTTTCCGATGTATCGCCTGGTGATTGTAGGCTCAGACGGAGAAGAACGAAAGAACTATGAGCCGGGAAATGCATACGTGCTTTCGGTAGAACAGTCGGAGAATATGCTTGTGCTGTCCCGCGTGATGCGCACAGAAAACGGATATGAGGAGACGACAGAGGATCATATCGTGAGCACCAATACGGATGAGGAAGTGGCGACAGGAACGACGACGCAGGCTTCTTCCGTGAAAGGCTCAGAGGTCATCCTGCGGCTTGGCACGACGCTGAGAGATACGACGGTGCAGACGGTAAATGCGAAGCTGCTTATAGACGGTGCGGCATCAGAGATTTCCATTCCGACGAACAAGAACCGGGAAAAGCTCTATTATGTCTATGCAGGAGGAAGCCTGGAGAGTGTCTGGACGACCGCCGCGGAGGCAATCCGCCGAGCGGATGAAAAGGTGGGTGTCGTCATCAATGACGAGAAGGAATTTGTATGGGAGCGAGGAAATCGCGCAGAGACAGCGAAGATCAGCGTGGATAAAATCCCGCAGGCGATCCAGAACGGAGTGATGGATCTTGATACGCTGGAGTCGCAGCTTGGAAAGGTAGTCATCGATCTGACCGGCTGTACCCTGGAGCAGGTGCTGTACTTTGTCGGAAACCGTCATCCGGTGCTGGCATGGACCGGTACGGAGACGGTAATCATTACCGGTTACGATGACTACGGCAATCTTATTTTGCTGAAGCCCGGTGAGACAGAGACGTACTTTTACGGGCCGGAAGACAGCAAAACACTGTTTGAGGCCGCGGGCAATCAGTTTATGACGTATCTGAATACCGATTTATAATAAATAAAAAGCTGCTATTTTCCACTACACTGTGGATTTAGCAGCTTTTTAACTTCCTCAAGTGAGCGCCGGATCTGCAGCGCTTTTCTGTTAATACAGGGTTTATCGCAGGTCAGAAGATAGCACCATCTTCGAATGCCGGTGATACGCATCGTCATCCCCTCCCTGCTGTTAGAATATGTCAGGAATGCCGATGCGTGCATTTTTTTAGCACTTATTTTTGCCTTTTGACCCTGGTATCATGGAAAGGAACAGCTCAGCGGCAGATGACCATTTTGCAGATGGGATTGCCAATGGAGGAGAAACGCTCCTCATATTCAGTCATGATATTATCGCGCATCAGATCCTCATCCTGATGGAGGTCAAAGGTGCAGACGAGCAGCTTCCAGCCGGCAGCTTCTGCCTCCTCTAAAGCAAAATCAAAGAGAGGGCGGTTATCCGTCTTGAACTCAACGCGTCCTTCCGGAGTCAGGATCTGTGCATACCGTGCCAGAAACTGGCGGCTTGGCAGACGGCGCTTGGCATGCCGGTCCTTTGGCCACGGATCGGAGAAATTCAGATAAATGCCGGAGACTTCACCTTCACCGAATACTTCCGGCAGATCCTCGGCATCCATACGCAGATAGCGCAGATTTGTCAGCTCCGGGAGCAGCTCGCGCTTCTCCAGTGCGCGCAGCAGCACGCTCGAATATTTTTCTATTCCGACGTAATTGTTTTCCGGATTCCGACCGGCGAGCTCCGTGATGAAACGGCCCTTGCCCATTCCGACTTCGAGATAGAGCGGCTGAGCCTTCTCAAGGACGGTGTCCCATTTTCCTTTTTTCTCCCGCATGACGTCCTCATGCACGACATATTCGCTGGCGGCGATCGTTTCCCGCGCGCCTGGTATATTTCTCAGTCTCATAATGCCTCCTGTGTGATGTTATTCCGCTTTATTGTCGCAGAAACCGTAAAAATGTCAAGCGTTTCTGCTGGTAAATATTTCTTTTTGTAGGTTCCAGTTATTGACTTTTTATTAAATATCGAGTAGTATTTTAAATAAGATGTAAAAATTTTGTAATCTTTGGTTTTATCTTTTTTGAGAGGATCTTTATTATGAAAAAACGAAAAGCGCTTGTGATGCTGGCGCTGACCGGGCTGCTTGCGATTGGCGGACCGGCGGCTACGGCAAATGCAGCCTGGAAGACGACCTCTTCCGGTACGATTTATACCCAGACTGCCAAGCCCGGCTATTTGACCGGTTTTCAGAAAATAGCCAAGAAGGTCTACTACTTCAATGGACAGGGCATCCTGCAGAAGGGCTGGATCACCGTAGATAAGAAGCGGTACTATGCCGATGCCAAGACCGGTGAGATCGCGATCAGCAAATGGGTGAATCAGTATTACTTCCGGGAGGATGGCTCTCTGGCGGTCAATACGTGGATTGACGGAAAATGGGTCGGTGCGGACGGACGCTATACCGGCGTGAAGAATAACGTTGGATTTGTCACAGACAATGGCAAGACCTATTATTACGATGCCATGACACACCAGGCGGCAAAGGGCTGGCTGAACGTGGGAGGCAAGACCTACTATATGGATCCGGTGACCGGAGCGATGAAAAAGGGCTGGATCAAGGTCGGTGGCAAGACCTATTACGCCGGACCGAAGAAGGGCGTGATTCTGAAGAACCAGTGGCTGAATGGAAAATATTTGCAGGCAGACGGTTCTGTAGCGACCGGTATGACAAAGATCGGCAAGAAGACGTATTTCTTTACCTCGGCAGGAAAGAAGCGTACCGGCTGGGTGACCTATCAGAAGAAGGCATATTACTTCAGCAAAAAGGGTGTTCTTCAGAAGAATAAATGGGTCGGCAGCCGCTATGTGAACTCTGAGGGAACGGTTGCACATGGCTGGACGAAGATCGGCAAATATACTTATTATTTTAATTCCAAGGGCTATAAGGTGACCGGCTGGGTCAATGAAAACGGCAACCGTTATTTCTTGAATAAGCTTGGCCAGCTGCAGAAAAAGCGCTGGCTGTGGTCGAAGAAGTATTATGCAAGTGCATCCGGGGCAGTCCTGAAGGGGCTGAACGCGATCGGCGGCAATCTGTACTACTTCAATACGACGAATGGCGCGATCGTAAAGAACAGGCTGCAGGCAGTCGGTAACGATACTTACTATCTCCAGAAAAATGGTACGGCAGCGAAGAATAAATGGGTGACGATCAGTTATAAGCAGTATTATTTCCAGACAGATGGTAAGATGGCGAAGGGAACCTGGGTCGGACAGTACTATGTAGATGCAAATGGCGTTAAGACGTCCCAGACGAAGACCGTCGGCTGGAAGACGACCAACGGCCAGAAGTATTACTTTGACGCCAATGGAAATATGACGACCGGCTTTGCAACGATCAGCGGCAATCGTTATTTCTTCAATAATTCCGGTGTGATGCTGACCGGACTGCAGGAGATCGCAGGTATCAAATATTACTTCTATCCGGAAGGAAATATGGCGGTTTCTACGACGGTCGTCGTCGGCACGAAGCAGTATACGGTCAATGAGAGCGGCATTGTTACCGCAGAGGAAAATCTGAAGATTAACGGCGCGACAACCGGCGCGCAGATCGTAAATTTCGCACTGAAGTATGTCGGTAATCCATATGTGTACGGTGGAACAAGCCTCACGAACGGCGCGGACTGTTCCGGATTTGTACAGACCGTATTTGCGACATTCGGCATTCGGCTGCTGCGTGTAGCCAACGACCAGATGATTGGGCCGTCCGCCTCCTACATCCAGAATTATGGATACAAGCGTGCGACCGTAGTCGATATTTCCAGCATTCAGCCGGGAGACCTTCTGTTCTACGGCTCCGGCAACTATGCGAGCCATGTAGCGATCTATATGGGCAATGGCCAGATCGTACACGCGAGCAACTCACAGCCGTATCCAAAGGGTGGAATCAAGATTTCCAATTACAACTATCAGACACCGATCAAGGCAGTTCGGTACTGGTCATAAAAGAAAATAAGCAGAAAATAAGACAGGTGGAAGCTTCCGGAAAAGGGCTTCCGCCTGTTTTTTTAAAAAAATACATCCCGTAAAGCGAAACATAGAATTGTGTATATCAAAAAGAATTTTCAGAGTATTCAGTATATTTTAAATGATTTCCGATTTTAAAAACGCCTGCATTTTTCTGTCAAACACCGTCATTTTTTGCGGTTTTATCACAATCCACAAAACGTCCGTTCTTTTTTTGAACTATGTAAACCACGTAATCCACACACTAAAATGTGGACAATGTGGATAAACCAGTGTATAAGTTCATTTCTTCCGCATTTTTTCATCCACAATCTGTGGATAAAAAGTGGATAAAAAACGGTTATCCACATGAGAATCGAAATATCATGTCTTGTTTTTGTGCAGAATTTCACATAAATTTTACATGTTTCGCGTTGCATGGAAAAAGGTGGAAAATAAATTGTCTGATAACAGGAAAACTAAAATGAGTATTTGCAATCCGCCTCGCTACTTGCCTGATTCGGTTAAAAAAGCTGGATGATTACTCATCCAGCTTCATATCTTTCAGTGCGTTGTCTACGAGGGTTTCAGAAATATTCTTTTTCTTCAGCCGGTACTGCAGGTAGAGGTCGAAGAGATAGTTGATGATGGCCACGACCGGTACGCCGAGGAACATTCCGATGACGCCGAACATGCTGCCACCGACGGTGATCGCGAAGATGATCCACAGCGGTTTCATGCCGGTAGAGTCTCCGAGAATTTTCGGTCCGAGGATCAGCCCGTCGAACTGCTGCAAGCAGAGCACCATGATCGCGAATATCAGAGCCTTGACCGGCTTGACGAACAGCAGGATCAGAATACCCGGGATGGCACCGATAAACGGTCCGAAATAAGGGATCATATTTGTAACGCCTACGATGACACTGATCAGCAATCCATATGGGAGCCGCAGGATCGTCATCAGTATGAAGCAGAGCACACCGATGATGGAGGAGTCAATAAATTTCCCGACGACGAAGCTGCTGAACAGCCGGTTGCACTCTGCCAGAATCTCATGGCAGGTATCAAAGTGCTTCTGCGGGAGAAAGGCGTAGATAATTTTCCAGGCCGCCCGCATGAGGCGTTTCTTATCGTACAGCATATAGATTGATACGATAATGGTAATCAGCAGGTTGACGATCCAGTTGGCGATCCACATCGAGACGGAATAAATAGCCGGAACCATGTTTGTGGCGAAATTCCGTAGCGTGGTAATGAGATCCGGTACCGCATCTGTGATCGGCTTTGTGATCGCTTCGATATCCAGATCCGGGAACCGTGTCTGCAGATCTGCGATCAGCTCCAGAAGGGAGCTGTACGCGCTCGGAATGAAGTTTACAAAGTCTACGATGTTATTTACGATCTCAGGCAGGATGTAGAGCAGGATGAGCACGATAAAGCCAAGCCCGATCACATAGGTGATAAGGATGGACAAAACCGTCTGTACCGTGTGGTTCATCCGCCGGTTCAGCTTCTGACAGGCCAGATCAAAGAGATGGTAAAAAGCATGCACCATCGGGTTGAGCACGTAGGCGAGCAATGCACCGAAGATAAACGGGCTGAGGACGCCTGCGATCTGTCCGAGCCAGCCCTTGGTCTTTTCGATATCGATGACAGCCTTGAAGATGATCGCAGAGGCCAGAATCATGATGATACCGTAAATGCAGATCGTGAAATAGCGATTGTTTTTTATAAAGCGCTGACTTTCGCCTGGCGGTGTATCATCGCCAGGATGGAAGCTGTGTGCAGAGGCAGAAACAACATGGTCAGAAACCGATGCTGCAAGCTTCTGTGCCGGCGGTGGCGCGGCGCTTTCGGTGTGTGCCGCAGACATGGTTTGTGACAGCGTAGATGTCCCGCCTGCCCTAAGCTGGTCAGGAGACACCTGCGCAAAATTCGTGGCAGGCTGACGCGTTTGTGACTTCTGCGCAGTATGCCGTTTGGTTGATTTTTTGTTTTTAGATTTCATAGGTTCCTTTCTGTCTGGTCGCTGTCATTTGAACGCAGATCGCGAAGCGACTGCGTTCATGAGCAAGTAGCGAAGCGGATTGCGAATGTCCGCTTTACTCTGTGAACTATTCTGTCGGCTCATTCCTGCAGTTTTGCAAAAACAATCAGCAGGAGTTTCCGATCCCTAGAAAGCAGAAGCAGATTCTGGCAGACCGTGTAGTGACTGAAACATGTATTTTTCAATTATATGTTGTTGGGGTCAAAAGGTATTTTGACCCTTATGACACACGGATTGCTTCGCATTTCATGCTCCCGCAATCCTAAAACACCTCAAATCCGCTCATTTTTTTACGAAAAATGGCTACTTTTCAGTGTTTTGCGGGTCAATAAGTCATGCTTTTTCATGCAAGCATGAAATGCATGACTTTTTGACCCTTGTGTCATTATATAATGCAGGGAAAGCGGATTCAAGTATCTCGGGGGCAGAAAAGTCTAAAAGAATTATAAAGACAAGTCCCGGCCCACAGCATATTGCTTTGCGCAATTGAAGCAGGGGACTTGCTTGATCTGGCCAAATTGTCGGAAAATTTAAGAAAAAACGGAAAATAAAAAAACTTTAAAAAATTTGAAAAAACCCCTTGCAATTCCTAAAAACTATGCTATAATAAGTCTTGCTTGTGAGGGAAACGAAAACAAAGAAACAAAACAAGCGACAATCAAATAAGCGCGATTAGCTCAGTTGGTAGAGCACCTGACTCTTAATCAGGGTGTCCAGGGTTCGAGCCCCTGATCGCGCACTGAAAGCACTGTTTTTGCGGACATGGAGCCGCGGGGACGGTGTTTTTTTTGCGCCCGCGCAGAATTCTTGCCGGAAATCTTAGCTGCCGTTTTTGCGTGGCTGATACAACATACAAAAATTAACTGGACTAATAACGCAGAATGAACGCAGAGCTGCAGGGATGGATGCGAATGTCCGCTTTACAATCCAGGCAAATTATGTACTGCAGTTATTTGCAGTATGATGTACTAGTACTGTCAGAATCAACAAAATCCCAAAAACATTTTTGGTAAAAAGTAAAGACAGGATTTCCTTGACAGAGTCTTATGCAAAACGTATAATAAGAACAACAAAGTACACGTGTACGCAATTAAAAATACCTAATTCAAGGGCGGATTGTATTGAGAAGAATACAAAAAGCGAGACAATGTTCCGCTCTATTTTTAAAGGAAAAAATGTACACGTGTACGCAATCGCTTATGAGCATACTGTTCGCTTTAGCTCAACAAGAAAAAGGAGGAAATTCAAAATGAAAAAGAAAACTATCAGCCTGCTTATGGCAGCATCACTGGCAGCATCTTCTCTGGCAGGCGGAATCGTGAGCTTCGCAGAGGAGTCCGATCCGATCACCCTTTCTGTATGGGCGCCGTTTACCGGGTCCGACGGAGATGTGCTTCGTGAGATCATTGATAACTATAACGAGACAAATACCGACAATATTACAGTTCAGATCGATATCATGGACAATGCGACTCTGCAGTCCAAGTTGCCGACCGCAGTATCGACCGGCACCGGCCCGTCCTTTGTACTCGTAGGAATTGAGTTCCTGCAGCAGTATGCGAAAAACGGACTGATCGAAGATATCAGTGATTTCTGGGATGCGACTGGCATTGATAAGAGCAATTTCTATGAAAATGTACTTGCAAAGTCTTATGTTGGTGATACACAGTATGGCGTTCCGATGCAGTACAACCTGCAGTATCTCTACTACAATAAGGATATTTTTGAGGCAGCAGGACTGGATCCGGAGACTCCGCCAACTACGCTGGATGAGCTGAAGGAAGATGCCATTGCATGTACCGATGCATCTAAAAATCAGTATGGAATCGGTATTCCGTATGATTATGCTTCTTATTGTGAATATCTCTGGGCAAACGGCGGAGATGTCATCAGCACGGACGGAAAGGAAAATCTGCTGAATTCTCAGGAAAATATCGACACACTTACCTGGCTGCAGGATTTGGCAATCAACGAAGGAGTATCTCCGGAAGGCCTTACAGCTGCCGATGCAGATACAATGTTCCAGGCAGGCCAGCTGGCGATGTACACGAGCGGACCGTGGAACATCAATGGTCTGAACCAGCTCGGTGTCAACTATGGAATCACGGCGATTCCGGCAGGCAGTGCAGGTGCATTCTCTCCGGAAGGAGGATGCTCATATATGCTGACCAAGGGAGCAGACGATGCGACGCGGGCAGCAGTTTACAAATTCATGGCATATTGGCTGTCTGATGCGACGTTGAAAGAGTGGTCGAACCGCAATGGCTTCCCGGTATGGTCATATTCGGTACTGGAAGATGAGGACATCAAGGCAAACGAGATTCTGAGCAATGTTTCCAAGGCATCTGAGATCGGAAGAGACTGGCATCTGAATCTGACGATCGGCAGCCAGATTGACAGTGATGTCATGCAGCCGATGATGGAGAAGATTCTCGCAGGAGAGGATGTCGCTGAAAATGTGAAGGCCGCATCGGATATTTTAGATGGAATTATTGCGGCACAGTAAGGGTACTTTGACTAAGGCAGGCGGATCACGGTAATTCGTTGTGCCATCTGGCTGAATGCCTCCGCAGATTTTGCAGAAATGCTTTTGCGGAGGCATTTACCATATATAGATCGGGTATGTTATTTTCGGAATAACTATTTTGTTATGTATGAAAAAGTAAGCGCTGTCGGGTAAGACGGCAGAAGGAGTTATTATGAAAAAGAATGCTGCGGGAAAGCAGAAGGAGACAGGGATTCGGACGCAGAAGCAGGCGTATCTGTTTCTGGCGCCGTCGTTGATTATCCTGACGGTATTTGTTTTTGTACCTCTGGTCGGGGCAATTGCAATCAGTCTGATGAATATCAATATTTATATGAATGATATTTCTTTTGCAGGGCTGAAAAACTATCTGAAAATGTTTACCGATGCAAGAGTCGGGAATGCGACGTTAAACACATTTTACTTTGCATTGCTGGAGGTGCCGCTCCAGATTGGGCTGGCACTGCTTCTGGTCATGTTTATGACGAAAAATACAAAGGTTCACAAATTGATGCGAACGACCTTTTATCTTCCGTATGTATGCTCGATGACGGCAGTGAGCATCATGTGGTCGATGCTTTTAAATAAGAACTATGGAATGCTTTCCTACCTGCTTGGTAAGATCGGGATTCAGATGCCGAACCTTTTGACCAGCACGACATGGGCGATGCCGACTGTCATCCTGGTCACGGTATGGAAAGGGTTTGGGTATACATTGACGGTACTGTCTGCTGCGGCTCTGGGCGTGTCGCATTCGTTGTATGAGGCGGCAGAGCTGGACGGTGCGGGTGGATTTCAGCAGTTTCTCTATGTGACGATACCGGGGATTCGGGATACGATCGGATTTTGTACGGTCACGACACTGATTATGGCATTGCAGGTATTTGATCAGATCTATGTCATGACAGAGGGAGGACCGCAGTATAAGACGGAGACACTGGTCGGTTATATTTATAATAAAGGATTTCAGATGGCACCGTTTGACTTGGGATATGCCTCTTCAATGGCCGTATATCTGTTTCTCATTATTGCGGTACTGACCTTTATCATGCGGAAGTATGCATTCCCGCAGGGAGGTGACGAAGAATGAAAAAACGTAAAAGTGCAGTATTTGATGTGGTTGGATATATCGTATTGTTTTTGATTGTACTGATTGTGGTGCTGCCGCTTTTCTGGTTGATCGTCTCATCCTTCAAATCAGATGCGGACGTGATCAAATGGCCGCCGCACTTCTTCCCGTCGGAGTGGGTGGCGACGCAGTACCGTTACGTCATGAAAGCGATCCCGGTGCTTGGCATGCTCAGAAATACGGTAATCTTCGCCGGATGCGTGACGGTAATCAGTCTGTTTTTTGACTCTCTTGCGGCATATGCGTTTTCCAGGATGCAGTTCCGGGGAAGAAAGGTGATCTTCGGTATTATTTTACTTACAATGATGATTCCGTTTCAGGTCATCATGATTCCGCTGTATCTGGAGGAGTTTAATCTGAAGATTCTGAATACCTATCTCGGACTGATTTTGCCACGTACCGCGAGTGCTTATGGTATTTACATGCTGACCTCATTTTTCTCCGGCGTACCGAAATCGCTGGATGAGGCGGCGCGCATCGATGGCATGAAGGAGTTTCAGATTTACTCGCGGATCATTGCCCCGCTTGCAAAGCCGGCCTTTGTGACACTTGGCATTTACCATTTCATGAATAACTGGAACGACCTGCTTTATCCGATGATGCTGACGAGCTCGGTCGACATGCGAACCCTATCAGCGGGACTGGCGATACTGGTCGGGAGCAACTCGATTAAATTCGGTCCGACTCTGGCGGCTACGGTGATTTCAGTAGCTCCGCTGCTCGTTTTATTCCTGTTCGGACAGAAGTTCTTTATGGAAGGAATTGCGACTTCGGGTATGAAGGAGTGACAGAAGCAATATAAAAAAGTGTTGTAAGCTGCGAAGCAGTTGCATATAGGGATGAATCAGGAGAAAAAGGAGATTATATGAAAACGACAAAAATTATGGCGCATAAAAAATTTCAGAAAGGAAAAATCGATCCGAGAATCTATGGCTCCTTTGTGGAGCATATGGGACGGGTCGTGTACTCTGGCATCTATGAGCCGGGCCATGCGACGGCGGATGAGAACGGATTCCGGCAGGATGTCGCGCAGGCAATGCACAAAATGGGCGTGACTACCGTGCGCTATCCGGGCGGCAATTTTGTATCGAACTATGACTGGAGAGATGGTGTGGGTCCGGTGAAAAGCCGTCCGCGCAAGATTGATCTGGCGTGGAAGAGCATCGAGACGAATGAAGTCGGTACCGATGAATTTATGAAATGGGCTGAGAAAAATGCGATTGATCCAATGTTCGCAGTCAATCTCGGAACCGGCGATATCAAGAGCGCAGTATCTCTGCTGGAATACTGCAACTTTCCGGGTGGCACCTACTATAGTGATATGCGCCGGGAAAACGGAAGAGAGAAGCCGTATGGCATCCATACGTGGTGCCTTGGAAACGAGATGGACGGAGACTGGCAGATCGGCCATAAGACGGCATGGGAGTATGGAAGAATCGCGCACGAGGCAGGGAAGGCGATGAAGCTTCTGGATCCGTCGATTGAGCTGACTGTCTGCGGAAGCTCGATGTCTAGCAATGCAACGTTTGGAGAATGGGAGCGCGAGGTGCTGCAGCATACTTATGACTGTACCGATTATATCTCTTTGCACCAATATTATGGCGGGCAGGAAAAGGGAACGGCAGCGTTTCTGGCACAGTCGATGGATATGGAACGCTATATCCGGACGGTCTGCAATATCTGTGATGTGATCGGCGTGCAGCGCCGCTCAAAGAAAAAAATCAATATCTGCTTTGACGAGTGGGGCGTATGGGAGATTCCGAATACCGAGGTGCAGGAGTCGGTGGAAAATGCGCCGTGGCAGATCGCACCGGCCTTCAGTGAGCAGATTTATACGATGGAGGATGCTCTGCTCTTTGCCGGGATGATGATGAACTTTCTGCGTTATTCCGATCGGGTAAAGCTGGCGTGTCAGTCGTTGCTGACGAATATCAGCGCCTGCATTATGACAGAGCGTGGAGGCGGCGTATGGGTTCAGCCGATCTACTATCCGTTTGCAATGATGGCTGAGCATGCTCATGGCGTCGTGCTCGACAGTCTGAGTGATGGTCCGGCTTATCAGGCCGGCGGCTTTGATGAAGTACCGGTCGTGGATCAGGTAGTCGTATACAACGAGGAAAAGCAGGAGCTTGTACTGTTCTTTGTCAACCGCAGTGAGGAAGCGGCCGAGGTAGAAACAGATCTCGAAGGATTTGCCGTGATCGGTGAGGTGCTGGAATCTATGGCTTTGCGCCATCCGGACCGCAAGGCGACCAATGCGATCGAGCACAACCGTGTCGTGCCGCAGGCCTGCAGCAACTATGTACAGAAGGACGGTGCGCTGCACTGCGAGCTGATGCCGCTTTCCTTCCAGATGATTCGGATAAAGGCGAGATAATACCGAGCCGCGGGCTTGTGTGAGAGTGAGAGATTGTGATATAGTATGATACAAGGGTCAAACGGTCATGCGTTTCATGCTTGCATGAAAAAGCATGACTTATTGACCCGCAAAACACCGAAAAGTAGCCATTTTTCGTAGAAAAATGAGCGGATTTCGAATACTATACACGAAGGGAGAGCACATCATGGGAATCACGACAAAGGATCTGGCGCAGCTGTGCGGCGTATCACGCACGACCGTACACCGCGCACTTTACGGGGGAGGAAGAATTCATCCGGATACAAAGGAAATGATTCTGCGTGTCGCGAAGGAGCATGACTACCGACCGGATCTGCTGGCGCGAGGCCTGGTGAAGGGACGCACCTACTATATCGGAGTCGTAGTTATGGATGTGCGCAACCGGTATTTTGCGGGAATGCTGAGCGCGATCGGGCGGGAAGCCGCGCAGCATGGCTACAATATCAACATCACCCTGCATGATAACAACCGCGAATTTGAGCAGGATCAGCTCACGCGGCTTTCTTCCTACCGGATGGACGGAATCATCCTTTCCTCCGTTAATGAAGGGCCGGAGTATGCGAAATTTCTGGAAAGCCTGGAGACACCGATCGTGACCGTGGATAATAAGATTGCCGATGGGATTCCGTTTGTGAGTATTGACCAGCGTGCGGCGATGCGGGAAGCCGTGGAGCATATCCTGGAAATGAAAAAATATGAGCGGATTGTATTTGTCTGTCCGGCGATGGCAGTGGCAGGAGAGCAGAACATTTATGTACACCGGGAGCGAAAAAAGGGATTTGAGGAAGCGATAACGGGTGCACCCGGGGTACAGGCGGAATACGTGCTGAACTGGGAGTATTTAAAGCAGGTAGAGAAGCTGGCACAGGATGGCATCCGTACAGCGTTTGCCTGTACCGCAGATGATTTTGCACTGGATATTATGAAGTATCTGAAAGAGAAGGGGCTGCGGGCTCCGGTGGACTATGGAATTGTCGGGTTCGATAATGTAGATACCCTGAAATACATCACACCGCAGCTGGTAACAGTATCCAATAAGGTCGATGCGGTCGCAAAGGCGGCAGTGCAGATGCTGTTTGCGCTGATCAATGCGGGACAGGAGCAGGCAGATGAGAAGTCGCAGGTGGCAGAGCAGGAAGCTCAGAGACGGGTGCAGATACTTCCGCATGAGCTGATAGATGGAGAAACACTGTAGCAAGGTTTTGACAATAGTTTTGTTGATTCCCTATCATGCATGGGCCAATCGAGGCGTGACAGAAATGACGACCTGGCTGCTGGATGAGGAGAAATGCTGATAGCAAAAGAGAAGACAGGTAGCGGATGTGGTTGAACATCGTAACATCGTTATCAGACATAAAATCCCTGTGCTTACCGTATCGTAAAAAGCTGGTGAGCATGGGGATTTGATATTGCGTGGTGTGGAATCGATATGCTATGATGGTAAAGGAATTAACTGGATCGTTTTATTTTTTGAACGCAGATCGCGAAGCGACTGCGTTCATGAGCAAGTAACGAAGCTAGGCCCTGTCAGCAGAGCTGCAGGGATGGATTGCGAATGTCCGCTTTACTAAAGCAAAAATATGATTCATACAGGGGGACAAAAAATGGAGTGCTACAAAAAGGACTACCCGCGGCCACAGCTGGTGAGGGACAACTGGACGTCACTGAATGGGACGTGGGATTTTTGCTTTGATGATGAGGCACGTGGAGAACGGGGCAGCTGGTATCAGATGTGGCCGGTGAATCAGGCACAGACAATCGAGGTGCCGTTTACGTATGAGACAAAGAGAAGCGGGATCGGAGATGAGAGAGCACACAGACAGGTCTGGTATCGCAGAAGCATCGAGGCGGATGCTGCACAGCTGTCAGAGGGAAAACACCTCTGGCTGCACTTTGAGGGCAGTGATTTTCACACAAAGGTGTGGGTGAACGGGCAGTACGTCGGCGATCACAGGGGCGGCTATGCGCGGTTTTCATTTGATATCACAAGATTTGTAAAGGCCAAAGAAAATGAGATCGTGGTGAAGGTGGAGGATTCCTTTGATCCACAGCAGCCACGCGGCAAACAGCGCTGGGTGAAGGACAGCTTTGGCTGCTGGTATGTGCAGACGACCGGTATCTGGAAGACGGTCTGGATGGAATATGTCCCGGAGATTTATTTAAATCAGGTAAAAATGACGCCGCTTCTGACGGATTCGTCGCTGGAGCTGACTTATGATGTGGTGCTTCCGGAAGAGCAAAGAGATGGCAGTGTTGAGATTGAGGCAGAGATTACCTTTGACGGTATTCAGATCAGCCGGACACGGATGGCTGTGCTTGGCAGAAGTGTGAAAACGCGCGCAAATGTATTTCATCCGGCGCTCGGCGGCATGGAGTGGGGTGTCCGGGAGTGGACACCGGAGGATCCGGCCCTATACGATATCAGGTTCCGTGTGCTTGTGAACGGAGAAGAAACGGACTGTGCCGGCTCCTATTTTGCCATGCGAGAGATCCGGATCGACGGTCCGAATATTTTGCTGAACGGGAAAGTGCTTTATCAGAGGCTGATTCTGGATCAGGGCTACTGGAAGGATACGCATCTGACCCCTCCGTCAGAGGAGGCGCTGGTCGATGATATCGAAAAAATTCGTTCAATGGGCTACAACGGATTGCGCAAGCATCAGAAAATTGAGGATGAGCGTTTCCTTTACTGGTGCGATGTGAAGGGCATGCTCGTCTGGAGTGAGATGGCGGCGGCTTATCAGTATTCGGATGAGGCGGTAACGGAATTTACAAAAGAGTGGATGGAGATCGTACAGCAGAATTACAATCATCCGTGCATCATCACATGGACGCCGATGAATGAGTCGTGGGGTGTGCATGAGATCGAGACAGATCGGATGCAGCAGCATTTTACAGAGATGATCTATCACCTGACGAAGAGTCTGGATCCGTATCGGCCGGTGATCGTCAATGACGGCTGGGAGCACACCGTGTCGGATATTCTGACGCTGCATGACTATGAGGAGGTCGGCGAGACCTTATATAAGCGGTATACAGAATGTAAGGAGCAGATATTGACGACAGAGGTATATCACAGCAGCGTAAGGTCGGCATTTGCAAATGGATTCCGCTATCAGGGGCAGCCGATCCTCATCAGCGAATACGGCGGCATTGCATTTAATAATGATGGCGGCTGGGGCTATGGCAATAAAGTGAGCACAAAAGAAGAGTTTCTGCGCCGTTTTGAGGATATCACGACGGCGGTCAAGCGGATTCCGTACTGCTGTGGCTTCTGTTATACGCAGGTGAGCGATGTCCAGCAGGAGATAAACGGCCTTCTGGATGCAGACCATAATTACAAGCTCCCGCCTGAGGCAATCAGAGAAATCAATGAACGCAAGGTGGGGTATTGGAGGTCAGAGATGTAATAAATCCCTCTTGCGTTTTCCACACAATACCATTATAGTTATTGGTAAAGACTACAACAGAAAATGGAGGGACTGCAATGCAGCTGCTTAAGGACCGCATCCGTAAGGATGGAAAGGTAAAAGAGGGAAATGTACTGAAGGTAGACAGTTTTCTGAATCACCAAATGGATATCCGGCTGTTCCGGGAGATCGGAAAGGAATTCAAGCGCCGCTTTGAGGGAACTGAGATCAACAAAATCCTTACGATAGAGGCTTCTGGTATCGGCATTGCCTGTATCGTAGCGGAGGAGTTTGATGTTCCGGTCGTTTTTGCGAAAAAGACACAGACGAAAAATATCGCAGGAGAGGTTTATCGTTCGCAGGTAGAGTCTTACACGCACGGAAGAATTTATGACATCATCGTTTCGAAGGAGTTTCTCGGAAAAGGGGACAAAGTGCTCCTGATCGATGATTTCCTTGCAAACGGAAAGGCACTGGAGGGGCTGATTGATCTGGTACAGGCAGCAGGCGCTGAGGTCGTTGGTGCCGGGATCGTGATCGAGAAGGGCTTCCAGCCGGGCGGAGACATCATCCGCGGCAAAGGCATACATCTGGAGTCACTGGCGATCGTGGAGAGTATGGACGACAAGACCGGAGAGATTACATTCCGGGAGAAATAATCAGAAGTGAGGGCGCTGTGTTTTCGTGGCGCTCTTTTCTTCTTTGTATGGAAAGGATTTGTAATGGTATGCCATCCTGCGAAAGAAAGGACGAAATGTGTATGAACGCGGCGAAAATTGATTTACATCTTCATCTGGACGGCTCGCTGTACCTTCCATGGGCATGGAAGACGGCAGTAAAGCGCGGTGTTGTGGAGACAGAGTGTACATTTGAGGAATATTATAGCCGGTTTCACCGGAGGAATTTCAAAACACGTGAAGAGGGAATGAAGCGATTTGACTTTCCGGTCGATGTGATGCAGACGAAAGAAGATCTGGCGGATGCCGCTTATTATCTTGTACAGACGTTAAGTATTCAGCAGATGTTTTATGCAGAGATCCGATTTGCGCCGCAGCAGCATACAAAATGCGGGCTGACGCAGCGGGAGGCGGTGCTTGCGGTGTGTGACGGGCTGGAACGGGCCAAACAGGACTTTCCGGATATCGATACCGGTCTTTTGTGCTGCCTGATGCATAAGGGAGAAAATGCGCATGTAAATGAAAAAGAAAATTTTGAGACAGTAGAAGTTGTCCGAGAGCTTCTTTCTGACCGTGTGCTCGGCCTAGATCTGGCAGGCTATGAAAATACAGGAGATTTTCTGCTGTATGCGCCCCTGTTCGAAAAGGCCCACAGCTATGGTATTCCCTATACAATCCATGCAGGAGAGATGGGCGACGGAGCCCATGTCATGGATGCGCTTGCGATGAAGGCGAACCGGATCGGACATGGAATTAACTGCATTCAGAATCCGGAATGGCTGCATGCGGTTGTAGAGAGTCAGATTCCGCTGGAGCTTTGCCCAACCTCTAATACAAGATACGAGCTTGGGTATGCGGCGCTTCCCGTCCGACAGCTGCTGGATGCAGGGGCAAGGATTACGCTGAACACTGACAATATGTCGTTTGGGCGAACCAGCCTTGCGCATGAATATGATATGATGCGCTCCGTCGGAATCAGTCAGAAAGAGCTGTGGCAGTGTGCGTGGAATGCGGCAGATGCGGCCTTTTGCAGCGAAGCGAGAAAAGAGAGGCTTCGGGAGAGACTAAGAGAAGAACAGAATAAGAAGACAGAGTGATAGAAGAAAGCTCTTAAAGCAGACCCTTGTGGGTGTGGCTTTAAGAGCTGTTTTATTTCGCAGGCAACGGGTCGGGCAGATATGCTTGTGTGGATGTGTTACCACACCGTCACATCAACCGCCTCATATGATTCTGTATCATAGGTGACGCTGGCAGTCACGCCCGGCTGCAATGTCTCGGCGGTATCACCCATCGCTGCGAGCTTTGCCGGGTCGAACCAGAACTGGATGACATTGCCATCCGGCTGCTGGAGACGGAAGTAGGTGCTCGCTTTTGTGATGACCGTACCGTATACACCGATGGTTTCAGACGTCGTACCTGTGGAGCTGCTGTTTCCGGAAGTACTGCTTTGCGTACCGGAGAAGGAATAGGTGATGCCGTTATCCTTCATGTATTTCACCATGAGCGCAATATTTTCATTTTCACACTGGTTCAGTACGGTCGGATCAAAGTCAGCGGCTTCGATTGTTCCACTGTACCAGGACTTGCCATTGAAGTAATCCTGTACTTCCTGAAGCACAAATTTCCGATGATGCCGTGCGTAAATTTCATTGATGGCCATCTGGATCTGATTGCCGCTCAAAGAGGTCAGATCTGAAGTACTGATCGCTGCTTCCGAGCTGTATGGAAAAATGTAGTCGGAAGCGCTGCCGATCGATATATCGTTTCCGGTCGATTTTTTATATTCATCCTTGATGCGGATGGTGCTTACGACCTGATTCACGCCATCGCTTAAGGTGCGGAACTCATTGAGGGCATCCGCGTCGTCTGTGTAGCCCTGCATGTCAGTCGCAAAGCATACATAATAATATCCGGCAGCCGTTTCGCCGATCAGCTGGTAAGATGGAAGATCGGTGAAATCCATGTTTTCCGAGAAATTGATGGAAAAGAGGAAGCCGCCGTTTTCATAGCCGAGACTGGCTGTCCAGAGCTTTCGGGACTGAATGTGGAAAAAGGAGGCCGAGTCCGCAGCAGTGGAGACCTGACATTTCCCGGCCCAGCTGGAAGGAAGTGTGATCTGTACCTCCTTGAAGTCGACCAGGATATCATTTTCCGCATCCCGCGAGGTTGAACAAGAAAAGAGATTTTCCGGAACTGCGCCTGCGGTGATGGAAGCACCGGCGAGCATGCAGGCCGAAAGCAATGCCAGTGATAAAGCTTTAAAAGATCGTTTTCTCATATGATTTCCCCCTTATGACTTGTATGTACATTTCCGAAAACGAGTTGAGAACGCTCCGGAATCTATTATTAGCTTAACATAGAATTTTCCGGAAAAAATGAATGTATTCTTAAGAGGAAACAGAGATTTTTGTAAATCAGCAGATCGGCATGAGCTCGCCGGTCTCGGTATTGATGACGAAACCGCTGATTCTGACATCCTTTGGAATCAGCGGATGGTTGCGGATCGTATCGACGGTCTCACGCACAGAATCCTCTACTGTATCAAAGCCTGCGAGCCATTTTTCAAAATCGATGCCACAGTATTTCATCAGGTCGATCGATTCCTGCGAAATGCCGCGATTCTTCATATGGTGGATCATCATTTCGCTGTCGATGTGCTGCACGCCACAGTCGGTGTGACCGATGACCAGGACCTCGGTGACACCCAGCTCAATGATACCGACGAGCAGGCTGCGGATCACGCTTCCGAACGGATTCGTCACGACACCGCCCGCATTTTTAATCATTTTCACATCTCCGTTTTTGATACCAAGCGCTGCCGGGAGCAGTTCGACGAGTCGTGTATCCATACAGGTCAGAATCGCGACCTTCTTGTTCGGATATTTGCTGGTAGCATACTGCTCATAACGTTTTTCTTCCACAAATTTTTTGTTGTAGGCAAGCATTTCTTCAATCATATGAAATCCCCCTTTGCTGTCTGAATCCATGCGAAATGGATGAAAATGGATAAATCCAGTTTATCATGAAGCGGGCGGATAGACAAGAATTTAGCAGGCTGTTATAATAAAACTATCTTTGTTTCCGTGAGCAAGTAGCGAAGCGGATTGTGAATGTCCGTTTTACGATGGCGGCAGGAGATTTGGCTTTTTAGAGGAGGTGCGGCATCATGCAGAAAATCGCAGTCGGAGTGCAGGATTTTGAAACACTGCGGATAAATGGTTATTTTTATGTAGATAAGACAGAGTTCCTGCGGGAGTGGTGGGAGAGCGGAGACAGTGTGACATTAATTAACCGTCCGCGCCGTTTTGGAAAGACGCTGATGATGAGTATGACAGAGCAGTTTTTTTCAGTTGAATATGCAAAGCAGGCGGAACTGTTTAAAGGACTGGCGATCTGGGAGGATGCTGCATTTCGGAAACTTCAGGGAACTTATCCGGTGATTTTTCTTAGTTTCTCGGGAGTAAAAGAAAACTCCTACAAAGAGGCACGGAAAAAAATCTGCCGTCTGATTCAGCTGTTGTACCGAAGGTATGCATTTTTGCTGGAGGGAGATCTTTTAAGCGAACAGGAAAAGAAGGAGTTTTATGGAATTTCTGCGGATATGGAGACGTATGAGGCATCGCTGTCGCTTCAGCAGCTCTCGAATTATTTGAGCCGCTATTATGGAAAAAAGGTAATTTTCCTGCTGGATGAATACGATACACCGATGCAGGAGGCGTACGTGGACGGATTCTGGGACGAAATGGTCGGATTCATGCGGAATCTGTTCAATGCAACATTTAAGGGGAATCCTTATCTGGAGCGGGCGATTCTCACGGGGATCACGCGGGTGAGTAAGGAGTCCGTGTTTTCTGATTTAAATAATCTCAAGGTCATCACGACGACATCAGAAGAATATGCGGATAAATTTGGGTTCACAGAGGCGGAAGTATTTGCTGCACTGGATGCAAATGGGTGGTCAGATCGGAAGCGGGAAGTAAAGGACTGGTACGATGGATTTTCTTTTGGAAGCAAGAAGGATATTTATAATCCATGGTCTATTATCAACTATCTGGATACTGGAAAATTCCGTCCCTACTGGGCGAATACGAGCGCAAACAGTCTGGCAGATCGGCTGATTCGCGAGGGAAGTGTCTGGGTAAAACAGGATTTTGAGCAGCTCTTGCGGGGAGAGAGCCTCAAGGTACAATTGGATGAGGAAATCATTTATGATCAGCTTGGGAAAAATGAAGGAGCAGTCTGGAGCCTGTTGCTGGCGAGTGGTTATCTGAAGGTAGTGCGGACCGAGTATATAGAGCGGACCGGAAGAACAGAATACTATCTTGCGCTTACGAATAGAGAAACGCGGCTGATGTTTGAGACGATGATCCAGGAATGGTTTTCACAGGGAGAAGGCACTTACAATGTATTTCTGAAAGCGTTTCTGCAGGATGATCTCAAGTCGATGAACGTGTACATGAATCAGGTGGCTCTGGCGTCGTTCAGTTATTTTGATACCGGAAAAAAGGCGGCTGTGGATGGCGCACCGGAACGGTTTTATCATGGCTTTGTGCTTGGACTGATGGTAGAGCTGGGGGAACGCTATGTTCTGACCTCCAATCGGGAGAGCGGGCTGGGGCGCTATGATGTAATGCTGGAGCCGCGGCGGAAGGAAGATGACGCAATGTTGTTGGAATTTAAGGCGCTCGATCCGTCGGAGGAGAAGAGCCTTGCAGATACGGTGGAGGCGGCCCTGCGGCAGATCGAGGAGAAAAATTATGCAGCGGCATTACTTGCAAAAGGAATTCCGAAGGAAAAAATCCGGATGTACGGTTTTGCATTTCAGGGAAAACAGGTGCTGATCGGAGGGCGAAGGATGCACTGAGACAGGATTTATACATCCGTTTCTTCTCCCTCGTTTGCCTGCTCCATGACGATAGTAGCCTGCTGTGGGTTGGCGACGTATTCGACGTGCAGGACGGCCTGCGGCCAGTTGAGACTGATGCAGGGCATCTTCTGACGCTCAGTTCCGGCTTTGGCGATCTGGGCGAGCAGTTCGTCGAGTACGGAGCGGGTGAGATAGCCGCCCTTCCAGTGGAAGGTCAGAGGTTTTTCTTTTTTGGCGGCCTGCAGTGCGCGCCGGTAGACATCCTCGGTTTTGGCAAAGGAAAGCTTCTTTTCCTTATAGTAAGAATGTGCGCTGTCGGTACAGGCCGGGGCCGGTGCGATCAGCGGCTCGTGGTCACGGAAAATCTGTTTGTCATCCAGATTAAAATAGTCGTATCGGATCCGGGTGGAGGCGCTGCCTTTCTTTCCGGAATTTTTGTTGCTGGGGATGGGATGCTGCGCGATGTCGCCATGGGTGGTTCCTGCATTTCCGGAGTCGGATGCGATATCAGAAGCATGCGAATAGTTTCGGCCGAGAGAATTGTCGAAGGTCGCATCCAGATGATAGTAGCTCTTGCCGATTCGGACGATGTTCCAGGTGTGGCGGTACTTGATGCCTTTTTCCGGATTGTTGCCGCTAAGGGCGATCATGCACCAGATACCGAGTGCGTCGCAGAGGCATTTGACAGTCTTTGCGATGCCCTCGCACACGCCGACGCCCTGCCCGAGCGGGCCGATGATCTCGTGAGAGTAGGGCTTTTTCAGCTTATCGTAATGTACATTTTCACAGATAAAATCGTGAATATACTGCTCCTTTTCTGACTCTGACAGGTCTTTGGCAGGCCGGATGAGCTTATCAATCCGGGCGCGCATCGCCTGCTGGTGTTCCCGGATTTTGCTTTTTTCAAATAAGTAGTCCGGCAGAAAGAGAAGGTTTGGCGAGTCCTGATAAAAGCGGTATTTGTAGCCGGTCGCCCAGAAGATTTCCGGATGATCGAGACGCAGACGGAAAAAAACGTCGTAGAGCTCTTCTGCTGACAGGCGCGGAAGCTGAATCTCAGGGGCGAGCTGATTCAGTCCCTGCAGCATGCCATGATAGGCCGCCTGCTGCGGGCGGGACATTTTACTGTAATAATATGGTTCCATGGTGGTACTTCCTTTTCAGTTATGGACAGGCAGCGAAACAGGTTGCGAATATCCGTCTGCCTGTCGTTATCATATCACGTTGCTGTAAATCTGCGCAATCCCCCAAACCTGTGCTGGATTTTTACCGGGAAGGGGTTTATACTGTGTGTAACCAGTTCAGCGTGGCAACAGGATATCAGATACTGGCACCACTGCCGGATATGCGGAATGAATAACACACAAAATGGAGGATGCAACAGATGAAAAAATTAGGATTCGGAATGATGCGCCTGCCGCTTCTCAATGAGGAGGACAAGAAGAGCATCGACAAAAAGACCGTCTGTCAGATGGTGGATACATTTATGGAGCGTGGTTTTACTTATTTTGATACGGCGTACATGTATCATGAGTATGAAAGTGAGCGCGCGATGAAGGATGTGCTTGTGACGCGCAAGGACCGCGACAGCTATACGCTGGCGTCGAAGCTGCCGGTCATGCAGCTGAAGGAAAAAGAGGATATGGAGCGCATTTTCAATGAGCAGAGAGAAAAATGCGGCGTGGAGTATTTTGACTATTATCTTCTGCACTCGCTGGATGCGGAGCACTATAAGAACGTGAAGCGTCTGGACTGCTTTGGATTTGCGATGCAGAAAAAGGCAGAGGGCAAGGTAAAGCACGTCGGATTTTCCTTCCACGACAGTGCAGAGGTGCTCGATCAGATCCTTACAGAGCATCCGGAAGCAGAATTTGTACAGCTGCAGCTGAACTATCTGGACTGGGAGGATGCAAAGGTACAGTCCCGCAAGTGCTATGAGACAGCGGTAAAGCATGGCAAAAAGGTCGTAGTCATGGAGCCGGTCAAGGGCGGTACACTGGCAAAGCTTCCGAAGAAGGCAGAAGATGTGCTCAAAGCACTGCATCCTGATTGGTCAGCTGCTTCCTGGGCGATCCGGTTTGTCGCAAGCCTGGAGAATGTGATGGTCGTACTGAGCGGTATGTCCACACCGGAGCAGATGGATGATAATACAGCATATATGAAGGAGTTTGAGCCGCTGACCGAGAAGGAGAAGCAGGTGCTGCTTGGCGAGGTCGTTGACAGCATCCACGAGGCGGCAAAAATCCCGTGTACTGCCTGCCGGTATTGTGTCGAGGGCTGTCCGATGAACATCGCGATTCCGGAGTATTTTGCACTTTATAATGACGAAATCACAGATAAAGGCAATCCGGAGTATGCAAAGCGTTATGCGGAACTGACAAAGGAGCACGGAAAGGCTTCTGACTGCGTGGAGTGCGGTCAGTGTGAGGGCGCCTGTCCGCAGCATCTTCCGGCGATCACATGGCTTAAAAAGGTCGCGGAGGTATTTGAAAGAAGATAGAATGAATCCCCATGAACCTGCCGGCTCATGGGGATTTTCCAAAGAAAGAAACGCAGGCGTTCTGCGCGACGTTAGATAAACGGTGCCGGAAGTCCAAGCGTCAGCGGCGGGCAGGATTTGTGGATGTGGCAGAGTGGATAGATGGGGAAGGAGAAGACGATGAAGGAGAAAACATTTCAGCCTGATCGGGTGTTCTCGTATTTTAAAGCGGAGTGGAAGGTACTGCTTGTGGTGACGGTTTTCGGTCTCATTTACAATGTGGGACTGCTGGCGAGACCATGGTTTGAGGGCCGGATGGCAGGATATCTGGTGAAGGTATTAAACGGCATCGGGACATTTTCCGGCATGCGCCTTCTGGTGTGTGCCTATGTGGCGGCCATTGCGACCGTGCAGATTTCCAGATATATCAAGAGGTTCTATGTCCGGCGTTTTGCGAACAATGTGAACCGGAGAATGAAGAGGATTCTTTATCACAGCCTTGTCCGAAAGAGCAGGATGGACCTTGCGGAAGAAGGAGAAGGGGATGTCATGACGAAGGCGATCCTTGATGTGGACGACTGTGTGGAGGGGATGAGGAAATTTACAACGGAAATTTTTGACACAGGTGTCGCACTGACGGCGTATATCGGAATGCTGCTCTGGTATGACTGGCGTCTGGCACTGCTCTGTCTGATTTTTCCGCCGATCTCCTATGTGACAGCAGAAAAAATGAAAAAAATCATTCAGAAAAACGGGGCAGCGTATAAAATGCAGTCCGGAGCTTTAAGTGCAGCGACGCTGGACAGGGCGCAAAATGCGATCACTTACCGGGTGTTCGGCTGTGAGCGGGAGCGTCGGGCGGCTTATGAGGAGCAGCTGACCGCGTATGAAAAAGCGGCGGTAAAGGCGAATATATGGAGTACGGTGCTGCCGCCGATATATAAAGTGATTTCCATGGCCAGCGTAGTATTCATTCTGTATTTTGGTCAGAAAAATGTGCTCGGGACGGGGTGGAGCACGTGGGATATCGCGGCATTTACGACGTTTCTCTCCTGCTTTTTGAAGCTGTCGGGTAAATCGGCAAGCGCGGCGAAGTTGTTTAACTCTGTGCACAAGGCACAGGTATCGTGGAAACGGATCAGGCCGTTGCTGGCACCGGTGGAGGAAACGCCGGAGACGGCTGCGAAAATACAAAAAGAAGAATCCAGGGCAGCACTTCACCTGCGCCACGTCACCTTTTCCTACCCAAACGGTGCGCCGATCCTGAAGGACATTTCCTTTTCTGCAAAGCCGGGACAGATCATCGGTATCACAGGCGCGGTCGCATGTGGAAAATCGACGCTCGGAAAGGTATTTCTGTGCGAGTATCCATATGAGGGAGAAATCCGGCTCGGCGATACGGAGCTGCGGGAGCTGTCAGAGCAGGAGCGCTGTGAAACGGTCGGCTATCTCGGACACGACCCGGAGCTGTTTAACGACAGCATCGAACACAACGTCCTTCTGGGCGAAAAAAAGGATCCGGAGCTGTATTTAAAAGCAGTATGCATTGATGCGGAGGTAAACGAGATGCCGGATAAAAAGCGGACGCTGGTCGGAAATGGCGGCGTGCGTCTCTCCGGCGGGCAGGCGCAGCGGCTGGCGCTGGCACGGACCTTATGCCATCTGCGGCCGGTGATGATTCTGGACGACCCGTTTTCTGCACTGGATAAAAAGACGGAGGCGGAGATTTTTTCCAATATCCGGCAGCTGGCGGGGGATGCCATCGTTCTGCTGATTTCGCACCGGTTGTATTTGTTTCCGCAGCTGGATCAGATCGTCTGGATGGAGGGCGGCAGGGCCATTGCCGCGCCGCATGAGACACTTATAAAGGAAGTGCCGGAGTATGCGGCACTGTTTGAGGGGCGTTACACACAGGAAGGAGGCGCGGAGCATGAAGCGTAACCTGCGTGTAAAAACGATGATTCTTGATACGATAAAAATGCAGAAGGGGCTTTTTGCAGCGATCCTGTTTGCTGTCACCGGAGCGATCATATCGGCGTTGCTTCCGCCGCTTGTTCTGGCCCGGATCATAGATGGGATCACCGCCGGAGACGAAGTGTCAGCTTCGTTTCTTCTGCTTTACTTTCTGCTTCTGGCGCTGACCGGATTCCTGGAGGCGGCAAGAGAGGGACTGCTTACGGTATTCGGACAGAAGATGACGCATGCCCTGCGCAGCAGTCTGATGGAGAAGTTTGGGCGCCTCACATCGGACAATGTGAACCGTCAGGAACCGGGAATGCTCGTCTCAAGGTTTGTCGGGGATGTGGATACAGTCGAGAACCTGTTTACATCCGGCATTGTCAGTATGTTTGCAGATGCGTGTAAAATCATCAGCATTCTGGCGGTGATCTGGTTCCGGAACCGGGGTCTGACATTTGTGCTGCTCGTGCTTCTGCCATTTTTGTTCTGGTTCACAAGGCATGTCCAGAAAAATATGCTCTCGGCGCAGATCGAGAACCGGAGAGCCGTTGGACGGGCGTCCGGTCATGTGCCGGAGACGCTTCACAATATCCGGACGATTCACTGCCTCAAGAAGGAAGCCTATATGGAAGAACAGTATGACATCTACATCGGGCGGAGCTATCAGGCGATGGAGCGGACAAATTTTTATGACGCCATTTATTCGCCGGTCATTCTGACCCTCAATGCGGCTGTAGTGGCAGTGGTGATGCTGCTTTCCGCTTCCGGGAATAAAAATGTGCTGATGCTGTTTGGGATGTCAGCCGGAACAGCCGTGGCGGTCATCAATTATATTTCGCAGATTTTCACACCGGTGGAAAGTCTTGGCATGGAGATTCAGACGATTCAGTCGGCGATCGCAGGGATTCACCGGATCAACGAGTTTTTTGCGCTGGAGGAACGGACAGAGAATCCGGCGTGGCAAATGAAGCAGGTGGATACAGACCGGACACCGATTCCATTTGTGGAATTTAAAGATGTGACATTTGGCTATGATGAGCATACGGTGCTGCAGCATCTGAGCTTTTCTGTCATGGACGGGGAACAGGTGACGCTCGCCGGGCGTACCGGGGCCGGAAAGAGTACGATACTGAGGCTGCTGCTCGGTCTTTATGAGCCACAGTCCGGAGCAGTGCTGATCCATGGTGTCCCGGCAGTGGCGATTGCGGATGAAAAGCGGCGGAGGCTGTTTGGATATGTGGAGCAGTCGTTTCACATGGTACCGGGAACGGTGCGGGATCAGATCACCTTGTACGATACGACGATTTCTGATGAGGCGGCACAGATGGCGGCGCGTCTGACCGGGCTGGATGAGGCGATCCGGGAGCTGGAAAAAGGATATGATACGATCTGCACACCGGAGCTGTTCTCGCAGGGGCAGTGGCAGCTGCTCTCAATCGCGCGTGCCGCAGCCGCGAATCCGCGCATGCTGCTGCTCGATGAGATCACCGCGAACCTTGATGCAAAGACAGAGGCGGTAGTGCTGGATGCGCTGGAGCGTGTGGCGAATCATCGCACGGTGATCTCCATCTCGCATCGGACGTCGGCACGGCTGGGGCGGGTGATACAGATTGAGGCGAACTGAAATACAGAAAAGGACAGTTATTTGTATGGCAGTTCAAGCGTGAAGGTCGCACCGCCGCCTGGGGTGTCCTTAGCATACAGACGGCCATGGTGCAGTGCGGCGATCTCAGAAGCGATGGAGAGGCCGAGTCCGAAGTGGGATTTGCTTTTCCTGGATGTATCGGCGCGGTAAAAACGCTCGAAAATCTGGGCTTTTTGCGCATCCGGGATGCCGGGGCCATTGTCGCAGACGGAAAGGCGGAATCGGGTATCGGAGACATCCAGTGTCAGCCGGATGCTTCCGCCGGGCGGCGTATAGGAAAAGGCGTTGTCAATCAGGATGGCGAGCAGCTGCCGAATACGCTCTTCGTCGCAGAGACAGGGTGGAATCGCTTCAGACGGAAGACGGATATCCCAGTGTAACTGATGCGCCATGGCCTGTGACTCAAAGGATTCGAAGACTTCCAGCAGTAAGGTATCCAGCTCGACCTCGGCGGGGTGCATGCTCCAGCTGTGGCTGTCCGCGTTGGCGAGCTGCAGCATGTCATTGACGAGCCGTGCCATCCGGGTCCCTTCTGTATCGAGAAGTGCCAGAAAGCTGTCGTCATTCGGGATCAGACCGGAACGGCAGGCTGTAAGATTACTGAGAATCACTGTGATCGGCGAGCGGAGTTCATGGGAGGCAGCTGCGATGAACTGCATTTGTTTTTCGCGGTTTTCCATCAACGGCTGCAGCATACGGGTGATAAAATACTGAAAAAAGAGAAAAAGCAGGGACAGGCTGATCAGGTCAGCCAGAAGAAAGAACCAGCGTTGCCGGACAATTCGGCTCTGAATCTGCGTCAGAGGATGCCAGATGAGGATGCCGAGCTGTCCGGTTTTTCGTGGGATGACAGCAGCACCTGCGTAGGAGGACGGCTGCGTCTGCTCCGTGATGGAAAATTCTGCATGACGGGAGAGTCTGCTGCCGCACTCCCTGGCTGTCGGGTAGATGTGGTACTTCTGTGCAGCGATGTCTGCGATCTGTCCGAAGAGACGGTCAGAGTCTGTGCGACTGTCCTTGTCCATGCCGGAAAGGCGCTGAAGAAAGAGTGGCTGCCCATTGTCAAAAATACGGATCGAGATCTGATAATTATGCTCCATCTGACGAATCCATTCATGTGAGAGTGTCGTCTGCTGCTCCAGATTCTGGCAGAGTGTGCTCACATTTGTGAGAAACGAGGTGTATTCTGCCTGACGGATGCCGGCTTCCGAGATCAGAAGGCAGACAATGGTCAGGATGACTAAGATCAGCCCGGTCACGGAGAGACTGAGCATGCTCAGCTTCCGGTGGAGCTGACGAAAGAGCGGGGACTCCGCCTGGGGAGCAGGAGAGCCAGGGAATCTATGGTATTTGGAAGAGACAGACATGAGAACTCCTTTTTAATTTATGTAAATGTGAATGCAGATAAGCATTCCCCCGCTTGCGGGAAGATTCCGTATGATCTTACAAGTAGCGAAGCGGATTGTGAATGTTTGGCGGGTCCCAAGTTCAAAAGCCTTATCATGCAAGCATGAACGGCTTTTTGACCTTTTGACCCTGGCATCACCATCATCATATATCGGTCAGTCGATATCCGACTCCTCGTGCAGTCACAAGCTGCGCCTGACTGCCGACGGTCTTCAGGCGCCTGCGGAGAAAGTGGATGTAGTTGTCGAGGTTGCCGCTCTCGACATCGGACTCCTCGCCCCAGATGCGCAGAAGAATCGTCTCGCGCGGAAGCGTCTGTTCCGGGTGGGTCAGAAAGAGGGAGAGCAGTGCACCTTCCCGGCGGGACAACGAGCAGCGCCGGTCGCCGCAGGAGAGCATGCTCTGTTCCGGATCAAAGGAGAGGTCGTGCCATGTCATATGCTGGTCGGTGAGTCGCTGTGGGCGCCGACAGATGCAGCGGATCCGGGCCATCAGCTCCTCAAATGCGAACGGCTTGACGAGATAATCGTCTGCACCCAGATCAAGACCGGTGACCCGGTCCTCCAGGGAGCCAAGTGCCGTCAGAAACAGGATCGGCGTCGTGCAGTGTGCAGCCCGCGCCTGTCGCAGCACCTCCAGTCCATCGAGTCCCGGCAGCATCCGGTCGAGCAGCACGAGGTCATGTCCGTTTTCCAGAATATAAAAAAGTCCCTCCTCACCGTCGTGACAGGAGGTCACAGAAAAATGTTGCTGTTCTAAAAGAAGCGACAGGGAGCGGCACAGCTCCACGTCGTCCTCAATCAATAATATGCGCATAATGCCTCCGGAAAAGATAAGATAAAATCAGTATAGCAGATAAAGCTATAAATAGTCTTTAAAAGAAGAAAGAAATAATTTGACTTTAGAGTTTTTTTAAAGAAAACCATGCTAGAGTGTATATGAACGCAGATAAGCATTCCCCCGCTTTAAGTGCGCGGAGCACTAAGCGGCGGGTGAGGGGGGATGCTTATGTCAGTGGGAGTTGAAAGCTCCCGCTGACAGATCGCGAAGCGACTGCGTTCATGAGCAAGTAGCGAAGCTAGGACCTGTCAGCAGAGCTGCAGGGATGGATTGCGAATGTCCGCTTGATTCGCAGATAACCACGAAAAGGAGGATACAGATGAGACGCACAAATCAGAATATATGGAGACGACAGATATACAGCTGGCTGCTCATAGCGGCCGTTGGAATGGGAAGCCTGCAGACAGTAACGGTACAGGCGGATGAAGCGGGGGATACGGCTATGGGCCGCTATACAGAGTCCGAGATCATGCTGCCGGAGGAGGCTCAGGTGCAGGATATCGTTCGGATGGCGGACGGCAGACTGCGGATTGTCGGGATGTCGATGGATACCTCAGAAGCCGGAAGCTGGAAGCTCTGGGACAGCACGGACGGTGGAAAGACGTGGGAGGAAGCGGCGAAGCTGCCAGAGGAATACAACGATGGGGAATTTTTCTTCAGTATGGCGCTGTCGCGGGATGGCGGTGGTGCGGGAATCCGAATGGTCGAATCGGATTCAGATGATACACTGGAAGACTGGGATGAGGAGCTGCTCGTCTTTGACGCGGACGGTCAGGCACAGTGTTTCCCGCTGGAAGAGCCAAACGTTTCACAGCTTTCCTTTACGGAGAGCAACGCGCTGGTGGCGCAGATAAGTGGAGGAGAGGCTGTTTTACTGGACCCGGAGAGCGGAAAGACGGTCTGTGAGCTTGTGGCCTCCAGTGCTCAGATCGTTGGCACATGGAAGGATCAGGCATTGGTACTTAGCACCGATTCTCTGCAGATATATGATACGGCGACGCATCAGCCGGGGGAAGGTCAGGAAGCACTGGAGGAGGCACTTTTTGCCGAAAATACTTCCTATATGATGACGGGCACCACGGCGCGGTCGATTCTGTTTGCGCAGTCAGAAGATGGTCGGATTTTTTATGCGACGAGAAAAGGCATTTACTCTTATGCTGAAAATGGCAGCGTTGTGGAAGAGATTGTAAATGGGAACCTCTGCTTTCTGTCAGACCCAGGGATGCAGCTGGTGGCATTAGAAGAATCAGATGCGGAATTTTATGTCGTCTGCGCGAAGGAGACAGGGGAAAATACGCTGGTGAAACTTTCCTATGATCCGGATGTCGCGGCGACACCGCAGCAGGAACTGACGGTCTATTCGCTGGAGGAGGATGCGGGCATGCGGCGGCTCATTGCGCGGTTCCAGAAGCAGAATCCGGATATTTATGTCAACTATCAAATCGGGCTGAGCGGAGAAGACGGCGTGACCGCCTCGGATGCACTTCGAATGCTCAACACAGAGATTCTGGCGGGTGATGGACCGGATGTGCTCATGCTCGATGGAATTTCAGTGGACACTTATACAGAAAAAGGGCTGCTGATGGATCTTACCACAGTGCTGGCGAACATACAGGAGCAGGACGGTGTGCTTGCACAGATTGCAGAGACGTACCGGCAGGAGGATGGCAGTATCCCGGCAGTCCCGTGTAAATTTTATATTCCGGCGATATGTGGAGATCCGGAGATACTGGATGTGATCGACGGGCTGGCATCACTGGAACAGCTGGCGGCGCAGGAAGGTGTCTTTACATCAGATGGAATGCTGATGCTGCCGGAACGGTTGTATCCACTTCTGGTGGGGACATGGAGCAGGGAGGATGGCACACTGGATGCGGAGGCTTTGCAGGAGTACATCCAGACCGTGCAGCAGGTATGGAAGACCTATGAGGAAAATGCTTCGGAGAAGGTAAGGGAGAACATTGTAGGGTGGGAGGAGTCAGAGGATTCCATTTTGGCGCAGCTCCCGGACTATGGGGCGGCCTTAAGCGGAAGCAGCTTTGACCTGCTTGGTGGAAATGCGAAGGCGGAAATTGGCGTGCTGACCGGGATGTATGACTATGCAGAGCTGACCTCTGTAAATCGGCAGACGCCGTGTGAAGTCCGTCAGGCAAATCTCGGAGCAGAGGATGTGTTTGTACCGTATGAGACACTTGGGGTGCTCAGCAATGCGAAAGCCCCGGAGGCTGCGGAGACATTTGTGTGCTATGCCCTGTCTGAAGAGGGGCAGATGGCCGATGTGGAGACCGCGTTTCCAGTCAATGAGACGGCTCTGAACCGTGTAGTCAGTGAACCATTTTTCAGGGATGGTGAATTTTCTATGGCATCCAGTAACCAGGAGACCGGTGAAGCCATTACGCTGATCTGCTACTGGCCAAGTAAAGATCAGCAGGAGGAACTGCTTGCGATGGCAGGGCGGCTTAGCACCCGGGTGGATCTTAATCGGATTCCCCGTCAGACGGTATTGGAGGAGACGCGCAAATGTATGAAGGGAGAAGAGAGCGCCGACGAAGCCGTGAATGCGATCATGCAGAAAATCAATCTATATCTGGCAGAATGAGGTGGCGAAAGGGCAGGAGGAGATGGAAGCGGAGCCTTATTGGTATCTGTTTTCTCCTGCCGGGCTTTGCCGGGACGGTCTGCTTTGCACTTGCTCCCTTTTGCCGGACGGTCGTGCGTTCCTTTCAGAATGCGCTTGGCACGGCGTTTGTGGGGCTGGAAAATTATCGGATGGTACTTGGAAATACAGCGTTTCAGATAGCGGCGGGTAATACCCTGCGGTTCACGCTTGTGTGCATTCCGTTGCTGGTCGCCGGTTCACTTGTGCTATCTGTTGTTTTGCAGAGACAAACATACATAAAAAACGGGCTGAAAAGTATGTTTCTTGTACCGGCGGCGGTTCCGGCAGCCTCAGTCGTGCTCGTATGGGAGCTACTGTTTCATTCCAACGGCCTGCTGAACCGTGCGTTGCTTGCGACGGCAGGGGGGAAGGTGGAGTGGATGACGACGTCCGCCTCCTTCTGGGTGCTCGTGCTCAGCTATCTGTGGAAGAATCTCGGATATGACATGATCCTCTGGATGGCCGGCCTTGCCGGGATTCCGGAGGAGATCTATGAGGCGGCGCACATGGACGGGGCCGGGGAACGTGCCTGCTTTTTCCGGATCACACTGCCGAACCTGCTGCCGTCGCTGTACACGATTTCGGTACTCTCGTTTCTGAATTCGTTTAAGGTATTCCGGGAGGCGTGGCTCGTGGCGGGTGATTATCCCCAGCAGGATATGTACCTTTTGCAGCATCTGTACAATAACTGGTTCCGCGACCTGGCCTTCGATAAAATTTCGGCGGCAGCTGTGCTCACGGCGCTTGTGGTGTGCGTGCTCATTTTGCTGTTGCAGCGGGCATGGGAGCGGGAGATATAAAGTATAAAGAGGAATGCGAAATGCTGATGAAAAGAACGCGAAGAAGCAGAGAGAAAAGTGAAATTCACATCCAGAGAAAATGCCCGGTATGGCGTGTGCTTTGCAGTGTTCTTCTCTTGCTTTTGGCGGTGCTTATCGGTTTTCCAATCTGGGTGGCAGTAACAGGCGTGTTCATGCAGCAATGGGAGCTGACCGAATATCTGGGGCCGGTGCTGGCGGGCGGAACTGGGACTGCTTCGTGGACGCTGTTTCCGCACGCGCCGACGCTTCAGTGGGTGGTGGAGCTTTTACTGGATTCTCCACAGTTCTTTGTCATGTTCTGGAATTCCATGAAGCTGGCAGTCTGCATTTTACTCGGGCAGCTACTGTTTGGCGTGCCGTCGGCATGGACGCTGGCGCGGTTTGACTTTCCGTGCCGTAAGGCGGTGCTGCTGCTTTATATCGTCTTGATGCTCATGCCGTTTCAGGTGCTCATGCTTCCGGAATATCTCGTGCTCAACGAGTGGCATCTGATTGATACGCATGCGGCAGTCATTCTGCCGGCGATTTTCTCAACCTTTCCGGTATTTATTATGTATCGAGGGTTTCACGGAATTCCGGAGGAGATTCTGGATGCGGCGCGTATCGACGGGGCCGGGGACTGGCAGATATTCTGGCGGATCGGGATTCCGCTTGGTACGGCAGGGATTGTCTCGGCAGAGCTTTTGAGCTTTCTCGACGTCTGGAACATGATCGAGCAGCCGATGACCTTCCTGAAGACCAAAGCTTTGTGGCCGCTGTCTCTGTTCCTGCCTCAGATCGGATTAGAGGATGCGGGAGTGGGATTTGCGGCTGCCTTTGCGATGCTCATTCCGGCGCTGTTGCTGTTTCTTGCCGGACAGGAGTATCTGGAGCAGGGGATTGCAGCGGCGGCGCTGAAAGGGTGAAGAAGTATCTGCATACTGTGAAAAGAAGAGATACGCCTGTGGATAAACAGAAGAAATTTGCGCTGGTGTGGAAAAATCGGTAGCCGAAAAATAAAGAAACCTGAAACAGGAGACAAACCGGTGGAGAGCATGCGGGAATCTGTAGATAAATCAGCAAAAGAGTATGAGACATGTGGAAAAGGAGCGGAATATGAACCGAAGCAGATTGATAAGGATAACGGCAGCATTTTTTGCAGTGATGCTGTGCTTTACGATCTTGTCCCGTGCAGCGGATCAGGCGGGAATTGCGGCGGTGCACGTGCAGAAGCCGGAGAGCCGTATGATCCTGCACACTGTCGCGGCAGCCGGGAAGGTTGTGCAGAACCGGGAAGTGGCGATCGTGACGGAGCCGGATGAGCGCGTAGTGGAGATCGCGGTAGAAAAAGGACAGAAGGTCGCAAAGGGGGATCTGCTGTTCACGATAGATACGGAGCTGCTGCAGGAGAAAATTCTGAACCAGAGACAGGAAATCGAAAAGCAGAAGCTGCAGCTTGGAGATGTCGGAAGTCAGCAGGATGTCCGTGCGGCGCAGAAGGCAAACGATCAGGCATCTGCGGCAGAGCAGTACAGCCTGTCGACGAAAAAAGCGCAGGTACAGGTAAGCCGGGCCAAGCGGGACCTGGATGCTGCGAAGCAGGCGCTTACCGACTACCGTAAAAAAAACGGAAACGGAAGTACTGCGACAGACAATACCGTGGAAGAGACGTTGCAGAATGCGCTGGAAGAAAAGACAGCTGCATATCTGGATGCGCAAAAAGAGCTGACGGCTCTGCAATGGCGGATCGAAAATGCAGTGAACACTGCGCTGAACGAAACCGGAGCACAGCTTGTGAAAAACGGGATGTGTGTGACACAGGCAGCAGAGGAAGAACCTCTCATTTTAGAAGAACCGGAAGGTGAGCTTGAGGATGCTGGAGCCGTAGATTCGCCGGAGCAAGATACAAAGCAGACCGACGGCGAATCGGCTCAGGACATCGACATTATAATTGAACCGTCGGATCAAGAAGTTAATACAGGATCAGAACCGTCGGATTCATCTGTGATTTCGTCCGCCATACCTGGTGTGAGTGATACTGCCCAGCCGTCCACTCCCAGTCACTCCGATGCGGATGATGGCGTTGCATCACCCGTGCCGGACCGGGAACTGACCGAACAGCAGGTACGCGATACTTACGCACAGGAACTGGATGCAGCGACAAAAAAGGTCGAGACGGCAAAGAAGGAGAAGGAAGCGGCGGAGCAGGCACTGATGCAGTATCAGCAGGAGCAGCTGACCGCAGCGGATGCATCGGGGAAGGAGCAGGAGCGTCAGCTTCTCGCGGCGGTACAGACGGCAGGGGATGCCTATGAGGATGCGGTACTGGCGGCGAATGAGGCAGCTGTGACGGCAGGCAGGGCAGTGGCGGCGGCCGGGATCAGCGATGCATCGGACAGTACGCTGGCGGTCGGGGAGATCACAGTGGAGCAGATGGAGCTGCAGCTTGAAAAGCTGGAACGGCTGCTGGAGGCGGATGGACGGATCTGCGCCCCGTCGGACGGACTGATCACGGAGATCGCCGTGAATATCGGGGAGCGGACGGCGGATACCCCGGCGGTCCGGATGGCGGATCTGACAAAGGGCTATCGGTTTACTGCAGAACTGACAAAGGAGCAGGAAACATACATTGGAGCAGGCGATGAGGTGACGCTTACCGACAGCAGGCGCAATCAGCTGGAGCAACTGACAGTGGAATCCGTGGCAGCCGACGGGGAAAATGAGGGCGTTTATGAGATCAGTGTGCCGCTGCCGGACGATACACTGGAGCTTGGGGCGGCCGCCGTGCTGGATTACAGCAGCCCGTCGCAGACGTATGCTATTTGTGTGCCGCTTGCCGCACTCCATCTGGATGAGCGAAACCAGCCCTATGTCCTCACATACGATGAGCAGGATTCCGTGCTTGGCAAGGAGCTGCGGGCGCGGAAAGTCAGTGTGAATATTCTGGATCAGAACGAATCGTATGCGGCGCTCGCTGACGGGAGCATTTCCAGTCAGGATGAAGTGATCGTGTCTGCGGATAAGGCGGTGGATGACGGCAGCCGCATCCGGCTGGAATCGTAAATGTGGGAAAATAATCTTGGGGTGAGCGATGTGGAAGGATATAAAAGAAAAAAAGGCGTCGGCCGGTACTGGAAGTATATAAAACTGTGCGCCGCACTTTTGCTGTATCTGGCCGCAGTGCGCAGCAATGCGCATGTACAGGCGCGCGCCGGGTATGCGGCGGCTTTCCTGAATGACAGAGCTGTGACGGCAAAGGAGGCGGAGCAGATCTGCGAGGCGGAGGCGGAGCAGGAATATCCGGCGGCGATCTGTTTTTTCAAAGAGCAGCCGGATACCTCGCTTTTTTGCCGGGAGACCGGCGAAGCATCCGTGGTCAATCAGATCCGGATCATCGGAAATGCAGAGCTGCTCATGTACGGGAGTAATGCGCTCTCCTTTCGGAAAAATGGCTGCTATCTGGATACGGCAACCGTCTGCGTGCTGTTTGGCACGGACAAGGTTGCAGGGCAGACGGTGCGAAGCGGCGATCAGAGCTGGCAGGTACTTGGAGTATTTGACAGCCTGCAAAAAGAAATGCTCTGTGTGGCAGAGGAGAAGATGCTCCTGGACCGGATCCTGCTTCTGTCATCCGACTACGGAAGGGGAAGGGATGAGCTTGAGCAGCTTTTGCTGCGAAACGGTCTTGGCGGGGATGTCGTTGATTTTACAGTGGTGACCGCGCTGGTACAGGATCTGTTGCTGATTGTCCCGCTATTGCTTTTAGCCCGTGCCGCGAAATGGCTGATAAAAGACCTGCCGGGTACAGGCCTTCGTCTGGCAGCGACAGTCGTCTTTGACCTTGCAGGGCTTTGGTACCTTATCGGAAATCTGCATATTCCGCCTGATCTGATCCCGACCCGCTGGTCTGATTTTTCGTTCTGGAGTACCACGTGGATGCAGCAGAGGCAGAATTTTCTCCTCATTTTAAAAAGTGCGGCAGGCGAGGCATCGCTGGACCTGCTTTGGCATGCGATGTGCGCGGTACTGGAAAACTTGCTGGCGGTCTGCCTTTTGCTTTGGTAAATGAATTGCTGACTTGTTATTTTTTTCTGACAATGATAGAATGACGCGGAGAGTGAAGAATGTTCCGACATCAACCAGGAAAGCGGTGTGTCTGTCGACAGGCGAGCTGACGTGGGGGATGCGTGGGAATGGAATCGGAGGAAGCCTGTGGTACCAGGCGGACAGAGCGTGTGGAGAATCAGACAAATCAGCAAAACAAATTAGAAAACCGCCTCATCCGGTGTATTCTGGATGCCGGTGAGGTGATACTGAAGTCCGGTGGGGAGATCAACCGGGTAGAGGATACGATGGCGCGGATGTGCCGGGCCTATGGATTTGTGCGGACGGATGTATTTACGATCACGTCCTCGATTGTGATTACGGTGTATACGGCGGGAGGAGAGATTCTGACGCAGACACGCCGGATACGCGGCTATGATATGAATCTGGATCGGATCCATCAGATGAACCAGCTGGCCAGAGAGGTGTGCGAAACTCCGATCGAGGTCGGGGAGCTGGAACGGCGTATCCGTGAAATTCAGAATACAAAAGAGCTGGAGCCGTGGAAAATGATGCTTTTATATGGGGCAAATGCAGCTGTGTTTTCTGTGTTTTTCGGCGGTGGACCGGCGGAGGCGCTGTTTGGTGCGCTGACCGGAATGGGGCTGTGCCTTTTGCTTGGTGCGACAGAGCATATTTTTACGAATGAGATCGTGTGCTATGCGTTCTGCTCGGCGCTCGGGGGACTGTTCCTCGGACTGATCCGAAAATATGTCATGCCATATGCGGTGGATCCGGCGCTGATGGGCAATATCATGCTGCTGATTCCGGGTATCCCGTTTACGAATTCGATCCGGGATATGCTAAGCGGTGATACGATGTCGGGGCTTTTAAGGATGTGCGAGTGCCTGCTTCGGACAGTCGCCGTGGCAGCCGGGTTTGTCGGGGTGATGACACTGCTCGGGGTCGCGGGGATATAACCGGAACAAGCAGAGCTGCAGGGATGGATTGCGAATATCTACATTGACGATTATCAGAAAAGCGGGGAAATAAAAATTGGGGACACGGGAAATATTACAGATCATCATGGCAGGACTTGGCAGCATTGGCTTTGCCCTGATCTTTCAGCTGCGCGGCACGAAGCTGATCACGATCGGGCTCGGCGGAGCACTGGCATGGTTTATTTTTCTGATCGGAAGAATGCGGGGAAATGCAATGATCGGACTGTTTCTGGCGGTGACGGTGGCGGCGCTGATCGCAGAGCTGCAGGCCCGCATCCGCCGCACGCCGGTGCTGGTCATGGAAGTACCATTGCTCGTTCCGTTGATTCCGGGCGGAGATTTGTACCGCATGACCGTATCGATTATGAAAAATGGTATCCAGGCATCGCTCGGCGCGTTTGTCTGGCTTGTGCAGGAAGTATTTATCATCGCCGCAGGCGTGATCTGTGTGCAGACCGTGGTGACTGCAGTAGTAAAGCTGCAACGGAGCAGACGGCATACGGAGAGCAGTATCGATCAGAGCTGAGCAGATATCCGCAGTGAAGACATGGGATTTAACTGCAAAAAGGCTGGTAAACGATTTGGCTGTCCGGCTCAGGACAGAAATGTCACATCCACCTCTGCGACCTCGCTGTCTGTCCCGATTCGCATGGCCGGCCCCCAGACGCCGACGCCGGAGGTAACGATACTGGTCATATTGCCAAGGACGAGCTTGCCGCAGGAATTTTTCCAGCCGATCCGGGTCGTGATATTGCCGGGGAAGAGCTGGCCGTCGTGTGTATGGCCAGAGAGGACGAGATCGGCATCCGCGGCTGCGAGCTCGGAAAGCTCGGATGGCTGGTGGTCGATTACGATTACCGGGCGTGAAGCATCGAGCGGCCGGATCAGCTCTGCGGCAGTCTTGCGGATGATGCCGCTTTTCTGGCGGCAGGAGGCATCGAGCCGTCCGATCAGGTAAAAGGAATCATTGATGAGCACCGTCTCATCCTTTAAAAGCCGGATATTCGCATCGATGAGAAACTGATCCATGCGTGGATCGCTCGTCGTAGCGGCGCTTCCGGAATTGAAGGTGAAACCGGCGAGAATTACCTCATCAATATCATGGTTGCCCCAGCAGGCGTAGGAGCCGTAGGTGCTGGAAAGGCTGCGGAATACGGCTGCAATCTCCCCGGGCTTATCAATTGCGTCAAAATCATTATCGAAAATATCACCGGCATAGATGATCAGATCCGGCTGCATCCTGTCGATGATTTTTTTCATTTTCCGGGCATGCGGCAGACCGACGCTTCCACCGAGGTGCAGATCGGCGATAAGGGCGATGCGCAGAGCGGGTGCCGAAGCTTCTGGCGGACACTTTGTCTGGCAGTCCGGCGTATGTGTGAAAGAGGCTGAAAGCCTTTTGCAGATATTCACATCGTAATGCTTTTTCCTGATTTTTCCTGCATGAACAATCCCGTACACCGAGAGCAAAATAACGCCAAAGAAAATGATTCCGCCGGAGATGCGGTAGCTGTCTATATCGATCGGATCAAAGAGTGAACGTTTCCGGGAGAGACGCAGCAGAATCCGCCCGAGATCAAACAGCAGCAGAAAGATCAGCATATACATCAGCGTGCCGAGCCAGTAATTGCTGATGATGCGGCTTACCTGCTTCCATTTGCCATGGGAAAAGGCAGCCATCAGCGGGCTTAAGGCAATGAGCACATAGCAGGAGAGAAATGGCGCAATGAACCATGGCGTTCCGAGAAAGGAATGCAGGGTGCTAAACCAGAGCAGCATCCGGCTGATGAGATAGAGATTTAGTAAAATATAAAGCGGAGAGAGCAGTACGGCACCCATATAAGACCTCCATGTACTAGAAATCACAGAATAAATATGATGCCAGGGTCAAAAGGTCAAAAAGCCGTTCATGCTTGCATGATAAGGCTTTTGAACTTGGGACCCGCCAAACATGAGAAAGTAGCGATTTACGTAGTAAATCAGCGGATTTCGAATGTTTGCAGAATTGCGGGAGCTGCTTCGCAGCGGAGCAATTCGTAGGCATCAGTTGGGGGCAAAATACCTTTTGACCCCAACATCATAAATATTTAAAGAGAGCCGCCATAATTATTTACGGCGGCTCTCATAGGGGTCAAAAGTAAATTCCAAATGCTTACTCAGCAACAGCCTCGGTCGCAGCTTCTGCAGCTTCTGTCTCAGCGTCAGCGACAAGGTTTTCTGCTACATCGTCAAGAGAAGCAGCTTCGCCTGCAGCGACTGCATCGATTGCTTCCTGCGGAACAGTGATCGCAGCGACATCACCGTAAGAGGTGGTAGCATTGATGGAGAAGTCATTCAGTACGAGCTCTGCGCTGGTGCCTTCCTCGCTTGCCAGTGTGGAAGCGATCAGAGAATTCAGAACAGTAAGGTCGCTGTCGTTCATATCCATTGTCATGCTGACCGGAAGGTAAGTAGCAGCGTCTACGTAGTAGGTGATGTTCAGCTTCAGACCATCCAGATACTGCATTGCCATAGCGACATCCTGATCAGAGGTGAGATCCTCACCGGCCAGCTCAGAAACCTTCTTCAGGACAGTGTCCAGTGTGGAGGAGTCGATCACGGTGGAGAGCTCGTAGCACTCAGTGCCATTTACCGTAGCTGCTTCCGGAGCAAGGGTAAAGGTAAGGCCCCAGTCTGCCATATCTGCAGCGGTCAGAGATTTGGAGAGATCCATCAGGGAGGTCATATCAATGTTCGAATCCTTGTTGTATGCCCAGGAACCTTCGTCGTCTGTGGACTCCTTTGTGAAGGAATAAGTCTCCAGTCCGCCATCCTCAGCGGTAACAGAGTAGCTCTTCATCTCCATGTGCTGACCCTGTCCGAGTGCGGAGAGATCCATGCTGCCGACTAGCTCGGTTGCGACCGGATCCATCGTAGCGTTCACATCGAAGGTACCGCTCATCGTGATCCCGAGAGAAGAATCAGTCGTGCCGTCGCTTACGTTGATCGCTGCGTCCAGATTCATTCCCATGCTCATAGACGCGCCGGATGCGTCAGTGGTCGCGTCGAGCATTTTCTGGTAGAGGCTGTCAGCGGTCTCTGCGCTGTCAAAACCACACAGCATAGAAGCTGCGCCAAGTACGGTGAGTCCAAGTAATAATTTTTTCTTCATAACTCAGATTCCTTTCTTATTTAAAATAATAGTTGTGTGAGATGTCTGCATCCAATGATTGGACGGGGAACACCACCAGTTCAGAATATTATAGCACCCTTCATTTTCAGTGTCCAGAGAAGAACGGAATCTGTGCGAAAATTAAGGAATTCTGAAGGTTTACGCGAAAAAAATTCCTTGAATAATAAGGGGAGTGTGATATATTAACTCCGTAGGAAAAGACTTATCATTAACAACATAAGAAAAGGAAACTGAGATGGATTATACAGAAGCGGTTGCATACATAGAGGAAACACCAAAGTTTACAAAAAAGAACAAACCGGAAAACACGTGGGAGCTGCTTGAGCGGATCGGGCATCCGGAGCGCCGGATGAAGGTGATACACGTGGCAGGAACAAACGGAAAAGGTTCGGTCTGTGCGTTTCTTTCGTCAATTCTGACACATGCCGGATATCGGACGGGGCTGTTTACCTCCCCGCATCTGGTCAATATTACGGAGCGTTTTCAGATCAACGGAGAAGAGGTCTCACAGGAATGCTTCACCTGGGCTTTTGAGGAGGTGAAAAGGGCCGTCGATGCGATGATAGCGGACGGCTATGCGCATCCGGCTTATTTTGAACTGCTCTTTGCAGCGGGGCTTCTGATCTTTCAGAGGGAGCAGGTCGAGTATCTCGTATTGGAGACCGGACTTGGCGGACGGCTGGATGCGACGAATCTGGTCGAGCATCCGATCGCGACGGTGCTGACGACGATCAGTCTCGACCATATGGAATATCTCGGAGATACGGTCGCGAAAATTGCAGGGGAAAAGGCCGGAATCATCAAGGAAGGCGTGCCGGTGATCTTTGACGGACGCAATCCGGAGTCACGCGAAGTGATCCTTGCGACGGCGAAAGAGAAGCATGCACCGGTGTGGGAATACCGGCAGGAGATGTGTAAAATACTGGATAAGACGGACAAAAGCATTGATTTTCTGCTGGATTGCAGTTATGATGAAGGGAATGGCAGTGTGCTTTCGATTACCGTGCCGTATCTGGCAGAGTATCAGCTGGTGAACAGTTCACTTGCGGTCGGGGCGATTCACATGATCGATCCGCAGCATGTGATCCGTGATGAGGTGATCGCAGAGGGGATTCGCAGTACGAGATGGCAGGGACGCATGGAGACCGTTCTGCCGGGTGTCGTGCTGGACGGTGCGCACAATGCAGACGGCATCAAGGAGTTTATCCGCACGGTTGTTGGCGTGCAGGAGCACCGGAGTGTATCACTGCTGTTTTCCGCGGTAGTGGAAAAGGAGTACGAGAAGATGATCGCAGAGATCTGTGAGAGTGTACATCCGACCTCCATTGTCGTGACACAGATCGACGGTGCACGTGTCGTTCCGGCGGAGGTACTCTCCGGCGTATTCCGGAAGTATACGGACGCTGAGATTTTTACCGAGCCGGACGTGGAGAAGGCATTTATTCAGGCACTGGCAAAAAAAGGTGACGGAATGCTGTTCTGTGCGGGTTCCCTGTATCTGGTAGGGGACATCAAGGCAATTCTGCAGCGCAAGGAGAGCAATGCCGACCGCCGGTAGAGCTGCATACATGAAGAGACCGGATTGCGAATGACCGCTTTGCGGAAGCGGTACCGAGATGAAAAAGTCAGGAGATAGAATGATTAATTACGAAGAAGAACTGAAGAAATATCATCCGAGCATGGATGTCAATGAGGCAGAGGATGCGATCTACAGCCGTGATTTAACGGATGTGACGGATATCCTGCGGGAGATGATGAAGGACGAAAAGAAAAATAAAAGGCAGGGGATGGCATGAGATGTATTTACTGTAACACACCGCTTGCCGCCATCGACTACTGCCCGGGCTGTGGAGCAGATGTCACCTTACAGAAGCGGATCGTGAGGATCTCGAATCTTCTGTACAACGAGGGACTGGAGAAAGCACTCGTACGCGATATGGAGGGAGCGATCACCTGCTTAAAGCGCAGCCTGAAGTTTAATAAAGAAAATATCGATGCGCGGAATCTGCTCGGCCTGTGCTACTATGAGACCGGAGAGGCAGTGTCAGCGCTGTGTGAGTGGGTCATCAGTAAAAATCTGAAGGGCGAGGACAATATCGCAGATTCCTATATCAATGAGCTGCAGTCGAATAAGAACCGGCTCGATACGATCAATCAGACGATCCGCAAATACAATCAGTCGGTGCTGTATTGCAGGGAAGACAATGAGGACATGGCGATCATTCAGCTGAAAAAGGTAATCAGCCAGAACTCAAAGTTTGTAAAGGCATACCAGCTGCTTGCCCTTTTGTATATGAAGCGGCAGGAGTATGAGCGCGCGCGGAAGCTTCTGAAAAAGGCGGCGAATATCGATACGACGAATACGACGACTCTGCGCTATCTGCAGGAGATCGAGGATGCGACCGGAAAGAGCACACGGGTCGGGAAAAAGCACTGGCGCTTTGAGAAGGAAAAAGAGGAAGCGGTATCAGGTACGCTTCGGTATATGAGCGGAACTGAGATGGTCATCCAGCCGACGACGTTCCGGGACAGCTCGACGATTGCGACGTTTATCAATATCATTCTCGGCATTTTGCTGGGAGGTGCGATCGTCTGGTTCCTGGTCGTTCCGGCGAACCGGCAGGAGGTCAACGATGAGGCAAACCGTCAGGTGACGGATGCCAATACAAAGCTGGCATCTGAGGCGGCACGTGCACAGGATCTGCAGGATGAGATCGATGGCTACAAGAGTCAGGTCGACAGTGCAAACCAGGATAAGGAAGATGCCTTAAAGAAAGCACAGAGCTATGACGATCTGCTGGCGGCGGTCAATAAATATGTGAGCGGGGATGTGAGCGGAGCCTCCACGGCGGTGGCTGCATTAGATGCATCGGACTTTGATGGCAACGCAAAGACACTTTATGACAGTATGGCATCGGCTGTCGGCACAAGCCTGTTCAGCCAGTATTACAATACCGGCGCGACGGCATACCTTGCAGGCGACTATACGACAGCGGCAGATCAGCTCCAGAAGGCGGTTGATGCAGATACAGAGCGGAAAAGCTCTGATTATGCGCAGGCGATGCTCTGTCTTGGTATTTCCTATTACCAGCTGGGACAGCAGGATAAGGCCAATGAGATTCTGAACAAATTTACAGAATACTATCCGAATCAGGCGAGTCAGGCTCAGGGCTATATCACCTCCGGGTCGGGTAAGACGTCCGGCAGTGATAATGCGGCGGATGTCAGCGGGCTTGGAGATGCGGCGACCGGCCAGACAGCGGACAATACACGGATCTCCACGACGACCGGAGGCCAGGACATTACGGTTTATGACCAGGATGGGACGACGACCGGAGGTTCACTTCCGGCGCCGGATTCCTACGTGGCATGGACAGATCCGACGACCGGGCTGCAATATGACCAGTATGGCAATCTGATGTCCGGGCAGTAAAGCGACAGCGACCGTTCATTTGCTGTATGGAAAGCAGCTGACGGCCGAGACAGAGAATTGAAAAGTACATAGTATAAGAGAAGCGCAAGGCGTGGTACAGATGAAAAAGAAGGAGAAATCTCCGGGCTGTACCGCGCCTTTTTGCTTTGGTGAGCCCAGGCCCTGTCAGCAGAGCTGCAGGGATGGATTGCAAATGTCCGCTTTATGCAATGAGCAGCGGACTGAGAATATCCGCTTTGACAGGAAATGTACAGAACAGATTTTGAGAGTATGGGGAAAAGAAAAGGAGGACTCAGTATGGATCATATGTTTACTCTGACCGGAACGACACTTACGGTACATCTGCCTTCAGAGGTAGATCATCACAGCACCGAGCTGCTGCAGCGGGAGACGGATCAGCTGATTCAGAGCCGGAATATCCGGTGTATTTTATTTGATTTCGGGGATACCGTGTTCATGGACAGCTCCGGGATCGGAATGCTGCTCGGACGGTATAAAATGATCCGGTTTGTCGGAGGTACGATGGCGGCGATCAATGTAAAGGAACGGATGCGCCGTGTGCTGCTGCTATCCGGTGTGTACAGGGTGATCGATATTTATGAGGGGCTGCCGCAGCAGTCAAAGCTGCTGTGAAAACGGAAGCACTCGCCAAATCCGATGGAGACAGTTCCTGGCTGGCTTTGTCGACGAAGTGTGGGGGTGTTTTGCAAAAAGATGGCGGTGACGGATCATGATGGACGAAACAGAAAGAGGGGGAGAGCGCATGCGGAAAAATGAAATGAAACTGGAATTTGACAGCCGTTCCTGCAATGAGGGATTTGCCAGGGTGGCGGTGGCGGCATTTCTGACACAGCTGAATCCGACCCTGGAGGAGGTCGCGGACGTCAAGACAGCGGTGTCGGAGGCAGTAACAAATGTGATCATTCATGCTTATGACCGGGAGGAGGAAAAGGTACTGGTACACTGCTGGATCGAGGATGAGACCTTATGGATCGAGGTCATTGATCACGGACGGGGCATCGCAGATGTTGCGCAGGCAATGGAACCGCTCTATACGACACGGCAGGAGTGCGACCGTGCGGGGATGGGATTTACATTTATGGATGCGTTCATGGACACGCTGGAGGTGACGAGTGCGCCTGAAAAAGGGACGACAGTACGGATGAGCCGGCACATCACACGGAAAAATGTGGATGGTCCGTTTGACTATCGGGATCATAAACTTCCGGTTGCAATATGCCGATGAGATGCTGCCCGGAATTTGTGCTGGAAGGAAATTATTATCTGTATAATTTTGCGTGGGCAGAATAAACTGCGTTATTGCATAAAAAGGTTGCCAGTCGTAGGAAAATTGTGAACAGCAATAAAATAGCAGAAGGCTTTCTTTTTACTCGATTGCGGATAAGTGTGCAGAAGCCTGCATAATTCAAGGTGAAAGGCAGGAAATGACATGGAGCATACCCTCATGCTGCTTCAGGACGCACACGAAGGGGATAAGGCCGCGAGGGAACAGCTGGTCAGGGAAAATATGGGGCTGGTGTATGCGGCAGTACAGCGCTTTGCGGGAAGGCGCAGCTGTGAAAAGGAGGACCTGATCCAGATCGGAAGTATCGGGCTGATGAAGGCGATCGACCGCTTCGACCTCACCTACGAGGTCTGCTTTTCGACTTATGCCGTCCCGATGATTGTCGGAGAGATCCGGCGCTTTCTGCGCGATGATGGGATGATCCGCGTCAGCCGGGCCTTAAAGGAGGACGCGGTCAAGGCATACCGGGCGCGGGAGGAGCTGGAGCGGGAGAATGGCTGTGAGCCGACCTTAGAGGAGGTGGCAGCACGTGCCGGGCTTGCGCCGGATGAGGTCGTGCTGGCGCTCGAAGCTGCCGCAGAGGTAGAATCCTTAAATAAGCCGGTCGGAGAGGGAGACGGTGCATCGCTCGTACTCGGTGACCGGCTCATGGATCAGCGCGATGATACCGAGACCCTCCTGAACCGGATGCTGGCCGGGCAGCTGCTGCATCTGCTCAAGGAGGAGGAGCGTCGCCTGATCGAGCTGCGCTACTTTGAGAATTTGACCCAGGTGCAGACGGCCGGGGCACTCGGCATGACCCAGGTGCAGGTGTCGCGGGCAGAGAAGCGGATTCTGAGGAAAATGCGCTCAGAAATTGTATAAATTTCTCATATAGGACAGATTATGCTTGACAGATGGCGCTTTGCGATGTTAAATAAATAACGTGATTGATAAAAAAATGACATTTAACCGGGCGCGGGTCGATTCTGTGAAGAAAGAGAAAGAAGATCGCCGCCCAATTTAAGGAGGACAGCATGAGCGCTAAAATTACTATCATTGGAGCAGGAAGCGTAGGATCTACTATTGCATATACGCTGGCGATGGAGAACAGCGGAGCTTCTGAAATCGTACTGATTGACATCAATAAGGAAAAGGTACTTGGCGAGGTTATGGATATCGCACAGGGAACCTTCTTCCGTGATCCGGTATCCATCGTGGCGGGCGATTATGAGGATGCAAAGGATTCTGACATCGTCATCATTACTTCCGGTATCGCGCGCAGACCGGGTCAGACAAGAATCGAGCTGACCCAGACCAACGTAAATATTCTTAAAGACATTACTCCGAAGATTGTAGCTGTAGCGCCGAACGCAAAATATGTGATCGTAAGCAATCCGGTCGACATCATGACCTATGTATTTACGAAGATTTCCGGTATCCCGGAGAGCCACATCATCGGTTCCGGTACCATTCTGGATACCGCAAGACTGCGTTATGGACTGTCCGAGCATTATAAAATTGCACAGAAAAATATTCATGCTTATGTATTTGGTGAGCATGGAGACAGCGCATTTATCCCGTGGTCTCTGACTGATATTTCCGGAGCACCGATGGAGCGCTATGCAGAGATCATGAAGGGAACGATGGACTTCGAGCCGCTCGACCGTGAGGCAATGACCGAGTATGTACACAAGGCAGGCGGAGAGGTCATCAAGAGAAAGGGTGCGACATTCTATGCAGTATCCGCTTCTGTATGCCAGCTGTGCTCTCTGCTGCTTGCTTCCAGCGATTCTGTAGCGACCGTATCTACGATGATGCACGGTCAGTACGGTGTAGACGATGTGTGCATCAGTACGCTGACGCTGGTTGGGCCGGAAGGTGTAAAGTGCAAGCTGCCGGTAGCACTGACTGAGGAGGAGACCGAAAAGCTGCATCAGAGTGCAAATACATTGAAGGATGTTATCTCACAGATCAATCTGTAAGCTGTGTTAGCGCAAGTATACGCGTAATCTTTTAGCGAAAACCGTTCGCTTCAGACAGGACTGTCTGGTCTTGTCTGATGGCGGGCGGTTTTTCTTATTTTACAGGAAATTGCGTCCTGCAAAGCAAAAATGGTTCGCGAGAATGCTTATCTGCATTCAAAAAAAGAATGCATCACAATCGAAAAAGAATGGATAAACAACCCCCAGGGAGGGTTGTATGGTTTTTTTTTATTTGCTAAAATCATAACAATTGCGATTCGTGTGACTCCCCCTGCGGCATTGCTGCAGGGGTTTTCAATGAATAAAGAATAAGTGACAAAAAAGATAAAGGAGATCGAAAATGGATACACGACAGCTGAAATTTTTTGTCGCGTGCGCGAAGGCCGGTTCCATCAGTGAGGCGGCGCGGAAGCTGTATTCGACGCAGTCAACGGTCAGCAAGGCAATCAAAAACATGGAGGAAACAATGGGAATCCGGCTGTTTGACCGGCTGCCAAGAGGGATTTCTCTGACGGCACAGGGACAGCAGGTATACCGCTATGCCTGCAAGATCGTCAGTGATATGGAGGTACTGGAGGCATTTCCACGGAAAGGGCAGACACGCTGGATTCGTATTTCTCTGAATCCGAGCTCGTGGTTCGCAGACCGGTTCGTACAGTTTTATAAGGAAACGACGGAGCAGAATTATCATTATCAGATATATACTGCGGGTGTGGAAACCGTGCTGGAGCGGGTAAGAGATTACCTCGATGACGCAGGCTTTGTATATGTATTTGAACAGCAGCAAAAGGAATTTTCAAATATGCTGGCCAAGAGCCGGCTGACCTTTGTCACATTGCATGAGAGCGAGCTAAGGGTCTATCCGGGAAAGAGAAATGTGCTGGCCGCCCAGGAGGGCGATATGGTGTCGCTGGAGGAGCTGAAGGATCAGCGGTTTATTCAGAATTATCAGGATGAATACATTTCCATTGAAAACAGCGCAGAGGAAAATGTTCTGAGCTGGCGGGAGCTGGATGTCGCAGTCGTTACAAACAGTGATTATATTATGGATAAGATGCTGAAAAGCAGCGATCTGGTAAATTTAAGCGGCAGCTATCTCTCCGAAGATCAGGCTGCCAATTATGGGAAGCGGCTGGCGCTGCCGCATAACCGGATTCGGTTCGGATATGTGATGCGCAAGGAGGAGCAGCTGGATGAAGGTGTGTGGGAGCTGATCCGGTATCTGGAGCGTCAGCTTCGAAAAAATCCACAGGCCGATGATTCAGCCATATAAAAAAGGAAGGTGCACAATGAAAGAGAACACAGCAGAGCAGATAACGGTATTGGAAGATCTGACCGATTACTGGACAGATCGTGCGCACAGCTACAGCGCGCAGAATCTGGCGGAGATGAATGACTGGAGAAGAGACGCATGGCGGAAACTGATTTTAGAGCATGCACCGAAAAAGGAGTGCCTGCGTATCCTGGATGTCGGAACCGGTCCTGGTTTTTTTGCAATTAATCTGGCACTGGCAGGACATAAGGTCACGGCAATCGATGTGACGGAGCATATGATCTGGCATGCAAAGCGAAATGCAAAGAGCTATGGTGCAGAGGTGGATTTTCAGGTACAAAGAGGAGAGTTCTTACCGTTTGAAGCAGACAGCTTTGACCTGATCGTCAGCCGAAATGTGATCTGGAATCTGGAATATCCAAAAGAGGCGCTTGCAGAATGGGCGAGGGTCCTTGCACCGGGCGGACGGATGGTTTACTTTGATGCAAACTGGTATCTGTATCTGTATGATGAAGAGCTTCGTGCCAGAAGGGAAGCGGCGCTTGCCGACTTTGCTGCCCGCCACAGCTCGTACCATACAGCAAACAATCTGTCGCCGAAGCGTATCAAGGGACTGGAGCAGACGGCCCGTTCGCTTCCACTTTCCCGTAAGAAAAGACCGGAATGGGACTGTGAGGTGCTGCAGGCGCTGAATATGGACATCCTGCGGATCATCGACGACATTGGACCGGGCGTACAGGATCCGATCGAATGGGAGCGGGATGCGCCGATTCACACGTTCATGGTCTGTGCACAGAAGGGCGCAGCAGTGGATGCAGACGGGAATGTATTATGAACGGGAAGACAAAGGATCTGACGACTGGCTCTCTAGTCCCACAGACAAAGGGAGGAAGGTGTGGTATATGAGCAGGATGCGGGAATATCTCGACCGGCATATCGCATTGCAGTATGTGCTTCGAAGACTGATTTCTCTGATTCCGATTCTGCTTGGTGTGACGATTCTGACGTATGGGCTGATGTATATTTCGCCGCAGGATCCGGTGGAGATGATGCTTCAGGGACAGGGGACAGCTCCGGATCCGGAGGTCGTAGCGGCCATGCGTCATCAGCTCGGGCTGGATCGGCCGTTTCTGGTACAGTATTTTGACTGGCTGTGGAGATTTGTACGTGGAGACATGGGAGTTTCCTACATAGACGGCGCTGCAGTATCGGGAAAGCTGCTGAAGGCACTTCCGAATACGTTAAAGCTGACGTTCTCTTCGGTAATCGTAACGATTTTGCTTTCCGTACCGCTTGGAATCCTTGCCGCAGTAAAAAAGGGGAGGGTGACGGACGCGGTCATCCGTTTTCTGAGCTTTATCGGGAACAGTCTTCCGAATTTTGTCGTATCTTTACTGCTTTTATACTTTTTTGCCTTAAAGCTTGGCTGGTTTCCGGTTTTGTCGTCCGGTTCACCGAGCAGTCTGGTGCTGCCGACGCTTGCGCTTGCGATTCCGATGACCGGAAAATACATCCGTCAGGTGCGGGCCGCAGTTCTGGAACAGCTTGGCAGACAGTATGTGGACGGTGCCGTTTCCAGAGGCCTAAAGCGCCGGAAGGTATTGTTTGGCTATGTCCTGCAGAATGCGCTGGTCACGATTATCACGCTGATGTCCATGTCAATCGGTTCCCTGCTTGGAGGAACAGCTGCAATTGAGATGCTGTTTGTCATGCCGGGAATGGGCTATATGGTAACAAACGCTGTGACCGGCAGAGATTATCCGGTCATTCAGGGCTTTGTCGTCTGGATGAGTGTGATTTATATTTTCATCAATCTGCTGACGGATCTGGCCTATTATTATCTGGATCCGCGCATCGGTGCGGGAATGGAGGTGAAGTGATGCGGACATCTGTGCATGCAAAACGGAAGATGCTGGTGTATCTGATCCTCTTTCTTGCATTGTGTATCTTCAGTCTGATTGCAGATTCGCTGGCCCCACATGATGCGGAGCTGGTAAACCTGCTGGAGGCAAAAAAGGCACCCGGAGGCGAATATCTGATGGGAACGGACTGGCTGGGGCGTTGCATCTGGTCACGGATTCTTTCCGGCGCATCAAGCTCGATTTTCGCATCCCTCGTGATTGTGACGCTCTCAATGCTGGTTGGCTGTACCATCGGGCTGATCAGCGGATATATGGGTGGTATCGCAGACGAAATTATGATGCGCATTGTGGATGTGTTCCTTGCATTTCCGGGAATTGTACTTTCGATTGCGGTTGCCGGGATGCTGGGTCCGGGAATCCGAAACGGTGTGCTTGCGCTGGCAGCGACCGGGTGGACACAGTATGCAAGACTGATCCGAAGCTATGTGCTGAGCCTTCGTGAGGAAAACTATGTGAAGGCTGCAAGGCTGAACGGTCAGAGCGAGTGGTCAATTCTGCTGCATCATATATTTCCGAATGCCATCCGTCCGGTCGTCGTGACCGGGACTCTGCACTTAAGCGGAGCGATGCTCAGCATTTCCGGCCTGAGCTTTCTCGGGCTCGGCTCTTCCTCGGCGGAATGGGGAAGCATGCTTTCAGAAGGACGCAGTCTGATGCAGCAGTGCCCGTGGGTGGTGCTGTATCCGGCATTAGCGATCTTTATGGTCACTATATTATTTAATCTTTTCGGAGACAGTGTGCGTGACGCCCTGGATCCAAAGGAAACCATGAAACTGTAAAAACAGGAAGGAGAACGAGCATGAAGAAAATGAGAAGAATGGCGGCGCTGCTTTTGTCATGTGTGTTAATAGCGGCATGTCCGGGCATCGGAAGCCGGGCAGAAGAGGATACAAGAGGGGATTTTGTGTTTGGCGATTATGTGGGGGATGTGGATCCTGCATCCAATGCTTATTCCTGGGTGGGCATGCGTGTCGGTGTGATGGAATCCCTGTTTAAGTTGGATGACGGCATGAACGTACAGAAAAATCTGGTGGATGACTATTCCGTATCCGAGGACGGACTGGTGTGGACGCTTAAGCTGCGCGACGGCGTCCTGTTTCAGAGCGGCAATCCGATGGATGCAGAGGCTGTAAAGGCATCTCTGGAGCGCACCTGTTCCATGCAGAGCCGTGCAGACGGGGAGCTGGGCATTGCGTCCATGGAAGCGAACGGAAATGTGCTGACGATCACAACGAAGAAACCGAACCCGACTCTGCCGAACTGTCTTTGTGATCCGTATTCCGGCATTGTTGATGTAAAGAGTGTAGGGGATGACGGCGATGCAACGATCGGTACCGGTCCGTTTAAGCTTGTGGAGTATGTGGAAAATGAGCGGATGGAGCTGGATGCCTTTGATGATTACTGGGCAGGAAAGCCGGCGAGCAAGCATGTGACGATCCGTTCCATCAGCGATCTGGATGCGTCCAGTCTGGCGCTGCAGAATAAGGAGCTGGATGCCTGTTATGGCCTTTCCTACGATGCGAGAGACCTCTTTGACGGAACGCCCGGCTTTAAGATTTCACAGGCGGCAACCGGAAGAGTTTACAAGGTATATTTCAACCTGGAGCATGCATTTACAGGGGATCCAAATTTCCGTAAAGCAGTCTGCATGGCAATCGACAAGCCAAGCTATGCGCAGGTACTGGTAAATGGCGCCGGAACACCGGCAAAATCCAGTTTCCCGGCGACCACAGCCGTTGCGGAGGCAACCGATGTATCCTCCGTACCGGAGTTTGATATGGACGGGGCAAAGGCGCTTCTGGAAGAGAGCGGTTATGTGGATACGGATGGTGACGGAATTCTGGAAAAGGATGGAGAGAAGGTATCGCTTCAGATCATTACCTACGGCCGAACCGGACTGCCGCAGACGGGCCAGGCTCTGCAGTCCGCACTGCAGCAGCTCGGAATCGAGGCAAGCTTTGAGCAGCTGGAGAGCACCGAAGACCGTGGCCATGCAGGTACGTATGATCTGAGTGTGTACGCGGAGGTGACGCTTCCGACCGGAGATCCCTATTCTTACCTGATGAACAATTTCAGTACAGACGGAACACAGAACTTTGGAAAGTATTCCAATGCAGAGGTCGATGCGCTTCTGGAACAGCTTGCGTCGGAGTTTGATACCGATAAGAGAAATGAGCTGGCAGCACAGATTGACGGAACCGTTCTGGCGGATAATTCCATCTGCAATGTGTTCCATCTGAACATGTATATGGCGATGAAGGATACCGTAGAGGGGCTGAATCAGTCGCCGGTGGATTATTATCATATTAACTGGCAGACCTGTGTGACAGAATAGAAAAAGAAAAGAGGAGTGCTGTGGAAAAGGAAGCGTTACTGGAAGTCCGGTCTTTGAGTGTTCGTTATCCCGGCAATAAAAAAGAAGTACTGCATCGGGTGGATCTGACGCTTGCGCCAGGTACGATTACGTGCGTGATCGGTGAGAGCGGAAGCGGTAAGAGCACGCTGCTGCAGGCAGTCCTGCAGCTGCCCGGCAAGGTGGAGATCACCGGCGGAGACATATCTTTTCGCGGGCAGAGGCTGCAGACAATGCCGGAAGCAAAGCGGCGCGCCATCCGCGGCAGCGGCATGGGCGTTGTATTTCAGGAGCCGGGTGCGTCATTGAATCCGATCCGTAAAATCGGACGGCAGTTTTACGATGCACTGCATGCACACGACAGAAGTATCACCAGGGCAGAGACGCAAAAAAGGGCGTCTGCGATTCTGAAAAGCATGCAGTTTGATGATCCGGAGCGTATTCTGGACTGCTGTCCGCTTCAGCTCTCCGGAGGGATGAACCAGCGGGTGGCGATTGCGCTGGCGATGGTGCTGAATCCGGCGCTTTTGCTGGCAGATGAGCCGACCAGTGCGCTGGATGTAACGGTGCAGCTGCAGATTGTAGAGGAGCTGCTGCAGATCCGTAAGCAGTATGGGACTTCGATTCTGCTGATCACCCACAATATGGGGGTCGCGGCGAAGCTGGCCGATCAGATCGCGGTCATGTATGAAGGTAGGATTGTGGAATATGGCACGAGGGAACAGGTGCTGTATCATCCGACTCATTCCTACACAAAGGCTTTGCTGAGGGCTGTACCGAAGCTGGAGCATCGAGAAGCGCAGGCGCCTGCTGAAGAGAACGGGGCGCCGGTTCTTGAAGTGAAACATGTGGATAAGACCTTCCGGGAGCTGGGAGGCAGGCGCTTTAAGGCGCTGGAGGATCTGTCATTGACGGTACTGGAGGGAGAATGTGTCGGGATCGTCGGTGAAAGCGGATGCGGCAAATCAACGCTGGCGCGTATTATCACACGGCTGATTATTCCGGACCATGGCTCCGTGAAGTTCTGCGGGATGGAGCTCTCATCCCAAAAGCAGCGGAAGCTGCAAAAGACATACCGGGATATGAAAATGATTTTTCAGGAACCGCGTTCCTCCTTTGATCCGCGACTGACGCTTGGAAGGAGCATGCGGGATGCATTAAAGTCGGTGATGCCGGATAAAAAAGAGCAGGAGAGGGAAATCGGGCATTTGCTTGAGCTAGTCGGACTGGATGGCAGCTATGCCGGAATGTATCCGTGGCAGGTCAGCGGCGGAGAATGCCAGCGGGCGGCGATCGCACGGGCGATCGCACAGAATCCGCGTTTCCTTATTTGTGATGAGGCCACCTCGGCGCTGGATGTGTCCGTACAGGCGCAGATCATGGAACTGCTGACCCGGATCCGCAAGGAAAAAAAGCTGTCGATCCTGTTTATCTCCCATGACCTTGCGCTGATCAGCAGCTTTTGTGACAGAACCTATGTCCTGAACCACGGAAGAGTCGTAGAAGCAGGAGAGACGGCACAGATTATTCATGCACCAAAAGAACCATATACAAAGAGACTGATCGAATCATTGCTGACGGTATAGAAGACAGAAGGAGACAAAGATAAATGCTGACACAGGAACAGATCAATGAGGATTGGAGTGTACGCTCCGACAATTATAATCGCTATGTAGAAGAGGAATTTGCCACAGAGCGTCCGGCAAAGTGGCTGGAGCGGATTGAGAAATATGCACCGGAGGGGCATCCGTTAAAGATTCTCGATGCCGGCTGCGGACCGGGATTCTTTTCCGTACTGCTCTCTAAGGCGGGGCATAAGGTGACCGGGATCGACGGGTCGGAGGGAATGCTGGAGCATGCAAGAGAAAATGCCCGTCATTTTGGCGTGACACCGGAGCTGATGCAGGGAGATTTCGGGGCACTGCCCTTTGCAGACAACACCTTTGACCTTGTCATAAGCCGGAATGTGACGCACATTATCCGGGATCATCTTAAGGTGTACGGAGAGTGGCTCCGCGTTTTAAGGCCGGAAGGCGTGCTTTTGATTTTTGATGCAAACTGGCATCTGCCGTATCAGCCGGGCAGCGTCCGGGAAGAGGCAATCCGAAGAGAACGGCTCGGGCTGGAAAAGTATCACCGCGGCTATACGCATGACGGTTCGTATGAATACATTGACAGTGCGCTGAATCCGGAAAACTATGCGGTATTCGGAATGGCACAGAGACCGGATTTTGATGCCGGTGTGCTCGCACAGCTTCCGTGTAAGGACGTATCGTTTGAGCGGGATGTCACAGAGGAGCTGTGGAGTGAGCGGGAGAAGCTGTTTTATGGAGCGACGCCGCTGTATATGCTTCGCGCAGTAAAGCGATAGAGAGAAGCTGCCGTTTTGGCGGCTTTTTTCTTTTATTCACCATTCCCAAAAGAGTCAAATATATGAAAATATAGAATAAGTCAATATCCCCCTACAGGGCTTATATTGCCGGTTGGTCTCTGTTATAGTTGGGAAAGTGACTGACCGCAGCTGCAAAAATCCGGGATACGGAAGCGGAGATTATACGAGAATCAATCCGGCGATGGATGAGCACGGAGAGATCAATATCCTGATTTTTAACGGACTGACCAGCCATGACGGTGACAATCAGGTCGTACCGGGACTGGCAAAGGATCCGGCATTTGCATTCATCTGCTACATTGATGCGAATTATGTAGCGAAGGCTTCCATTCAGGGCATTGCACCGGATACCATTATGGGACATCACGGAGTCGGCATTTTCTGGAATGTGGCAGATTGGACGATCGAAGAATAGATAATAATTTCAAATTAGTATAATACATTTGCCATAGACACAGCCCGGACGGATTTGATCTGTCCGGGCTATGTGCGTTTAATTGAGCGTATATGTGTTTCTGGAAAAATCTGTGCGGTAACTATAGGGTCGGCCTTATGGCAGGTCCTGTCGGGTAATAGGACTGCCAGATTTATCATTATAGAACGAAAAGAGAGTTCGGAGGGCAGAATGTTAGCTTTTCTTTGCAAAAAGGCGAAGTGCTGGCGCTTGTGGGAGAATCCGGCTGCGGAAAAAGTGTCCTGTGCAAGACCATTATCGAATGGCGCGTAAAACCGCGGCCAATCAGACTGCATACAAATAAGACTTATGCAGGCTGTTGTCCGTCGGATATAAGCGCCGGTTTTATTTTTTCTTGTATCTACCTGTTTTCTCATATTTTCGTTTGTGGTCGTCTGTTCTTTGTGATTCAACATATTCTTTAATTTTTTCCATTGTCGCTCCGCCTGTTGTTGCAACAAAATAAGAGGGGCTCCACACAGACACTTCTCCAAACAGATATTTTTTAATATGTTCATTAAATTCCGGAATTAAGCGCACCTTCTTTGATGTCTGTGTCTTTAATACCCGAATCATATCGGACGGACTTTCTTGCGGCGGTATGGATATAAGCAAATGAAGGTGGTCTGCATCGGATTCCCCGGATATCAGTTCTCCTCCATGTTGCCTGCATAGTTCCGCTGACAGCTTCTTCATATAGTCCCCTATCTCATCTGAAATTACAGGTTTTCTGTATTTCGTGACAAATACCATGTGATATGTCATTGAATATACGGAATGGGCTTTTCTCTTGTATTCCATCTTTGCACCTCCAGAGTCTGAATTTAAGTCAACTTTACTTTGTATATAGAATATGATATAATAAAGGAATATTCAATGACTAAATTAAATTTAAGTCAATAGGAAGGAGGAGGCTTTATGCGTACATACGAAATGATAATCAACCATACAAAAAATAAAAAATATGCTGCGTTATGCCAGTATTTCCAGGCAAATACCGCAGACTCAAAACGTATGTATAATACTGCCAATTTCTATATCCGTAATACAATGACAGGCTTAAAGAAATCTCCAGAAAAACGCACGCACTCTGAGATTGAAGTCCTGCACTATGTTTTTACAAGTATCCAGCAACACAACGACACAAAAATAAAAGAGCTTAAGGCCTTGAAGCTTCGTAATGTTGGTGGGCTGCATTGTGAAAGAATCATGCGGGATGTCCTCTTCAAGAAACTAATTCCGTATCCTACAAAGGAAAAATGGTTTTTATCTTATGAAACGCTCGACACGATTTTTAAACTGACTGAAAATCCTGTATATAGACGAATGAACAGCCATGTCAACCAAAACGCGATTCGTAAGGTGATTGCTGCGTGGACTGGATATTTTAAGAGTTTGAAGCAATACGATAAGACTCCGTCTGCTTTTACTGGAAAGCCGCATATCCCTGGATATAAAAAAGAGGCTGCATATACAGCATGGTTCTCAAATCAGGTGGCAAAGTTCAAGGAAGAAGGCGGAAAATACTACATCTCTTTTGTTAATATGAAAGAAAAACTCTGTATCGGGAATACAGCAATATATGAAGGCTTGAAATATATGAAGACAGAGATTAAGCCAATATATGGGCAGTACCGTATCCTTATCACATTTGACGATAAGATAAAAGAAATAGAGGCGCCGGAGCATCCTTCAAGAATCCTTGGGCTTGACCCGGGCGTCGGGAACTTTCTTGGGGTGGCGAACAATTTCGGCGGCGTTCCATTTGTCATACGTGGCGGGGCATTAAAATCAGAGAACCGTTATTTTAATAAGAAACGGGCGAAACTGATGTCTAAGCTAACGAAAGGCAGTGACAGCCAGCATTCCGCCAAATATAGCAGGCAATTGAATGCAATAAGCCGTCGCCGTGAATCTTTCCTCAAAGACTACTTCTATAAATGTGCCTGGTATGTATGCAGATACGCCCTGTCAGCTGGCGTTGAAGTTATCGTTATGGGACATAATAAAGGCCAGAAACAGGAAATTTCATTGAATTCCGTAAATAACCAGAACTTCGTTTCCATACCATACTATAAATTCATCCAAGTTCTGAAGTGCGTAGCAGCAAAATGCGGCATTGCTGTCGTGATAAGGGAGGAAAGCTATACTTCACAGGCAAACCTTCTTGACATGGACAGCATACCGACATATAAAGAAGGCCAGAATATAGAATATACGTTTTCTGGCAAACGCGTACACCGAGGCCTCTATCAATCCGCGACAGGAATCCTAATGAACGCAGACATCAATGGTGCTGGGAATATCATCCGTAAAGAATACCCGGACGCTTTTCAGAATATAAAAGATTTTTCATATCTGCACGCTACAACATTGTCCATTGGATACAAAGACCTGTACCGAAATGCAAAATCAGTGTCAGCAAGGCCGAAGAAATACAAATATCACAAGTCTGGGAAGTATACGGTCATTCGAAATAGTGCCCGTAGTGCTGTAAGAAGTGAGTATCGCAAGCTTTGGGGGACATGTGGACTTGTATGCCTTCAGAATAAGGATGAGCAAAATAAAACAGAGAATAACAAAGCTGCGTAAGCATTTTTAAGTAATCCCCGTAACAGGGGATAGAGGGATAGTGTTAGTCCTGCGAGGTGGAATTTGGCCTCGCGAAGAAGCCGCGGTCAACTCGTCAGAGTTGCCCGTCGGTCAATCACTGAAACCGTATTTTCATATCCGGGTATCGGAACACTTTCCTATGAGAGTGTAAGATATAAGGATTACAACCAGCTCATGGTGCTTTGTATTCTATCCGGTATCATTGTAATTCTCTGCAATATGCTGGCGCAGGCCATGAATGAACAGATCGATCCGCGTATCCGGGCAAAGCAGATGACAGAAGAGTCGGAGGTGGTAAGACGATGAGAATTTGCAGGCATCAGGAAGCGGTATTTCCGGCATCGCCCCGGGAATACAAAGAAACAGAGGTATCGGATTCTGCGTTCCGGATTGTCGGTATTCAAAAGCCGGAAGAGGCGGTCCTTCAGGTAAAAAGGAAATGGTATCAGGGACGTCCGATTCTGTTCTGGGCAATTCTTCTTTTGATACCGATACGATGGGACGGGATATCTTTTCTATGATCTGGTAGGCGGACGGATTTCCCTTTTTATCGGATTGCTGTCCACGGTCATTTCTACCGCGATTGCGGTTGTGTTCGGCGGTATAAGCGGTATTGCGCCGCAGTGGCTGGATACGCTGCTGATGCGTCTGACGGAAATCCTGCTCAGCGTGCCCAATTTGCTGCTTGTCATTTTGCTGCAGGCAATTCTCGGGAAGCCGAACGTTGTGACGATTTCCGTTGTAATCGGTGTGACGAGCTGGACGAGCATTGCAAAGATTGTGCGTACGGAGGTCCGGCAGATCCGTAACAGCGAGTATGCGATCGTTTCTGAGTCAACCTTAAGCTTCATGGGCATCGGTCTTCCTCTGGAGATCATTTCCTGGGGAAGCATGCTCTCTTTGTCAGAAAAGGCGCTGCTGACCGGTTCATGGTGGATCATTCTGATTCTGGGGATCTTCCTTGTCGTGACGTTATTGTGCATGACTGCAATCGGAAATGACCTGCGCAGGCAGGTGAATCAGAAGCAAAGCAATTTATAACAGAACGAAAAAAGATACCTGTGGCCGCAGGTATCTTTTTTCTATTCAAGGTGACTTTAAATTTGTTACATGAAATTGACTGATCGTGCAATGATTGATTGGAGGTAATGCACAAGTTTCATGTATAACACTTATTCTTGCGGGATCATGCCGCAGTGATTTGTGCTGTCCTTATTTTAACAGATTACAGCAGTAAAACAAGCCTCCCGGGGGGATGTTTTCTTATGAAAAAACTTGCCGGATACATGAAAAATAAGAATGACCAATATCCCTCTGGGGGGCTTGTACTACCGGTTCGCAGACAATTATACTAAGATTTATATTATGCCCTCAAGCGTGTGAATAAAAACGATCCGAGGGGACGAAAGGGAGGTAAAATAACATGAAGAAAAAAATGGTATGGCTCGGAATGGCGGCTGCGGCGCTGTTGGCAGCAGGAGGAAGCGCTTTTGCACAGGAAGGCGGAACGAAAGAGGTGACGGATGTTCTGGATCGAACAATCACGCTGCCGGAGGATGTGGAAAAGGTGGTTGTCACCTTCAATCTGGAGGAGTATCTTGCGGTAACCGGAGAGGAAGGGATTGATAAGCTGGTCGGATTCAGCCATGATTACTGGAAGGGACGCCGGGAGGATGCCTGGAAAACCTATGTTACAAAATTTCCGCAGATTCAGGAGCTTCCGGATGTAGGATATAATGATACGATCAGTGTGGAGAGTATTATCAGTCTGGATCCGGATGTGGTACTGATGTCGGCACCGGTCAATTATGACTATATTGAGCCGGAGCTGGATAAGTTTGCGGAAGCCGGAATCGAAGTCGCATTTGTGAATTATCATAAGCAGACGGTTGAGATGCATCGGAGCAGCACGGAGCTGATCGGTGAAATCATGGGGCAGGAGGAGCGCGCAAAGGAAATTTCTGATTTTTACGAGGATCAGGTGAAGCTGATCGAAGAGCGGATCTCCGGTCTGGAGGAGAATGCAGAGCGTCCGAAGGTGTATATGGAGTACAGCATTGCGCCGAATACCTACGGGAATTCCTGGGCAGATAAGATGTGGGGGGCATTGATTCCGCAGTGCGGCGGTATCAACATCGCAGCAGGACTTTCTGACGGCAACAGCGTGGAGGTTGCGCCGGAGCAGGTCATCGCATCGAATCCGGATCTGATTGTGTTTACCGGATGCCTCGTAGATGACAATAATGAAAATATTGTCGTAGGCTATGGAGCAGATCGCGAAAAGGCGCTGGAGCGTCTGCAGGCATACAAGGAGCGTGAAGGCTGGAGCGGATTGAATGCGGTAAAGAACGATCGGATGGCAGTTCTTTATCATGATCTTTCCCGTCACATTTTTGATTTTGCCGGAACACAGATGCTGGCGAAACTGTGTCAGCCGGAGCTCTTTGCGGATGTGGATCCGGAGGAAAATCTCCGTACCTTCTTTGAAAAATATATGCCGGTAGAGCTGGAAGGCGTATGGATGGTAAGTCTTGAGGCAGAAGAATGAATACAGGCAGACAGGTCTATGAACGCAACAACAGAAAAAAATATCTGTTGTTTGTCGGTTTGCTGATGGTGCTTTTTCTGTTCTTGATTGCAGATGTGATGACGGGACCGGCAATGCTGCCCGTCAAGGAGGTACTGGCCTGCCTGTTTCATAAAAGCGGAGCCTCCGACAATACCCGTGTCATTGTCTGGAGCATGCGGCTTCCGGTGGCGCTGATGGCGCTGGTGGTCGGAATCGCACTTGGCACCTCCGGCTCTGTGATGCAGACAATTCTGCACAATCCGCTGGCAAGCCCTTACACACTCGGTGTGGGGGCTGCCGCCGGGTTTGGCGCTTCTCTTGCTATTATTATGGGCTGGGGCAATGGCGGGATCAGTTTGCTTTCCTTCGTATTCGCAATGCTGATCTGCTTTCTGGTTTATCTGATGGGAAAACGGCAGGAAAGCTCTGGAAATACAATGGTATTATCCGGAATTGCACTTTTATTTCTTTTTCAGGCACTGCAGGCACTTTTGCAATATGGGGCTTCGGAGGCACAGAATCAGTCCATTGTGTTCTGGTCTTTTGGTAGCCTTCAGAAGACGAACTGGGGAAAGCTTGGAATTGCGGCGGCGATCTGTGCCATCAGTATTCCGCTCGTTTTGAAGGATGCCTGGAAATATACGGCACTTATGCTCGGAGATGAGAAGGCAGAAAGCCTTGGCGTTCCGGTTGCCAGGCTGAAAATGAAGGCATTTTTCCTGATTTCACTGCTTTCCGCGGCAGCGGTCTGCTTTACCGGAACGATCGGATTCATCGGACTGGCAGGTCCGCATATCGCACGGATACTGGTCGGGGAGGATCAAAGATTTTATATTCCGATGTCGGCATTGTGCGGCGCGGTTGTGCTATCTCTTGCGTCGATATTGAGTAAGCTGATACAGCCGGGACTGATTTTCCCGATTGGTATTATCACATCAATTATTGGTGTGCCGTTCTTTTTTGTAGTAGTGTTCCGGTCGAGAGGAGGGAGAGTATGAGTGGACTGCGTGTGGAGGGACTTACCTATGCGTATCCGAGGGCTTCCGAAAATATACTGGATCAGGTGAGCTTTTTGGCAGAATGCGGAGTCGTTACCGCCTTGATCGGAGCGAATGGTACGGGAAAATCCACCCTGCTTAAGACGATGCTTGATATTTATCACGGAACGGGAAACGTTTTTTTTTCGGATGTAAATAGGGATCATATGAGCCGCAAGGAGCGTTCCCGAATTGTGAGCTATATGGCGCAGGAAAACCCTCTGATGACTTCTTTGCCAGTGCTGGATGTCGTATTGCTTGGTCGGATGGAAACGCTGCGGTTGAAGGTAAGCGAGGAAGATATTGGACAGGCATGGAAGGTACTGGAGCTGCTTCATTTAGAAGAGCTGGCAGAGCGTCCGTTTTATGCGTTGAGTGGTGGACAGAGAAGGATGATCGGGATTGCTCAGACGATCGTAAAAGAACCGCAGATCCTGATTATGGATGAGCCGACAGCGAATCTGGACGTCCAAAAGGAGCTGGAAGTACTGGAGCTGATCCGGGCGTATACGAAGCAGCGAAATATAGCTACGTTTCTCACTCTTCATGATCTGAATATGGCAGCGCGCTATGCCGATCGGCTGATTTTGCTACATGACGGCGGGATTTACTGCAGCGGAGAGCCAAAGGAGGTTCTGACGGAGCGGCATATCAGGGAAACCTACGGGATTTATGCGCAGGTGCAGGTGGATGCAGACGGAATTCCGCTGATTTATCCGGTTTCTTCTGTACAAAAGCAAGCATATTGTTTTGAACGCAGATAAGCATTCCCCCGCTTCAATAGCGCGAAGCATTAAGCGGTGGGTGAGGGGATGCTTCTGTCCGTTTTATTAGAGAAAGATACTATAGCAATTCCATAAATTACTGCAAACAATCCAGTCCATCATAGCGTGAAGTCCTGCGTCAGATATCTTTGCCGTGCGTCAGCACGCCTGCAGGTATCTTCCTTGTCCTTCACGCTCTGCTGAACTGTCTTGACTGCATTATTTTATGGAATTGCTATAGGAAAAAGAAAAGGAGAAGATTTTATATGGAGATGCAGTTAAGAATCAATGAATACTGGTCAAAGCGTTCGGATGAATTTGCAGACGCCCGTTATCAGGATCTGCACAGTCAGAAAAAGGAAGAGTGGCTGTCTGTAATCCGGAGCTGGCTTCCGGATAAAAAGGAAATCCGTGCGCTGGATCTTGGAACCGGAGCAGGTTTTTTTGCATTTTTGATGCAGGAACTGGGGTGTACCGTGACCGGGATTGATTATTCCGAGGCGATGATTGATAATGCAAAAAAGGTAATGGGGAAGCTGGGGCGTGAAGGAATTGTCTTTCGCCAGATGGATGCACAGAAGCTGGACTTTGAAGCGGAAAGCTTTGATTTTATCTTTTCAAGAAATGTAACCTGGACGCTTCCCGATCCAGAGCAGGCGTACCGTGAAATGTATCGTGTTCTTGCACCCGGAGGCTGTATATTAAATTTTGATGCAAATTACGGACAGGCATTTAAGAAGCAGGATCTGGAAGGCATTACAGAAAAACAGGCGGTTTCGGATACCTCTGCATATGAAAATCCGGCAAGAAGCCTTGCAATGCTAAAAGAGCGGAATCAAATCGCAGCGGAGCTTGGCATTTGCGATGAAAAGCGTCCGTTTTGGGACGTTCAGGTACTGGCTTCTCTTGGAATGAAAAAAATAACGGTGGATCTGGCAGCAGAAACACATTTTTTTGGTGGGAAGCCGGTATCCGAAGCGGAAAAGGCCTGGTATAATCCGGCGGCTCTGTTTATGGTTGCGGCGCAAAAGGAAACGCACAGCCTGAAAAAATAAAACGTTCTATTATCGCGTAAAATCCCGTCTGATGCAGATGGGATTTTGTATTTGCGTTCAAATCCGGTCGTTGTCTGGCGTCGGTAGCGATGCTATAATGAGAGCGGACGGGAAATGAGCAATGGCCCGCGGCTTTATCGGAGGGCATGGATTGCGAAGGTTTATTTTGCTGGCCGATATAAAATACAGGAGGTTTTATTATGGATAAATTAAGTCTGCTGCATCCGGCGGATGTGGAGCCGGAGTATCGGCAGCTGCCGGAGGAGACAGTGCACGATCTTTTATTTGAGACAATTTGCCAGGGATTATCGCAGATGGAGGCAGAGCGAAATCTGATCCGTCGGATTTTGTCGCAGCTTTCTGCGAAGCCGGAGGTCATCCGGTACCGTTGTGATGTGTTTGAGGATATTTTAAAGTATCCGACGCTGCGAGGGGAGCTGCATGATCTGCTGGACCGGGTTGATTTTTTAAAGACGTATGGAAGCTTTACGAAGGAGTCAGATGCGTCCGGCATCTGGGAGCTGGTGCACCGGTTGGATGAGATGGATGAGTACATCCAGTGCGTACAGTCAATTTATCAGTCTCTGAATGAAAGGGAGATTCATTCGGCCGGGCTGTTGGCGCTGAAGGAGTATGTGAAGGATCTGTATGAGGACAACGGTTTTTCCGAGCTGCAGAAAGATATTGCAGAGCTGAAAACCGATGCGTCCGACATTAAGAGTGTGACGCTCGGCATAAATCTGAACAACCGCTTTGAGCCGAATGGCATCGGAATTGTTTCAATCAACAGCAAATATTTTACGAAATCCGGAATCATCTCAAATTTCTGCGATTTTCTGAATCGCGGAGATGAGTTGCAAAAGGATACCGAGTGGAAGCAGAAATACAGTTTCCGTACCGGCGGAAACGGAGTGAGTACAGCCGCCCTGGAAAAGACAGCGGATACGATGTTCCGTGCAAACCATCCGGTCGCGGGACTTGTGACGCCGACCGCAGACGCGCGTGCGGATGATGTGATGCATACGCTTGACCGGGCGGCGACGGCGATGCTGTCCGGCACGGTGCGTAAGCTCAAGCAGATTCTTTCCAGGCATGTCAACGTGAGCACACAGGTTATCGCCGGGCTGATTCCGGAGCTGACATACTACATCCGCTGGGCAGAGTATATTGAGAAGCTGCAGGCAAAGGGTTACACCTTCTGCAAGCCGGAGGTGCTTTTGTCAGAGGAGCGGGAAATGCAGGCGAAGGGCATTTACAACCTGAAGCTGACAAAGGAAGATCCATCGGCAATCGTGACAAACGATCTCGACTTTGACCGGGAGCATCGGATCTACATTCTGACCGGAGCGAACCGGGGAGGCAAGACGACGATTACGCAGGCAGTCGGAATCGCGTTTGTCATGGCGCACGGTGGAATTTATGCACCGGCGGAACACTTTGCATTCAGTCCGGCAGACTGCATTTTCACACATTTTCCGGCGGATGAGAATAAGACAATGGATCTGGGACGGCTTGGCGAGGAGTCGAAGCGCTTCCGGGATATTTTTCTGGCGGCAGGACCAAAGAGCCTGTTCTTATTAAATGAGTCCTTCTCGACGACCTCCTTTGAGGAAGGATTTTATATCGCCTACGATGCGGTGCGCGCACTGCGGGATCTCGGTGCACGAACCATCTATAATACGCACATGCATAAGCTGGCGCGGAAGCTGGACGAGCTGAATACAGAGGGCAGCGGGGACAGCCTTGTCTCAAGTCTGGTCGCAGAGGCAGAGGACGGCAGACGTTCGTACCGTGTGAGGGTCGGACAGCCGGTCGGCATGTCCTATGCGCGGGATATCGCACAGAAGTATGGTGTGACGTATGAGCAGCTGATGGAGAGATAACAGGATTTCGCAAAGAGGAATTTCGGGCTGTTCAAATAAAGAAAAAATGCTTATAATGAAGCGGACAGATATGTATTGGGAAAGGAGATTTTAAATTATGAGAATACCGGAAGAAGCTGTATTGCAGCAGGTATATGGTGAGACGACTGAGAGCCGTGCACGCTTTGAGTCTCTTGCCGGACATTTTACTGAGCTTTTTGGAAAAGAGGAGATGGAGTTTTTCTCTGCTCCGGGCCGTACCGAGATCGTCGGCAATCACACGGATCACAATGGCGGAAAGATCCTCGCAGCGAGCATCAGCCTGGATACGATCGGAGCCGCTGCTCCGAATGGCACCGATATCATTGAGATCGTGAGTGAAGGCTATCAGAAAAAGGTGGTAGTAGACCTGTCTGCGCTGGAGCGTGTGCCAAAGAACTGCGGTACCGTATCTTTGGTGGCAGGCATGGCAGAGGCTGCACGGAAGAAGGGCTTTGCTGTTTCCGGATTTCAGGCCTATGTTTCCACGAAGGTCATCAGTGCGGCAGGCGTCAGCTCTTCTGCTTCGTTTGAGATGCTGATCTGCTCGATCATCAATTACTTCTTTAACAATGGAAAGATCAGCTATGCGGACTATGCGAAGATCGGCCAGTACGCAGAGAACCATTTCTGGGATAAGGCCTCCGGCCTGATGGATCAGATGGCCTGTGCGGTCGGCGGCCCGATCCGTCTGGATTTTTCAAATGATGTAAAATATGAAAAAGTTGATTTTGATTTTGCGCGCTTTGGCTATGAGATGGTGATCGTCAATACCGGAAAGGGCCATGCGGACTTAAGCCGTGAGTACAGCGAGATTCCGGAGGAGATGAAGGCAGTTGCAAAGTGCCTTGGCGGAAGCTGGCTGGCTGACTGCAGTATGGAGCAGCTTCTGGAAAACTATGCGAAGGTGCAATCAGAGGTGGCAAACGATCGTGCGATCCTGCGTGCCATCCATTACTTTAATGAAAATGACCGCGTAGAGCGCGCCGTGGCAGCAGCAGAGAAGAACGACGGGAAAACGCTTCTCGCAGTGCTGGATGAATCCGGACGTTCCTCCTGGGAGCTTCTGCAGAACTGCTATGCGATCGCAGACTATAAGGAGCAGAAAATCGCACTGGCACTGGCACTGACCGAGCATTTCCTCAAAAAGATCGGCGACGGCTGCTGCCGTATTCACGGCGGTGGATTTGCAGGCGTCATCGTAGCGCTCATCCCGCAGGCGAAGACTCAGGAGTATGTGGACTACATAGCAAAATTCGTCGGAACAGAGAATGTCTACCCGATGCAGATCAGGGCGGCGGGAGCCATTCATCTGGAGGCGTAAAACGCGAATGTCTGATTTACTAGCAGAAGATCTGTTTTGACAGGAGAGAAAAAAACGAGGTACCGCGATAAAATGCGTGTACCTCGTTTTTTTTAGATAAAATCGAAATAATTTCGATTTTGTTTCGACAGAGAAACAAGTTGAAACAGGAATATTATTATATACTATGACTAAAAACAGTATAAAATCAGGAAAATACAAGGCAATATGCGCAGATGTTTCGATTGTTTCGATTCGAAGATAGTGATATTATGTGGACGTGAAAGCGAAACACCTGCGAAACACAATAAAACGACGGAAGAGGATGACAAAATTGGCAACAATCAAAGATGTAGCAAAAATGGCGGGCGTATCGATTTCGACAGTCTCACTTGCGTTTAATAATCCGGAACGGGTGACAGAAGCAACGAGAGATAAGATTTTTGATGCGGTACGAAGTCTGAATTATGTACCTGCAAATGTAAATAAAAAGACCGTACTTAGTAAAAAAAAGAGTCAGTCGATTGCGGTGATCTGTCCGAAGCTGGTTGGTCCGTATCATCTGGAGATCATACAAGGGATCAGTGAGACGATTTATATGAATCAGAAGGATATGGTACTGTATGCCGGCGACGATGCAATAAATCGCTATCTATTGAATATCGTAGAGAGCCATGCCTATCAGGGCGTGATTCTTGTAAATGGGCCAATTTATGATGAGCGATATTTGAGGGCGGCAGCAGCAGCTGATTTTCCAGTCGTGATGTGCTGTTTTCGGGAAAGCTATAAAGGGATTGGATCAATTCTAATTAATGAAAGTGATATCGGGCGGAGGGTGGCAGAACATTTTTTAAAACGGAAATTCCGGAAAATCGGAATCGTCGGGACACCGGCGGAAAGCTCAGTCATGAGAAAAGAATGCTTTTTACAGACACTGGCAGAAAAAGGGATTCGTGTTCCGGCAGAATGGGATTTACAGTGTGAACTGGCAGAGGATCCAGCCTATAAAACAGTAGATCGCTTTTTGCATACCCATGCAGAGTATCCGGAAGCAATTTTTTGCCAGAATGATGACAGTGCAATTGGAGTGATAGAAGCAATCGAGGATTTTGGACTTCGGGTACCGGAGGACATTTCCATTATTGGCTGTGATGATCTGAATCGCAGCAAGTTTCACTCTCCATCACTTTCCACGATAGCGACACCGAAGATGGAGGTCGGGATGTTAGCTGTCAACCTGTTGATGCGGGAGATTGCAGGAATGTCATCCGAAGAGATCATATTAAATGGAAAGTTGATTTTAAGAGAATCTTGTCTGTAATGGATTTGAAATAAATACAGGTAACACGTTTTTGCAAAAACATGACACATAATACGTAACACAAAGGAAAAATGAAGGAGGAACAACATGAAAAGAAGAGTTATCTGTGCTGTATTAAGCGCAACGATGGCATCATCCCTTCTGTTCGCAGGTGGAACGACCGCACTGGCAGATGAGGACAAAACAGAGATCACCGTATGGTCCTGGGATGCAACGGTAGAGGCGGCAATTCCGGCATTTGAAGAGGCAAATCCGGATGTTACCGTAAAATTTGAAAATGTAGGTTCTGCAAGTGACCAGTACCGCGCAATTGACAATGCATTGCAGGCAGGCACCGGATTTCCGGATGTCGCACAGTTTGAGTACTTTTCTGTACCATATTTTGCAGTAGCAGGTAAGCTTGCAGATCTGTCCGCACTTGGTGCCGGGGATTATGCATCAGATTATGTGGCAGCAGCCTGGAATGATGTACATTTCAATGATACCCTGTATGCACTTCCGCTGGATTACGGCCCGGTAGCAATGTTCTACAATCAGGACACCTTCGAAAAGGCGGGTATTACCGAAGCTCCTAAGACCTGGGATGAGTACTATGAGGCAGCAAAGAAGATCCGTGCACTTGGCGATGACTATTATATCTCCAATGCATCCGGTGATATTTTCCTGATCCTGTCTCTGATCTGGCAGGCAGGAGGAACACCGTTTACAATGGATGGCGATACGGTAAAGATCGATTTCTCGGATGAGAATACACAGAAGGCACTGGATTTCTGGCAGAAGATGATCGATGAGGATCTGATTACAAATGATATTGGTAACTGGTCTGATGACTGGAACCGTGCATTAAATGACGGGACACTGGCAACTCAGGTCATCGGTGGATGGATGACTGCAAACCTTCCGCCACGTGCTCCGGATGCAGCTGGCAATTTCCGCGTAGCAGCGATGCCGCAGTGGAACGAAGGCGAGAACTACAGTGCTGAGAACGGTGGAAGCACACTGGCAATCCTTGAGGCTTCTGAGAAAAAGGAGGCAGCATTCAAATTCGTTGAGTATATCACACATGGAGATGGAGTACAGCCGCGTGTAGATTCTAATGCAACCGTTCCGAACCTTTCTATCCTTGAAAACGAGGAATATCTGGCAGCAACCGACGATTACTATGGTGGACAGCAGGTAAATCAGGTTATCGCAGACGTTGCAGCGAATGTAAGAACCGGATGGCAGTTCCCGCCGTTCTTTGAGTGGATGAGAAGTGAGTGGAATGATGTAGCTACTCCGTATTTCACCAATGGTGAAGGTGATCTTAAGACTGTATTTGACAACTGGCAGAAGAGCAGCATTGATTACGGCAACGAGCAGGGCTTTACCGTTGAGTAAATACAGAATTTTGCCACAATAAGTGGTTTTGATTCGATAGATGCGCTATTCTTTCCGGACGGAAAAGGGTAGCGCATTCTTTATAGAACTGGTCGAAACATATTAAAGAGGAAGAAAATTATGGAAAAACAGACAGTAAAAAAGAGCAGACATTATCGCCGGAAACAGACAGGCTGGATGTTTGTTGCTCCCTTTGGAATCCTTTTTATCTTTGTATTTATTATTCCAATTATTTATTCGATTTATATCAGCCTGTTTCAAAATAAGCTGATCGGCGGACAGGTATTTGTTGGCCTTGCAAATTATAAAAAACTCCTGGTAGACGGTGATTTCTGGGATGGTGTAAAACGAGTAATGCTTTATACAATTATTCAGGTGCCGGTAATGTTGATTATTTCGCAGGCGCTTGCACTTGGATTGGATTCTTTGCGTCTGCGCGGAACAAAATTCATCCGGATCGTGGCATTCCTTCCGTATGGTGTTCCTGCAATTGTAAGTACCTTAATGTGGGGATTTATGCTTGGCACAAAATACGGCTTGTTTAAAAATATAAACGCTTTCTTTGGAACAGACTTTAATCCGTTTTCGCCGAGGTGGACACTGGTTTCCGTTGCAGTGATGGCTACCTGGACGTATGTTGGTTATAATATGTTGATTTTCTATTCTTCATTAAAAACGATTTCTTCAGATTTGTATGAATCGGCGGAGATGGATGGTGCAAGCCGCTGGGCAATTGTCCGCTATATTAAGCTTCCGGCTTTGAGAGGCTCTCTGGTCGTTACGATTATTTTTTCCATTATCGGAAGCTTCCAGCTGTTTAATGAGCCGACGATCTTAAGTAAGATGGTTGGAAATTCAGGAATCACTAACTATTACACACCGAATATTTATGTCTACAATCTGGCATTCACCGGCTCTCAGCAGGGGTATGCGGCTGCACTAGCGATTGTGATGGCGATCATTACGATTGCGATTGCATACGTCGTACAGATTAAAGGATTGAAGGATACGATGAAGCAAAGCGAGGAGGGCTGAGAGCATGAAGCGTTCAGAAAAAAAGCTTTATACCATTGATAATCCGAAAAAGAGTAATTTACTGACATTTTTTGCGTTTTTGTTTTGCATTTATACATTATTACCGTATGCTTGGTTGTTTATCAATGCAACAAAGACGCAAAAGGATTTTGCATCTACATTTGGATTGTCGTTCGGAAATGAATTTGCGTTATTTGATAACATCAGACAGGTATTTACTTATCATGATGGAATCTTTGTGCGGTGGATTGGAAATTCCATTGTGTATACGGTGATCAGTGCATTTGTATCTACGTTGTTTGCAGCGCTTGCTGGCTATGCACTTGCAAAGTTGAAATTCAGCGGAAAGAAACTGGTACTGCTGATTATTCTCGGCTCTATTTCTGTTCCGGGTATTGCACTTGCAATCCCACAGTTTCTTCTGTTTTCAAAGCTTGGAATTACGAATACGATGTGGTCAGTATTTATCCCATCCTTCGTATCTCCATTTGGTGTTTATCTGATGTGGATCTTTTCCGGACAGGCAGTTCCGACCGGGTTGCTGGAAGCTGCGGAAATTGACGGCTCCGGGCCATGGCGCACCTTTTTTAAAATTTCACTGCCGCTTTTATCACCAGCACTTGTCACTGTATTCTTGTTTGCATTTGTATCGGTATGGAATAATTTCTTTCTTCCGCTAATCATGTTAAAGGATGCGAAGCTGTACCCGCTGACGCTTGGACTGTATCAGTGGAACCTGGCAAATTCTTCTGCCGGTGGAAGCGGTGAGATGATTCAAAATCTGGTACTGACCGGAGCACTGCTAACGATCCTTCCGTTGATTATTGCATTTTTATGCCTGCAGAAGTATTGGCAGTCCGGTCTGGCATTAGGAGCAGAAAAAGGATGATGGAGGAAAAGCGTATGGAGTATCGCTGGCCGAAAACAATGTCCGGAGAGGAGGCAAAGCTCCTGTTCGGAGGAGACTACAATCCAGACCAGTGGCCGGAAGCTGTCTGGGAGGAAGATGTCCGGTTGATGAAAAAGGCAAAGGTAAACGTCGTGACAGTGGCTGTCTTTGCATGGGCAAATTTGGAGCCGGAGGATGGCATTTATACCTTTGAGTGGCTTGACCGTGTGTTGGATAAGCTCTATGAAGGTGGTATTTCTGTAGATCTGGCGACGGCGACGGCGACACCGCCGCGCTGGCTGACGAGTGCGCATCCGGAAATTTTGCCGCGCAATAAACAGGGCGAAGTGCTCTGGCCTGGCAGCCGTCAGCAGTGGAGATCGACTTCGGAAGTCTTCCGCCGATATGCGCTCCGCCTTGCGGAAAAGATGGCAGAACGCTATAAGAATCATCCGGCGCTGGTATCCTGGCATGTATCGAATGAACTTGGCTGCCACAACCGTTTTGACTATTCAGATGACGCGGCACTTGGATTCCAGAAGTGGCTGAAAAACCGGTATGGTACTCTTGAGGCACTCAACGATTCCTGGAATGGTTCTTTTTGGTCGCAGAGAGTAACGGACTGGTCACAGATCATTCCACCACGGGAGAGCATGTGTGGTTGTAATCCGACGACACTGCTGGATTTCAAACGATTTTCTTCAGATGCGCTTCTGGAATACTATGAGGCGGAGGCTGCACTTTTGCATCGTATCACGCCGGATGTGCCGGTGACGACGAATCTGATGATCATTGAGAATCAGACGAACCCGGTTGATTGTTTTAAATGGGGACGGCATCTGGACTTTGTATCGAACGATCATTATTATTTGCCGGATGAACGGCATTTAGACGAGATGACAATGTCTGCAGCAATCACGGATGGGGTAGCCGATAAAAATCCGTGGTTTTTAATGGAAAATTCAACCTCTTCGGTGAACTGGCGCCCGATCAATTTGCGCAAGCAGCCGGGAGAAATCATACGGGATGCGCTGGTGCACGTGGCAAACGGAGCTGATGCAGTCTGCTTCTTCCAGTGGCGGCAGTCCTGTGCTGGGGCTGAAAAGTTTCATTCTTCCCTGCTTCCTCATGCAGGGGAGGACAGTCGGCTGTTCCGGGAGGTGTGCGAGCTTGGCAATGCACTTACGGCATTGAAGCCGGTATTAAAAAGCCGGGTAGAGCAGGCAAAAATCGCGATGGTCTATGACTATGACTCGTGGTGGTCCTGGGAGAATGGACTGCTGACACAGCTCTTTGACTATCGTGCGGAGTTTTACCACTGGTACCGCGCGGCACTGGATGCGGGAGTCGCGGCAGACATTGTGCGGGCGGACGACGCATGGGAGAGCTATCAGACGGTGATGTTTCCGGTGACAATTCTGACAGATGCAGGGATTTCAGAAAAGGCCAGACGCTATGTGGAACAGGGCGGGCAGCTGATTGTTACTTACGGTTCCGGGATTATGGATTCACGCGAACATGTATATCTGGGCGGATATCCGGGAGCGTTCCGGGAGCTGCTCGGTGTGCGTGTAGAAGAATTTGTGGCGATCGACCAGGACGATACGATCAGTCTCGATAATGGATGGAGCGGCCAGATGTGGGCCGATGATATCACGGGCGTGTCGGATGACTGTGAGGTCGTGGCACGGATCCTTCCGTCGGCAAAGGATCGTGCACTGCGCGGGCAGGCGATCGTGACATGCAGAAGCTATGGAAAAGGATCAGCGTGGTACATTGGTACAAAACTGGATCGGAGCAGTGCGGAACAGCTTTTTCGGGAACAGATCCTGAAAACGGATGCAGCATTGGATGAAAAAGAGGCACATTTGCTCTCAGGAGAGGTAGCAAGAGGAGAAAATACGCCGCTTCGGATCCGGAGAGTAAAAGACGGGCAGTGCTTTGAGTTTATTTTCAATCGCTGCGCAGACCAGGCGGTGGCAGTGCCGGTAGAGGGCAGACCGCTGTATCTGCTCATGGCAGAGACAGGAGATGACCGGGTGGTACTGGAGCCGTCGGGAGCGGCGGTTTACTGTGTATCAGAGGCGGTAAAACGATCTGAGTAGGTCAGCTGTGTTAATTATTCAAGAAAGTTAGAAGCTTGCTGCGGGTGACAAAGAAGGGTGAAGCCTTGCCACTGGTAAGAACGCGGGCCTTGGGCTGTGGATTCATCAGGAGACACCGCAGGGGAGGCTATTTGAGCGTGTTGTTGGCGGAAATTAGCGGTTGATATTTATAAAATTAAAATGCGGCAGAGCAGGAAACATTGTGTCGCCGCGGAAAAGAGGTAGATATGAAATACAGAAATCCAATCGTCCGGGGTTACAGCCCGGATCCGACGATTTGCAGAGCAGGAGAAGACTATTATCTGGTGAATTCCAGCTTTGAATTTTTTCCGGGTCTTCCGGTTTATCACAGCAAAAATTTGGCAAACTGGGAGCTGATTTCCTATGCACTGAACCGGGAAAGTCAGCTGGACTTATATAAGTGCATTCCTTCCGGTGGTATTTTCGCTCCGACCTTACGGTTGCATGACGGAACATTTTTCCTTTGTACGACAAATGCTTCCGGCCATGGAAACTTTATTATCCATACAAAGGATATCACAGGAGAATGGTCCGAACCGGTATGGGTCGCACAGGGAGGAATCGATCCGTCGCTTTTATTTGATGAGGACGGAACCGTATACTTCTGTTCCGCGATTTTTGATGAGGAGCGTACCGGAATTTATTTAAGCGAGATCAATCCGTTTACCGGAGAAATCAAAAAAGGTCCGGTGTGTATCACCACTGGTTGCGGAGGCCGTTACGCAGAGGGTCCGCATCTGTATAAAATTCATGGTATGTATTACCTGATGATGGCAGAAGGCGGTACAGAGTATGGACATACCGAGACGATCATGCGCAGCAGCAGCCCGTATGGGCCATATGAAGCATGCCCGCATAATCCGATCCTGTCAAAGGTAGATTCGATGATGGAAGATATCAAGTGTACCGGGCATGCAGATCTGATGGAGGATCACAATGGAAACTGGTGGCTGGTATTTCTTGCAGTGCGGCCGATTACCGACGAGCACAGAAGAGTGCTGCTTCACAATTTAGGGCGTGAGACATTTCTGGCGCCGGTGACATGGGAAAATGGCTGGCCGGTTGTAAATGGCGGACATGAGGTCATGATGGAAATGGACGGCCCGCTTCCGCAGGAGGCATCTGCTCAGTGCTGGGATTTCACAGATGATTTTTCGAAGCAGGAAAATCCATTGGAGTATAATTACCTCCGGAATCCACATATGGAGCACTATGAACGGGATACGCAAAATGCCTGCCTTGTTCTGACAGGAACGGATGTGACGTTAAGCGATATGGATGCTCCGACGATTCAGATGGTCCGGCAAAGAGAATTTTGTGCGACTGCAGAGGTGACAGTTTCTCCTGCAAATGTGCAGAAAGACGGACGACTTGGGCTGGCTGCTTTTTATAGCAATGATTACCACTATGAAATTTATTATACCGAGAAGGATGGAAGCGGACGGATTTGCCTTTCGAGAAGGATCCATGATCTGGAAGCGGTAACGGCAGAGCATGAGGTATCAGAAGCTTCAGAAAAAGAAGCGCTTCGCCTGCGGATCATCGCGGACAAAGAAAGTTACCGTTTCTACTACAGCTTAGGTGCAGAAGCACCTTATGTCTATCTGGGCTGTGGCGATACGGCCGGGCTGTGCACGGAGATTACCCGGACGATGACCTTTACGGGCGTATACTTTGGAATGTTTGCAGAACGGGCGACCGGTGCATTCCGGGAGTTCAAAGTAACATATGAAGAATAGGCGTAAGCTCGCATCCATCTGACGCAGATTTGTGCGATGAGTGTAATTGATCTGGAGATGTACAAGGACTGTTATGGTGACATGCATTTCAGCAGCTCATACCTGGTCCTGACAGTTTGTTGTGGGATTTCACAGAAGAAAATCCAGATATCAGGATATTAGATAATATAAAAAGATAAGCGCTTGGATCAGATTTTTATTCCAAATCCATCTGCTTATCTTTTTTATTTATGCATGATGCTCCCACTTATGCCCCCGATACCGAATCGTGAAGCAGATCGCGCGGAACAGCCAGTCGATCGTCATGGCAACCCAGATGCCGAAGACGCCAAGTCCGAACTGTACGCCGAGCAGCCAGCTGAAGCAGATGCGGAACACCCACATCGAGATGATAGAGAGCAGCATCGGATACTTGACGTCGGAGGCTGCCCGCAGAGTGTTTGGCAGGGTAAAGGAGAGCGGCCAGATTGTCATGACGCAGAATGCATGGTAGAAAATGATGTCGTCCACGTATCCGGCGGCCTCCGGGGAGAGGCTGTAAAGCCGTATGAAATACGGCAGGACTGTGAGCACGAACAGATTGACTGCAATGTTGGCGCAGTAGGTGATTAACAGCAGCTTTCTGGTATAATAGCGCACCTGCTCATAGCTTCCGGCACCGACGCAGCGGGCGGATACGGTGAGCACGGCGAATCCGATCGCCGCACCGGAGAGGATCTGGAACTGTCCGATCGTATTTGAGACAGCGTTTGCTGCGATGGATGCAGTGCCAAAGCCGGAAACCATGCTGAGTACGAGAATCTTTCCGAGCTGGAACATACTGTTTTCCAGGCCGTTTGGGATGCCGATTCCGAGGATCTTTTTCAGAAGCGGGAAATCAAGGCGCAAAGGAAACGGGATGGAAACATGGATGATCTTTTTCGGATTACGCAAGAGCGACAGAATCAGGACCGCTGCGGCAATCCGGGAGATGAGCGTCGGGATCGCCGCACCTGCGACACCCATCTTCAGGCCGAAGATCAGGATCGAATTTCCGACCAGGTTGATGCCGTTCATGAACAGTGCGGTAAACATCGCCGTCCGCGAGTCGCCCATCGCCCGGAACAGAGCCGCACCTGTGTTGTACAGTGCAATAAACGGGATCGAAGCAGCTACGATCATCAGGTAGGTCGTACAGCCGCTCATCACGTCTGCCTCGATTTTTCCGAATACGACATTCAGGATAAAGGAGCGGAAAAAATACGTCAGTGCCATAATCAGAACAGAGAAGATGGCGGTGAACAGGATCAGCTGCTCGGCTGCTTTCTGGGCGACATCCGGCCGCTTGCGACCGAGATACTGGCCGCTGATGACTGCACCTCCGGTCGCGAGCGCGGCAAACAGGTTGATCAGAAGGACAAATACATTGTCAACGAGCGATACGGCAGAGACGGCTGCCTCACCGGCGCTCGAGACCATCATCGTATCAGCGGCGCCGACCGCAATGGATAAGATCTGCTCAATGACGAGAGGAACGATCAGTGCTTTTAATGACTGGTTATCGAATAAGTAGCCCTCTGGTGTGCGTAACAGAGACTTTAGTGAAATATGCATAGGAAAACCTCGTTCGATTGTAAGTGATTGTCTGGTTTGCTGGTGCTTCTACCTTGAGTATAAGATGTTACAGAGAAAAATCAAGCAAAATTCGTGCTGTTTTTGTCTCAAAGAAGAAGATTCACACGGGAATAAAATGCCATCTTTTTGTGCACACTACCTGTAAAGTGTCTGCAGATGGTATTCACGTGTCCGAATCAGGCTGCAGCAGGAAGGGAGTGGGCTGTGATGGAATGGAGACGAAGGCTGTGCTGGGTAGCACTTGTGATTGCTTTGCTGGTCTGCGTGGGGATTTTCTGGTATCGTGCCAAGAGAAAGGAACATCCGTATACAGACGCCGTACTGGCAGCAGAGGAATTTTCGGGAGGTGAGGGGGATGTCGGATATCCTTTATCTGAAGATTGACCGGAACGTACAGGCAAAAGGAAGTCCGGTACACCTCCGGGATATTGCGGGTCTGTACTGCAGTGCGAAGCAAATCGAAAATAAAGTCAGAACGCTTCGGCTTCCGACCGAGGTTATCAGGGGACCGGGCCGGTATGTGTTCAGTGTGCTTGATGTGATCGCAGTGATCCAGCAGGAATATCCTTCTCTGGAGATCGAGAATCTTGGTGAGACAGATTTTATCATTACGGTGGAAAAGAAGCAGACAATGCCGGACGCAGTGAACTGGGGAAAGACGGTATTTGTGTGCGTTCTTGCGTTTTTCGGAGCCGCGTTTTCGATCATGGCATTTAATAATGATATAGGAATCAAAAATCTGTTCGGGCAGCTTTATGGGATGTTTACTGGGCGGGTGTCAGATGGATTTACCTTACTGGAAATTTCCTATTCCATCGGCGTGGGACTTGGCATTTTGGTTTTCTTTCATCACTTTGCAAAGAAGCAGGGCGGCGCGGATCCGACACCGCTGGAGGTGGAGATGCGTACCTACGAGGATGATGTGGATACGACTCTGATCGAGTCCGGCAACCGGAAAGAGGGAAAACGACAGAAAGGGTAAAAGGAGGAGGATCATGGAGCAGTTTTTTCTGGCACTGATCGGGTTTTCCGGCGGGTTTATCGTCGCAGGCGGCGTGGTAGCGCTGATGGTAGGACTTGGGATCATCACTCGGTTTATCGGCATTTCCAGAACAGCGAAGCACATCAGGGGAGTGGAGGATGCGATCCTGCTCGGCGCAGCCGTTGGTACGATTGTCACAGTCTTTTCCTTTCAGCTTCCGGTCGGGGCGTGGGTGCTTGCAGTTGCAGGACTGTTTATGGGTATCTTTGTGGGAGGCTGGATCATGGCGCTGGCAGAGGTCGTGAATGTTTTTCCGGTCTACTGCCGCAGACTCGGCATCACGAAGGGGACGAGCTGGATTGTGATCACGCTTGCAGCAGGTAAGACACTTGGGAGCCTGCTGCATTTTTATATGCGGTGGGGGAAGGGGTGATGTTGACAGTATAAATAGAAAGACATACAATAACCATATAAAATCAGCCAGGAGGATAGGCCATGAGTCAGTTAAAACTTGCAATATTAGGAGCGGGCCGCATCGCGGAGACGATGGCGGAGACAGTACGGCAGATGGACGATGTCTGCCTGTATGCGGTGGCAGCGCGTGAGGAAGCGCGCGCAAAGGCGTTTGCGGAGACGTATGGCGCAGAGCATTATTATGGAAGCTATGAGGAAATGCTGCAGGACGACGGTGTGGAGCTCGTCTATATCGCGACGCCGCATTCTCATCATGCACAGCATGCAAAGCTTTGCATTGAGTATGGAAGGCCGGTGCTCTGCGAGAAGGCATTTACCTGGACGGCGGAAGAGGCAGCAGAAGTGCTGCAGCTCGCAAAGGAAAAGCAGGTATTTATCACGGAGGCGATGTGGGTGCGGTATATGCCGATGTTCCGGATGCTGAAGGAGACGGTTGATTCCGGAAAGATCGGAGCTGTGACGGCAGTGACCGCCAATCTCGGCTATGCCCTGCTGCATAAGGAGCGGGTGACGCGGCCGGAGCTGGCAGGTGGCGCGCTTCTGGATCTTGGCGTGTATACCCTGAATTTTGCGACCGGACTGCTTGGCGATGAGCCGGAGCGGATCGAGACGACGATGGTGCGGCTCATCACAGGAGTGGATAAGCAGGAATTTGTCAATCTGATTTATCCGAACGGAGTTGTGGCCGGACTGTTTAATACAATGGTATCTGTCACCGACCGGAAAGGCTTCATATATGGCACGGAGGGACATATCGAAGTCGAGAATATTAATAATTACGAAGAATTTCGCATTTACAATAATCAGTATGAGCTGACAGAGACGATCCGTCGGCCAGAGCAGCTCACAGGCTATGAGTATGAGGTGCGGGCATGCCACCGCGCACTTCTGAATGGCCAGCTGGAATGCGAGGAGATGCCGCATGTACATACTATGAGAATCATGCATATGCTCGATGAGATTCAGAAAAAATGGGAGGAGCAGGAGGCATGAAGAGCAGTCAGGAGCTGAAAAAGCAGCTGCGCCAGATCGACCATAAAGGCTACAAGGCATATAAGGTGCTCGAAGGGGAATACGACTTTGGCGCGTACCGCCTCTGTATTGATCACGTGCAGGGCGATCCGTTTGCAACGCCATCGCGTGTGCGTATTGTGTATAAAAATGAGATACCGGTGAAATTTTTTGACCGGCCTTACCGAAGGACTGCCACAGAAGATGCGCTGCTGCGCAGGCTGCATGGAAATTTATTCCGTGTCTCTAAGGGCGGCGGGCGCAGAGGCTCCGGAAAAAGCGGACTGATTACGGCCTGCCGTACCGGTCAGGAGGTGCTGCAGCGCTCGGCTATGCAGGTCACGCCAAAGGAGATCGAGGCGCGGATCGAGGTAGGATTTCCTGCATATGGCCGCACGATCGCGGCGCAGGAGCTGGAAGAGCTGCTCTTTGATGTGCTGCCGGAGGTGGCGGAGCAGACGTTCCGGATGCAGCCGCGGCTTGCAAAGGAGCTGGAGTCGGCAGTTGATCTGGCCGATGACCAGCAGTTTATCCGTCAGGAACTGAAGACACAGGGACTTGCAGCGTTTGTGGCGGATGGAGCGGTGCTCCCACGTGAGAGCGGTGTGTCCCAGAAAAAGATGTCGGATGCGGTTCCGTTTCAGAGTCCGGACAGCCTTGCCGTGACTCTGGAGCTTCCGCACCACGGCGCACTGCGCGGCATGGGGATCCGCAATGGCATCACGGTCATCACCGGAGGAGGTTTTCACGGAAAATCAACGCTTTTAAAAGCATTGGAGCGTGGTGTATACAATCATATCGCAGGTGACGGAAGAGAATATGTGATCACGGACGCAAGTGCGTTCAAGCTGCGTGCGGAAGAGGGACGGAGCATTCATGGTGTGGATATCTCGACGTTTATCAGCAATCTTCCGACCAGGGCTGATACGGCAAATTTTTCGACAGAAAATGCAAGCGGTAGCACTTCACAGGCGGCGAACACGGTGGAAGCACTCTCAGTCGGGTCAAAGGTGCTGCTGATCGACGAGGATACGTCTGCGACGAATTTTATGGTACGCGATATGCGGATGGCACAGCTTGTCCCGGATGTAAAGGAACCGATTTCACCGTTTATCCGAAAAATCCGCAGCCTGCACAGAGACCTTGGCATCTCAACGGTTCTGGTCGCGGGAAGCTCTGGCGACTATTTATCTGTGGCGGATACCGTTTTGCAGATGGACTGCTATCATGCACTGGATGTGACAGAAAAAGCACAGTCACTGGCGCAGCCGCTTACGGAGGATGAGGTGCAGGCTGCAAAATGGATCCGCAGGCCGGTACCAAAAAGAGAGATTGAAAAAATTCGGGTACACGGCTGGGATTCCCTGAGCCTGGATCGGACGGAGATTGATCTGCGCTATCTGGAACAGGTCGTCGATGAGAGCCAGACAGCGGCACTTGGCTATACCTTACAGTACATTCTGACCCGCCTTGCAGACGGCAAAAAGAAGGCGGATCAGCTGGCGATGGAAGCGGCGGAGAAGATACAGAAGGAAGGGATTCTTTCTGTCACGCCGAAGAACTACGGCGCAGGCCCGTCCGCGGAAGTGCGTGTGCAGGAGATACTGGCAGCGCTTGGAAGATACCGGATGTTGTAAATGTTCTGTTTTATAGTACTTGAAAAACTTGACGTAGCCCGCTGCGCCTGCATTATTAGTCCAGTTAGCATTTGAACGCAGATAAGCATTCCCCCGCTTCAAGTGCGCGAAGCACTAAGCGGCGGGTGAGGGGGATGCTTATGTCAGTGGGAGTTGAAAGCTCCCACTGACAGATCGCGAAGCGACTGCGTTCATGAGCAAGTAGCGAAGCGGATTGCGAATGTCCGCTTTACGATTTGTTTGTGACTCAGATTATTAGAAAGTTACAGTATTGATAGGTATATAAGAAGTTACAGGAGGGGTAAATATGGCACTGAAGGATTACTATGATCGGATCAATCACGTCGGCGTGCCGACGGAGGATATGGCGGCGACGGTCCGCTTTTACACAGACCTTGGATTTACACTGATTTATGAGACAAAAAACGGCGACCAGCAGGTCTGCTTCCTTGAGAACGGTTCGATTCAGATCGAAGCCTATACGGTGGAGCATGCAGCAAATATCCGCGGTGCAATTGACCATCTGGCATTGAACTGCACGGACATCGAAGCTGCATTTGAAGAGGCGAAAAAGCTTCCGTATAAGATCCTGGAAGGGATCACCGCTCTCCCATTCTGGGATCACGGAATCCGTTACTTCCTCATCGAAGGACCGAATAAAGAAGTGATTGAGCTGGTACAGAAGCTGTAAAACAGGGATAAAAAGAGCCTGTGGTTTCCCATGTTTACCTGCTTTCCGTAATTTGTTGAAATTCCCGGTTGATTTTTTTTAAGAAAGATGCTATGGTGGAGATGCTCATATAACTGACGGAAGTGGGGAACCACAGGGAGTATGAGCCGTTCGAAGAGCCGACCGTCTGGGCCATAAAAGGGACCAGGATGTGTTGGCTGTTTTTTTGTCTACCAATCCAGAACGTCCTGACGTTCGGTCAGAGCATAGGAGAAAGGAGCCTTTTATTTATGGAAAAAATTTCACTGCAGCAGGAGCTGCAAGCAAACAGTTACCCGGGACGCGGCATTGTGATCGGCCGTTCTGCAGATGGGAAAAAGGCAGTCACTGCTTATTTTATTATGGGAAGAAGCGAGAACAGCCGCAACCGTATTTTTGTGGAAGACGGAAAGGGTATCCGTACACAGGCATTTGATCCATCGAAGCTAACTGATCCGAGCCTGATTATTTACGCACCGGTGCGTGTGCTTGGCAACAAGACCATCGTCACAAACGGAGATCAGACCGATACGATTTACGAGGGAATGGATCATCAGCTCACCTTCGAGCAGTCCTTACGCAGCCGTGAGTTTGAGCCGGACGCTCCGAACTATACGCCGCGTATTTCCGGTGTCATGCATGTGGAAAATGGCAGCTACAGCTATGCGATGTCTATTTTAAAGAGCAACAACGGCGACCCGTCGGCCTGCAACCGCTATACCTTTGCATACAGCAACTGCGTGGCGGGCGAGGGACATTTCATTCACACCTACAAGTGCGATGGCAATCCGCTCCTGAGCTTTGAGGGTGAGCCGAAGCTGGTAGCAATCCCGGATGACATCGATGCGTTTACAGAGCTCCTCTGGAGCAGCTTGAATGCGGACAATAAGGTATCGCTGTTTGTTCGCTATATTGATATTGAGACCGGAAGCTATGAGAGCCGCATTGTGAATAAAAACCAGAAATAAAAGCGACATAGAAGAAAAGGAGCAGGGTATGAACGAATTACAGTTAAAATATGGATGTAACCCAAATCAGAAACCGTCCCGTATTTTTATGGAGGATGGAAGCGACCTTCCGATCCAGGTGCTTTCCGGCCGACCGGGCTACATCAATTTTCTTGATGCGTTTAATGGCTGGCAGCTCGTAAAGGAGCTCAAAGAGGCGACCGGGCTTCCGGCGGCAACCTCCTTCAAGCATGTCTCTCCGGCAGGAGCAGCAGTCGGATTGCCGCTTGACGAGACACTGGCAAAAATATACTGGGTAGATGATCAGGGCGAACTCTCACCGCTGGCCTGCGCGTATGCACGTGCAAGAGGTGCCGACCGCATGTCATCCTTTGGCGATTTTATTGCGCTCTCAGATGTATGTGACCGCGATACGGCGATGCTGATCAAACGGGAGGTATCCGACGGTGTCATCGCACCGGGCTATACCGATGAGGCACTGGAGATCCTGAAGCAGAAGAAAAAGGGCAACTACAATGTGATTCAGATCGACCCGTCCTACCGGCCGGCTCCGATTGAGCACAAGCAGGTATTTGGCGTGACCTTTGAGCAGGGACGGCAGGAGCTTCCGATCGACGATGCGTTGATTGCAAATTTTGTCACAGAGAAAAAGGATGTGCCGGAGTCGGCAAAGCGCGATATGAAGATTGCGCTGATCATTCTGAAATATACGCAGTCCAATTCCGTCTGCTATGTCAAGGATGGACAGGCGATCGGTATCGGCGCAGGACAGCAGTCCCGTGTACACTGCACGCGCCTTGCGGGACAGAAGGCGGACAACTGGTTCCTTCGTCAGTGTCCGAAGGTCATGGCACTTCCGTTTTCTGATAAAATCACACGTGCCGAGCGTGACAATGCGATCGACGTTTATATCGGAAACGAATCGGAGGATGTACTCGCAGACGGCGCATGGCAGAAAGTATTTACCGAGCAGCCGGAGGCATTTACCGCAAAGGAGAAGCGCGCATGGCTCGATCAGCTGCAGGGTGTGACCCTTGGCTCCGATGCGTTCTTCCCGTTCAGCGACAACATTGAGCGGGCGCACAAGTCCGGTGTGGCTTACATCGCGCAGCCGGGCGGCTCTGTCCGGGATGAGGATGTGATCGCGACCTGCAATAAATACGAAATGGCGATGGCGTTTACAGGTATCCGTCTGTTCCATCACTAAACACGAAATATAGTAGAAAATAGTTACCGTATAAATGGGCTGGCCGGGATAAGGTCAGCCTGTTTTCAGTTGTAAAACGGGCATTCGCAAAAGATATTTCCTGCATTTTGATAAGAATGTTGATTTGTGTCTGCAGAGCCGCTATAATCTATAATGAAGAAAATCAGTTTGTGCAGCAAAAACAAATATTTGGGAGGAAAAGAAATGATACAGGAAAGCGTTGCAAAATTAGTTCAGTATGGCCTTACGACCGGGCTGATTGAAAAAGAAGATGCCATTTATACGGCGAACCGTCTGCTCGGTCTTTTGAATATGGATACTTTAGAGGAGGAGACCGAGGCAGCCATCATGGAGACCGAGGCAGATGAGGCGATCATAGGCAGACTGGAAAAGATTCTCGGTGATATCTGCGATTATGCATACGACAAAGGCATTATTGAGGAGAATACCGTCGGCTACCGTGATCTGTTTGACACAAAGGTCATGTCGCTTCTTGTGGACCGCCCTTCCAATATCATCCATAAATTTAAGATGCTGTATCAGGAGAGCCCGAAAAAAGCGACCGATTTTTACTATAAACTCAGTCAGGATACGGACTATATCCGTCGTTACCGTATTGCGAAGGATCGCAAATGGCTGGCTCCGACGGAGTATGGCGATCTGGACATCACGATTAATCTGTCCAAGCCGGAGAAGGATCCGAAGGCGATCGCGGCGGCAAAGCTCGCGAAGCAGACATCCTATCCGAAGTGTCTGCTCTGCCGGGAAAATGAGGGCTATGCAGGGCGGCTGAATCATCCGGCACGCGGCAACCACCGCATTATTCCGGTGACGATCAACGACAGTCAGTGGTTCTTTCAGTATTCTCCGTATGTGTATTATAATGAGCACTGCATCGTATTCAATTCGAAGCATGTGCCGATGAAAATTGAACGTGCGACATTTGCAAAGCTGCTGGATTTCGTTTCGCAGTTCCCGCATTATTTTGTCGGTTCAAATGCCGATCTTCCGATCGTAGGCGGATCGATCCTGAGCCATGATCATTTCCAGGGCGGCCATTATGAATTTGCGATGGCGAAGGCGCCGGTCGAGGAGACAATTTCGTTTGCGGGCTATGAGGATGTGGAAGCAGGGATCGTAAAGTGGCCGATGTCTGTCATCCGGATCCGTTCCGGGCAGCCAGAGCGCCTGATCGACCTTGCGGATAAGATTTTGCTGGCATGGCGAGGCTACACCGATGAGGCGGCGTTTATCTATGCGGAGACCGACGGCGAGCCGCACAACACGATCACGCCGATCGCGCGGAAACGGGACGGCAAATATGAGCTGGATCTCGTGCTCCGCAACAACATCACGACCGAAGAGCATCCGCTTGGCGTATTCCATCCGCATGCGGAGCTGCATCATATTAAAAAAGAGAATATCGGACTCATTGAGGTGATGGGACTGGCTGTACTTCCGGCCCGTCTGAAGGATGAACTGGAGCATTTAAAGCGCGCGATGGTCAGCGGACGCGACATCCGGGACGACGAGGAGCTTGGCAAGCATGCGGACTGGGTCGAGGAGCTGAAGCAGAAATATGGCAGCTTTTCCGATGAGACGATCGACAAGATTATCGAGGACGAGGTCGGCATTGTCTTTATGAAGGTGCTGGAGCATGCCGGTGTCTACAAGCGGACACCGGAAGGCAAGGAAGCATTCCGGCGGTTTGTTGCGAGCGTAAAATAAGTCAGGATGGAGACGGGGATGGAGCATGCCATCCCCGCTTTTCAGTCATTTTTATACAGGTACCGTACACGGGCTGAAGTAAAATGAACGCAGATAAGCATTCCCCCGCTTCAAGTGCGCGGAGCACTAAGCGGCGGGTGAGGGGGGATGCTTATGTCAGTGGGAGTTGAAAGCTCCCACTGACAGATCGCGAAGCGACTGCGTTCATGAGCAAGTAGCGAAGCGGATTGCGAATGTCCGCTTTACAAAAGAAAGCAGGAGGTTATTAACATATGCGGGAACAGTTGACAGAGGGTGACGTAAAGAAAATTCAGGAGGAAATCGAGTACCGGAAGCTGGTTGTGCGAAAGGAAGCGATCGAGGCGGTCAAAGAGGCGCGGGCGCACGGAGATCTGAGTGAAAACTTTGAATACCATGCGGCGAAGAAGGATAAAAATATCAACGAGAGCCGGATCCGCTATCTGGAGCGTATGCTGAAGACAGCAAACGTGATCACCGACCACTCGAAGGCAGACGAAGTCGGGCTGGATAAGACGGTTGAGGTATACTGTGAGGATGACGATGAGACAGAGACTTATCGCATCGTGACGAGTGTGCGCGGCAATTCCTTAAGCGGTCTGATCAGTATCGAGTCTCCGCTCGGGAAAGCGCTGATGGGACATAAGGTAGGCGACCGGGTCTATATCAAAGTAAATGAGCAGTTCGGATATTATGTGGAGATACGCTCAATCAGTGAGGCGGCCGGGGAGGAAGAGGATCAGATTCGGAAGTTTTAAAGGAGGAGGGGATACCGAAATGATACCCCCTCAAGAAGAGAAAAATGTATGAAAACTTAACCAAAAATAAGATAGTTGTTTGGGTTAAGATAATTGTTAGGCGAAGCCATTTGCAATACCGACGCGCCATGTACTGGATGACTTCATTTGATACTGAAAGTATATTGGAAAAATGTGTCTAATCAGTGACTAATTCCTGAAAGAAAAATGAAGGAATCATAAAAGAAATGGGAAGTGTTTTTCAGGGAAAATGGCATGGTTTGCAGCGGGTACAGGAAAAGGAAGAGCATCAATGGAAAAGGATCAGATGACAGAAAATACCTTTCATTTTAATATAGAAGAAGAGCTGAAAAAACTGCCGGGACGGCCGGGAGTCTACATCATGCACGATGAACACGACGATATCATTTACGTCGGAAAGGCGATCAGCCTGAAGAACCGAGTACGCCAGTATTTTCAGAGCAGCCGCAACAAAAGTGCGAAAATTTTACAGATGGTCGAGCGGATCCGGCGCTTTGAATATATCGTGACGGATTCGGAGCTGGAAGCGCTTGTGTTGGAATGCAACCTGATCAAGGAGCATCGTCCGAAATACAATACGATGCTGAAGGATGACAAGACCTACCCGTTCATCAAGGTGACGCTCGGAGAGGAGTACCCGAGGGTGCTTTTTTCGCGCACGATGAAAAAAGACAAATCGCGCTATTTTGGACCATATACAAGTGCGGGGGCAGTCAAGGATACGATCGACCTGATCAAGAAGCTTTATAAGATTCGCAGCTGCAGCAAGACGTTTCCGCGCGACATCGGCAAGGAGCGCCCGTGCCTGTATTATCACATCGGGCAGTGCAATGCACCGTGTCAGGGCAGTTTCACGAAGGAGCAGTATCGGGAATCCGTCGCGCAGGCGGTCGATTTTCTCGCAGGAAACCATGCGCCGGTCGTCAGAATGCTCGAAGAGAAGATGAATCAGGCATCGGAGGAGATGGAATTCGAAAAAGCGATCGAGTACCGGGATCTGATTCGAAGCATCCACCAGGTATCCGAGCGCCAGAAGATCACGAATGAGGACGGAGAGGATAAGGATGTGATTGCACTCGCGGTCGACGATGCGGACGATACGGTAGCAAATGCCGACGCAGTCGTGCAGGTATTCTTCATCCGGGGCGGAAAAATGATTGGCCGGGAACACTTTTTCCTGCGTGTGGCGCTTCAGGATAGCAAATCCGTGATCCTGAACAGCTTTGTGAAGCAGTATTATGCCGGGACGCCGTTTGTGCCGAAGGAGCTGATGCTGGAGACGGACATCGAAGATCATGAGCTTGTGGAGGCATGGCTGAGTGAGAAGCGCGGACAAAAGGTTTACCTGCGGATTCCGAAGAAGGGAACGAAGGAAAAGCTGGTCGAGATGGCGCGGGAAAATGCGGCGATCGTACTGCGGCAGGACCGCGAACGGATCAAGCGCGAGGAGGGCCGGACGATCGGAGCGGTACATGAGATCGAGGATCTGATCGGCGTGGACCGGGCGATGCGCATGGAGGCATACGACATTTCCAATATCAGCGGCTTTGAGTCCGTCGGTTCGATGATCGTCTATGAAAAGGGAAAGCCGAAGCGCAGCGATTACCGTAAATTCAAGATCAAGTCCGTACAGGGAGTGGACGATTATGCAAGTATGGAGGAGGTGCTGACCCGCCGTTTTTCCCATGGTCTGCAGGAGCGCCGCGAGCTGGATGAAAAGGGAATGGGCTATGAGATGGGTAGCTTCAGCCGATTCCCGGATCTCATCATGATGGACGGCGGACGGGGGCAGGTCAACGTCGCCTTGCGCGTCCTTGATAAGCTTGGCATCTCGATTCCGGTTTGCGGTATGGTCAAGGATGATTTTCACCGTACCCGCGGTTTGTATTACAATAATGTCGAGGTGCCGATCGACATCCGCTCGGAAGGCTTCCGGCTCATCACGCGGATTCAGGACGAGGCGCACCGCTTCGCCATCGAGTACCATCGCAGCCTGCGCAGCAAGGGACAGGTGCACTCTATTCTCGATGATATCGAGGGGATTGGCCCGACCCGCCGCAAAGCGCTGATGCGCACATTTAAATCCCTTGAGGCGATCCGCGATGCTTCCTTTGAAGAGCTCGCCAACGCCGAATCCATGAACGCCCGCAGCGCGCAGCAGGTGTATGATTTCTTCCACACCGAGGGTGGGAAGGGGAAGGCACCGGAGGTGACGGAGGAACAGTGATGGAAAAAGCAAGAAAGAAGTATCGATATATATTTCAGGATATGTCTATCAGAAAGAAAATCTTTTTCGGGTATCTTGCAATTATTGGAATTGTGTTGCTTTGCGTGATAGCGTTATAAAGCTTTCTGAATTCCCGTACCTTGACTCTGAGATTATGGATATTTTACGGAAGGATTATCAGGGAATCAGCGAAGATATGTATAGCAGCAGATAGGCTTTTATATGATTCTGTACATCAGCGGTCTGCAGAATATTTCGGCGGAATTATACGAGGTGGCCAAAATTAACGGGGCAAATAAGGCGCAGTGCATCTGGTATATCACATTCCCGCTTGTAAAGCCGACGACTTATCTGGTCATTACCCTTGGAATGATCAATGCGTTTCAGATTTTCGATCAGATCGCGGCAATTTCGAAGCAGAGCCCGCTTGGCTCACCGGCCGGATCTACGAGCACGGTAGTTACGTTCCTGTATCAGCAGTCCTTCAGCTATATGGACATGGGATACGGAAGTGCGGCAGCGATGGTACTGCTTGCTATTATTTTTGCGCTGTCCCTAGTACGTATGCTGGTCAGCAGAGGGGAGGATTAAATGAAAAGGACACTTCTTTGCATTGCAAAATATACGGTATTAATTTTACTGGCACTGATATTCCTTCTGCCGATTTTATATGTGTTTTATAATTCACTTCTGCCATACCGATATGTGCAGACGTGGGCGCCGATCAGTGTCTGGACACTGGATAATTTTAACATAATATATAGCAAGAATTTTCCGTCCTCTACAGGTGGGAGATGAATTGCAAATAAAAAAGAACGCTTGCTCTGCAATGCGATTTATGGTATAATAGAATCAGTCGATAAAATAAATATTCGAAAAAAGGACTGATTCTATGGAAAAAAACAGATCACAATGCACATTCAGTATATTTGATGTATTATCATCTGATTATGGTGGTAAAATATCGAAGAAAAGTTATCAATGATCCAATTTCAGAAAGAGCAAAAGAAATATGGGAATATATTGCCCCACGGTATGGAATTGTTTTGGAGGAATGGAATCATGATATTGATCATGTGCATGTAATGTTTCGTGCACAGCCTAAAACGGAACTCAGTAAATTTATCAATGCTTATAAAAGTGCCAGTAGCAGGCTGCTGAAAAAAGAGTATCCGGAAATCCGGGAAAAACTTTGGAAGGAAGCATTCTGGAGCCAGAGCTTCTGCCTTTTGACGGCAGGAGGGGCACCGGTAGAAGTAATCCGTCAATACATCGAAACCCAGGGAGAGAAAAAGCATTGAACATAGCATATCGTTACCGTATTTATCCAACAGAAGAACAGAAGATATTCCTTGGAAAAACATTTGGTTGCTGCCGTTTCCTGTACAACCAAATGCTTAATGACAAGATCCAGGAGTATAAAAAGACAAAGAAGATGTTAAAAAATACTCCAGCCATGTATAAAAAAGAGTATACGTTTCTGAAAGAAGTAGATTCGCTGGCACTGGCAAATGTACAGCTTCATCTGGAGAAAGCATATAAAAACTTTTTCCGTGATCCGAAGGTTGGATTTCCACGTTTCAAGTCAAAACATCACTCTAAAAACAGCTATACAACAAATGTGGTCAACGGAAATATTCTTGTAGAAGGTAGCCGGATCCGGCTTCCAAAATTAAAATGGGTCTCCATGAAAAAACACAGGGAGCCTGCAGAAAACTGCCATCTGAAATCAGTGACCGTCAGTATGGAGCCATCCGGAAAGTATTTTGCAAGTCTGCTGTATGAAGGATACAGCTGCGAAAACCAAACAGCAGATAAGGATTACAGCAACGCCAAAATACTTGGGATTGATTATGCGATGCAGGGGATGGCAGTGTTTTCAGAAGAGATTGAGATGGAAGAAGCAGGATTCTTCAGAAAAAATGAAAAAAGGCTGGCAAGGGAACAGCGTAAACTGTCGAGATGTGTAAAAGGGAGCTGCAATTATGTGCGGCAGAAAAAGAAAGTTGCCAGGTGCCATGAAAAAATACGCAGCCAGAGAAGAGACTATCTGCATAAACTGAGCCGCAGGATCACAGACCAGTACGATATAGTCGCGGTAGAAGATATTGATATGAAAGCGATGAGCCAGTGCCTGCATTTTGGAAAAAGTATACAGGATAATGGATACGGGATGTTCCGGAATATGCTGGATTATAAGCTTGCCTGGAAGGGAAAGGAATTAGTAAAGACAGACCGCTTTTTCCCTTCAAGCAAAAAATGCAGTAAATGCGGGAAAATAAAAAAAGAGCTGAAATTATCCGAAAGAGTTTATCGCTGTTCGTGTGGAAATGAAATGGACAGAGACCGAAATGCAGCAATCAACATCCGTGAAGAGGCAAGAAGGATGCTGGCTGCGTAAAGCTGTCCGTGTCCGGGGAATAAGTAAGAAAATACGCCCGTGTTCGGGCAAAAAATCGCGGGGCACGCGAGGATAGCTTGTAGATACTTGGCTCAGTAGAGCCATTGAGCAAGAAGCCCCCACTTCAAAATCTGGGATTTAAGTGGTGGGAGCATGTCACAGAGCTGTTTACGCAGTATCCGATTTTAAAGTGGTACTGGAATACGTTTGCATCTACCGCAATCGTTGTGATCGGCAACCTGCTTTTTCCTACTATGGCCGGATATGCGCTCGCAAAGCTCCGGTTTCCGGGGAAAAAGCTGATCTTTACCTGTATGCTGACATCTATGATGGTTTCGTTTCAGCTGACACTGATTCAGATGTATATACAGCTTGCAAAGCTGAATCTGCATACGATCTGGGCAATTACGCTTCCGTTTTTATCACAGACCATGTTTTTATTATCTTAAGGAGGAATTATATATGCAGGAAAAAAAGATTAAAGTCGGTATCGTTGGGATCAGCTTTGGAATGGAATTTGTGCCTATTTATCAGCGGCATCCAAACGTTGAAAGCGTTGCGGTTGCCGATTATAACCGTTCACTTCTGGCCACCTGCGCGGAAAAGTTTCACATTCCCGCAGAGGATTGTTACACCAATCTGGATGATATGCTGAAGGATACTTCGATTGATGCGATCCATATATGCACGCCTCCAGCGTCCCATGCCGAGCTTTCAATCAAAGCTTTAAATGCCGGAAGACATTGCGGATGTACGATTCCTATGGGCATGAGTATCGACGAATTATACGAAGTGATCGAAGCGCGAAAGAAAAGCGGAAAGAATTATATGTTCTTGGAAACGACCGTTTTTGGCAGAGAATTCTTTTATGTACAGGAATTATATAAGAAGGGCGAGTTAGGAAAGCTCCAGTACATGACCTGCGCCCATTACCAGGATATGGAAGGCTGGCCGGAATACTGGGAAGGATTTCCGCCGTTAATGCATCCGACCCATGCAGTCGGCCCATGTCTTATGATGCTTGATAAAAAACCGGTATCTGTATATGGCATAGGCTCCGGTCGTGTCAGAGACGCATTAAAAGAAAAGTATCAGTGCCCGTTTGCCTTTGAATCGGCATTTATCAATCTTGAGGATTCTGATGTTACGATTGAGATGGAGCGCTTTCTTTATGAAGTGGCCAGAAGCTATCAGGAGTGCTTCCGGGTTTACGGCAGCAAGAAGAGCTTTGAGTGGCAGCAATTATCGGACGAGGATCCTGTTCTGTATGAGAGAACCGGTGATATTCAGCAAGATATGATCGATATTGATGGCGATCCGGACCGGTTTGCCAGAGGAGGCGAGATTATCGAACGGAGAATCAAGGTTCCTGATTACGGATACCGTTTGCCGGAGGAGATTGCTTTCTTTACAACGGAAACCGTATATAACGACGAGAACGAGCATCTTTCCTTTAAGCAGGGCGGTGGACATGGAGGATCACATCCACATATGATCCACGAGTTTATCATGTCTATCGTGGAGGACAGAAAGCCTCTCATTGATGACATAAAAGGCGCTTACTGGACTGCAACCGGTATCTGTGCACATCTTTCGGCAATGGAAGGCGGCAAAAAAATGCCGATTCCGGATTTCGCAAAACTGGATTGAGAACAAGGTGATGCAAATGAAAAACGGCAATCCGTGTAAATCAAATATCGTAGAGAAGCTGCAGAGATAGTACAAAAGGATGCATTTCAGAAATTTGGAAAAGTGAAATAAAGAGCCGGTGCGGAAATGACAGATTCAGACAATTTCCGCACCATTTTTGTTTTGGATACAGTGGACAAATCCAGAAGGATTACTTATAATATACGTATAGTTTGCAGTCAGTCTGCGATACCATTGAGGTTTTGCTGAAGAAAAGGATTTGCCGAAAAAATATTCGGGAATATTTCGACAAAAATGAATGATGTCGTAGGACGAGACTGCCGAAATTTCAGGAGGTCAAAGAATGGCTAGCAGTGTAACGATTGAAAAGCTGGCGGATAAGATGAAGCTCATAAATCTGCTTCCGAATATCAGCATGGCGGGCAAGAAGATCGTGACGTCAGAGATCAACCGTCCGGCGCTTCAGCTTACCGGATATTTTGATCATTTCTACTCAGAACGTGTACAGATTATCGGATATGTAGAGTATACTTATCTGGAGCATCTTCCGAGGGAGGCGAAGCTTCCGGTATATGAAAAATTTCTCTCTTATCATGTACCGTGTATTATTTATACGACGATGACAGAGCCGGATGAGGACATGCTTCGGTTGGCGGAGCAGTATGAGGTGCCGGTATTTATGACGAAAATGACGACGTCATCGTTTATGGCAGAGATCATCCGGTGGCTGAATGTTGAGCTCGCACCGTGTATTTCCATTCATGGCGTATTGGTCGATGTTTACGGTGAGGGCGTGCTGATTATGGGCGAGAGCGGCATCGGAAAAAGTGAGGCGGCGCTGGAGCTGATCAAACGCGGACACCGTCTCGTTACGGATGACGTCGTGGAGATCCGAAAGGTCAGTGATGCGACGCTGATCGGATCGTCACCGGATATCACACGACATTTTATCGAGCTGCGCGGTATCGGAATCATTGATGTAAAGACATTGTTCGGAGTCGAGAGCGTCAAGAATACGCAGTCCATTGATCTGGTTATCAAGCTGGAGGAATGGGATCGGGAAAAGGAATATGACCGCCTTGGCCTGGAGGAGGAGTATACCGAGTTTCTGGGCAATCAGGTCGTCTGCCATTCACTGCCGATCCGTCCCGGCCGGAACCTGGCCGTGATCGTAGAGGCAGCAGCAGTCAACCACCGCCAGAAGAAGATGGGCTACAACGCGGCGAAGGAGCTGTACAACCGCGTGCAGAACAGTATCATGAAAAATGCGGGAAAGCAGAAAGAGGAGTAGAGATGAAGAAGTATTGTTTTGGAATTGATGTAGGAGGAACAACGGTAAAATGCGGACTTTTCACTGTTGACGGTGAAGTTCTGGATAAGTGGGAGATCGAGACGCGCACCGAAGACAATGGTGTGAATATCCTTCCAGATGTGGCAGCGACGATCAAGGCAAAGATCGATGAGAAGCAGCTGAATGCAGAGGAAATCGCCGGTGTCGGCATTGGCGTACCGGGTCCGGTCAATGATCAGGGCGAGGTACCGGTAGCGGTCAATCTGCACTGGGGCTTCACTCCGATCGAAAAAGAGCTTTCTAAGATGACCGGCCTGACTGTAAAGGCAGGAAATGATGCCAATGTAGCCGCACTTGGCGAGCTTTGGAAGGGCGGCGGAGCAGGTCACCATAATATGATCATGGTGACACTCGGTACAGGTGTCGGCGGCGGTATCATTATCAATGATAAGGTGATCGCAGGCAGCCATGGAGCAGGCGGCGAGATCGGACATGCGCATGTCATTGACGGCATGCAGGAGGCATGCAACTGCGGCAATCACGGCTGTCTGGAGCAGGTAGCTTCCGCGACCGGTATTGCGAGACTTGCACGGGAAGCGCTGGCAGCAACGGATGCTCCGTCGGTGATGCGTGAAAAGGAAAATATTTCAGCAAAGACCGTATTTGATGCAGTAAAAGAAAATGATGCGATTGCAATTCAGGTGGCAGAGAAATTCGGCTCTTATCTGGGCAAAGCATTGGCGACATTTTCGACGGTTGCGGATCCGGAGATCATCGTAATCGGCGGTGGCGTATCCAAGGCAGGCCCGATTCTTCTGGATTATATCATCCACCCGTTTAAGGAATATGCCTTTACACCGTGCAAGGAGACGACAAAGTTTGCACTTGCGACACTTGGAAATGACGCAGGTATCTTCGGTGCGGCGAAGCTGGTGCTGTAGTACATAATAAAAGAACACTGTTACGGGATTAACTGGAACAGTGTTCTTTTTTAATGGTTTTTTACGCGCTGTTCTTTTTCAACGGAATGTGGTACAATGGCCGGTAATGGAGAGCCTGTAGAAAATGAATGCAGTCAAAGCGGTGCACAGGCGGCAGAAATGAGAAATCAATACCGACATGGCAGAGTATGGAGATGAGAAAATGGAGCGACACCCATTGTGCAGAAAAATATATCTGGAGCTTGCGCCTCCGACGGAGGAGGATGCGCGCGGAGACCGGGAGAGGATCCTTGACGGGCTGACCGGTGAGTATACGACAGCTGTGATGCCGCTGCAGGTGATGCGAAAGCTGTATCCGCTGTGCCGAAAGGCCGGGTGGAAGGTGACGCTCCTTATGGGATTTCATGATGGCGTATGGGAGATTCTGGACATTGAGGCCGGTGATACGACGGATCAGCTCTACGGGCTGGCAGCCGACTACGGGAGTACGACACTCGTGATGCAGGTAGTGGATCTGCACACAGGAGAGGCATTGACGCAGCAGACTGCCTTTAATCCACAGATCCCGTATGGAGAAGAGATTTTAAGCCGTATTTTTTATACGAAGGACCAGCCGGAGCATCTGGAGGAGCTGCAGCAAAAGACGGCGGAGGGATTCAACGCACTGATCCGGACATGTGAGGAAGTGACCGGGATCCCAAAGGATCAGTATGGCGCGATGGTGATTGGCGGCAATACGACGATGATCCACCTGCTTCTGGGGCTGTCTCCCTGGCCGGTATTTGAGACGCCGTTTGCACCGGTCGCGCAGCAGCCTGGCTTTGTACGGGCAAAAGAGCTGGGGCTTGAGCTGCCGGGCTATGTGTATGCATTTCCGTCGGCCGCGAACTATCTTGGCGGGGATATCATAAGCGGGCTGCTGGCAGCAGGGCTGGATCAGTCGCCGGAGCTGTCCGTATTTATAGATATCGGGACAAACGGTGAGCTGGTGGCCGGCAATTCCGAGTTTTTGCTCGCCGGCGCAGGGGCGGCAGGACCGGCGCTGGAGGGCGGCATCAGCCGATATGGAATGCGGGCGGATACCGGGGCCGTTGATCGGGTGACGGTTCAGAAGGATGATCTGATGCTGCATGTGATTGGAGATGAAAAGCCGCGGGGAATCTGCGGCTCCGGCATTGTGGAGCTGCTGGCGGGGATGTTTTTAAACGGCTGGGTGGATGCACTTGGAAATCTGAATCCAGACGCATCTTCGCGGATTATCCGGGTGAAAAATCACCTGGACGAGGAGCGGGAGGAGGCTGCTGTCTGCTATGCATGGGCAGCGGAGTCCAAACAGCAGGAGGATCTGGTATTTACCCAGACCGATATTCATGAATTTATCCGCACGAAAGCAGCGGCCCATACGATGGTCGCGTATCTGATCGAGGAGTTCGGATTGCATACGGACGACATCGTGCATTTCTATCTTGCAGGCGCGTTTGGAAAATATCTGGATCTGGAGTCGGCGATCACGATCGGCATGTACCCGGATCTGCCGCGCGAGAAGTTTGTTATGCTCGGCAATTCCTCTCTGGATGGTGCACAGAAGCTGCTGCTGGATTGGCACCTTGTAGTGCGGGCAACGGAGCTGGTGAAGAAAATCACATACGTCCAGTTTGGCAATGCAGGAGATTTTGTCGAGAAAATGCATGCGGCACAGTTTTTGCCGTATACGGATCTGGACGAATATCCGAGCGTGAAGGCGAAGCTGGCGCGTGGATAAACATCCCACTTTGCGATATATCTCACCCGAATCCGGTTGCTGTAGCCCAAGGCATTTTTGAACGCAGATAAGCATTCCCCCGCTTCAAGTGCGCGGAGCACTAAGCGGCGGGTGAGGGGGATGCTTATGTCAGTGGGAGTTGAAAGCTCCCACTGACAGATCGCGAAGCGACTGCGTTCATGAGCAAGTAGCGAAGCGGATTGCGAATGTCCGCTTTACGAAGAGAGTAAGGACGGGAACATAAAAAGGAGATCGGTGGCCATGAAAATTTTACTGACGGCAATCAATGCAAAATACATCCATTCCAATCTCGCAGTGTACAGCCTGAAGGCATCTGCCGGAATATATGAAGATCAGGTGGAGCTTGCGGAATATACGATCAACCATCAGATGGATGAAATATTTGCAGGAATCTATCGCCGGAAGCCGGAGCTTTTGCTGATGTCCTGCTATATCTGGAACCGGCGTGAGGTGACGGAGACGGCGGCTTCCCTGAAAAAGGTACTACCGAATCTGAAGATCTGGGCCGGAGGGCCGGAGGTGACTTACGATGCGGAGCATTTTCTGCGTCAGAATCCGGCATTTGACGGTGTGATGATTGGAGAGGGAGAGCAGACCTTTTACCGGCTGCTGGACTATTATATAGGAAAAAACGGGACACTGGAGCAGATACCGGGGATCGCGTTTCGCGAGTCAGCAAGGGTGAGGCAGGAGGAAGCTGCCGGTGTTTCAGATGTCGGGGAGCAGGAGACCGGTGATGGATCAGCGTTTCAGAGCACATTACCGCTGATTCCCACCCGGAATCTCGACCACCTTCCATTTGTTTATCAGGATCTGCAAAAATTTGAAAATCGTATCCTCTACTACGAGACGAGCCGTGGCTGTCCGTTTTCCTGCAGCTACTGCCTCTCCTCTGTCGATAAGCGCGTCCGATACCGGAGCATGGAGCTGGTGAAGAAGGAGCTGCTGTATTTTCTTTCGAGGAATGTAAAGCAGGTAAAATTTGTAGACCGTACCTTTAACTGCAGCCATGCGCGCACACTGGAGCTGTGGCGTTTTCTGCGGGATCATGATAATGGCGTGACGAATTTTCACTGTGAGATATCGGCAGATCTGATCAATGAGGAGGAGATCGAGGTGCTGAAAACGCTGCGGCCGGGACTTTTACAGCTGGAGATCGGAGTGCAGACGGTAAATCCGGATGCACTGCGGGCGATTCACCGTACCGCGCCGTTTGCCGAGATTGCAGAGAACGTGACGCAGATCGCACAGGCGCACAATGTCCACCAGCATCTGGATCTGATCGCGGGGCTTCCCTATGAGGATTTCGAGAGCTTCCGTAACTCGTTTGATACGGTATATCAGCTGTATCCGCAGGAGCTGCAGCTCGGGTTTCTGAAGGTGCTGCGTGGTTCAGAGATGTATGAGAGGGCAGAGGAATATGGGTTGGTATACCGCAGTACGCCGCCCTACGAGGTGCTTGCGACAAAATGGATTACCTGTGATGAGCTCCTGCGTCTGAAGGAGATCGAAGAAATGCTGGAGGTGTATTACAACAGCCTGCAGTACCGCAATACGATTCGGGCGGCACAGCAGCTCTTTACACGACCGATCGAGCTGTATGAGGCGCTGGCGGATTATTATGGGCAGGAGGGGCTGAATGGGAAATCGTGGTCACGCCTGCAGCGGCTGGAGATCCTGCGGAGGTTTCTGCATGCAGTGGATGAACGGACAGAGGCCGGCATGCCGCGCTTTCGCGGAAGAAGCGAAGAGCCGGCAGATCCTGCCTGCTTTGATGAACTGCTGACGCTGGATCTGTATCTGAGGGAGAATGCGAAGAGCCGGCCGGATTGGGCTCCTGATCAGAATGAAGAGAAGGACGCGGTGATTGAATTTTATAAGAAGGAAGAAGCAGCACATCACTATCTGCCGGAGCTGGCGGATCGGAGCTGGAAGCAGCTGATGCGCATGACGCATCTGGAATATTTTGAGCACTGCCGTCTGGCGAAGGTGTCGCCGGAGGTACAGGCGGAGCCGGTGAAACGGTCTTGCGGGACAGAACCGATGACCGGGATGGAAAACAGACCGGGATCAGATAGCAGCCGGACAAGGCGCGACGGACAGTGGGTGCTGTTTTGCTATGAGAAGCGGGATGTGCTCACGGGAGACGCACAGGTGCAGGTACTCCCCACTGATTTTTGCTCAGTGCAATTGAACCGAATCAAGCAAGTCCCCTGCTTCAAGTGCGTGAAGCAATAAGCAGTGGTGCAAGCCAATCCTGATAAGCTGCGAAGCAGCATTCGGTTATGACATATCTTAAGGATGGACCCGTTTGCGGGAAGATTAAGTAGCGAAGCGGATTGCGAATATCCGCCTGACAGGAGAAAATATGCAGCATACATATATCGCGCTCGACCTTGAGACGACAGGGCTGAGCGCAACGAAGGACCGGATTCTGGAAATCGGTGCAGTAATGGTTGAGAATGGAGAGGTCACAGGAACCTACGAGACATTTGTTGATAATGGCGTGGAGATTCCGGAGCGTATCCGGGAGCTGACCGGCATCACAGAGGATATGGTGGCGGGAAGCCCGGAGATGAAGCCGGCCGTGGAGGGCTTTCTGGCATTTTCCGGAGAGAAGCCGCTGCTGGGACATAATATTTTGTTTGACTATGGCTTCATGAAGCGAAATGTGCAGAATATCGGAGGCAGCTATGAGCGGGACGGGATCGATACGCTGATGATTGCACGTGCCTGTCTGCCGCAGCTTCCGAGCCGGTCTCTGGACAAGGTCGCAGAATATTTTGGAATATCGCAGCAACATCATCACCGGGCACTGGATGACGCGCTGACGGCGGCCAGAGTTTATCAGCGGCTGTGGGAAGAATTCGGAGAACAGCAAGCAGCGCTGTTTGCACCGTCACCACTTTGCTTTCATGTGAAGAAGGAGAGCGCCATCACAAATTCACAAAAAGGATACTTGCGTGATTTATTAAAATATCATAGAATAGAGAGTAATGTAAAAATTGACACATTGACAAAAAGCGAGGCATCCCGGATGATAGACGGGATCATTCTGCAGTATGGCAAGATTATAAGGAGATAGCTATGATAAATTTTAACAGTTCCAAGACAAAGCAGAAAATTGCGGCGGTGATCGTCATCGTGATCGTAGCTGCGATGGTCATCGGAATGGTGGCAGGAGCATTTTTGTACTAAGATATTTTCAGACATACGCAATGAGAAATTTGCAGTAGCAGGACAGGAGGATTATGCGAAAAAATTTATGGACAGCGCTTGCTGTGACTGCGGCAGCTGCGATAATATCCGCAGTTCCGGCGGCAGCGGCAGACTCTGATGTCATCAGCGACGGCGTCTATATCGGAGATCAGGATGTCGGCGGTATGACGGCGAAGGAAGCAGAGCAGTATGTAGAGGGTCAGGTCAGAGCGCTGGAAGATACGACGGTGACCATTCAGATGGGCGAACAGCAGAGCACAAAGACCTTAAAGGAGCTCGGGCTGAAATGGGACAATCCGGATCTGGTACAGGAGATCAGCCAGATCGGGACGACCGGCAACATCATCCGCCGGTATAAGGAACAGAAGAGTCTCCAAAATGAAAATTCACGCTATGAGATTGAATATACTGTGGATTCATCTCTGGAGGAGGCGTTTGTTGATTCCTGCAACGCTTATAATTCGGATCCGGTTGAGGGCTCCGTTTATATGGGGGACGACGGACAGCTCTATGTCGAAGGCGGGACAGACGGCCTGACGCTGGATGCAGAGGCGACCTTGAAAGAAGTGCAGGCGGCGATTGGCGAGTGGAAGGCTGAGGACATCACGATCGAGGCGACGGTTGAGCGGGAGTCCCCGCAGGTGACTGCAGAGACGCTTTCTAAGATGACCGATGTGCTCGGGACGGCGACGACCGATTATTCTGCATCCTCTTCCGGAAGAGCGCAGAATGTCGAAAACGGTACTTCGAAGATCAACGGTACTTTACTGATGCCGGGTGAGAGCTTTTCCGTGACCGATGCAGTCGTTCCGTTTAACGCGGAAAACGGCTATGAGCTGGCACCGTCCTATGAGGCGGGGCAGGTCGTCGATTCCTACGGTGGCGGTATCTGTCAGGTGTCCACGACCTTATACAATGCGGTGCTCAAGGCAGAGCTTGAGGTTGATGCCCGTTCGAACCACACGATGCTCGTCGGCTATGTGGATCCGTCCAAGGATGCGGCGATCGCAGAGGGTGTCATGGATTTTGTATTTACGAATGACAAGGACAGCCCGGTCTACATTGCGGGGGCGGCATATTATGGGACACTGACCTTTACGATTTTTGGTGAGGAGACCAGACCGGCGAATCGCTCTATTGAGTTCGTCAGTGAAGTCCTTTCACAGACCGATCCGGCGACGAACATCAAGCTGGTGGCGAAGACGGATCAGAATGTCGGCTATTTTGCACAGGTGCAGACGCCGCATCAGGGCATGTCAGCTGTGCTCTGGAAGAAAATTTATGTGGACGGTGTGCTTACCGATACGGTACAGGTCAACAGCAGTACCTATCAGGCATCTCCGGCGATCTATGAGGTCGGTATCGTCACGAGCAATCAGGCACTGAGCTCCGCGCTGAGTACAGCGATTGCAAACAATGATCTGACGCAGGTACAGAATCTGCTGGCGAACGGAGTGCCGCAGCAGACGGAGACGCAGGCGCCACAAACCGATGCGCCACAGACCGATGCACCGCAGACTGATGCGTCTCAGATGGTAGATCCGCCGGAGACCGATGCGGCGACATCCTCCGGAGACGGGGATGTGCAGATCATACAGTAAGCATGGCAGAAGATATACATCTGCCGGATATGGAAAGAGGTGAGGGCATGCAGGAAGGAAAGCTTTCAGAGCGGGCGCTGAAGCGCTCGGTACTGCGTCCGTTGCAGCAGACAGTACAGAAAAATCATCAGAACAAAGCTGGGACTTTGGAGTACGGAGCAGACTGCGCGGCGCTTATGGAAGAGGCCGGCTGTGTGACCCTTTTTTCTACGGTAAATACAGTGCCGGGCTTTGAGCATGCGCCGGATAAGCTGATCGTGGCGGCGGCTAATGGGCTGGCGGCGGCGGGCGCGGAGCCGGTCGCATTTCAGATATCGGCAGTGTTGCCCACAGAGTATGAGGAAGGCAGGCTGAAGGCGGACATGAAAGCCTGTGCCGAGATGGCAGATGCTGAGCATGCTCAGATCATCGGCGGACATACACAGATATCTTCCGGTGTAATCGCGCCGATGTACAGCGTGACCGGTATCGGACGCGCGACAAAGGAGCAGTGCCGTCAGGACGAGCGGCTCCGACCGGAGTACGACCTGGTCGTGACCGGCTGGATCGCTCTGGCAGGTACGGCGGCGCTGGCGCTGCGGTATGAGCAGGAGCTTCGCGGACATTATCCGCTGTCACTGATCGAGCACGCGAAGGCATTTGATCGGCAGATGGCAGTGGGGGCGGTGGCTCGAGCCATCACCCACTTCGGTACGGCAGCGGTACATGATCTTTCTCAGGGCGGTATTTTCAATGCGCTGTGGGAAATGGCGGATCGGGCAGGTGTCGGACTGGAAGTGGATCTGAAAAAAATTCCTGTGCGTCAGGAGACGATTGAAATCTGTGAATATTTTGATGTGAATCCCTACTATCTCTATTCGGCGGGCGCACTGCTCGTCGGGACAGAGCACGGGGAGGCACTGGTATCTCATCTTGCGGCGCAGGGGATCTTTGCCGCAGTTATCGGTCGGGCGACCGGCGGAAAGGATCGTGTGATCCGAAACGGCGAAGAGTGCCGCTATCTGGATCGGCCGAAGCAGGATGAGTGGTATAGGAGGCTTGAATATGAGAGAGCAAATATTAACGTTTCTGGAAAAGAACAGTAAAATTGACCTGGGTGAGCTGGCAATCCTGCTCGGATCAAGTGAGGCAGTCATTGCAAACGAGGTCGCACAGATGGAAAAGGAGCAGGTGATCTGCGGCTATCATACACTGATCGACTGGGAAAAGACTTCCTCTGAAAAGGTGACGGCTCTGATCGAGGTGCGCGTGACACCACAGAGAGGACAGGGCTTTGACTCCATCGCAGAGCGCATCTATAATTACCCGGAGGTACAGTCAGTATATCTGATTTCCGGAGCATACGATCTGCTTGTCATCCTGGAAGGCAAGACCTTACGGGACGTATCTTCCTTTGTAAGCGATAAGCTGTCGACTCTGGATACTGTTTTATCGACGGCGACTCATTTTATTCTGAAAAAATATAAGGATTACGGAACTATTTTCGGGAAAAAATCAAAAGATGAAAGGATGCTGGTGACACCGTGAGAAACCCATTATCAAAAAAAGTAACGTCGATTCAGCCGTCCGGCATCCGGAAGTTTTTTGATATTGTAAGTGAAATGGACGATGTCATTTCGCTTGGCGTTGGTGAGCCGGACTTTGATACCCCGTGGCATATCCGCGATGAAGGTATTTACACACTGGAAAAGGGGCGGACCTTTTATACGTCCAATTCCGGTCTGAAGGAGCTGCGTGAGGAGATCACGCATTATCTGAAGCGCCGCTTTGAGCTGGAATATGATCCGATGCATGAGGTTCTCGTGACCGTCGGCGGAAGCGAGGGCATCGATGTGGCATTGCGTGCCATGCTCGATCCGGGAGATGAGGTACTTATCCCACAGCCGGCATATGTTTCGTATCTGCCGTGCGTCGTTCTGGCGGATGGTGTACCGGTAACGATTGAACTGCAGGAGAAGAATCAGTTCCGCCTGACAAAGGAGGAGCTGCTTGCGCATATCACCGACAAGACGAAGGTGCTCGTGCTTCCGTTTCCGAACAATCCGACCGGAGGTGTAATGCGCCGTGCAGATCTGGAGGCAATCGCCGAGGTCTGTATTGAGAAGGATATTTTTGTACTGTCCGATGAGATTTATTCCGAGCTGACATACGGTGAGCATCATGTATCGATCGCAAGCATTCCGGGCATGCATGAGCGGACATTGACGATCAACGGCTTTTCAAAATCTTATGCGATGACGGGATGGCGTCTCGGATACATCTGCGGACCACGTGTGATTGTAGAACAGATGACGAAGATTCATCAGTTTGCAATCATGTGTGCACCGACGAACAGCCAGTATGCGGCGGTCGAGGCACTGCGGCACGGGGATGAGGACGTGGCGATGATGCGTACAGCCTATGATCAGAGACGGCGGTATCTCCTTCATGCATTTAAGGAGATGGGGCTGTCCTGCTTTGAGCCGTTTGGTGCATTTTATGTATTTCCGTGTATCAAAGAATTTGGCATGAGCTCAGATGAGTTTGCGACGCGGCTTCTCGAGGAGGAGCATGTGGCTGTCGTACCGGGCAGTGCGTTTGGAGACTGCGGCGAAGGCTTTGTGCGGATTTCCTATGCGTATTCGCTGGAAAATCTGAAGATAGCGATGGAGCGTCTGAGCCGTTTTGTGAGCCATCTGCGCGAGTGGAACCGGTAAGGGGTGCGGACATGGCAAAGCTGAACATTGTATTGTTTGAGCCGGAGATCCCGGCGAATACCGGAAATATCGGGCGCACCTGTGTGGCGACCGGGACAAGGCTGCATCTGATCGAGCCGCTCGGATTTTCTTTATCTGAGAAAGCACTGAAAAGGGCGGGAATGGACTACTGGCCGCATCTGGATGTGACGACCTATCTGGATTTTGATGATTTTCTTGCGAAGAATCCGGGTGCGAAGATCTATATGGCGACGACAAAGGCGCGTCAGGTTTACACCGATGTGCATTATGAGCCGGACTGCTATATCATGTTCGGAAAAGAGAGTGCCGGGATCCCGGAAGAAATTTTAAAAGAACATCCGGATACTGCAGTGCGGATACCGATGCTCGATGAGATCCGATCCCTGAACTTGAGTAATTCGGTGGCAGTCGTGCTCTATGAAGCACTGCGGCAGAATGAGTTCGACCACATGAAGCTGCAGGGGCAGCTGACGAGATATGAGTGGTAGAGAGAGCCGGATGAGCCGCGACAGGCTCCACTTCTCTGCCTGTTTGATGCTTTAGTTAACAACAGACAGTTACGAACAGGGTGACTGTCGGGAAATAGACAGTTCTAAGAGAGTGAGGGTGTGACTCATACTGAGTCACACCCTCACTGTTTTAACCGAATCAAGCATCTTTAGCTTTCCTCGGATGCTGTCTTTGTGTCGTCGGTTTTTGCTTCCGCGGCTTCATCCTTTGCGGCTTCTTCTTCCGTCTCCTGCAGCTCTGCATTCATCATTGCACGCTCCCGCAGGCTTTTCTTTTGTGCAGGCTGTGCAGTAGCGGCAGATGCCCCGGATGATTTCGATCCGCTGCGTGCGTCCTTTGCCTTTTTCGTGTTCAGTGCGATCTTGCGGTCAGGATAGAGCTTTGCGAGCTTTTCCAGACGGGTCGCGCCCCAGATCATGTAGGCCGGAACGACGATGGCGAGCAGCAGTGTGCCCAGGTTCATCATGTGCGTGAAAAACAGCACTGCCTGCATCAGAATCTCGGCGACGAGCGTCACAATCGAGATTATTTTTGTTCCTTTAGCCTTGTCCAGCCGGTTGCAGCGCATCGTGCAGAAGATGCCGGAATATATTTCCCAGCATGCCAATACGAGAAAGCAGACTGCGATGAACCGTACCGTCGAGATATCCATATTTGCCTGGGTGAGGATATCCGTGTACTCCTGTTCGCCTTTTGCAGCGCCGGATGCAATCGAGAAGAGGTTAATGCCGTACATTAAAGTGGAAGAGACAGCAGTGACAAGAAGGATAATACCGCCTGTCATCAGTCCCATTCGGCCGTTCATGGCCATTTTCAGTTCTTTTTGGTCTTTGTAATCGCTCATAATAAACTCCTGTGATTTCGTATGATGCTGCTGTTTGTAGAATTGCGGGAGCTGCTTTGCAGCGGAGCAATTCGTGGGTATCACTTAGGGGGTCAAAACATTTTTTCCCAAACATTATGATAATATCAGGTTCTGCTGACACTTCATCCCTCAGAATCCCGGTACATACTCCGGTATTCCGTCGGGGTACAGTGATTCAAAAGCTTGAACATACGCAGAAACGCCGAGAGGCTGGAAAATCCGGATGCGAGCGCCACCTCAATGACAGAGAGACCCGGGTCGAGCAGTAGCGTCTTTGCGTGGTCGATGCGCCGCTGATTCAGATACTTATAAAAAGAGGTATCTGCATACTGCCGGAACAGCCTGGTAAAGTGATATTTGCTGAAACCGGCGAGGGAAGCGACCTCCTCAAGCGTAAGATTTTCTGTAAAATGCTCGTTAATATAATGGCAGATTGCAAGAAATTTATCCATATATTCTTTCTGTTTGGCATTTCGGGCATCAAAGCGCTGCTGTGTATTTTCCGCATGGCTGCGCCCGACAAGCACGAGGATTTCGAGAAAGCGTGCATAGATCGTCGTCTCGGTAAATGGGGCGTCGCTGAAATAAGCATTTTTGATCTCCAGCATCATACGATGCACCCGTGCATAAATTTGAGGAAACGACTCAGGCGTGATCAGAATCGCCGGTCGGATCATCGAGGTAAGCAGCTCCAGCTCTTTTGTGCGCAGCTGGCCGAGATTCGGCTGAAAGATAATGCGTTTTCCGTGCTCGGGAGCGAAGAGCTCATGCAGGATCCCGGGGCAGATGATTAAAATTTCCCCGGGCTGGATCAGGTACTCCGTTTCGCCGCAGCGCACACGGTAGGAATTTTCCGTTGGCATAATCAGCTCAAACGGGGTGTGCCAGTGCGGTGGATAGCATTCGGAATTCTCATTATAATGAAGACAGATCTGAGTGTCTGCCCGGTAGATGACGGTTTCGTGAAGACCGTTCAGATTTTTAATCACGAGAAAACTCCTTTCCTGTGAAATTTAATCGAATCAAGCAAGTCCACTGCTTCAATTGCGCAAAGCAATAAGCAGTGGGTTGGGACTTGCTTGTATCAGGAATGTCCTGATAAGCGGCGGAGATAAAATCCCGCAGATTCGCCGATATCCGGAAGCTGTTTATATGGCGATTGCTTTTATAGCTGGCATTCGGATATCGTAGTGAGAAATTGCGATTTCAACATAAGATAATATAGCAAATATTACTAAAAAAAGCAAGGAAAACGGATAAAAGAGAATTAAACAAACAAAAAAAATTGGACAGTTCGAAAAACCGGGGGATAGTGAAAGCAATATTTTGATGCCAGAAAGCAAGAATTATTGAGATAAATAAAACAGAGGCTGGTATAGTGATGACAGAACATGGCGGAAAATCAAATGACTGAGGCAGGCAGGAGTACCGATAACAATGATTGCCGGGCTTGCTGTGTGTCGGAAAAAGCGGAAGGAGCGAATAGTATGATCAGTAAGGAGACGAGGAAAAAGGCCAGAGAAAAGGCAGAGGCACTGGTTGGCCAGATGACACTGGAGGAAAAGGCAGCACAGCTGAAGTACGGAGCACCGGCTTTAAAACGCTTGGGGATTCCGGCGTACAACTGGTGGAATGAAGGATTGCACGGGGTAGCCAGAGCCGGTCAGGCGACGGTATTTCCGCAGGCGATCGGAATGGCAGCGACGTTTGATACAGAGCTGTTAAAGGAGGAGGCAGATGTGATTGCGACAGAGGGACGCGCAAAATACAATGCCAGCTCTGCCGAAAACGACCGTGATATTTACAAGGGACTGACCTTCTGGTCTCCGAATGTCAACATTTTCCGCGATCCGCGCTGGGGGCGCGGCCATGAGACGTATGGAGAGGATCCGTATCTGACAAGCCGTCTTGGCGTGGCGTTTGTAGAAGGCCTACAGGGAGATGGGGATACCTTAAAGGCGGCGGCATGTGCGAAGCATTTTGCGGTGCATTCCGGACCGGAGGCGCTCCGACATGAGTTTGACGCTCAGGCGACGCCGCAGGATATGGAGGAGACCTACCTTCCGGCATTTCAGGCGCTTGTGCAGGAAGCAGGCGTAGAATCGGTCATGGGCGCTTACAACCGGACGAACGGAGAGCCATGCTGCGGAAGTCCGTCTCTGCAGAAAATCCTGCGCAAGGACTGGGGCTTTGAGGGACATTTTGTTTCTGACTGCTGGGCGATCCGGGACTTCCATGAGCATCATATGGTGACGAAAAATGTACGGGAATCTGCAGCGATGGCGATCAACAATGGCTGTGACGTGAACTGTGGAAATACGTACCTGCACATTTTAGGTGCGGTACAGGATGGACTGGTTACCGAGGAGACAATCACAGAGGCGGCAGTCCGGCTGTTTACGACGCGGTATCTGCTGGGACTGATTGACGGCAGTGAATTTGATCAGATTCCATATACAGAAGTAGAATCGGCAGAACATCTGGCTCTCTCAAGAAGAGCCGCGCAGGAGAGCTTCGTTTTGCTGAAAAATAATGGCATCCTTCCACTGGATAAGGCGAAGCTGAAGACCATCGGCATCATTGGACCGAATGCAGACAGCCGGGCTGCGCTTGCCGGAAATTACCACGGTACTGCATCTCGGTATGTGACAGTTCAGGAGGGATTGCAGGATTACCTCGGAGACTCTGTGCGCGTGCTCACGAGTGTGGGCTGCGATCTGTTCCGCGACCGCGTGGAGAATCTGGCGTTTCCGGATGACCGGCTCTCAGAGGCGAAGACCGTTGCAAAATACAGTGATGTGGTTATCCTCTGCGTAGGACTGGATGAGACGCTCGAGGGAGAAGAGGGTGATACCGGCAACAGCTATGCGTCCGGTGATAAGAGAGACCTGCTGCTCCCGGAATCACAGCGGAAGCTTATGGAGGCGATTGCTGAGACGGGCAAGCCTGTTGTGCTTTGCCTGATGGCGGGCAGTGACATTGATCTTTCTTATGCAGCGGAGCATTTTGATGCGGTGCTTCAGCTCTGGTATCCGGGATCCGAGGGCGGAAAGGCAGCGGCACAGGTGCTGTTTGGCGAGGTATCTCCGTCAGGAAAGCTTCCGGTGACATTTTATGAGTCTCTTGAGGAGCTTCCGGAGTTCACCGATTACCGGATGGAGGGCAGAACCTATCGGTATATGAAGGGAAAGGCACAGTACCCGTTTGGCTATGGCCTGACCTATGGAAATGTTTCAGTGACAGGAGCGGAGATCGCAGCGCGTCCGGATGGCAGTATTGTGGTATCGGCTGAGGCTGAGAATACCGGTGTGGAGACGGACGAGGTGCTTCAGGTCTATGTGGAAAATACGGACTGCGGCAGAGCCGGAAAACACCCGGAGCTTTGCGGATTTTTGCGAATCCATCTGAAGGAAGGCCAGAAGGCGTGCTTTGAGATCCCGGTATCAAAGAATGTGTTTACTGTGGTCGGTGAAGACGGTGTGCGGGAAGAAAAAGGAACGCACTTTGTATTTTATGTGGGCTGCAGCCAGCCGGATGCGAGAAGTCTGGAGCTGACCGGAAAGGCATCACTGGAGATTCACTACGAGCGGAGATGACGGAAAAAGCAGAATACAGACAGGGACAGGGCAAAAAGATGCTTTGTCCCTGTTTTTGCGGTTAAGGTAGGCAAAAGCAGTGGTCTATGCTATACTTACATCAAAACTGCGGCATCATCAAGTAGATAAAGAAAGAGGAGAGACCATGAATCTGGAACAGTTACCACAGGAATTTTTAGAGCGGATGGAGCACATGCTGGGAGAAGAATACCCGGCATTTTTACAGTCCTATGAGGAGCCGCGCAAGTTCGGGCTGCGTGTCAATACGATGAAAATCAGTGTGGAGGAGTTTCAGAGACTGGCGCCGTTCCATCTGACTCCGATCCCGTGGATCCCGAATGGTTTTTATTATGAGCGCGAGGATGATCCGGCGCGTCATCCATTCTATTATGCGGGTCTGTATTATCTTCAGGAGCCGAGTGCGATGACACCGGCCAGTATCCTTCCGGTGATGCAAGGAGAGCATGTACTGGATCTATGTGCGGCACCGGGCGGAAAGGCGACGGCGCTCGGTGCAAAGCTCGCGGGTGAGGGACTGCTCGTGGCGAACGATATCAGCGCTTCCCGTGCAAAGGCGCTGCTCAAGAATCTGGAAATTTTCGGTATCCGGAATTCCTTTGTCACAAATGCTTATCCGGCAAAGCTTGCGGAGCAGTTTGCCGGGGCATTTGATAAAATCCTGGTGGATGCTCCGTGCTCGGGAGAGGGTATGTTCCGGAAGGATCTGGCGAATGCCAGAGTATGGAGTCTGGAAAAGGTGAAGGAATGTGCGAAGACGCAGCATGAGATTATACGTCAGGCAGTGAGCATGCTCAGACCGGGCGGACTGCTGCTGTATTCGACCTGTACCTTTTCGCCGGAAGAAAATGAGCAGACGATCGCATCGCTTTTGCAGGAGCATCCGGAGCTGCAGCTGGTAGAGCTTCCGTGGTACGAGGGATTTGCGCACGGCCGTCCGGAGCTGGCCGACGGAAATCCGGAGCTGACAAAATGTGTCCGCATCTTCCCACACCGGATGGCAGGGGAGGGGCATTTCCTTGCCTTACTGTATAAGAAAAGAGAAGGCGAGGAAGATGTCAAGCTGTGCCTGAATGATAATTACATTATGTCGTCAGAGAACGTCAGTGCTGAGATGGTAGAGGAAGAAGCAGTACAGACAAATGCTGGACCGGAGTCTCCGGATATAAGCAGGAAACGAAAAAAAGAAGCCAGAAGTGTGGATAACTTGAACTCAAACCGGAAATCGCGTGGAAAAGACAAGAATCCCGCGCGAGAGCGCCTCACCTTGGGCGGCAAAAAAACCGGCGCGCAGTCCGATGAAGCCGTTCTGGAAGAGTTTTTGCAGGATATTGCGCCGGCGGCCGGATATACATTTGCGGATATGGATATCCGCAATGGCCAGGTTTACTACATCCAGAACCGTGTCCCGGCAGGCCGCGGCATCCCGTTTCTTCGCAACGGCCTCTATTTTGGTGAGCTGCGCAAGGGCCGCTTCGAGCCATCGCAGTCGCTTGCAATGGCCTTACGCGCATCTGACTACGCTTCTGTCCTTGATTTCCCACAGGCAGACGAACGCGTGCGCCGCTATCTGGGCGGAGAGACCATCGATGTAGAAGATCTTCCGTGTGAACGTAAAAAAGGCTGGCAGCTCGTTTGCGTAGACGGCTATCCGCTCGGCTGGGGGAAGCTGGTCAACGGAACCTTAAAAAATAAGTATCATCCGGGGTGGAGAATGACCGTGTAAACGGCATAAAAAGTCAAAAAGGTAATATAAAAATCCGTCAAGTCCGGTACAGTCTGGATTTGGCGGATTTTTTGTACGAGTCGGGAGAAATCATGCCTTAAATCAGGTTCATCTTTTTCTGATAAAACGTATTCCGATACTGCGAAGGAGTCATCCCCTCGTAACGCTTAAACAGCTTCATAAAATATTTCTCATCCGTAAATCCACACAGCCGCGCAACGGTACTCACCTTGTAAGCCTGATCCGTGAGCAGGTTTTTTGAAATTGTGATCCGGACGCGGTTGATGTAGGTCATGAGCGGATAGCCGGTATATTTTTTAAAGAGACCGGTCAGGTAAGTCGGGTGGTAGTTGAACCGCTCGGCAATCCCGGCAACTGTAAGCGGCTGTTCGTAATGAATCCGGATCCATTCAATGATCGTCAGCATTTGCATGGGGATATCATTTTTTTCAATCTGCTGGGTGATCAGGACTTCTGAGGAAAGCTCCATGAGCAGCAGGCTCAGGGCATAGTGAGAATTCCATGTCATGCGGTAATTCTGCCGCTTGGAAATGTCCAGTAATTGCACAAACAGCAAAGTCAACCGTCGGCTTAAAGAAGAGGTGCCATATTCCGGCAGCAGATAGTGCTCAGGCGTTTTGGGGGTATTCAGCGCAGTTGGATTGGCATTAAGAATTTCATCGTGGCGCAGCAGGGCCCCTCGGTTATAAATACAGTAATGTGGGTCGGTTACATTAAAATGAACCCAGTAATAGGACAGCTTTCCTTCACAGGGCCGGTAGCCATAATGCAGTCGGTCCGGAAACAGGATAATGAATTCATTCGAATGAACCGAATAGTTTTTCTGTCCCTGTGTGATGTGTAGAGTTCCTTGCTGGACGAGGATAAAAACGAAGGTGTCCAGAATTCTTCTTGGGTGAACAAATCCACCTTCACTGACCAGATTTCCGGAGGATACATAACTCATTGGAAAGCTGGCATCAGAAATACAATACAACATAATATCAGATCCTTTCCGGATAAGCTCGTGATTTTGTCTAAAAAATGAACGGACAGAGCAAAAAAATGTATCTCTGCATGAAAAAGCAGACAAGTTCTAAACGAAAAAGCAGAAAAAAATAAACTTAAAAACCGATAGCGGTATTCTAACACAAGATTTGTCTAGGAGAAAGTGGACGAATGCAATAAACTAGATTTGACCACTTTTTGTTATGATATGGACGTTGTTTCTGGAATTCAAAATGATAGGATAGATACATCAGATGAGCGGACCTGCAGGAAGCGAAAAATGAGATAAACGGAAAAGAAAAATGGTTTGTATTTAATTCAATTTTTAAGGAGGAACGGTATGAATAAGAAAAAGATCAGTGTAGTAATGGCGACAGCGATGGCAGCATCTATGGTGGCAGCAGTTCCGATGACTGCATCCGCAGATGATACAGTAGAGCTTACCTTTATGGGATGGGAGGCATCCCCGCTGGAGACACAGGCAGTTCAGGACGGTATTGCAAAGTTTGAGGAGCAGTACCCGAACATCAAGGTAAACTATACGCCGGGTCTTGCCGGATCCGAATACAATGCGAAGCTTCTGTCTTCCGCAGCAGCAGGATCTCTTCCGGACGTTATGTTTGTAGCGGCAGAGAGCTACCGGAATATCGTAGCCAAGGGCGCACTGATGGATATCACAGATAAATTTAATGAGGATTATCCGTTGGATGATTTTATTGATTCTTCCAGAACGATCATGGATGTAGACGGACATGTATACGGCATTTCTTCCTGTACCGTATCTCCGATTCTTTACTACAATAAGGATGTGTTCGATGCAGCCGGCATTGAATATCCGAATGCAGATCCGGCGAACTGCTGGACGATCGACGAGTTCCGTGAAGTGGCAAAGCAGCTGACGACGGATGATATTTACGGTGTTTACGGACTTGAGACCGTGGCAGACACCTTAAATGCTCAGCTTCTTTCCAACGGCGCTACCCGTTACAATGAGGATTATACCGAAAGTACAATGAACAGCCCGGAGGCCAAGGAAGTATTTGAGACGATCAAGGCAATCCGCGTAGAGGATGGCTCCGCACCGGATGCTTCCACACTGGACGCAGTCGGAATGTCCGCTACACAGATGCTTGAGACCGGTAAGGTAGCAATGCTGATCAGTGGTTCCTGGTCTTTACAGGAGCTGGCAGCAGCTGGTATGAATGTCGGTATGGCTCCGCTTCCGTCCTACGGAGAAGTGCTGACGACCGGACAGGCACATCTGCACTGCATTTCCGCTACGACCGAGCATCCGGATGAAGCATGGCTGTTCCTGCAGTTCCTCTCCGGAATGGATTATCAGGGCGCACTGACCAAGAGCGGTCTGTGGATGCCGAACCGTCATTCCATGTATGAGGATGACATGGTTGCTCAGTGGTACGATGACAGCGTACATGGCGACAGCTACAAGCTGATGCTTGATTATTTTGAGAATGCAGTGGTAGATCCGACTGCTATGCAGAAGTCTACACAGGCAAGAGACATCATTGCAGAAGAGACCGATATGTACTTTAAGCAGGACCAGGACATCGATGTGACTCTGGAAAATATTGATACCAGAATTAACGCAGCGATCCAGGAGGTTCTGGCGGGTTAAGAATAAGCAGAAATGCCAGGGGGCTGCGCCCGCGTGATCGGTGCGCGGCCCTTTTTCTGACTACAGGGCGACAGGCATAGAGATGAAAAGAAATGCATTACGGCATATTGGAAATCACCACTTGCAATAGCGATGCATTTTTCAGGACAGGGAGGAAAATTATGGTCAAAACAAAGAAAGTAAGCAAGCTTAAGGATGACAGCAAATGGGCATGGCTCATGCTTGCACCGAATATTATCGGTTTTCTTTTATTCATGCTGATTCCGATGGTGGCAACGTTTGTACTTAGCTTTACAAAGTATGATATGCTTTCCACGCCAAAGTTCGTGGGACTGCAGAACTACATAGACATGGCAAAGGATCCGATTATATGGGAAGTTACAAAAAATACGATTCTGTATACCGTGATTACCGTTCCGGTGGGAATGTGTATTTCCCTGCTGCTGGCGGTTATGCTCGATCAGAAGATCGCATTCCGGAGATTTTACCGGGCAGCATTCTTCCTTCCGTCGATCACTTCCATGGTAGTTGTAGCGATCGTATGGCAGTGGATTTACAATCCGGATTATGGCCTTTTGAATTATTTTCTGTCTCTGTTCGGGATTAAGGGGCCGAAGTGGCTGCTGGATGCAAATACTTCCCTCATTTCTCTGGCGATCGTAGGCATCTGGAAGAGAGCCGGATATGACATGATCATTTTCCTCTCAGGACTGCAGGGAATTTCGAACAGCTATTATGAGGCATCCATGCTCGATGGTGCAAATAAATGGCAGCAGTTCCGCTACATCACACTTCCGATGCTGAAGCCGACGACCTTTTTCGTGTTTGTCATGGCAGTTATCAGCTCCTTCCAGGTATTCGATCAGGTTATGCTGATGACAAAGGGCGGACCGGGACGTTCCTCATCCGTTCTCGTGCATTATCTGTATCAGAATGCATTCCAGTACTTCAAGCTTGGCTATGCATGCGCGATCGCATATCTGCTGTTCTTTATCGTTATGGGTGTTACCGTGTTTAACATGCGTATGGAAAAGAGCATGAGAGAGATCTACTAAGGAGGGATAGCATGAACAACAAGAGAAAACAGCTTATCGTAAAAATTGTGGCGCATCTGGTTTTGCTTCTTGGCGCGATCACCATGCTTGTTCCGTTTATCTGGATGCTTTCATCCTCTGTGAAAAGCCTTGGTGAAGTATTTGTATTCCCGCCGACTCTGTTTGGAGAAAAGATTGTATGGGAGAACTATACGAAGATTTCCAGCCGTTTTGATTACCTGGCTTACTTCCTGAACAGCGTCAAGGTATCAGCGTGGGTTGTTATTTTTCAGGTATTTACATCTGCGACAGCAGGCTATGTATTTGCAAAACTGAATTTTAAAGGAAGAGATAGAATTTTCACTTTGTACCTGGCGACGATGATGATCCCGTTCCACGTAACGGTTATCACGAACTTCCTGCAGATGTCCATGTACGGGCTCGTAAATACACTCTGGTCTCTGATGCTTCCGGCATCGGTATCCGCATTCGGTACATTTTTGATGCGTCAGTTCTTCGTGACGGTGCCGAATGAGCTGATCGAGGCGGCGAAGATCGACGGATGTAATCCATTCAAGACCTTCCTGCAGATCTGTTTCCCGATGGCAAAACCGACGATCGCGACATTAAGTATTTTCTGCTTCATGAATGTATGGAATGATTACTTTACTCCGCTGATTTATGTCAACGATTCCAGAAAATATACACTGCCGCTCGGACTTGCGAGTATGAAGGGTATGTACTCGACAGACTGGCCGGTATTGATGGCCTCTTCAGTTATTTCTGTACTTCCGGTACTGATCGCGTTCCTGTTTGCACAGGATGCATTTGTTAAGGGCGTTATGATGACTGGTATGAAAGAATAATAAATAAGAAGAAAGGTGCGAAGAAGATGAGCATGGTAAAGGGTGTAAAAGGGCGACAGGTATACCTTCGCGACGAGGAGCTTCTGCGAAGACGGGAGGAAAATAAAAATTATCTGCTGGAGCTGGGCAGTGAACATCTGCTGCTTCCATATCTGATGGAAGCGGGACGCTGTAAAATGAGTGAGACACCAGAGGACATTCATGGTGGCTGGGAATCCCCGCTGTGTGAGCTGAGAGGGCATTTTCTCGGTCACTGGCTGTCTGCGGCTGCTATGCATTATGAGGCGACCGGCAATGAGCAGGTACGTGCAAAGGCAGAGGAGATCGTAGAAGAGCTGGCGGCTTGCCAGAAGGACAATGGCGGACAATGGGCGGCTTCGATTCCGGAAAAGTATCTGTATTGGATCGGACAGAAGAAGCCGGTATGGGCGCCGCAGTACACGATTCACAAGACATTTATGGGTCTGTTGGATATGTATGAGCTGGCAGGCAGTAAAAAAGCACTGGATGTGGCGGTGAATTTCGGAAAGTGGTTTTATGACTGGAGCGGAAAATATACAGAAGCACAGTTTCAGGAAATCCTTGACGTAGAGACCGGTGGTATGCTCGAAATATGGGTAATTCTGTACCGGATTACAAAGGACGAGATGTTCCGCACATTGATGGATCGCTATTACCGCAAGAGTCTTTTTGACGGACTGCTTGCAGGAAAAGATGTACTGACAAATATGCATGCGAACACGACAATTCCGGAGATTCTTGGTGCGGCGGCAGCCTATGAAGTGACAGGTGAGCAGCGTTATCTGGATATTGCGCAGGCGTATTGGAAGAGTGCAGTCACAGACCGTGGATCTTATGTGACCGGAGGTCAGACCTGCGGTGAGATCTGGAGCGCGCCGAACCAGCTGAAGGCAAGACTGGGAGACAAAAATCAGGAGCACTGCACGGTCTACAATATGATGCGCCTGGCTGATTTCCTGTTCCGTCACACGCAGGATCCGGTTTATCTGGATTACTGGGAGAAGAATCTGTACAATGGCATCATGGCGCAGGGTTACTGGCAGGGCAGCTTTACACATGGAAGAAAATCAGAGTATCCGACAAAAGGACTGCTGACGTATTTCCTTCCGCTGCGCGGCGGTGCACAGAAGGCATGGGCATCAAAAACACAGGATTTCTTCTGCTGTCATGGATCGCTCGTACAGGCGAATGCAGCGCATAATACGGGATTTTACTATGAGGGAGAGAATGCCCTTTACGTGTGTCAGTATTTTGAGTCTGACTATGAAGGAACCATCGGTGACACGAAGGTATCGGTCAAGCTGCGCAAGAACCGCATGAATGGGACAGAGCATCTGTCTTCCGATTCCAGCGGAACACAGAAAATCAGTCGGATTGCGGCACGCTATCCGTCTTATCCGCGCAGACAGGTCTATGACCTGATTGTGGAGACAGAAAAGGAAACCGCGTTTGATATATACGTTCGGATTCCGGCATGGACAGCCGGGGAAGGAACGGTATGCGTTTATAACACAGAGAATGCGGATGAGCTTCGGGCGGTTATGGAAGGAGAAAATCCGAATGGCGAGAAGCTCAGCGCAAAGCCGGGTACGCTTGTAAAGCTTTGCAGAAGCTGGAAACGCCAGGTGATCCATGTAGAGCTTCCGAAGACACTGACGGTAGAGCACCTCCCGGATCAGGAAGATATGGCGGCATTTCTGGATGGCCCGGTCGTACTCGCGGGACTTTGTGACGAGGAACGCATTCTTCACACGAAAGGACTGCAGGAGAACGAGCTGCTTGTTCCGGACAATGAGCGGGAGTGGGGCAACTGGATGGGCACCTGGAAGACCGTGCGGCAGGAGCAGGGTATCCGCTTTGTACCGCTGTACCAGGTCGGATATGAGCATTATTCCGTGTACTTCCCGGTAGAGGAATAAAAATTAAATGAATTACGTTATTGCCTGTTTTGGCGGCGCATATCCGCCTGAACAGGATGCGTACAGAAAAAGATGCCCGGGCGGGCATCTTTTTCTGTACCGGCAGTAGCCTTCTCTATGACCGGGAGAGATTCTTCCAGCTCATCAGCGATTTGTTCGGGGGATTTGCCTTTTCTGTCTGTTGTCGGAGCAGCTCTGACATATCACAGGTATAATTTTCCTGCATTGTCGAATAGGATTTTATCAATGATATCCTTTGCGTTGCTTACGGAAAGGTATCCGTCCTCTATTTTCTCTGTCAGAACCCTGCACAGCGAGAAACGGAATGCAAGAAGTGAGCCATAGCTTTCTTCTACCGTCCATGTATCACAGCCCCAGCAGATTTTATCGATCTGGGACATCTCGATCAGCTGATGCAATACCCGGTTTGATGCCGTGTAGGACAAAAGAGGAACCCAGGTCAGATCCGGATACACATTCTGATATCCGTCCACCATAGGGAAGAGATCGTCCAGCCACGGGAAACCGCAATGCAGCAGCACAAACTTTGTTTCAGGATTGCTTTTAATCACATCGTTTAACTGCAGGATATTCGTGTTCGTGATCTGCCCCATTCCTGTATGGCATTGCAGCGGAAGTGATAATTCTGCTGCGATTTCGCAGATTTTCCAGAACAGATAGTTCTGGAAATATCGGATATCCTCCTGTGTTATATCCGATTCCTTTACCCGGAAGACGCGCTCTGCCTGCTCCTGCGTCACTTTTTCAAAATGAAGGTCGCGCTCGTAGGCAAGTGCTATTTTTAAGGCTACACAGCCTGCATTCTTTTTCCGTATGATCCACGTTCTGACCCATTCCACATAATCTGGCAGATTATCCGGCAGTTCTCCGAATCGTTCCTCCAACGATACACCGTCATGGTTGCGGAGTCCCTTTTTATAGCCCAGGAAGAACAGATCCAGTCGAAAAGAGGGCGTAAACAGCTCCGGCCTTCCGTTGTCAGAGCCCGGATTCCAGTAGGTATCTACGATGATATTCTGATATTTGCATTTATTCTTCAGCACATCCATGTAAAAGGCCGGATTCTGATGCGCTTTGCTGATTTGGTCGGAAATCGAGTCCCAGTTCCCGGCTGTGATCGGATCTGAGATTCCGTAAAGCTCCTGAACGGACTTCTGAAGCCAGGCAAAAAAGGATTTATATCGAACCTTCTCCAGGTATGCGGATCTGCTTTCCGCGGTTGATCCCGGAGTGATCTGCATCCATTGCAAATACGTATTATTTATCAGCTTGTCCAGATTAAAATCCAGCGCCGCCTGCTCCGGCAGATGATGTGAATGCGTATTCCTGATTTTGTGATCGGATATGTACCCCATTAATTCCTGCTCAGTCTGATTTGCTGTTCCCATGATTGGTAATGCCCCCTTTTTTGTTGTTCTGGTAAAGCGGACATTCACAATCCGCTTCGTTACCTGTTTTCAAAGCATTTATAACAGCCTTCGATTTCCTTGTCAATCAATTTTTTTTGACGGTGTTTTGACATAAAATGATCTTTTTAAATAGAATATGCTGGCAAAAAAACAAAGAATTAAGTAAAATAGCGATTTTTTTATATTTAAAAAAATCTACACAGAAATGTCGCGCAAGCTCATTCATAAAATCAGATAATTCAAATTAAATAAAAAAATAAAAAGAAAACACTTGACAAAACAAAGAATATCAATTACAATAAAGACAACAAAACAACAGAGAGAAAAAAGCAGGAGGACAGTCCAATGGGAAGGTAAATGGATTGTAAAAGGCAAAAAGAACAGGAGGTTATACAGTGAAGCTTCAAATTATTCATCGATAGGGCTACCGGATGACGAGAAAGTCTGGTAGCCCTTATTTTGTAGAATTGCGGGAGCTGCTTTGCAGCGGAGCAATTCGCAGGCATCACAAGGGTCAAAAGGTGTTTTACAGGAAATAAATTGTGAAAGCTGCATAAAAATAACATAAAAAAATTATGAAAATGGGAGAAGACAAACAAAGCGATTGCAATCCATATAAATATGTGATATTTTGAACATGCCACCTGAAAACGTTACCGAAAACGGAACCGGGAACATTTTATACAAGGTATGAGAATGAGGAGACGCATGGAAAAAAATATGACCGAGGGAAATTCCCTCAAACAGATTTTATGTTTTGCATTTCCGCTGCTGCTTGGCAACTTATTCCAGCAGCTTTACAATCTGGCGGATTCGATTATCGTAGGAAAGACGCTTGGAATCGATGCGCTGGCATCTGTGGGAGCGAGCGGCTCTCTGAATTTTCTGATCATTGGCTTTTGCATAGGACTGTGCAGCGGGTTTGCGATCCCGGTTGCGCAGACCTTTGGTGCAAAGGAGTATTCCCTGATGCGCCGGTATGTCGTAAATGCAATGGCGCTCGCGGCGGGGATTTCCATTGCGTTTGCGGTCGTGACGGCGCTGTTTTGCAGACAGATTCTGGTTCTGATCCGCACACCGGAGAATATTTTAGACGGCGCGTACCGGTACCTGATCATTATCTTTATCGGGATTCCGTTTACTGTCCTTTACAACCTGGCAGCCGGTATCTTGCGTTCGCTCGGAGACAGCAAGAGCCCGTTTTTGTTTCTTGCCATCTCGACCATCATCAATATCATTGGCGATCTGGTGTGCATTCTGGTCTTTGGGATGGGCGTAGAGGGCGCAGCCATCTCCACGATCGTTGCGCAGGCCATTTCCGGCATCTGTTGTGTCATTTATATGAAAAAGCGTTTTACGATCCTGAAGCTGGACCGGCAGGAGGAGAAGCTTTCTACTCACCGGATGAAGATTCTGCTCGGCATGGGTGTCCCGATGGGACTGCAGTTTTCCATCACTGCGATCGGCAGTGTCATTTTGCAGAGCTCGGTCAACACGCTTGGCTCGACCGTCGTCGCAGCATTCACAGCCGGTACGAAGGTGGAACAGTTTACGATGGCGCCATATGACGCACTTTCCAATACGAGCGCGACCTTCTGCGGTCAGAACCTCGGTGCCCGCAGGATCGACCGGATCTACAAAGGCGTCAGACAGATGATCACGATCAGCGTGCTCTACAGTATTCTGGCAGGAGCGGCGATGATCCTCTGGGGCGACCGGATGGTTGGCATCTTTGTAGATGCAGGGGAGACAGCGGTCATTTCCCATGCGTACAAGTTTGTCCGGTGTCTTGCCTGGTTTTACTATCTGCCGGGAATCCTCGCCATCCTTCGCAGCGGTGTGCAGGGTATGGGGCACAGCGGCGCTGCGATGTTCGCCGGCCTGACCGAGATGATTGCCCGTACCGTTATGGGACTCTTTGTCATTCCGGTATACGGCTTCACCGCAGCCTGCTTCAACGACCAGGCCGCCTGGCTCTGCTCGACAACCTACATTGCGATTATCTTTCTGACCATTGTGAAGAAGGAGCGGATTCGGCTAAATCCTGACAGTGATATGGAATGTGTGGAAAGCGAATTGTAAATATATACAAAAACGAAATGATAAAATTGTGAAAATAAGAGAAAACAAACAAAACAATTGCAATTCATAAAAAAGTATGTTATGTTAGGTATAGCAATTGAAAACGTTACCGAAAACGAAACCGGTAACAGTTTAAAAAACATAAGGAGGGCTATTATGTTAAAGAAAAGAATGTCATGGCTGCTGGCTGCAACGATGGTTGCATCAATGGGAATGGGCTGTGTGCCGGCTGCTGCAGAGGAGAGCACGTACGACGGAACGATTCGCTGGCTGAACTACAAGCCGGAGGTTGCTGATGCGATGAACGAGATCGCTGCTAAATATACCGAGGAGACCGGTATCAATGTAGAGATCGAGACTGCAGCGTCTGGTCAGTATGAGCAGACCCTGACCGCGAGAATCGACAGCTCAGAGGCACCGACGATCTTCGTTATCGACAGTGTGAACATGCTGAATACCTGGAAGGATTATATTTCAGACCTTTCCGATACAGAGCTGTATTCCTACGTGACCGACGATGCTTATACGATGAACGATGGCAACGGCGCGATCTACGCCATTTCCTATTCACTGGAAGCATGGGGCATCATCGTAAATAAGAAAATCACAGATGCATACTTCGCATCTCCGAACAAGTCAACAGAGTACACCTCTCTTGATGACCTTTACACCTTCGATGCTCTGAAGGCAGTCGTAGAGGATATGACCGCTCTGAAGGATGAGCTTGGAATTGACGGCGTATTCGGATCCACATCCCTGAAGGCCGGTGATGACTGGAGATATCAGTCCCATCTGATGAACCAGCCGCTGTACTGGGAGTGGGGCGGAAATGACAAGATCGACCTGAATGGTGAGATTCCGGAGTTCACATTCGAGTATGCTGAGAATTACAAGAATATCTTAGATCTGTACCTCAACAATTCTGTCATCGAGCCGAACCTCGTAGGAACAAAGACCGTAGACGATTCTATGGCAGAGTTCGCTCTTGGCAAATGCGCAATGATCCAGAACGGTGTATGGGCATGGAACACGATCAACGGTACCGACGGCAAGGCAGTCGAGGCCGATGATGTTTGCTTTATCCCGATCACCTGCGGCGTTGAAGGTGAGGAGAACATGGGATTGAACGTAGGCGCAGGCCAGTACATGTGCATCAACTCTCAGTCCTCTGAGGAAGATCAGAAGGCTGCTGAGGAATTCCTTGTATGGCTGTTCAGCTCTGATACAGGTAAAGAGCTTGTTTCCAAGAAGCTGCAGTTCGTTACCCCGTTCAGCACAATGGAAGACGCAGTGTATGACAACCCGCTGTTTGCAAGCCAGAGCGCAATCGCAGCTGCAGGCAAGACCGCATACTGCTGGGCTTCGAACCTGATTCCGGACCAGACCTGGAAGGACAATATGGGCGGCGATCTGCTGCAGTACGCACAGGGCCAGATGGAATGGGATGACGTTGTGACAGACGCTGTTGATACATGGGCAGTTGAGAGAGATATTACAAATGCAGCAAACGCTGAGTAATACAGAGTTGTAGTCAATTTTGGGCTGCCGTTAAGGTTCTTACGGCAGCCCTCTGTATATAAAACGGAAACTGGTGTTCCGGTACAGCGTTCGACAAATGGCGGAACCCGATGCGTTCCGCCATCTGTGAGGCGCTGTGCCAGCAGAGGAGAGGAGAAGCAAGGAATGCAGAAAATTTATAAAAAATATTTTGCCATATTTACATTGCCAACACTGATTGCCTATGCGATCGCGTTTGTGGTACCGTTTTTCATGGGACTGTATCTGTCCTTCTGTAAGTTCAAGACGATTGGAAATGCAAAATGGGTTGGCCTTTCCAACTATCTTTATGTATTTCAGGACAGCAACGGATTTCTGGCAGCGCTGTGGTTTACAGTAAAGATCGCGGTTGTCGGCGTCATCACGACGAACGTCATCGCATTTGCGCTGGCACTGCTTCTGACCCGTGGATTGAAGGGGACAAATGCATTCCGTACCATATTCTTTATGCCGAACCTGATCGGCGGTATCATCCTCGGTTACATCTGGCAGCTTCTTTTAAATGGTATCCTGATTAAACTGACCGGCGCGGATCTGACCTTCAGCGCGACTTACGGCTACTGGGGTATCATCATCCTGTACAACTGGCAGAAGATCGGTTATCTGATGATCATTTACATCGCAGGTATCCAGTCGATATCGGCAGACCTGATGGAGGCGGCGCAGATCGACGGCGCGAATTACCGTCAGACATTGCGCAAGATCATCATCCCGCTCGTCATGCCGTCTATCACGATCTGCAGCTTCCTGTCCCTGACGGACTGCTTCAAGATGTATGACCAGAACTTGGCTCTGACCGGTGGTGCACCGGGTACCCAGACCGCGATGCTTGCGATGGATATCTGCAATACCTATTACAACCGTATCGGTTTTGCCGGTATCGGACAGGCAAAGGCAGTCGTATTTACGGTACTCGTATTTGCCATTGCGATGGTTCAGCTCCGTGCGACCAGATCAAAGGAGGTAGAATAATATGGAACAGAGAAAAAAGATTGCAGATAGTATTGTTTATATCGTTCTGACCGTTCTGGCAGTTGCGTTCCTGGTTCCGATTTTCCTCGTAATCATGAACTCCCTGAAAAACAAGCTGTACATTTCGACGACTCCGTTTGTGCTCCCGAATGGCGATAGCTTCGTAGGACTGAAAAACTATGTAGACGGACTGACGAAGATCCATTTCTTTGACAGCGTCGGATATTCTCTGTTTATCACTGTATTTTCGGTACTGGCGATGGTTATCTTCTGTTCGATGACTGCATGGTTTATCACACGTGTAAAGAGTAAGATCACTTCCGGTATTTATTACATGTTCGTAGCGAGCATGGTTGTACCATTCCAGATGGTTATGTACACCATGACGAAAACAGCGGATGCGCTGCATTTGAACAATTATGTCGGCATCATAGTAGTCTATCTTGGATTCGGAGCCGGAATGTCTGTATTTATGTTCTCAGGCTTTGTAAAGGGTATTCCGATGGAGCTGGAGGAGGCCGCACTGATCGACGGCTGCAACCCGCTGACCATGTATATCAAGGTTGTATTCCCGATACTGAAGCCGATTTCCATCACCGTTGCGATTCTGAATGCAATGTGGGTATGGAATGACTATCTGCTTCCGTATCTGTTGATCGGTACGAAATACCGTACGATTCCGGTAGCAATTCAGTATCTGAAGAGTGGATATGGTTCTATTGACTACGGACATCTGATGGCAGCCATCGTAGTAGCACTGATTCCGATCGTTGTATTCTACTTTGCATGCCAGAAGTACATCATTGAAGGTATTGTAGACGGAGCCGTAAAGGGCTGATAAGGAGGATATTATGGCACATTTTACCTGTAATTTTATTTCCTATGTATTAAATCGTGCCGTTGATGTGGATGTCATTATTCCGGGCGTCACATCGACAGAGGCCGGAGAACCGGGTGTCACGCACAAGCCGAGATGGAAATATCCGGTGTTGTATCTCCTGCATGGCTATTGCAACGACTACAGCACCTGGGAGCGCTATACCTCGATTGAGCGGTATGCAGAGGAGCGGAGAATCGCAGTGGTGACCTTTTCCGCAGAAAACAATATGTATATGAAGCTTCAGGACGTCAAAAAGGAGAATCCGATCGAGGGACTGATGGAGCCGGACTACGAAAAATTCCTCATGGAAGAGCTGCCGGACTTTGTGACTTCCATGTTCCCGATTTCGGAAAAGCCGTCAGATACGTATATCGCAGGACTTTCGATGGGCGGCTTCGGAGCTTTGTCAAATGGATTCCGCTATCCGGACCGTTTCCGTGCAGTCGGCGCGTTTTCACCGCTGACGACGCAGCTGCGCAAGAATTACCGTGAGAATCCGGAGGTACCGGCATATCTGGAAAAATACGAGCCGCTGCTTCTGATCCAGAAGGCAATGAAGCGCGGGGAGATGCCGGATCTGTACTACTGCTACGGAACGGAGGACTTCCTGTATGATATGCAGGACTGGTTTAAGGAAAAGCTGGAAGAAAATGAAGTAAAATGTACCATTGAAGTGCTGCCGGACTACGGACATGAGTGGGCATTCTGGGATCGCGAGGTAAAAGCATTCCTCGACTGGATTCCGCGTACCGATCCATACTATAAGGAAGCACCGATAAGAAGGATCTGATGATTTTAGGGTTGCGAGAGCATGAAATGCGAAGCAACCCGTGTATCATTGGGGTCAAAATACCTTTTGACCCCGACATCGCTTCTGGCAAAAGGACAGCCAGCTAAGAAACTTATCCGGGAATTGATACAGGAGGAAGCAGATGGTAAAAGCCATAAAAGTAATGCTGATACCAAACAATGTACAAAGAACGAAGATGTTTCAGTACGCAGGTGCCTCAAGATTTGCTTATAACTGGGCTTTGGCCAGGGAAAAAGAGAATTATGAAAAAGGTGGCAGATTCCTTTCCGATTCAGAACTCAGAAAAGAATTTACAAAGCTTAGACATTCTGATGAATATGCATGGTTACTGAATATTTCAAATAATGTAACCAAGCAGGCGATCAAGGATGCCTGCACTGCTTATAAGAACTTTTTCAAAGGTTTGCAGAAATTCCCAAGATTTAAGTCCAGAAAGCGATCAATGCCGAAGTTTTATCAGGACAATGTTAAGATACAATTCAGTAATACCCACGTTAAATTTGAAGGCTTTTCTTCCAGCAGGAAGGCAAATAAACAAAAAATGAATTGGGTAAGACTTGCAGAACATGGACGTATTCCGACAGATGCTAAATATATGAATCCGAGAATATCTTTTGACGGGCTAAACTGGTGGGTCAGTGTAGGTATGGAATTTTCTGACTGCAGGGAAACACTTCATGATGACGGAGTCGGCATAGACTTGGGAATCAAAGATCTGGCTGTCTGTTCTGATGGGGTTAAGTATAAGAACATCAATAAGAGTCAGAAGGTAAAGAAATTAGAAAAACAGAAACGCAGATTACAGCGTAGTATCTCTCGTTCTTACGAGAAAAATAAGAAAGGGGAAAGTTACTGTAAAACAAATAATGTAATCAAAAAGGAAAAACTTTTATTAAAACGAAATCACAGATTAACAAACATCCGTAAAAACTATTTGAATCAGACCATATCTGAGATTGTAAATCGAAAACCAAGATTTATATGTATGGAAAATCTGAATGTCAGCGGAATGATGAAAAACAGATATTTATCCAAAGCAGTTCAGGAACAGGGATTTTTTTTGTTTAGAAAACAGCTTGAATATAAGTGCAGTGATAAAGGGATCCGGCTTATTGTGGCTGATCGGTTTTATCCATCATCAAAGCTTTGCAGCTGTTGTGGAAACATCAAAAAAGATTTAAAGTTATCTAACAGAGTTTATAGATGTGAGTGTGGGAATATAATAGATAGAGATTTCCAGGCATCTATAAATCTCAAGGCTTATGGAGAAAGATTTGCAGGCTGACACGGGAATGTTAATGCAAATATGTACGGATACGTTAGTCCGGAATTTACGCCTATGGAGAGTACAAGAACTTGTGAGTAGATTGATATTTATATCATCAAAAGCATATTCGTTAAAGTAGGAATGGAACATAGAAGTTTATAACTTTTTTATAAGTTTTCAGTAACGGCTAGTTTTATGAAGGTAGATTATAATCCGCAGGTGGGGTATCGCAGAACTATTTTTAAGGAGGCATATGATTTTCTTCTAAAACCGGTCTCCTTTTCTGCAAAGCAGGACGGCCTGCAGATTACAGTAGAAACATACCAGGGGAAATCAGCAGAAGTACAGGTCTGCTTTCTGACTGAGACGGCATTTCGGCTGCAGCTGATTCCGGAAGGTGAGACGGACCGCCCGGGCAATCCGGTCTTTGTACCGGAAACCCGGTATCCGGGAAGCTTTTCGGAGCAGGAGCGGTTCTGTGAATACGGGACAGAAAAGCTGACACTGCGTTTTTGCAAGGATTACTGGGAAATGTCCGTGTACGAGGAAGGTGAGCTGCTGACGAAGGAGCAGGTATTTGACACGAATGTAGACAATCGGTGGAAATACCTTCCGACTGGCTGGCATTATGATGAAGAGGGAAAGTGCTGCCGGATCCATGAAACAATGTACTTATACTCCGATGAAGCATTCTGGGGATTCGGGGAGAAGTTTACAGATCTGAATAAACGCGGACAGCTGCTGCACTGCTGGCAGAAGGATGCGCTGTCCACAAACACAGAGGATTCCTACAAGGCACATCCGTTTTTTATCAGCAGCAGGGGCTATGCCGTTCTCATGAATACCTATACCCGCTGTTCCTTTGATATGGGCCATACTTCGCAGGTGAGCTATCAGATGGAGGCAGAGGATGGCCGCCTGGATTACATCTTCATCGGAGGCGGGCGCGGAGATTATAAGTCACTGCTGTCTCAGTATGTACAGCTGACCGGCGCGATTCCGCTGATTCCGAAGTGGGCGTTTGGCTTCTGGATGTCACGGTGCTCCTATCAGACCCGTCAGGAGATCGAGGAGGTCGTGCTGCGCTGCGAGAAGGAGCAGGTGCCGATTCGTGTCATTCATATTGATGGCTGGCAGAAGGATGGATATGCCGGAGCATGGGTATGGGATGAGGAGCGGTTCCCGGATCCGGAAGGAATGATCCGCTGGCTGAAGGAGCACGGCGTCCACTTAAGTCTCTGGATTTTCCCGTATCTGGCAGAGACCTCGCCGATCTTTAAGGAATTGTCTGACAAGGGCTATTTTGTGAAAAATAAGAGCGGAGAGCCGGCGCTGTTTTATTCTACCGCAGATTCCGCAGAGCGCTCAGCCTGCTTTGATTTCTCCAATCCGGAGTTCCTGGCGTGGTACAAGCCGCGCGTCATGAAGGTGCTTCATATGGGCGTGGGCGTAATTAAGACTGATTTCTCTGAGGCAGTTCCGGAGGATGCCGTTTATTATGACGGAAGAGACGGTGTGGAAGGACATAACCGTCTGACCTATCTCTATGCAGAGACGATCTATCGCTGGATGGAGGAATATAAAAAGGAAACCGGGGAGCTTCCGATGCTCTGGGGTCGGAGCGGCTATGCCGGATCTCATCGGATTCCGGCTGCCTGGGCAGGCGATTCCTCCAGTGCGCTGAACAATCATGCGGCGATTGTAAAGGGCGGCCTGAGTCTTGCAATGTCAGGTGTGGCATTCTGGGGCTTTGACATGGGTGGCTTTTATAATACCGGCGCGGACGGAAATGAATGCCCGCCGACGCAGGAGGAGTATGAGAGATCTCTGGAGCTGGGCTTTTTGATGCCGCTGTCACGTGCACATGGAAAAACACCGCGGGAACCGTGGCATTTTGGAAATGAGGTATTGGAAAATGTGCGCAGATTTGATACAATACGGAACGGACTGTCACCGTACCTTGTCAGCACGGCAGTGGAATGCCATCAGAACGGAATTCCGATGCTGCGGCCGCTTGTTCTGGAGTTCCCGAAGGATCCGGCTGCACGGTATCAGGAGCTGAGCTATATGCTTGGTCATGCGCTGTTAGTTGCACCGCCGTTTGACCGGAAGCGATATGACGTTTATCTTCCGATCGGAAAATGGGTGAACTATTTTACCGGAGAGGTACTGGACGGCGGACAGTATGTGACTGTAGAGCCGAAGCTGGGAGAGCTTCCGGTATTCCAGCGGGAGAATACGTGTGTACTGCAGAGCACGGAAGCAGGTACGGAGGATGGATATTTCGAGCATCTGAAGGCAAACATTTTCTGCACCGGAGAAATGCAGGAGACACTCTATGATTATAATGCAGCTGGCGAGATCCGGACGTGGACGCTTCGGACGACCGCCGGTGATACGGAGAATGTGTCGATGCGGCAGATCGGTACGAGCGGAGCGCTTCGGATTGAGACCGATGCGCCGGTTCAGGAAGCAGTCGTGATCGGCGACGCAAAGTAAAAGAATACGAAATAAAAATAGCAGCGTGGTGTATGCGGAAATGTCCGTGTGCATCCGGAGGGGAGGCAGTGATGTCAGAAGTCACAATTAAGGATATAGCCAGATTGTGTGGTGTGGGGGTTAGTACGGTATCCCGTGCGATCAACGATCACCCTGACATCAACCCCACCACAAAGAAACAGATACAGGAAACGATCGAACAGTATGGATATATTCCGAATAACAGTGCGCGGAACTTAAAGCGCACGGAGTCCAATGTAGTGGCGGTCCTGGTAAAGGGTATCACGAATCCACTGTTCAGCTCTATGATCCGGGTGTTAGATGAGAAACTGAAGCGCTTCAAATTTGATATGCTGCTACAGCATATCAACTATAATGAGGATGAGGTGGCGGTTGCACTGGAACTGGTTAAGGAAAAGAGACTGAAAGGGATTATTTTCCTTGGGCTGAATTATTATCATCCGGAAGGAGAGCTGGAAAAGATCAATGTGCCTTTTGTACTTGGTACGGTCGGATCGATTTTTGAAGATGAGGATCTGAGCCGTTATTCGCATGTGACGCTGGATGATGAGAAGGAAAGCTATAAGGCAGTAGAGTATCTGATCCGGAAGGGGCATCGGGATATTGCCATTATTTCGGCGGAGGAGCGGGATTCTTCGGTTGGCCGGCTGCGTATGCAGGGATATCAGAGGGCGCTTGCAGACTATCAGATACCGGAAAAGAAGGAGTTGATCTGCCCCGTATCTGACGAGATAGAGCATTATACCATGACAAACGGGTATATGACGACGAAAAAGCTGATTGAGTCCGGGGCACCGTTTTCAGCTGTATTTGCGTTCTCGGATATAATTGCGGCTGGCGTGTACCGGGCAGTACATGAGGCAGGACTGCGGATTCCGGAGGATGTCTCCGTGGTCGGGTTTGACGGGAGCGAGCTGGGTGATTACCTGCAGCCGAAGCTCACGTCTGTGGCACAGCCGGTAAGTAAGATGGCAGATGCGATCATCAATCAGCTCTATGATATGATCGACGGGCGCTGCGGCAATCGCAGCCAGATATTTGAGGGGAAGCTGCTGGAGAAGGAGTCCGTCCGGCAGATCGAACATAAATCGTGACAAAAAAACAGATGAGATAATAACTAAGATCAATGGAGGAAAAAGCGGATGAAAAGAAAGAGCGGAGTATTAATGCCGGTCTCAAGCCTTCCGTCTCCGTATGGGATCGGAGCTTTTTCAAAGGAAGCGTATAAATTTGTAGATTTTCTGGCAGAAGCAGGACAGACCTACTGGCAGATGCTGCCACTGGGGCAGACCGGATACGGAGATTCGCCGTATCAGTCATTCTCCACATTTGCGGGAAACCCGTATTTTATCGATCTGGATCAGCTGGTCGAAGCCGGCTATCTGGAGGCGGGAGAGCTGGCCGCAGCTGATTTTGGAGCAGATCCGGAGCACGTTTCCTATGATAAAATATACAGCGAGCGGTTCCGTATCCTGCGCATGGCGTATCACAACAGCCCATATGCACTGCAGGTCGCAGAGCGATGGGCGGGATATAAGGAAGAGACGGCGGCGTTTGAAGCATTTATTGAAAAGTATGCGGCATGGCTGCCGGACTATGCACTTTACAGTGCGATCAAGAATGCATTTGGTGGTAAGAGCTTAAGCGACTGGGAGGATGACATCCGACTGCGCCGTCCGGCTGCCATGGAGGCTTATCAGGCAAAGCTGGAGGACGAAGTACGTTTCTATGAGTTCCAGCAGTATCTGTTCCGGCAGCAGTGGAGCGCATTGAAGCAATATGCAAATGAAAAAGGGATCCAGATGATCGGCGATGTCCCGATCTATGTAGCATCTGACAGTGCGGATGCATGGGCGCATCCGGAGCTGTTTCAGCTGGATGAGCATGGCAGACCGTCAGCGGTAGCAGGCTGTCCGCCGGATGGATTTTCCGCGACCGGCCAGCTCTGGGGCAATCCGCTGTATCGCTGGGATTATCATAAAGAAACCGGCTATCAGTGGTGGCTGGAGCGACTGGCAGCATGCTTTGAGCTGTATGACATCGTGCGGATTGATCATTTCCGCGGCTTTGACGAGTACTTTGCGATCCCGTACGGCGATACGACGGCGGCAAACGGCAAGTGGATGCCGGGGCCGGGCATGGATATCATGAATGCGATCAAGGAGAGGTTTGGCGACCGTCCGATTATTGCAGAGGATCTTGGATTCCTGACTCCGACGGTACTGCAGCTCGTAAAGGATACCGGTTATCCGGGCATGAAGCTTCTGCAGTTTGCATTTGACAGCCGTGAGCCGGGTGATTATCTGCCGCACAATTATCCGCACAACTGTGTCCTCTACACCGGCACCCATGACAACGATACAGTTATGGGGTGGAAGGAGCATGTGAGTGCGGAGGATCTGGACTTTACCCGCAGATATCTGAATATTCATCCGGGCGATGCCCTGAACTGGGCGATGATCCGGGCGGCATTTGCCTCTGTGGCAGATACAGTCATTATTCCGATGCAGGATTATCTGGGACTTGGTTCCGAGGCGCGGATCAACACACCGTCGACCCTGGGTCGGAACTGGCAGTGGCGCATGAAGCCGGATGCCATCGCTCCTGAGCTGGCAGGACGGATCCGGGAGCTGACAGAGCTGTACGGAAGAATGTGAGTCAGATGCAATACATCAGAAAGGAAAATGCTTATGCTGGAATTTCGGTATGACACACAGCTCCTGATCGAAGGAGAGAATCTGGATGAGGATGCGATCAACGATTACTTTGTCGAGCACTTCAAGGGGGACTGCCTGCTGGCAGTCGGCGACGAGGAGCTGATCAAGATCCATTTCCACACAAATGAGCCGTGGAAGGTGCTGGAGTATTGCTCCACACTTGGCGAGATCTACGATATTGTCGTAGAGGATATGGACCGTCAGTCGCGGGGACTCAAAGGATAAACGACAGGCATTTTCAAAGGTGAGAGAACTTCTCATTTCAGACAAAACAGAAAGACAGCGGAATGGTTCCTTTACAGAGGAAGCGTTCTGGCTGTCTTTTTTTGCTGCATTCGCTATATAAAAATGATTTTGTGAATTTATTAAACAAAAAGTTGTAATCAAACCCGAATTATGATAATATAAAAAGAGATGTATTTAAAACAAAAAGAACTTTGCGTGAAGCGGTAAAGCACGCAAAACGAAAGGAAAAGGAACTTATGGGAAACTTAAAAGATACTTTTCCCAAGAATGTAACTGTGGTACAATAATTATAGAAAGCGAGGGTACGATTACGTCAAACACAGAGATTCCAAAACCGGATATCGTATTAAAAGAATTCTGGAGAAAAAACGAACATTTCGCGGATCTGTTTAATGCGTTTCTGTTTAAAGGACAACCGGTACTGAAGGCTGAAGATTTAGAGGAAACGGATACCGATATTTCCGGCGTATTAAAAAGAAACGATCTGGGAAAAGCGTATCAAAAATCACTGGATGTTGTAAAGAAAACGGCGAATGGTGTTGATTTTGTTATTTTGGGTCTGGAAAATCAGGAGAAGATCCATTATGCGATGCCGTTGAGAATCTTGCAGGGCGATGTGATGCTCTATCTTCAGGAATGCAAAGATATTCAAAAGATAAATGGGGAACAAAATCAATATTCTTCGGCGGATGAATATCTATCCAGATTTAAGAAGACAGACCGGCTTCATCCTGTAATTACATTGTGTGTGTACTATGGGGAAAAAGACTGGGATGGACCAAGACATCTGACAGATATGCTGAAAATTCCGGAAGGCTATAGAACGCTTGTGTCTGACTATAAAATGAATTTACTGGAAATCCGGAAAAGTGATCGGCTACTTTTTTCAGACCCGGATGTAGAAAACGCATTTCGGTTGGTGCGGATGATTTACAACCGCCAGTTTTCTGAAATCAACCAGCTTTATCAAAATTTTGAGATGAATCCGGAAATAGGTTTGATGGTAGGCAGTGTTACAAAGACACCCAAAATCGCAAAACAGGCAGCCGCTATAAAGGCAGAAGGGGGGAGGTTTAATATGTGTACAGCCATGAAAGAATTAGAACAGGAATTGAAGCAAGAGGGAAAACGTGAAGGAAAGCGTGAAGGAATGATATTAAAATTAATCAGCCTGGTCATGCGCAAGGCTGCAAAAGGCTATACCCCGGCTCAGACCGCAGATATGCTGGAAGAAGATCCGGCGCTGATCCGGCGCATCTATGATGCCATCGAGCAAACCGCCCCGGAGCACGACATGGAAAAAATCTGCGAGCTTCTGGCAGAGGCTTCAAAAGAGTGAAAAGAATCTACAATTGAACGCAGATGAGCATTCACCCGGGACTGATCGAGTATATCGAGAAGCTGTTCGGCGCGGCGGGTATGCCGGACAGTGTGGATTATCTGAGACGGATTCAGAATCTGTACTAATGGGTTAGGAGAACAGGCCAGATGGCAAATACAATCAGTGAGTTATATGAAAAATATGCGGAGCAGGTAGAAGGCGCGCTCGAGGAAGACCGGTATTTTCAATATCTGTTTGAGATGGTGCAGGCCGGGGAGAATACGATCGACCAGAAGAACCGGGTACTGCACAAGGTCGTCGATGAGACGTGGCTGAAGGTGATCGAGGAAGGCATCGACGCGATTTTCAATATCGTGGACAAGCCGCGCAGGTTCATCACGACATCGGAGGAGGTCGTGCCGGTCGCGCTGGCGAAGAAGATCACAGCGGACAGTGTGCGCCATCTGAGCATGAACACGCAGTTCATCGCGAGTGATGAGAACGGCGATATCCAGCCGACGCGCGTGCTCAATGTCACGACAGAGGAGAGCTATGACCTGTATGAGAACCGGTTTATCTACCATCTGATTCAGCGCCTGTTTGCATTCGTGGACAAGCGGACGGATGTGATCTTCTGGTCGACCGGTGACGAGACCTGCAATGTGATGAGCATGGAGAGCAAGGTCGATGATGCCTACGAGGAGATCTCCTACAAGATCGAGATGACGATCAAGAACCGCCAGAGCTACGCGGAAAATGACAGCGATAATATGGAGATCTTCAAACGGATCGACCGCCTGCGCCGGATGGTGCGGACGCTGCGGTCAAGCGCATTCTGTGAGATCATGTCGGGCTGCGCGAAGGTACACAGCCCGATCCAGCGGACGAACCTGATGATGAAGGATCCGAGCTACCGCACCTGCTACAAGCTCTGGCAGTTCATGGAGAGCTACGATGACGTCGGCTATACGATCGAGGAGCGGGACACGGCGCTGGAATTTGATGAAGAGTACCTGCTGCAGATGTACACGAACATGATCACGAATTATACGGTGTTCAAGAGCCTTCTGGAGTCAGATCCGCGCAAGATGTCGGAGCTGGCGGAGAAGAAGTATGAGCCGGTGAGGCCGAAGTTCGTCAGGGAGATCAAAGAAGAGATTGTCGAGGACCGGAATATTCCGGATGTGGAGATCCGACAGGTATTCGTCGAGGAGGTCACACAGGCACAGCTTGAGGCGGAGGAGAAGCTGAAGCAGGAGACGGAGCGCTGCCAAGAGCTGGAACGTCAGAATGGCGATCTTGAGTGGGAGAAGGAGACGCTCTCCGGGCAGCTGGATTTTGAGACGCAGGCGCGGATACAGGCAGAGCAGCAATCAGATGTGCTGCAGGCGCAGTTCGATGCGGTGCAGTCCGAGCTGGAGAATGAAAAGGGTGGGAAGAAGGCGCTGGAGGAGCAGCTGCACGAGGCTGAGCTGGCAAGAGAGGCCGCTGAGCGCCATGCCGAGGAGGAGATGGCGACAGTGCGCCGGGAGGCGGATGAGCTCGTCATCTCGGTGAAGAAACAGGCAGAGCAGGAACTGGAAACGGCCAAAGCACAGGCAGAAGCGGATCTGACAGCAGTAAAACAGGAGGCGGAGCGCGCGCTTGCAGAGCTGAAGCATCAGACGGAGCAGGCACGGGTCATCGCAGAGAAGGAGGCTGCCGGAGCGCTGGCTGCAGCACAGCAGCAGGCGGAGCAGGAGCGTCGGACTGCGGAGCTGGATGCGCAGAAGGTGCTAAAGGAGACGAAGCGGGAAGCACAGGAGAAGCTGACGGCCGCCCAGAAAAAGGCAGAGCGTGCCGAACTGGAGCGTGAGGCGCTGCAGGCACAGCTGGATGCACTGCGCAGGGAGCTGGCAGCAGAAAAAGAATGGTCGGCCACCGTGCTCGCAGATGCGAAGCGTGAGGCGGCGGCAGCACTGGAGGCGCAAAGAAGGGCGCAGGAAGAGACGATCCGGGATGCCGAGCGCAAGGCGGTGCAGGAGGCAGAGACGGCACGCCGGGAAGCAGCCAGCGAGATCCGTGCGGCCCGAAGAGAGGGCGAGCGGAGGCTTGCAGAGGCGCAGCGTAGCCTTCAGGAGTCGGAGAAGGAAAGGTGCGAGGTGCAGGAGCGTCTGAAAAAGCTCACTGCAGCTGCGGCGCAGGCAGGAGCTGCCGGTGCAGGCCATCGCCGGTTCGGGCGCAAAAGGTAAGGAGTATTTATGGTAAAAAAATTCCTGTATACGTTGATCAATACTGTTTCGCTGCTGATCATTGTGGCGGCGGTCGCAGTGCTGGTGCTTGTATTATTTACACCGTCCGGGCGGGCACCGCAGGTGCTTGGCTATACGATGCTGCGTGTCACGACCGGGAGCATGGAGCCGACGTATGCGATTGATACGTTAATTGTAGTGAAAAAGGAAGCGCCCTCTGCGATTCAGGAGGGCGATATTATTTCCTTCTATTCTTCTGACCCGGCGTTGGACGGGGCAGTGAATACACACCGTGTGACTGCAGCAGAGACGCAGCCGGACGGCAGCTACCTGTACCGGACGAAGGGCGACGCCAACAATGTGGAGGATGCATACGAGGTGCACTCGAATTATCTGCTCGGCAAGGTAGTAGGTTCCTCACTTCTGCTCGGCAAGCTCTCCCGTCTGGCTGCGAATCCACTGATCTTTGTGCCTGTGATTCTCGTGCCGCTGTTTGTCATTTTGCTGACAAACCTGCTGCGTACGATTCGTCTGGCCGGAAAGATCGCAAAGGATGAGGAGCAGGCGGCGGTGCGCGAGGCGATCGAGGAGCTGAGGAAGAAGCGGGAAGCGGCGCAGATGCCGTCCAACCAGGAGGGGCAGACGGACGGGCCGGTAAATCCGGATGCGCGGTCGTAAGCGCCTGACGGTATGACAGGGAATAAGTATTGTACAAAAAAGGCGGAGCTCTTTATGAGCTCCGCCTTTGAACATTCGGTATTCTTATTAAAGCTTTACTACGTTAGCAGCCTGCATTCCGCGAGCGCCTTCCGTTAAATCATAAGAAACTGCCTGTCCCTCTTCGAGAGTCTTGAAGCCCTCGCCCTGGATTGCAGAAAAATGTACGAATACATCAGATCCGTTCTCACCGGTAATAAAACCATAGCCTTTTTCTGCGTTGAACCACTTTACTGTACCCTTGTTCATCTTGGTACCTCCTAACTTTTACGCGTGAACCGGAAAACAAAAAACACTCACTATTATAGATTATAAAGGTTTATTTCATGATCTATAATAGTGAGTGAAATACATTAACCAGTCAATCTTTTAGCAGTTTCCATTATATCACAACGAATTTTTGTGTCAAGCACAAATTAGGGTCAAAAAGCTTCGGTCTCAGCTTCGGTATCGTCTGCATTTTCGGAAAGTGCCTCGGTCTCATCGAGCGCGAAGTCATCCTCGGAGAGCATGTCATCTTCGGTGTACGGTGTCTCGGTGACCTTTGCATTTTTGTAGAGCTGATCTGCCATCTTGGATTCGTAGAGATTCCATACGAGGGCATCGCGGGTGTACATATCTTCAAGCTCGACAGCGTCGGCAGCACCGTAGTAAGCGGCATTGTCGGTCACGAAGGAGACGTATTCGTCCTCGGTCACTTCGAGCTTGTTCTGCTCACAGTAAGCACTGATCAGCAGGCGGTGGTTGACCTCATCGAGTGTCTCGCTGTCGATGTCCGCATCGGTGATGCCAAATGCATCGAGTATATCGTCGATGCTCGTGTCGTCATCTCCGGCGAAGACCGTATAAGCGGAGAGAACATCCTCCTTGCAGGAATCGTAGAGCTCCTGCGGATAGCCGTTGAAGGTAGTAGCGGCCTCGGCAGCCTGGAACAGCTCGGCGATCGCATCGGAGTAGCTTGTCTGTGTGTATTCGTCTTCCAGAGAGGAGCGGATGGAGGCTTCATAGTCCTCCTTTGTCGTATAGTCGGTGTAGGTCGCAAGGAAGTCGTCATCATAATCCGGAACCAGAAGCTGTGTCACCTGCGTGACGGTCGCATCGAAGTTCACGGTATGTCCTGCCCATGTATCGATCCAGAAGTCGTCGTCGAAATCGATCGAGAAGGTCTTTTCATCGCCTGTGGATACGCCGGTCAGTGCGGCATCAAAGTCTTCGCCGTAGTCTGCATCACCGATTGTAAAGTACGTATCTTCTGATTCTTCGCTGTCTGCAACGTCCTTTACAGAGCTCTTTAAGGTCACGTAGACGATGTCACCGGTCGTGGACGGACCGCTCTTTTCTTCCTCGGTAGCGGCATCCTGACGAGCGGCATCGATTTGCTCCTGCACCATCTCATCGGTGATATCGTAGGTGTACTGTACGATCTCGATGCCATCATAGGAGCCGAGCGTCACATAATCGGAAGCATTTTTTACAAGGTAATCAGACGGAGTGATCGGCTGCAGCGTACGGCTTTCTGTTTCCGTCTCAGTTTCTGTCTCCGTATCCGTCACGTCAGCCGCTTCAGTCGGTACGGAAGCCTCGGTCTCATCTGCGTGCTTATCATCGTCTTTTTTGCCGCAGCCGGAGAGAATTGCGGTACCGGCAAGGGCGAGCATCAGATATCTGTATGTTTTTTTCATAAGGTGCGTTCCTTCCTAAAACAAATTAGTAACATTACTATAACATTTTCCGATCAGAAATGTAAATAGCTTTCGGGCAGAACACAGAATTTTAATTTTTGGCTTTAAAGAGGATGGGGGCTGTGCTATGATAAAGAGGAATGGCAGCCTTTGAAAGAAAGGCGGCGGAAAGGAAAAGGGATGACTTTTATTGAAATTCCAGAAAAGGCAGAACGGATTTTAGAGACGCTGCAGGGGGCCGGGTATGAGGCCTATGTGGTCGGAGGCTGTGTGCGGGATTCCATTCTGGGGCGCACACCGGGGGACTGGGATATTACGACATCGGCGTCTCCGCAGCAGGTAAAGGCGTTGTTTCCAAGGACGATCGACACGGGCATTGAGCATGGCACGGTGACGGTCATGGATGGAAAAGAGGGCTTTGAGGTGACGACGTACCGGATTGATGGCGCATATGAGGATTGCCGTCATCCGAAGAGCGTGACATTTACCTCGAATCTGACAGAGGATCTGAAGCGCAGGGATTTTACGATCAATGCGATGGCGTATGCGCCGAAGACCGGGCTCGTGGATGAGTTCGGCGGGATGGAGGATCTGAAAAATAAGATAATCCGGTGCGTTGGCGACCCGAAGGAGCGCTTCGGAGAGGATGCTTTGCGGATGCTGAGGGCGGTGCGGTTCGCAGCTCAGCTCGGATTTACCCTGGCAGATGACGTGCGGGATGCGATCCGGGATATGGCAGAGCAGCTGGATCAGATCAGTGCGGAGCGGATTCAGACGGAGCTGGTGAAGCTTGTGACGTCCCCGCTGCCGCATTGGTTCCGGCTGACGTATGAGACCGGGATCACATCTGTGATCATGCCGGAGTTTGACCGGATCATGGTACAGCGCCAGCACAATCCGCACCATGCATATACGACGGGTGAGCATACGCTTGTGGCGATGCGCAGTATCCCGTCGGACAAGGTGCTCCGGCTCGTGATGCTGTTCCATGATATGGGCAAGCCGGATGTATTTACGACCGATGAGAATGGAAAGGATCATTTTCACGGACATGCCGCCTACAGTGCGCTGATCGCGGAGCGGATCATGCGGCGGCTGAAGTTTGACAACGATACGATGCGGCAGGTGTGCACGCTGGTACGCAATCATTCGATGTACCCGCAGCTGACGGGAAAGGATGTGCGGCGTGCGGCGCATCAGATCGGTCCGGAGCTGTTTGATTCATTCCTGCTTGTGAAGCGGGCGGATGTCATGGCGCATCATCCGGATGTGATTCCGGGCAAGCTGGACTATCTGCGGGAGCTCGAGCACATCTGGCAGGATGTGCAGCTGCACGGGGACTGCCTGAGCCTGAAGGATCTGGCGGTGAGCGGAAAGGACCTGATTGCAGACGGTATGACACCGGGGCCGGATATCGGCCGCGTGCTTGAGCATCTGCTTGAGCTGGTGCTGGATTATCCAGAGAAAAATGAGCATGATGTGCTCATCAAGGAGAGCAGACGATATCGGGCTGGTGAAGAGCAGGCAGGAGAGGTAGAGCCAAGCCCGGTCGAAGAGTAAATGTGCAGCAAGAAGCTGCACAGCCGGGATGCTTCATGATCAGAAAAATACATGATAAAAGGTACATAATAAAAGGAAGAGAAAAATGACGAAGGAACAGGAGCTGCGGCTGCGTATGATTTCCTATGACGGGGGAGATCCGGCGCGGATTCAGCATTTTATTAAGGTATATACATTTGCGGTAATGATCGGTGAGGGCGAGCAGCTGCCAGAGGAGACAATGGAGATTTTGCGTGCGGCGGCGCTGGTGCATGACATCGGGATCAAGGTGGCGGAGGAGAAGTACGGGAGCAGTGACGGAAAGCTCCAAGAAAAGGAAGGACCGCCGGTGGCCCGGCAGATGCTGACGGAGATCGGCTATCCGCAGGAGGTCGTGGATCGCGTGTGCTATCTGGTCGGACATCATCATACCTATTTAGATATGGACGGCATGGACTATCAGATTCTCGTAGAGGCAGATTTCCTCGTAAATCTGTTTGAAAATGCTTCGACCCGTAAGGTGATCCGGAGTGTGGATACGAAAATTTTCCGAACCGCTGCCGGACGGCGCATTTTGCATGCGATGTTTGCGCTGGATGGAGCGGAAGATTAGAAGAAAAGCCGGACTGTTGAAAGACTGGCAGGTTGTAATAGGGACATAGGAGGAGCGCATATGAGATCACCACTTACCACGCTTTGTTATGTGGAGAAAGATGACAGCTATCTGATGCTGCACCGTGTGAGCAAGAAGCATGACGTGAATAAGGATAAATGGATCGGGATCGGCGGACATTTTGAGGAGGGTGAGAGCCCGGAGGAATGTCTGCTGCGCGAGGCGATGGAGGAGACGGGGCTTCGGCTTACCTCATTCCGGTTCCGTGCAATTGTGACATTTATTGCAGATGGATGGCCGCCGGAATATATGTGTCTGTATACGGCAGATGGATTTGAGGGTGAGCTGACAGACTGCAACGAAGGAAAGCTCGAATGGGTAAAAAAGGCAGAGGTCACGAAGCTGAAGCTGTGGGAGGGAGACAAGATCTTTTTGAAGCTGATTGCAGAAGAAGCACCGTTTTTCTCTCTGAAATTGATGTACCAGGGTGATGTGCTGAAGGAAGCGGTGCTGGATGGAAAGCCGCTGGAGCTTTTTGATATCTGCGATACGGACGGCAATCCGACCGGGGAGACGACGGAGCGCTCTGTAGCGCATACGCTTGGCACAGTACACCGGACGGCTCATACGTGGGTCGTGCGGCAGTCGGCAGATGACGGCTTTGAGGTGCTGCTGCAGAAGCGGAGTCTTCGCAAGGATTCATTTCCGGGCTGCTATGATACATCATCCGCAGGTCATATTCAGGCAGGGGATGAGCCGCTGCCCTCTGCGGTACGGGAGCTGTCAGAAGAGCTTGGTATTGAGGCACAGGAAGAGGATCTGACGTATATCGGTCGGTTTGACAGCGGAGAGATACTGGCGAACTTTGACGGAAGACCGTTTCATGACCGGGAGATCGGGTTCGTCTATGTGTATCAGAAGCCGGTAGAGATCGAGAAGCTTTTACTGCAGGAGGATGAAGTAGACGCGGTAGAGTGGATGCCGTATGAGAAAGCGCTGGAGGCGGTAAAAAGGCATGAGGACGGGTACTGCATCAAGGATCAGGATCTGGAACTGGTCGGTGCATATCTGGGAAGGAAGACATGTACGCAGAAATGAGCTAAAAGGCAATCAGCAGGTGTGCAGTGAGGAACCACAGAGTAGAGAATCTGCCTGTGCGAGCGATCAGAAAGGAAAAGACCAGAAGAGCTTAAGAGGAGATTATTATGAAAAAGACAGAGTGGAAAAGCCCGGCGCTGCTGTTTCTGACGGCAGTGGTGTGGGGCGTTGCGTTCGTGGCACAGAGCGTGGGGATGGACTATGTTGGCCCGTTTACGTTTAACTGTATCCGCTGTCTGATCGGAGCGGTGGTGCTGGTGCCGTGTATCTGGTTTCTGGATGGCTGGAAGCAGCGGCCAGACGGTGCATCATGCGGCAGAGAATCAGCCGGGGCGTCATGTGGCAGAGAATCAACTGGAGCACCAAGTGGTGCATCATATGGCAGCCATGCGCTGCTGGCAGGTGGCATCTGCTGTGGCCTGGCACTGTTTGTGGCGAGCAATCTGCAGCAGATCGGGATTCAGTATACGACGGTCGGAAAGGCAGGGTTCATCACGGCGCTGTACATCGTGATGGTGCCGGTATTCGGTATCTTTCTGAAAAAGCGTGCGGGGATCCGCGTGTGGGTCAGCGTGGCGCTTGCGGTGGCAGGGTTGTATCTGCTCTGCATCACAGACCGGCTGGCGCTCGGAAAGGGCGATATTCTGGTGCTGCTCTGTGCCGTTGTCTTTGCGGTACATATTTTAGTGGTAGATCATTTTTCAGCGAAAGCAGATGGTGTGCGGATGTCCTGTATTCAGTTCCTGGTGTGCGGGCTGCTCTCGGGTGTGTGCATGCTGATCACAGAGCACCCGGAAATGCGCCTGATTTTGCAGGCATGGCAGCCGATCCTCTATGCGGGTGTCTTTTCCTGCGGCGTGGGCTATACCCTGCAGATTGTTGGACAAAAGGGAACCGATCCGACGGTGGCGTCTCTGATTCTGAGTCTGGAATCGGTCGTCTCGGTGCTTGCGGGCTGGCTGCTGCTCGGACAGCGCTTAAGTGTGAGGGAGCTAGGAGGCTGCGCGCTGATGTTTGCGGCAATTTTGCTGGCGCAGCTGCCGGAGCGACGGCAATCATGAGCAGGCGGCGACTGCCCCTACTGATGCCTGCGAATTGCTCCGCTGCGAAGCAGCTCCCGCAATTCTACAAACATTCGAAATCCGCTGATTTACTACGTAAATCGCTACTTTCTCATGTTTGGCGGGTCCCAAGTTCAAAAGCCTTATCATGCAAGCATGAATGGCTTTTTGACCTTTTGACCCTGGCATCATCATTATCAAAAGAAAGAATCAAACATATATGAGCGAAATAAAAAAAGAAGAACAGAGTGATACTACGCAAACACAAAAGACTTCATACATACCGTGTACCCTGTGCCCGCGTGCCTGCCATGTCGATCGAACAGCGGGACAGAAGGGGCGCTGCCATGTGGATGCCCAGATCCGGGTCGCGCGGGCAGCTTTGCATATGTGGGAAGAGCCGTGCCTGTCAGGCCGCTCCGGATCCGGGGCAGTCTTTTTTTCTGGCTGTGCGCTTGGCTGTATTTTCTGTCAGAACCGGGAGATTGCATCTGGAAAGGCCGGTCTGGTGATTCCAGAAGCCCGTCTTTCGGAGATTTTCCTGGAGCTGCAGGAAAAGGGCGCCAACAATATCAATCTGGTCACGGCGGGACATTATGTGCCGCAGGTCATCCGGGCACTTGCGTGTGCGAAGAGCCAGGGGCTGCGGATTCCGATTGTTTACAATAGCAGTGGCTATGAGAAGGCAGAGACCCTGCGGCAGCTGGAAGGGCTGATAGATATTTATCTGCCGGATCTGAAATATCTGACACCGGAGCTGGCTGCAGCGTATTCCCATGCACCTGATTATCCGCAGTATGCGATGGAGGCGATCTCTGAGATGGTACGTCAGCAGCCGCAGGCGGAATTTATGCCGGAGGACCGGACGGAAGTGAGTCCGATCATGCGGCGCGGCGTGATTGTGCGCCACCTTTTACTTCCGGGGCATGTGCGGGAGGCAAAGAAGGTCGTGGGCTATCTGCATGAGACTTACGGAGATCAGATTTACATCAGTATGATGAATCAGTACACACCGATGTCGGAGAAATTTGCCGACCCCAATCTGAACCGGCGTGTGACAAAGCGGGAATACGAACGGCTGCTCGACTATGCTGCAGAGATCGGCGTAGAGAACGGCTTCTATCAGGAGGGTGCGACGGCAGATGAGAGCTTTATTCCGAAGTTCGATTATGAAGGCGTGAGGAAAAAGTGACAGAGGCGACAAGGAAAGCATAAGAGAAAGAAGCAGGAATCCGGAAGCCGTGAATCAGAGGCAGGGATTTAGAAGAAAGGATCAGATACATGCAGGAAAAAAAGAATCAGAAAAAAGAATCGTTTCGTTTTGGTAAACAAAAGGCTGCAGTGACAGAAAAAACAGACCGTCGGGCAGGGCATTTGCAGGCGAAAAACGAAAAGGTCGGATCAGCCAAAAAGCCGGGAATGAAAAAAAACAGTGAAAGCGGATCCGCCACAAGGAAAAGGAACGAAATCAGGTCGGGCAGAAAGGAAGCCGGTAAGGAACTGCCTGTTACTGCGGTCCCGAAGAAAAAACAAATTCCGGGACAGATATGCCGTGTGGAGAAAAAATGCGGTGGCTGTCAGCTGCTTCATCTGACCTATGAGGAGCAATTGAAAAAGAAGCAGAAGCAGGTATCGATTCTTATGAAGCCATACTGTACGGTGCACAAGATCACAGGTATGGAAGCACCGCTGCATTATCGCAATAAGGTGCATGCAGTCTTTACGCACAAGCGGGATGGACAGATCGTCTCCGGCATTTATGAGGAGGGAACGCACAATGTCATTCCGGTTGATGAATGTCTGTTGGAGGACCAGAAGGCAGATGCAATCATCCGGGACATCCGGGATCTTCTGAAATCCTTTAAGATCAAGACCTACAATGAGGATACCGGCTATGGTCTGTTCCGGCATGTCCTGATTCGTATCGGGCATGTGACCCGTCAGGTCATGGTTGTGCTCGTGCTCGGTTCGCCGATCCTTCCGTCGAAAAATAATTTTGTCAAAGCGCTTCTGAAGCTGCATCCGGAGATCACGACGATCGTGCTGAATGTCAATGATAAAAAGACGAGCATGGTGCTTGGGGATCGTGAGACCGTGCTGTATGGCAAGGGTTACATTGAGGATGAGCTCTGCGGCTGCCGTTTCCGGATATCCCCGAAATCCTTTTACCAGATCAATTCGGTACAGACGGAAAAGCTCTATGCGAAGGCGATGGAGCTGGCGGGTCTGAGCGGAAAGGAACGAGTGATTGACGCCTACTGCGGAATCGGTACGATCGGCCTGATCGCAGCAAGAAAGGCAAAAGAGGTGATCGGTGTCGAGCTGAACGGTGATGCAGTCAGGGACGCGGTGCGCAATGCAAAGATGAATGCCGTGGAAAACGCACGCTTTTATGAAAATGATGCAGGCATTTTTATGACAGAGATGGCGGCAGCCGGAGAGCATGCGGATGTAGTTTTTATGGATCCGCCGCGCGCGGGCAGTGACGAGGCATTTTTATCTTCCATCGTCACCCTTGCCCCGAAGAAGGTTGTCTATATTTCCTGCAATCCGCAGACACAGGCGCGGGACCTCGCTTACCTGCGAAAGCACGGTTATCAGGCAGAGGGCTGCTGGCCGTATGATTTATTTCCGATGACCGAGCATGTCGAGACTGTTGTTCTTTTGTCCCAACAAAAACCAGATGACACGATAGAGATCGACTTAGACCTGGACGAGCTGGATGCCACCAGTGCCGAGTTGAAAGCGACCTATCAGGAAATCAAAGATTATGTGCTGAAAGAATTTGGCTTGAAGGTTTCAAGTTTATATATTTCTCAGGTAAAACGCAAATGTGGAATTGAAGTGGGAGAAAACTATAATCTTCCAAAATCAGAAAATGCAAGAGTTCCACAATGCCCGAAAGAGAAGGAAGAAGCTATCAAGGTTGCCCTGAAATATTTTGCGATGATCTAAGGACATCGCTGATTTCAAGGAGGAATAACACATGAAAAGCACATTTGAAAAAATGGGTGGAACCTACACACTTGGCGCAGACGGAATTTACTATCCGAATCTTGTCAGTACAGATGAAGAACCGCATTATGGGAAATATGGAATGATACGGAAAACGTATCTGAAAGAGCATCGTCCGGCAATGTATTCACTGTATATGTTGGAAGACAGACTGACAGAATATCTGAATACTGTGGACGATGAAGCACAGGAGAGAATGGATATTCTGGTGCGTCAGATGATGGAGAGGCAGGGCATTACGGAAGAATTGAAAGCCTATGACCATATGGAATGGGTCAGGGCGGTGAATAACATCCGAAATGCAGCAGAAGAGATTGTGTTAAAAGAATTAGTGTATATTTAAAGCGTGGAAAGCTCCTTCGGGAGCTTTTTACCGTTTTTACAAACAATTTTTTCACGAGCCAGAAAGCAATTTATTTGCATCAAAAATAATTTGTGGAAACTGCAATAAGGTATTTTCATGGAACAGATGTAGAGCGAGAAACTATTGGAAGGTTACCGGACAGAGAAGGTGATAGAATACACGGATGGAGCAGAATTTTTGACGGAGATGGATACGAATTTGATGCTGAAAACATTGGACTCAATCTAGGTTTTTAAAGATGGAACGGAGATTGAATGTAAAAATGAAGGGGAGTAAGGAAAGATGTCGATTGGGAGGTGAGATTCCTGATCGGCTTTGCTGTTGTAGATTTATGTACTGGTTACTTGTCGTATTCTTTAATTAGTGATATAATTCAAACTAGCACTCGATAAAAAAGAGTGCTAATAACAAAAGGGGGATAAAACAATATGAGTAAACAAGTATATATAAGTGCAGATTATGCAGAATATGATGGTGATCGTGATGTTGTTGAAGAGTTGAACAAATGGGGGAGTGATAATTTTCACAAGGTTGATTTTATCGATATGTCTAAAGTAGCATCAGGGAGCGTTTCAAAAGATCCTGATTGCCGCATATGCGATTTAAAACAAGAATTTAACAGACAAATTAATGCTTCATCTGCAGTTATCTTTGTTGTTGGAGATAAGACTGCATTGCGTACAGCAGGGAGTGCTTGTAGGCGTTCAGGTAATGATCAAAGTTCTTGTAATTGTACACCGTATAAACAAAATACAAATGGTACGAAATCGTGTAAGGTATTTTTTACTTCTACTCCTGGTGAAAACGATGATGTGGGATGTATTAATTCATATTCGTATTTGAAACATGAATTTAAACAGGCAGAGAAGAAAAATAAAACAATTATTGTGGTTTATAATTCTCTTCGGAGAGAATCAGATTGGCTTCCTTCTTATATGAAGAATTACGAAGATAGTGCAAGACCTTTTTGGACAACAAATTATCGAGGCGATAAAGTAGGAGATTATTCATACATAAAAGAGGTACTGGGATTTTGAGTGATTTATTAAAGAAAAGCGTGGCATATGCTTTTGCTATCATTTCAGCAGTTTTTACTTTTATTCCAGAAGTTATATTTGGAAAGGTTATATTGATATCAGAAGATGTTCTTAAACAATTCACTTTAGAGGGCTATACTTTAGAAATCAATATTATTGTGAATCGTGTACTTACTTTTGTAATTGTATGGTTTTTCACAGCGTTTGGATATAAAACGTATTTACTTTTGCAAAATAAAGTTAGTATAAAAGGGAACAATTATAAAATTACAGTGGAATATGGCGATTTGCTTAAAATGAAGAAATGTAAAAAAATAATTAATTTTGATGAATGTTTTTCAACTCATGTTGGTACTGCTACTGCTGATATAAAACCAACTTCAATATGTGGACAATATTTAACTGCAAATCCTAATCTAAATATTCAATTACTGTTGTCAAACTCACATCTAAAGCCACTTAAGTCTAAATCGAAATATCAGGGTAAAGAACGGTATGAATCAGGGAGAATAGTACCGAATGGGGATGAACTGTTGCTGGCATTTGCTAAACTGGATAAAAATGGGTTGGGCAGATTTTTTACGCGTGATGAATATTTGGAGTGCTTATCGGTATTATGGGAAGAAATAGATAAGCATTATGGACAGCAAGATGTATGTATACCAATTTTAGGAGCTGGGTTAACTCGCTTTGACGGAGGTTCAGGTGCATCTATTCCTCAGCAGGAGCTGCTTGATATGATAATTTGGTCTTATAAATTAAGCTCCCATAAAATAAAATCACCTTGTAAGTTGCGTATTATATGTAGAAGAGATCAAGAGTTTTCATTGGATAAAATCGATTCGTTAGTATAAAGGGATAAGTCATGGATGATGGAAGTTCTTTTATCTGATTTACTGGAAAATATAAAAAAGACACAGATGCCGATTGGAAGTTGTAATTTCTGATCGGCTTTTCTCTTACTCTTTTGTAGATGGCAAAATAGAAAGCGATATGATAAAATATATATATTCTGGTTAAGGAAGAAGGAACAAAAATGGACGATACAAATTTATCGATTGTAAAAGTAGATAATATAAAAAAATTTTGGTTGAGTTTTACTACATGGTTCGAAGATGAGTTACCAGGAACAGGAATTTTAAAGGCATATTATGAAGATTATGACAATTGGAATGGTGGAATTTATTATTTAGGGATAGATTTTGAAAAAGAATATAGATTACACTATGGGATAGATTATTCGGACATTTTGAAATTGGAAGTGCCTCAAATGGAAGATATAAAAATGTTTATAGAGCTTGCATTTCATGAGTGGGTAATTTTTGAGAAAAGATATGATTTTACAGTTATGGTAAACAAACGACTTAGTCGTTTTTCCATTCCGTATAGATTACAGAATGGACGATTAATACAAGAGGGATATAAAACATCATATTATTTAGATAAAATTTTAAATTACTCTATGTTCGAAAGAAAGATTCGTTATTCAGAAGAAATGATAACGAGCCGAGAATATCTAGATAAGAAAAGTGCATTGGATTACATAATAGATGCTTTGCAATTTATTTTGTCGGTACAAGATAGTGAAAAAGTAATACTAAAATATAAATTGGCCGCAAAAAGTGTCAACGAAGATGAAAATAGTAAAGTATATGCGGTTGTTAAGGCTGAAATTGAGGAGATTATGAAAATCTCCAATGAATATTTTGATATACGTCACAATGAATATCTGAATAAGGCGAAACAGGCAAGAGAGCCAATTCAGGACTTGGCTTTTATTGAATATCTGTATAATCGCGCATATGCCTTACTGTATTTACTTAGAATTAAAACAGATACAGGTAAATTGATTAACTTTAAAAAGGATTGTGACAATCATACATCTGTTGATCAAGATGTATGATTATGTGAGGTAAAATATGTTATATGAACGAGATTATCTTTTAGGTTTGACAGAAGCTGAAAAGCAAGAATATGAAGAGGCAACTGGACGGAAGTTTGGTGAAAAAAGAGTAAGTGGATTTGGACGAGTTAATAATTTTTTGGCATATCCTAAAGCTGCAAGAATGTGTAAATCACTTTTTCCTAATAATTATTTGGATGTTGCGGAATTGCGAGATGTGGAACGTTTGGCTGCTGCAAATGAAGAATTTTTTTCTTTATTAAGTGATGAAGCATGTACAGAAAGAAGCATATTGAATTTCATAAAGGATAAAAAATATTATCATATAATAGGCTCTATCATTTGGGGATTATCGATTAACATTGGAAATCATGGAGTGTATTTATTTCCAGAATTTCAGTTGGGTAATTCATATAAAGCTGATTATCTTCTTGTTGGAAAAAGTTCCGGAGGTTATGAATTTATTTTTATTGAATTAGAAAGTCCATATGGAAATATAACATTAAAAGATGGACAGCTTGGTGCAGAATTTAGGGATGGAATATCACAGTTAGAAGATTGGAAAAGATGGCTTCCGGCAAATTATAGTTCTTTTGGAGAAATTATGAGGAAGCACAAGAATAGTGCACGTGATTTGCCAGAAGAATTTTATATTTTGGACATGTCTCGGTTTCATTATGTTGTTATTTCTGGAAGGAGATCGGATTTTCAAGATAAGACCTATATTATAAAACGAGAGCGGAAAAAAGCCGATGATATCGATATAATACATTATGATAATTTATACGATTTTTCGAATAATTTGATAGGAAAGTTAACATATTAAAAAGAGGGATATTTCTGAAAATGCAGAAAGATATAATAGAAAAAGAAATAGCGGAAATAATTAAGGATTTTAGACAATCTTCTGTTGGGATAGAGATAAATCAGGCACACGTGCATAAATGGGTTTCTCAGTTCAATCCTGATGTGCAGGATACAATTTTGGAGGAAACCCTGCATATTTTGAAGAAGTGGTATTTTGGTAGAGATAAAATCAGTTTATTTTTGAATGAGATAATGAATTATTTGAAGTTAGAAAATAAAAATGCAACAGATGCAGATCCATTTAAAGGCATATGTTTTTTAGATATACAAGAAAGTGGTAAAAGTCAAATTCAATTGATTGAAATTCTAAAAGATGAAGCAAACAAAAAATATGGATGCAGTATAAGAACCGGAAATCCGGGACAAGAGAATTACTATGTATATCTAGATGATGGTTTGTACACTGGAAGCAGATTGAGAAAAGATATTAAACGATGCTTGCAAACTATACCAGAGGGATCACATATAGATGTTATTTATTTGATTGCATGTCGGAGTGGCATGGATTTTTCAAAAAGCGTGTTAGAAAAGGTATGCAAGACCAAGAATATAAAATTAAATATTCATAGATGGCGAGAGATATGTAATAACAAAACAATTACGAGAATTAACAATGTTACTTCATACGAACCAGTTCAGGAATGTTTGTGGCCTTCATCAAGGTTGGCTAAACTACCAGAGGTTAGTTCGTATATTGAAAAGTTAGAAAGAGTTAATGGAAAAAAAGTATATTACGTTTTTCGTAATGCTAGATATCAATATACAGAGGGAATATTTTCAAATTTAGAAAATAGAGACATAGTTGAAGAAGAATTTCTGAAAAAAGGGATTGCAATTACAAAAAATATACAAGATCATAAAGGATTATATCTTTTGGGATATAATCTGACACCATCATTTGGTTTTGGATCATTTTGTGCTACTGATTTAAATATATCAAACACATGTCCAATAGTGCTATGGTGGGGAAATGTGATTGAAAAAGGAAATGAGTTGGATTGTTGGTATCCTTTGTTGCCGAGAAGGATTAGTAATGCAGATATTAATCCATTCAATGCTGATTGGGAACCTGAAGAAATTGAAGATGATGGATACGATGACATTTTTGACACATGTCCAGAATGTGGTTGTGGTATAAGCTTAAGAAATGATGGTGGCAATGGTTTTTGCATTGATTGTGCTTGGAAACATTAGGAGGCATTTTGGATAGGTAAAAACTATTCCACCTAAGTGGAGGATAAACCTTTCGAAAAAGGTTGTGGTTTTGCTATTTAGTCTATGTCAGTACAGATGAAGAACCGCATTATGGAATGATGCGGAAAACATATCTGAAAGAGCATCGTCCGGCGATATATTTACGGTATATGTTGGAAGATAGACTGATAGAACATCGGAATGTTTTGGATGAAGAAGCACAGGAGAAGTAAGGCATTGTGGAAGAAATAAAAGCCAACGACCCGATGGAATGGGTCAGGGCGGTAAATAATTTCCAGAATGTAGTGGAAGAGATAGTGTCGAAAGAATTAGTGTATATTTAAAATGTGGAAAGCTCCTTTGGGGGCTTTTTTCTGATTATAAAGAAAGTATATAGAAAATGCATTGATCATATGGTATGATTTGAACAGAAGTTAATCGTGCCATATGGCTTGATTATAAAAGCAAAGATAAAAACGCAACGTACATCTTTGGTGTGCCAGAGCCGGTAGGTAGCCCGGCCGTCCTATATAAATAGGGTAAGTAACCTGCCCCTCCGGGTTGTCCATTCTTTGTTCAATCAATTTTAGGAGGGATTCTTATGGACAAAGTAAATGGAAAGCTGACAGTATTTTTTGAAGAGCCGTTTTGGGTGGGAATCTTTGAACGCATCGAAGATGGTAAATTATCTGTGGCAAAGGTAACATTTGGTGCAGAGCCAAAAGATTATGAAGTACAGGAATATATTCAAAAGTGCTATTTCAGTTTGAAATTCAGTCCGGTTGTTGAAACTGTTGTAAAGGATATCAAAAGAAATCCGAAACGGATGCAGCGGGAAGCAAAAAAGCAGATGCTGGAAATAGGCATTGGTACAAAATCGCAACAGGCGTTGAAATTACAGCAGGAACAGAACAAGCAGGAACGCAAAGAGAAAAGCCGGAAGAAAAAAGAGGCGGAAGAACAGCGAATGTTTGAACTGAAACAACGAAAGAAAAGAGAAAAGCATAAGGGACATTAAGGTCCCTCCAGGCTGTAGACAAAACCTTGCAAAAGCAGGGTTTTGTCTACAGTTTGGGTGTATGGAAGTTAAATCCATATGCTTTTTTTAAAGAACTCATTTTTGAACAAGAGATTTGTAAGAGTATATTATCTACTCGAAGATGATTACAATTCCATATCATAGGACTTTTTCTTAGCCCAAGCAGGCTGATTTCGCCGCATCTCCTGTTTCCTCTGACATTCAAGTTCCCAGGCACGATGGGAGAAGACATCAGGATCTTCAACATTCAGATAATCCACTTCATTGGCGGCAATATCACGGCGGTGATAGTCATAATACTTACCAAAAGTACCTTTGAGCTGCTCGATCAGCTTATCCCGGAAATCAGGACGTATCTGGATTCTGGTGTCCAGTAATTCTGTATACTGTTCAGGTTCAGGACGAAATTTTTCTTCCCGGAAAGCGGCAGCATCTTTTTCAAGCTGTTTTTTGAGCGAGATGTCCTGAGAATCCAGGATATCAAGATTGTTATTCATCTGGCCGTATTTCTTGGATAGATTCGTCATATCTTTATCGGTAGAGCATTGTGCCTGGAAGATTAGCTGCTCTTTCCTTGATTTCAGTTCTTCAATTTCTTCGGTAACAGTGGTAAGCTGCTGATTCAATTTTATATGCTGGATGGGATTCAAAATACTGGTTTTCTCTTTTTTCACATTCAGTTCTTTCCGCTCTGTAACTTTAGCTTTGAGTTTCTTTTTAACGGTGTTGTATTTATTCAGTATTGGATTAAAATGATTCATCCAGTCATGGATCACTTCTTTTTGCATCTCATTGTGGAGCAAATGATATTGTGTAAAAATCATGTGACTTCGGATTGCTTCCAATGTTTCTGCAATTATCGGAACAGACTTTTCTACAGCTTCAGCCAGTTTTGCTACATTTGCTTTTAATTCTCGGAGCATTTTGTTATCCGCACGAATCTGTCGGTTGATTTCACAGCGGTCTGATATTATGCCTTTCTTTTCCATATTCTGGGCAATGTAGCCTTCATGGATGGTTGGCTGTTCGGTGATTCCCTGATCTGCAAAGCTGCAGTGATCAATGGTAGCATTTATCTGATTACGTGCAAGCATTTTATTTACGGCATCTGCCCAGTTTGCCCGCCAGATGCAAAGTTGTTCATCACTGTTCCATTGTTCGGAAATAGGATTCTGTCTGCCATATCGGCTGCTCTTGGGGTGTTTATCAATCCGTTCATATCCTTTTTCCTGTGCAACAGAGGAAGTCAGATATTCTTTCTTTTTCCCAACTTTATAGCGATATTGCTTTTCCCATCCCTGTTTCTGAGCAGTTTTAAATTCAGAAGCAGTAAATCCTTTTTCTTCCCCATTTTTGATACAGAGATATTCTTTTTCTGTTTTATACTGCCATGTTCCATTTTCATTTAGTGGTCGGACAGTAAGAAGAATGTGTGCATGGGGATTGTGCCCATCTGTATCGTGAATGGCAAAATCAGCACACATCCCCATATCTACAAAATTCTTTTTAATAAAATCCTGAAGAAGAGAAATATTGCTGTCTTTATCCAACTCAACAGGGAGTGCGACAACAAATTCTCTTGCAAGTCGGCTGTCTTTGGTCTTTTCGTTTTCTTCCACAGCATTCCAGAGTTGTTCCCGGTCATTCCATTCCAATGGAGCCATTGGAGGAAGCATCACCTCCTGATAGATCAGCCCCTGCTTTCTGGTATAGTCATGCTGGATGCCGTCATAATCATTGTACATGCGGCTACAGCTCATATAAGCAGAAGCAGCAACAGCAGACCGACCGGAACCACGGCTGACGACTTTGGCTTGCATATGATAAATTGCCATATCTGGCACCTCCTTTCGATGTTGCCTGCAACAGCGGATAAAGCCCTCGGCAGAGCGCACGAGCCCCGAAGGGGATACCACTGCCTGATTTATCAGGTGGTGAGTAAGTGCGCCCTTCGGGAGTAGAACTTGTGCGTTTACATTCCCCGTAGCCGGATCATCAGCTCCCGTTTCAGGGAATCTAAATCCATTTCTTTAATATGGGGAACAATACTTTCCAGAATGGCTCCTTCCTGGACTAATCGGTGTGTTCTGGCATCACGTTCTTTTTTGCGATTTCTTGCTTCGGCTTCTTCCTGGCGGTGTCTTGCCTGTAAAAGTGCTTTTTCTTCCGGTGTCATGATTCTTTTATCTGCCATATCTGGCACCTCCTTTTTATGCCCGTATCCGGGCAGTTTTGGTTTTAAAATCTTTTGGTTTGGTACTATGGTTTTAGATAACTGACAGTGGCATATTTCTGGTAATAAATGAGGAAAGAAAGTAGTACCACTGTCAGTGAAAAGTAATCATTGTGTTATACTTCTTCGAGTCAATTCTGGTTCGGAGCATGATTGTTCAACAGGATTTTTTTCGCCTGTTTTAAATTAGCTGTTGCATTGTCCTGACGAATATTCCGGTTATTGATACGGACAGGAATACATCTCTCCAGAATACGGTCATAAATTCGTTTGTGTGCGATATCAGCGGCGTTATTCAGCTCGGATAAAGTGAGATTGGTCGTTATGATCAGAGGCTTTTTACTGCGGTAACGACTGTCGATCACATTGAATACCTGTTCCAGTGCAAAGTCAGAGTTCCGCTCAATTCCGAGATCATCAATAATCAGAAGACTGTAGCGGTTTAAGCTGTTGATGAACTGGTTTCTGTCTTCAAAATGCATTCCGGTAAGGGTATTCAGAATCCGGGAAAAGTTGGTCATCAGTACAGGAACGCCTTTTTCCAGAAGGGCATTGGCAATGCAGCCTGCAAAAAAAGATTTTCCAGTACCGACATCACCCCAGATGAGAAGTCCGGAAGCGTTTGCTTTCATCTCTTCCCAGTTGCTTACATAATTGTGTGCCAGTTTTATTTCCGGATTGATGCCGTTATCCCTGGCAAAAGTGTAGTCATAGAGTGCTTTGTCCTGTAAGCCGCTGGTTTTAAGATGCTCTATTTCCATTTGTTTTTCATGAAGTTTTCTCTGGGCCTCTTCCTGCTCAAAGATTTCCTGCTGGCATTTACAGCGGATGGAAGGAATAAGAACCTTTCCCTGTAATTCATGCCGGCATTGTCTTGGCGTATTGCATTTGGAACAGTAGATCAGGTGGTCTGTTTCGTTAAAATATTCATCAGGCTGAAGTTCTCTGTTTGGTGTTATAGCATTTTCTTTTTCTGTAAATCTTGTCATAGTGTTTCGTATTCCTCACTTTCGTAATTCCTTTGCCGGGAAGCAGGATGATCCTGTCTTGCCCAACTGATGATGGTAGCTGCATGGTTCTGATATTGCTTTCCGGTAGAAGCCATATAACCGGATAAGCGTTCAATATAATCCTGCCAGTCAGGGATTGTCTGCCGGATATCTTCAAGCTCTTTTTCTGACAGAAAAACATTTTGAAATTTTCCATAGGGTGAGAGTGGATCCTTACTCCCTCTTTTTTCTAAATTGTTCTTTTTTATCTCTTTCTTATTACCAGACAGTTTTCTGTCTGTATCAGGGAAAGAATCCTGTCTGTCAATAGGACAGTTTTTTGTCTGTCTTAGGGAAAGAAATCTGTCTGTATAGTGGATGGTTTCTTTTGGGAGTTTTACATAAATCCGATTGGGCTGTCCGGGACCCTGCCGTTTTCGGAAGATAAGCTCCTGTTTTTCCAGTACTGCCAGAGCAGTTTTAACCGTCATCTGGCTTTTGTGGAGAACTTCTGCCAGTGCTTCAATCGTAAAGTAAATGAACACATGACCGTCTGTATCTGACCACCCCTCATTTTTCTGGGAAAGCCTTGCCCGGTCGAGCAGGATAATATAAAGCATTTTGGCAGTTTCGTTTATTTCCATGTCCAGAAGGAAACGGGGAAACATCATATAAGATGGCAGGTTGGTGTCTGCTGTCAGAAAGTCAGTCATGTGTTCACCTCCAATCAAAAGGGTTTATTCCCCAAGAAAATCCCAGTCTACATCACTATCTGGCTGTGAATTTTCAGGTGCTGGAAAGGATGCCCTGATTTGGGGCTCCCTTTGCGCCATGCCTGCAGTCAGTCCGGAAAGAAAAAGTGGCAATGCCTGTTTCAGACTGTTTTCCACTGCATCTACAATCTGTTTCACAAAAAGTTCTTCCCGTTCTCTTGTTTCCAGATAAGGATCAGCCTGTGTGCGGTAGTAGCGGTCAAAATAATCTACCAGTGCAAGAGAGATTACCTGACTGTAAGATTTAAAATCCTGCCTGTCCATCGTCTGTAAATATTCCCAGGCTCTCCGTTGCTGTTCTTTGTCCAGATTAAAGCGCAGGTTTGTGTTGCGGATATTGTTCTGCATGGTTTATCCCCTCCTTTTCAGGCTCATATAAGCCAGAGATTCGTAACCTTTGGCGGTGGCGCAGATGTCATCAATGATGGTGACTCGTAATTTGTCATACGTTCCGAAGTTACGGATCAGACATCCACCGCCGCCAACTACATACAGGCGCATTAGGTCAGGATTGTATTCATATTTGCGGAGTGTGGAAAAAAGTTCTGCCACATACTGTCTGGCAATAGAACTGATACAATCCATATATGGTGCTGAAATGTCAGCTGTTCCAAACCGCAGAATCTGTTCTACTGTAGATTCTTCAATCTTCACTCCAAATTTGTCCAGAACAGCGTTCTTTGCAGCAATCATGCATTGGTTTACACCAAGTTTTTCTGTCCAGCATCGGCTTTCTTGTGCTTTCTTATTGTTGATATACAGAATGTTCATGGTTCCGTTTCCGATATCTGCAAGGAGATTAGTTCCCTTGAAATTTCCAAGGTGGTTTACAATAGCCGGATATCCCTGTGGGTAAAGGCTACATCCCACAAAGCGGAGATGATATTCTTTGCCGTTGAAACGGTAATGGACTTCTGGATTCTGGAGCAGATAGGAACGAAAAGCTTCTCTTTGATTTCTGATCCATGTCAGAGGAAGTCCGGCAGCCAGATGAACATCTGCTTCACGGATGGAAAAGACATTCAGTTCCCTTGCAATAGCCATTAGCGTCAGAAGATAATATTCTTCGTCCATAGCTTTATCCGGGATAAATTCTTTGTGTCCTTCGCCGATCCGGTAGTAAATGCCGTTGTATTCCAGAATATTCCCGGTGAAGATTGGTTCAGTTTCATAGGCTTTGATGCCGGTTGGGGTGACGGTGTTTGCTGTTTTCATATTGCCGTAGCCATGATCTACAGCAATGATTTTGGTGTTTCTGAGTTCTCGCATAAAAAATACCTCCGTTTTCGTATTGATTGATTCAGCAGGTCGTACCGGTGTGGTACTGCTCTGCTGTGGGATAAGCATACGAAAATCGGAGGAAAAAGGCATTGAGGGGAAATTGAGCTGGAATTGAGAAAAAATAAACTTTTTATTGATAAATAAGTTTAGATACTAACTCTTTTGTCGTTTTGGTTGTTAATTATATTAAAAGTAGAAATATTTTGATAATGAAAGTGTGGGAGAGAAAATGAACAAAAGAAGATACAGCAATCGTAGAAGAAAGAATATTTTACGAGTATCCATTCTTTTAATGACTATCATAATAACCGTTGTAATGTGGAGAACAATAAAAATCGATGTACAGGTTGGAGAATTAACATTACCGAAAATTTTGCAGTCAGAAAAGTCCTTTGCAGACACTTCGGGTGAATGGAATCTTATTTTGGTCGATCGAAATCATTATATTCCAAATAATTATCAAGTAGAATTGACAGAATTAGCGAATGGTAAAAAAGTGGATTCACGGATTTATCCAGAATTACAACAAATGTTTAATGATGCAAGAGCTGAGGGGCTGGCACTGTTTGTTAGAGAAGGATATCGAACAACAGAAGAACAACAAAAAATTATGGACGAGAAAATCAATGAATATGAAAAACAAGGATATTCTGCGAAAGAAGCAAAAAAAAGAGCCGAGAAATATGTTGCAATTCCCGATACAAGCGAACACCAATTAGGACTGAGTGTTGATATTAATGCGGATACCGACAAATGTTCTTCTGAAAAAGTATATCAATGGTTAGACGAAAATGTATATAAATATGGGTTTGTAAAACGTTATCCGGAAGATAAAACGGATATAACAGGAATTAGTAATGAACCATGGCATTACCGTTATGTTGGAACGACTGTCGCTAAAATAATGAAAGAAGAAAATTTATGTTTGGAAGAATATTTAGAAAAATATAAATAAAAACAAAAGAAAATCCTAACTTTTTTTATAGTAGGCTTGTTATATTATTTAGAAAACAGAGGGAGGCAAATTTGCGAATGGAATACAAAACTGATTCTTTGTTAGTACATCTAGCAAGAGCAGGAGATGAAGATGCGTGTGAAAAACTGGTCAAAAAATATTACTCAAGTATATATCAATATTGTTTGCTACATATCAATGATCCCTATGAGGCAGAGGATTTGACACAAGAAGTGTTTACACGTTTCTTTTCCAATTTATATAGATATAAAGAATATGGAAAAGTTAAGAATTATCTTTATACAATTGCCGGAAATACCGTTAAAAATTATTACAAAAAGAAAAAAGATATTCCATCAGAGGAACTGCTAAAATCAGAGGACAGTAGTAAAAATCATGTAGAAGAGCTAGGAGTCCGATTAACTATTGAACAGGCAGTGAGAAAGTTACCGGAAGAAATTAGAGAAACGGCAGTTTTATATTTTTTTCAGGAATTGAAGCAAAGAGAAATTGCAGAATTACTTCATATCAAACTTTCTCTTGTAAAATATCGAATCGGAAGAGCAAAAGAACTTTTAATGAAAGAGTTGGAGGTGAAAAAAGATGAAGAATTATAAGCAACAAATAAAGGAATATAAAGAGGAGATTGAAGAAAAGTATGTAAGGGCTGAAGCAGAGAACAAAACAGTAAAAGCATGTCAGAATATTTTGTCAGAGTCGGTTTTATCGAAACAATCGCATAGAACATCTTATTTTGAATTTTTGTATGAGCAGACAAAATTCATAAAAAAAAGATGGTGGATTTTACAAGGTTGTGTTCTTATGTGTCTATGGATATGGTTGAGTAATTATACGTCAGACATAAAAGATATGATGAGGATTATGGGAATATCTGCCACAATATTTGTGGTTCTGATTATCCCGGAAATTTGGAAAAACAGAAGAAATGGTGCGATTGAGATTGAGCAGGCGTCTTATTACACACTGCGTCAGATTTGTACAGCAAGAATGTTAATGTTTGGAGTAGTGGATCTGGTGATCGTTATGGTGTTTTTGGCAATTACATATCAAACAACAATACTCTCGTTAAGTGATTTGGTGGTTAATTTTTTGCTTCCGGTAAATGTTTCATGTTGTATATGTTTTCGTGTATTGTACAGCAGATGGGAAAAATCAGAATATATAGCAGTGCTTTCTTGTCTGGTATGGGTTGGTTTATGGATGATGATTGTTGCAAATGATGTTATTTATCAGAAAATTGTAACTCCGGTATGGGTGGCTATGCTGATATTGACTTTTGTATATTTTATTTTTTGTGTTCAGAAGTCATTGCTATTTGATGAAAAAATTTTGGAGGATTACACGTATGAAATTAGAATTTAAAAATGTAACAAAACAATACGGAGAAGTAAATGCTGTTAATAATGTGAATTGTGTTATGGAAAAAGGAATTTATGGACTGCTTGGAGTAAATGGAGCAGGAAAGACCACATTAATGCGTATGCTTTGTACGATTGTTCAACCATCAGAAGGACAAATATTATGGAATGGTAAAGATATATGGAAACTAGGAGGTGAATACCGAGAAGTTCTGGGATATTTACCACAGGATTTTGGATATTATCCAGATTTGACCGTATATGATTACATGATGTACATTTCTTCTATAAAAGGGTTAAAAATACCGTTTGCCAGAAAAAAAGTGAAGCAATTATTAAATCAAGTAGGAATGGAAAAATTCAGTAAAAGAAAAATGAAGAATTTGTCTGGAGGAATGGTTAGACGTGTAGGAATAGCACAGGCGATGTTAAACGATCCGCAAATTCTTGTCCTGGACGAACCTACCGCTGGATTAGACCCGAATGAAAGAATACGTTTTCGTAATTTAATTAGTGAATTGTCGGAAGAACGTTTGGTGCTCTTGTCTACACATATTGTATCGGATATTGAGTACATTGCGAATAACATTATATTAATGAAAGATGGAGAATTTTTTTATGCAGGTACTGCGGAAGATTTAGTATCTTCTATGAAAGAAAAGGTATGGCAATGTAATGTTTCGAGAAGTATGATAGACAAATATATGAATGAATATTTGGTTGGAAATATAAAAACAACAAAAACCGGAGCAGAGCTTAGAATTATTTCAATAGAAAAGCCAACAGAAGATGCTGTGGCTGTAGAAAAAAATCTGGAAGATGCATTTCTATTTTATTTTGGAGAAAAATCGGAGGAAAAACAAGATGCTTAAATTAGAATTAAAACGAATTTTTTCAAAGAAAATTAATGTATTTGCAATCGGATTGGCATTGATACTTGCTGTCATTTTTAGCGGATTTGCAGTTACAAGTAATCGCTATGTGGATGAGAATGGAAATGCTAGTACTGGAATTATGGCAACAAGAAAACTTACAGATAACAGACGAGCATGGAAAGGTACATTGACAGAAGATGAACTTGGAAAAGTTATAGAACAAAATAAAAATGCGATGACACAATCCTCAGAAGAAAATGCGATTTACGGAACGACATTACAACCGATAGATGATATTAGGGGTTTTATAATATCGGTATTAACACCGGATGCAGAATATGATGAAAGTGTTCTGAATCAAATTACAGAAGAAAATGTGCAAGAGTTCTATGACACTTATCATAAAAATATGGAAAAGATGGCAGAAGAATATGGAAAGACTTCTGTACAGAAAAAATACTTGGAAAAGAAATATAATGAAATAAAATTACCAGTAGAATACGAATCTTATAGTTCATGGGATACTATGATTATGTATGTAGAAACGTATTCTATTATTCTGGCAATCATAGTTGGTTTTATTTGTGCTGGAATATTTGCAGATGATTTTCAGACAAAAGCAGATGCAGTATTTTTCTCTACAAAGTATGGACGTACAAAAGCTGTTAAAACAAAAATACTGGCAGGAATAGCTACGACAGTTATGATTTATTGTATGGGAATTATATTACTTAGTGTGATTTGTTTTGGAATTATGGGAACCAGTGGTATGAATACACCTTATCAAATGTATCAGGCGTATAGTATTTACATTATGTCATATGGACAATACTATTTGTTGACAGTTGTATGTGGATTTATAGCCAGTATGCTGGCGGCTGTAGTGTCTATGTTAGTAGCGGCTAAAATGCATACAATTAGTGTCGCTGTTTGCATTCCGTTCTTTTTATATTGCTTATTGCCATTTATAGGACGGGCACTTTCTGGATATACAACGCTTTTCAATTTGATACCAACAATTTTGACAAATGTACAGGCAAGTGTAAAAGTCCCACTTATTTATCAGATTGGGAATTGTGTATTTCGACAAATTCCGCTTGTAATGGTAATGTATACAGCGATGGCAATAGCCTTACTGCCTTTTATTTATAAGAGTTTTCGCAGATACGGAAATAAGTAAAAATTGTATTCATACTCATAAAAAACAAAGTAAGTAAAATATTTTCTGGAAAAATCAAAGCATAATTTAAAGATTTACGGCGGGCAAGTTGCCCGCCGTAAATTATGCTTATTTTGTTAAAAGACCGGATAGATTTTTTCCAATGCAAAATCCAATCTGTGGATATAACTCCTGAATTTCCTGATATTTTGCTTCAATCATTTCTGGTTCATCAGCCCAGATCTTTTCATATATTTTGAAAGCTCTTTTAAAATGTGTTTTGGCTTGCGGAAGATTGGCAGTCATCAGATAAATGGTTCCAAGGGTTTCCTGTACTTTGGCATAATCCAGACAGTCATCGGAATGGTATTCCTTGATGATGCCGGATAATTTTTGTAATTCGGAGATTCCTCTTTCGGGTTCCTGCTGTTTTGTCAGGAACATTGCATAATTGGCAATCTGAGGTATGCTGTCATTTATATGAAGCAGGTTAAATTGGTCAAGCAGTGAGATACTTTTTTCCATGTGTTCTCTTGCAAGATCGGGATGAGCGTTCATGCGGTAAAGTCCACCGAGATTGGCATGAAGGTTGGAAACAAGGCGAGCATTGTCAGCAGTGATAGTTTCTATCTGGGCAAGTGCATCCTTTTCTAGTTTTATTGCTTTTTCAGGTTTGGTTTCAAGAGTTGCCTGAAAATCTAGTAATAATGCCCGGTCAGAGTCGGTTCCAATGTTTTTTGTCTTTAACAGCCCCGTCAGTTCCTGAATGATTCCATTCATACCTTTGTGGTAGTTATAGTTATCCATGTATGGAAATGCATTTTCCAGAAAAAGCAGATACTTTGGTATATCATCCTTTTCAATCAATTCTATGATATTTCCGATTGTTTGAAATAGCTTTTTGTAATAAGCTACTTCCATTCCATGCATTAAACATATTTTCTGTAAAGAATCCAGTAATATGTGACAGCTACTTACAGATGGTTTTGTCTCTGAAAGGGCAATTTCCTTAATCATAGGATGCAGGGAGATTGTGTGACGTGTAGTTGTCTGCACAAAACCAGTTTCAATCAAGTCGTTAATTTCATTTAAGGTAGGCAGTTCCAGCCATTTGGCGAATATGCGGGCAGAAATACCAGTGTAAGGAAGAAAACACAAATTGCACATGATATCCTGCTGTTTTCGGGATAAAGCATATAGTGAAAATAGAGTATGGATATGACTATAATAAGTGGCTTTACTGCTTTGACCATCCTTGATTATCTTAATTTTATCTTCATTATCGAGAGATGCTCTTTCTTCCTGAAGTTTTGCTAATAACTGACCTGGAGTTGAAATTCCATTTTCCAAAAGTTTTGCAGCCAGTTCTACAGCAAAAGTATGATAGTGTACGGTCTCTATGATTTTTTCGACGGTCGAACGATACTTGTCTGCTTCTGAATAAAATGCAGATGTCAGTTGGAAAAGAATGTTTATATCCTGTATTTCTTTTAATTGAAAAGTACAGTATTCATTCAGATTACTTCTGGTCGTAAATAAAATCTGGCAGCGATATTTTAATACTACTGACAGAAAGCTGTCCTGTGTGGCAGTGACATTAAAATTATCTATGATAAGCAGAGTATCAGATTTCAGGGAACGCAGGAAACGGTTATGTCTTTGAAACCGTTCCTGTTCAGTGCTTTCCGGAAGATCGTCAGTAAAATCCATGTCAGTAATGTCCTGATGAAGATTGCCGGTATATTCTACATAAAGGATATTGGTGTATTGCTTTATGTACTGCTTTGCGTAGGCTTTGGCAAGTTCACTTTTTCCGATTCCGGCGATTCCGCAAAGAAAAACATGACGGTTTTCCTCAAGCATGGTATATAATTCTTCTAGTTCTTTATCTCTTCCGATAAAATGACGGCATGGTTTCGGAACCTCACTGTCCATAATATAATCCAGCACAATAGGGGATAAAGCGCCTCCGGCGAGCAGCTTCTGATTTTTGGTATTACGTTTGATGAATTGGCGTTCCATGCCAAAAGAAATCAGTTTTGCAAGAAACAGCAGTCTTGAACTGGCTGGTTTATATAAGGAAGTCAGATTTTTCTTTTTCGCATCTGAGATGCTGTCATCCTGAACGAATAAAGTGTAAATATCTTGTATAGCCATATTACAGTCAGACATCAGTGGAAGAAGATTCTGGTGGATGGTATGGGCTAATTTTTCCTGATTGGATGGCTTGGAATAGTAAGCGGATATTTTAGGACTGATTTTAGCCTGACCAGTCATCCAGCGGCAAACCAGACCGTTATCCATTGAAAAATCCTGATTTGCCGGATTATCCATAAAATCTTCAAATAATTCGTATAAAAAATCAGGCTGACTCATTTGATCACTTTCGCTGATATGATTTTTTAAGCAAGTGCTAATAGAAGAAAAATCGCATCGATTCAATAGAAATTCCCCTTTCGTAGTTAAGATTGAGTATATCTATCATAACACGAACATATATTCGATTCAAGAAAATACGGATATTTTTAAAGTGATTGTGTCAATTTACAATCAATTTCTATTCAATGTGGTTTTCAGGCAGGTTCTGTAAAATAAGCTCAGAACAAACAATAACGGGAGGAGCTTATGCAACAGAATATTGAATTTGAGCGGTGCATTGATTTTCTGGTACGGATGATTGATAAGTACGGCGAAGAAGTCCTCCGGGAGTTGGAGGAAGAAAAACAGAATAAGGAAGAAAAAGAAGCGGCAGTTTCCTGAAATACAAAATGTAAATCAGACTGTCGCTTTTTTCATGCATTTTTAAATCAAATAAATTTTAAAAGCTGATGCAGAGTGTGTGGCTCATTATTCTGAGAAGCGGTAATACGCGTATCAAATGGCTTGAAATGATTTTGCGTATAAAAGCTCAGAAGAAATTCATTATCTTCGCATTCAAGAAACTCCATAACGCCACCTACGGAATATTTGAGACTGGATATGGTTTCCAGTGCAAATCCCAGTAGAATATTTCCAGGAATTCGTTTTTCCTTTGGAAGAGAATAGTTCTTTCCCAACTGGGCAATCAGGTAAGCTGCGGTAGTATAGGATTGTGTTTCTTCATCCAAAATACTGACACGGGACAGTTTTTTTGCCATTGTCTTGCTGATATTTGAAGCACGGACAGAGATTGGTTTTATTGTAAGTGAAAAATAACCAACCAGTGAAGCATCTTCAGCATCAAATACCAGATAAGTGATAGATTGATCTTTTTTGGTAAACTCAATCGCATTATGTAATAAAAAGTATTCCACATCGGGATTTTTGGGACAAGAAAAATCGGAGAGTAAGTCGTAAAGACTTTCCTCTCCGATATATGTCGGTTCGTCTTTATCCAAATATGCCCGAATATTAACGGTAAAATATTTATCAGACATGTTTTTTCTTCCTTTTTGACATTAAAGCTAAGATTTCCTGTGGGTTCGTTAACTGACGTCCGGGAAGTGTCTGCTTTGGTGTGCGGTCACGGTCGGCTTCGTCAATTGCTGCGACAAAACGCTTTACGCTATTTGGATTGGATACGACAAAATTATGAGTAATACTTGAAGTAGCCATACTAACACCTCCTCTTTTTTGGCTTTTTTGTGTATTTATAGTATATGCAATGTGTGATAAAAACACAATATCAAAAACAGAAATTATTTCTAAATAATTTTCAAGCCGGACATTTATTAGACGCTTCCGGTAAGCGAACAATATTTTCGAGCCAATCATTTATAAGTCGCCAATGGTGGGCGGGCAATATTTTGATAACAGAAATGCTCTGTATCTAACTTAATTATACGATTGGCGAAGAAATGCGTCAATACGGAAAATAAGTATTGAAAATAGTTGGAACAAGTACTAAAATAAGGTTGGGACAATGAAACGGAGTTATACTGCGAGGAAGATTATGAAGAATAAAAAGATTAAATGCGATATATATACCAGAGTATCCACAACCATGCAGGTAGATGGCTACAGTCTGGATGCTCAGAAAGAAAAACTCAAGAGATATGCGGAATTTCAGAATATGGAAATCGTAAATGAGTATTCAGATGAAGGTAAGTCTGGAAAGAGCGTAGAGGGCAGACCGGAATTTCAGAGAATGTTGGATAATATTGAGAATGGAACAGATGAGGTACAGTTTGTACTGGTGTTCAAGCTTTCCAGATTCGGTCGTAATGCGGCAGATGTTTTAAATTCTTTGCAGAGGATGCAGGATTTTGGAGTGAATCTGATCTGTGTTGAAGATGGAATTGACAGCTCAAAAGATAGTGGAAAGCTGATGATTTCTGTTCTGTCTGCGGTGGCAGAGATTGAACGAGAGAATATCCTTGTTCAGACAATGGAGGGACGTAAGCAGAAAGCCAGGGAAGGAAAATGGAACGGTGGATTTGCTCCATATGGCTATGAATTGGTAAATGGAGAATTGCAGATTGCAGAGGACGAAGCAGAGATTATTCGTCTGATCTATGACAAATTTATTCATACCAATATGGGAATCTCTGCGATTGCCGCATGGCTGAACCAGCATGGATATAAAAAGAAAAAACGACAGAATAATACACTGGACGCATTTGCCTCTTCGTTTATAAAAGGCGTTCTGGATAATCCGGTATACTGTGGAAAGTTGGCTTATGGACGAAGGAAGAACGAGAAAGTTTCAGGAACAAGAAATGAATATCGCATTGTAAAACAGGAAAATTATATGCTGCATGATGGTATCCACGAAGGAATTATTTCAGAAACAGATTGGGAGCTGGCACATCAAAAACGGGAAAAAACAGGTGTGAAATATGAAAAGACGCATAGTCTGGATCATGAGCATATCTTATCTGGAATATTGAGATGTCCGTTATGTGGAAGCGGTATGTATGGGAACGTGAACCGAAAGAAAAAGAAAGACGGAACCTTATATAAAGATTATTTCTATTATGCCTGTAAACATCGTCGTCTGGTAGACGGTCATAAATGTGGATATCGTAAACAATGGAGTGAGGAGAAGATTAACAATGCAGTGGAAGAAGTTATTCGGAAGCTGGTGAAGAATCCTAAATTTGAAGAAGCAATTCTGAATAAAATTGGTTCAAGAATAGATACAGAAGAAATAGAAAAAGAGATTGACGGATTGGAAAAGCAGCACAGGCAGCTGACCGGAGCAAAAGCAAGACTTGGACAGCAGATGGACAGTCTGGATATTATGGATAAATTTTATGAGAAGAAATATCAGGATATGGAGACAAGGTTATACCGTCTGTACGATGAGATCGAAGGCGTGGAGAACAGTATAGAGGAAGTTAAGAACCGCCTGTTGAATATCCGGCAACAGAAAATATCAGAAGAAAACGTCTATCAATTTCTTTTATATTTTGATAAACTATATGATAAGTTCACCGACCTGGAGAAGAAAGAATTTCTTAACAGCTTTGTGGAACAGGTGGACATTTACGAGCAGGAGCAGCCAGATGGCAGATTCCTGAAGCACATAAAGTTCCGTTTTCCGGTGTATTTTGGAGACAGGGAGACACAGGAACTTTGTTGGGACAACGAAAGTACCGTTGAGACGGTATGCCTATTGTCCAAACGAGGCATCATGTCAATGTGAGACTGGATATGGATGAGATGGATTTAACGGCGGCTGAGAGCAAGGCTACTTATGAGGAGATAAAGAAGTATGTGGCAGAGTATAATGATGGGATGAAGGTATCTAATCTGTATATTGCACAGATAAAGCAGAAGCATGGAATTATAGAAAGAGAGAACTATAATAAGCCAAAATCTGAGAAGGGCGGACAGCCGGAATGCCCAAAAGAAAAAGAAATAGCGATTGAAGAGGCGTTGAAGTATTTTCAGATGATTCCAAGTGAATCATAGGCTAACTTGGCTTATCGGATGGAGAAAATTCAACTAATGTTATTGAGCCTTCGGACATTGGAAATAAAATCTGATGTTCGTAGGCTTTTTGTTCATGACAATAGAATGTTTGCGGAGCGTGCATTCTATTGTATACAGAAAAATTTTTCGCAGATATAATAAACATGACATATAGCTGTCGTGTTGAATCAGGTATAATATGTATGGAGTGTAAGAAACGATGAAAATAGATAGACTTATCGGTATATTGTCAATCTTACTGCAGGAAGAAAAGACAACGGCTCCTGAACTGGCAGAAAGATTTGAGGTATCTCGAAGGACAATAAATCGGGATATTGAAGACCTTTGTAAAGCAGGTATTCCTATAAAAACTGCACAGGGTACCGGTGGTGGTATCAGTATTATGGATGGATATCGTATGGACAGGACGATTTTGAGTTCCAAAGATATGCAGATGATTCTTGCGGGTTTGCGGAGTCTTGACAGTGTGAGCGGAAGCAGGTACTACAGTCAACTGATGGAGAAAATTCAGACCGGATCATCAGAGTTCATCAGTGGAAGAGACTCTATGCTGATTGACTTATCTTCATGGTATAAGGGTTCTCTTGCTCCAAAGATCGAGGTAATACAGAGTGCAATAGAAAACAGGCGCATCATACGATTTAAGTATTATGCTCCGTCCGGAGAGAGCAACCGAAGGGTAGAACCATATTATCTGGTTTTCCGGTGGTCGAGCTGGTATGTATGGGGGTGGTGTTTAGAACGTAAAGATTACAGGCTGTTCAAACTGAACCGTATGGATTGTGTTGTTGAAACAGACCGTGGATTCCTGCGTAGAGATGTACCAATGCCGGATTTGTCAAATGAGAAGATATTTCCGGGTGGGATAAAGGTAAAAGCTCTTTTCACACCGAATATGAAGTGGCGGCTGGTTGAAGAATTTGGACCGAACTGCTTTACAGAAATGGACGATGGAAGGCTGCTCTTTTCAGCAGACTATACGGATATGGAAAACCTTGTGACATGGCTTATGACATTTGGAGCAAAAGTAGAGGTGCTTGAGCCCGAAGAAGTGCGGGACATTATTCGCAGGAATGCAGAGGAAATATTAAAAATCTATGGAGGATTAGGAAAATGAGATTAGACGGTTTTGGGTTGTTTGTTGATGATATGGCAAAGATGATTCGTTTTTACAAGGATGTTCTCGGATTTGAAATTAAGGAAGAAGAGAATACTTCCAATGTTTATCTTGTAAAAGACGGAACACTTTTTTTACTGTATGGACGGAATGATTTTGAGAAGATGACAAACCGGCGATATGAGTATATTAAGGGTCTGAATGGTCATTCTGAAATAGCTTCTATATGTTGATACTTTTGAAGAGGTGGACGAGGCATACAAGAAGGCTGTGGAAAATGGTGCAACATCTGTGCTTGAACCGGAACTTGAACCTTGGGGACAGAGAACCTGCTATATTGCTGATCCGGAAGGAAATCTGATAGAGATTGGTTCCTGGAATAAGCCTTATGAAGAGAAGGACTTAGAGGGGGTGTAAAGGATATGGCTTTTGACTACAAGAAGGAATATAAAGAATTTTATATGCCGAAAGGCACACCGTCTATCGTAACTGTTCCGAAAATGAACTATATAGCGGTAAGGGGAAGCGGCAATCCAAATGATGCAGACGGAGAATACAAGCAGGCTATCGGACTTCTGTATGGAATTGCATTTACGATTAAAATGAGCAAAAAGGAAGATCATCAGATTGATGGATATTTCGATTATGTCGTGCCGCCATTAGAGGGATTCTGGTGGCAGGATGGAGTATCCGGAATTGATTATGCTCGTAAGGAAGATTTTAAGTGGATCTCTGTTATTCGATTGCCGGATTTTGTTACCAGGGAAGATTTCGACTGGGCTGTCAGGAAAGCTACGGCAAAGAAAAAGAAGGATTTTTCTAAGGCTGAGTTTTTTTCCTATGAGGAGGGCTTATGTGTACAGTGTATGCATATCGGAGCGTATGACGATGAGCCTGTTACGGTAGATGCAATGCACAGGTTTATGGAAGAACTGGGATACGCATTGGATATAACGGATCGGAGAATGCACCACGAGATTTATCTGAGCGATGCGAGGAAAGTAGCGCCGGAGAAGTTGAAGACTGCAATCCGGCATCCGATAAAGAGAGCCTAAGGGTGTGGAGGGAAATAATATGGCATCAACAAAAGAGTATTTGGATTTTGTTATGGAACAATTATCAGGACTGGATGAAGTCAGCAGCCGGGCAATGATGGGCGCATACATCCTTTATTACCGTGGAAGGATTTTTGGTGGAGTATATGATGATAGACTTTTGGTGAAGCCGGTTCCGATGGCATTGAGGCTGATGCCGGATGCCGAGATGGAACAGCCGTATCATGGCGCTAAAGAAATGATTTTGGTTGATAATGTAGATGATCGGCAGTTTTTGTGTGAACTGGTTGAGAGTATGTGGGAAGAATTGCCGGAAAAGAAAAAGAAGAATATACATTAAGAACTAAGACTTGACAAAATCAAACCAATACTCTATATTTAGCAGTGGAGATTCTATACCCAAAAACAGAAAACGTGAATGCGCAAATGAAGCTCAAACCCTTGTGGTTTGGGCTTTTTCTAATTTTGATAGAAACTTGAGAACAATAATTTTCAAAAAGTCAATTATCAATTTGTAATGTTTTTTGAAGGAAAAAGTTTACAAAAGCATTTAGGCAATATTTACAAATTTTTTGAAAAAGGAATAGTTTCGCAAGAGTAACAGAGTGGCAATCGAGTAATATCGGTTGCTTTTTTGTTGCCCAATTTTAGAAATTGTCGATTGCCCCAGGAAGAATGATTTCTAAAAATTACAAATTTGAAAAGAAATGGAGGAAAAGAAAAGTGAAAGAGTATTCAAAAGGAATTTATGTAAAATTCAAACCGGAAGAGGTGGAGATACTGCATAATCGAATGAAGGAAGCTGGAGTTCAAAACATGAGTGCATATATCAGAAAGATGGCATTGAACGGATATGTGATTATTCCTCAGTGGCCGGATCTGGATCAGGTAATATCCTTGCATTCAAGGATTAGTAATAATCTCAATCAGTATGCAAGGAAAGCAAATGAAACTGGAAAATTGTACGAAGAGGATATTGCAGAAATAAAGCAGATGCATAATGAACAAACAAAGTTTCTGAAAAAAATACTTGAGGCAGTAATGTATCTTTATGAGGAAGATTCAAAGAAGAAAAAGTGATTTTATGGTAAAGCGTCAGCGTGGCTCTGCGGTTTATCTGCCGTTCAAGGGGATTGGGGTGCAAGACGTCCGGTGGACGTCTGCTCTGCACGGACCGGAGTGGAACGGAGATCTTCCCCAACAAGCAAAAATGCGCCGGGTATATACCGGAGCACTGCTTGCCAATTTGTAAAAAGAGAAAAGAAAGGATTAAGTTTATGAGAGATTTAGAAAAGGTATGTATTCAACCGAAGTATAACTATTGTACCGGTGAGGAGCGTTTTACTTTCATCAAGCTGCCAAAATGTCTGGTAGAGAATGAATGCTTTATTGAACTGTCAATGGATGCAAAGCTTTTATACGCATTCTTTTTAGATCGAGTTTCATTGTCAATAAAAAATGGATGGATTGACAACCAAGGGAGGGTGTTTATCTATTATTCAATAAAAAATATTTGCGAGGATTTGAATTGTGGAACTCAAAAGGCATGCAAGTTATTGGATGAATTGGAAAAGGTGGGAGTACTTGAACGGAAGAGGCAGGGATTGGGAAGACCTAACAAGCTGTACCTTAAGAAAATGTTTTGAAAAATAGCCATACCGTAAAAATCAAAATACAAAAGATGGAGAAATCACAATTAAGAATTTTGATTTTGACGCATACAGACTTTTGGTATTTACAGGTTTTGAACAGTAAAAATCAAAATCTATAACAATACTAATTTTAATAATATCTATCTTATCCTATCAGGAAGTGAAGAAACATCACTATGGATGGGATACGATGGATTTCAATGACAATGTCAGAAAGGATTTTAATTATGGTTAAGAATAAAGTGGTTTTAAAAGAAAGAGATGTATGGAGCAATTTAGCAAATTTTATTGGAGAAATGGTAGCAAAGTATGCGGAAGCAATGGACTTGGATAATTTGCCTGATCCGGATTTTTATCTTCGTAGGGAAAGAATAAGACAGTTGTACACGGAGCTATATAAAGAGAAGAATATAACGAAGTTCAGAAATACAAAAATCTCTATTGAAAGAAAAGTTACAGCATGATACTATAACCGTATAGACGGATGAATAAATTTATAAATACGGATATGTACGGAATGTTGATGGAGGAAAAATCATGATTATCAGTGAAAGAATTTTTTGTGTGATGGAGCAGAAGAACATAACGCAGTTGGAACTCTCAAGAAGGACCGGGATTGCAACAAGTAACATCAGTGACTGGAAGAAGAAAAAGACGAATCCAAAAGCGGACTGTCTGTTGTCTATATGTGATGCATTGGAGATTACTCCCGAACAGCTTTTGACTGGAAAAGGAATTGATCCGGAATATAAAGATGCAGATATGGATTATGAAGTTACTAGGTCGGATATTAAGATTTTAAAGCAGATTCACAGCCTTGGAGATGCGCAGTATAAAAGATTGATGGCGTATATGAAAGCCTTGCAGAAGTTGGAACAGATGGAGAACATGGTGGAGGAATAGAGATGGCAAATAAAATAGTTAGGGAAATTATTCACGCAAAAGGAATTGATATTGGGATTTACACGAAAGATTTTGAAAATGAATATATTTCGTTGACAGATATTGCAAAATATAGAAATGATAATGATCCCAGATTTGTCATTCAGAACTGGATGCGAAACAGAAATACAGTTGAGTTTTTGGCTGTTTGGGAAGAACTTCATAATCCAGATTTTAACCGTGTGCAATTCGAGGCGGTTAGAAGTGAGGCAGGATTAAACAGATTTGTTATGACGCCAACCAAATGGATTGAACAGACCAATGCTATTGGAATAGTGTCAAAAGCAGGCAGATATGGTGGAGGAACTTATGCACATAGCGATATTGCAATGGCATTTGCTACATGGATTTCTCCGGAATTTCAACTGTATATTATGAAAGATTACCGCAGGTTAAAACAAGATGAAAATAGTCGACTTTCATTGGACTGGAACTTGAACAGAGCTTTATCAAAGGTGAACTATCGTATTCACACGGATGCAGTGAAGGAAAATTTGATTCCACCAAAGCTCACACCGGAACAGATTGCTTATACATATGCCAGTGAAGCAGATCTTTTAAATGTTGCGTTATTTGGTCAGACTGCAAAGCAATGGAAAAATAATAATCCGGGTAAAAAGGGAAATGTGCGTGATGATGCAAATTTAAATCAGTTGTTGGTGTTGGCAAATATGGAAAGTTATAATGCTATTTTAATTGAGCAGGGGAAACCTCAATCAGAAAGACTTATATTGCTTAGAAATTTGGCAATCAGGCAGATGGATACATTAGCCAGTATCAATCTGTCGGCAGTTTCGGCACTTCCTGGAGGTGATATGTAAATTGAAGAAAGAGAAAATCAAAGTATATTTATACACCCGTGTCTCGACAACCATGCAGATAGATGGCTATTCTCTGGATACACAGAAAACAAAAATGAAAGCGTTCTGCGACTATAATGAATATGAAATTGCCGGTGAGTATGAGGATGCTGGAAAATCCGGCAAATCAATAGAGGGAAGAGTTTCATTTAATCAGATGATGGAGGATATTAAGTCAGGAAAAGATGGAGTATCTTATGTGCTTGTATTTAAACTTTCCAGATTTGGAAGAAATGCGGCAGATGTACTTGCAACATTACAAGTAATGCAGGATTTTGGAGTGAATCTGATTTGTGTGGAGGACGGAATAGATTCATCCAAAGATGCCGGGAAGCTTATGATATCTGTTCTGTCAGCAGTGGCAGAGATTGAACGTGAGAACATTCGTGTTCAGACCATGGAAGGCAGGATGCAGAAAGCCAGGGAAGGCAAATGGAATGGCGGTTTTGCACCGTATGGGTATTCTCTCATTGATGGAAAATTGGAAGTAAATGAAGAAGAGGCAGTGGCTATCAGAATGATATTTGACCAATATGTAAATACGGATTTGGGTGCAAATGGAATTGCAAAGTATCTTGAAAATCATGGAATCCATAAGATAGCCAGACAGAATGGTAAAAATCCGTTATTTGATGCTGCTCTTATCAGAAGGATTATACAGAATCCGGTTTATAGTGGTAAAATCTCTTATGGAAGAAGACGGACAGAAAAGGTTCATGGTACAAGAAATGAGTATAGGCAGGTTAAGAAAGACGATTACCTGTTAGTAGATGGTTTGCACGAAGCTCTTGTATCAGAAGAAGTATGGGAGCAGGCGCAGGTCAAGGTGGCGGCACAGGCTAAAAAGTATGAAAAGGTCAATCGTGACAAGAGAGAAAAGATTCATCTATTATCAGGAATTTTGAAATGTCCTGTCGGCGGTGCAGGAATGTATGGCAACAAGTCTATTAAGAAACGCAAGGATGGAAGTAACTATAAGGATTTTTATTATTATGGCTGCAAACACAGAAATATGACTAGAGGTCATAAGTGTGATTACAAAAACAGGTGCATGAAGAAACGCGTGACCGGTGCTTTCGTGATCAAGTATCCAGTTTTTTAAGAATTCTATAAAATCAGATGCAGCCTGTGGATTTGCAAGTTCAACTGCGATATACGAGACAATCCTATCTAAATCGGATTCTGCTCTTTTGGTCAGCTGACATCCAAATTTAGATGCCATATTTGTTTCTTATATTAGAAATTACGGTGTCCCCGCCTACCGTGTTGTTGGATTTTACATCTTCCAAAGAGTTCAAGATTGTTTTTGCTTCATACATCTTTCTCATAGTTTTTTCATCCGATGGTATCTCAGAATACAAAACGAAGCAGCAGCATATAGCAGATCGTCCCGGCGGAGATTGAGAAAAGCATCTGGCGTTTCCAGAGATGAAGACCGGTGGTGACTGTGATCGCGAGCAGCTCCGGGAGACCGTGGTTTCCGCTCAGAAAGCTGACATTTTTCAGGCAGTAGATGACGAGCATGCCGAAAACTGCAGAAGGGAGAAATTTCCCAATGTACCGGATGAAAGCTGGCGTTTCCTGATTCTCCCGGAAGATGAAAAACGGAAGAAAACGTGTGAGCATCGTGCTGAGCACGCACAGACCGACCGTGATGATTTGCTGTGGAATAGTCATATCAGTGTATCCTCCTGTTGTCTTTCAAGCCTTGGGCGCAGCAGTGTGAGCAGGCCGAGGATGATGAGCATGGTCGGGATCATAAAGGCGTCCGGTCCGAAGCAGATGAGGCACAGCGCGGATACAGAAAGGCCGATGATAGAGGAAACGTGATTTTTTTCCTTCAGCCACTGATCGAGAAAGATGACGACGAACATGGCTGTCATGACAAAACTGATTCCGGATGTGTCAAACTTCAGCAAAGAGCCGATCAGTCCGCCGGCCGTGGCACTGACGGTCCAGTAGAGATAGTCCAGTAGTGTGATGAAAAAAAGGAACCAGCCCTTATCGACACCTTCGGGCGCTTCTGCGGTATAATTGATCGAAAATGTCTCATCACACATGCCGAAGATGAGAAAAAACTTTTTCCAGCCCATCCCCTTATATTTTTCCAGCATAGACAGCCCATAGAACAGATGACGCGCCTGAATGAGCAGCGCCATGATAAATACCTGCAGCGGTGCGAACGGGCTAAGCAGCATTTCAACTGCGACAAATTCCAGCGAACCTCCAAAGATGAGCATGCTCATCAGCATCGGATAGTAAAACGGAAAGCCGGAGGTATTCATATAAATACCGTAGGCCAGACCGAGAAAGGCAAATCCGGTAAGGATCGGCAAAGTATGCGGGAATGCCACTTTCAAAGCCTTACGTCTCATAAAACCTCCTTGAAAATTTTGAAAAACAGGTGTAAGATTCTTCGTTGGGTGTTCTGCATGGGCAGAACTGCCCGAAATTATAGCATAGTCGGTTTAATCGAGTCAAGTAAGCCTCCGTAATCTGCAGCGCAGGATGATGAGCAGTGCCGGGGGCTTCAGGTGTGTCAAATTCAGGAAGGAGAGGAAGATGAACGAAATCGAAGGTCAAAAGGACTATCACATGATACGGCCGATGATGGCGAAGGATACGGATTGTGTGCTGGAGATGATGCAGGTGTTTTATGCATCGCCAGCGGTATTTACGAATGGCTCAGACAACATTTTTCTGAGCGATATCGCAGCCTGTGTCGGCGACAGCCCGTATCTGGAAGGATATATTTTTGAGGAAGGGATGGAGATTCTGGGCTACGCAATGATAGCAAAGAGCTTTTCGACAGAGTTTGGAAAGCCATGTATGTGGATTGAGGATCTCTATATTCGCGAAGCCTACCGGGGAACCGGTCTTGGAAGTAAGTTTCTGGATTATATAGAAGCGAAGTATCCGGAGGCGTTGCTTCGTCTGGAAGTGGAAGAAGAAAATGAGCGGGCGGTCCGTGTTTATAAAAAGAGTGGATTTACTGTTTTGCCATATATGGAAATGAAAAAATAAAAAAACAGCTCCTGACAGAATGATCTGCCAGAAGCTGTAAAGACTGTCATTGCAGGTGATAAAAGTCGTAGATGACATCCAGCGCGTCGGAATGCACCGATCCCGGGATTGCAGCCGGGCGGGCGAGACAGAAGCCCTGAAGCAGATCGACATCGAGCTCGAGTACCTTGTGGATTTCCTCCGGCGTTTCGAGTCCCTCTGCGATGATGAGCATCTTACGCGGGTGTGCGTAGGCGACGATATTTGCCACGATTTGCTGCTTGTCCGGGTCAGTGTCGATGCCGCGGATGATCGAGAGGTCGATCTTGATGTATTTCGGAGAGAGCTCCAGAAGATTCTTTTCACTGCTGTAGCCGCTTCCGTAGTCATCCAGGGCGAAGGTGCCGGGAAAGCCCGGTGTTCCTCTCTTGACCTCCAGAGAGGCCGGATCCAGCATTTCTTCTTCGGTAATTTCTACGACTATCTGCTTTTGCATTGCCGCGAAGCGACGGCAGTATTCTTGATTCTCCTCGTCAGTCATATGCTGGCTGGCAATGGAGTTTACGAAAAGCAGCTCAGTGCCGCGAATCAGGCCGCGCTCCTGAAGGGAGAGATAGGCCTCGGTCGCTTTAAACATAGTGATCCGCTCAATGTCATGCAGACAGTTTTCCTCTCTGGCCAGCTTCATGATCGTATCCGGAGACTTCAGGGTCGGAAGCATGGAGCGCATCAGCGCCTCGTAGGCGACGATCTGTCCGGTTCGGGCAGAGACAATTGGCTGGAAATGATAGCTGAGCATCTCATTTTCGATCAGTCGGTGCAGGTCCAAACGGGCCTGCGCGGAGTAGGCTTCCTGATTGTAGCTGCCAAGATCAAATTCACCAAGTGCGCCTTTGCGTGAATGCTTGATCTGATACATGGCAAAGTCTGCATATTTTTTCAAAATATCCAACTGTGTGCCATCCTCCGGATACCATGCGATGCCGCCGGAGATACTCAGGTGCAGTACCTTGCCATCCGGAAGCGGAATCGACTGCTGGTGCAGCTGTTCCCGCAGCTTGGTGAGTACCTTGCGGATTTCATCCTGACTTTCATAGCCGTAGAACAGCAAATGGAATTCATCGCCGGAAATCCGGGCACACAAGGTATCCTTTGGTGTATAGTCTGCGAAGCATCTGCCTGCCTGTCTGATATACTGATCGCCCCAGTCATGCCCATAGGTATCATTGGTATACTTGAGGTTGTCCATGTCCAGCATAAGCAGGGCAGCATGCTTCAGCTGTTTTGGTTCGGAGAAAAGTGATTCACTTTCCCGCTGGAATGCCTGGCGGTTGTAGAGCCCGGTCAGCGTATCATAATCTCGTTCATGCTCGATGCGGAGCCGTTCAAAGGTGGTCATTGTGACGTCCTCGATCAGCCCGAACTGAGCCTGGCCTTCCTGCCTGACCTCCATACGGAGATAACGAGTTTCTCCATTTGGCCGTACAATGCGGTAGACCCGTCCGCCGCTTGGCGAGGACGTATGGGGGCAGGAGGCAGTAAAGGATTGCAGCCGTTCCTGAAACTGGACAGGTGTCAATACAGTCGACTCCTCACTGTTCACGCCGAGCATGGAGAAGAAATTATCGGTAAAGTATACACTGCCGGTGTCAAAACGGATTTCGTAGCCGCCGAGCTCGACACTGGCCATATCCATGATCTGCAAAAATTTTGTCGAGGTCATCAGAATATCCCGGCTCAGGGTCGTGATCGCAGTTGAGAACTGATCCAGTTCCCGGATGCCGGTCAGAGAGAGGTTCGGGATCGTGCTCCGGTTCTTCTGTACAGCAGCCACTTCTGCGGAAAGGCAGGATATTGGACGTGCCAGCCTGCGGCTGCAGATCAGACTGCAGATCAGTCCGACGATCAGCATCAGGAAAATGCTGAGTCCGAGCAACAGAATCACATGGTTGGAGAAGGAAAACAGCTGCCGAAGCTCCACTGCTCCGATCAGAAGCCACTGCTCGGAGGAGAACGGTGCATTGCGGTTGTAGAAGCTTAAGGGGGTGAGTGCCGCATAGTAGCGTTTTCCGTGATTGGTCAGAAGAAACTGCTGCCGGTTCTTATGTGTCAGCAGAAGTGTATCCTCTGAGTTATAGGCTTCCATTCCGGTGCCGGTTGAACAGCAGGCAGCAGAAAGGGCGACTTCCGGATCCTGCAGATTTCCGGTGTGGGAAGCAAGCAGGTAGGAGCCGGCCTGTTCGTTTTGCAGCTCCCAAAAGGGGAGCAGCGACTGCAGATAGGCAGTTGTCATTTCAATCCCGAGTACCCCATATACCGTTCCGTCCGAAAGGATCAGCGGGATGGTATAGGCGATCGCCGGATGGTCATCTCCGGTCAGCGTATAGCTGGTGATGGTCCAGTGTCCGTAATCAGAGGCAGACAGCTGCGCATGATCCTCATATGCCGCCTGAAAGGACGGATAGAGGATACCGGAGGTACCAAGCCCGCGGTAGGAAAGGGCAGGGGTCCAGGCACGGTCGGTGGAAATTCCCATGGATTTGACCATGGCGGCCGGGGCACGGAGCAGAAGCAAATCTGCATTCCGGTCAGACGCCGGAGCATCTGGGTCAAGGTCACGAAGATAAATGCAGGGGATATCGGAATGTATTTCCCGCCGGGAGAGATCCTGTGTATTAAATAGCACAAAGAGTCCGGTCGCAGAGTGAGATCGAAGCTCCTCAATCAGATCGGAATCAATCGCTTCCATCAGGGGAAGGCAGGCATTGCTGTTGTCTCCGAGATGCTCCATGTCGATCAGTCCGGATTCCCGAAGAGATTCCGCTGCCGTATTGATTTTGTCGGACAGAGAGGATAGATTCTGGTTGTCGAGCATGACGCTTTCCAGATAGCTGCTGCGGTTTTCGACCTGCTTTTGAAGCAGATCGATGGCATTTTGGTTCAGCCGTTCTCCGACCCTGCTCAGGTACAATACGATCAGAAGCAGCAGAGTTTCGATAAAAAGGACCGAAAGCATGGCAAGAAAAATCGTGTGAAAAATAGATCGGCCTTGTTTCTTCATTGCAAGGGAATCCTCCTTCTGGAATATATCTGAGTCATCATACGTCAGCCCTGAAAGGCTTCCAGCTTTGTGAGTGTTGCCTCATACCAGCTGTCAAAGCGGGCGTCGGTAAGAAAATCTGCGGCGGCCTCCTCAAAGGGCTGCCCGGCAGAAAGACGATCATCAATGACTGCGCGGTCTGCAGAGGCGGCATCACTTAAGGAATATTCCAGTACGGATCGGGCATCGTTGACACCTGAAAAAGCCGGTGTTGTATAGAGCCGGCTGGTGTTGACGGTAGTAACCGCACCGGTCAGAATCTGCTTTATTGTATCGTTCAGTGCCGGTTCGCTTTTTTCAATCTGTTTCATGTCGGTTGCTTCCTTGGTGACCGGAAGATAACCGGAAGCAATGGAGAAAGCAAGATTGTGCTCCGGATCAGTGAACCATTTCAAAAATTCCACACTGGCCGAAATTTCTTCATCGGAGCCTCTGGTGACTACCATACCGGCACCCTGCTGGACCGCATAAGGTTCGCTGTCTGCAAATTCCGGACAGGGAAGTGCCTTCATGGTAATCGCATGTCCCTCTGAATCGTCAGTTGTGACCTGATTCGGGAAGAAGGAGGCACTTGAAGTGGAGCCGACATAGGCAAGGATATTGCCGGTCTTGATGTCGTCGCTGCGGAAACGTCCGGAAGAAGAAAAATAGCCCTTAATATAAGGAACGTAGTAATAGTCCCAGAGCTTGCGTATGACTTCCTTATCAAAATTCAGTGTCATAACGCCGTCTTTTACCTCAAAGATCTGACACCCAAGCGATTTGGCGCCGACAAGCATGTAATTTGCCATGGCATCTCTGCCGAACAGGGCATGTCCGTCATCAGCCGTCGGTGTCTGCGCATCTGTCCAGTTGTAGTAGCTCTCTGCGGTTGCTATGAGACCTTCAAGAGTAGAGAGATCGTCATAGCTCGCCCCGGTAGCAGCTGCAAACGGTTCCCAGTCCGTATCGTTCAGATAAAGACCCTCCGTAGATTTGGCTATCGGAAAGATCTTGATGCTGCCATTGCCGGAGAAGTCTCCTTCCTCAAGATAGCTGTCTACATAAGCAGCACGTTCTTCCTTTGTAAAATAGCTGCTAAGATCAACAAGTTCACCCATCTGATCAAGGGTGTAGGCAGTGTCCGCATAGGCAGAAAAAATATTTGGCATAGGAGAAGCACCGACCTTTCCCTGCGCAGAAGCCATGACATTTGCCTCCAGATCATTTACCGTACCCTGGCTGTAGCTGTCAACGATGATGCCCTTTTCCCTTCCGGTGGTATCGTTGAATTCAGCCACCAGCTGATTGAATGATTCCAGCTGATCTCCGTTGTAGTAGACCCAGACGGTGAGATTCACCGGTTCGGCAGGAGCATCAGAGTCCTGTTTTTTTCCACAGCCCAAAGGCAGCGTCAGAAGCGCTGCCGTACAAAGCAGACCTGTGGTATATTTTATTTTTTTCATAAAAATGTCCTTCGTATGTGCGACAGAACAGGTTACAAAGATAAAGCTTCGCGTCCCATCTGCTCAAGCAGTTCGCTCTTGATCTGATACAGGCGGTCGGAGAGATCCACATATACGGTGTGCGGATTTGCGAGACGCTTTGTCTCATCCCAAAGGGTGTCTTTTTCCTTCATACAGATGTCGCGGATTTCCATGACAGAAGGAGAGGTGTAGACGCACTCGCCTTTTAAGAATACCGGGACGAGCATTTCCCGTAAGGTATAGGTGCCGCCCTTGATTTTTGTCTTTTTCCATGTCTCCAGCTGGTCGAAGATGATCATATCCTGTTCCGGATCGAATTCTTCTTCGACGAGGCAGATCAGATCTGCACGGATCTTGCCGGTCTCCTTATCATAAATGCGGAGGATCTTTTTATTGCCTGGATTCGTGATCTTTTCGGTATTTTCGGAGAGCTTGATCTTCGGGATAAATGCACCGGTCTTTTCATCAAGCACCGCAGCAAGCTTATAGACACCGCCAAAGGCAGGGCAGTCTTTGGATGTGATCATGTTTGTACCGACACCCCAGGAGGTGATGGCAGCGCCCTGTGTTTTCAGACTGTCAATCAGGTATTCGTCCAGGTCGCTGGAAGCAGAGATGATCGCGTCGGTAAAGCCGGCTTCATCGAGCAGCTTGCGGGCCTGTTTGGACATGTAGGCGAGGTCGCCGCTGTCAAGACGGATACCATAGCCCTTCAGATCCTGTCCGGCTGCACGCATTTCCTGGAAGACACGGATTGCGTTTGGCACGCCGGAACGCAGCGTATCGTACGTATCGACGAGAAGCAGGCAGGCATTCGGATACAGCTCGGAATACTTTTTGAATGCCGTGTACTCATCCGGGAAGCTCATGATCCAGCTGTGTGCATGTGTGCCCTTAACAGGAACGTCAAAGAGCTGACCGGTAAGTACGTTGGACGTACCGATGCAGCCGCCGATCATGGCTGCACGGGCACCGTAGACACCGGCATCCGGTCCCTGGGCACGGCGCAGGCCGAACTCCATGATGCCGTCTCCGCGGGCGGCCTGTACGACACGGGCTGTCTTGGTCGCGATCAGACTCTGGTGGTTTACGATGTTCAGAAGTGCAGTCTCGATAAGCTGCGCCTGCATGATCGGTGCGATGACCTTAACGAGCGGTTCGTACGGGAATACGATGGAGCCCTCCGGGATCGCCCAGATATCGCCTTCAAAATGGAAGCTCCGCAGGTATTCCAGGAACGGTGCATGGAAGATGCCGAGGCTGTCCAGATACGCGATGTCTTCATCGGAAAAATGCAGATTTTTAATATAATCAATGACCTGATCCAGACCGGCTGCGATCGCGTAGCCGTTGCCGCAGGGATTTTTGCGGTAAAAGGCATCAAAAATGACCGTTTCATTTGAATTGCTTTCATAATAGCCCTGCATCATGGTGAGCTCATAGAGATCCGTGAGCAGAGTAAGATTCAGTGTACTCATAAAGACACTCCTTTTTAGATTAATGATAGAAAAATGCTCTGGTTTTTAATATACCACATTCTGATCAGGTTTTGGGATAAATGGCACTGGAAAGAGTAAAAATTTTTCTGTGAGCTTTGGCTGCCTGTGGGGGTACAAGAATGCCCTGTTGGGACGATTTAAAAAAAATTAAAAAAAATAAAAAAAGTACTTGCAATTTGTAAAAAGCTGCGCTATAATGAATCTCGCGTTGAGGAACCGCAAAAACAAAATAAAGCATAGGGCTATCGCCAAACGGTAAGGCAACGGACTCTGACTCCGTCATTTCCAGGTTCGAATCCTGGTAGCCCTGCTAAAGAGATACTTCAAAAAGTATCTCTTTTTTTCTGCAGTCATCCCCGGAAAGGCCTGTGATTATGGGTGTTCCGGGGATTTTTGCGTTTATTAGCAAATAAAAGGTGTCGCGCAGGTATCGATTCTTTTTTCGGTGTTGGATAGGAATTGAAAGCGCTGGTGAATTCTGTTAATATGACATGGAAGGGATATTGATTTGAACGCAGATCGCGAAGCGACTGCGTTCATGAGCAAGTAGCGAAGCGGATTGCGAATGTCCGCTCTACTGCAGATAAGCATTCTTCCGCTACAGGTGCGAGAAGCACTAAGCGGTGGGGCAGGGGGGACAGGCGATATGGAGGGAAAAATAAAAAAACAGCTTCCGGTGCGGACGCAGATGGTCTGGTATCTTCTGGCGACCTTGCTGATTCTTGTGGCAGGTGGCTTACGGGCGCTGGATCGCGGTATGTACAATAGCTTCTGGTCTGTATGGCTTCAGCTGCTTCGTCATATGATTCATATTGGATTGCTGATCGGCTGGATGATTTCCATCCAGTCGAGGATTTTACAAAGGCCGGTTCGCAGGTATTTGCTTGCAATTGGGTGCATGCTCAGCTTCTGGCTGTTTGTCCGCGCCTCAAAATGGATGCTATTTGCGCATGACAGCCAGATGAACCGTTATTGCTGGTATTCCTATTATATTCCAATGGTGCTCGTTCCGCTTCTGGCTGGAATGCTGCTCCCACACATCGGACAATCCGAAAGATACCGGCCGGGAAAACGCAGACGCTTCTGGTATATTCCGGCGGTAGCTTTGATTGGTCTTGTTCTTACAAACGATCTGCACCAGCTGATATTTCGGTTTCCGGATGGAATTGTCTTTTTTCAGAACCGGTATACGTACCAGATCGGATATTTTGTCATTTTTGCCTGGTGCCTGTTGTGGGGGATTTATTTTGTCGTAGGGCTTTTGCTCAAGTGCAGGATACCGGTCCGCAGACCGTATCAGTGGCTTCCGGTTCTGGTGCTTGTCGGGGCAGCCGCATTGTCAGTTGCATATATTTTACGTCTCTTTATTTTTGATATAGCAGCTGTGGACTGTCTGATTACGGTACTGCTGATTGAGAGCTGTATTCAGTGCGGGCTGATCCGGTCAAATTCCAGCTATAAGAGTCTGTTCCATGCTTCTTCGGTTGCAGTACAGATTACAGATACGGAATACCATGTCTGCTTTTCATCCGGCAATGCAGGATCACTGAGGGAGGAAGAGCGGAAAAGGGTGGCAAAGGGTGCGATGGATATCAGTGGATACCGCTTCTGCTGTGCAGCCATTACAAATGGTTACGTCTTCTGGATAGAGGATTATACCGGGCTGTATCGGTATCGAAAGGAACTTGAAGAGAAAGGGCGTCAGCTATCCGGTGCAAATGATCTGTTAAGGGCAGAGCTTGCACTGCAGGAAAAGCAGCTGCATATCCAGGAAAAGAATCGGCTATATGATCAGGTTGCGAAGGAAATAGCGCCGCAGCTTTTTCAGATTGATCAGCTTTTAAAGGAGAAAGAAGAAGGCAAAATTCAAAAAACACTGGCCAGGATCTGTGTCATTGGCGCGTATGTGAAGCGCCGCAGTAACCTGCTTTTGCTTTCGGAAAACACTGCGTACCTCCCCGCAAAGGAGCTGGAGCTTTGTCTGCGGGAATCTCTGGAAAATCTGAAGCTTGTCGGGGTGTCCGGCTTTCTGGATGCGGACTGCAGCGGAACATTTCCGGCAGCTGTACTCGTGGCAGCATACGATATCTGCGAGTCTGCCCTGGAGAGGCTTTTATCTCAACTGGGGGCGCTGTTGCTCTGGCTGCGTGCGACAAAAGATGGGCAGCTTCTTTTTCGTATACAGATGGACAGCGATGCGACGCGTGTGGATGCCTCATGGATAGCATGTCTGCCGGAGTTGGTAGACTGTGAAATGATACAGGCAGAGGCATTGTATATAACAGTGCGGTGGCCGAAAACGGGGGCAGACCTTCACAAGAGGAAAGATCCGGAGGAAGGAGGGGATGTGCATGCGGACGATCATACAGCTGTCATCAGATAGCAGGGGCATGATTTTAATGCTTCTGTTTTTTCTGCTTCTTATCCAGCTCTTTGAATTTTTGCTGACGGTGTTTTTACATATCTATGGGCGACATGTGATGGCAGAGGGACTGTTTGCTGTGACACTTCTTGGATTTGTGCTGGTATGCAGTGGACACCTTTCTACGGTTTCCGGGGCGAGATTCTGGAGATATGAGGAACAGATCAGTGATATACCGGCCATTTTTTTGCTTATCTTTGCTGCACTTGCGCTGATTGGAACGATATACAGTGGTGTTCAGCTGTTATGGTTTTACAGGGAGCGAACCGGGATTACGGCATTTTCCATTAAAGAGAGCATTGACAACCTGCCGTCCGGGCTTGCCTTTGCACGGGAGAGTGGATTTGTTCTTCTGGCAAATCGTCAGATGGAGCAGCTCTCTTATGTGACGACCGGCCTGGATCTGCAGAACGCAGAGGAGTTTTGGAAAATTCTCCTGAGTGGAGACCTGCAGGCAGGCTGCAGTCGCATCCGGGCAGGTGAGGTACCGGCGATCCGGCTTCCGGACGGAAGCATCTGCAGCTTTTCAAGACAGATGATTCAGGCGGAGGGGCGTCCTGTAATTCAGCTGACGGCAGTAGATACAACGCAGCAGTTTGAGCTTGCCGGGGAGCTGGAGAAAAAGAATGAGGAGTTTTCAAAGGTGCATCAGAAGCTGGAACGATATGGAAAGGAAATGGCAGATTTTGTGCGCAGCAGAGAAATTCTGGAGATGAAAATGCAGATTCATAACGAAATCGGGCAGGCGCTTCTGGCAACGCGTGCCTGGCTTCAGTCTCAGGAGGACGGCGGAGAATCACGTCTTTTCAAACAGTGGGAAGCAATTATAGCGCTGATGCGCGCGGAGGCAGAACCAAAACAGGGAAAGACAGACTGGGAAATTTTTTGCCGGTGTGCGCAGGCCGCAGGTGTGGAAATCCGGCTGGACGGAAAGCTTCCGGGTGCCGGCCGCGCCTGCGATCTTTTGATCGCAGCTGCAGCTGAAGCGCTGACCAATGCGGTCAGGCATGCGAAGGCAGACAGTCTTTATGTCTATATCTGTCGGGAAGGTAGTATGCTGCAGGTTCGATTCTGCAATAACGGAGCTCCGCCAAAGCAGAAGATCATCGAGGGCGGTGGGCTTGGCGCACTCCGGCTTCAGGTCGAGGAGGCAGGGGGCAGTATGCAGATCCTTTCTGCCCCGCAGTTTGTGCTGATTTTGTTGATTCCGGAAGAAGAGGAGGAAAGCAGATGGTACGAGTATTGATTGTAGAGGATGACCCGATGGCAAGGACGCTGTTTGAGCTTTACCTGAAACACAGCGGAAGGTATGAGCTGGCGGCAGCAATTGAGAGCGCCTCGATGGCTGAGCTGTATTGCCTGAAAAATCCGGTCAATCTGATTATTATGGATGTATGTACCGCGTTAAAGGCAAGTGGGCTTACGGCAGCGGCAAAGATCAAAAAGAACAGCCAGGGGATACGGATCGTGCTTGTGACCTCTCAGCCGGAATGTGATTTTATACACCGGGCAAGGGAAGCCGGAATTGACAGCTTCTGGTATAAGGAGCCGCTGGAAAACAGCCTGCTTTCTGTACTGGATCGAACGATGGCGGGAGAATCGGTATATCCGGAGGATACGCCGGTTCTGAAGGTTGGAGAGGCGTTGAGCACAGAGTTTACGGAAGGAGAATTGAAGGTACTGCGTGAGCTTACCGGTGGAGATACGGATGAGGAAATTGCAAACACGCTGAATTTTTCGATCTGGACAGTGCGCAAATATGTAAAAATCATGCTGGAAAAAACAGGGTTTAAATCCCGGACACAGCTCGCTGTTGCGGCAAGGGAAAGCGGGCTGGTGATCCGCGGGTATTGAAATACTGATGATACAAGGGTCAAAAGGTATTTTGCCCACAACTGATGCCTACGAATTGCTCCGCTGCGAAGCAGCTCCCGCAATTCTGCAAACATTCGAAATCCGCTGATTTACTACGTAAATCGCTACTTTCTCATGTTTGGCGGGTCCCAAGTTCAAAAGCCTTATCATGCAAGCATGAACGGCTTTTTGACCTTTTGACCCTGGCATCATCATATACTATTTTTAGTATAGGATTCTCCTGGTATTGACTGTATAATTGTAATATACAAACAAAGGATTCTGCTTTTGACAAAAAAAGACAGAATATTTATAGCCAAGAAAGAGAGGATGAGCCTATGACTATGAAGAGAAGAAATCAGACAATCTGTGCAGTACTGTTATCGACACTGCTCATCGGAATTCCTGTTCAGGCAGAGATTCCGGAGGATGCCCTTTCCGATTATATGGGTGACTGGTATGTAAACTATATGGTAGAAGAAGGCACACAGCTTAATATGGCAGGACTTCTCGGCTACACGATGTTGCTTACACTGAATGATGACGGTACCGCCCATATGGAAATGATGATGCTGGAGGAGTCGGCAGAGGAAGAGGAAAACGAGGCGATGGAAGGCAGCTGGACGTATGCAGACGGTCGGATCGTACTGAAGATGGATGATGAATCGGTAATGGAACTGGATGCAGAAGAGGGCGATCTGGTCGGAAAGGCAGCCGAGGAAGAATATTCATACCTGTTTGGCCGGGAGCTGGTGAAGGAGGATGTCGACCTTGACGCATTGATGGCAGGCTCCGAGGATGAGGAAAACCAGAAACTTGCTGATACGGAAAAGGCAAATCCGTTCAGCTATAATGCGGAGACAAACAATCTTGTGGATGTCCTTAGTGCCTATATGTATGCGAATTACTACAGCGAGGATTTTGTAGTGACTGTGGATGAGGCAAATAAGACCTTTACAGCAGACCGCGAGGAAAGTGACTATCTGGCTGCAGCGCATTATGATGGCACCTATGAGATCACAGAGGATGGATTTGTGAATGCGACCTGGAAGGAGCCGGACTATGATTATGATATGAGCTGTGTCGGAAGTGAATATGCAGCCCAGTGGGATAAATTTACATTAAAAGAAGACCTGAGCAACCTGGATGATGTTCTTTACAGTGTGATGAATGAGTATTCCTGGGATCATGACTATCCGAGAGAAAGCCTGACCCGGACAGAAACGTCGGAGCTGGAGGGCACTGCAGTGCTCAAGGACGGCGATGCGGAAAGATCTGCCGTGTATAAAATCTACGCAGGCGTGGATCCGCTTGTAAAGGTTACGATTCATGAGAATGATTCGGATGTGAATTACACAAACTACTATTTCCGTGAGTAAGCCTGTAGCCTGGGCAAATTCCCTGCACAGAATGTTGGAATGGAGGATATCAGGATAAAGAGGATACGACTATGACAGATATTATTGTATATAAATGTCCTGCCTGCGGCGGAAGGATGGAATTTGACAGTAAAACGCAGCATATGAAGTGCCCGTTTTGTGATACGGAGCTTAGCGTGGAGGAATATGAAGCACAGCAGCCGGAAGCGGATCTGAGTCAGAATCCGAATGAAGAAAACGGACAATGGATGGCGGCAAATGACGGAAGCTGGCAGGAAGGTGAGGCAGGCTCGCTTAGGGTCTATGCCTGCGCCACCTGCGGCGGTGAAATAGTAGGAGATCTTACAGAAGGGGCAGCAAGCTGCCCCTTCTGTGGTAATCCGGTTGTCATGAGAGGACAGTTTTCAGGAGAACTGAAGCCGGATTATATCATTCCGTTTCGGCATGACAAAAAGGCAGCGAAGCGGGCATACTATAAGCATCTGGAAAAGAAATATTTTATGCCGCGCGTGTTTAAAAATGAAAATCATATCGACGAGATCCGCGGAATTTATGTTCCGTTCTGGCTGTTTGATGCAAATGTGGAAGCCTCGGTGCAGTACGCAATGACAGAAACAGACAGCTGGGAATCAGGCGGTTATATTTACACAAAGAACACAGAGCATGCTATTTATCGGGAAGGCGAGGTGGCGTTCGCGGGAATTCCATGTGACTGTTCAAAGAAAATGGATGACACGCTGATGGAGGCGATTGAGCCTTACCATTTCCGGGATGCAGTGCCGTTTCGGGCTGCGTACCTGGCCGGGTATGTAGCGGATCGTTATGATGTTGATATGCAGGACTGCATCGCACGGGCGACCAAGCGTGCGCAGGCAAGCACCGAGAAGGAAATGAAGTACGGGCTGCAAAGCAAGGGGACAATTACGGTAAAGTCCAACCGCATTCAGGTAAAAAGTGCAACCTATCATTATGCGCTGTATCCGGTCTGGATTTTAAATACGACCTGGAGAGGAAAACAGTATACGTTTGCAATGAACGGTCAGACGGGAAGGATGGTCGGAGATCTTCCGTTTTCCAGAAAGGAGTTCTGGAAGTATGTGATTCCCCGTGGAATGATAGCAGGAGCCGGGATTTACGCAGTGCTTGAGTGCTTTATGGTATTGTCTGTTTATCAATGGACTGCATTCCATCTGAGTCTGATGATTCTTGCGGTACTGGCGCTGGTCGGATTGATCCGGCTTCTGTCAAAATAGAGAGTGGGACGAGCGAAGAAGGAAGCGGGGAGGGAGCATGAAAAGAGCGGTGTTAAAAAAAATATATCGCATTGGAGCTGGGTGGCTTCTGATGCTGTTGGTTTTGTGCAGTCTTGCAATTCCTTTTCCATCCAAAGCTGCGCAGATACCGGATGAACGGCTTGGACCGCGGCTGGCAGACCAGGAAGAGCTGCTGACGACGGAGGAGCAGGAGGAATTGCTGGCTCGGCTGGATGAGATCAGCGAGCGTCAGCAATGTGATGTGGTGATTGTTACCGTAGCGAGTATAGAAGGAAAGACGGCAACGGAATATGCGGATGATTATTTTGATTATCAGGGCTATGGCTATGGTGAAAAATCAGATGGAATTCTGCTCCTGGTCGGAATGAAGGAACGCGTATGGGCAATCAGTACGCACGGAAGTCTTGGAATCTCGGCTTTTACCGATGCAGGACTGGACTACATAAAGGAGGATGTCCAGTTTCAGTTGAAGCTGGACAATTATGCAAAGGCATTTCGAACCTTTGCGAGTCTTTGTGATCAGTTTCTGACCGCAGCACATAAGGGAAAGCCCTATGATGTGGGAAATCTGCCGATCAAGCATGCATCACCGTCAATCCTGATTTTTTTGTTTCCGATCGGGATTCTGATCATGGCCTGGAAAAGCCGTTCTAAAAAGAGGAGTCTGAAATCCGTTGTGAAAAAGACGGGCGCGATATCCTATAAGGTACCGAACAGCCTGCATCTGTGGGTGGATGAGGACCGTATTACAGGCAGTCATGTGACAAAAAGAAAACGCCATGAGGAGAGCCGTGACCGCGGCGGAAGTGGTGGAAGCAGCGGCGGAAGCACGACGCATACCAGTTCCTCCGGCCGGACACATGGCGGTACGAGCGGAACTTTTTAACCGAATCAAGCAAGTCCCCTGCTTCAATTGCGCAAAGCAATAAGCAGTGGGTTGGGACTTGCTTGTATCAGGAGTGGTACAAGCCACTCCTGATAAGCTGCGAAGCAGCTATTCGGTTATGAGCAAGTAGCGAAGCGGATTGCGAATATCCGCTTTTACCTGGTAAAACCATTCCGCTGCTTTACGGTCAGTGGGCTGAGACTTGCTTCAGAAAGGGGGAAGAAGGATGAGAAAATTCAGACAGTGGTTGATGATTTCTTCTGTTCTGGCTGTGTTTGCCACAACATCCGTGTTTGCGGAGGAAGAATCGGTATGGAAGTTTGATGACGAGCACCGGGTTTTGAAAGAGTATACCGGTGAAGACCGTGAAGTAACCGTGCCGGATACGTTGATGGGCTGTAGTGTAGACGGTGTGGGGAGTAACGCCTTCTGCAGCAGTGAAATTACTTCTCTGACATTTCCGGAAACGGTACAGTATCTGAATGCAAGTGTGGCTGCACATTGTGAAAGCCTTTCAGAGCTGAAGCTTCCGCAGTCCCTGGTCATGATCGGAGATGGCTGCTTTGTGGCAACCGCGCTTCAGGAGGTGACCATACCGGCGAATGTACGTGTGTTTGGTGAGCACGCGTTCAGTTTTTGCCAGGAATTGCGCAGCATTACATTTGAAGGCGAATGTCCTGCTTTTGGAGGCGAATGCTTTGTCGCTTGTTCGGATGACCTGACGCTTTATGTTCCGGATGATCAGCTGGAGGCATACCAGGAGGCAGTGGATGAAATCAAGGATATTTATCCGGTCGAGGTAGCGGTCGAGCCAAGCGGAAAGAATGCCGTACCCGCGGAGGCAAAATACGATAATGAACACTTTGTATTTGATGCAGCGACCGGAACCATTACGGAATACACAGGAGAAAGCTATCGGCTGGATGTACCGGAGACGATCGATGGGGTAAGTGTCCGGACGATCGGAGCGAACGCCTTTAACGGAAACTGGAATCTGATTTATCTGACGCTTCCGGAAGGCCTGACGGCAATTGAAGATGGGGCGTTTGAAAGTGCATATCAGCTTTCCTTTGTGGAATTTCCGTCCACGTTAAGGACGATCGGAAATCGTGCATTTTACAACTATCGTGGCGGAAAGCTGATGCTCCCGGAGGGGCTGGAACGAATCGGGGATGAGGCATTTTATCGTTGCTCGGTTCGGGGGACACTGGAGCTGCCGGAAGGATTGAAGGAGATCGGGGACAGTGCCTTTGCGCGCAGCATTTTTATGCGTACCCTGGATCTGCCGTCAACACTTGAAATAATCGGGGAGCATGCGTTTGAAGATGTATCCTTATCGTACGTCTATATGGATGGACTGACGCCCCCCAAGGTTGCAAAAACCGCCTTTGCAGAATGTACCAGCCTGGCAGATATTGAGCTGAATGAATACTGCACGAAGCAGCAGATGCTGGATATGCAGGCGATTATCGATGAAGCCGGGTTGAACTGCCGGGTATGGAGATATGAAAATACACAGACCTCAACGGCAAAAGGAGCTTCCTATATCTATAATCCGAATAATTCGGATGAAGTGTATCTGGTCGGATATGACGGAGAAGAGACACAAATAAGGGCCTGCAACCGGTATCGCTTTGCGGATGATGATTATAAACCGGTAACTGGCCTTGGAGACGGCGCATTTGTGGGAAATCAGACGGTTACCTATTATGCGGTGACTCATAATGATATCTTTATTTATATCGGAAAGGACGCATTTGCAGACAGCAGGATTGAGCATGTTGATTTCTTTGATTCGGTGACGACGATCGGCGCAGGCGCCTTTCGCAACTGTACAGAGCTGCAGGAGCTGATACTTCCAGAGTCGGTTACGGAAATCGGGGACGGAGCCTTTCGCGGTTGTAAGGGGCTTACAGAGGTTACTATTTTGTGCGATCTGGCACTGATCCCGGAGGATCTGTTTTCGGACTGCTCAAAGCTTACGAAGGTAACAATTGCGAACGGAGCGATTCCATCCGGTATGTTTGCGAATCTTGCTTCCTTGCAGGAGGTGACGTTTGGGGACGGCGTGACAGCGATCGGAGACCGTGCTTTTACGGGCACGTCGCTTGCGAGGGTGGACCTGAATCAGGTGAAGACAGTCGGAGCAGAAGCATTTGCAGATGCAGGGCTTACAGAGGTGGATACAAGAGCGGTAGAACAGATCGGCGCGGATGCGTTCCGAAATGCGGATATGGAGCAGCTTGTAATATCGGCAAATCTGCAGGTCAATGCGGCAGCGTTTGCTGGTATTCCGACGGAGGTGATAAGGATCAGTGATGCGGCTTCAGATGAGCAGGTGCAGGCGTGGTCCGAAGCACTGGAATTTCCGTGGTACAGTCATCTGGTGCGTGAAGGTGAAGTACCGGCGTTTCAGGAGATGCCATATCAGCCATCTCCGGAGGAGGACTTTGAATTTGATGCGTCCACCGGTACGATTACCGGGTATACCGGAGAAGCCGTGGATGTGGTCGTACCGCGTACCATCGGCGGCGAGCCGGTACGTGTGATCGGCTATCACGCATTTGATGCGGCGAAGGATTATACCGATACGGAAATGTCAACGAATCAGACGGAGTGGGTGCATATCAGATCCATTGTGATTCCGGACACTGTGCGGACGATCGAGGACAATGCACTTTCCTATCTGCAGCAGCTGGAGCTGTTTGTCAGCTATGCACCGCTTGAGACGACCGGAGGAACACAGTTCATGCTTTGCCGAAGCCTGAAAAATGTCATTTTTGTCAATCCGCTTAAGGCGCTGGGCAATTATCTGTTTGAGGGCTGTGATGCCCTGGAGCTGGTATGGTATCCGAACACACTGGATTCCGTCGGTATACAGTGCTTTTCACAAAGCATGATTGATGCTCTGGTGATCGATGCAAAGGTGATTAATTATTATGCATTTGCAAGGTGTGATAATCTGAAGGAAATCCATTTGCGCGGCAGTCTGGAATCCCTAGATGTCAGTGCATTTGCAGAGGTTCCGCTTGAACGGCTGTGCCTGGAGACGACCAATCCGGATGTGATTACGGAGGGATACTTCGGAGCACCGCTTGAGAGCCTGATGGTCATTGTGCCGGAAAGTACGACAGATGAAGAGCTGAACAACTTTGTCAGAATGCTTGGACCGGCAGGAAAAGGAATGATACAAAATCAGGATCAGATCGTTCGCGGTACGTGTACGCAGCCGGATCCGATTCCGAGACCGGATGTGGGTGCATTGCTTTCGGAATATGGAATTCATCAGGGCTGAGCTCCTTTTGCAGGGCATGCAGGAAGGCAGTAAAGCAGGGAAGGAGAGGAAGCGTGATATGAAGCAATTTCTGAAAAGAACCATAGCTGGCGCAGCCTGTCTTGCGATGGCGCTGCTGTTTGCAGGATCAGCGTCAGCAAAGGGTGATATTTTTACGCAGCGGCAGATACTTGCTGATGAGGATTGCATTTGCGGGGTTATTTTTCTTGGTTATGTCGACGGTGAAAAATACCTTGCAGACGATGAGGAATACCGCATGCAGGTACTTGAGAACAGCGGATATACGGAGGAGTTTGAGTTTCTGACAGAGATACCATCCGATCGTATCGTGGAGACGGACTGGGGAGCAGAGCTTTACTGCATTTATCCAAGACGTGCCGATGCGGTTGTCGCGGTGAATGCATGCGGATACGAGGAGTCTGAGGAGAATGGATATGATCTCGTGGTTGGCGAGATGATGTTTGAGAGCAGAAGCGGTGCTCCGTTCTTGTTAAGATGCAATATCAGCGATATTATGAATGATTGTCAGGTGTCGATTTTTAATCCGGATGGAACGGTGCTCAACTGGTCGCCGTCGATCAGCCTGAATGACGGATCTGTGGTATTGCCGCAGGAGGGACCGGCAGTCTACGATGCAAGCAGAAAACCGGAGGCCGACTATGGAGGCACAGATTACGGAGATACAGACTATGGTAATACGGATTACGGAGATACGGATTATGGCGATATGAACGATGGTGATATCGACCATGACCGATATGATAACGGAACGATCTGGCACTGGAGTCTGACGGATGGCTGGGAGGTATATCCGACACCGGATGCAGGGCTTTTATCCTACGAGGAAGTGGTGGGAGACGGCAATACGATTCTGCTGGATTGCTCGATTGCGGATCGGCGAATCGTGGCGAGCCGGAGCTTTGAAGCGGACGGAGAAATCCTTCGGGTCGGATGCTATGAGTATGAGACAGATCCGGTCTGGGGATATTGTACTTCGGTTAATTATGTGACGGAGCTGACTGCTACGGAAGCGTTTCTCGGAGGAACAGCACAGAATCCGGCGGTGATGATTCAAAATACGGATCAGGGCCTGTACAAGGTAAACATCTGGACCGGAGAGGTTGAGTGGATCCTACCGGCAAAGGAGCTGCAGATGAGCGGATGCATTTCTTATGCAGTTGATGACAGTACCGGAATGATTTATATGTGTGGCTACTACGGTCCGGATCCGGTGGCAATTTCACCGGACGGAGACATTCGCTGGAGGGCGAATGCAGATAACGATGATATCTACTGGCCATATCATCTTTCCCTTGAGAATGGAGTGGTAGTCACGAGGTATGGCGGTTACTGTGAATATGGCGAGTTTGTTGTTGCCTATCGACAGTCAGACGGAAAAAATGAATGGATGGATATCTGGTAACAGAAGCTTTTAGCAGCAATCCCCGGGGCCTTTGTTTATGGATCCCCGGGGATTTTTGACTCACAGAAGACGGTGGATTATCCTTCAATTGGTTCAAAATCTACTGCTCCGTGTTTGCAAAGCGGACAGATGATATCTTCCGGAAGCTCATCGCCTTCATAAATGTATCCGCAGACCTTGCATACCCAGCCCTTTTTGCCGTCGGTCTGTGGCTGTGGCTTCACATGCTTCTGATAGTAAGTGTAAGTCATGGTATCCTGCTCGCTCATGACACGGGCTTCTGTGACACTGCAGATGAACATTCCGTGTGTACCCAGATCAACATAATGTTCTACCTTCAGAGACATGAATGCATTGATATATTTGTCCAGAAATACCAGACCGTTGTCTGCGCGGTTCACTTTCTGGCCTGCAAATTTATCAACACTTCTGCCGGACTGAAAGCCAAACTGTTCAAAAACAGAGAACGGAGCATCCACGGACAGGCAGTTTACATTCAGGATACCCGTCTGCTGGATTACGTGATGGGAATAGTTTGCTTTATTGATGTTGACTGCAACGCGGTAAGGATTGTCGGTAAGCTGTGTGACTGTGTTGACAATTAGGCCGTTGTCTTTTTTGCCATCGTTTGAGGTTACGACATAGAGGCCGTAGCCGATGCGGAAAAGAGCGGTCATATCATTTTTGTTTGCAAGATCGTCACTCTTGGCAATGTATTCCTGACAGAGCTCGTCGGCCATAGCCTCCATTTGTTTGCGGTTCTCTTCCTTTACGGCAGACATGATCTTGACGGTCGTATTCAGCCAGTTGATCTTTTTGCATTTTGAAAGCATTTCTTTCATGATTTTCGCTGCCAGTGGCGCCCAAGTTCCATTTTCAATCAGACCGACCGTGCGGTTCTGGAAATTGTGCTCGACCAGACGGGTAATGAAGTCATTCATGAACGGGTAGATGCTTGCATTGTAAGTAGTGGTCGCCAGAACCAGCTTGGAATAGCGGAAGGCATCGCTTAAGGCCTGAGACATGTCATCTCTTGCAAGATCATACACCACTACATTTGGACATCCCTTACTGCGGAATTTGTCAGCAAGCTGCTGTACAGCTGCTTTAGTGTGACCGTATACGGAGGTGTAGGCGATCACGATTCCATCGTCCTCCGGTGTATAGGAAGACCAGGTATCATAAAGACGGATGTAGTGACCGAGATCCTCAGTAAGTACGGGACCGTGAAGCGGGCAGATCACCTGGATATCTAAGGTGGCAGCTACCTTCAGAAGGTTCTGAACCTGTACACCATATTTTCCTACAATGCCAATGTAGTATCTTCTTGCTTCGTCATCCCATGGCTCCTCTACATCGAGTGCGCCAAATTTTCCAAAGCCGTCAGCAGAAAAAAGCACTTTCTCGGTACTGTCATAGGTGACCATGACTTCCGGCCAGTGTACCATCGGTGCAAATACAAAAGTCAGGTTGTGTGTTCCAAGGGAGAGGCTGGAGCCATTGTCCACAACTATTTTCTGATTTTCCAGATCCAGATCAAAGAAATTCTGCATCATGCCAAAGGCTTTTTTGTTGGAGACAACGGTGGTATCCGGATAAACCTTCATGAAGTTCGCAATGTTGGCTGCGTGATCCGGCTCCATATGCTGTACGATAAGATAATCCGGCTTGCGCTCGCCCAGAACCTGCTGGATGTTATCGAGCCATTCGTGGGTAAAGTTGGCATCTACAGTATCCATGACAGCTGTTTTTTCATCCAGGATCACATAGGAATTATAGGACATGCCATTCGGAACCTTGTACTGTCCTTCGAAAAGGTCGATCTGATGGTCATTTACGCCTACGTATTTGATTGTATCGGTGATTTTCATGAGCATTTCCTCTTTTCTTTTTAATCTACAGGTTGTTCTTAATTTTGATAAAAATATAACAGATTTTGCACGAAAAAGTTGTTGCAAATACAACAAAACACAAAAAATCCAAGCTTTACATCATTTGAGTACTGTTATAAAATTAGCATGATGATATCCTGATTTATTGATGATTTTTTGTGTGATGTTGTTTACAAGGAAAAAATGACAGGAATTATGATTTACTATGGTCGGAGGCAGAGGGATGGAACACATTACATTATTTACTGATATTATGCCCGAAGAGCAGGAAAGAATTCGGGTTTGCTTTAAAGTCCGGGAAGAAATTTTTCAGAATGGCGAGACGATCATGGAGTACTCCAGTTCCATGAAAAAGATCGGTTTGATTCAGGACGGCCGTGCTGTCCTGTACTGCTGCGATGAGGATGGAAATGAGTATGTGATCGATGAACTGAATCAGGATAGCGTGTTCGGAGAACCATTTTTACTTCCGTCAGATGCCCAGCACTATTATGCCTGTGCGACAATGCAGACGAAAGTCCTGTTTATTGATTATGAGCATGTGATCAAACGCTGTGAAAATGCCTGCCATCATCACAGCCAGATGGTCAGCAATCTGCTGCAGATGATTGCGCTTCGATCCAGACAGCAGACGGATCGAATTTATATGCTGTCCAGATCCAGCACCAGAAAAAAGCTGATGGCGTATCTGCATTCTCTGGCAGCAGAAAAAGGTACGAAAAAGTATAAAATTCCAATGTCGTACACAGCCCTAGCCCAGTATCTGAGTGTGGACCGTAGTGCCATGATGCGCGAGATCAAAAATCTGATGGAGATGGGTGTGCTGCGAAGAGAAGGACGGAATGTGGAGCTGCTGGGGTGAAGCAATAAGCAGTGGATTGGGAGTTGCTTGTATCTGTCAGTATCAGGATAAGGTTGAGGATAGGGAAGCGATTTAGGAGTGGTACAAGCCACTCCTGATAAGCTGCGAAGCAGCTATTCGGTTATGAGATATCATAAGGAGGGGCCCGCTTGCGGGAAGATTCCTTGTGATCCTACAAGTAGCGAAGCTAGACCCTGTCAGCGAGCTGCAGGGATGGATTGCGAATATCCGCTTTGACTGTATGCTGTGAAAGCCTTGATTTTGTAGGATTTCTGAGATGGAGACGAACAATTTATACCTTATTTATATCTTTGGATGATCGGATCGGAATAAGTAAAAGAGTTGTCATAATTCAGTTGGACAAAAAAGAATACTACACTCAAAATTAATTAAAAAATCAATCGTAAAAAAATACGATTGGTTTTTTGCGCATTTTTGCATATAATCTAATTATCCTGAATTATTCATGGAGCAATTTCTAACCTAAAACTTGCACCATGAATTGAAAAAATGATCCATGCAGCCATAACTTCTCTCAATTCGTCAGTAAAAGGGCACAAAATCCCTATGACGAGTTTTTGAGCAATTATCAGGCTGTCAAGGTTCGTTAACAGTTGCTATTCCAGCTGTACATTCAGCTTACCTATTGCAGAAAGGGTGTCATAAAACTCTTCTTTATATGGGCAGCTGCTACACAGCTTGAATGTGATATATCTTGCTGAATGAACTACTTTTGCAGCAATCTTCAGCAGTTTTAAACGGACGGTATCAATGCGTTGTTTCCGCATTTTTGGTCCTATGTCAAGAAAAAGTACAAATTAAATGTAACCAATTTTTCTTTTTTGTAATTGTTAACTCGCTAAGTTTGTTACGTCCGTTTCCAAGTTTTTCAGATATTGTTCCTCATATTCATTTGGAGACAAATATCCACAATGCCTATGAATACGGACTGTATTATAGAATGTTTCAATATATTCAAAAATTAGTTTATATGCATGAGTGTAGTTGAAAATTTTGAATCGATTAATCCACTCTCGTTTCAGAAGAGCATGGAACGATTCTATGCAGGCATTGTCCCATGGATAAGCTTTCTTGGAATAGCTGTGAATCATTCCAGCGGTTGCCTTGTGGAATGCCTCTGATACATATTGGCATCCTCTGTCACAATGAAAAATCAGCGGATTTTCAATATGTCTGGACTGTTTTGCTTTTTCAATACATTTTACTACATGAGATGCCTCCAGCGTTTCACTTAATACCCAGGAAACAATTTTTCTGGAATATAAATCCATAATGCTTGTGAGATATACAAATCCTTCAAACGTCCAAATATAAGTGATATCAGAGCACCATACCGCATCGGGATGTTCTGGGTTAAATTGTTCATTTAAAATATTTTTTAGTTTCTGGCTTAGGTCGGAATCAATAGTTGTTTGAATATATGGTTTAACCCATTGTGCTTTTATTCCCATTTGACGCATATAATTTCCTACTGTTTTTTCAGCGACATGTTCTCCGGATTTCCGTAATTCTGCTGTAATTTTAGGAGCTCCATAATTTTGATGCGAATCCTCATAAATCTTTTGGATTCTCTCTTTTAAAACGGTTCGACGAATAGACGTGTCCGAAGGAACCCGCTTCTTCCATGCATTATAACCAGATCGTGAAACGTCTAATTTTTTCAGTATTCCGCTGACAGAAACTTGACGTTTCACAGGCAACTTGTTAATTTCGTCTACATACGCAGATGTAGCAGCATAAAGAGTTTTTGTCATTTTCCCAGAATACCGATTGCTTTTTTTTATACTTCAAGTGCATCCTTTGTATCTCGTAATTCTCGTTGCAAACGAGCAATTTCTTTTGCCTCATCACTTGCATAATTGCCTGATCCACGAGTCGGAACAGCTCCTTCATGATTCTTTGCTGATTTCATCCAATTCTTCAGTGCCGACTCACTGATTCCGAGATTTTCAGCACATTTACGGAGTGCCATCTCTGGATGCTCTAATCGATACCTTACTGCATCTTCTTTAAACTCCTGTGAATATTTTGTACCTTTTGCCATAACCATTCTCCTCCTTGCTCTATGACTATCATATAATATTTATTGAAAATGGTCATGTTTATTTTGTACTATTTATATTCTACCACCAGAGGTATATGAGCTGTTCCGGGATTTCAAATATAATCCGATCGATGATGCTCGGTTCGCACTTCTGGAAGGAACAGAGGATGCCCTGGCGGATGACGAGAAGCGAGTGATAGACCTTGTTGTGAATACATTTGGAATGTATGGCGGAAAGGTATTGGAGAAGATCACGCACAATGAGGATCCGTGGATGGAAGCGAGGAAAGGATATGGCGACAGCATTCCTTCCAATGAGCTTCTGCCGAAAGAGAGGATCATGAAGTATTATATCCTGATAAACCAGAAATATGGCATAGATACGGAGGACGGTCTGCGGACATATATCCATGGCATGCTTGATAAGGCATCATGATCCATAACAGCTGAATCCGGTTCAAAGAGTCAGATCATAAGGCTCAGAAGAGTTAAATCTTCTGGGTCTTATTTTCATCCGCAATACAAACAGGCTCGTTCTTTCCAATCTTCTCATAAGGCAAATTATTGATACTTAATAAAGCAATATATATCATAAAGAGAAAGACCTTATTGTGTTTGGTGAAGAAGAAGCAAAGATGGTATTATACTGTTCATTGAAGAAAAACATACGGTATGATACAATAATAAAAGTTGAGAGCATAAGAACGCAAATAAATATTATACTTTCAAAATACAGAAAAACCATAGGTTTTGTATAACGAGGAAAATAAATGAGAAAAGCAATCGTATATGCATCTGTACATCATGGAAATACAGCAAAATTAGTAAAAAGTATAGCAGAAGAGTGTCAGGTCGATTTGATTGATGCTGTAAAACAGCCAGATGCAGATCTGAGCAGTTATGATATGATTGGGTTTGCATCAGGAATCTATTTTTCGAAATTTCATCAGTCGATATTGGGATTTGCAGAGAAAAACCTACCGGACGCCAAAAAGGTATTTCTGATCTGCACTTATGGTGGAAGTGCGAATTATAAATCCATAGAGCAGATTTTGGACAAGAAACATTCTAAGCTAATCGGAAAATTCGGGTGCAAGGGTTACGACACATTTGGTCCATTTAAACTGGTTGGTGGAATTGCAAAAGGGCACCCGGATGAAGAAGATATAAAAAATGCAGTTGAGTTTGTAAAAGGATTATAAATAGGAAAGAGAGAAACAGAACAATGACACAAAAACAAAATCAATTGACAAAAACCGTTATCGTAGCGCTCCTTGCCAGTGTATGCTGTATCCTGTGGGGAAGTGCGATTCCGGTGATTAAGACGGGATATCGTCTTATGCAGGTGGAGTCCTCTGATATTGCGAGTCAGATTGTCTCTGCGGGGATTCGATTTACTTTGGCGGGGATTCTGGTACTGATTTTTGCGTCGATCCGGGAAAAGAAGGTGATGCTGCCGGATCGGACGCTCTTTAAATATGCAGTTCCGGTGTGCCTTGCGCAGACAGTAGTACAGTATTTCTTCTTTTACATAGGTGTGGCGCATACATCCGGAGTAAAGGGCGGCATTATTAGCGGGCTTGGAAATTTCATTGCTATTTTGCTTTCCTGTCTGATCTTTCGCAATGAGCGGATGACTGTCAGAAAAATCATCGGGTATGCGCCGGGATATATATCGTGAACTGTAACTTCCGGAAAGAAAAATAGCAGGAAAAAGAATTCGTCATTATCTGTTTTTCTGATAATCAGCTATCAGAAAAAGGTAGTTTTCTCCGTTAACCTATTATGTTACTATGATATATAGGGAATAAAGATTTGGCTGCAAGCAACAATACGATTGATACCGTGCCGGAACAGGATCGGGGATGTGGTGCTTCGCAGGAATAAAAGATACAAACAGACAGGAATGGAGAAACAGAAATGACAGAGGTACTTTGTTTTGGTGATTCAAACACATGGGGATATAATCCGAAGGATGGGAGCCGCTTTTCGTGGGAAATACGGTGGACCGGGCGTTTGCAAAAGGAACTGCAAGGAGATGGCATTCGCGTTTTAGAAGAGGGGCTGTGCGGGCGCACAACGATCTTTGAGGATCCATTGCGACAGGGGCGCAGAGGGACGGAGCTCTTCCCGGTGCTGCTCGAGACGCACGGACAGCCGGAGTTCATCACACTGATGCTGGGGACGAATGATTGTAAGACGGTGTTTTCCGCATCGGCGGATGTGATCGGAAAAGGTGTGGCGCGTCTTCTGGAACAGGCCAGGCAGTGTGCACCAAAGAGCAGAGTGCTGGTCATCTCACCGATCTATCTGGGCGAGCGGGTGTGGAAGGACGGCTTTGACCCCGAATTTTCACCGGAATCCGTGGAAGTATCAAAGCGGCTCGGCGATGTCTATGAGAAGATCGCCAACCGATACGGAGCCGCATTCCTTCGCGCTTCTGACTACGTGAAGAGCAGCGCAGAGGATCAGGAGCATATGGATGCCGAAAATCACCGGATCTTTGCGGAGGTGGTCGGAAGGAAGATACGGGAGATGTGAAAGAAATATATTACTTCTATGACGATGAACGCTACACCGACTGGGTGGCTATGGAAGGGTTCCTCCCGGCGACAAAGACAGGTGGCGAAGCCCTTGCAGCATCCGATCCGGATATGGCAAGCTGGATTGACATTCTTGGCAACTGTAAGTTCTATCCGACAGCAAAAGCTGAATGGGCTGATGTAAAGCAGGGTGTTATCAGTGCTGAGCAGAATGCGCTTCTCGGTGAAAGTGTCCAGGAACAGTTGGATAACCTTCAGGCAGAAATTGCTGGTTAAGAGATACCATATTTCGGAAAACAGAAAATGGACCGGGCTGTTTAGGTCCGGTCCATTTTCCGTGTATGTGCGCCTTAATTATACAAAATAGAAACGAGGTGTTCTTGTGAAGAAAAAATTGCGTAGCATCGAACCCTATATATGGATTCTTCCAAGCGTATTGTTGATGGCGGTCTTTATTGTAGTACCGATTGGATTTGTATTTCGCATGTCCTTCAGCAAAATCAGTAAGGCCGGTCTGATCAAAGGCTTCTGCGGTTTTGACAACTTCCAAAAGGTCCTGGGCAGTCCGGCTTTTTCTATGGTTCTGAAAAATACGATTGTCTGGACGGTTGCTGTTGTAGGGCTATCTACGATTCTTGGATTTATTCTGGCGATTGTCCTGAATAATAATTTTAAAGGTCGAAAGATTGCCCGTGCTGTTATCGTTTTCCCGTGGGCTACTACACTGATTATTCAGGCCAGTATCTGGAAGTTTATTATTGATACGGACTATGGTACTTTAAATACGCTTCTCTTGAAATTAGGGATCATTGACCATGCCATCAACTGGACGCCGACTGCAGGCGCTTACTTTGCGTGGGAGATAGCCTGTGGTATCTTTGTAACGATTCCATTTGTCACCTTTACGGTCCTGTCCGGTCTGCAGAGTATTGATGATGGATTTTATGAAGCAGCTACGGTAGATGGTGCCGATTACTGGCAGAAGATGTTCCAGATCACGATTCCACTGGTACGTCCGTCTCTTACCGTAAGTACGGTATTGAACATTATCTATGTATTTAACTCTTTTCCGATTATCTGGACCATCACCAAAGGAGATCCGGCAAACCGGACGGATACACTGGTTACTTACCTGTATAAGCTCGCATTTTACAATGGCAAACAGGGCGATGCTGCGGCAGTTTCTGTCATTGGTTTCCTGATCCTGTTTATCTGTGCAAGTATTTATATGATATCCGTATTAAGGAAAGGGGATAGCTGATATGAGAAATACAAAATCCGGGAAAAAATTAGTCTTACGTATATTTTTGTATCTGGCTGTCATCATCATCTGCCTGATTACACTATATCCATATTTCGTAACCATCTGCACAGCATTAAAGAGCCGTGCTGAGATCTTTGCTGCTTCTGGTACTGTATTCCCGGTTCATCCGATCTGGTCAAATCTGACAGATGTCTGGTCTAAAGCACCGATGGGCAGCTATATGCTGAACTCTGTTCTGATTGCCGGGGGATCTACACTTCTGGCCATGCTCTGCGGGATTCCTGCTGCATATGCATTATCCAGAATGAAATTCAAAGGCCAGACAGTCTTTCTTGGATTTGTCATTGTCTCCCAGATGTTTGCTCCGGTGGTTCTCCTGATAGGTATCTACAAGGTCATGATGTTTCTGCACCTGACCAACAGTATTTTGGGACTGATTTTTATAAATGCCGCATTTAACCAGGCATTTGCCATCTGGTTGCTGCGCGGTACCTTTATAAGTATTTCTGCTGAAATGGAACAGGCGGCTACGATTGATGGCTGCAATCGTGTTCAGGCTCTGATCAGGATTTTGCTCCCGGTTGCTGCGCCTGGTATCGTGACTGCACTGATTTTCGTATTTATCAATGCATGGAATGAATATACGGTAGCGTTGACACTGATTTCTACAGATACGTTTAAACCTCTGACGGTCGGTATCAATATTTTCAACGGTTATAATATGGTTGAATGGCAGTATCTATTTGCAGCTTCACTGTATGCCATAGTTCCGGTTGTAATACTGTTCCTCGGTATTGAGAAGAATCTGGTCGGAGGCCTTACGTCTGGTGGTGTAAAGGGCTGATTCGACGCTTTCGACACAGTCAAGCGGATATTCGCAATCCGCTTCGCTACTTGCTTATAACCGAATGCTGCTTCGCAGCTTATCAGGAGTGGCTTGCACCACTCCTGATACAATATTACTTATGTGTAGGAAGGGTTTGCTGAAAGGCAGGCCCTTTTTAGAAAGGAAATACTTGCGATGAAACTTGTCACAGTAAATTGAAATCCATCCAGGAGTCATGTAAACATAAGGCGGTCGTGCTCGTATCACACCGGTTGTCCACAATAAACGTGGAAGATATCGTATATGAGATGGAGAATGAGAGAGTGTCGTAGAAACCGGAACAATCGAATCTTATCAAAAAGGACATCCGCTTTCCGGAGATATATCAAAATGATATATTTCGGAAGTGGGATGTCCTTTTCTGCTCTTGCTTTACAGGAAATTATGTCCTGTAAAGTAAAAAATATATACAGGATAGTTATCCAAGCAGCGCCTGGTCATTTGCAAACTGTTCGCCGCTCGCCTTCTCGAACTGCTGCAGCAGATCGTTTACGGTCAGATGCTTCTTTTCCTCTCCGCGAATGTCGAGGACAACGCGGCCCTCCCACATCATGATCAGGCGATTTCCGTGCAGGATGGCATCGCGCATGTTGTGGGTGATCATGATTGTCGTGAGACGATCGCGGTTTACGATCGTTTCGGTCAGATCGAGTACCTTTGCTGCGGTTTTCGGGTCCAGAGCGGCCGTGTGCTCGTCGAGCAGCAGAAGCTTTGGCTTTTTCAGTGTTGCCATGAGCAGGGTGAGCGCCTGTCGCTGTCCGCCGGAGAGCAGGCCGACCTTGGAGGTCAGTCGTGTCTCAAGGCCGAGACCGAGCGGTGCAAGCAAGGAGACATATTCTTGCCGCTCTGCCTTTGTGATGCCGGGAGCGAGCAGACGGCGCTTGCCGCGTCGCTTGGCGAGTGCCAGATTTTCCTGAATCTCCATCGTGGCGGCGGTTCCGGTCATCGGATCCTGAAAGACGCGGCCAAGGTAGATGGCACGCTTGTGCTCCGGGAGCTTTGTGACATCCTCGCCGTCGATGAGAATCTGTCCCTCGTCGACCATCCATGTTCCGGCGACCGCATTGAGCATGGTCGATTTTCCGGCTCCGTTTCCACCGATGACGGTCACAAAATCGCCATCGTCCAGAGACAGGTTCAGGCCGTTTAAGGCTACCTTTTCATTAATGGTTCCAGGATTAAAGGTTTTGTGAATGTTTTTCAGTTCAAGCATGTCTGTTCCCTCCCCGTTTTACAGGCTTTGAAAAATAATGTCCCTTCCAGTATGGGATGGCGAGGAATACAGCCACCACAAGTGCGGAGAGCAGCTTCAGCAGATCGGTATCGATGCCGAGCCAGATGACGGTCTGCAGAACCAGGTAGTACAGGATCGAGCCGAGCGCAACAGCCAGAAGGCGCAGAGCAAAATTTTTGAAAATACGTCCGAAAATCGCTTCACCGATGATGACAGCGGCCAGTCCGATGACGATCGCGCCACGCCCCATATTGACATCTGCAAAGCCCTGATACTGTGCGAGCAGCGCACTTGAGAGAGCTACCAGTCCGTTGGAGACCATCAGTCCGAGCACTTTATTGAAATTTGTATTGATGCCCTGTGCGCGGGACATGCTGGCATTGCAGCCGGTCGCACGGATCGCACAGCCAAGCTCTGTGCCGAAGAACCAGTAGAGGACCGCAATCAGCACGAGGATGAAGATGGCAACGACAAAGATCGTATTTTTATAAAATGCAACGCCTTTAATATAACGAAGCGAGACGAGCAGATCGTACTGGCTGACGTTGATCGCCTGATTTGCCTTTCCCATGACCTTCAGATTTACCGAATAGAGGGAAAGCTGTGTCAGGATTCCGGCGAGGATCGCCGGGATACCCATGAAGGTGTGGAAAATGCCTGTCGCGAGTCCGGCAAGCATTCCGGCTCCGGTTGCAGCCAGCATGGAAGGCCAGACGCCGAAGCCGGCCTGCATCATCATAATACATACAGCGCCGCCGGTACACATTGTCCCGTCGACGGTCAGATCTGCGACATCCAGAATTCGGAACGTCAGGTAGACGCCGATCGCCATGATGCCCCAGATAAGTCCCTGTGCAGCTGCTCCTGGCAGTGCATTGATCAGGTTTATAATATTCATAGTGAAAGTCCTCCTGATAGACAAAACGGCGGGAGAGGAAGCATCCTTTCCCGCTGTATGTGGTCTTAATATGTAAGCTGATTCGTTAGCCATCCTGTCAGCCTGCCGAAGCATTCCTGAACACAGAGTCTGCAGGCCATCCGGACAGTTAACGATGAATTCAAAACCGGTGTACTTACTCGGTAACTGCCTCTGTGACAGCTTCGGTAGCAGCTTCGGTAGAAGCCTCAGTCGTATCCTCTGCCTCTGCACCGATAGCTACGTAATCATCCGGAACCGTGATGCCGAGCTCTTCGCAGATTTCAGCATTGTATTCCTTTGTGAAGTTCGGAGCGTACTCGACCGGCATGGTGGAAATATCCTCACCGTCTGCGAGAATTCTGACAGCCATCTCACCGGTTGCATATCCGAGGTCGTAGTAACTGATGGAGAGCGTTGCCACGCCACATCCGGCACAGATACCTTCCTCACCTGTAATTACCGGAACCTTTTCCGGAAGGCAGATGTTGTTGATGATCTCAGTGTTGGAAGCGACGGTGTTATCGGTCGGCACGTAGATGACATCTGACTCGGAAGCAGCGGTCGTTGTGACAGAAGAAAGATCATTCGAATCGGAGAATGCGTAATATTCGCAGGTGTATCCGAGCTCCTCAAGTGCTGCTTTTACCGTATCGACCTGATACTGGGAGTTCGGCTCTGCAGAACAGTAAAGCAGTCCGACCGTTTTTGCATCCGGGAACAGCTCATTCAGCATTGCTGCCTGCTGATCGAGCGGAGCCAGATCAGAAGTACCGGAGATATTGCCGCCGACGGTACCATCAAAATCCTTCAGGCCAAGTGCCACACCATATTCGGTAACAGAGGTACCAAGGATCGGAATCTCAGCTGTACCTGCCTGTGCGGCCTGAAGGGCCGGAGTCGCGTTTGCAAGGATCAGGTCAACGCCGTTGGAGACGAAGCCGTTGATAATCGTGGAGCAGGTATTGGAATCGCCCTGTGCGTTCTGCTCATCAAAGTTAACGGCATCGCCGAACTTATCGGTCAGGGCATCCTTGAAGCCCTCGGTCGCTGCGTCAAGCGCTACGTGCTGCACGAGCTGGCAGATACCGATATTGTACGTTTTTGCCTCCTCTGCACTGACGCCGGTGACAAGCATGCTGCCGACTGCAGTCGCTGCAAGGATTGTGGATACAAGTTTCTTTTTCATAAAAAGGTCCCTCCTCGTAAAATTCATCTATTTAAAAACATAGCGCTTTAAAGCGAAAAAGTCAATAAAAATTTGCAGAAAGTGAAGAAATTTATAAAAAGCAGGGATAGATTTCAAAATAAATAGTGGAAAAGAGTTGTAATTTGCCTCACCGGAAGGTAAAATGAAAAATACTGGCTGTAGCAGACTAGGCTTTTTTACTGCCTGGCATCTTGGAACAAACAGCAGAAAATGACAAACTACAAGGGGGAACACCATGGATTTCAGACTGGTACAGGCTCCGGAAGGATACGGGTTCGGATTTACGGAGCTTTTAAAGGAGAGAGGCTATCATTGCGAAGGCGGCATTGAAGTTACCTTGCAGGAGGCAGCTACAGAGACGATCTGCATTGCATATGCGGATGGAAAGGCAGAGATTACGGCATCAGAAAAGGCATTTCTGTTCCGTGGGCTGATGACGCTTGTGATGAAGCTGGAGAAGAATGGTGAGGCGGCGTTTACAGAAGAGGAGACGGTGCAGTTTGACCACAACGGCAGCATGGTCGACAGCTCCCGCAACTGTGTCATGAGCGTAGAGGCGGTAAAGGCATGGATCCGTATGCAGGCGTCGGTCGGTATGAATACGCTGATGCTGTATACGGAGGATACGTATGAGGTGCCGGGCTATCCGTATTTCGGAGCTTTAAGAGGCCGCTATACTGCAGAGGAGCTGAAGGAGATGGATGCGTACGGTGCCGCGCTCGGTGTGGAGCTGATTCCATGTATCCAGTCACTGGGACATCTGCAGCAGCCGCTTCTCTGGGCCGGGATGAGCGAGCTGCGCGATACGAGCGACATCGTATGTGTGGGCGATGAGAAGGTGTATGCTTTTATCCGTGCCTGCATTCATCAGGTCGCACAGTGCTTTTCCACGAGAAAGGTACATCTTGGAATGGACGAGGCATGGTCACTCGGACTTGGAAGATACCTTCTGAAAAATAGTTACACACCGAAGCGTGAGATCATCAGGAAGCATATGGCACGGGTCATGGATATCTGCAGGGAAGAGGGACTGGAGCCGATGATCTGGTCAGATATGTATTTCCGTGTGCATTCGAAAAATGAGCAGTATTACGATGTGCCGTTTGATACGGATATGAAGAGCGGAGAGCGTCCGCCGGAGGGGATGGCGCTTGTATACTGGGATTACTACCATCTCGATGAGGACTATTACTGCAATTATATGAGGATGCACCGTGACCTGACGGACAGGGTCGTATTTGCAGGCGGCGGCTGGACGTGGAAGGGCTTTACCCCGGATCTGAAGGTGGCAGAGGCTGTGACCGTCCCGGCATTAAATGCCTGCCGCAAAGAACAGATTCGTGATGTGATCTATACGCTGTGGGGGGATGACAGCACGGAGACACCGCTGTTTTCCGCACTTGGGCCGGTACTTCTGTGCGCAGAGTACGGATTTGGTGAGACGCCGGATACAGAACGCATAAAGGAGCGCTTTGAGTTTCTGACCGGCTGTGACTATGAGGTATATCAGCAGCTCGGCAGGTTTGAGGTTCTGACCGAGGGCATGAACAATAAGAAGGTCGGAAGCGATCCGGCAAAATGTCTGTTCCAGCAGGATCTGCTGCTTGGCATTTTCGACGGACAGACCGAGGGCGTACATTACGGCCCGTATTATGCGGAGATCGCAAATGCGCTTCCGGAGCAGGTAAAAGGAGGCGTCGGCTTCTGGGGCAGCGAGATGGCGAAGCTTCTGGAATACTATCACGTATTTGCGGTAGCGCTTGCAAAGAAGGCTGATATGGGACTTCGGATTCTTGAGGCATATCAGAAGAAGGATCTGGATACCTTAAAGCGGCTCGCAGAAAAAGAAATTCCGGAGCTTGCGGTCTGGGTAGAAAAATGCCGCAGATTGCGTGAGCTGATCTGGATGCGGGAAGGAAAGGTATTTGGCTGGGAGGTTCTGGACATCCGTTTCCGTGCAATGAGCGGACGTATGGAGAGTGTCTGCGAACGGATCCTTGCCTATGTAAATGGAACGATCCAATCTCTTCCGGAGCTGGAGGAGGAGCGCATCCCGGCATTTCCGGCAGCGACCGGCGAGCATCGCATGGAGGGCGGCTGGATGCCGTGGGTAAATCTGGCATCTCCGTCGCCGATGGCCTGTGGCTGGCTTCCGCAGTAAGGAGCTTTCATGCCAAAAGAGGAGCTTGTGAAAATTGCGGGGCTTTCTGTATTGCTGGTACGCAGCAGCAGAAAGACGCTTGCGGTACAGATCCGTGCAGATGGAACGGTCATTGCACGTGCACCTCTGCGTATGCCAAAGGACCGCATTCTGTGCTTTCTGTCTGAAAAGGCGTCATGGATTCGCATGCAGCAGGGGAGAATGCAGGAACGGGAAAACATGCGGCAGCAGGCACGTATCCATCTGGATGCGGCACAGGAAAAGGAGCTTCGTGAAAGGGCAAAATCTGTGCTGGCGCAGAGAACAGCGTATTTTGCGCGGCAGATCGGTGTGACGTATGGAAAAATTACCGTGCGTGATCAGAAGACCCGCTGGGGCAGCTGCAGTCAGACTGGGAATCTGAATTTCAATTTCCGGCTGATTCTTGCACCTTCGGAAGTGTTGGACTACGTTGTTGTACACGAATTGTGTCATCGCAGGCAGATGAACCATTCCACACAGTTCTGGCAGGAGGTGGCGCAGGTGCTTCCGGATTACCGTAAGAGAAAGGCGTGGCTTACAGAGAATGGATGGCGGCTGATGGGGTGAGCTATGCCTTGCATCTGGCATAAAGTGAACGCAGATAAGCATTCCCCCGCTTCAAGTGCACGGAGCGACTGCGAATGTCCGCTTTACTAGCGGTTGTGTGTATAAAAGTATAGAAAAAGAGAAGCAGCAGGTGGCAGATATCAAGAGCGGATATCTGCCACCTTTCTTTGTAAGTAACGAGCCAGGCGGCTATGCTTGCATGGATAGTGCATCCCTGCTGCTTTGCTGCAGAGTCGTGAGGTATTTGGTTCGTCCGGCAAAGCAAAAACGCTCCGCAAGAATGCCGTGGCATTCTTGAAAGGTATTTGTGTCACAGAACGTTGCTTGAAAAAGAAGAACACATATGATAGTATATAAAACAACATATTAAAGGAGTAAAACAAAAAGAGTGTTCAATAGAGTGATATCTGCGGCAGTAAATGGGATAGAGAGTAAATGCGTGCTTGTGGAGGCGGATGTGAGTGATGGACTTCCGATGTTTTCAATGGTCGGTTATCTGGCATCAGAGGTGCGGGAGGCGCAGGACCGTGTACGGACGGCACTGAGAAATTCCGGCTATGCTCTTCCGCCAAAGCATATTACGGTGAATCTGGCTCCGGGTGATATCCGAAAGTCCGGAACGCGGTTCGACCTTCCGATTGCGGCGGCAGTGATGGCTTCTTATGGTTATCTTCCGCAGAAAAGTCTGGACGGTATATTTTTTGCAGGAGAGCTGGGGCTGGACGGAAGTGTGCAGGGGATCCACGGGATTCTGAGTATGGTGATCGAGGCCCGTCGGGCAGGCTGTATTGCTTGTATGATCCCCTGGGCGAACCGGAAGGAGGGCGCTGCCGTGCAGGGGATTGCGGTATATGGCGTGCGGCATTTAAGGGAGCTTGAGACGCATCTGAAGGCAGAGCAGAGACTGGAGAAAGTGACTATTAATATAGAAGAAAAATTTCAGAATCCGGTCAGAGCAAAGCTTTTGGACTTTGCAGATATCTGCGGGCAGCAGATGGGAAAGCGGGCGGCGGAGATTGCTGCCGCAGGGATGCACAATCTTCTCATCAGTGGCCCTCCGGGAGCCGGGAAATCAATGATCGCAAAGCGGATTCCGTCGATCCTTCCACCGCTTACGCTGGAGGAGTCTCTGGAAGTATCCGGGATCCACAGCATCGCAGGTACACTTCCGGAGGACGGGATACTGACGGAGCGCCCGTTTCGGATGCCACACCACACGATCTCGGCGGTCGCGCTGACCGGCGGCGGGGCAGTGCCACGTCCCGGGGAGATCAGCCTGGCGCATCGCGGCGTTCTCTATCTGGATGAGCTTCCGGAGTTTCAGCAGGAGACCCTGGAGGTATTGCGACAACCGCTGGAGGATGGCGTTGTGCGTATTTCCAGAAATCTGGGACAGTATGTTTTTCCGGCAGATTTTATGCTTGTGGCATCACGAAATCCCTGTAAATGCGGGTACTTTCCGGATCGGAGCCGCTGCCATTGCAGGGAGCGGGATATCCGGAGCTATCTTGGCAGGATCAGCCGTCCGCTTCTGGACCGGATTGATCTGTACGTGGAGGCGGAGCCGGTGCGGTATGAGGAGCTGACCGGAAAAGGAGTATCTGAGTGTTCGGCGGATATCCGGAGACGGGTGGAGATGGCACAGCAGATTCAGCAGACGCGGTACAGGCAGGAGGCCTTTCACTTTAATGCCCAGCTTCCGGCCAGCCTGCTGGAGCGCTATTGCAGTCTGACACGGGAGGGAGAAGCGAAGATGCGGGATGTCTATGTGCGGAAGCAGCTGACCGCCCGTTCGTATCACCGGATGCTGAAGGTAGCGCGGACGATCGCGGATCTGGAAGGCTGTAGGCAGATTCAGGAGCGGCATCTGGATGAGGCGATACTGTACCGGGCATCGGATGGAATGATGTAGCATGAACGCAGATAAGCATTCCCCCGCTTCAAGTGCGCGGAGCGACTGCGTTCATGAGCAAGTAGCGAAGCTAGGCCCTGTCAGCAGAGCTGCAGGGATGGATTGCGAATGTCCGCTTTACCGGCTTTTTGTAAAAGGATGCGACAGATAAACAAAGGACAGATGACAGAAAACAGTGTGACATGGAAAGAAATCAGAAAAAGACGGAATGTCAGAAAAAAGCAGGCGATGCAATAGAAGTTTCGATGGAAAGAGAAGTAGATCAGAACAAAAAGAAAGAACAGGAAGCGACAGCGTGCACAGAGGAACGTTACTGGGAGTGGCTGTGCAGCGTTCCCAGGCTGTACTATCCACTGCGTGCCCTTCTTTTGGAACAGTTTGGCGGCCCGGGGAATATATATGATGCATCTGAAAAAGCGCTTCGCTGCTTTGCGGAGTCTGTACCTTCAATGACAGGTGCCGGAAACGTGATCGCACAGCTCATAAAGCTGCGCAGCCCGGAGCAGATTGCTCAGCTGGTGCATAAACGGGAAGCGCTTGGAATAAAATTTATCAGCCGTGAGCATACAGACTATCCGAAACGGCTGCGTACGTTACAGGATGCTCCTCATGGATTGTTTTACCGTGGAGAACTGCCGGATGAGGAGCACCCGGCGGTGGCGATTGTCGGCTCAAGGGTATGTACGCATTACGGCAGACAGATTGCAGAGCAGCTGGCGGAGCAGATTGCATTTGCCGGGGGCACCGTAATCAGCGGGGCGGCCTACGGAGTTGATGGAGCGGCACAGTGGAAAGCGCTGGAGGCGGGCGGAACGAGCTGCGCCATCGTCGGGAGCAGCGTGGAGATTTATTATCCGAAGAAGCATTCAGGACTGTTTCAGCGTCTGGAGCAGGAAGGCGGTGTGATCTCCGAATTCCCGCCGGGGACGCAGCCGATTCGTACTCATTTCCCAATGCGCAACCGGATCATCAGTGGGCTTTCGGATGTCGTGGTGGTCGTGGAGGCTCGGTACGGGAGTGGTTCCCTGATTACGGCAGATTATGCCCTGGAGCAGGGAAGGTCGGTCATGGCGGTTCCGGGGCGGCTGGACGATGAGCTGAGCCGTGGCTGCAACGCGCTGATTGCGCAGGGAGCGGGCGTGATTTTGTCTGCAGAGAGCTTCTGTGAGCAGATTTTTCCGGATTACCGGCAGCAAAAAAAAAGAAAGGCGTTGCATATTACGCTTGCGCCCTCCGAAAAATTAGTGTATAGTAGTCTCGGTTTGCATTCAAAAAGCCTGTGGGAGCTTTTAGAGTGTACCTCGCTTTCTCCTGCCGAGCTTAGCGGATGCCTGCTCTCCCTTGAGCAAAAGGGACTGGCAAGAGAGGTGGAGCGAAATTACTACGTGAAAGTGTAGTCCATCGGAGGTAATGCTATGCCAAAATATCTGGTGATCGTAGAGTCACCTGCGAAGGTAAAGACAATTAAGAAATTTCTTGGTTCGAATTATGAGGTGCTTGCGTCAAACGGCCATGTACGGGATCTGCCAAAGAGCCGACTGGGTGTCGATGTCGAGCATGATTATGAACCGAAGTATATTACGATAAGAGGAAAGGGGGATATCCTTGCCGCACTGCGCCGTGCCAGCAAAAAGGCGGACAAGGTATATCTCGCGACGGACCCGGACCGCGAGGGAGAGGCGATCTCATGGCATCTGGCGGAGGCGCTGAAGCTCGATGAGAAGAAGCAGCAGCGGATCACGTTCAATGAGATCACAAAGAGTGCGGTGAAGGAGTCCTTAAAGCACGCACGGCCGATCGATATGGATCTGGTCGATGCACAGCAGACACGAAGGATTCTGGACCGGATGGTTGGTTATCTCATCAGTCCGCTGCTCTGGAAAAAGGTCAAGCGGGGATTAAGTGCTGGCCGTGTGCAGTCAGTAGCACTGCGTATCATCGGCGACCGCGAGGATGAGATCAATGCATTTATTCCACAGGAGTACTGGACGATGGATGCCGAGCTGCAGATTCCGGGTGAGAAAAAGCCGCTTATCGCACATTTCTATGGAACCAGTAAGAAGCTGGCGATCGAATCTTCTGCCCAGCTGGAGGAGATCAAGGCAGCGCTTTCCGATGAAAAATATATCGTAGAGGAAGTCAAAAAAGGAGAGCGAACGAAAAAGGCACCGACTCCGTTTACGACGAGTACCCTGCAGCAGGAGGCTGCTAATGCGCTGAATTTCTCTACGCAGAAAACGATGCGCCTGGCGCAGCAGCTGTATGAGGGTGTGGAGATCAAGGGAAGTGGTACGGTCGGACTGATCACATATCTGCGTACGGATTCGACCCGTATTTCCGACGAGGCAGATGCGGCAGCGCGCACATACATTCAGGAGCAGTACGGCGCTGAGTACGTTGCGGAGAAGGTTGAGGCAAATAATAGTGGCAAGAAGATTCAGGATGCGCATGAGGCGATTCGACCGACTGACATCAGCCGTACGCCACAGGAAGTAAAGGATTCTCTGAGCCGTGACCAGTTTCGGTTGTATCAGCTGATTTGGAAGCGGTTTGCGGCGAGCCGTATGACCCCGGCCCGTTATGAGACGATCACCGTAAAGGTGGGTGCAGGTGAGTACCGCTTTAATGTATCGACGTCACGGATTGCATTTGAAGGCTTCCGCAGTGTCTATATTGACAGTAACGAAGAAAAAGAAGAAACGAATGCGATGGCAGGAAAGATTGAGCCGGGTACAGAACTCACCTTGCAGGCCTTGGACTGCAAGCAGCATTTTACTCAGCCGCCTGCGCACTATACCGAGGCAACGCTTGTGCGGACTCTGGAGGAGCTTGGTATCGGTCGACCGAGCACATATGCACCGACGATTACGACGATCATTGCCCGCCGCTATGTCGTAAAGGAAAATAAGAACCTGTATATGACGGAGCTTGGCGAGATCGTAAACAATATTATGAAGGATGCTTTCCCGAGTATTGTGGATGTGAATTTTACGGCGAATATGGAGTCGTTGCTGGACTCCATCGGGGACGGCAAGGTACACTGGAAAACAGTCGTAGAGAACTTTTACCCGGATCTGGATGAGGCGGTACAGGCAGCCGAGAAGAATCTGGAGAAGGTCGAGATCGCAGATGAGGAGACGGATGTCGTCTGCGAGGAATGCGGAAGAAATATGGTCATCAAGTATGGTCCGCACGGAAAGTTTCTGGCCTGCCCGGGCTTCCCGGACTGTCGCAACACGAAGCCGTATCTGGAGAAGATCGGCGTGGCCTGTCCGCTCTGCGGCAAGGATATCGTGATCCGCAAGACGAAAAAGGGCCGCCGTTACTATGGCTGCGAGGGCAATCCGGAGTGTGAGTTCATGTCATGGCAGAAGCCGGTGGCGAAAAAATGTCCGCAGTGCGGAGGCTATATGGTCGAGAAGGGCAACCGCCTCGTCTGTGCAGATAAGGCATGTGGCTATGTCTGTGCAAAGGAAGAAAATGAGTAGTGTTGTAATAAATAAAAATGCGATTTCCATCTGCGATTTTCAAAGGTGTGGAGATCGCATTTTTGTATGGCAGCATATGGTTAAGATTTCTGTTAATGAATCGAGATAAGCCGGAAGAAGGCAGAATGCAGAATGTTCCGGGTTGATTTGACTGAATCGACACATTTTTTCTTGAAATACAGACAATACACGTTGATTTTCTGAAAACAATGTGTTAAACTAAAAAAAAGCAGGAAAGAACAAGCAAGATGTAGAGGAGGTTTGAAATGAGTGTACAATTGCTGGACAAGACCAGGAAAATAAATCAGCTCCTTCATAACAACAACACGAGTAAGGTTGTATTCAATGATATCTGCGATGTGCTGACAGGAATTCTGAATTCCAATATTCTGGTAATCAGCCGCAAAGGTAAGGTGCTGGGCGTCGGATTATGTGACGGCGTGGAAGAAATCCGGGAACTGATTGTAGACCGTGTAGGCGGATATATTGATCCGTTGCTGAATGAGCGTCTTCTCGGGGTTCTTTCGACAAAGGAGAACGTCAATCTGGAGACCCTTGGTTTTGAAGGAGACAATGTACGGAAGTATCAGGCGATCATCAATCCGATCGATATTGCAGGAGAGCGGCTCGGCACTGTATTTATGTACAAGAGCGGCAGCCAGTATGAGATTGATGACATTATCTTAAGTGAGTATGGCACGACAGTTGTCGGTCTGGAGATGATGCGTTCCGTAAATGAGGAGAATGCAGAGGAGAACCGCAAGATTCAGATCGTAAAGTCCGCGATCAGCACCCTGTCCTTCTCAGAGATGGAAGCGATCATTCATATTTTTGATGAGCTGAACGGTACAGAGGGGATTCTCGTGGCGAGCAAGATCGCGGATCGGGTCGGAATCACACGTTCTGTCATCGTCAATGCACTGCGGAAGTTTGAGAGTGCAGGTGTCATCGAGTCCCGGTCTTCCGGTATGAAGGGAACCTACATCAAGGTGCTCAATGATGTCGTATTCGATGAGCTTGAGGAGATTCGGAAGAGTAAGAATATCAGCAATTATGCCAGAACCGGAAAAAAGGAAGACTAGACAAAGAATAGAAAGATACAGAAACATACAGCCTTCTGGATTCATGTGGGAATGTGAATCCAGGAGGTTGATTTTTTATTCCTGCAGGCAACGAGCCAGACAGCCATGCCAACCCACGGCTCATCAAAAACACAAATTTTCAGAAGAAACTGGTAAAATGATGCCAGGGTCAAAAGGTCAAAAAGCCGTTCATGCTTGCATGATAAGGCTTTTGAACTTGGAACCCGCCAAACATGAGAAAGTAGCGATTTACGTAGTAAATCAGCGGATTTCGAATGTTTGCAGAATTGCGGGAGCTGCTTCGCAGCGGAGCAATTCGTAGGCATCAGTTGGGGGCAAAATACCTTTTGACCCCAACATCATAAAATGGATAAAAGAAAATAGAATTTGACATTGTATGCATTTACATCTAATATAAATGATGACTGGTGCAGTGAATCAAAACGTCCGAAGAGAAAGGAGTGGTGCGAACCGCTCCTGATAAGCTGTGAAGCAGCATTCGGTTATGACATATCATAAGGAGGGGCTCGCTTGCGGGAGGATTCCTTGTGATCCTACAAGTAGCGAAGCGGATTGTGAATATCCGCTTGACCCAGAAACGGAAAGAGAAGAGGCTAAGAAGCATGGAAAATTTGAACATTCAGCTGCCATGGCCTGGATGGCGGGCAGTAAAGTATCTTGGAAGCGGTCAGTTCGGGCAGGTATATGAGATTGAGCGCACGCAGGCCGGGATCACGGAGCATGCGGCGGTGAAGATCGTCACACGGCCAAAAGATGAGAGCGAGCTGGAAGCACGGTATGAAAACGGGTTTGATGAGGAAAGCGTTGCGGCGTCCTACGCGGAGGAACTGCAGCAGTATGCCAGCGAGTACCGTCTGATGCTGGAGATGAAAGGGCAGTCAAATATCATCAGTTGCGACGATTTTACCCTGATCGAGAATCCGAATGGGATCGGTGGAAAGATCTATATCCGGATGGAGCTGCTGACACCGTTGAAAAAGATGCAAAAAGAGATATTTACAAAGGAAGAGACCGTGATCCGGCTCGGTATGGACATCTGTCGGGCGCTGATGCTCTGCGAGGAGAAACATATTATCCACCGGGATATCAAGCCGGAGAATATTATGGTGTCACAATTTGGTGATTTCAAGCTGTGCGATTTTGGCGTTTCCCGGTTTCTGGACCATACGACGAATGCATCTCAGTCGGGTACTCCGGCATACTGGGCACCGGAAATTGCGCATATGGAAAAATACGGAAAGTCGGTAGATCTGTATTCACTCGGCATCATGATGTATTGGATGCTGAACAACCGCAAGATGCCATTTATCGATGCGGATGAGGTGATGACCCCACAGAAAATGAATGAAGCACTGCGGCGGCGCTACAGCGGTGAGCGTTTGCCGATGCCGGCGAAGGGGAGCCATCGGCTGAAGCAGATCGTACTGAAGGCCTGTGCATACCGTCCATCAGACCGGTATACATCTGCAAATGAGATGTATGCAGATCTGGAGGCACTGCAGTCTGGTACGGGCAGAAATGAAAGCCAGTTCCATGGAAGTACTTCTGGTGGAACGGTCGGTGGAGAGCATACTGCTTTTAATGGAACGATCGGTGGAAAAGGAACCTACGGCAGCACACAGGGGAGCTGGAGCGGCCGGACAGAGGGAAATGCATGGAACGATGATACCCAGCATACGATCGGCAAGCCAAAGCAGGCACATAAGCAAATGTGGGAAACCGACTCCGATATGGGAACGGTTGAAGAGACCGTTGGTGTCAGACAGGCTTATGCAAAGCAGGAACAAAAGCAGAAGCAGATGATAGCTCAGGTGAAGGCAGAGGTGTCACAGGCAGAAGAAAAAAAGAAAAATTGGTTGCGGTGGAAATATGCGACCTCGGATCTGTGGCTGTGTATCGCCGATACCGCGATCGTGCTTGTCGTCCATTATCTGCTGTTATTCTGTTATCAGAAGGATTCGATGTCTTTGCAGAGTCATTATTTCCACATTCAATATGGATATGCCAGGAGCTGGGTTCTGGTAAATGGTACCTTAAGTGCTTCCTGGTTTCTGCCGATCCTGGCGGCAATTGCTGTAGTTCTGTTTCACAGAGAAATGCTACGAAATGGAATCGTGGTGAAGATGATCGCAAGCATTGCGATCGCATCTTATCTGAGCGTATACTCAGAAATTGGAAGCCTGATTTTAAAGAAGTGGTCATTCTACTTTAACCATGCGATTTGGATTGATGTAGTAGCTTTTGCAAGCAGTTACGGTGCAATGCTTTTCCTCGCCAGCGGTTTGGTAGGAGATGACACTGAAACGACGAGTGAAGGAGTTCTTTGGGGGGCGATGCCATTCTACTATTATTACACATTTTATGTTATCGGCAAAAATCTGGATCGTTTTGAGGCAGGAGGTATTCCAATCTGGATGGGACTGATGCTCGTACCGGTTGTGATGCTGGTTGCAATTTATATCATGAAGAGCAGTGTTCTGGCTAAGATTGCAGGGACAGTTTTTGGACTTGTTTTTGGCAGTATGATTCTCGCGGTTTTATCCGAAAAATATCCGACTAGCAGCGACTGGTCATGGTATGTATTTGGACTGATTGCTGTTTCTGTATTGGGGTTGCCTGCGCTTGGCTGGAAGATGGCAGGCAGCTGGGAAAAGGCGATAGAAAAGTTATAGATATAAAAGGAAAGAAAAGAGGGAAAAATAAATATGGAAGATTTCAATATTCAGCTGCCATGGCCTGGATGGCGGGCAGTAAAGTATCTTGGAAGCGGTCAGTTCGGGAGTGTCTATGAGGTCGAGCGCGCGCAGCTTGGCATCACGGAGCGGGCTGCGGTGAAGGTGATTGCGCGGCCGAAGGATGAAGATGAGGTGGAGCAGCTGTATGAGAGCGGCTTTGATAAAGAAAGCGTTTCAGCGTATTATGAAGAGAGTCTGAATCGCTATATTCGTGAATACCGTATGATGATGGAGCTGAAAGGCCAGTCCAACATCGTCAGCTGTGATGATTTTGCACTGATTCCGAATCCGGATGGACTAGGCTGGAAAATTTATATCCGGATGGAGCTTCTGACTTCCTTAAAAAAGGTACCGAAGGAGATGCTGGAAAAGGATTCCGGCGTCATTCGGCTGGGCATGGATATTTGCAGAGCCCTGATGCTGTGCGAGCAGAAGCATATCATCCACCGGGATATCAAGCCGGAAAATGTGATGGTATCTTCTTTTGGAAATTTCAAGCTGTGTGATTTCGGGATTTCCAGAGTGCTGGACCATACGACCAATGCGACGAAGGCGGGGACTCCGCTCTACTGGGCACCGGAAGTGGTACGCATGGAAAAGTACGGACAGACGGTTGATATTTATTCGCTTGGAATTATGATGTATGAGATGCTGAACAACCGCAGAGTGCCATTTATCCGCGCGGATGAACCGATTACAGCGAAGAAAATCGATGAGGCAATGGACCGCAGACAAAGAGGAGAGCAGGTGCCGCCGCCGGCAAACGGTCACCCGGAGCTGAAACGGATCGTATTGAAGGCGTGTGCATACCGTCCGCAGGATCGATATGCCTCTGCAGAAGAGATGTATGCGGATCTGGAGACACTGGCAAATGGCGGGGAGAATATCAGCTCGCAGACCTTTCGCTCGCAGTGTGGAATGGCAGAAAGAAATCAGACGGAAGTTCAGAATGCCTGGAAGACGATGGGAAGCCAGGGCAGTTCGTATGACCGGGGCTGGAAGACGCAGGGCAGTCTGGATGACCGGGCAGGCTGGGGAAGCCAGACTAGCGGTGGTCGGAATGAAACGCAGGATCGCCTTATCTTCGATGGCGGGTATCTCTCAGAGGATATGATCACAGAGCCTGACACGCAGGAAGCCGTGCTGGAGGATGTCTATGTCCTGCTTGTGGGTCGGAAGATCAACAATATAGAGGAGCTGCGGTATAAATTTTTCGGACAGATCATACCAGACAACCGGAAGCTGCTGCTCGTTGCGAAAGATTACAGCAGGGATGCATACGAGCAGCTTGGCAGATTCGTGCGTCAGGGTTTTGTACATATGGTGGCGGTATGGGCGCCGGAAGAAAAAGGAACCTTAGAGGAGATAGCGTCCCTGACCGGTACCAGAATCATCGGTGCGGAGCCGATCAGCTATGTGACACTTGATGAGCTGGGACATGCGGAGCGTGTCCGTGTATGGGAAGATGGGATGGAGCTTACTATAGCAATTTCATAAATTACTGCAAACAATCCAGTCCATCATAGCGTGAAGCCCTGCGTCAGATATCTTTGCCGTGCGTCAGCACGCCTGCAGGTATCTTCCTTGTCCTTCGCGCTCTGCTGAACGGTCTTGATTGTATTATTTTATGGAATTGCTATAAAAAATCTTCAAAAAAACGATAAATGAGTAAAACGGAGAAAAACGGAGAAAATCAGAGAATATCAAAAGAATACATATAAAAACAGGAAACTGATGAATTTGCATTATTCCGGTAATTTCATTAATATAGCATTGTTGATTAGCACTCAAGCTTGACGAGTGCTAGCAAATAAAAGCGAATTTAGCCGAATCACCGCAATGGCCGTTCGGTTATAAGCGGGCAGTATGTGGACGACAGGTTCACCTGCCACAATGGATCTGGATGAAACCATCTAAGGAGGAATTAAATATGAAGTTAGTACCGTTAGGCGACAGAGTTGTATTAAAGCAGTTTGAAGCAGAAGAGACGACCAAATCCGGTATCATTCTTACAAGTAAGACACAGGAGAAGCCGCAGGAGGCTGAGGTTATCGCGGTAGGACCGGGCGGACTGGTAGACGGCAAAGAAGTGACCATGCAGGTAAAGGTCGGCGATAAGGTAATCTACTCCAAGTATTCAGGAAACGAAGTAAAGCTTGGCGAGGAAGAGTACATCATCGTAAAGCAGAGTGATATTCTCGCAGTAGTAGAGTAAAACAAATTGCACAGGCATCAGAGCAAGAATATCGGATGCCGGGCAGACAAAGAAGCAGATCCGAACGATCTGGCTTTGGACGGATAGAGAGGCGGAAGAGGAATTCCGCCGGATAAAAAGAAAAGGAGATCGATGATCATGGCAAAGGAAATTAAATTTGGTGCAGAAGCCAGAAAATCTCTGGAGACTGGCGTAAATAAACTGGCTGATACCGTTCGTGTGACACTTGGACCGAAAGGAAGAAACGTAGTACTTGATAAGCAGTACGGCGCTCCGCTGATCACAAACGACGGTGTAACGATTGCAAAAGAGATCGAGCTTGGCGATGCATTTGAAAACATGGGTGCTCAGCTGATCAAGGAAGTTGCTTCTAAGACCAATGATGTCGCTGGTGACGGTACTACGACTGCTACCGTACTGGCACAGGCAATGGTAAATGAAGGAATGAAGAACCTGGCAGCAGGTGCGAACCCGATCGTTCTGAGAAAGGGTATGAGAAAGGCTACGGATACTGCGGTAGAAGCAATCCGTGCGATGAGCCAGAAGGTAAGCGGCAAGGAGCAGATCGCAAGAGTAGCGACTGTTTCATCCGGAGATGAGACCGTAGGACAGCTCGTTGCAGATGCAATGGAGAAGGTAACCGGCGACGGCGTTATCACCATCGAGGAGTCCAAGACCATGCAGACCGAGCTGGATCTGGTAGAAGGTATGCAGTTCGACAGAGGATACATTTCCGCATATATGGCAACAGATACTGAGAAGATGGAAGCAGTTCTGGATGATCCGTGCATCCTGATCACAGATAAGAAGATCAGCAATATTCAGGAGATCCTTCCGTTGCTTGAGCAGATCGTACAGGCAGGCAGAAAGCTTCTCATCATCGCTGAGGACATCGAGGGCGAGGCACTGACCACCCTGATCGTCAACAAGCTGCGCGGAACCTTCTCTGTAGTAGGTGTAAAGGCTCCGGGCTATGGTGACAGAAGAAAAGAGATGCTCAGAGATATCGCGATTCTGACCGGTGGACAGGTTATTTCCGAGGAGGTCGGCATCGAGCTGAAGGATGCGACCATGGATATGCTTGGTCATGCAAAATCCGTGAAGGTTCAGAAGGAGAGCACCGTTATCGTTGACGGTATGGGCGATAAGAAAGCAATCGCAGACCGCGTTGCTCAGATCAAGGCTCAGATCGAGGAGACAAAGTCCGAGTTTGATAAAGAGAAGCTGCAGGAGCGTCTTGCAAAGCTCGCAGGCGGTGTGGCAGTGATCCGTGTCGGCGCTGCAACCGAGACTGAGATGAAGGAAGCAAAGCTTCGTATGGAAGATGCTCTGAATGCAACAAGAGCAGCAGTAGAAGAGGGTATCATCGCAGGCGGCGGATCTGCATACATCCACGCTTCCAAGAAGGTAGCAGAGCTTGCTGCAAACCTTGAGGGTGACGAGAAGACCGGTGCAAAGATTATCCTGAAGGCACTGGAAGCTCCGCTGTTCCACATCGCTGCAAACGCAGGTCTGGAAGGCGCAGTGATCGTAAATAAAGTACGTGAGTCTGAGGTAGGCACAGGCTTCGACGCTTACAACGAAGAGTACGTAGATATGGTAAAAGCAGGCATCCTGGATCCGGCAAAGGTAACCAGAAGCGCACTGCAGAACGCAACGAGCGTAGCATCTACCCTGCTGACCACCGAGTCCGTAGTAGGCAACATCAAAGAAGAAACCCCGGCAATGCCGGCAGCACCGCAGGGCGGCATGGGAATGATGTGATAAAGCATTGAGACGTGCAAGGATGTCGAGAAAGCAAGAGAATCACTTGTGATTCTCTTGCTGGATCGGCAGACTTGTGGGGCGATAGCCCCTCAGCGAAAGAGCGAAGCTCTTGAGCTGTAGTACGTCTATTCATTCCTAAAATATTTATAAAATGAGGGTAAACAATAGACGTTTACCCTCATTTGTGTTAAACTGAAAAAAGTGCAGGAATTTTCTGATAAATCATCTGCAAAAACGAACATATGAAGGAGCAGAGTATGGACGAACGATCAATCCGGGAGATCATACGGGAGGAGTTAAAAAAGCTGAAAGGCATGACGTGGGGACAGAGGCTGGGCTACATATGGGATTATTACAAGCCCCTGATGGCAGCGATTCTCGCAGTGATTCTGGTGATTTCGATCGGGGTCAGTATTTATCGGAATATGCAGATCAATCATCTTCTGAATGTATATTTCGTCAACTGTAACTCAACGGAGCTGGACGCACAGGCGATTACAGATGATTTTGCAGAGTACATCGGCGGGATCGGCGCGAAGGACGAGATATTGCTCGATACATCAACGATACTGGATGCAGAGGATACCTCTCAGTATTCGATGGCAAGTCAGATGAAGTTTACTGCGGTAGTGGCGGCAGGCGATGTCGATGTGGCGATATTCGATTCCGAACAGTATGAGAAGTACCGCGATGGCTATGGGCTTGAAGATCTCTCCGAGGTCTTATCAGAGGAGCAGCTTTCCAGGTGGGAGAATGCCCTTGCCTATGGAAAGGATGAAGAGACCGGCAAGGAGATTCCGGTAGCGCTGGATGTGCAGAAGGCTTCGCTCATGGAGCAGTCCAATGCCTACAATGGCGAAAAGGTATATGCTGTGGTCATGGCGAATTCGTCTCATACGGATATGAGTGCGAGGTTTCTGGAGTATCTTATGCAGTAAGCGTATCAGCCGGAGAAGGTATTGTTCATTGATGTGTGAACAGTAACGAAGAAGGACTCAAAAGATATGAACGGGTAAAACGAGGGAGGAACGATATGAACGATTCATACAAAGAAATACTAATCAAACGAAATACCCCTGTGGGGAACAAGATTCTGAAAGGGCTGTTGATTGCACTGGCGGCAATCAGCATTTTTATCGGGCTGGTATTCTGGCCGCTTCTGATCGTCGGCGCGGTGCTGGTCGTCGTCTGCTGGCTGTTTGTCCCGAAGCTCGAGGTAGAGTATGAATACTTATACGTCAACGGAGAGCTGGATATCGATGCTATCTACTCCAAACAGAAGCGGAAAAAGATGGGAAGCTATGATGCATCCGAGCTGGAGATCCTGGCTCCGGAGAATTCCCACGAGCTGGATTCCTTTAAGAATAAAAAGGATCTGAAGCTGAAGGATTACACATCCTTAGATCCGCATGCGAAGTGCTATATCCTTGTATTCAATAAGGAAAAGGGACAGGAGATGATCAAGGTCGAGCTGGATGAGTCCATTCTGAACGATCTTCGCCGGATCGCTCCGAGAAAAGTAAATCTGTATTAATTGACGGGACATAATGCAGCAAAAGAAAATGGAAGAGTCTATACAGGCAGAACAAAAAGCGCAGGCCAGAGCGGGACGGTTAATCCCGCTTTGACCTGCGCTTTTTCAGATACAGGCACAGGGCGGTGACGATGCATCCGGTGACAAAGGCGGCTATGCCGACAACGACATAGGCGCTCGCGCCGCTGTGCAGCAGGACGGAGCTGTAGCCTCCGGGAACTGTGGAGGATGCCATGCCCGCGCGGGAGAGGAGCGGAAGCATGCTGCCTGAGAGGATCAGGCAGAGCATGCTAAGGATGGTAAGGGTCACCTGCTCATAGCGTCTTCGGTATTTCCGGGTCCTGCGCCGGACTTCTCTTTGAATTTGCTCGTAGGAATGTTTCATATATGCCTCCGTGAACAGATGTAATTGTGAGGTTCTGCTTATATAGATATAAATACATGTGGAAAAGAAAGCTCTCACTCTTTTTTTGATTTTCTGCTGATTTTCTACTATTTTTTTGTATTGTATTTTGCAGTTATTCTAGCTTTTCGGAGCTTGCCGTTTGCCGAGCCTCAGATGGAAGGATTCCCGGTATCAGCAGATGCCTTGCAAGGAACAAAAGCAGAATCAAAAGCGACGGGAACACATACCCGATGCGTCTCCAGATGCCGTCCGCTGTAATGAGCAGGTTGTAGCTGGCGTGCAGGATGATGCAGGCGCCGACCAGTCCGATGGTACCGGTGAGCCGCAGCCAGCGGTGGTAAAAGACGTAGGCCATGCCGCAGCCGATCAGGATGCCGCAGAGGATGTGCACTGCCCCGGCAGAAATACCACGGATCAGCAGAAAGGAAAACTGAGAGGCTCCGTTTTCGGTCAGATAGCAGGCATTTTCAAAGGTCGCAAAGCCGACAGAGAGCGCAAGGGCAGCGCTTGTCACCTGCTTTTTCTCCGGTTCAAAGATCAGAAAGTAAAAGAGCAGTGGGAGCAGCTTCATCACCTCTTCGCAGACCGGCGTGATCTCGATCATAGTCGTGGTGGCGTTGGTCTGATAATAATTCATAAAAAAGCTGCTGACGTAAGCTGCGAGCAGGCAGATCGCCATACCTGCGACGACAAAGAGCGTAAAGACACGCTGCCGGTGTTCGGTAAAAAACAAGGACAGCAACATGGGAATCGCGATACAGACGAAAATATTTTCAATGTAGATCATGGAGAACCTCCCGGAACAGAAGCGGCAGCAGTGCAGCCAGCATGGCGGTGAGCAGCATATCAATGGCAAAGTACAGATTAAAATGCTGATAATCAGTCATAAAGATGGAGACAATGTAGACACCGAGCTGCAAGAAAACACAGAGGAGAAAACAGTGATCGAGCCAGGATGTTCGTCGGCCATTTTTTCGGTCACGCAGAATGCGGCAGCTGGCCAGATAGGTGATTGCGCCGAGCGTAATGGCACAGGCAATGCATGGAAGAAGTGCCGGACCAAAGATTTTGAATAAAAGGACAACGACGGCGACAATGACAGCCGGAATCAGTGCGATGGCGGAGAAGGAGAGCGGCTCGGACTCTTTGCGCAGCAAAAGCAGCGAGAGAAAGAACAGATAGGCAGCCAGCCATGAGATCTCGCATGTATAAAAGATCTGCGGCACGCGGCCGAGGATCGCCAGATACAGGACGAAAAACAGGGTTCCCATCATAAAGCAGCCGTAGCCAAAAGAAAGCATAATAAATCCGCGGTTCTTTTGGCGTATACCCAACCACGCGGAGAGCAGCATGCATATGAGCAGAACGGTGACCTGGTAAGCGTTGTCGATGATCTCAAAATTCATCCTGCTCCTCCTTCCTGTCACGGAAATGCCGGTGCAGACGGTACAGCAGAATCGTCACGCAGACGCCGAGCAGGAAGGAAAGGATCCCCATCACAATGTAACCGGAAAAGGCAGAGCCTCCGATCAGACTGGCCGTCATTGCAGAATGTGCCATAGTTCCTTCTGAGTGTGCCAGCGAATCCGGAATCCACATCGCCAGCAGCAAAATCAGGATGAGGCTGCCTGCCACACAGGAGAGATCAACCAGCCTTTCTTTTTTCCTGGCCTGCTGCCTTTTCAGCTCGCGTATCCGCCGATGGATGAGCGCTGACCGTTCTTCATTTGTCCGCATATTGAAATCCCTCCTTTTCCAGTATTGCCTTCAGGCTCTGCTTTCCGCGGTAGATCAGATTCGTGATCTGCCGCTCATTTTTATTCATGACCTGAGCTGCCATGTGGTAGCTCATATCTTCAAAGTAGACGAGATAGAGTGCCTCCCGGTACTCCGGCTTCAGCTTAGCCAGTGCGTCATAGAGCTGATGGCGCCGTTCATTTTCAAAAAATGGAGTCTCGGCGAGCGCACCACCCGAGAGCTCAAACGGAAGATCGTCAAAAAGAATCAGATGAAGCCTGCGCCGTCTTTGATGGCGCAGGGCGAGGTTCCGGCCGATTTTATAAAGATAGGCACGAAAGCAGCCGGCTTCCCGGATCGGGCGTGGACGCGCAAACAGTCGTGCGAATGCTTCGATCATTAGATCCTCCGACTCATGGATGTCATGCAGATAGCCGTTGATGTAGAGCATCAGTGCGTCGCTGTGGGTCTGCACGAGCAGATCGGCTGCGGCCGTATCGTTGTCAAGATAACGCTGGTAGAGCTCTTCATCGGTCATGTGCATCCCTCCCGTTTTCCGCTGCTTTCTCATGTCTGACCGGCCTCACGCGTGTTTCATCTGAACGTGATACCTTTCAGCTATTATAGTCGATCTTTTGTGGAGAGACAACCCGCGTAAAAAAATTTTTGACGGATTTTGTGAGATGTGCTATACTTCGGACGAAAATTGCGCAAAAGGCAGGGGCGTTATGAGAGTATTACTGGTTGGCAATACGGGATATATTACGGAAAGATTTATGGAAGAGGCATTTCCGGAGTGTCAGGCGCTGATCCTCGGGGATGCACAGGTGCGGACGAACCGGAAAAAGGGAATTGTACACCGGCCGTTTCCGGAAGAGGAGGCAGAGCTTGGTGATCTGTTTCTGACTTATGAATTTGAAGAGGTCGTGTACTTTTCCAATTATCTGACGTTTCACGGCAGTACGGAAGGAGAGGCAGAGAAGCTGCGCAGAGTGCTGCAGTACTGCAAAGGAGACCGGGAGGTCCGGATTCTTTATCTGACCGGACCGGAGGGTATGTATGATACGGTGACCGGAAAGACCCTGCTCGTCTGTGAGGCGGAGGAGCTGTGTCGGAAGTATGCGGCCCTGCACGGAATTTCGGTGACAACGGTCCGTATGCCGTATCTGTATTCCGGTACCTGTAAGAAGGACTATCTGTTTCGGCTGTTTGAGGAGATGGAGGAAAAGAGCCGAATCGTATTTCAGGAGAGTCCGGAGCAGGGGATGTTTTTTTTAAGTCTTCTGGATCTGGCAGAGCTGCTCTACAAGCTGACGGATGACTGGGAGAATGCCGAAACAGCCTGGAACATTCCGGATGTCTTTCATCTGACCTTTTATGATCTGGAAAAGGAGCTTCGGAAGCTGAACCGGTCTGTACAAATGGAATGGAGAAAAGAGGCGGTGGCAGAGCAGGTGGCTCCAGATGATAAAAAGGTGCGTTACCGGTATGGCTGGTTTCCAAAAATTTCCATACTGGAGGAGCTGCCGGAGCTGTATACACAGTTTTTGGAAAAGACAAAGCGACAGCCGGGGTATGCAGCGCGGCTTATGCAGATCGCAGGCCGGCATAAGAGGCTCTGGCAGATCGCGGAATTTGCAGCCGGGAGCCTGTTTTTTGAGGGGTTGATCCGGATGACGGGCAACAGTGCGCAGTTCAGAATGATTGATCTGCGGCTCGTATGCATCGTGCTCTTTGGCAGTCTCTACGGGATCAACTATGGAATCGCGGCAGCGGCGGTCGAGACATTTTCTTTACTGGCGGCGTATCAGGAGCAGGGGACGGGCTGGCAGACGCTGTTCTATGAGCCGTCAAACTGGCTTCCGTTTATTTTTTATTTTGCCGTCGGCTCGATCTGCGGCTATGTGCGGATGAAGAACCTGGAAAATGATGTTTTTATCCGCAGTGAGAGCCGTCAGATGGAAGAAAAATTTCTGTTTATGCGGGAGCTGTATCAGGACACATTGCAGGATAAGCGGATGTATAAAAAGCAGATACTCGGAAGCCGTGACAGCTTCGGTAAGATTTTTGATATCACAAGGAAGCTGGATATCGTGCAGCCACAGGAGCTGTATATTGAGACATTGCAGGTCATGGAAGAGGTGCTGGAAAATAAGAGCTTTGCATTTTATTCCGTCCGGAAAAATAATGGCTTTGGCAGACTGGAGATCGCATCAAGGGAAATGCAGGGGAGCTTTCCAAATTCGATTCAGATCACAGATTTCAGGGAGGCTATGGAGACACTGGAAAAAGGTGAGGTATGGGCAAACCGCAGTCTGCTGGAGGGCTATCCTGCCTATCTGGCGGGGATCCGCCGAAACGGTGAACTTGTAATGCTGATCTTCATACAGGAGGCGGACAGCGGGCAGATGACACTCTACTATCTGAATCTGTTTAAGATCCTCTGCGGATTGGTTGAGACGGCGCTGCTGCGTGCGATGGACTATCAGGATGCAATCGAATACCGGCAGTACCTTCCGGATACACATGTTCTGAAAACAGAGTTCTTTGTGGAGCGTCTCAGACTCTGCCACACGATGCGGGAAAAGCATCTGGCTTCCTACGTGCTGCTGGCACTTGACCATCCGGGAATGTCGTTGCCGCAGGCAGATGCAAAGCTGCAGAGGCTGGTGCGCGGAAATGATGTCTGGGGTATCTCAGAGGACCGGGAGCTGTACCTGATCCTGTCACAGATGGATGAGGCGTCACAGCCGATCGTTTTGGAGAGACTGACCCATGCAGGCTTTCTGTGCAGAGTCATTGATGAGCAACAGCAGTCTGGGGCGGTGGATCAGGAGAAGGGAAGGGAAATGTGATGCAGTGGAAAATCGAGCTTTTGCTTTTGCTGCTGCATGCGATTTGCTGCGTCGCAGTCTGGCTCGGGATCCGGACGCAGGTGCTGAAGGTAAAGAAGTATCTGATGTTTCCGGTGATCTTTGTTCCGTTCTGGGGCGTGCTCTGTGTGCTTTTGCTGCACTTTCAGATCTGTGGCGGGGCAGACAATGTCCGGCAGGCGGGTGTGGAAAAGCTGAAGGTAAAGGAAGAGCTGTATAAAAATATATTTGTAACACAGGATGCCAGTGAGCAGATTGTGCCGCTGGAGGATGCGCTGCTTTTGAATCAGCCGGGCGTGCGGCGAGAGCTGATTATGGACGTACTCAATGACGATCCGGGTGAGTATATGGAGCTTTTAAAAAAGGCCCGGATGAATGATGATGTCGAGGTCGTCCACTATGCGATCACAGCGATGGTAGAGCTCTCGAAGGACTATGATTACCGTCTGCAGCAGATCGAAAGGCGCTATGCAAGGCAGCCGGAGGATTCGGCTGTTCTGGCTGAATACTGTGATTTTCTGGAGGAGTATCTGGAACAGGGAATTCTGGAGGCGCAGATGGAGCAGCTGCAGCGGCGTCAGTTCATCCGGCTTCTGCAAAAGCGCCAGGAGCAAAGACCAAAGCTCCATACGGGAATATGCCTGACAGAAAATCTTCTGAAGCTGAAGGAGTACGGGGAGGCATACAAGGAGCTGCAGTTTATGCGAAAGCACTGGTACCGCAGAGAAGAATACTGGATTTTATATGTGAAATACTGTGCGGAGCAGAGGCTTGGGCGGGAGCTGGCACAGGCGTTAGCAGAGATGAAACGGGAGCATATTTATCTGTCATCAAAAGGAAAGGAGGCGTTGGCTCTTTGGCTGGATGCATAAAGGCAATCCGGGAATTCCGGTTTAAGTGGATGATCATAGTGCTGTTTATATTTTTAATGATGGGGGCTGTGCTGTATGCGGAGCGCAGCGGAATCCGTTATCAGGAGACGGCACGGCAGATCAGCTATATGGAACCGGAGCGGGTCGTGACGGAAAAAGAAGCCGTAAAGACATGGAAGACGACCTGCCTGGTGCTTACAGACAGTACGCAGGAGGACAGCATGCAGGCACTGCCGGAATTTGAGCGGATGTTTATGGATATGCGGGTCGGAATCGAGGTGGTGGATGTATCATCACAGGCGCTGCCGGATTTTTCCGCGTATGAGACGGTTGTTGTGCTGCTTACCGATCTGAGTCCGTTGAAGGAAGAGGTGCTGGCACTCGCTTCGTGGGTGGAGCAGGGCGGAAGCGCTATGTTTGCGCTGACACTGCAGAAGAATACGTATGTGTCACTGATCGAGCAGAAGCTTGGAATTCTTTCCTCCGGCTATGATAATGTGCTGGTGGACAGCATTTATTTTGAACCGGATTTTCTGCTTGGCGGCGGAGTGTCATATGACGTTACAGACGGATATGATTCGGCGTGGGAGGTAGAGCTTGTCGAGCAGGCAAAGGTCTGTGCAAGGGTGAAGGATGCCGCAGGTACACCGCTGATATGGGAAACGGATTACGGAAAAGGAAAATTTGTCGTAGATAATTTTGGCCTGTATGAAAAAGCAACGCGTGGTCTTTTTGCAGCTTCCTACAGTCTGCTCACAGATGTCGGGGTCTATCCGGTGATCAATGGCTCGGTTTTTTATCTGGATGATTTTCCTTCACCGGTGCCATCCGGGGACGGAAAATATGTGAAGCGGGACTACGGTACAAGTATCCAGGATTTTTATACAAATATCTGGTGGCCGGATATGCTCGCGCTTGCGGATGAACACGGGGTACGCTATACCGGTGTGATCATCGAGAATTACGAGGACGATACGGACGGGACAGTCAAAGCGACGACAGATACCGAGCGGTTCCAGTATTTTGGAAACATGCTGCTGCACCGCGGCGGGGAGCTGGGATACCACGGCTACAATCATCAGCCGTTAAGTCTTTCCGATACGGATTATGGAGATGTACTTCCCTATAAGACGTGGGACAGTGTCGATGCGATGGACCGGGCCGTCACGGAGCTGATAAGCTTTGGAACTGAGATGTTTCCGGGGACGACGATGTCGGTCTATGTGCCGCCATCCAATGTGCTCTCCGAAGAGGGACGGGCTCTGCTGGCGTCGAAATATCCGCAGATCCGGACGATCGCCAGCAACTATTTTCCCGGAGAGTTCGCATATGTACAGGAATTTGAGGTGGCAGACGACGGGATCGTGGAACAGCCACGGATCATTTCAGGGGGCATCATTGACAGCTATATGCAGATGGCGGCTCTCTCGGAGCTGAACATGCACTTTGTCAATACTCACTTTATGCATCCGGATGACCTGCTCGATGAAGACCGCGGCGCGGCACTTGGCTGGGAGACTTTAAAGAACCGGTTGGATGAATATATGACCTGGCTGGATACATCAGCCCCGTCTCTTCGGAATCTGACCGGGTCTGAGCTTTCCGGTGCGATCCAGCGCTACGGTGGGCTGACAGTGGAAAAGAAGATTACGGATCAGGAGATACGGCTGCAACTCGGAAATCTGTATGATACGGCATATCTGTTCGTTCGGGTAAATGAAGGTACTCCGGGTGACGTGACCGGGGGCAGCCTGACACATCTGACGGGGAAGCTGTATCTGCTTTGTGCGGATTCTCCTGAGGTCGTCATACAAGTGGAAAAGTAAAGGAGAGGAGCCATTGAAGATCTGTCTTATCCTGGAGGGGTGCTATCCGTATGTGTTCGGAGGCGTGTCGACATGGATGCACCAGTATATCAATAATATGAAGGAACACGAATTTATCCTGTGGGTCATCGGAGCAAATGCGAAGGACCGGGGTAAATTCGTCTATGAGCTCCCGCAAAATGTAACGGCTGTGCACGAAGTCTTTCTGGATGATGCGCTGCATGTAAAGGCATCCGGAAAAATGCGGCATCGTTTTTCCAAGGAGGAGACGGACAGCCTGCGCGAGCTGATGATCTGCGGACGGCCCGACTGGGAGGTGTTGTTTTCACTGTATCAGGAGAAACGGCTGAATCCGATGTCATATCTGCAAAGTGAAGAGTTCCTGGACATACTCACAAAGTCCTGTCTGACGCATTATCCGTACATTGCGTTTGCGGATGCCTTTCATACGATGCGCTCCATGCTCCTCCCGGTCCTCTACCTGCTCGGAACCGAGGTGCCAAAGGCAGATGTGTATCATGCGATCTGCACCGGGTACGGAGGAATGCTGGCCTGCCTCGGCGGGTGGATGTATCAGAAAAAGGTGTTGCTGACCGAGCATGGCATCTATACGCGAGAGCGTGAGGAGGAAATTATCCGTGCCAAATGGGTCGTCCCGTCATTTAAAAAGCAATGGATTTCATTTTTCTATATGCTCTCCGATATCATTTATCGACGGGCATTTCAGGTCACCTGCCTCTTTACGAATGCGATGCTGATTCAGATCCAAATGGGCTGTGATGCAAAAAAATGCAGAGTAATTGAAAATGGCATTCACTACGAGAGGCTCTCGCAGATCCCATTGAAGCAGGAGGACGGCTGGGTCGACATCGGGGCAGTCGTGCGGCTTGCACCGATCAAGGATATTAAGACGATGATCTATGCCTTTTTTGAGCTGTCCATGCGAAAGAAAAATGTGCGGCTGCATATCATGGGCGGTGTGGACGATGAAGAATATGCTGCAGAGTGTTATGCGCTGGTGGAGCAGCTGAAGCTGGAGAATGTGATCTTTACCGGACGCGTGGATATCATCTCCTATATGGAAAAGCTGGACTTTACGATTCTGACGAGTATTTCGGAAGGGCAGCCGCTGTCCGTGCTGGAGTCGTTTGCGGCTCGGCGTCCGTGTGTGACGACGGATGTCGGCTGCTGTCGGGAGCTCTTAAACGGCAAGCCGGGAGATACGTTCGGGGAGGCAGGCTACTGTGTGCCGCCGATGTACCGCGAGGGGCTGGCAGCTGCGATGGAGCGTATGTGCGAGTCACGCAGCCTGCGGCTTCGCATGGGAAAAAACGGGCAGGCGCGGGTAAAGGCGTACTACCGCCAGGAGCGTATGCTTCAAAAATACAGGGAGCTGTATAGGGAGGTGGATGGCTGATGGCAGGAATCGGATTTGAGCTGAAAAAGCTGTTTAAACGGCGGGGGCTGTTTGCGGCCTTCCGCGCGTATGGCTATGCCGGTGTCGTATGTACCGGGCCGATGCTGCTCGGAATCGTGCTGCTGCTCGGCGTCATGTATCTGTGTGATACGACAGGAGCTTCCAGGCAGGAGCGGGAGCTTCTTGTCTGCATGATTACCTATACCCTGCTGGCTTCCTTGCTTGTGACGAGCTTCCTGTCGATGGTGGTAACGCGGTTTATCGCTGATATGCTGTACGAAGAAAAATACGAGGCCGTGCTGCCGTCCTTCTGGGGATCGACCGGGCTGATGCTGATGGCAGGTAGTGTGCTGTACGGTATTTTTCTGATTTTTTCCGGCGCCACACTCATCGAGGGGCTTTTGATGCTCGGGCTGTTCGGTGAGCTGATCGTCACATGGAATGCGATGAGCTATCTGACAGCGATCAAGGATTACAGAGGGATTTTGCTGTCCTTTACGGCAGCGATCATCATTACATTCGCGGTGGGATGGCTGCTCTTAAGGCTCGGAGTACCGCATGTCATTGCGCTTCTGGTCGCAGTATCCGTCGGCTACGGCATCATGCTTTTGTGGGATGTCGTTTTGCTGTACCGATATTTTCCGCAGGGAAGCTTAAGCGCCTTTTTGTTCCTGCGCTGGGTGGATGCCTTTCTTCCGCTGGCGTTTACCGGACTGTTTATGAATCTTGGACTGTTCGCGCATCTTGTCATCATGTGGACCGGTCCGATCCGGGTGCAGGTGAAGGGGCTTTTTTACGGAGCGCCGTATCACGACGTCCCGGCGCTGGTCGCCTTTCTGACGATTCTTGTGACGACAGTCAATTTTGTCGTATCAGTCGAGGTCAATTTTTATCCGAAATACAGGAATTACTACAGCCTGTTCAACGACGGAGGTGCGATCGGCGATATTATGCAGGCAGGCGAAGAGATGCTGCGGGTGCTTGGCATGGAGCTGAAGTATACGGCGATTAAGCAGCTGCTTGCGACGGCGCTGGCGATTTCAGTCGGAGGCATCGTGCTGGATTATCTTCCGCTTGGCTTTAATGATCTGATGGACGGGTATTTCCGGACACTCTGTGTCGGGTACGGAATCTACGCGGTAGCGAATACGATGCTGTTGCTGCTTTTGTATTTTACCGATTACAAAGGTGCGATGGCGGCATCCGGCGTGTTTGCGGCGCTGACGTCTTTATTTACTGTGATTTCTCTGCGGTTTTCTGAGGTATATTTCGGATTTGGCTTTTTACTTGGGAGCGCTGTGTTTTTTCTGGTCTGTGCGGTTCGCCTGAACCAGTTTACACGGCGGCTTCCGTATTATATTCTCAGCATCCAGCCGGTCGTGGCAGAGGATCGAACCGGCATTTTCACAGAGCTTGGATGCTTTCTAGATAAAAAGCTGGAGCATGATTGAAAGGAGATGGAAGAGTGAGACGAAACAGAACAGGCGGACTGCTTTTGCTCGCAATTATATTTGCCGGTCTGTGCAGCGGCTGCGGAATGGAAGGAGCTGTGACGGAAGAGACGGAACAGACAGAAGCGGCTGCGGTCGTAAAGGAAGCGACAGAGGATATCAATCAGGTGCATCTGCGGGACAAGGAGACCTTATATGAAAATGACGATGAAGACAGCGTCGTCACCATGTATCTGACCGTTTCCCGCGGCAACAGTTCGGAGAATACGGATCATTCCTGGAAGGAGATCAACAGCTATTCGGCTTACGATTATGAGGACATGGGAGTGGAACGCTATCAGGTGAACGGGCTTTTACAGGTCGGGGATGAAGATGGACCGGTCGTCGGTGAGGTTGGCTATGGAGAGAGTGTACCGAATGCGACGGTGCAGATCCGGGGACAGACATCGAGCCGGAATGCACAGAAAAACTATAAAATCGAGCTGAAAAAGAACAAAGGGACGTGGAGGGGACAGCGGACGATCAATTTAAACAAGCACATGACAGAGGGGCTGCGGTTCCGGAACAAGCTTTCTTATGACCTGATCAAGACCGTCCCGCAGATGATCGGCCTTCGGACTCAGTTTGTCCATCTGTATGTGAAGGATCTGACAGAGGATACCGGTGCGGCATTTGAGGATTACGGGCTGTATACGCAGGTCGAGCAGCTGAACAAAACGGCGTTGAAGAATCACGGGCTGGATGCGAACGGGCAGCTGTATAAGATAAATTCGTTTGAATTTTACCGGTATGAGGATGTGATCCGGCTGCAGGATGATCCGGATTACGATCAGAGGGCATTTGAGGAGCTGCTTGAGATCAAAGGCGATTCTGACCACAGCAAGCTGATCGCGATGCTGGAGGCGGTCAATGACAACTCGATTCCGATCAGTACCGTGCTGGATCGGTATTTTGACCGGGAGAATCTGACCTACTGGATGGCGTTTCAGATTCTGACGGGAAATGTGGATACGCAGAACCGGAATATGTTCCTCTATAGTCCTTTAAATTCCGATACATGGTACTTCCTGGACTGGGACAACGATGGAAGCTTTATGCGGCCGGAATATGTCCTGAGAGGGTTTACGGATCAGGAAAGCTGGGAAATCGGGGTCAGCAATTACTGGGGCAATGTGCTATTTCAGCGCTGCCTGAAGTCGGAAGCATTCCGGGAAGATCTGGATGCGGCGATTCAGGATCTGAGAAGCTCCTTTACCGAAGAACGGCTGCAGACGATGGTGGATGGATATACGGCAGTGGTGAAGCCTTATCTTTACTCAATGCCGGACCGGATGTATGCGCCGCTGACAAGCGTGCAGTATGATAAGATCGCTGCGACCCTTCCGAAGGAAATCGAGGCAAATTATCAGCTCTATCTCGAGAGCCTGAAACGCCCGATGCCGTTTTACATCGGGGTACCGAAGACGGATGGCACGAAGCTTGCGCTGAACTGGGATGTGTCCTATGATTTTGATGCGGAGGATATCATCTACACCGTAGAGGTAGCGAAGGACTATCTGTTTGAGGATGTGATTTTCCAAAAGCAGGGTCTGGTGATTCCGGAGGCGGAGACGGAGCTGCCGGAGGCAGGGCAGTATTTCGTGCGGGTGCGGGCAGAAAATGCGTCCGGCTATACCCAGGATGCCTTTGACTATTATGTGACTGACGAGGGGAAGCATTATGGTATGGTCTGCTTTTATGTCACGGAGGATGGCACGATCGAGGAAGATGTTTATGAGGAATGAGGAGAAAAAAGAAAACTACCGGAATGAGTGGAAGTACCTCATCAGCACATCCGAAAAAGAACTGCTGAAGCTTCGGCTGAAGCCGTTCCTTGTGGCGGATCCACATGCAAAGGACGGGGGCTACCTGATCAGGAGCCTGTATTTTGACGATTACTGGAACAGTGCGTATGAGGAGAAGGAAGCCGGGGTGCTGATGCGGAAAAAGTATCGGATCCGCATTTACAATTACAGTGACGCATCAATTAAGTTGGAGCGGAAAAAGAAATTCGGAAGCTACATTTACAAAGAGAGTGCACCGCTGACCCGCCGGGAGGTGGAGATGATTCTGGATGGCGATTATGCCTTTCTGCTGAAAAGTCCCTATGCGCTGTGCCGGGAATTTTATATCGAGTGTACGAGCCATATGATGCGGCCGCGCACGATTGTTGACTACGACAGGGAGCCTTGGATCATGGATGCCGGGACGGTACGGATCACCTTTGATTCGGATGTCCGGGCGGCGGTCGGAGGCTATGACATTTTCGATGCCACTTTGCCGACGCTTCCGGTGCTCGAGCCGGGGAAGCTGGTGCTGGAGGTCAAATTTACCGAGCTGCTGCCACAGCTTGTGCGGAACATCCTTCCGCCGCAGGCCGCAGAATTCACAGCAGTGTCAAAGTATGTGCTGTGCTATGAGAAGACAGGCTATCTGAACGGGTTTGAATACTGGTATGAGACACAGGAGAGGAAAATGATATGAGCGTAAAAGATATGATAAAAAAGTCGGTACTGGAATCAGGTGTGTTTGACCAGTATAACATTCCGGAGATGCTGACAGCCCTGATCGCGGCGCTGCTGTTCGGTGTTCTGATTTATGCCGTTTACCGGAAATTTTATGCAGGGGTGATTTATTCCAGAAGCTTTGCAGTGACCCTGGTGGGGATGACGGTGCTGACCTGTATGGTGACGCTGGCGATCAGCACAAACGTGGTTATCTCACTTGGTATGGTCGGCGCTTTGTCGATCGTGCGTTTTCGTACCGCAGTAAAGGATCCGCTGGATCTTCTGTATCTGTTCTGGGCAATCACGTCCGGCATCACGGCGGGAGCCGGAATGTATGTGCTGGCATTGCTTTCGGCGGTGGTAATGATTGCGATGATTTTTCTGTTTTATCATAAGCAGGAGAAGGGGCGGATTTACATTGCGGTCATCCACTATCACGGCGATGAGGCCGGAGATGCCGTCATCCGCTGCTTTGGAAAACGGAAATATTTTATCAAGTCCAGGACGATGCGCAAGGAGCAGACAGAGCTTGCGGTTGAAGTGTTCTGCAGGAAAAATGACGGCGACTTTATGGAAAAAATGCGGGAAATTTCCGGAGTGGAGGATGTGACTCTGATTCAGTACAATGGAGAATATCATGGCTAAGCCGGGAAAATGGCTGCTTTTTGGTGGTGTGCTGCTGGCTGTGGCCGCGGTATATATGGTGGGAAAACGCAAAATGACAAAGACGGCAGTGAAAAAGACATATGCAAAGTCAGAGGAGGTATTCGGCAATCCGCTGATGGGCTATGCACCGTCTGCGTGGAGAGAAGAGGTAACGGACGATATTCAGCTTCTGTATATGGACATTACCTGGGCGGAGCTGGAGCCGGAGGAGGGCATCTACGACTGGACGTCAATCGAGCAGGAAAATCAGCTTGCGCGCTGGCAGCAGGAGGGAAAGCATCTCATCCTGCGATTCATCTGTGACATTCCGAGGGAGGAACGTCATATGGATATTCCCAAATGGCTGTATGAGAAGACCGGAGAAGCGGGCACCTGGTACGATGGTGAGTACGGAAAGGGCTTCGCACCGGATTATAACAATGCGGAGCTGATTGCCTGCCATGCGAAGGCGGTAGAAGCGCTCGGTACGCATTTCGGGACAGACGGGCTGGTTGCCTATGTGGAGCTTGGCAGCCTTGGTCACTGGGGCGAGTGGCATGTAAACTATGAGGAAGGAATCCAGTGCATGCCAAAGGAGAAAGTCCGGGAACAGTATATCACTCCATGGATCCTGGCGTTCCCGAAGGCAAAGCTGCTGATGCGCAGGCCGTTCCGTGCGGCCAAACAGTATGGAATGGGGCTGTACAATGACATGGCGGGGCATGCAAGGGACACCGAAGAGTGGCTGCAATGGATCCGGGAGGGCGGCGATTATGCGCAGGCAGAAGAAGAGGATGCACTGTGGGCGATGCCGGATTTCTGGAAAACGGCGCCATCCGGGGGTGAGCTGACCAGTTCCGTTTCGATGGAGGAGCTGCTGCAGACAAATCTGGATGAGACCGTACAGCTCCTCCGGGATTCCCATACGACGTTTCTCGGTCCGAAGATTGCGGATGAGGCGTATCCGGAAGGCTATGAGGCGGTGCTGCATCAGATGGGCTACCGGATCCGGATATTGGATGCAGAGCTTGGTGGAGAAGGGGAACAAGCATCATCCATACGGCTGACCTGGGAAAACGATGGCGTTGCCCCGTTTTACGGTGACTGGCCGGTGTATGTGTACGTCGAGGACGGAGACGGGGAGACCGTGGAAAAAGAGCCGGTCACGATGCAGCTTCCGGCCCTGCTCCCTGGCGTACAGATGGTGACCGATACCGCGCTTACGACGAAAGACCTGCCAGGGCTTGCCGGGAATGAAGGGGTATACCAGATTTGGATCGGCGCAGAAGATCCGATGACCGGGAGGCCCGCAGTGCGGCTGGCGATGGATGTGGAGTATGTGGATGGGAGAAACCGGCTGTTTTAACTGAATCAGGCAAGTCCCCGATCGGATTTTTTGACAGATGAGATAACAGAGAGCATCGCCTGAAATATGCAAAATAGAATAAGAACTGACGGAAAAAAATAAGAATTTTTATAAAAAATGTCTTATGTTCACACAAAGTTCACAATTATGTGTTAAACAAGAGTTATCCGAATTGAATACGTGCAAAGGTTATAGCGTTAAGGTTGCATCCGATGGATGCGCAAAAGAGAATCCGGTGAGAATCCGGAACGATGCCGTCACTGTGTATGGGAGTTGCTTTCAAAGCCACTGGGAGACCGGGAAGGGAGAGCGGTGATGATCAAAGTCAGGAGAACTGCCTTGACGTGGAATTTCAGGACTGCGGTTCACAGCGCCTGTATTCTCATAACGAAACGATATTATTTTTGTAATGATCCAGAGATCGCGCAATTATGGGAAATAGGCAGTTGCATTTATGCGGCTGCTTTTTTATGCAGATTTTCTGCAGCCGATCCTTGCAGCATTCTTGCGGAAATTCAAAAAAAGAAGAGGATAAGGAAATGAAAAGAAAATCAGTAATGGCACTTCTGCTGTCTCTGTCTATGACGACAGCAATGATGGGATATGGCGGAGCGGTTGCATCCGCAGAGTCTACGGAGGCAACAACAGAAGCAACAACAGAAGCTGCGACGGAGGCGGCTACCGAGGCAGGATCAGAGGCTTCCGATGATCAGGCAGCTGCAGATAAGGTAGCAGCCCTGATCGATGCGATCTATGTACAGGAGCGCACGGATGACACCGATGCACAGTGTGAAGAGGCAAAGGCTGCATGGGACGCACTGACCGATGCACAGAAGGCACTTGTAGAGGGCGAGGAGGCAAGCCCGGAGTATTTTGGCCGTGATACCGGAGATGCTTCTAAGGATGATCCGCGCAACCAGGATGAGATCGGAGAAAACGAGCTGCTTGTAGTCAGCTTCGGTACTTCCTTCAATGACAGCCGTGCAGAGGATATCAAGGGCATCGAGGATGCACTGCAGGAAGCTTATCCGGACTGGGCCGTAAGAAGAGCCTTCACCGCACAGATTATCATCAACCACGTACAGGCAAGAGACGGTGAGAAGATCGATAACATGCAGCAGGCACTTGACCGTGCAGTCGCAAATGGTGTCAAGAACTTGGTTGTACAGCCGACACATCTGATGCATGGTGCAGAGTATGACGAGATGGTAGAAGCCATTGATGCATACAAGGACAAATTTGAATCCGTAGCGATCGCAGAGCCGATGCTCGGTGAAGTAGGTGAGGATGCAACCGTTATTAATGATGATAAGAAGGCAGTAGCAGAAGCAATCACAAGCCAGGCTGTTTCTGAGGCAAACTATGACAGTGCAGATGCAGCTGCTGAGGATGGCACCGCATTTGTATTCATGGGCCATGGTACTTCCCATACAGCAAACGTGACCTACGATCAGATGCAGACACAGATGGAGAATCTGGGCTACAAGAACGTATTCATCGGTACCGTTGAGGGTAAGCCGGAAGATACCGCATGCGACGCTGTCATCGACAAGGTAAAGGAAGCAGGCTATAAGAAAGTCATCCTTCGTCCGCTGATGGTAGTAGCAGGTGACCATGCGAACAACGATATGGCAGGCGATGATGAGGATTCCTGGAAGACTCAGTTCGTAGAGTCCGGCGCATTTGACAGCGTGGATTCCCAGATCGAGGGTCTTGGAAGAATCGATGCAGTAGAGCAGCTGTATGTAGCGCATACACAGGCAGCGATTGATTCTCTTGGAAAGTAATTAAGTATCATCACATGCAATATGCGTTAATATGAAAGAAAAAGAATAGCAGCCGCCCGGAGTGCGTACAGGCCTCCGGGCTGTTGCTGTGTGGAAGGAGATTTTATTATGAAAAAGAAAACCGTAATGAGCCTTCTGGCTGTAATGAGTGCTTCTATGATGCTGATGTCCGCAGGTGCATTTGCAGCGGAGACGGAAGGGACGACTGAGGCAGCGACCGAGATTTCCACCGAGGCAGAGTCGGAATCCGAATCGGAAGCAGAGAAACTGGAGGATGGTGTATACAGTGCAGAGTTCGATACCGACAGCGGTATGTTCCATGCAAACGAGGCATGTGACGGAAAAGGTACACTGACTGTAAAGGACGGAAAAATGACATTTCATGTCAGCCTTGCATCTAAAAATATTTTAAATCTTTTTGTGGGAACCGCAGAGGATGCACAGAAGGATGATGCAGAACTGCTTGAGCCGACGACTGATACAGTGACCTACAAGGATGGTGCGACAGAAGAAGTCTATGGTTTTGACATCCCGGTAGAAGAAGTCGGCAAAGAGTTTGACCTTGCCCTGATCGGTACAAAGGGAAAATGGTACGACCACAAGGTCAGCATCAAGAACCCTGAGAAGCTCGACGAGGCAGAGAGTGAGTCGGAGAGCGAGTCAGAGAGCGAGACGGAGAGCGAGTCAGAGAGCGAGACGGAGACAAAGTAATCGCATAAATAATTCTTGACTTTAAGCTAATACAGCGCTATAGTATACGACAGTGACAGCAATAACGAGGTGAAGTTTACAGGAAAGCGGCAAATGCCCGCCGAAGGAGTAAAACTCTCAGGTCCCCGCAGCCGGGGGAAAACTGTAAATGGATCGTTCTCTGGAGACACCTGCAATGCAGGGGCCGAAGGTGCAACGACGCATATGCGTCTGGAATCTCTCAGGCAAAAGGACAGAGTGATGCTTTTTTTACATAGTAGTATTTTTGCGCATGTAAAAGTAAGAGTTACGCTTCTTTTTGGAACGGTCAGCCACAGGTTTGCTGCATAAGTTCTCAAGAAGGAGCGTTTTTATTATGTGGAAGGTAATTAATGAGTTTCTGGTTTCCGTGGATGATTTTGTGTGGGGCATCCCGCTGATGGTGCTGATCCTGGCCGGCGGTATTTTACTGACGACAAGGCTCGGTCTTTTGCAGATGCGTCGCCTCCCACTGGCACTGAAGTGGATGTTCAAAAATGAGGAAGAAGGAGACGGAGAGATCTCCAGCTTTGCAGCACTTTGTACCGCTTTAAGTGCGACAATCGGTACCGGAAATATCGTCGGTGTCGCTACCGCAGTCTGTGCAGGCGGACCGGGTGCGCTGTTCTGGATGCTGGTAGCAGCCTTTTTCGGAATGGCGACGAAGTACGCGGAGGGACTTCTGGCGGTCAAATACCGCGTTGTGGCGGAGGACGGACACAGCCTTGGCGGACCTTTTTACTACATAGAAAAAGGTATGGGATCCAACTGGAAATGGCTGGCGAAGATTTTTGCATTTTTCGGTGTCTGCGTCGGACTGTTCGGAATCGGTACGTTCAGTCAGGTAAACGGTATTTCCAGTGCGGTGCAGAATTTCTTTGATCCGGACAAGGCAAACTGCATTGCGATCCCGTTCCTTGGCTCATATTCCTGGGCGGTTGTGATTTCTTCCTTGATTCTGTCCCTTTGTGTTGCGCTGATCCTGATCGGAGGACTGAAGCGAATCGCGACGGTCAGCCAGATCATTGTACCGTTTATGGCAGTCATTTATTTCGTGTTCAGCATCTGCCTGATCCTGTTTAATATTCGGGAGATTCCGGCAGCGGTTGTAATGGTCGTAAAGGGTGCGTTTAACCCGGAGGCTGTGACCGGTGGTGTGGTCGGCAGCATGATTGTTGCGATGCAGAAGGGTATTGCGCGTGGTATTTTCTCCAACGAGGCAGGCCTTGGAAGTGCTCCGATTGCGGCAGCAGCGGCACAGAGCAAGGAGCCGGTGCGTCAGGGACTTGTGAGCATGACCGGTACATTTATTGATACGATTGTCATCTGTACTCTGACCGGACTTTCCATCGTGCTGACCGGCGCATGGCAGGTAGAGGGACTCGAGGGTGTGCAGGTCACGACCTATGCATTTCAGAACGGTCTTCCGATCCCGGCACAGGTATCGGCATTTGTCCTGATGATCTGTCTCGTGTTCTTTGCATTTACGACGATCCTCGGCTGGGATTACTACAGTGAGCGTTGTCTGGAGTACCTGACCGGTGGCCATAAAAAAACGATTCTGACCTATCGCTGGCTGTATATCTTTGCAGTATTCATCGGACCGTACATGACCGTAAAGGCAGTATGGACCATCGCAGATATCTTTAATGGTCTGATGGCGATCCCGAATATGATCGCGCTGTTTGTATTGAGCGGTGTGGTAGTGAGGGAGACACGCAGCTTTTTCCGGGACGGAAAGCATAAGATGTAAAGAAAATTTTACATATTGTATAATTCGGATAATATCTGCATAAAGAAATTCGGGAATCTGCACGAATCCACTTGACATTTTAAAGGACACTGCTATACTCAAGAAAGAGCTTTTCAGTGCCCATCGAAGCATCGCTGGGATAATAGGGAATCAGGTGAAAGTCCTGAACGATCCGGTCACTGTAAGTAGGGAGTGAGACCCCACAGCCATTGCACAGTCCTGTGCGAGAAGGCGGGTCAGGCGATGATCTGCGAGTCAGGAAACCTGCTGGAGAGCTGGTGAACAGCTTCCGAAGAAAGCAGAGATCCGCAGCCGATTGATGACCGTATGAAAGGTGTAGTGTACCGAAGTCAATACATAGAACTGTAGCAGGATTTGCTTCTCCAGAAGGGGAAGCAGATCCTACTTTTACGTTGCAGGAAATGAAAAAGATTTTTGTGTCATAATTACATTAAAGAGGTGCATCCGGCAGAATCAGAATGCAAGTACAGGAATGATGTTCGGACTCATAGATGTCACTTGTCGGGAATGATACGGAAAGTGACACCGAATCTGGCGGACAGAAACTGTTCCGCCATAGTGGTTGGAAAGGAAGGACAGGTAGTATGAACAAACGGGGAAGAAAGTTTCTCTCTGTTTCGCTGGCAGCGATGATGACGCTGAATATGCTTCCGGCTGGAACAATTTACGCGGAGGAGACGGTCACAGAAGCGTCCAGCGAGAGCAAGGAGACGCAGGCAGAGTCAAAGAAGCCGGAGACCGAAGCGACGAAGCCGGAGACTGAAGCGACGAAGGCGGAGACTGCATCGACAGAGGCTGCGACACAGCCGGAGACGCCAAAGGCAGAGGAGACGAAAACACCTGAGACAGCAGGGGAAACAGCGACAACAGAAGAGACGACAGCCACAGAGTCTGCATCTGAGACAACTGATTCTGAGCAGACAGAGACGACCGCTCCGGATTCTGAGACAGCAGCTTCGAAGGCAGAAAAGGAAACTGCCGGTGAGCAAGCTGGGGAAAAGGCAGAGCAGCCAAAGATCGTAAAGACGGAGCTGGAGGAAAAGGACGGAAAGACCTACGTCCGTGTATATACGGACAGCAAGACGTATGACCGCCTGTATGTCGGAAAGAAAGACGATGCCGATAAGGCTCCGGTCATCGAGGGACGGAAAGAGGAGAATGGCTGTTACAGCTTCGCATTTCCGGCAGATGAGACAAAATACGGGCAGGTGATTACTGTAGTACCGGGAGTGAAGGAAGAGAACAGCTGGTATACGGATGCGGATGTTTATGTACAGATGCCGGTGAAGAATGAGACGCTGCCGGAGGCTCCGGCGGAGGAGCAGACGGAGGCGGCAGGAGAGACACTGCCGGATGAGAACACTGCATCTGGTGAAAACGGGAATGCGGTGGAGCTGGCGGCTGAGGAGGATCAAGAAAAGACAATAACGGTAGATAATCGCATTAGTGCAATTTATGGATCGACGGATTCCAAGAAGCCGGGAAAGCCATACAGCATGCTTAAAATTGCAAAATCTACCGTCAGAAAAACAGGGGATAAACTGGATATTACGATTTATGTACAGCCGAATTCTAAGGGAATCTTTTCTTATGACGCGATTTACATTGGAAGTAGGGACGATGAAAAGAAAGAGCCACTTGTGATGGGCGTAGAAGAGGACGGATTGCAGAAGTTTGAATTCAGCGTTCCGTTTACCGGTCAGGGTCAGGAGGTAACGTTTGTACCACGTAGTGCATCAAAAGGAACGTTTAGTGTGAGCAGTGTGCTCGCATTGAAGATGCCGGAATTTCCAGAAAAGTCAGAATCTGAAAGCGGGTCAGAATCTACAAGTGAATCAGAGTCAAAATCTGAATCAGAGACAGGGACAGGTACGAATCAGTCCGAGGCTGATGTTACGGTAGAACAGGGCGGTACGGCAAGTAAGCTGAATACATTTACTGTACTGAATTCGAGCGCAAAATTAAATGGCGATACACTGACGGTGACATTTACAGTATCCGGTACGGCCTATACCCGTATTTATCTTGGGAAAAAAGACGATGCGACGAAGTCTCCGGCAATGGATGGAACTCTGGTAAATGATGGAGCGAATGTATCTTTTACTTTTACGGTTCCAGCTGAAAAGCAGGGAATGTATATTCCGATTACACCGGGAAAGGCGAATGGTTCATGGTTGACAAGTGGTCGGAATTTATTTATTAAAATTCCAAATATTAATAAGAAGTTTACTTCTGATACTTATAAGGACGGCGTATACGATCTGTACGGCAACACCCATACGAGTAAAGGCCTGATCAACATTGAGTCAGACAGTAAAATCACTGTAAAAGGTGATAAAGCAATTGTAACGATTTATTCAGGATCTACCTCCTATGATGCAATTTATCTCGGAAAAGAAACGGACTCGGAAGAATTAAAAAACAGCAAAGCAATTGCCGGAATCGAATTAGGGGCGTCAGATCCGGACAGACCGGAATATCGGGTGTACACGTTTGAAATTCCGAAATCGTGGCTGGGTACGAATATTGATCTGCTGTTACGGAACAAAAAGAATGGACAATGGGGAAAGCAGGATTCGCTGAACCTTCCACAGTTTGCGCAGAAAATCGGCGATGTACAGGATACGGAGCAGACTGAGCAAACGGAGCAAACCAACCAGACAGAGCAGACCGAGGAGACAAACCAGACCGAAAAGCCGGAGCAGCCGTCCGGACCGTCGAACGGTATTTACAATACGACGGCGACGACCGGTGCAGCGATGTTCAAAGTACAGGATGTCGAGCTGACAGTCAAGAATGGCAAGATGACAGCTCTGATCACTCTGACCGGTACAGGCTATGATTATCTCTTTATGGGAACCGGCGCACAGGCAGCCGCTGCAGGAGAAGGTCAGTGGATCAAGTATAAAGATGAAGTAAAGTACACACAGGATGGAGAGACAAAGGCTGGCCGCAGATATGAGATTCCGGTATCTGCGCTGGATACACCGCTGGCGGTAGCGTCTTATTCTCATAAGAATACAAAGTGGTATGACCGCACGATTACAATCAGTTCGAAGAATCTGAAAAAAACGGCTGAGCTTCCGGCAGAGAACGCCCCGGCGAATGGTATTTACAGTACGACGGTGACGACCGGTGCAGCGATGTTCAAGGTTGTAAATGCACAGCTGACTGTGAAAAACGGACAGATTCGGGCGCTGATTACCCTGAGCGGAACAGGTTACGATTATCTGTACGTTGGTACTGGCGCACAGGCGTCTGCGGCAGGTCAGGGTCAATGGGTAAAATGGCAGGATGAGGTGACCTATACAGATGCGGGCGGTGCGCAGAAGACGGGACGTCGCTATATGATTCCGGTATCGGCACTGGGCGAGCCGATTGCGATAGCATCTCACTCTGAGAGCCACAATAAGTGGTATGACCGTACCATTACTTTTAGTTCTGCAGATTTGAAAAAGGTTGGCGAGCTTCCGGCAGATGATACACAGGATTCGAATAATGGTGGAGGCGAGACCGAGACTGAGACAAATAATACGACAAATACTACGACGAAGCCGAAGCCGGATAAGAAGCCGGATAAGGAGTCAAAGTATGAATCTGATCTGAGCGGTTCGACCGGAGCAGTAAATAACAGCACGGGACTGGCAGACGGAGTTTACACCCCGGACAGCTTCTCCTTCAGCGGAGGCAGCGGACGTATCAGCATCAGCTGTACGAAGATCACGGTGACAGGCGGAAAAGCACTGGCGACGATTGTGTTCAACAGCAGCTACTATGGTTATGTAAAGGCGAATGGAAATAAGTACTTCCCGACCCACAGTGGAAACACTTCGATCTTCACGATTCCGGTCAACCTGAATGCAAATACGACGATCATCGGTATGACGACCCGTATGAGCGCGGCGCATGAGATCACCTACACCATTTATGTCGGACTGAATGCGGCAAAGAATACAGATGGCAAGGGGACTGAAGCAGGCAATGAGTCCGGTAATAAGAAGCTGGATGAGCAGGCGCCGGATATCAGCGGCCTGACCTATCAGTCTGAGACGAAGCTGGACTATGCCAAGTGCTTTAAGCTGTATCATTACGATCAGGATATTACGTTGCTTGAGGTCGATATGACGCAGGCAGAAAAGGCAGCAGACGGAACAAAGGCTGTGTATGCGGAGTCCGAATCAGAAACGGAGACGGAAGCAGCGACTGCGACAGCAGCGGCGGCAGCGACGGAAGATGGCGAGGCAGTCGTACAGACGCAGGGTGAGAAGGTATCGGAGCTGTATCAGGCAGATGTCGTGAAGTATCTGATCATTCCGGCGGATTCAACGGCGGAGCTTCCGGCAGGTATTGAGAAGGAAATGATTCTCGTGCATCAGCCGCTCGAGTCAGCATATGTATCGGGTGATACCGCGCTTGCGACGCTGGATGAGCTTGGACTTCTGGATGCAGTGAAGACAGTTGGCGTCGAGCAGGATACGACGACGGTAGAGGCTGTAAAGAGTGGTCTTGCAGACGGCAGCATGACGTATGCCGGTGGTGCGGATGACCTGCAGTATCGGGAGCTGGTAAAGAGCAAATGCGATTTTGCAGTGCTTCCGGCAGATATCCTTTCCGGTGATGAGATGGCTGATACAGATGTAAAGAGTAAGCTGAGCGATGCGGCAGACAGCTTTGCGACCCTGGATGTACCGATGCTGGTAGACCGTTCTGCGGATGAGGAGACCGAGCTTGGCAAACGCGAGTGGATCAAGGTCTACGGCGCACTGTTCGGATGCACCGAGCAGACCGACAGTCTGTTTCAGAAGGCGGTAGACGCAGCAAAGTAGAATCTGCAGTGGAAGAGAAAACCTGGCAGGACCGTGTTACGGCTCTGTCAGATTTTCGATATCGGAAAGGAGCAGTTATGAAAAGAAAACAGATGTACAAACGGATTGCCGCGGTGTTTGTGAGTGCGGCGATGCTGATGGGAAGCATGAGCATGGCGTATGCGGAGGAGCCGGCGACGGAGGCAGCAACTGAGACAGAGGTTATTTCATCAGAGGAGACCTCAGAGGGGCAGACAGAAGAAAATGCAGCTTCCTCTGATGCAGATACCTCCTGGATGACGGCGGCAGAGGATGCGCCGGATGTCGCGGGGCTGGAGTGTACCGGTAAGCTGAAGCTTGACTATGCGACCGGTTTTGACGTATATTATTATGAAAATGATTATGCACTGATCGATGTCCATGACAGTGCGCAGTATCTGCTCGTTCCGGACGGGCAGGAGGCACCGGACGGTCTGGCATCGGATGTGATCGTGCTGCAGAAGCCGCTGAACAGGATTTACCTGGCGGCAAGCTCTGCGATGGCACTCTTTCGGGCGCTGGATTCGCTGGACTGTATCAAGATGACCGGTATCGACGCTTCCGGATGGTACATCCAGGAGGCAAAGGATGCGATCGAGGAAGGCGCGATGCAGTTTGCGGGAAAATACAGCGAGCCGGACTATGAGATGCTCGTCGATGAGGACTGTGATGTGGCAATTGAATCGACGATGATTCTTCATACACCGAAGGTACAGGAAATGATCGAGAATCTCGGCATTCCGGTATTTATCGACCGTTCCAGCTACGAGATGCATCCGCTTGGCCGTACCGAGTGGGTCAAGCTCTATGGTGCAATGATGGGAAAGGAAGCAGAGGCTGCGGACTTTTTTGACAGGCAGGCAGAGGTCATTGATGAGATGGAGGATTTTCAGAATACCGAGAAAACGGTAGCATTCTTTTTCGTGAGTACGGATGGAACGATCGTCGTGCGGAGAACGGAAGACTACATCCCGAGCATGATCGAGCTGGCAGGCGGCCGGTATGTATTTCAGGATCTGACCGGGGCAGAGGCGACGAGCTCTTCGGTATCCCTGAGTATGGAAGAATTTTATGCGGCTGCAAAGGATGCGGACTACCTTGTATACAATGCGACGATCGACAATCCGATCTCGAGTGTGGATGAATTGCTCGCAAAAAATGAGCTGTTCGCAGATTTTAAAGCAGTAAAGGAAGGAAATGTTTGGTGCGTGGGCAAATATATGTATCAGGCGACGGATATTGTCGGACAGCTGATCCGGGATTTCCATCTGATGCTGACCGATGGAGATCCGTCACAGATGACCTTCCTGACAAAGGTAAGTGATTAGGGCTTAATGCAATACAGAAGGAGGAAGGACAGCCGTTGATCGGCGGAGCAGAACAGGGCAGGAGTGATCCAGCCCTGTTTCGTCTCAAAAATACAACGCTGGTATGGCTGAGAAAGGAACTATGAAAATGCAAAAAACAACAGAAGCGGCCGGTATGGATTTTCACCATGAAAATTTTCTGCGCAGGAGTCGCTACGCAACCGTGTTTTTCGTGCTGCTGATTGCGTTTGGTGCGATCACGGTGTTGAATATTAATACCGGAAATGTGCATATTTCCGTGGAAAACATCCTGAAAATTATTTTTCTGAGACAGGGAGAGGAGATGGAGTACAATATTATTTGGAAAATCCGTCTGCCGAGAATTCTGATGGCAGCGATTCTGGGCGGTGGACTGTCTCTGTCCGGCTTTCTGCTGCAGACATTCTTTGAAAATCCGATCGCAGGACCATTTGTGCTCGGTATCTCCTCCGGTGCCAAGATGATCGTAGCACTTGCGATGATCTATTTTATCGGGCACTATCAGGTGGTGTCGTCGTATACACTGATTATTGCAGCATTTATCGGGTCACTGATCGCGACGGGCTTTATCCTGCTCGTGTCACGCCGGGTGCAGCATATGGCGACGCTTCTTGTAGCCGGTATCATGATCGGCTATATCTGTTCTGCAGTGACAGATTTTGTCGTGACATTTGCAGAGGATTCGGATATCGTAAATCTGCACGGCTGGTCGCAGGGCAGCTTCTCCGGTATGAGCTGGAGCAATGTACAGGTGGCGGCCATTGTAGTCGGGATCGCGGCGCTGCTTGCGTTTCTGATGTCGAAGCCGATCGGGGCATATCAGCTTGGTGAGGCATATGCGCAGAGTATGGGCGTCAATATCAAAGCATTTCGGGTGATCCTGATTTTACTTTCCAGCATTTTGTCTGCCTGTGTGACGGCGTTTGCGGGACCGATTTCCTTTGTCGGAATTGCGGTACCGTATCTGGTGAAGCGTGGGCTGCATACATCCCGTCCGCTTGTCGTCATTCCGGGGACATTTCTTGGAGGGGCGGTATTCTGTATGTTCTGTGATCTGATCGCGAGGATGGCCTTTGCGCCGACCGAGCTGAACATCAGTACCGTGACGTCTGTATTCGGTGCGCCGATCGTCATATTCATGATGCTGCGCAGAAAGAGAGGAAACTGAAGATGGAATCGTATTATTTTCAGATGGATGAGCTGTCGGTCGGTTACAACGGCAAACCTTTGATCGAGCATATCAATATCGGGGTGAAAAAGGGTGAGATCGTGACACTGATCGGTCCGAACGGCTCCGGAAAATCGACGATATTGAAAAGCATTACGAGGCAGCTGCGGCTGCTCGGCGGACGGGTCAGCTTTGATGAGCAGAATATCCACCAGATGTCGTACAGAGAAATGTCCACGAAAATGGCGGTTGTCCTCACGGAACGGATGCGTCCGGAGCTGATGACCTGTCATGACATCGTGGCGACCGGCCGGTATCCGTATACCGGAAGGCTCGGTATCCTCTCGCGTGAGGATGAGAAAAAGGTCGAGGAGGCGATGTGTGCCGTTCATGCCAGGGAGCTTGGCAGCCGGGATTTCAATGCGATCAGTGACGGACAACGGCAGCGGGTGCTTCTGGCACGTGCGATCTGCCAGGAGCCGGAGGTCATCGTGCTGGATGAACCGACCTCCTTTCTGGATGTCAAACACAAGCTGGAGCTGCTAGCGATCCTGCGGCGGATGGCGAAGGAAAAGCAGATCACTGTCATTATGTCTTTGCATGAGATCGATCTGGCCGAAAAGATCGCGGATAAGATCATCTGTGTCCGGGGCGATCACCGATTTTATTGCGGGACACCGGAGGAAATCTTTCAGGAAGAGCGGATCCGGGAGCTCTATGAGATCGACAATGGATTTTTCGATCCGTGTTTTGGCAGCATTGAGCTGCCGCGTCCGGAAGGATTGCCGGAGGTGTTTGTTATCTCTGCATGTGGCAGCGGAATCCCGGTTTACCGCAGGCTGCAGAAGGAGAATACACCGTTTGCTGCCGGGATTTTATACACGAATGACATTGACTATCAGCTTGCGCGGCTGCTTTCGTGCGAGGTGATTACCGAGCGGCCGTTTGAAACGATCCGAGAAGAGACGCTGGAGCAGGCGAAGCAGTGTATGGAAAAATGCGGGAAAGTGCTGCTTTGCGATATTCCGATCGGGGAGAGCAACCGGAGGATCGAGGAGCTGATCCATGCGGCAGGTGAGAAGCTGGTGAGAGTATAACAATAGACAGAATATTCAATGAACTTGCGGATAGTGCTTGCGTCTGACCCGAATCAAAGCTATAATAAAACGATGCATTAAATTTTATGATACCAGGGTCAAAAGGTTATGCGTTTCATGCTTGCATGAAAAAGCATGACTTATTGATCCGTGTATCATAATTTTATTATAGAAGCAAAGGATCGGAGCACACGTCTCTATGATTACACGGGATAATATTATTCATTTTTACGAAAAGTATAAACGAAATCTGAAAATAGAGGAGCAGGCTATCAGTAAAGTCCTCGATGCAGAAGATCAGGAAGCGTGGATGGAAAACCTGCGCGGAAAGTCCAGGATCATGCGCAGTCTGTATATCGAGAATGAGGCACTGCTGAATCTCTATATCCGTCCGTTCATCGAGGAGGAGAACCGCCTCAACGATGAACTGGCGGAGGGATTTCTGAATCAGATCATAGAGGCAGATGACGAGGGGTATGAGGATGATTTTGCGATGCGCAGTATGATGGAGGTACTGTCGCATTATTTTGAGAAGCATGGAAAGCTCTCTTCTTATATCTGGAGCCTGAATACCCTGGGCGGTTTTTACAACCGTGCAGCGGAGGTGAGCGGCGGGAAGCGTGCGGCAGAGTATTTTGGGAAGCTGCGCGATCTGAAATCGCACTATTTTGAACTGACAGATTTTAATGTACGCAAGCGGATCATCTACTCCTTCTACAATTATCCGATCGTGCTTTACAATTTTCAGCTGGCAGAAGCACCGTTGATCAACCGGCTTCTGGATGAGGCGCTGGAGTTTTACAACGACCCGAAGGTGCGTGCCCTGGATGGAGAGCAGTTTGATTTCCCGGAGCTGATCGAAGAGCTGAATTATGATGTCCTGGGAAATTATGTTCTGAGCCATGCCCGCTGGACGATCGACCAGGCCCTTTTAAAGCGGGCCAAAGAAACGCTCGGTGCAATTTATCAGCGATATCTGGACGATGGCTGTGCGCCGTATGACATTCCGGATGAGGTTTACTGCAATTATCACCGCTGCCTGTTTTTTTCCGGCGAGATCACCTGCACAGATTATGTCGAAAATTACAAGCGTTTCTGTGATTACAGCCTTGCGCATGATTCGATGGAAAATCAAGATGGGGCGGACTTTTATGACAGCCGCCTGTTTCAGATTGCTATCAATCATCTGCCAAATATCATCGAGACGCTCCGACTCTATAAGGACGAATATCATGGGGATGCGACAATCCAGAAGAGCTGCGTAGAGCAGTATGTGCAGGTCATGCGGGAGGTGCCGCGGGCCGGAAGGGCCTCATTTGTCAATGGTGTCATGAGCCGTTCGATCATTGAGGTGCTTCGTCTAATGGCGGACGACGATGAGAACTGTGGCGTGCTGATGGAAGTAATGCTGATGCGGGATGAGGTCACGCTTGTGCATGCTTCGATGGTGGAGCAGATCGCCCGTCGGATTTTAAATGCAGTGCTGGATCAGAGGCCGGAGCTGCTGATCGGGTCGGCAGGCTGTGAAAATATCGTTGAGGTACTGGAGCGCAGAGAAGAATTGCTGGACTATGTTACCCAGGCTGCAAAGCTGTTTGATGTTGGCAAGATCGAGATCGCCGAGATTGTGAACAAGCAGTCGCGTCAGCTGACGGAACGGGAAAAATGCCAGATCCGCGAGCATCCGAAGCGAGGAGCAAAGCTGATTGAAGATATTCCGGCGTTCCGGAAATACCGGGATGTTGTCATCGGTCATCACAAATCGTGGAACGGGAAGCTCGGCTATCCGGCAGATTGGGACAGACTATACCGGCAAGCTGCCGATCGTCGCAATGACAGCAAATGCATTTCAGGATGATGTCATCCATGCACTTGAGAGCGGCATGAATGGCCATGTGACGAAGCCGATTGATATGAATGTGGTCTGTGCGGTACTGGAGAAGTGGCTTGGTGGTGCAGGAAGAACAGAGCAGGAGATGGAGCATGGAGCGTAAGGGAGAGCTTTTGTATCAGCGATTTTTAAATACCGCCCAGGAGACTGTGCGGCTGACGGCGGCACTGGAAGGCTTCTTTTTAGAGGCGGATATCGAGGAGAGTCAGCGTGATGCCTATGCAGCTTACCTGAAGCGCCGGATCCGGCCTGCGATGGAGCGGCTGATCCGGGAAAATGCACTGGAAAAAATGGATGTACTGGAGCAGCGCGGCTGGGTGGGGGCGCAGGAGATGGATGCGTTTATCAGGCAGGCACAGAGCCTAGGACAGGAAGCGGCGATGCTCTGGCTGATGCGAAGAAAGGGGGAGCGGTATGGATACCACGACCGGGATTTCACCCTCTAGCGTGGAGGCTTTGGCACTGCGGATTCTTGGCGGCTGTCGCGGTGTGGTTTACCGGCAATACCCGCATCTGGATGCCGCGCTTGCCGGACTTGTTCCGGAATGCGCGAAGGAGACTGAGATAGTCGGAACCGATGGGCTCCGGCTTTTCTTTTCCGGGCAGAAAGTGCTTGCCGACTATGCCGCCTGTCCACAGAGAATGCACCGGAGGTATCTGCATCTTTTGCTGCATGGCCTGTACCTGCATGTGATTGGCGCAAAGCAGCATGAGCCGTGGCGGTGGGATCTGGCGTGCGACATTGCTGTAGAGCGGATGATCAGGCAGATCTGTAAAGATCAGGCGGAATTCTGCAGCCCATCTGAGGAGAAAGTACGGCAGGTTCATCAGGCAATGGATGTGTGGCTTGGCAGCAGCGTGCTGTCGGCAGAACAGATTTATGCCAGGCTTGGCGCAGAGAAGCTGCCGTATGCACCGGAACAGCTCTTTCGGATCTACACATGGGACGATCATCGTCCGTGGCGAAAGGCGGCGGTGGACGGGGAGGGACTTCGCAAAAAATGGGAGCGGATACGGGCACATTCCGGAAGCTGGGCCGGTGGTGTGGGAGGTCATAATGCCGGAGAGGAAGCAGGGGACGGTATCGATCTGTTAAAGCCGCTCCATCCGGGCGGGCGCTATGACTATCACCGGTTTCTGCGGCAGTTCGCGACGCTTCAGGAGGAGCAGGAGCTTGATTTGGAAAGCTTCGATCCGGTGCAGTATCAGTTTGGTATGGAGCATTATGGAAACATTCCGCTGATCGAGCCGCTGGAATACCGTGAGGTACACAGGCTCTCGGAGCTTGTGATTGCGATCGATACATCAGGTTCGTGCGATGTAGAGACGGTGACGCAGTTTCTGCAGGAGACATACGCCATCCTTTCAGATCAGGAGAACTTTTTCCGCAAAATGAAGGTGTACCTGATCCAGTGCGACTGCTGTATCGAACAGGTGCAGGTGATTCATTCCAGAGAAGAGTGGGAGAAGTACAGCCGGAGCATTGCAGTTCATGGTCGGGGCGGTACGGACTTTACGCCGGTGTTCCGGTATGTGGAGGAGCTGCGCAGAAAAAAGGAGTTGTCAAACCTGCGGGCAATGATTTATTTTACCGATGGAGACGGCATTTATCCGCGGATTGCCCAGGACTATGAGACGGCTTTTGTTTTTGTAAAGCGCACCGAGGGGATGCGCCAGGTGCCGAAGTGGGCGCGGGTGTTCTGTACGGCGGACAACTGACAAGGCGTTTATAAGAGCAGACGATAAAATATGGAGAACAGACGAAAATATGAACATACAGGAAGCAAAAGAAGAGATCACACATACCCTGCGGGCATATCTGCATAAGGATGCAATGGGAAGCTATACATTTCCTCTTGTGAGACAGCGGCCGATCCTTCTGATCGGGCCTCCGGGCATTGGAAAGACAGCGGTGATGGAGCAGATCGCCAGGGAATGTCAGGTGGGGCTTGTCAGCTATACGATGACGCATCACACACGGCAGAGTGCGATCGGACTGCCGAAGCTCGTAGAGAAAAACTACGGGGGAATGAAGCTGACAGTGACGGAATATACGATGAGTGAGATTGTAGCTTCTGTCTATGACTGCATGGAGCGGACTGGAAAAAAAGAGGGGATACTTTTTATCGATGAAATTAACTGTGTTTCTGAGACACTGGCTCCGACGATGCTGCAGCTGTTGCAGAACAAGCAGTTTGGAAACCATCGGATCCCGGATGGCTGGATTCTCGTAGCTGCGGGCAATCCCGCGGCTTATAATAAATCCGTGCGGGAATTTGATATTGCGACACTTGACCGCATCCGGCTGCTGAATGTGGAAGCAGATCTGGATGCATGGCTTCGGTATGGCACTGCGCATCAGATCCACGGGGCGATCCTGTCGTATCTGCAGATCCATAAGGAACATTTTTACCTTGCAGAATCAAAGGAGGGGCAGAAATCGTTTGTGACTGCGCGCGGCTGGGAGGATCTGTCCTGCCTGCTCAAAAGCTATGAGGAGGAGGGGCTTCCGTGCAGCGGCGTGATGGGGCAGTATCTGCAAAAGGAGGCGGTCGCAGAAGCATTTGAACGCTACTATGAGTTGTATGAAAAGTACGGCATGGATTATGATGTGACCGGAATTTTGAACGGAAGTGTGATAAGGGGGAGCACGCTGTACGAAGAAAAGCGCCGGATGGCAGTGCAGGCTCCGTTCGACGAGCGGATGATGGTGATTCAGCAGCTGCTCTCCGCACTGGATGATAGCTGCTCGGAATTTGTGAAAACAGATCAGGACTGTGTACAGCTGCACGCCTGGCTGTCTGTGTTTTTGAAAGGAAAGGGAGCATTTTCGGAGTTCGTAAACGGAGAACATGAGAAGCTCCGGGTAAAGGAGCAGATGGAGCTGCTCACCGCGAAAGAGGCAGAGACACTGCACCGTGCACTTCGAATACTGGATGAATATGAGCAGGGGATGAAATCAGAACGGATATCGGCTGTGGATGCTCAGAATGCATGGCTGCGTGCACACTTTCAGGAGCTGGTGAACACGCGGCAGCAGTGTGTGGAGGTGCTGCATCATGCACTGTCCCGCGCATTTTCCTTTACAGAGGATTGCTTTGGACGGGAGCAGGAAATGATCCTGCTCGTAACCGGACTGACGAGAAACGACCGTGCGATGGAGTTTATCCGGCTGTGCGGCTGTACGGAATACCTGGAGTTCGCCGGTGTGCTGCTGCCGGAGGATACGGATGAGCTGCAAAGACAGGCGGAAGCACTGCTTCGGTCAGAACAGAAGGAGAGACCATGAGAATATTAGATTTTTTCAGAGATGATACGATGTTTTATGTGAAGCTGCGTCGGCTTGTATTGCCGCTTGCATTTCAGCAGTTTATGCTCGCGGCGGTCAGCGCATCCGATGCGCTCATGCTCGGCGTTTTGTCGCAGGATTCTCTTTCTGCAGTGTCACTGGCCGGGCAGATTACGTTTATCTTCAATTTATTTATGGGTGGCTTTACGACCGGGATGAGCATCCTGGCTGCTCAGTACTATGGAAAGGGCGATCAGGTATCGCTGGAAAAGATTTTTGCCTATGTGCTCAGAATATCTGCACTTGTCTCAGCGATGTTCTGTCTGGCGGCTCTGTTTCTTCCGCAGCAGCTGATGCGGCTTTTTACGTCTGATCCGGTACTGATCCGGGGCGGCGCCGACTATCTGCGAGTAGTAGCCGCTTCGTATCTGTTTACCGGCATCTCTCAGATATACCTGTGTATGCTCAAAAATACCGGAGCAGCGATACTGAGCACGATAATCAGTTCTACGGTGGTCGTACTGAATATTATACTTAATGCGGTGCTGATCTACGGGATCGGGCCGGTACCCCGGATGGGAATTGCAGGCGCTGCACTGGCTACGACGCTTTCCAAGCTGCTGGAGCTTGTATGGGCGTATGCCGCATCTATTCCGGAGGGCCGGGTTCGGCTGCGGATGAAATATCTGTTTGGTTCGGCAGGCGTGCTGGCGAAGGATTACTGGAAGTATTCTGCCCCGATGTTTGCAGACAATCTGGTATGGGGAATCGGATTTTCGATGTATTCAGTCATCATGGGACACCTCGGAAATGATGCGGTGGCGGCCAATTCGATTGCGAACATCGTAAAGAATCTGATCGTCTGCTTCTGCAGTGGTCTGGCAAACGGCGGCGGCATTCTTGTCGGAAATGAACTCGGCAAGGGGGAACTGGAGCAGGCGAGGAGATACGGAGATCTTTTGTTCTGGCTGAGCATTCTTGGCGGTATCCTTTCCGGCTGTGTGCTTCTGCTTTGCCGGCCGGTGATTCTGCATTTTGTGAATCTGAGTCCTGCGGCAGCGGGGGATCTTAAGTGGATGCTTCTGCTGTGTGTATTTTACATGGTAGGAAAATCGTTCAATATGATGACGATCGCCGGTATTTTTCCGGCCGGAGGTGATTCTAAATTCGGCCTGATCTGCGATATCATTAATATGTGGTTCGTGATATTGCCGTGTGCATTTCTGGCTGCATTTGTCCTGAAATTACCGGTCATAGCAGTGTTTTTTGTGATTAATCTGGACGAGGTCACCAAGCTGTGGGCGGTCATCCTTCATTACCGGAAATATGGCTGGGTAAAAAATCTGACCCGCATGGAAGCATGATTTAGTCAGGCGGATATTCGCAATTCGCTTCGCTGCTTGCTTGATTCGGTGAAATTGACAGTTGAACGATGAATAAAATCAGGATATAATGGCCGTATGTTGCATTTTGCGGCAGATAAAAAAGGTACGGCCGAAAGTCAATCGGATCAGCTTATTGCTCTGCGCAGTTGAAGCAGGGGCTTGCCTGATTCGTTTAAAAAGTTCGAATGTACATAAAAAGAAAGAGAGAATGTATGATCCAGATTATCGAAAAAGTAAACAGCATGGTAAACAATTTCATCTGGGGTGTACCGGCGATGGTGTGCATCTTCGGAGTCGGTCTGTACTTAAGCATCCGGACCGGATTTTTGCAGATCCGGAAATTTCCGTATGCGATCCGGACAACAATCGGACGGATTTTCCGCAAACGGAATGCTTCAGATGGTGCGCTGACTCCGTTTCAGGCTGTCTGTACGGCACTGGCGGCAACGGTCGGTACCGGAAATATCGCAGGCGTTGCGGGCGCGATCGCGATCGGTGGACCGGGCGCGGTGTTCTGGATGTGGATTTCTGCGATCCTCGGCATGTGTACGAAGTTTGCTGAGGTGACGCTGGCTGTTCACTTCCGGGAAGTAAACGCAAACGGAGAGCTAGTCGGTGGCCCTATGTACTATATCAAGAATGGCCTTGGAAAAAAATGGGTGTGGCTTGCGTACCTGTTTTCTGCATTTGGCGTGCTCACGGTGTTTGGTACCGGAAATGCGACACAGGTAAATACGATCACGACGGCGATCAATTCGGCACTGCTGAATTTTCACATTATCGACACCGGCGCAGTCGCGATGTCAAATCTGATTATCGGAATAGTAATGGCGGTTCTGGTGGCGCTGATCCTGCTCGGAGGAGTAAAACGGATCGGTCAGGTAGCGGAGAAGCTTGTACCGTTTATGGCGCTTTTTTATATCGTGCTAGCGCTTGGTGTAGTAGCGGTGAATATTCAGGTGCTCCCATCTGTCTTTGCTTCGATCTTTGAGGGGGCATTCTGTCCGTCCGCAGTGACCGGAGGCGTGATCGGAAGCATGATTACAAGTATGAAAAAAGGTGTGTCCCGCGGTATCTTTTCGAATGAGGCAGGACTTGGTACCGGATCAATTGCACACGCCTGTGCCGATACGAGAAAGCCGGTCAAGCAGGGTATGTTCGGTATTTTTGAAGTATTTACCGACACGATTGTGATCTGTACGCTGACCGCGCTTGTCATTCTCTGCAGTCAGGTGCCGGTCGCTTATGGCGAGGCGGCAGGTGCAGAACTCACAATCCAGGGCTTCACGGCGGTATACGGCAACTGGGTATCCGTCTTTACGGCGGTGGCGATGTGCTGCTTTGCTTTTTCTACAACGATCGGATGGGGACTGTACGGTGCGCGCTGCATCGAGTTTCTGTTCTCGGAGAAGGTGATCAGGCCGTTTATGGTAGTATATTCGCTGGTTGCGATTCTTGGAGCGACTGCAAATCTTGGACTTATGTGGAGCATCGCCGAGACCTTTAACGGACTGATGGCGATTCCGAACCTGATTGCCCTGTTCCTGCTGGCCGGGACGGTGGTAAAGCTTACGCGGGAATATTTCGCGGGCAATGACCAGTAAACGGACTCGAAGGAGGCGGCCTTTGCCGCCATCAATGAAAGGAGAGAAACGTTATGTGCGGAATTGTTGGATTTACAGGTGACCATCAGGCAGCTCCGGTGCTGCTGGCAGGACTTTCAAAGCTGGAGTACCGTGGCTATGATTCAGCCGGACTGGCGGTACGCGATGGCAGTGCACCGACGACGGTCATTAAGGCGAAGGGACGCCTGAAGGTGCTCGCAGAGAAGACGAATGACGGGACGGCAGTGCCCGGAACCTGTGGTATCGGTCACACGCGCTGGGCGACACATGGGGAGCCGTCGGAGAATAATGCACATCCGCATATCAGTGATGACGGGAATGTCGTGGCTGTACACAACGGTATCATCGAGAATTATCAGGAATTGAAGGATAAGCTGATCCGCAATGGCTATACGTTTTATTCTGAGACAGATACGGAGGTGGCGGTAAAGCTGATCGACTATTATTATAAGAAATACCTTAGTACACCGGTCGATGCGATCAACCATTCCATGATCCGTATTCGTGGCTCCTATGCGCTGGCGATCATGTTCAAGGACTATCCGGGAGAAATTTATGTGGCCCGCAAAGACAGCCCGATGGTACTCGGTATAGAAAACGGTGAGTCGTATATTGCATCGGATGTTCCGGCAATACTGAAATACACAAGAAATATTTATTATATCGGGAATCTGGAGATGGCGCGTGTCCGCAAGGGCGAGATCACATTTTTTGACCTGAACGGCGATGAGATCGAAAAGACGCCCAAGACGATCGACTGGGATGCAGAGGCAGCGGAGAAAGCCGGCTATGAGCATTTCATGATGAAGGAGATCCATGAGCAGCCGAGAGCCATCACCGATACGTTAAACTCGGTCATCAAAGAAGAGGTGATTGACCTTTCTGACATCGGGCTTACGGAGGAAGCGATCAAAGGTGTGGGAAGGATTTACATCGTCGCATGTGGATCTGCCTATCATGTGGGCATGGCAGCTCAGTATGTGCTGGAGGATATGGCCGGAATTCCGGTGCGCGTCGAGCTGGCATCTGAATTTCGGTATCGCAGCCTTTTGCTTGAGCCGGACAGCCTCGTAATGATTGTCAGCCAGTCCGGAGAGACGGCAGACAGTCTCGCTGCCCTGCGGGAGGCAAAAAAGCGCGGGGTAAAGACGCTTGGTATAGTAAATGTAGTCGGTTCCTCGATCGCAAGAGAAGCGGATTCGGTATTTTATACGTTAGCCGGACCGGAGATTTCCGTAGCGACGACAAAGGCGTATAGCACGCAGCTCATCGCGATGTATGTGCTCGCGGTACAGTTTGCAAAGGTGCGTGGAAGGATTGACGAAGAGGCATATGCCGGGTATATCCGGGAGCTTTGCAGCCTGCCGGGGAAGATCGAGAAGATCATCGAGGATAAGGAGCGTCTGCAGTGGTTTGCGTCCAAGCAGGCCAATGCAAAGGACGTGTTCTTTGTAGGACGTGGAATTGACTATGCATGCTGTATGGAAGGCAGCCTGAAGATGAAGGAGATCAGCTACATTCACTCTGAGGCCTATGCAGCTGGCGAGCTCAAGCACGGGACAATCTCACTGATTGAGGATGGTACGCTGGTGATCGGTGTGCTGACTCAGCCGGAGCTCTACGAGAAGACGGTCAGCAATCTGGTCGAGTGTAAAAGCCGTGGGGCCTACCTGATGGCGGTGACGACCTACGGCAATTATAATATTGAAGATACGGCAGACTTCGTGATCTATATTCCGAAGACGGATCCGCACTTTACGGTATCGCTTGCGGTGATCCCTCTGCAGCTGATGGGTTATTATGTATCGGTGGCGAAGGGCCTCGATGTTGATAAGCCGCGAAATCTGGCAAAGAGTGTGACAGTAGAGTAACGAAAAATGAGCATGCTCCCCTTTGTATGCCCGGACAGGACGTTGTCTGAGCATGAAAGGGGAGCATGTTATTTTTTATTATTTTATTACAATTATATAGTTCTGACCCGTTTTCCCGGCAGATGTTTGCAGATGTGATGGAATGTCAGCGTAAATACGATTCCCTTCGTGATCGATGTGAGTGTCAGTGCCCACCAGATACCGTTCAGACCAAGCGCGGTGCCGCTAAGAAGCATGGCAAGCGGGATGCGGGCACCGGTGAGCACGATGCTGATGATACTGCATAGCCGGGTACGGCCGAGGCCTGAGAGTGCGCCGATCGTCAGCAGTTCAACGGACATAAATGCTTCTGAAAATCCGATGATGATCAGGTAGTCCACAGCGATCGCGATTGCGTCCGCTTCATGGAAGAACAGCCGTGAGATCGGAGTCGGAAAAAAGACAAACGCTGCAGTCACGAGCAGTCCCCATAAGGCAATGATTATGAATGAGATACGGTAGCCTTTGCGGATGCGGTATGAATTGCCCGCACCGTAGTTTTGTGCGGTGAAAGCATTCAGAGCGGAGCCGAAGCCGTCCGCTGTGTTCCATGAGAGCGATTCGATCTGTCCGCCGACCCGCTGTGTCGCGATCGCGGCGGCACCGAAGGAGGATACCATACGGGTCAGCACCATGGAGATGAAGCAGTAAAGTGTGCCCTGGATAGCGGTCGGAAAGCCGATCCGGAAAATATCCTTATAATAGTTTGCCGGAAACCGGGTAAAGAGCCGGATGCTCCGCAGAATATTTGGTTCCTCTGCGCGTAAGGATTTGATGAGGAGCACGAGGAATACAAGGATCTGTGCGGTGACAGTTGCGATCGCGGCACCGACCGTCTCAAGACGGGGAAACGGTCCGATCCCGAGGATCAGCATCGGGTCAAGGATCATATTGCTGATGAGTCCGAGCAGGTTTGCCATAAGCGGTGTCTTCGAGTCTCCCTGTGCGGTGGAAAGGCCGGTCAGGGTGAGATTCAGGTATGAAAATACGAGCAATCCGCAGGTGATCAGCATGTAAGAGCGTGCGGCCGCATACGTATTTGCATCGTCAAGCTGAAAAAATCCGAGCAGCGGATCAATAAACAGTACACAGGCGGCAGAAAAGAGCAGCCCGAAGAAAAGCGAGAGCTGTATAGCGGAGGAGGCATAGCTGCGTGCCTTTTCATAGTCCCCGCGTCCGCAGGCCTGTGCAGCGTGTACCTGGCCGCCCATACGGGGCAGCGAGGCAAGCCCCTGTGAGAGCCAGACATACATGCCGCCGACACCGACACCGGCCACAGCCTTTGCGCCGAGCATGCCGATCCATGCCATATCAGTAATGTTGTAGGCGGTTGCGAGCATGGAGGATGCCATGATTGGAAGTGCAAGCTCAGAGAGTGTTTTCAGAATCGGCCCGGAGGTCAGATTCAGAGAGGTAGTTCTTTTCATAAATAGTCCTTTTCAATAATCCTTTCATCTTTCATGGGAAGAATCCCTTTTGCGTATATAAAGTATAATGGCACCATGTGTTTTTTGCAATGCATATTTTATTCTTGTTTCATTCACCCTCTGCCATCTGCGTCACCGCGACATAAACATCCTGAATTTTATACCATGTGCGGCTGCCGACGATGCCGTCCGGTGTCAGTCCGAAGATACGCTGGAAGGTACGGACGGCATTTTGAGTCGCTTCGCCGAAGATGCCGTCCGGGACGACCTTTGGGATCAGCGGATAGTTGTCGGAAATGCGGTTGAGCTGTTCCTGAATTTTCATGACCTCACTGCCGCGGCTGCCGATGGAGAGCGGGTAGCCGGGATACGAGGCGGGGACGCCGGAGACCTCTTCTGCAGTGTTGATATAGATGCTGCCTCCGTAAAAGGCGCGCAGAATTTCGATTGCCGAGTAGCCTTGCTCTCCTAAGGTCTTGCTTTCCCACTGGCGCATCCACTGCGGACACTGTACCTGTCTGCCGTCGCAGTATTGGGTGAGCAGCGGCTGGCGGATGTTCGGTCGGGAGAGGTAATTGAGAAAGACGTCTTCCACGGCGTTGTCGATGCTTTCAAATACGTTGCGCCCGTAGATCCATTTCTGGTCAAAGGCAGTCGAAGAGGTGATCGTGAACGGGTAGCCCTTGTTCCGGTAAAATTCTGTGTAGATGCGGTTCATTGTGAACGATTCAATTGCGAGAATGTTTGCAACCAGCGTCTCATAGGGCCAGGTCGCATAGATTTCGCTGCTCGCCACATTTTTGATGTAATCCTTGTATTTCACATAATAATCGCCGGCGGTGGAGTCACGCGGTGTGCCGTCATGTACGACGACATATTCCGGGACGACGACGCGGTCAAGAACGATCTCCCCGCTCGATGTGATCGGTTTGACCTCGGATTCAGCGATTTTCGGCGGATAATTTCCGTACAACGTGTGAGCCGGTATCACGATGATGTTACGTGAGTTTTCCGATCCGGAAGGGCGCAGGGTCACAGTCTGAAAGGAGAGCTGACGGCTGAAAAGCTCTGTCCCGCTCACGACGGCGGTCTCATAGCCCGGGGAGGAGATGCGCAGAGTATATTCTGCATAGGGTGCAAGCTCTGAATCCGGATTGAGGCTGTATTCAACCGGAGGTGCATTTAAGGTCAGCACCTCCGTCTGTCCGGCAGAGTTGGTGTGCACCTCCTCCAGTGTGGTTTCCGGATCACCGGTATAAGAGATCGAGACAGCAGCATTTTCGACCGGAAGGTTCTGCTCTGATACGGCGCGTACCTGCAGCTGCCCCTGATCAATGAAATCGTTTTGCGTGGCCTGAATCATAGAACGATACATAAATACGTCTCCTTTTTCATGAAAAAATAGAAAGCAGACAGCTCATTTTATTCCTGTCATAAATATATGCAGTTAGATATTGAAATTTCCGGCGGGATGTGGTAGAATCGTAACAATTTGAGCAAAAATAAGTAAACTACTTCTGAGAAAGGAATACGGTGATAATATGAAAGCATTTCTGATACTGGAAGACGGCACCGTTTTTACAGGCCAGAGCATCGGCGCTCCTCGCGAGGTAATCAGTGAGATCGTTTTTAACACATCAATGACCGGTTATCTGGAGGTTCTGACCGATCCATCTTACGCAGGACAGGCTGTTGTGATGACTTATCCGCTGATTGGCAATTACGGCATCTGTTATGAGGATATGGAGTCAGACAGACCCTGGCTTGACGCATTTATTGTCCGTGAGTTATCCCGCATCCCGAGCAACTTCCGTTCAGAGGATACGATTCAGAATTTTCTTTTAAAATATGACATTCCTGGTATCGCAGGGATTGACACAAGAGCTCTTACCAAGATTCTCCGTGAGAAAGGCACTATGAATGGCTGTATCACTACGGATGAACATTATCAGATCGATGACATTCTCCCGAAATTAAAAGCATATACGACCGGAAAAGTGGTAGAAAAGGTTACTTGTAAGGAAAAGTATGTCCTTGAGGGCGACGGACCGAAGGTAGCGCTTCTGGATCTGGGCGCAAAGCGTAACATTGCACGTTCCTTAAATGAGCGCGGCTGTGAGGTGACGGTATATCCGGCGCTTACGTCTGCGGAAGAGATTCTGGCAGCCAATCCGGACGGCATCATGCTTTCAAACGGACCGGGAGACCCGAAGGAGTGCACATCTGTGATCGAGGAGATCCGAAAGCTCTATGCATCCGATATCCCGATCTTTGCGATCTGTCTCGGACATCAGCTGATGGCGCTTGCGAACGGTGCGGATACACATAAAATGAAATACGGACACCGCGGCGGCAACCATCCGGTGCGTGATCTTTCCGACGGGCGCGTTTACATTTCTTCCCAGAACCACGGATATGTCGTGGATACCGACAATCTGGATCCGTCCGTTGCCGTACCGGCGTTTGAGAATGTCAACGATGGCACGAATGAGGGGCTGTCCTACACCGGAAAGAACATCTTTACCGTACAGTACCATCCGGAGGCATGCCCGGGACCGCGCGATTCCGCATACCTGTTTGACCGTTTTATGAAAATGATGGAGGAGAGTAAATAATGCCGAAGAATCCAGAGATTAAAAAAGTACTTATGATTGGCTCCGGCCCGATCATCATCGGACAGGCAGCAGAGTTTGACTATGCAGGTACGCAGGCGTGCCGTTCTCTGAAGGAGGAAGGTATCGAGGTTGTTCTTCTGAACTCGAACCCGGCGACCATCATGACAGATAAAGACATCGCAGACAAGGTCTACATCGAGCCGCTCACGGTCGAGGTCGTAGAGCAACTGATCTTAAAGGAACAGCCGGACAGTGTATTGCCGACTCTGGGTGGACAGGCCGGGCTGAATCTGGCGATGGAGCTTGAGGAGCGTGGATTTTTAAAGGAGCACAATGTGCGCCTGATCGGTACGACTGCTGAGACGATCAAAAAAGCAGAGGACCGTCAGGAATTCAAGGATACGATGGAAAAGATCGGAGAACCGGTAGCGGCCTCCAAGGTCGTGCATACGGTACCGGAGGGTGTTGAATTTACCCAGACGATCGGTTATCCGGTCGTACTGCGCCCGGCTTATACGCTTGGCGGCAGCGGCGGCGGAATCGCACACAACTATCAGGAGCTCGTTGAGATTCTGGAAAACGGTCTGCGTCTTTCTCGTGTCGGAGAGGTATTAGTGGAGCGCTGCATCGCGGGCTGGAAGGAGATCGAGTATGAGGTAATGCGCGACTCCGCAGGAAATGTGATCACGGTCTGCAATATGGAGAACATCGATCCGGTCGGCGTACACACCGGAGACAGTATCGTAGTGGCACCGTCCCAGACGCTGGGCGACAAGGAGTATCAGATGCTCCGTACGTCTGCATTGAACATCATCAGCGAGCTGAAGATCACCGGAGGCTGCAATGTGCAGTTTGCCCTGAATCCGGACAGCTTCGAGTACTGCGTCATCGAAGTAAATCCGCGTGTCAGCCGTTCCTCTGCACTGGCTTCCAAGGCGACGGGTTATCCGATCGCGAAGGTAGCGGCGAAGATTGCGCTTGGCTACACCCTGGATGAGATCAAGAATGCGATTACCGGAAAGACCTATGCGAGCTTTGAGCCGATGCTGGATTACTGCGTCGTAAAGATGCCGCGTCTTCCGTTTGATAAATTCATCAGCGCGAGCCGGAAGCTGACGACACAGATGAAGGCGACCGGTGAGGTCATGAGTATCGCAAACAATTTTGAGGGTGGTCTGATGAAGGCGATCCGTTCCCTGGAGCAGCATGTAGACAGCCTGCTTTCCTATGATTTTTCCGGTCTGGATGAGGATGCGCTGCGCCGTCAGCTCTCTGTTGTGGACGACCGTCGGATCTGGGTCATCGCAGAGGCGATCCGCAGAGGCTTCTCCTATGAGGAGATTCATGACATTACAAAAATTGATGTATGGTTTATTGATAAGCTTGCGATTCTTGTTGAGATGGAGCAGGCACTGCAGAGCCAGCCGCTGACTGTGGAGCTTCTGCAGGAAGCAAAACGCATCGAGTTCCCGGATAATGTTATCGCGCGCCTGACCGGCAGGACCGAGCAGGAGATCAGGGATATGCGCTATGCCAATGGCATTGTGGCAGCATTTAAGATGGTTGATACGTGTGCGGCAGAATTTGCGGCTGAGACTCCGTATTACTACTCCGTATTCGGCAGCGAGAATGAGGCGGTTGAGACGAGTGGCAAGAAGAAGGTGCTTGTGCTTGGTTCCGGCCCGATCCGGATCGGCCAGGGTATCGAGTTTGATTTTTGCTCCGTACACAGCACCTGGGCCTTTGCGAAGGAAGGCTATGAGACCATCATCATCAATAATAACCCGGAGACGGTAAGTACCGATTTCGATATCGCAGATAAGCTGTATTTTGAGCCGCTGACCCCGGAGGATGTCGAGAGCATCGTGAATCTGGAGCATCCGGACGGAGCAGTTGTGCAGTTTGGCGGACAGACAGCGATCAAGCTGACCGAGGCTCTGATGAAGATGGGTGTGCCGATCCTCGGAACATCCGCAGAGAATGTAGACCGTGCGGAGGACCGTGAGCTGTTTGACGAGGTGCTGGAAAAATGTAGCATCCCGCGTCCGTCCGGACACACTGTATTTACGGCGGAAGAGGCGAAAAAGGCAGCGCATGAGCTTGGCTATCCGGTACTCGTCCGGCCGTCTTATGTACTCGGCGGTCAGGGCATGCAGATCGCGATCAATGATGAGGATGTGGATGCATTTATCGGTATCATCAACCGGATTGCACAGGAACACCCGATCCTCGTTGACAAATATCTGGTCGGCAAGGAGATTGAGGTCGATGCGGTATGCGACGGCGAAGATGTGCTGATTCCTGGTATCATGGAGCACATTGAGCGTGCGGGCATCCATTCCGGAGACAGCATCTCCGTTTATCCGGCACAGAGCATTTCTCCGAAGATCAAGCGAGTGATTGAGGATTATACGCGGAAGCTGGCAAAGGAGCTGCATGTCATCGGACTGATCAACATCCAGTTTATTGTGAGCAATGATGAGGTATATGTCATCGAGGTCAACCCGCGTTCTTCCCGTACTGTTCCGTACATCAGCAAGGTGACAGGTATCCCGATCGTACCGCTTGCAACAAAAGTCATTCTCGGCAGCAAGATCCGCGATCTTGGATATGAGCCGGGACTGCAGCCGGAGGCTGACTATTTTGCGATTAAGATGCCGGTATTCTCCTTCGAGAAGATTCGTGGCGCGGATATCAGCCTCGGGCCGGAGATGAAGTCGACCGGTGAGTGCCTTGGTATCGCGAAGACCTTTGATGAGGCACTCTACAAGGCATTTCTTGGCGCCGGCATCAATCTGCCGAAGCACAAGAACATGATTATCACAGTAAAGGATTCGGATAAGCTTGAAGTGCTTGACATCGCCCGCCGTTTTGAGGCGATCGGCTACCGTATTTTCGCGACGCGCGGCACGGCCCGGGCGCTGCAGGAGCATGGTATTCATGCGAACCAGATCAACAAGATCGAAGGTGAGTCGCCGAATCTGATGGATCTGATCCTCGGACATGAGATCGACCTCGTTATCGATACACCGTCTCAGGGTGTCGAGCATGCAAAGGACGGCTTCCTGATCCGCAGGAACGCGATTGAGACAGGTGTGAATGTCCTGACTGCTCTTGATACGGCGCAGGCACTGATCACGAGTCTGGAAAACAACAACATCAATAAGCTGTCACTGATCGATATTGCGACGGTGGCGACGCGATAGGGTAAAAATGAATCGGGTCTGTGCTGCAGTTGGAGTGAACTGCAGCACGGCCTGTTTTTGTATGCAGATTTGATTTTGGCATAAATTTACAGCCCCTTCACAGAAAATTTATCCGGATTTGCTTGCAAAAAAGAGGCGATCGGCGTACACTGTGGAAGGAAATCAGAAACGACTGGGTAATTGGAGGAATCAATACAAATGCGTAAAAAATCACATATATCACTTGCAGGTTATCTCGTGCGAGAAATGAATTTAGAGGAGTTTGACCGTCATAAGAAGGCATTTTATCTTGGCTCGATTCTGCCGGATCTGACACCGAAGATGATCACATCTCCGCATGAATTCCAGACCTCTTATGAGGAGCTGCAGGGAAGGATTCATACACTTTTGCAGGATGCGGGCACAGGCGATTATAAGGAGCGGGTACTGTTTCGCCGGATGGGCGTCGTGATGCATTATCTCGCAGACTATTTTACCTTTCCGCACAATGTCACCTATGGCGGGAGCCTGAAGGATCATTGCCTGTACGAACGCGATATGAAGCATGCGCTCAGAAGCTATGTGCGCACGTCCGAGGCACAGCAGATCTTCCGGCTGCAGCAGATGCGGCAGGGCCAGATCCGCACGGCGAACGAGCTGTTTGCCTATATTGAGAGGATGCACCGCGATTATCTGCGACATCCGCATTCTGCGCAGGACGACTGTCGCTGGATCGTGGAGCTGTGCTCCTGGGTGATGATCGGGATGGTAAATATCATTGCATCATTCGGAGTGCGTGGAGAGCCGGTGGAGTATCACTGCGCGGGGTGAATTATCCTATAATGCTTATGGAAAAAAGTGTGGCTGTCAGGAGTAAATGTTTCTGATGACCGCACTTTTTTGGCTTTAATCATAAATACATTTCCGAAACAGGACTATATTTCGTATTGTTGTTTGAGAAAGAATCTGATATGATGATACTAGGGTCAAAAGGTCAAAAAGCCGTTCATGCTTGCATGATAAGGCTTTTGAACTTGGGACCCGCCAAACATGAGAAAGTAGCGATTTACGTAGTAAATCAGCGGATTTCGAATGTTTGCAGAATTGCGGGAGCTGCTTCGCAGCGGAGCAATTCGTAGGCATCATAAGGAGCAAAAGGTATTTTGCCCTTAATGATAGAATTATCAGAAAAGCTTATGAAATGGAATTATAACATTAAAGGAGGCAGTAATTATGGGATTAATCAAGGCAGCACTTGGTGCAGCGGGTGGCGTGATGGCAGACCAGTGGAAGGAATACTTTTACTGTGATGCATTAGAGGATGATGTACTCGTCATGAAGGGACAGAAGCGTACTTCAAAGCGTTCTTCGAACCGCTCCGGCAGTGAGAATATCATTACCGACGGCTCCGGCATCGCGGTGGCGGACGGACAGTGTATGATTATCGTGGAGAATGGAAAGGTCAAGGAGGTCTGCGCGGAGCCGGGCGAGTACACGTATGATAACAGCGCGGAGCCGTCCGTATTCAGCGGCAGCCTCGGTGAAGGGATCCGAAATACATTTGCAAAGATCGGCAAGCGCTTTACCTACGGCGGTGAGGCGGCAGGCGATCAGCGGGTTTACTATTTTAACACAAAAGAAATCATGGGAAATAAATACGGCACGGCGACGCCGGTTCCGTTCCGCGTAGTCGACCGCAACATCGGGCTGGATGTTGACATCTCCATCCGTTGCAACGGCGAATATTCGTACTGCATTACCGACCCGATTCTGTTTTATACGAATGTCTGCGGAAATGTTGCGGACGTCTATGAGCGTTCGAATCTCGACAGTATGCTGAAAAGCGAACTGATGACAGCTTTGCAGCCGGCATTTGCCCGTATCTCAGAGATGGGTATCCGCTACAGTGCACTTCCGGGACATACGTTTGAGCTGGCCGATGCGCTCAATGAAGTGCTTTCAAAGAAATGGAGGGAGACACGTGGCATTGTGATCGTTTCCTTTGGCGTGAATTCCGTATCCGCATCGAAGGAAGACGAGGATATGATCAAGCAGCTGCAAAAAAGTGCAGTTATGCGTGATCCGACGATGGCGGCGGCACAGCTAGTCGGTGCTCAGAGCGATGCGATGCGCATGGCAGCCGGCAATGCAAATGGTGCGATGACAGGCTTTATGGGCATGAATATGGCATCGGCAGCCGGAGGCATGAGCGCACAGAATCTCTATGCAATGGGCGCACAGCAGCAGGCAGCACAGCAGCAGGCGGCACAGCAGGCAGTTCATCAGCAGGCAGCAAAGGCTCCGGCGGCAGATAGCTGGACATGCAGCTGCGGAGCAGTCAACACCGGAAAGTTCTGTGCGGAGTGTGGTGCGAAAAAGCCGGAAGAGGGCTGGACCTGCCCGTCCTGCGGAGCAGTGAATAAAGGAAAATTCTGTGCGGAATGTGGAGCAAAACGCCCGGCAGGTGCGCCGGTTTACCAGTGCGACAAATGCGGCTGGAAGCCGGAGGATCCGGCACATCCGCCAAAATTCTGTCCGGAGTGCGGGGATCTGTTTGATGAGAACGACCGCGTACAGTAGACGACAGTTACATAGGCAGACACCGGGTTTTGGGCGGAATGTCCCCTGCCTGGTGCGAAGGGAGAATTTATGAGTGAAGTAATGGAATACAAATGCCCCTGTTGTGGGGGTGCCATTGCATTTGACAGCCACGTCCAGAAAATGAAATGTCCATACTGTGATACCGAATTTGAGATGGATACGCTGAAGGAATTTGAACAGGAGAACATGGAGCAGGATCACGATCCGCAGTGGGACGCAAGCCAGACGGAGCAGGATGGGGAGCAGATCGGAGGAGACGGATCGATGAGCGCCTATATCTGTGAGGCGTGCGGCGGCGAGGTCATCGCAGATACGACAGCCGGGGCGATGAGCTGTCCGTACTGTGGCAATCCGGTCATTGTGCCGAAGCAGTTTGAGGGCATGCTGAAGCCGGATCTGATCATTCCGTTCAAGCTGGATCGCAAGCAGGCGGAGCAGAAGCTGCGCGATCACCTGAAAGGAAAGGTGCTGCTTCCGAAATATTTTAAGACGGAGAACCGCATCAAAGAGGTAAAGGGGCTTTACGTTCCGTTCTGGCTGTATGACAGTGATGCAAGTGCAGAGATCCGTTGCCGGGCAACACGTGTACACAGCTGGTCGGACGGGGATTATGAGTATACAGAGACAGAGCATTTCCTTGTGAGCCGCGGCGGTGATCTTGGTTTTGACAAGGTGCCGGTCGACGGATCAGAGAAGATGGCAAATGATCTGATGGAGTCGATCGAGCCGTTCCGGTATGGGGAGGCAGTGCCGTTCCAGAAGGGATATATGGCCGGTTATCTGGCAGACCGTTATGATCAGTCGTCGGAGGAATGTGCACCGCGTGCGAATGAACGGATGCGGGAGAGTACTGTGCAGGCGTTTATGAGCACGATCCAGGGCTATGCGACCTGCGTTCCGGAGCACACGGACATCCGGCTGAAAAAGGGGACGATTTCCTATGCGCTCCTTCCGATATGGGTGCTCAGCACAAAGTATCGGGACAAGAGCTATACATTTGCAATGAACGGTCAGACAGGAAAATTTGTCGGGGATCTGCCATTTGACAAAGGGAAGGCAGTGCAGATCTCGGGAGGCGTGTTCCTTGCAGTATTTCTGATCACGTTCCTGCTTGCGGGATTGCTGTAAAGGAGAGATGAGATGAAAAAAATCAGAGGACTGATGCTGGCTCTTCTGTTGCTGCTCGGCTGCTTTTCAACGGTGGCATATGCAGAGAACAGTGACCGGGTCGTGGACAATGCAGACCTGCTCACTGATGCGGAGGAAGCCAGTCTGGAAGAACAGTATACGCAGATTGCGGAGAAATATCAGTATGATATCGCAGTGGTCACGACGAATACGTTAAACGGAAAGAGCGCGCAGGATTATGCGGACGATTATTATTATGACAATGGTTATGGATATGGAGAGAGTCGGGATGGTCTGATGCTTCTTGTGAGTATGGAGGATCGGGACTGGCACATCACGACGCGCGGAAAGGGAGAAGAGAATTTCTCCAGCCGGGATATTGATGATATCAGCGGAGCATTTCTGAGTGATTTAAGTGCGGGAAATTATTATGAAGCATTCCGGATCTTCGGCGAGGAGTCCGCATCCGTAATCGTGGCAGTAGAGGAGCCGATGTCCGTCGGGTTGCGGGCGCTTATCGCGGCAGGTGCAGGACTCGTGATCGCACTGATTGTATTTGCAGTGCTCATGTCACAGCTCAAGTCCGTGCGCGTAAAGCGTGAAGCACAGGACTATGTGCGGGAAGGAAGCTTCCATCTTACGCGGTCGAATGACCTGTTTTTATATCGCACGGTAGACCGTCGGAAGATTGAGCGTGATAACGATGATCATGGTTCACACAGCACGTCGGACGGCGGAAGTGCCGGCGGTGGCGGCGGAAAATTTTAACCAACTTTAAGTAAGTAAAAGGCTTTCGGAACACCCTAGTATTACGGGGAGTTCTGAAAGCCTTTTTATCTGGGTTTATGGAAGAAATTTAGTTGTCTGACACGGTCTCATCCGCGGAGTATACCTGTCTCTTGCGGGCCATTTCGTCGCTCTCGAGGTACTCGTCGTAGGTCGTGATCTTGTCGATCAGCTTGCCGTTCGGGAGAATCTCCATGATGCGGTTTGCGGTCGTCTCTACGATCTGGTGGTCACGGGAGGAGAAGAGCAGTACGCCCGGGAACTTGATCAGGCCGTTGTTCAGAGCGGTGATCGATTCCATGTCGAGGTGGTTCGTCGGCTCGTCGAGCAGGAGGATATTCGCACCGGAGATCATCATCTTGGAGAGCAGGCAGCGCACGCGCTCACCTCCGGAGAGGACATTCAGATGTTTCACACCGTCATCGCCGGCGAAGAGCATACGGCCGAGGAAGCCTCTGACGTAGGTGGCATCCTTGATCTCGGAGAACTGGGTCAGCCAGTCTACGATCGTGAGGTCAGAGTCGAACTCCTTTGTGCTGTCCTTCGGGAAGTATGCCTGACTCGTCGTCACGCCCCATTTATAACTGCCTTCATCCGGCTCAAGCTCGCCTGTCAGAATCCGGAAGAACGTTGTCTTTGCCAGCTCATTTCCGCCGACAAAAGCGACCTTGTCATTGTGGCCGAGGGTGAAGGTAATATTGTCAAGGATCTTGACTCCGTCGATCGTCTTGGAGAGATTCTCGACCTGCAGTACTTCATTTCCGATCTCGCGGTTCGGACGGAAATCGATGTACGGATATTTACGGCTGGAAGGACGGATGTCATCCAGCTGGATCTTTTCCAGTGCGCGCTTTCTGGAGGTTGCCTGCTTGGACTTGGAAGCGTTTGCAGAGAAGCGGGAGATGAAATCCTGCAGCTCCTTGATTTTTTCCTCTTTCTTTTTGTTCGCTTCCTTCATCTGACGGATGAGCAGCTGGCTGGACTCATACCAGAAGTCGTAGTTACCGGCATAGAGCTGAATCTTGCCGTAGTCGATGTCTGCGATCTGTGTGCAGACCTTGTTCAGAAAGTAACGGTCGTGGGATACGACGATAACGGTGTTCTCGAAATTGATCAGGAATTCCTCGAGCCAGTTGATTGCGTCGAGGTCGAGATGGTTCGTCGGCTCGTCGAGCAGCAGGATGTCCGGATTGCCGAACAGTGCGCGTGCCAGCAGCACTTTGACCTTGTCGTTTCCGTTCATATCCTTCATCAGTGTATAGTGCAGCTCCGGCCCGATGCCAAGACCATTCAGAAGCGTAGCGGCGTCAGACTCGGCCTCCCAGCCGTTCATCTCTGCGAATTCGCCCTCGAGCTCACTGGCGCGGATGCCGTCCTCATCGGTGAAGTCCTCCTTGGAGTAGATCGCTTCCTTTTCCTTCATAATGTCATACAGTCTCTGGTTGCCCATAATGACCGTATCGAGAACCGGGAACTCATCATATTTAAAATGGTCCTGTTCCAGCACGGAGAGGCGCTGGCCCGGTGTGATGACGATGTCGCCGTTTGTCGTCTCGAGCTGTCCGGAGAGAATCTTCAGAAACGTAGACTTTCCGGCGCCGTTCGCACCGATGACACCATAGCAGTTGCCCTCGGTAAATTTGATGTTTACATCTTCAAATAAAGCTTTTTTTCCTACACGGTAGGTGACGTTGTTTGCACTGATCATGAAATACCTCTTGATTTTCTTTTATAATGGATAATAGTTTGTTTTTGTTTTTTCCCTAAGCCCTTCTATTGTACCGAAAAACGGAGAAAATGCAAGCGTTTTCTTGGGTTTTCCGGGATTTGAGATGTTTTAGGATTGCGAGAGCATGAAATGTGAAGCAGCTCCCGCAATTCTGCATCATCATATGAAAAGAGGAATGCGTAAGGAATGTCGAAAAAATAACAGAGTCTCACGAAAATTTGCACAGTTTGTCTTATATAACTTCTGAAAAAGCCCTGCTGTATCACAAAAAATACAAAAAAACGCGGAAAAATGCCTTGCAGGAAATAGACAAAAAAATTCAGTTGTGCTACAATTAAATCCGTATGAGATGTTAAAAAGAGTTTGCCGACTCTTAAAAAAATAAGGAGGAATATACAAATGGCTAGAAAAATGAAGACCATGGACGGTAATCATGCTGCAGCTCATGCGTCATATGCATTTACTGATGTAGCAGCGATTTTCCCGATTACCCCGTCATCTGTTATGGCAGAAGCTACAGATGAGTGGGCGACACAGGGCCGTCTGAATATGTTCGGACAGACTGTACAGGTTACAGAGATGCAGTCTGAGGCAGGTGCGGCAGGTACCGTTCACGGCTCCCTTGCAGCAGGTGCTCTGACTACTACATATACGGCTTCTCAGGGTCTGCTCCTGATGATCCCGAACCTTTACAAGGTAGCAGGTGAGAGACTGCCGGGCGTATTCAATGTATCCGCACGTGCACTTGCCAGCCATGCACTTTCCATCTTCGGAGATCACTCCGATGTATATGCCTGTCGTCAGACCGGAGCATGCATGCTCTGTGAGTCCAGCGTACAGGAAGTAATGGACCTGACTCCGGTTGCACATCTTTCCGCAATCAAGGGACGTCTTCCGTTCATCAACTTCTTCGACGGTTTCCGTACTTCCCACGAGATCCAGAAGATCGAGACATGGGATTACGAGGATCTGAAGGAAATGACTGATTTCGATGCCATTCAGGCATGGAGAGATCAGTGCCTGAATCCGAACCATCCGTGTCAGAGAGGTTCGGCTCAGAACCCGGATATCTTCTTCCAGGCAAGAGAAGCAATCAACCCGTACTACGATGAGATGCCGACTATTGTTCAGGAGTACATGGACAAGGTAAATGCAAAGATCGGCACCGACTACAAGCTCTTCAACTACTACGGAGCTGAGGATGCTGAGAAGGTTATCATCGCTATGGGTTCTGTATGTGATACGATCGAGGAGACGATCGATTACCTGCTTGCAGCAGGCGAGAAGGTCGGCGTTGTAAAGGTTCGTCTGTACAGACCGTTCTGCGCAGATGCACTCGTTGCGACGATCCCGGAAACCGTTAAGCAGATCACTGTTCTTGACAGAACAAAGGAGCCGGGAGCTCTTGGCGAGCCGCTGTACCTTGATGTAGTAGCAGCTCTGAAGGGCACTAAGTTCAACGACACACCGATCTTTACCGGACGTTATGGCCTTGGTTCCAAGGATACCACACCGGCTCAGATCGTTGCTGTATACAACAACACTGAGAAGCAGAAGTTCACCATCGGTATCAACGATGATGTGACACATCTGTCTCTGGAGCTGGGCGCACCGCTTGTTACCACTCCGGCAGGCACCATCAACTGCAAGTTCTGGGGTCTGGGCGCTGACGGTACCGTAGGTGCAAACAAGAACTCCATTAAGATCATCGGTGACAATACCGACATGTACGCTCAGGCTTACTTCGATTATGACTCTAAGAAGTCCGGCGGTGTTACCATGTCTCACCTGCGTTTCGGTAAGTCTCCGATCAAGTCCACCTACCTGATCCACAAGGCAAACTTCGTAGCCTGCCACAATCCGTCCTATGTACGCAAGTACAACATGGTACAGGAGCTGGTAGACGGAGGTACATTCCTTCTGAACTGCCCGTGGGATATGGAAGGACTGGAGCATCACCTTCCGGGTCAGGTGAAGAAATTCATCGCAGACCACAACATCAAGTTCTATGTGATTGACGGTATCAAGATCGGTAAGGAGATCGGACTTGGCGGACGTATCAACACCGTTCTGCAGTCTGCATTCTTCAAGCTGGCAAACATCATCCCGGAGGAGCAGGCAATCGAGCTGATGAAGGCTGCTGCAAAGGCTACTTACGGACGTAAGGGTGATGCAATCGTTCAGATGAACTACGATGCAATCGACGCCGGCGCTAAGCAGGTTGTTGAGATTCAGGTTCCGGAGAGCTGGAAGAACGCTGAGGATGAGGACATCATCGCAAAGGCTGTTACCGGCAAGAGACAGGACGTTGTAGATTTCGTAAATAACATCCAGCATGCAGTAAATGCTCAGGAGGGTAATAATCTTCCGGTATCTGCATTCAAGGATTATGTAGATGGTACCACACCGTCAGGTGCAGCTGCATTCGAGAAGCGTGGTATCGCAGTGGATATCCCGGTATGGAATCCGGAAAATTGTATCCAGTGTAACAGATGTTCCTACGTTTGCCCACACGCAGTTATCCGTCCGGTTGCTATGACCGAGGCTGAGGCTGCTGCTGCTCCGGAAGGAACAAAGACTCTGCCGATGACCGGTATGGCTGATTACAAGTTCGCACTTGTTGTATCTGCCCTTGACTGTACCGGATGCGGCTCCTGTGTAAATGTCTGCCCGGGCAAGAAGGGTGCAAAGGCAATTGCTATGGAGAACATGGAAGCGAACGCAGGATGCCAGGCTGCATTTGACTATGCAGTAGAGCTGCCGGCAAAGGCTGATGTAGTAGAGAAGTTCAAAGAGAATACTGTTAAGGGTTCCCAGTTCAAGCAGCCGCTGCTCGAGTTCTCCGGTGCTTGTGCAGGATGTGGCGAGACTCCGTATGCGAAGCTGATCACACAGCTGTTCGGTGACAGAATGTACATCGCAAACGCTACCGGATGCTCCTCTATCTGGGGTAACTCTTCACCGTCCACACCGTACACGGTAAACGAAAAGGGACAGGGCCCGGCATGGTCCAACTCTCTGTTCGAGGACAACGCAGAGTTTGGTTATGGTATGCTGCTTGCTCAGAACGCAATCAGAGATGGTCTGAAGGCAAAGGTTGAGGCTCTTGTAGCTGGCGATGCTCCGGCAGACGTAAAGGAAGCTGGTCAGGCATGGCTGGATACCTACGCAGTAGGTGCTACCAATGGCACAGCTACCGAGAAGCTGATCGCTGCTCTTGAGGCATGCGGATGCGAGAAGGCTCAGGATATCCTGAAGAACAAGGATTACCTTGGCAAGAAGTCCCAGTGGATCTTCGGTGGTGACGGATGGGCATACGATATCGGATTCGGCGGTGTTGACCATGTACTTGCAAGCGGCAAGGATATCAACATCATGGTATTTGATACCGAGGTTTACTCCAACACAGGCGGACAGGCTTCCAAGTCCACACAGCCGGGTGCTGTAGCACAGTTCGCTGCCGGTGGTAAGGAAGTAAAGAAGAAAGATATGGCAAGCATCGCAATGAGCTACGGCTATGTATACGTTGCTCAGATCGCTATGGGTGCAGATTACAACCAGACCGTTAAGGCTCTTGCAGAGGCAGAGGCTTATCCGGGACCGTCCCTCATCATTGCTTACGCTCCGTGTATCAACCATGGTATCAAGAAGGGCATGAGCAAGGCTCAGACAGAGGAAGAGCTGGCTGTAAAGGCTGGTTACTGGCATCTGTTCCGCTTCAATCCGGCTGCTGATGACAAGTTCACTCTGGATTCCAAGGCTCCGACAGGAGATCTGATGGAGTTCCTGAACGGTGAGGTTCGTTACAACTCCCTGAAGAGAGCAAATCCGGAGAGAGCTGAGAAGCTGTTTGCGAAGAATGCTGAGTGCAATAAAGAAAGATATGAATATCTGAACAGACTGATTACCCTTTACGGTAAGCAGGACTGATTTCGATAAGAGTCCAAGCGAAGTTTTAAGGAAGGGGCGCTGCGTATGCGGCGCTCCTTTTTCGTGCGTCTGGCGGTGGATGTTTCTTGTTCTGGGCTCATAGTCTTGTATTTCTTCCGGAGTTTACAGTTTTCGTTTTCTATGCTATTATGAAAGATACCGGCAAGGGAAGGAGAACCAGTGAAGACAGCATGGAGAAAAAGAAATTTGCGGTGGCGATCACAGATCTGTTACTTGCACTCATCGGTTGCCTTTTTATTCTGAGTGCGTCGGTCGTGCTCGTGCTGAATATCCGGGTGATTTACTATCATGATATTGATACATTACATCTGACAAAAGAGGTCGACCTGACGAAAGAGCAGATTCGGGAAAATTATGATGCGCTGATCGATTACAACCTGTTCTGGAAGGGAGAGGATACCCTGCAGTTTCCCGATTTTCCGATGTCGGAGCATGGACAGATCCATTTTGCAGAGGTGCGGCGGATCTTTGTCGCACTGCAGTATCTGATGATTGGATCAGCAGCTGTGTTTTTTATCGGAGAATGGGGAAAACTGCGAAGAGGAAGCCGCCGCAGCCTGAAGCTGACAGCGATTCTTGCGATTGTCCTGCCGCTTGCGGCCGGAGCGATGATCGCATCCAATTGGGAAGCGTTTTTTATCGGGTTTCACCACGTGATGTTTTCCAATGACTACTGGCTCTTTGACCCGGCGACCGATCCGGTGATTCTGATTTTGCCGGATGCTTTTTTTCTGCACTGTGCCCTGGCAATTCTGATTTGTGTGCTGGCAGGAAGCGCTTTGTGCATGGGCGGGTATTGTCTGGCGGCAAACCGGAAAAATAAAAGAAAATAGCAAGAATAAATGAGAAAAACGGAGGAACTCAAATGAATCTGGAAAAAATAGCGCAGTACCGGCTGATCAGGCGGGAAACACTGACGGATATCCATACCGAAGGCTATCTTCTGGAACACCGAAAGACACATGCACGCGTGCTCGTGCTGGAAAATGACGATGAAAATAAGGTGTTTAATATCGCCTTTCGCACGCCGCCGGCAGACAGTACGGGAGTGGCGCATATCGTAGAGCACACGGTTTTGTGTGGTAGCCGGGAGTTCCCGACGAAGGATCCATTCGTGGAACTGGTAAAGGGCTCCCTGAATACATTTCTGAATGCAATGACCTATCCGGATAAGACGATGTATCCGCTTGCAAGCTGCAATGATACCGATTTCTGTAACCTGATGCATGTCTATCTGGACGCGGTATTTTATCCGAATATTTATAAAAAGGAAGCAATTTTCCGTCAGGAGGGCTGGAGCTATGAGCTCGAATCTCCGGATGCGGATCTGACCTACAATGGTGTTGTCTACAATGAGATGAAGGGTGCCTTTTCTTCTCCGGAGGAGGTGCTTGAACGGGAGATCATGAATACGCTATTCCCGGATACGCCGTATGGTGTCGAATCCGGCGGAGATCCGGACTGTATTCCACAGCTGACCTATGAACAGTACCTTGATTTTCACCGGAAATATTATCACCCGTCGAACAGCTACATTTATCTTTACGGGGACATGGATTTTGAGGAGCGGCTGAACTGGATAGACGAGCATTATCTGAGTCAGTTTGATGCGCTTTCGATAGATTCAGAGATTCCGATGCAGCAGCCGTTTGACGAAATGCGGCACATACTGCGGGAATATCCGGTTGCCGAGGAAGATCCGGTCAGGGATGCGACTTACCTGACGTACAATGTCGTCGTCGGCACGAGCCTGGACGTGGAACTTTCCAATGCGTTCGCGGTGCTGGATTACGCACTGCTGTCTTCGCCGGGAGCGGTGCTGAAGCAGGCACTGCTGGATGCGGGGATCGGGACGGATATCATGAGCTCATACGAGAGCGGTATCCTGCAGCCAACGTACAGCATCATCGCGAAAAATGCAAATGCGGAAGATGAAGCGCGTTTTGTTCAGATTATCCGGAAGACTCTGGAAGAGACAGCAGAGCATGGCATTGATAAAAAGGCATTGCTGGCTGGGATCAATACGATGGAATTCAAGGCGCGTGAAGCAGACTACGGCGCATATCCGAAGGGACTGATGTATGGACTGGACGTATTTGATAGCTGGCTGTATGATGCCGAGCGTCCGTTTGATTATTTGCGGTTTGATGTATATGCACAGATGAAGGAAGATGTAAAGACCGGTTATTTTGAAGAGCTGATCCGAAAGTATCTTCTGAATAATACCCATGGCACAATACTGACCGCGGTACCAAAGCGTGGCCTGACAGCAGAAAAGGACGCGCTTCTGGCAGAGAAGCTGCAGACATATAAGGCGTCGCTTTCCGGGGAAGAGGTGCTGGCACTCGTCGAGAAAACGAAACAGCTCAAGGCATTTCAGGAAGCACCACAGACACCGGAGGAGCTGCGTCTCATCCCGATGCTGAAGCGTGAGGACATCGGGAAGAAGGCAGCAGGCTTCCAGAATGCCGAGTACGAGTGGGAAGGCGTGAAGATCCTGCACCACGACGTATTTTCCAATGGCATTGCCTATCTCGACCTGCTTTTTGACATCGGTCGTGTGGCGCGGGAGGATATCCCATATCTCGGTGTATTAAAGGCGGTGCTCGGCATGGTAAATACCGAACACTACACCTACCAGGAATTAAATAACGAGATCAACGGCAACACCGGCGGCATTTCCGTGGGACTCAGCATGTATCCGAAGAAGGGCGAAAATGCGATCCGGGCATTTGCGGGCATTCGGGCGAGTGTGCTGTATGAGAAGCTTCCATATGCATATCAGATGGCCGAAGAGATTGCGCTGCACTCAAAATTTGACGATGACCGGAGAATGTACGAGATTCTGACAAAACTGAAATCCCGTCTTTCGATGCAGCTTGCCGCGAATGGACACAGGAGCGCAGGTACCCGTGCACTGTCGTATTTTTCACAGTTTTCTGCATTTGGCGATGCAGTGGGCGGTATTGGTTTTTATCAGCTTGTTGCGGAACTGGTGGAGCATTTTGAGGAGAAAAAAGATGCCCTGCGCGCGAAGCTGCAGGAGTTGACAGAAGCGCTGTTTTGCAAAGAGGGACTGTTTGTCAGCCTGACCTGTGATGTGGATGGATTGGAAGCAATGCGGGAGCCGTTTACCGGCTTTTATGCGGCACTTCCTTGCGCGACGGCTGCTCTGAAGGAAAATACACTCGTGCTGTCCCGGAAAAATGAAGGCTTTACGACAGCAGGACAGGTGCAGTATGTCGCGCGTGCGGGAAATTTTGCAAAGGAAGGCTTTGCATACACAGGCCTGCTTCAGATTGTCAAGGTCATGATGAATTACGACTATCTGTGGCAGAACATCCGTGTGCTCGGCGGAGCCTATGGCTGTATGTCGGCGTTTGGAAGAGGTGGTGACACAATGTTTGTCTCCTATCGCGATCCGAAGCTGGCAAAGACGAATGAGGTCTATGACGGCATTCCGGCGTATCTGGAGCAGTTCGAGGCAGATGAGCGTGAGATGACGAAGTATATCATCGGGACAATCAGTGAGCTCGACACACCGCTGACCCCGTCCATGAAGGGCAGCCGTTCATTGAATGCATATTTTTGCGAGATCACAGAGGAAGAGGTGCAGAAGGAGCGGGATGAGATATTGAATGCGACCTGTGAGCAGATCCGCGCGCTGGCTTCGCAGATTCGAGCGGTGCTTGATCAGCAGAATCTCTGTGTCATCGGAAACGAGCAGAAGATCAGAGAGAGCAAGGAGCTGTTTGAGCGGATTGCACCGCTGTGTTAATGCCCGCATCACAAAGGAAGAGGAAGAATTATATGGAAAGTGCAAATTTTAAATCCGGCTTTGCGACACTGATCGGCAGGCCGAACGTTGGAAAATCGACCTTGATGAATCATCTGATCGGACAGAAGATCGCGATCACATCAAATAAGCCGCAGACGACACGGAACCGCATTCAGACGGTCTATACCTCAAAACAGGGTCAGATCGTATTTCTGGATACACCGGGCATTCACAAGGCAAAAAACAAGCTTGGGGAGTATATGGTCAGCGTAGCGGAGCAGACCCTAAAGGAGGTCGATGTCGTGCTCTGGCTCGTAGAGCCGACAGACTTCATCGGGAAAGGAGAGCGGCACATTGCAGAGCAGCTCAAAAAGTCGAAGACGCCGGTTATCCTGATTATGAATAAGATCGACATGGCGGACAAGGAAAAGCTTCCGGAATACATGGCACATTATCGCGAGCTCTATGATTTTGAAGATGTGATTCCGGTCTGCGCCCTGCGTGGCATTAATATGGAGCGTGTCATCAATGCGATCTTCAAATTCCTGCCGTATGGTCCGAAATATTTTGATGATGATACGATCACCGATCAGCCTCAGCGTCAGATCGTGGCAGAGATGATCCGGGAAAAAGCGTTGCGCTGTCTGGAAGAAGAGATACCGCACGGCATCGCTGTGGCGATCGACCGGATGCGGGAGCGACCGGACGGATCGATGATGGATATCGACGCGACGATCATTTGCGAGCGGGATTCCCACAAGGGTATTATCATCGGAAAGGGTGGAGCGATGCTGCGCAAGATCGGCTCGCAGGCGCGCCGGGAGATCGAAAACATGCTGGAAATGAAGGTGAATCTCCAGCTCTGGGTCAAGGTGAAGAAGGACTGGCGCGACAGCGATTTTATGATTAAGAACTTCGGCTATGACAAGAAGGAAATATAGTTTTTACTGCGGGCCGGAAAGGACGAAAACGGTATGAGCGAACCGTTGAAGGTAAGAGGGATGGTGCTCAGGGCGGCTCCCTCCGGAGAATATGACAGGCGAACGGTGATCCTGACAAAGGAGCGGGGCAGGATCACTGCTTTTGCACGTGGAGCACGAAAGCCAAAGAGTCCGCTGATCGCATCGACGGCGCCGTTTGTGTTTGGTACCTTTACTGTTTATGAAGGGAGGGACGCCTACACACTCGTACAGGCCGAGATTGAACAGTATTTTATGGATATCCGCGAGGACTTTGAGAAGGCCTGCTATGGCTGCTATTTTATGGAGGTAGCAGAATACTACACAAGGGAAAATCTGGATGGCGGCCCGATGCTGAATCTTCTGTATGTGACCTTGCGGGCGCTTCAGGATGCCCGGCTGGACTATGAGCTGGTCCGATGCATCTTTGAGATGAAAGCGATGGTACAAAACGGCGAGTATCCATATGAGACGGCGGAGGATTCGTCGCTTTCCGAGGCGGTTCGGTGCGCGATTGCCTATGTCCTGACCGCTCCGCTTCAGAAGCTGTACGGGTTTACGCTTACACCGGAGGCGTTTCGGGAATTTCGCCGGGTACAGAACCATTTCAACCGCTATCTGGATCGGAATTTCAAATCCCTGGATATTTTAAAAACAATGGTTGAAACAAAGCGGGAATGACGGTATAATACAGAGATGGTGCGAAGGCGCCGGCACGAAAGACTGAGATGCACGGGAGGAAGTACATGAGAGCAGGAAGGATAGCGGCTGTAGCGGCACTTGGATTGGGAGTAATGCTGCTTGGCGGCTGTGAGATGCTGGATCAGCAGCAGAAATGGGAGCCACAGGAAGATGCGGCGATCTCCATCAGCGAGGACGGTGTGATCACGGAATATGTGCAGGACACACTGGATGAATCCTACTACAGTGCATCAGAACTGGAAAAGATGATCACATCCGACGTGGCGGATTATAATTCCAAACACGGCGAGAATACGATTCAGGTAAAGAGCTACGAAGCGTCGGATGACGGAAAGGTGCATCTTGTGATGGAATATGCCACTGCGAATGACTATGCGGTATTTAATAATGTAGAATTCTACAGCGGTTCCATGATCAATGCACAGCTGGAAGGGTATCTTTTTGACGGATCCTTTAAAAAGGTAAAAAATGGTGTTGTGCAGGGCTCGGCTGTTTCCGGAAGCGAGGTCGTCAAAAAAATGGCGGCGGAGGTACTCGTAGTGACCGCACCGCTCGAGGTGCACGTGCCGGGGAATGTGCTGTACACGACCAGCAATGCAGAGGTGCTTGCGTCTAACGATGTGAACGCGACCGGGAAGACCGCAGAGGAAGCGACCGACAAAGGCCTGGAGCTGCCATCGAAGCAGGTCTATATAGGAGAAGAGAAGAGCTTTGACGAGAAGGCTGCGGCGAGCCGGGTGTATATTATATATCAGGAATAGACATGCAATGCATGTTTATCATAAATACTATGCCGGATGGATGCCGGTAAATCTGGTTTGAGGAGGATCAGTATGGAAAAGACTATGGACAAAATTGTGGCACTTGCAAAGGGAAGAGGATTTGTGTATCCGGGCTCTGAGATTTACGGTGGCCTTGCAAATACATGGGACTATGGAAACCTGGGCGTAGAGCTGAAGAATAATGTAAAAAAAGCGTGGTGGCAGAAATTCATCACACAGAATCCGTACAATGTCGGCGTCGATTGTGCGATTCTGATGAATCCGCAGACCTGGGTGGCATCCGGACATCTTGGCGGATTTGCAGATCCGCTGATGGACTGTAAGGAGTGCCACGAGCGTTTCCGTGCAGACAAGCTGATCGAGGATTACTGTCAGGAGAAGGGCATTGAGCTGCCAAAGCCGATCGATGCATTTTCTCAGCAGGAGATGACCGATTTCATCAACGAGCACAACATACCGTGTCCGACCTGCGGCAAGCATAATTTTACGGATATCCGTCAGTTCAACCTGATGTTCAAGACCTTCCAGGGTGTTACGGAGGATGCGAAGAACACGGTTTACTTAAGACCGGAGACGGCGCAGGGTATCTTTGTCAACTTTAAGAACGTACAGCGTACTTCCAGAAAGAAGCTGCCGTTTGGTATCGGACAGATCGGAAAGTCCTTCCGTAATGAGATCACACCGGGCAACTTTACCTTCCGTACACGTGAGTTTGAGCAGATGGAGCTGGAGTTCTTCTGTGTTCCGGGGACGGATCTTGAGTGGTTCCAGTACTGGAGAAGCTTCTGCTTTAACTGGCTGAAGTCTCTCGGCATGAAAGAGGATGAGTTGCGCCTGCGCGACCATGATCCGGAAGAGCTTTGCTTCTACAGCAAGGGAACGACCGACATCGAGTATCTTTTCCCGTTCGGATGGGGTGAGCTGTGGGGCATTGCGGACCGTACCGATTACGATCTGACGCAGCACCAGAATGTATCCGGACAGGATATGTCCTACTTCGATGATGAGAAGAAGGAAAAATATATTCCGTACGTTATTGAGCCTTCACTTGGCGCAGACCGTGTCGTACTGGCGTTCCTGTGCAGTGCATACGATGAGGAAAATATCGGCACCGAGGAGAAGCCGGATATGCGTACTGTGCTTCATTTCCATCCGGCGCTTGCACCGGTCAAGATCGGCGTACTTCCGCTCTCTAAGAAGCTCAACGAGGGCGCAGAGAAGATTTATGCAGAGCTTTCCAAATATTATAACTGTGAGTTTGATGACAGAGGAAATATCGGAAAGCGTTACAGAAGACAGGATGAAATCGGTACTCCGTACTGCGTGACCTACGATTTCGAGTCCGAGACCGACGGTGCAGTCACCGTCCGCGATCGTGACACGATGGAGCAGGAGCGTGTGAAGATCGAGGATCTGAAGGCCTACTTTGAGAAGAAGATGGAATTTTAACCGATAAGCTTCGAATCAGCATGTCCTCTGCTTTCAATGCACAGAGCAAAATACGGTAATTATGTGCCCGGCTTACGAAATGAAGCCGGGCATTTTGCACGCTGTGATATCAGCTGGATGCTTTGTCGGTATTCCTGAACTGGCGACTGCTGCCGGCATCCCTGCAGGATTCTGGTTCGTGTATGGCGGTGCAGCAGGTGCGGGCAGAGGTGAGGGGGAAACACATATGTATGCAAAACGTGGAAAAACCAGCTGAAATTCGGTAAAATGACAAAAGTTTAACAAAACAATCACGCGTGGATGCGAAAAAATACATAAAGAATCACGGAAAAACTTGACTGTATGTAGAAATATGTTACAATAAGATACAGAGGCGCTGACTGGATACTGTTGTGGAAAAAAGTGGTATTCAGGCAGTTATTTGAATTCATTTTAGGAGGAATATGAAACATGGCAAAATGGGTCTATATGTTTACGGAAGGAAACGCAGATATGCGAAATCTTCTCGGAGGAAAAGGCGCAAATCTGGCGGAGATGACCAATCTCGGTCTGCCGGTGCCGCAGGGCTTTACGATTACGACAGAGGCCTGCACACAGTACTATGAGGATGGCAGAAAGATCAACGACGAGATTATGGACCAGATCATGGAGGCCATTGAGAAGATGGAAGGCATCACCGGGAAAAAGTTCGGTGACAAAGAGAATCCGCTGCTTGTCTCCGTTCGTTCCGGAGCGCGTGCATCCATGCCGGGTATGATGGATACCATCCTGAACCTTGGACTGAATGAAGAGGTTGTAGAGGTCCTTTCTGCAAAGTCCGGCAATCCGCGTTGGGCATGGGACTGCTATCGTAGATTTATCCAGATGTTCTCCGATGTCGTTATGGAGGTCGGCAAAAAGTATTTTGAAGAGCTGATCGACAAAATGAAGGCAGAGAAGGGCGTGACACAGGACGTTGAACTGACTGCAGAGGATCTGAAGGAGCTGGCGAATCAGTTCAAGGCTGAGTACAGAGAAAAGATCGGCGAAGACTTCCCAACGGACCCGAAGGTACAGCTGATGGAGGCGATCAAGGCGGTATTCCGTTCCTGGGACAATCCGCGTGCAAATGTATACCGCCGCGATAATGATATTCCGTATTCCTGGGGTACGGCAGTTAATGTACAGATGATGGCATTCGGAAATATGGGCGATACCTCAGGTACCGGTGTTGCATTTACCCGTGACCCGGCGACCGGTGAGAAGCATCTGATGGGTGAATTCCTGATGAATGCACAGGGCGAGGACGTCGTAGCCGGTGTACGTACTCCGCAGAAGATCGCACAGCTGCAGGAAGTTATGCCGGAAGTATACGAGCAGTTCACAAATATCTGCAATACACTGGAAGATCATTACAGAGATATGCAGGATATGGAGTTTACGATCGAGGATCGTCATCTGTATATGCTGCAGACGAGAAATGGTAAGCGTACCGCAAAGGCCGCACTGAAGATTGCGTGTGATCTGGTAGACGAAGGAATGATTACCGAGGAGAAGGCAGTAGCAATGATCGATCCGCGTAATCTTGACACCCTGCTGCATCCGCAGTTCGACGCGGCAGCATTAAAGGCAGCGACTCCGGTAGCAAGAGCGCTGGCTGCTTCTCCGGGAGCTGCATGCGGAAAGATTGTATTCACCGCAGAGGATGCAAAAGCATGGAACCTGCGTGGTGAGAAGGTCGTACTGGTACGTCTGGAGACTTCTCCGGAGGATATCGAGGGCATGAAGAGCGCACAGGGTATTCTGACCGTGCGCGGTGGCATGACGAGCCATGCAGCTGTTGTGGCACGTGGTATGGGTACCTGCTGTGTATCCGGATGCTCTGAGATTGCAATGGATGAAGCAAATAAGAAGTTTGTTCTGGCAGGCAAAGAGTACCATGAAGGGGACTGGCTCTCCATTGATGGTTCTACCGGCTGCATTTACGATGGAGTTATCCCGACGGTAGACGCGACGATCGCAGGCGAGTTCGGACGAATCATGGGTTGGGCAGACAAATACCGCACCATGAAGGTTCGTACCAACGCAGATACACCGCATGATGCAAAGAAGGCACGTGAGCTTGGCGCAGAGGGCATCGGCCTTTGCCGTACCGAGCATATGTTCTTCGAGGGCAACCGTATCGAGGCATTCCGTGAGATGATCTGCTCTGAGACGGTAGAAGAGAGAGAGACTGCACTGGCAAAGATTCTTCCGGAACAGCAGAGCGACTTTGAGAAGCTCTACGAGGCACTGGAGGGCTGCCCGGTCACGATCCGTTTCCTGGATCCGCCGCTTCATGAGTTCGTACCGACTGAGGAGGAGGATATCGAGAAGCTGGCTGACGCACAGCACAAGTCCGTTGAGACGATCAAGAACATTATCAACTCCCTGCATGAGTTCAACCCGATGATGGGTCACCGTGGCTGCCGTCTGGCTGTCACCTACCCGGAGATCGCAAAGATGCAGACACAGGCAGTCATCCGTGCGGCGATTAATGTACAGAAGGCGCATCCAAACTGGAGCGTAAAGCCGGAGATCATGATCCCGCTCGTTGGTGACAATAAGGAGCTGGAATATGTGAAGAAGGCAGTCGTAGAGACCGCAGACGCTGAGATCGCAGCATCCGGTGTGGATCTCAAGTATGAGGTAGGTACCATGATCGAGATTCCGCGTGCAGCACTGACCGCAGATGAGATCGCAAAGGATGCAGACTTCTTCTGCTTCGGCACGAACGATCTGACTCAGATGACCTACGGCTTCTCCCGTGACGACGCAGGCAAGTTCCTGAATGCATATTATGACGCAAAGATCTTTGAGAACGATCCGTTCGCAAAGCTTGACCAGAACGGCGTCGGCAAGCTCATGGAGATGGCGATCCGGCTTGGCAAATCTGTAAATCCGAAGCTCCACATCGGTATTTGCGGCGAGCATGGCGGTGATCCGACATCCGTAGAGTTCTGCAATAAGCTTGGACTGGACTATGTGTCCTGCTCCCCGTTCCGCGTACCGATTGCCCGCTTGGCCGCAGCGCAGGCAGCGATTGCACAGAAGAATAAATAATAAAATATTTTATCACAGGGCAAAGGCTTCTATCCAGTTTTAGGGCAAAAAAACTATCCAGTTGAACTCAAGAAAAACACTTTAAAGCAAAATAAAAATAACCGTCCTGTAACATGAAAATTTGATTTACTAATTACAGTTAATCAAGTAATTGTCCAAACGTAAGAATTGACCTTGTTGGTCTGATGAAAATATCAGACTTACAAGGTCTTTTTTGTTGGAAAAAAGGATGAGTGTATCACCTTGCTTTTAATGAGAAGATATTAGTATCTACATGACAACTATATAGAACGATGCTATAATGTAGAAACAAGCTGAAAAGAGGTGTATATATGATGTCAATGTTTGAAGATAAATTTCATTTATCCCCTGAACAGAGTTTGTTTCTGGCAAAGAAGAAATGGGATGAGAATGTATACTGTGGGATGAAAATGGAAAACAGGGCAGTTACATTTCCGCAGACGCAGACGATATTAAATGGTGTAAATGTACCTAATGTACAGCTCGATGATATTCAGGCAATATTAAATATGCGTGATGCGTGGAAATTCCTGTTGGGTACAGTAAATGAAGAAGTTACATTTGAATATTGGTGTAAATTAAATGAATATATAGCCAGAAATGAAGCTCTTGAGTGGGGAAAGCTACGTACTGGAATTGTGGGGATTTCAGGAACGGATTATGAACCTCCGATTCCAAATAAGGAAAAAACAATAGAAGAATTAAAAAGTAGTTTATCTACATCAAATGCTTCCGCAACAGATAAAGCATTGGAAGCTTTTGTATGGGGAACAAGAGGTCAGTTCTTCTGGGATGGAAATAAACGTACCAGTTTAATGCTTTCAAATAAGATTCTGGTTTCTTCTGGTTCTGGTATTATGACAATTACAGATAAATATATGGAACAGTTTAATACAATATTGCTGAATTATTATAATACTGGTAAGAACGAAGAACTGAAACAATTTTTATATGAAAATGCAATACAGGGCATGACAATTTGAAAGTAGAGAAAAGCCTTATTTTAAGGGCTTTCAAGGGGCTTGATTTACACATAAAATACTAATTTTATGAGGAACAAAAAATCTAATGCAGAGTTAAAGGGTATTACTCTGAAGCAATCTATTTTATGTTTGGAACATAAATGAACAGGGAAATCTCTGAAGGACAAAGAATTTATACAGGATAAAAACTTTGCCCCGAAACAGAATGAAAGAGATTGCCCTATGACATATTTGTGAGAGGGTAAAGTGATCTATCCTGTAAAGGGGTAAATCGCCCAACCAACTAAATAAATTTGTCCAAACGTAAGATTAGACCTTGATGAACTGGATTTTCCAGCCCCTCAGGGTCTTTTTTGTTAATAGCGCCTATTGGAAAAACACACTGTCAAAGGAGTTTGTAGCGGGGATTAACCAGCTACTGCAGTATCTTCCGTAGTGTTACTCGGCAATGCGTAACCGCTCTACCACCGTTTTTTGTGCCATTTTGTTATAGCAAACCAAAGGAACAATGGTTGTAATAAGAATCAGAGGGATAATACAGAGAAATACCGGAAGCAAGGTAAAATGCCATGTAAAATAGGTTAATTCCGCACCTGTCATTCGAATGACCGTTAGACTTGCCACAACGGACAGTACCAGAGAACCTAAAAGACCCAAGAGGGAATAACCAATTCCTTCATATATTAGCATTTGCTTAACCTGCCGTCCTGTCATACCTACCGATTGCAGCATTGCAATTTCTCTGTATCGGGACAGGATAGAGGTTGTTATGGAGTTGATAAAGTTCAGTATGCCGATCAAGGCCAATATCGCACAAAGAGTGCCGCCCACAAGACGGTACATATTGATCATCCCGTCAAAGGTCTGCCGCAGGGTCACTTTTGAAAGATAATCCAGAGAGATATCCGTATTCGTAGTGTAATTTTTCAGCCAGTTTTCTGTGGCAAGCTGGTGTTCTTCATCCACATTGAAGATTGTTTTCATGGCCGGCTGGTCGGCGAATACCATATTCCCCAAAAGTTCATTGGTTGGGAAAATATAGTCCAATCCCATGTCTAGCTGCAAAGGAGTTTGTAACGCGTTTGGAATACTTACTATAGCCAGCACATCATACACTTTATTTGTACCATCAAGCTGTGTCACGCTAATTTGATCGCCTGGTTTATACAAGCAAAGAGAACCATCACCCATCATTCGCAACGGAGTTACATACACGCCGTTTCCAGCTTTCCACTGTTCCGTGTTTAGTTCACCGTCTAACACCTGTACATATTCTGCCGGAAAATCATCCAAGCCATATACATTCACACCATGTTCCTGTCGAACCCTATAATTTTCCAGTTCATTTGCAATATCGCTGGAAGAAGCAGAGAGTTCCTGTAATCGGGCGAGGTCGTTTTCAGAAAGTGGCTGTTTGGAAGTCCATAAGTAGATATTTCCTATATCTTCAAGACCATTCAAACTTTCCGCCTGGTTAATAAAATCTTGGCTTACATTCGCTGTGTTATATGGTGCATAATTGTTAATTACTGTTGTATCGGAAACTGTAAAATCTGTAAGGCTGAAATCAGCCACAAACTTATCAAAGTCAAAGGAGGTCACATAGGTATAAACGCTATTCAAGAGAACAATACTAAGGGAAAAAGACAAAGTAACAATCATTACTTTTTTCTTGTTTCGAGTCAGATTGTTCTTTGTCATCATCATTGTGCTGATATGTTTACTGCGCCGCTGCTTTTTCTTTCCACCAGTCTGTTCAATATAGTGCAGCGCCTCCATCGGAGAAACATTAGCCGCCAATATCGCAGGTTTTTGGCAGCTAATGAAAACTGTAATTGCGGAAAAGACAATCGCTACCAAAAAGATCAATGGATTTACCGTAGTAACGACCCTTATATCATCCGTCAGCATATTTACAATCGCAGGCAGCAACAACCGACCAATCGGCCATCCCAACAATAGTCCAATAGGAATACCCATAAGAGATAGCTTAATTGCTTTTCTATAAACGATTTTCCTTATTTGTCTTGCGGTGGTTCCCAGTGTTTTCAACATTCCATAAAACCGAATATCCTGTGCGATAGAAATATAAAACACATTGTAGATTAGAAGATAACCTGCGATAAAGATAACCGCAATACCGGCCACAAGGGGCAGCATGGAAGAAAGGCTGACCGTTGCCATTCCGTAAGCGTCGTTAATACTTACCCGTTCATCTAAACCGTATTTGGAAGTCACCTCTAATGCCTGCTTTTCAATATTCCATGCCGTAGGCATCATCATAACAGCATCAATATAACCGGTTCCCACAGGTGGGGTTGTTCCGTCCGTTTCCCCGTGGATGACCGGAGCTACCTGTTCTGTATATTTTTTGGATAATAGCATTGTTTGACGGTACGCCACAGCATCCCCATCCCAAATGCCGCAAAGCGTAAAGGTATCGGTAAATGTATCCGTATCGGTTGTAAATGTCAACTCCATTTGTGTGCCGACTTTATCCGGCAGTCCCATCGCATCCAGAACAATACGACTGGTGGCGATCTCATTTTTTTGTTCCGGCAGATGTCCGGTATCAGGAGTATTAAAGGTCAGTTCCGAATAAGTTTCATCACCATATCGCAGTTCCGTCGGCGTCTTATTGAAATCATCGCCCACGGCATTTCCTATGATAATTGAATATCCGATGTCTTTTATTCCTGTATCCGATGACAGCTTCTCATATTCTTCCCAGGATAAACGCTTGATACCAGCATGGGCAGAAGTGCCGGTTGTTCTCATATTACTTTCCTGCATAGCAGTCTGCAAGCTAATGGCAATCGTAAACAAACTGGTAAAAAGCAACGTAGCAAGCATGATTGCTAATACCGCAATCGTATTTTTTTGAGCTTTCAACGAGCGCTTTGCCAGAAGTTTCAAGACAGGTCTGTTGTTATTCCCAAATAAAATATCTGTCATGTTTTCGCCCCCTTTACTCGGAAATCCGGCCGTCCTCAATACGAATAATGCGGTCGGCAAGCTGGGCGATCTCATTGTTATGAGTAATCATCACAATGGTCTGATGAAATTTCTGGCTGGTCATTTTCAAAAGACCCAATACATCGCTGCTGGTTCTGCTATCAAGGTTTCCAGTAGGTTCGTCGGCCAGGATGATAGCCGGTTTAGAAACAAGGGCGCGGGCAATCGCTACACGCTGCTGCTGACCACCGGACAGATTGTTAGGCATACTGTACAGCTTTTCATCGAGAGCCAGCATTTTCACGACTTCATTCATGAAATACTTATCAACGGTATCACCATCCAGATCCACCGGCAAAACAATATTTTCATAGACGTTCAACACAGGAACAAGATTGTAATTCTGAAAGATAAAACCGATGTTGCGTCTGCGGAAGATGGTAAGCTGTTCATCCTTGAATTTCGACAATTCTTTTCCTTTTACTTTGATACTGCCGGAAGTTGGAGTATCCAATCCTCCCATCATATTCAAAAGTGTGGATTTTCCACTGCCAGAAGTACCAACAATAGCCACGAACTCCCCATCCTCAATGGAGAGGGTTACGCCATCCAGTGCTTTCGTAATATTGGGCTTTGAACCATAATATTTTTTTAGTTCAGTCGTTTGCAAAATGCTCATAAAGAACACCATCCTTTCTTTCGTTAAGCCCATTGTAACGACCAAACCTCACAGGAATGTCACGAGCTATAAATTATTTTTGGACAATTCGGTTCTAAATGTCATAAGCCTGTGACATTTATTCTTCGGCGTACTTACTCTGTTCTCGAAGCAGGAAAACAGAAAAGGTTGACCCCTTCCCAACCTCGGATGTTACCCGAATATAACCGCCTTGCAAGGTTACGATCTCACGAGCCAGATACAGACCAATACCAATTCCATCTACATCATGTACGATGTCCTCCCGATAGAACCGCTTGAAAATTGCCCCCTGATGCTGTTCTGAGATGCCAATGCCTGTATCAGTAATGTCAATTTTCACATACATTTCCCAACTTTCAACCGAAACCCGGATTTGACCGCCCTCCGGCGTATATTTCACCGCATTATCCAAAATGTTGAACAGCGCTTCACCTGTCCATTTTCTGTCATGAGAAACGATCAAGCTCTCCGGGCAGTCCACTTGAACATTGATCTGTTTTTTCTCGGCGTTCAGAAGGATACCTCCCAATGCGGCGGCAAGCGTGTCATAAAGCGGTTGGCTTTTCTTTTCCAGAGAAATTACACCTGTTTCCAGACGCGAGGTTTTAATCATAGCCTGCATGAGAAAATCCAGTTTATCAAGTTGGGTGGCCTGTGCTGTGAGAAACTCCTTTTGCTTTTGCACAGGGACTTCATTTTCAAGCAGAGTGCTGTTAATCATTTTCAAGTTCGCAATCGGGGTCTTGACCTGATGGGAAATATCGGAAATCAGTTCTTGCAAGTCAGCCCGCTCTTGTGCAATGCTGTTCTTGCTTTCCTGCATGACTTCATACAAACGGTTCAACCGATATTCAATTTTATAGAAAAGACTTTCTTCTTCCACAGTCTGTTTCAGCTGCATATTCCCGGACAACATATCATCCATCAAACTGCAAAAAGCATCGGAGAACATCGACAATTTGCGGCGAACCAGCACCATAAAACAAATAGAGCAAAACAGCACAAAGATGCCGAACAATAGTACATACCAAACAGCGGTTATATCTTGGGTCAACGCATATAAAGCCACTGAAACCGTCACCATTGCCGTCAGCAGGAGAACAGCTAAAAAGATACAGGCTTTGTTGACGGAAAGTTTTCGCACATTCATTTCAGTGCCCCTCCGATCCACATATAGCCCATACCATATACCGTTTTGATGTACTGACGGTCGGGTGTTTCGATTTTGTTTCGTACCCGGCTGATAGCCGCAGTCAGAGCGTGTTCATCCACAAAATTTCCGTCTGCGTCCCACAGTTTTTCCAACAAGACTTGCCGTGTCAAAACGATCTGTGGATTTTTCATCAGGATTTTCAAAAGTCGATATTCCAGTGGCGTGAATGTAAGTAGCTTTCCTGATAGAGTAGCACTCATTTCTGAAAAATTGATGGTTAGCGTGCAATCCTCATAAGTATCACCACCATATTGTTTTGTCAGCCTCCCCAGCACTACCGCCAATTTCTTTTGAAAGACGCTCATAGGGAAAGGCTTCGCCACATAATCCTCTGCACCCAGTTCATACCCTTTGAGCATATCACTTTCCATATCATTTGCAGTCAGAAAGATAATAGCCGTATCAGGACGGCGTTCTTTTACCTCCCGGCAGAAGTCAAAACCGTTCCCATCCGGCAGATTTATATCCAACACAATCAGGTCATAGTCCTGCTTCGTCAAGAATCCACTGGCCGCTGATTTTGTCAGTACAGAATCAACCGTATAGCCCGCAGTATTCAAATTATAGCATAAAGTATTATTCAAAAGTCGATCATCCTCGACTACTAAAATTCGCATGGTATCACACTCCTTCATTTTTAGTGTAGCACCCAAATGTCACAGAAACCTCACGATATTTCTGCTTTTGTTTTAGAACCTCTGACCTTCGGGACAAATTGTTCCAAAGTTACAGGTATATTGTACCTCACGTTTCCGCGATCATCAATTTGGGATTGTGAAATTGAAGAAGGGATTGAGTCTGTTCGCAACAGAGTTGATAGCTATGCGCGAGGAGAATTGTATCTGCGCTGTGACGAGAAAAATCCTGCTGAGGTCTATGAGACGGTTTCCGTTCCGCAGGAGCCTGCGGGTATCGATATGTTCCCCAATAGCAGTATGTGGAAACAGTCTGTTTATTATCACGTAAATAAGCGGTTTTACAGGCTTTTATGAGTGTGGTTCAGTCGATTTGCCACCCATTTGCCACCGTAATTTTTAAAATCATCACTGAACAAAGAAAAGGGAGTGAACACGCTGAACAATCAGCGGATTCACTCCCAATATTTTTATTTATGACGTTTTTGCTTGTGTGATTTTTTCAAAGAGATCAACAGAACGTTCAGCCATTTTTTCTGTATCATGCACATAGGTCTGCAATGTAGTTTCTATATTGGTGTGTCCCAATCGTGTTTGAACATTCTTAACATCAGCACCGGATTCAATTAACAGTGTTGCGTGGGTGTGCCTTAAGCTGTGATAATCAAAGGCAAGATGCATTTCATGGTGTATAACCCTACTGCAATACTTAAATGAATCAGTGGAAGTATACTGACCGTTTTCATCAATACACACCAACCTGATACGCTGTAGTGGACTTTCAACACATTTTTGAATTGGTACAATCCTGATCATGTCATTACCCTTTTCATCAGTTTCAATCTTTTTAACATGAATCGTGTAATATTCACCATACTTCATTTCATTCCTAAGTTGTTCAGCTTTTTCCTGTTTCAATGCCTGATATAGTGTTTCACCAAAAGGGACTTCACGAATGGAAGTAAATGTTTTTGGTGTAGTAAAGTACCAAGATGAACGCTGTTCTTTCTTACCTTTCTTTTCAACAACCTTTCTTACATCTGCCCCAAAGTTACGTTTTACAATCTGCTTATTTACAGATATTTTTCTTTTATCAAAATCAATATCATCCCAAGTAAGACCAAAGGTTTCTGATATTCGTAAGCCTGTATAAAATCCGATCATTAAAGGTATGTAGTACCGGGTGTTTTGAAATCTGTCACGAATTTTGCACCATTCATCTAATGTCAGTACAATTCGTTCACGTGGTTTTCTTTCAACCTTTGGAAATTTCACATACTGCATAGGGTTTGATTGTAAATAGTGCATTGGTTCAACTGCATAATTCAGTGCTGCACTGAATACAGACAAAATACCAACTAAATGACTTTTTGAATTACCGTTCATTTTTAATTCAACAGCATACTCTTGTAATACTGCCGGGGTGATTGCTTTTAGACGGTATACACCGAACTTTGGAATTAGATGCCCTTGAATGATTCTTAAATATCCCACTTGGGTGTTATATTTCAGGTTGGTCTTACAGTACAGATCAAACCACTGATTCAGGTAATCAGCAACCGTTATTTCTGTCGGTTCAAATACAGTCCCGGCATTATTGTATTCATTCATAGCAGCAGTCAATGCCTGTTCAGCTTCCTTCTTAGTTCTGAACCCACCTTTTTCTTTTTTCTTTCTTTTACCGTCAATTTTTCCAAGGTCAAAATAATATGACCATGTTGTACCTCTTTTTCTTACTCCACCTTGCATAAATAGCACTTCCTTTCATTGAAACCATAAGGAATGAATGCTATAATGGTTTTTGCATAGTCCAAATCATTTCATTCCTTTGGTTTGGTTTTGCTGACCCTGACCGCTGCAACGGTTGGGGTCTTTTATTTACTGGTTACACTTGGTTACGCTTTAGTTACGGTCGAGGTTACAGTTATATTACCTTGATTTACAAGGCGGTTACACTTGTCTACGGTTCGTTACAAGTTCTTTATATAACGCTTATATGAATAAAAAAATAAAGTACATTAAAAAGTAAAATATATAAGATATAGATTTTAAGTGTAACCGTAACCAACCGTAACCGTTAAAGCTGAACGTCACCTGTAGGTGCTGATTCTATATGTGCAAGCTCTTTCAGCTTTTTGGATAGCTTAAGACCTTTGTACATTCTAGTATCTTCAAACTGTATATATTTATCTTCACCGTCTGAACTGGTGTAACTGATGATAAAATACAGGTGTGTTTTCTTTTCGGTTTTTGTACCTGTACCGGATGCAGCACCAACTATTGCACCAACACCGCCAAATATTACACCACCGACTACAGCCCTACCAATCACAGACTTTGGTTTTTGAACAAGTTCAGTCTTTCCACCATAGAACACATCTGTGATCTGATCATAATTAAGTAACAGCTTGCGTTTCTGCATTGAGGTAATTTCTAAATGATCATTATACAACGCAACGTCATACATATAACCTTTTGAAAAACCTGCAATATCTTCCTGTAACTGGAAATAGTCACTAATGATAGAGCCTTTTGTACTTCTTAAAAATCCCATGATTAACCATCCTTTCTAAAATCTACAATTATAATATTTTCCTGATGTTTCCAAACTTGGTACATTATGCCATTTTTTGAGCATCCCTTTTTACAGGTTCGGTGTATTTTTCTAGTGCAGCAGTATCATGAAGTTCTTCCATGATCTTCTTTTTACCTGCTTCATTCAGTTTTAAATATAACTGAACAAGTTCATACACGTCTGAACCATATTGATTTTTAATAAGATCAGTAACATCATGCTTTTCTTTTGGTTCATCATTTTTCTTTTCAGACCAACCCATAATATAATCTGTCGTAGTTTCAAGTGCATCTGCAATCTGCTTAATCTTAGATTGTCTTAATTGCTGTATGTCAAGTTCAATCTTATTTATGGATGATTTACTTTTATAACCAATCCGATGTGCAAGATCTTCCTGTGACATTCCCAATTCTTCACGTCTACTTTTTATACGTTGACCTATACTCATTAAGATTACCTTCCTTTCCTTGTTTATAAGTAAAGAATACCATGAAATAGATTAAATATCAACTTTTTTCAAGTTTTTTCAAAATAACTGTTGACATTCTATCTACCATCATGTATTATGATGTCAGTAGATAAAACATCTACTTCAAAAACAAAGAAAGCAGGAAAGATCGGGTGAAGCGATAGGGCTGCACACAAGTAACATGGTAGTTATGCTGACAAATGTATCAGACAGAGTGTGTGAAGAATAAACATGACCCGGCAAAACAGTTGAAGAAAGTAGGAACTGTAGGACAAGAAAGCAAAGTGAACTGTACTAATTGAAGAAAACATTTCAGCACTAGCCAATAGTGACTTTACTCCTTAAACAAGAAGCAGTTAAACGGAAGAATCAACAAGCGAGAGGACACAGCACTTTGTTTTTTGAATCCGTTCCCGGTTACTCACCCCATCCATGATGACCGGGAACGAATAAAAGAACCTGTTGCAGCAGGTAAAACCAAAGGAATGAAAGGACGGTTTGGACTATGAATTTAATGAAGTACGGTTATAAGAAAGAAGAAATTAAGATCAGAAAATGACAATGGCTGAATTAAGACTTGGCATTGTTCAGGAACTTCTTAAGAAAAATTACAGATATGTGAACGTTAGACTGGTAAATACAACTTGTGGTGAGGTGGATTCATTCAGATCAACAGAAGATTTTCTTATGGCAGAATACAACGAATGTTATGAGGTTGAACTGATTTCAGTAAAAGAAGTTCTGTATTATGAAGAATCAGAAAAGTGTTCAAAAATCAGAGTTATTATATTGATCAGGGATTTAATAGAGGGGTAAAATAAATGAAAATTAGTGTAGAAGAGAAAATGAAAGAAGCTGAACAAATGAGTTTGCACCACCCTGATATTTTCTACATGGTAATGGATAAGACAGGAAAACGTGCAATCGTTACTGGTGATTTTTGTGTATATCGTGAACGAATAAGTGACGGATATTTTACAGTAGCAACCTTTAAGGGTGGAAAACAGATATAAGCCGAAACGGTCAGTAATGACCGTCTACCGGAAATGACCACCCGGTACTGATGATGGTAGGTCAAAAATAAGATAGCAGTTCTTTTATAAGTGTTGTCTGTTATGTAGTGGTTGACAGGTTTTGTTCAGTTTTAATGTGAAACTGTTCAGCGGTTCATAGAAAAACACGCTATAAAAATTCTATAGTAGGACAGCAAGTTTACAGGTTTTAGTGTGAAATCTGATAAGGGTTTCTTGGTGTGTGATTCCCTGAAAAATAAAACCACCCCATAACAGGCAACATTTATAAAAGGGCTGCTGATCGGAAAGGAAGGTTGTGCAAATGAAGAAAGTAATTGCAGGTTGTATTGATCTGATGCTTGAATTTGATTCTGCATCTGAACTTGATCGTTACATTGCTGATATTGAAGCAAAGAAACAGGAATACAGTATTGTTGACCGCAAGGAATTACCGGGTGACAGAATCGGTATCAGAATACACAGACAGTACAACAAAAGCCCATTCCCAACAACAGAAGGTGGTGAGAAGTAATGACAAACACAACATTGTTAAGACAAAAGATTGATGAATCCGGCTATAAGTTACAGTTCTTAGCTGAAAAATGCGGTTTAACTTATTATGGATTGATGAAGAAAGTCAACAATGAAACAGAGTTCAAAGCGTCTGAAATTAAAGTGTTGAAAGAACTTTTGAAGTTGACGAATGAAGAAGCAAACAAGATTTTTTTTGCTTAAAAAGTAGATAAAATATCTACCAAACAAAGGAGTGAAGCAAAATGACATTCAGTGAAAAGTTAAAACAGGCTATGCAAGAATTACATCTGAATCAACGTCAGGTGTGCGGTATGACTGGAAAAAGTAAAGGTTCTGTCAGTCAGTACCTTTCAGGTAAACAGATACCGTCAGAAGATGTTCAGAGTGCTATTGCAGTAGCACTTGGACTTGAATCAGATTACTTTTCAAAATCTGATGAACAGGTGGTTGTACTTCCAACTGCTGAATTAAGAAATGGGGTAATTCCCCGGTTAGATGTGGAAAAGGCTGCAAAGCTGTTACAAATGAACCACAACACAGTTCGTAAGGGGTTACAGCAAGGGGTTTTCCCTTGGGGTTACGGTATTCATACATCTGATAACAGATGGGTGTACTTCATCAACGCAAAACGTTTTGCAGAGATCGAAGGAATTACAGTATAGAGAGGTGAAAGAAAATGAGTGAAGTTAAAGGTTATAAGGTATTCAACCCTGACTGGACTTGCAGAGGTTTCCAGTATGAAGTAGGAAAAATCTTTGAAGAAGATGTTAAGCCAAGATGTTGTGATAGAGGTTTTCATTTTTGTGAAAAAGCTGCTGACTGTTTCAGCTATTACAGTTTTAATTCTGAAAACAAGGTTGCAGAGGTAGTTGCACTTGGTGAAGTAGATACAGACGGTAAGAAATCATGCACCAATAAAATTCAGATCGTGCGTGAAATTCCTTGGCAGGAACTTTTGACAATCGTAAATACTGGAAAGGATTGCACAGGATTCTGCAACACCGGGGACTGGAACACCGGGAACAGGAACACCGGGGACTGGAACACCGGGGACTGCAACAAATCTTCTTTCAATACTGGTTGTTTTAATACAGAAGAACAGAAGATCACGCTGTTCAATAAACCGTCAGATATAACCTATAACGATTGGTTGAGATCAGATGCAAGATATTTACTGAATCAGATACCAAAAGACGTTGTTGAATGGGTGTATGAAGAAGATATGACTGATGAAGAAAGGCAGCAAATCCGACCTATGAAACAACAGGCGGTTATCTCAAAGTGCTTAATGAATCTGAATGTGGTCAGTTATGGTGGGGCAGCTTATCAGACTTTCAGAGGAATTACATTAAGTCAATACCAAACTTTGATGCTGAAATCTTTGAACAGTGTACAGGCATTAAGGTAGATGAATGATCTTCAATTCATGCCCCATCAGGAAGAAGTGCTGAACCTGACTGATGATAAAAACAGGTGTGCTTATTACTTAGATATGGGACTTGGTAAAACTTTTGTAGGGGCTGAAAAAATGTACTTGCTGAACAATACGGTAAATCTGATCGTATGCCAAAAGTCAAAGGTTGATGATTGGGTTGATCACATGAAAACGTATTACCCGGAATACAGAGTTATGGACTTGACCAAGAAAAGTGAAGGTGTGAACTTCCGTACACTGGTTGAAACCAAAGACCTGTATGATCAGAACATTCAGATTGTCGGTGTAATCAATTATGATTTGGTATTCAGACGTAAGTATATAGCCCATATAACCGACTTTACATTGTTACTTGATGAATCAAGCCTTATATGTAATGAAAACGCTAAACGGTCAAAATTCATATTGAAGTTACAACCGGAAAGCGTGATCTTGCTGTCAGGTACACCAACAGCAGGAAAGTATGAACGGTTGTGGTCACAGCTTAAGTTGTTAGGTTGGGATATTAACAAGAAAGCCTTTTATGCTTCCTATGTTCAGACAGAATGGATTGAAAATGGTGATGGGTACAAGAAAGAAGTAATCACAGGATATAAGCACGTTGAGCATTTGAAGAAAAGACTTACACAGTTTGGTGCAGTGTTTATGAAAACAGAAGAAGTGATTGAACTGCCTGAACAGACTGAACAGAAAATTTTCTTGAAGATTACAAATGAATATAAGTTTTTCATCAAACACAATTACTTGGAACTTGATACAAGGAACTTAGTCAGATTCAAAGATGATTCAGATTTTGAAGGTGAAGATGTGACACCAAGGGTTGAGTTGATCGGTGATAATAGCCTGACCAAAACATTATATTGCAGACAACTGTGCGGTCAATGGCATAAGGAAAAACTGGAAGCATTCAGGGACTTACTGGAATCAACTGAAGATCGGTTGATTGTGTTTTATAACTTCAATGAAGAACTGACAAGACTTAGAAAAATATGTGAATCACTTAACAGGGAAGTCAGTTTTGTAAATGGTTCAGGACGTTCAATGTATGCATATGAATGTGTAGATAACAGTGTCACATTTGTTCAGTACCAAGCAGGGGCAATGGGTGGTAACTATCAGAAAGCAAATAAGATTGTGTATTTTACACTGCCCCTCGGAAAAGGGTCTTGTGATCTTTGGGAACAATCAAAGAAACGTATACACAGAATCGGTCAGAACAGACCATGTTTCTACTATTACCTACTGGTAAAGGGAAGTTTTGAAGAAAGGAATCTTGCAGCATTGCAGGAAGGAAAGGAACTAACTGATGAATTGTTCAATACTTGATAAGGTATTCGGAATTATGGCAATTATTGGATTTTTCTTAATTGTTGGTGCGGTCGGTGCATCTGATTATGCTGTTGAAATGCATATATATGAACCGGTGACAGCTCACATGAAAGAAATTGTAATAGGTGTGATTTTAATGATACCGGGAATGATTTGTTTAGGTGATTAAATGGTTGGACTTATGATACTGAAATTAGGTGGTTAATGTGGCAGCAGAAAAGAATTTTGAAAACCGGGTTAAAAAATACTTAGATGAATACGGTTGTTGGTGGCTCAAATACTGGGGTGGTGCAGCTTACACAAAAAGCGGTATTCCTGATTTACTGGTAAGTTCAGACGGTTGCTTTCTTGGTATTGAAGTCAAGGCAGACAACGGTGAACCGTCACTGATACAGCTTTATCACTTAAGGAAAATAAGAGAATCCGGTGGATATGGGATTTTACTTTTCCCAAAGGACTTTGAACTTTTCAAAGGGTTCAATGAACACAAATCAAAATCTAACGCTTGGTATCTTTCCAATATTGAAGAACAGAAGCGGTGGAAAATAAAGTTAGAAGAAAAGGAGATTTAACAATGACAAGAGAAAAACAGATTGAGTATTTCAAAGGTTGTCTGATGGCAACAGGTCGTGAGGGTATAGAAGATTTACTTGACTTCATCGAAGAACTTGGTTTTTATGATGCCCCTGCATCCGGTGGAAATCACTGCTGTAAAGATGGTGGACTGTTAGAGCATACAGTAAACGTCATGCAGTACGCTGAAAAGATTGGTCTTACACTGCTTGGAAGTGAAGCATATAACAAGATTCACAGCAGCGTGATTATTGCATCAGCTTTACACGATCTTGGCAAGTGCGGACGTTATGGAAGCCCATATTATGTTGCAAACATGGTACAGGATGGCAGACCAACAAAGAAAAACACTGAACAGAAGTATAAGAGATCAGAAAGTAAACCGTACAAGATCAGTTCTGATTTGTGCCATATTGACCACCCTTTAAGATCGGTTGAACTGGCAGCACGTTACATTGATCTGACAGAGGAAGAAGAACACGCTATTTTCTATCATGATGGTGCTTATGGTAGTCTTGCGTATGATCTGAAAGGTCATGAAGAACCATTGCAGGTGATCATTCATTTTGCAGATTTTTGGTCAGCACAGTTTCTTGAGGTCGGAAAACTTGACAGATTCAATGATCAGGTGAAGTCGGAAGAAACAACCGATGAAGTAAAAGAGGAAGGTGAAAATAATGAAGAAGAATAAAAACAGTTATGAAGTTCTTGAAGCAGAAGTTGCAAAGCTGAAAGAAGAAAATAGACATTTGAAAGACGAGCGTGATGAACTGAAATATATGCTGAATGATATGCATAGTGTTGTTGATGCTGCAAATGATGACTTTTTCAATGAAATGTCAAGATTGTGCGGTTGTATTGAAATCGAAGGTACAAGAATCACAGCAGCATATCAGGATTTAGTAGGAATCCTGTTGGCAAACGGTTATACAGTAGAGGTTACACCACTGCATAATAATACAAAATTACAGGTTGTTATCAAAGAAAGTGAGGATGAAATCAATGAGTAGTGCAAAGAAACACAAACAGAGAAGTCACAGAAGTTACAGAAACAATGTTGCAACCGCTGAACATTTTCAGAACAGACAGATTTTGAAAGTATCACAGCAGAAAGCAATGAAAGAGAAAAGCAATCTTTTCACTAAGTTAATGGGCTTATTCAAGAAAGGAGATAAATAAACATGGCACAGAAAGTTTTAATTATGGGTGAATCCGGTACAGGTAAAAGTACAAGCCTTAGAAATTGTGACCCGGCAACAACAGCGGTTATCAATCCAGTAGGTAAACCGTTACCGTTCAAGAATCACTTTGAAATGCTGAACAATGAAACAGATGCAAGAAAAATTGTGAAGTACATGAAAGAACAGTGTACAGCAGGTAAGAAGCTGTTGGTGGTTGATGACTTCCAGTACATTCTTGCAGTACCGTACATGAACCGTATCAAAGAAACTGGGTGGGACAAGTACAATGATTTTGGTGCGAACTACTTTGAAATCATTGACTGTTGCAAAGACTTACCTGATGATGTTGTAGTCGTTTATATGACCCATTTGGAAACTTTAGATAACGGTCTTACAACTGTTAAGCTGATTGGTAAACTGTTGCGTGAGAAGATCACCATTGAAGGACTGTTTACCGTTGTACTTAGAACTGGTGTGAATGAAGCCAAGTATTACTTTTACACACAGAACAGCGGAAAAGATACAGTAAAATCACCGCTTGGAATGTTCACCGCATACGCTATTGACAATGATCTGAATTATGTTGTTGACAAGATCAGAAATTATTATGAACTTGGTGATTACAAGTCAGATGATGAAATGAATGCTGCTGATCAGGCGGTTGCATCTGATCTTGAAAAACCTGACAGCAAAGGCAGAAGAACAAGAGGTAAAAAAGCTGAATCTGCAACACCAACAGATGCAAAGGAAGAAAAGACTGGAAGAACACGTAAGAGTAGGGCAGAAGTTCAGGCAGAAAATGAACAGAAGATTGCTGATCACATGGATGAAGTTGACAAGGCTATTGATCAGGCTTTTCCGGGACAGGAAGAAGTACCATTTGATGAAGCAATGGATGTTGCCGATAAAGTACCGAAACCGGATTTACAGAAACCACCAAGAAGAACACGTAAGGAAAGAAATGCTGAAAAGTCTGAACCTGTTCAGGACGGTACAACGAACACTGATTCTGAATCTGTCACACTGAAAGCAGATGCATATTTCTATGTTCCGGCTGATGATAACTATGTGATGAAGCATAAGGGTGATACGGTTGACCTGATCGTTGATGGTGTTGAGGTTATGAAGGTAATCACAAGAGAAGAATTTAATGCAGGAATCAAAAGACTTGCACAGGAAAACAACCCTGTACCTGCTGACGCACAGACCCCGGCTGAACCTTTAGACGGTGCTATGAACCCACCTGAACAGCACGTCAGAGGTCAAAGACGAAGAAGAACAAGATCATGATTGCATTAAATATTTTTCTTGCAGTCATGGCAGCATTCTTTGGATTCGGTTCAGTGGGTGACAGGATTCAGAAAAATAGGGATAATTATACAAGGGTTTGTATTGCTTGTATCATAGCAATTATAATCATAAATTTATTTTAAGAAAGGTTAAATGGTGAAAAATTATGGCAGTAGATTTTAGTGCATTCGATGAACAGGTTGATCTTAACGCATTACAGAAAGAGGTTCAGGAAGCAGACGATTCACAGTTTGAAGATGTACCGGATGGGGATTATGATGTAAGTTTTGATAAAATGGAGATCAAGCCAACAAAGAAAGGTGACAAGCTGATGTTTTCTGTACAGTGTAGCATCTTGGAAGGTAATCAGAAAGGTAGAAAGATTTTCTTCAACCGTACTATTTCCGGCAATACTTCACAGAAGTGGACTAATGGCATGGCAATCAAATCTGTTTGCACATGGCTTGATAAACTTGAAACAGATACAGTACCGGAATTTATCAACTACAGTGATTTTGCTGATTGCGTACTTGATATTTTTCAGGAAGTACAGGGTAAAGTTGGTGCAGCAGTTACCTATAAGGCTGATGACTTCAATCCAATTACTATCAATGAAGCATTCGATATGTAAAAATTTTTAATTTAAAAGTAGATAAAACATCTACTTTGCAGTAAGATAACACTTAAGGCGGTGTGTAAAACGCACACCGCTTTTTCAAAAAAAGTGGGTGATTTAGTAAATGATATTCTACGATTTTGAGGTTTTTGAAAAGGATTGGCTTGCTGTATTCATTGATGTGACGAAGAAGAAAGAACACGTGATAATAAATAGCCCTGATAAGCTAAAAGCCTTATATGAAGCAAATAGAAAAGATATATGGGTAGGATTTAACAACCGTCACTACGATCAGTACATCATGAAAGGTATTCTGCTTGGTATGAATCCTAAAAAGATCAATGACTGGATTATCGTTGACAATAAAGAAGGTTGGCAATATTCAAGAGCATTCAATAAATTACCCATGATCAACTATGATGTAATGCCAAGCAACGATGAAACCATGAAAACAGTCGGATTGAAAACAATGGAAGGTTTTCTTGGTTCAAATATTAAAGAAACAGATGTTGATTTCCGTATCAAAAGGAAACTGACACAGGAAGAAATAGAACAGACGGTTAAATACTGTAGGCATGACGTAGAACAGACGATCAAGGTATTTCTTGAAAAGGTCAGTGAGTTCAATGCAGTTCATGGAATTATACAGGCATTTCCAAAAGAAACTTCATTGTATGACATTGGAGATAGCGAAGCCCGGATAACAGCAAAGGTTCTTGGGTGTTCAAAAACTCATTTTGGTGATGAATTTGATTTCTTTTTTCTGCCATGCCTGAAATTGAAAAAATATAAATATGTTCAGGAATGGTTTGCAGAGAAAAGAAAAGAAGCCCTTGAAATGGGGTTACAGGATTTTGACAAGAAAGATAAAAAGACTTGGTATAAGTCACAGAACTTTGAAACGATTGTTGCAGGAATACCGCACACATTTGGTTTTGGCGGTCTGCATGGTGCATCTGATAAGCCGATACATCGGAAAGGTCAGATTCTTCATGTAGACGTAAATAATTACTATCCGTCAATGCTGATTGCGTGGGGACTTGTAACAAGGGCAGCAACCAATAACAACTTCAAACTGGTGTATGACACAAGAAAAGCTATGAAAAAGAAACAGGTTGCAGCAGCTAAAGCCGGAAGAAAGGCAGAAGCAAAGCAATGGAAAAAAGCACAGTTGCCATATAAGAAGATGCTGAATGCACTTTCAGGGGCAATGAAAGATGAAACCAATGCTGCATACGATCCACGTAATAACAACTGTATGTGTATCAACGGTCAGTTGATGTTGCTTGATCTGATTGAGCATTTGGAAGTTGTGCCGGGACTTGAACTGATTCAGTCAAACACTGATGGTCTGATAATTTGGATTCCTGACACTGATGAAGCCTTTGAAATGGTTGATGATATTTGTTGGGAGTGGGAACAGCGTTGTTCAACTGAACAATGTTCAATATTACTTGAACTTGACAATATATCAGAAATCTATCAGAAGGACGTAAACAATTACCTTTGGATTGGTACTGATGGCGGTGTTGAAAGAATTGGTGCTTACGTCAAAGAACTTTCTGCTATTGATAATGACTTACCAATACTGAATAAAGCGTTGGTTGACTACATGGTGAAAAAGATACCTGTTGAACAGACAATCAATCAGTGTGATGACTTGATTATGTTCCAAAAAATAGTGAAGCTGTCAAACAATTATAACTGGGTTGAGCATGAACATGGAACTGGTCAGATCATTAAGACAACAAAACACCGGGACGGTACACGAACAGAAGTGTGGTCATATCCTACCACACAAAAATATACTTATAAATCTTATCGTGTGTTTGCTTCCAATCGTGTTACAGACGGTAGGTTGTTAAGACGTAAGGTTGTAAAACCAAAGGGTGAAAAATTTGGAAACACACCTGATCACAGTTTCATTTATAACGATTCTGTAATTGGGGTTAAAGTACCACCTGAATTAGATAAGCAGTGGTACATAGATTTAGCAAGAAAAAGACTGAAACAATTTGGTATTGCAGCATAATACCGGAAAGGTGGGAACATGACAGACATTACAATCAAATATGATCATGGTCAGATGCTTATTCATCTTGAAGAATTTCTTTCATGTAGAAGTATCTCAAAGGTTCGTAAGCTGATTAAGTTAATCAATCGAAGTGATAACCCTGACATTGTGAATCAGATCAAAGATCACATTCAGTACAGAATGGAATGGTTGGACAATATTACAATGATTACCGAAAACAGGATTGACCGGAATAAGGCAGAAGTGAAAGATGCTGAAATGAACATGCAGCACTGGTTATATTTGCGGTCACAGCATAAGAAAGGTAGTAACGGTTACAAGCATTACATGACAAATGTAAAAGAAAGCCGGGACACATTGAAAGAGAAAAAGGCAGATTTGAGATCAGCCGAAAAGGAATATAAGGACAGCATCAGGGACAAAGAATTTTTCAGTAAATTGCTGTCAGAAGTATTTAGTTAAAGGATGGTGAAACAGGATGTTGTACAAAGGGTACATAAAGACAAAAGGCAAGAAAGCAATCGAAGCATTCAAAGACCGGACAAAATACCGCACTTATGACGAAGTGAAGAATCTTGAAGGGTTCGGTGGTGTTCTTGCTGATGATACCATCCTGATAGATATTGACGATGCTGAACAGTCTGAAATTTTAATGAACATTGTGGAAGAATATCAGCTTGATTGCCGGGTGTATTGTACAAGCCGGGGCAGACATTTTTTATTTAAGAATCATAGTATTACAAGGAACAGGACACACGTACCGCTTGCGGTTGGTCTGACAGCAGATATAAAACTTGGTACACGTTCATCATATGAAGTAATCAAGATTGACGGTGAAGAACGCTTTATTGAGTGGGACATTGAAGAAGGTGGAACATATCAGGAAGTTCCAAAATGGTTGTTCCCGGTTCGTACAGCGGTTGACTTTCTTGATATGGATGCAGGTGACGGACGCAATCAGGCATTATTCAATTATATCCTGACACTTACATCAAATGATTTTAGTGTTGATGATACAAGAGAATGTATCAGGATTCTGAACAGATTTGTTCTGAAAGAGCCGTTATCTGATGATGAACTGGAAGTGATTCTTAGGGATGAAGCATTTCAAAAACCTGTATTCTTTTGTGATAAGACATTCCTGTTTGACCGTTTTGCAACATGGCTTAAGAACAATGAAAATGTAGTCAGTATAAGTAATCAGTTACATATCTATCAAGATGGGATTTATCAGGTTGGGTACAAGGCTATTGAAACAGCTATGATCAATCAGATACCTAACCTGAAAAAGACACAACGAAGAGAAGTATTAGAGTATATGGAACTTATAGCTGATGAAAAAGCACAGGCAGATGCACGTTATATAGCATTCAGGAACGGTGTGTTGGATATTGTGACCGGACAAATGCAACCATTCAGCCCTGATTTGGTAATAACCAATCAAATACCTTGGGATTATAACCCGAAAGCCTACAGTGAACTTGCTGATGATACACTGAACAAATTAGCTTGCGGTGATCAACCGATCAGGGCATTACTGGAAGAATGCATTGGCTATTGCTTTTATCGCAGGAATGAACTTGGTAAGGCATTCATCCTGACAGGTGACAAGTCCAATGGTAAGAGTACATTCCTTGATTGTGTCAAAGCAATTCTTGGTGATGGGAATATATCAGCACTTGACCTTAAGGAATTAGGGGACAGGTTCAGCACATCAATGATGTTCGGAAAACTGGCAAATATCGGTGATGATATTGGTGATGACTTCCTGCAAGGTTCACAGGTAGCAACATTTAAGAAAGTAGTTACAGGTAACAGAATCAAAGCAGAAAGAAAAGGGCAAGACCCTTTTGAGTTTAACCCTTATGTAAAGCTGCTGTTTTCAGCAAATGATATACCAAGAATGAAAGATAAGACAGGGGCAGTTCTTAGACGTTTGGTAATTATTCCATTCAACGCAAGATTTACAAAGTATTTACCAAGTGGTGAGATTGACCCGGATTACAACCCTTATATCAAGTATCAGTTGGTTGAACAAAGTTCAGTTGAATATCTGATCAGGGTAGGTGTAGAAGGACTGAAAAGAATCATTGAAAACAATGAGTTCACAAAGTCTGAAAAAGTGGCTGAACAGATTGATGAATATGAAAATGAAAACAACCCAATCAAGGCATTTATTGATGATTGCGGTGTTGAAATGATTGAGGATGAACCGACAGGTGACGTATACAGCCGGTATCAGGTGTTTTGTGCTGATTGTGGTATGCAACCAATGTCAAACATCGTGTTCAGTAAGCAGATCAATAAGCGGTTGGGATTTGAAACAGTAGTGACTAAGGTAGGCGGTAAGTCTATCAGGATATTCAGAAAGGTGTGACGGTATGGAAAAGTTAGTATTAACAGGTACGGTTTGTTTTTGCGTTGGTCTTACGGTTGGGTTAATCCTTGGTGCTGTAGTAATGGCATTAGCTGCAACAGCTAAGAAGTATAAACCAAAGACAAAAGAAATTGATGATTGTTGGGGGTGTTTTGGTGCTGCAAATGGTGATTGTGATCACTGCCCGGTAAAGGATGGTGATGAAGATGAAAAAGATACAAATTATTGAATTATTCGGTGGAATCGGTTCACCAAGGGTTGCGTTAAGAAATATGGGTATACCTGTAAAGGCAATAGATTATGTTGAAATAGATGAAAAAGCGGTCAGATCGTACAATGCAATGTTTGCTGATGAACTGTCATATGAAACACAGTCAGTTGTTAATTGGAATTTAAAACCTGACATTTTAATTCATGGTTCACCCTGTCAAGATTTTAGTATTGCCGGACATCAAGGGAAGGCAACAGCAGCCGATGGAAGAATTAACAAGGGTAAAGGTGCTGATGAAGGTTCAGGAACAAGATCATCATTGATGTGGGAAACAGTACACATTATCGAACAGATGGGAGAATGGAAACCGACTGTTGTTGTGTGGGAAAATGTAAAGAATGTTTTATCAAAACACATGATTCACAATTTCAACCGATACCTGTCGTATATGGAAAAGCTTGGATATTCCAATAACTACAAAGTCTTAGATGCACGTGATTATGGTATACCGCAAGCAAGACAAAGATGTTTTACTGTTTCTGTTTTAGGTGATCACCCTTTTGATTTTGAGTTGATGCAGAAAAGACCAATGCGTGATATTTCAAATTTTCTTGAATCAGGAAATATATCTGATTGTTACATGGTGACACAACCAAGCGTATACAATTCGATAGGCAAAAAAGGAATCAGAAGGGCAAAGGTTATTGAAGATTATGCAAATACAATAACTACAAGACAGGACAGAACCCCGGCACAGGTCATTGATTTAGGGGATGGAAAATATAGGTATTTAACAGAATTGGAATGTTGGCGGTTGATGGGGTATTCTGACGAAGATTATTATGCAGCAGAGTCAACCTGCAAAGTTGAACCGGGAAAAATGAACAGAACACTGTACCACCAATCAGGAAATTCAATAGTAGTACCTATTTTTGAAGAAATGTTTAGAGTGATCATAAGTGATATTTTGGAAAGGAAAGATGTAAATGTACAAAAATAGTGAAGGATATGTTGACCCAACAGCAGGTGCAGCAATGGCAACAGTTAAAAGGGAAGAAAATGCAGAACTAAATGACCGTAACCACAGACTGATTCAAGTAATCAGGAACATTGTTGACATTGCCGGGTTTGAAATTGTTGGAAGGGTGACATTGAAACATAAAAAATCAGGTAAGGTGTTTCATTAGTTCGATACACCAATCAGTGCTGTTGTGGTAGTGGTTACGGTAAAGTTACAGTTGGTTACGGTTAAGGGTTACGGTTGAAACCCTTGTAAATACTGGCGGTTACGGTTGTCTACGGTTAAAAGTACATTCTTTAATAATTAGTATTTTATGATAGTATAGAATTTAGTAAAAATAAGAATATATAGAGAATAGAGTTTTAACCGTAACCGTAGAAACCGTAACTTCCTTGATTTATAAGGGTTTGAAGCAATTTTTATGCTATTTTTAACCGTAACCGAAGTGTAACCAACCGTAGAAAGTGAGGTAAAAATGAGTGATCAGAAGAAATTAAGTGCAAGGGAATATCTGAAACAGCTTGAAGTGTTAGATATGCAGATAAACGATGATATTGCCACGTTGTCAGATATGAAAATGAATGTATGCAGTGCAGGCGGTATTGATTACAGCCGGGACAAAGTGCAGACTTCACCTGTAGGTGATAAGTTATGTAAGGATGTAGTAAGGTATACCATGTTTGACCAACACATCAATGAAGAAATAGATCAGTTTGTTGATGCAAAGAAGCAGATCATTAAGGAAATCCGGGGATTGCGTGACAAGAATATGATTCAGATTCTTACAAAAGTGTATGTGCAGTTTAAAACAGTCAAGGTTGCTTCACAGGAAATGAAAAAATCTTATTCATATACCGTAGAACTGCATAATAAGGCACTTTCAGCGTTTGAAGATACCTATAAAAACCTTACATATCTGACATAAAACCAACTATTTCATATTTGACAAATACAAGCTGACCTTTTATAGTGTATGCTGTACAAAAATTTTTGCAGGTAATTTATTATTACCTGCAAATTTTTTATGCAAAATTATATTGATTATTGTCTTATGTACTGCAAGGGTGCTAAAACTTCCTACCTTGCAGCACTTTTTGTTATAAAAATGATAGAAAGGCGGTGTTGTTATGGCAAAAAAAGGCAAATTAACTGAAAAGCAGCAACGTTTTGTTGATGAATACCTGATTGACCTGAATGCAACACAGGCAGCTATTAGGGCAGGTTATTCAGTAAAAACAGCGGATGCAATCGGATGTGAAAACTTGACAAAACCTAATATTCAACAGGCTATTGCTGAACACATGGCAGAACGGTCACGAAGAACCGGAGTGAATCAGGATAGGGTTGTCTTAGAACTTGCCAAGATTGCATTTGTCAGAATGACAGACGTTGTTGACAGTAACGGAAGAATCAAACAAGATGCATCTGCTGATGATCTGTCTTGTATTGAATCAATCAAATATAAGGAATCTGATAATGAGTTTGGTGGAAGTGTTGAGAGAGAAGTCAAGATTGCTTCCAAGATGAAAGCCCTTGAACTGCTTGGTAAACATTTAGGTATGTGGAATGATAAGTTAGATGTGAATGTGACAGCCCCTATTGTTATTTCAGGAGCAGACGCACTTGAGGACTAAATACAGGCAGCCATCAAGTCAATATGTATTTGGTTATCAGAAGTTCATTCTGATGCCGGAAGATTACAAGGCTACAAAGTCCGGTAAGGTTAATGTGAAATTACCGGAAGTAGTCGGTAAGGGTTACGGTACATTTTGGCGGTGGAAAGGTAGATACCGGGCAGTCAAAGGTTCACGTGCATCTAAGAAGTCAAAAACTACAGCATTATGGTACATCACCAATATGATGAAGTACCCTAATGCGAATACCTTAGTTGTCAGAAAAACTTACAGAACACTAAAGGATTCCTGTTTTACTGAACTGAAATGGGCTATACATCGACTTGGTGTTGATGCTTTTTGGGATATAAAAGAATCACCACTTGAAATGACGTATAAGCCAACAGGTCAAAAGATTTATTTCAGAGGACTGGATGACCCACTGAAAGTAACATCAATCACCGTTGATCAGGGTGTATTGTGTTGGATGTGGATTGAAGAAGCCTATGAGATCAGCAGTGAAGATGATTTCAATATGCTTGATGAATCTATTCGTGGTGCAATCCCGGAAGGTTCAGACCTGTTCAAGCAGATTACCGTTACTTTCAACCCTTGGAATGAACACCATTGGTTGAAGAAACGGTTTTTTGATAACCCTGATGATGAAACACTTGCACTTACAACCAATTACAAGTGCAATGAATGGTTAGATAAAGCCGATCTTAAGGTTTTTGAAACCATGCGGAAACAGAACCCAAGACGTTATGCAGTGGCAGGTCTTGGTGATTGGGGTATTGTTGACGGTCTTGTATATGAGAACTGGCATGAAGAAGCCTTTACACTGGAACAGATCAGGCAGCAATACAGTATTGATTCAGCCTTTGGTCTTGACTTTGGTTATACAAATGACCCATCTGCATTATTTTGTGGATTCATTGACACGAAGAACAAAAAGATATTCGTGTATGATGAAATGTATGCAGCAGGTCTTTCCAATGAGCGAATATATCAGAATATCACTGATATGGGCTATGCGAAGGAAAGAATCACAGCAGATTCAGCAGAACCAAAGTCTATTGATCAGTTGAAAGGCTATGGTCTTAGGGTCAAAGGTGCTGAAAAAGGCAAGGACAGCATTAACAGTGGTATTCAGTTCATTCAGGATTTTGAAATCATCATACATCCAAGGTGTGTGAACTTCCTGACGGAGATCAGCAACTACACTTGGGACAAGGACAAGGACAAGTTCGGTAATAAACTGAACCGCCCTATTGATGACTTCAATCATCTTATGGACGCAATGCGATATGCATTAGAAAAATATATCAAGAAAGGCAGCGGTTGGTTATACAAATAGCTGTATGGTTAAAATCATGAAAATAAAGATTCACAATGATGTATGGAAGGTCAAACTGGTGGATGCAAATGCAAAAAAAATGAACCCTGACCCAAACAGCTATAATTTTGGGCTGACCGAATATAAGGAACTTCTGATCAGCATTATGGACGGACGTTCTGAATCAGTAACACGTTCAACACTGATTCATGAATTGGTTCATGCATTTATGTTTTCATACGGTCACACTGTTGAAGGTGAAGAAGCAATGTGTGACTTTTTCGGGGTTCATGGGGATGAAATCATTGACCTTACAAATCAGATTATAGAAAGGTGGGGTGATAGGTGCTTACAGTCGAAGAAATAAAAATGTTCATTGATGAAGATGCTGCATCAGTGAAAAAGCATTTTGCAAGAGTAGGTGAACGCTATTTTGACGGTGATCACGACATTAAAAATTACAGAATGTTTTACTTCAATTCTGATGGTCAGCTTGTGGAAGATACAAGCCGGGCAAATGTGAGAATACCACACCCATTCTTTAAGGAACTGACAGAACAGGGTACACAGTATACCCTTTCAGGTTCAGATGGTTTTGTATTCAGTGATGTGCCTGAACTACAGAGTGAACTTGATGCAAGATTCAATAATAACGATGATTTTATTGATGAACTGTCAGAAACACTTACAGACTGTCAGACAAAAGGTTTTGCTTATATGTACGCTATGAAAGACAGCACTGACAAGCTGAAATTCACGTGTGCTGACAGTATTGGTGTTGTAGAAGTAGAAGCACGATTTGCAGAGGACGGAAAAGACCATGTAATTTATTGGTACGTTGACCGGGTTGACAAGGAAGGTCACAGAATCAAGAAAATCATGGATTGGGATGATGAACAGGTTGTTTATTATGTTCAGACAGATGAAGGGGAAATACAGCTTGACGATAAAGCCAAGGTGAATCCAAGACCACATATACTGTATCAGGTTGATGGTGATGATAATACTTATATTGATTCACTTGGTTTCTTGCCATTCTTCCGGTTGGATAATAACAAGAAACAGATCAGCAATCTGAAAGCAGTAAAAGACCTGATTGATGATTATGACCTTATGGCATCCAGTCTTTCCAACAACCTGATTGACTTTGATCATCCATTATATGCGGTCAAAGGGTTTGAAGGTGATAACCTTGATGAATTGCAGCAGAATCTTAAGACAAAAAAGATTGTCGGTGTCGGTTCAGATGGTGGTATTGAAGTACATACAGTAGATGTACCGTATGAAGCCCGGAAGGTTAAGTTGGAACTGGATGAAAAGAACATATACCGTTTTGGTATGGGTCTGAACTTGTCAGGTCTGAAAGATACATCAGCAACAACCAATATTGCAATCAAGGCAGCCTATTCACTGCTTGATCTTAGATGTAAACACCTTGAAAGGAATATCAAGCGGTTCTTGCGTAAGATCGTGGCGGTGTGCATTGATGAAATCAATCAGCAGAACGGTACAGATTATCAGATCACAGATGTTTATTTTGAGTTCACCCACGAAGTAATGAGTAATGAACAGGAAAATGAACAGAATGAACTTACAGAAGCACAGAAACAACAGGTACAAATCAACACCCTGTTATCACTGGCACAGATTTTTGGTGATGATCTGACGATTCAGTATATTTGTGATGTACTTGATATTGACTATGAAGATGTAAAGGACAAGTTGCCGGATAATGAAGCTGATAAGGTGCAGCAGGTGCAAGATGATCTTGATTCTATTATACCGGATGATGAAGGTGGTGGAATAGGTGAACAAGGCACAGAAGGAAGTACAACAGACACAGCTTAACGATGAAAAGAAAGTAATCAAGCTGTTAGAACTGGTATATGAACAGGCGAAAAAGGATTGTGAACAGAAAATCAGGGAACTGTCTGCAAGGACAGACCTTGAAAATCTGCAAAGCATCATATACCAAAAAGAATATCAGCAAATTATGGTTGATCAGATTGAATCAATCCTGTATGACTTGCATGAAGGGCAGTTTACAACAATAGCTGATTATCTACAGCAGTCATATATCAATGGTTATGTTGGTATGTATTATGACCTGCATCTTAGCGGTATACCTTTGGTTGTGCCAATCAATCAAGATCAGGTTGTTAAGGCAGTTCGTACAGATAGTAAATTGTCAAGCGGTTTGTATACAAAACTTGGTGAAGATGTTGGTTACCTTAAGCGGTCAATTCGTGCTGAACTTTCAAGAGGGATTGCAAGCGGTTCAACATGGAATGAAATGGCATTAAGAATTGCCAAGGGTATGAACAGCCCTTTTCGTAAAGCATATAACAATGCAATACGGATTGCCCGGACAGAAGGACATAGAATACAGAATGAAGCAACCCTTGACGGTCAGCATGAGGCAAAGAAAAAGGGTGCTGACATTGTAAAACAATGGGATGCTACACTTGATAGTAGGACAAGACCGGAACACAGAGAAGCAGATGGGCAGATCATGGAACTTGATGAACCGTTTGATGTTGGCGGTGAGAAAATGCAAGCACCTGGTGTTGGCGGTTCTGCAAAGAACGTTTGTAACTGTCGGTGCTGTCTGCTGCAACGTGCAAAATGGGCTTTAGATGATGATGAACTAAAGACCTTACAAGAACGTGCAGCATTCTTTGGGTTGGATAAAACACAGTCGTTCAACGACTTCAAACAGAAATATTTGAAGTTACCTGACAATGCTGATACAATGAATGTGAAAGAATATGATGTATTGGCACATACCCAAAAGCTAAAGGGTGCAATGAGTAGTTCAGATTATGATGAATACATGAAGATTCTGACTGAACATAGTAATACATCACTTCAAAAATTGTATGCAAAGTATGCCGATCAGATCAATGGTGTAGCGTATGGGAAAAGTGGTTATTATTCACCGAGTGGTAATAATCTTGTTTTTTCATATCCACTACAAAGACACCTTGACGGTGGTAGAAGTAAATACAGTACATTAGCACATGAATATGGTCATTATTTTGATAAAAAAGCAGAATACGAAGGGCTTCATTTCAAAGAAATAGAACTTATACACAGCAAAACAAAGTGGTTAGAAAAGATGTTTGATAAGGTTGCAAGTTCTTCTGATGAATTTCTTGCAGCAGTCAGAAAGGACAGGGAACTGTTAAAAGAAACACTTACTGATGAGAGCAAGAAAGACCTTAGAGATCATGACGCAAGTGCAGGTGTACAAGACGCTATTGACGGACTTCTTGCAGAAAGGATTAGTTGGGGTCATGGTGACAAATACTATAACCGTAAATATCATTCTGCAAAGCAAATGAAAGATCATAAGGGAATACAGGCAGCATATAAAGAACTTGGTATTGATGCAAGTAATTTAGGTAAGACTGCTTTTGAGTGTAGGGTTTATGAATCTGCATCTGAAATGTGGGCTAATATCATGGGTGCAGAAGTAAACGGTGGTTCTGAATTGGAATATGTGAAGAAGTACTTGCCAAACAGCTATGAAGCATTCATTGAAATTCTGAAAGGGGTAAAATAATATGAATGAGAAATTACAGAAAGCACTTGAACGGTATAAGGAAAAATTCAATGACGATTTTCCAACTATTCCGTTTGAAAGTCAGGAAGATGAAGAAATTATTGACATTATTGATGAATGTATTGAAGAAAACAAAGACGTTTATGATCTTGGGTACTTGTCACTTGATGATATAATGTATTAAAAAGCAAAGGTATACAATTCTGCACCTTTGCTTTTTTATTACCTATATGACCGCTATATAAGGTCAGAAAGGGGGATAAAAGGAACATGAAAGCGTTGCACACTCACTTGGTATTGTAGAAAGGTATGGTGATCCTGATTATCTCCCAACTATGGGTTAAATAGTATTTTAAGGCATCCGCAAGGGTGTCTTTTCTTTTGTCCGAAAAAGGCTTATGACGTTTAAACTGCTGCTGAAATGACCCCTGCAACATGGGATATAAACTGTTGACCGTTCCCGGTGACACCGGATATAAAAACATGACGGAGAAAGGAAGAAGAACATGGAATTTTTAAAAGCATTTTTTGGTGATAAGGCTATCACCTATGATGAACTGGTACAGGCTATCAATGCCTATAACGGTGATGAAAAGAACAAAGAGAAGCTGATCAAGATGGTCAACCTTACTGATGGTGGTTATGTGTCTAAGGACAAATACACCAACCTTGAAACTGACCTTTCCGGTAAGACTACAGAACTGACCAAGGCAAACAACCTGATTGAAGAACTGAAAAAGTCAGCCGGGAAAGACGAAGAAACACAGCAGAAAATCACTGCATATGAAACAGAGATTGCAGACCTTAAGAAAGAGAATGCAGAACTGAAAACAGAAAATGCATTGAAATTTGCGTTGGTTGCAGCAGGTGCGGTTGATGTTGATTATCTTGTATTCAAGGCAAAGGAAAAAGGTGAAATCAAACTTGGTGATGATGGAAAAATCAAGGGTGAAGATGATCTGATTTCAGGTCTTAAAACACAGCATCCTACCATGTTTGAAGCATCCAATGGCAATCAGCAGCAGAGTGGTAACAGAAAAATTCTTGAAAACAACCTGCCGGGTGGGGATAAAGACAAGACAGTTACCAAAGAACAGTTCCTTAAGATGGGTTACAACGAAAGAATGAAACTCAAAGAGGAAAACCCGGAGTTATTCAAACAGTTAAATGTACACTAAGAAAGGTTAAAATGGTGAATTAAATGGCAAGAACAGGAAATTTTGGCGGTTTTGCTTTTGATGAAGAAGTATTTACCGGAATGATGCAGGAAGCCGACTATTGGACTACACCAATCATTGCTTCCGGTATCGTGCAGCAGGACAGTTCTATTATGGACTTAATCGGTGAGCATGGAAACGTGGCAACAATTCCAATTTATAAACCGATTGACGCAAATGAAAGCGGTATGGAAGCACTGAACAACGATGGTGAAACAAACAACACACCTGTTGAAATCAGCGGTGACAAACAGACTTGTATGCTTATTCAGAGAATGAAAGCATTCAAGGCTAAAGACTTCACAAAGGAATTAACTGGTGCTGACCCTATGACACTGATCAGAAATAAGATTGCAGGTTATTATGGTCAGGTTTGGGAAAAAGAACTGATGAACATTGCACAGGCAGTGTTAGCAGTTGCAGCACTTAGTGATCATGTACTTGATCTTACTAAAGGTACTAAGACAAACATTGAAGCAGGTACAATTTACGATGCAGAACAGGCAGCACTTGGTGATATGGCAGGTGGTCTTGGTCTGATGGTTATGCATTCCATGATCTTCAAAGAGTACAAGAAAATGGAAATGGTTGACTATGATAAGTATGTTGTCAACGGTGTAATTCAGAAAGAAATTACATTGCCGACTATCGCAGGTAAACACGTACTTGTAACTGATAGATTTACAGCTACAGGGGTAGGTACAGATGCGGTTTACAGCACATATCTGTTTGGTGAAGGTGCATTTTTATCTTGCGATAAGAACAACTATGAGAATCAGTATACAACCAACTATGACCCGGAAGCATCCGCAGGTATTGACAAGTTCTATACAAAGCAGGGTAAGGTGCTGCATCCGAATGGTCTTTCTTTAGCAGTTGATCAGATTGCAAAAGAATCACCGACTTATGCAGAACTTGGTAAGTCTGCAAACTACAGCCTTAAGTTCAATACAAAGAACGTTAAGATGGGTCTTATCAAGTCCAAGGTTGGTACAGCAGTTGTCTAAGAAAGGGTGATCTGATGATATTAGCAGTTGATGATGTAATGAAATTACCTGAATTTGCTGTGCAAAATGAAAAGGTGATTGAAGAAAAACTGAACGCTGCTGAACTTATGATCAGAGCATACACTAATAACAATTTTCAGAATCGGTTTGTTCGTTTTACCGCTGATAGTTTGGGTAATCGTTTGCTTAGAACATCAGATTTCTTAAAAGTGGGTGATACAGTTCAGATTTCACAGTCAATGGTGAATGATGGACTGTATACCATTACTGAAATTGGTGATGATTTCATCAGAGTTAATCAGGAGTTGTATAAAAGTATAAACCTGATCACTAAGGTGGAATATCCGGCTGATATTCGTGCAGGTGTGCTTGAACTGCTTAAGTGGGATATTAAGAACAGACCGAAAACCGGGGTCAAGTCTGAAACGCTGTCAAGATACAGTGCAACTTACTTTGATCAGGATGCTAACAATCAGGTTATGGGCTATCCTGTTGCCCTACTTGGATTCTTAAAGCCTTATATAAAGGCTAGATTCTGATTATATGAGCGTTGGCGGTAACATTCAAGCATTGTTACAGGTAAAAAAGAACGGTGCTAAAAATGCCATAGGTGAGCGTGTAAACACATGGGTTGATTGTACATCAATCTTAGGTTGGTTGGACTTATCAACAGGTGATTCAAAGCATACAACTTTTTATGCCAAGGTTCAGGAAAGTACACACATTTTCTTGTGTGACTTTACCAACCTTAAGAATCTGTCAACTGATTGGGTTTGGAATCCATTCAGTTTTCTGACAGGTGTGATCAATAAGACGGATGAACAGGAAACCGTTAATGTGACAAGTGACAATGCAAGAATGGTTGTAAATGGTGAAGTGTATGAAATCCTTCTGATTGATGACCCTATGAATATGCATGATCATTTAGAAATCTATTTAAGATTTATAGGGGGTCAGTAGTATGTCAGTTGAGTTTACAGATAACACAGCAAAAATTAAAGCTGCATTATCGGAAGGGGTTATTGGATTCCTTCACGAAGCAGGTGGTGAAATACAGGCACAGACCCAAAGAAACAGCCGGGTTGATACCGGACAAACAAAAGGGTCTTACAAATATATGGTTGATGAAGGAAAAGATGAATCAACTGTTGCTGTAGGTTCAGACCTTGAAAATGCGATTTGGGAAGAATTTGGTACTGGTGAATATGCACTGCATGGTGATGGAAGAAAAGGCGGTTGGGTTTATAAGAGTAAGAAAGACGGTAAATTTTACCATACTTACGGAAAAACACCACGACAACCACTCACGAAAGCATTTCAGAGTGTAGCCCCAAAGATAAAAAAACAGCTTGTAAATGTCATTAAACAGAATTTAGGGGGTTAATTATGGTTGATATGCTTGGTTTTATTTCTGATCAGCTTGATCAACTTGGTATTCCCTATGAATTTGGTGAATGGACAGGTGAAATTAGCTATCCTTACTTTGTCGGTTCGTTCAATGAAACTGAACACAGATTAGAGGACGGATATACAGGCGGTGTGTTTACACTTGACGGTTGGTCAAGGGGGTCAAAATTACCGCTTGCAGAAATAAATGACAAATTAAAAAAAGTATTTGAAGATTTAAGGGCAGTTCAGGAAGGAACTGCTTTTTTTATTACCTATTGGAACGGTTTAATGATTCCAACAGGTGAAGAAGACCTTTTTAGAATTACGATAACACTTAACACAAATGAGTGGAAAGGAGCATAAAAGAATGGGCTTAAAAAAGCATGGTATTACATCTGAAACTATCAAGAATATGATCTTGGGTGCAGGTGTCATTTACAAAAATCTTAAGTATGAGAAACCAAGCAATGGTTGGACTGGTACACCACTTGGTGCAACTTCCGGGGGTCTTAAGTTCAACTATGAGGCACAGTGGCTTGATGTTGAGGTGGACGGTGCAACGGTGCTGATCAAAGGTGTCAGTAAACAGAAGGTTGGTGAATCTGCCACACTTGAAGGTCAGATGACAGAACTTACAGAAGATATTCTTGTAAGTGCATTACACCTTGTAAAATCCACTTCCGAAGATACAACCTATGTCAAATATGTATCTAAGGAAAACATCACAGAAGCAGATTATCTTGAAAATGTTGCATATGTTGGAACACTTTCAAGCGGTAAAAATGTAATTATTATTTTACCGAACGCACTCTGCACAGAAGCGTTTGAACTGGAAACAAAGAACGCTGAACAGACAACATTTGCTGTCAAGTTTGAGTGTACAGCTGATCTTGAAAACGACAGCTTAAACAAGTTGGATATTGCTATTTACTATCCAAACGCTGTTGTGTAGGGGGGGTGTGAATTATGCGAGTTGTAGTAGTAAGAGAATATACAGACAAGTACACAGGTGAAGGTCATGTGATCGGTGAAAAACTGGATATGACAGAAGAGAGATTTGCAGAAATTCAGGACAAAGGAATGTTTGTGGTTGATATTTCTGATGAAGTAGTGCAGCAGGAAACACCTGCTGTATCTGCTGAACAGGTAGAAGATCAGGAACAGGAAACAGCAAGTGAACAGACTGAACCTGTTGAACATGAAGAAACATCTGCACAAAAACAGGATAAACCTGCAAAAGGTGGTAGAAGAAACAGATCGAAAAAAGAAAGTGAGGATAAATAATCATGGCAGATTTCAGATTTAAGGATTTAACAGTTGATAACGCATTTGACTTTTGTGAGGTTCTTGCAGTTATCGGAGTAGAACAGGTCATTGGTGCATTTGACAAAGACGAGATTCAGCAGTTGCAGGAATCCGGTACAGATATGAAAGAAGTTGGTATTGTCATTGCTATGAAGGTGTGTGGCATTCTGATCAAGAACATTTCAAAGGCAAGAAATGAAATCTGTAAGTTTTTTGCTAACTGTATGGAGTGGGACAACGGTACAGCGGTTACTGCTGATGATGTGAAGAAATTCAAGCTGAAACAGTTTGTTGTCATGGTGAAAGATTTTGCTAAGAAAGATGATCTTATGGATTTTTTCGAGGGTGTTGCCGAATTAGTGGGTACGGAACAGAACGATTCGATGAATGCTGCAACCGTAGATATGGTAACCCCTACAGCTATTTAGATAAAGCAATCAGCCGGGGGAAATTAGACGCTACTGTTAGAACAGTCCTGAAACAGGACAATGAAGATAAACAGTGGGACTTATACTGTGCAATCACAGCAAACCCACTTGCTGATGATGTTGGAAATTTTGAAGAATTTAAACAGCGGTTTATGAGTACAGCACCGAAAGTTGAAAAGACTGAACAAACTGAACCGACAATGAACAATGCACAGATTAAGTTACAGGTGGAAAAGGCAAATAAAATTCTGAATGGATTCGTGCCACCGTTGAAAGGGGGTGGCTAATCGTTGGATATTTTTTCGTTGGTCGGAAAAATAACGATCAATTACGCTGATGCGGTGAACAACATTGAAAAGGTTTCAAAGTCTGCAAAGGACACAGCTGAAACACTGGAAGATGTTGATAAAAAGGCAGATGGTGCAGGTGATTCAGTAGAAGATGCCGGACAAGCTGCCAAGAATGCAGACAGTGGATTTACGACATGGAAAGCCACGCTTGCGAATTTAGCATCTACAGCAATCACAAAAGTAATTTCAGGATGTACACAGTTAGCTGAAAAAATGGCAGATGTGACAAAATCAGCGGTTGGTCACTATGCTGAATATGAACAGTTGGTTGGTGGTGTTGAAACACTATTCAAAGACAGTTCCGGTAAACTGATTGATTATGCTGAAAAGGCATATAAGACAGCCGGGATGAGTTCAAATCAGTACATGAATACAGCAACGTCATTTGCTGCTTCACTGATTCAGGGTCTTGGCGGTGATACTGCAAAAGCGGTTGAACTGACCAACCTTGCTATCACAGATATGTCAGATAACGCTAACAAGATGGGTACTGACATAGGTTCTATACAGGACGCTTATCAGGGTTTTGCAAAGCAAAATTACACGATGTTGGATAACCTGAAACTTGGTTATGGTGGTACACAGTCTGAAATGATCAGATTGATAAATGATTCAGGTGTACTTGGTGAAAAGATTGAAAGTTTGGATAACGTAACGTTTGACCAAATGATTGAAGCTATTCACAAGATTCAGGATAACTTAGGTATAACCGGAACAACAGCACTTGAAGCAGGTACTACAATATCAGGTTCATGGAGTTCAGTACAGGCATTGTTTGAAAATATCCTTACAAAAGTAGGTTCAAAACTTGCACCTACTGTTATGGGATTTTTACAGCAGTTGTCAGACTGGATGGAAACAATAGACTGGGATGCGTTTGCAACGTCTGTCGGTGATGCCCTACAAAGGGTATTTGACTGGATTCAAAAAATTGATTTTACAACATTCTTTGAAAAAGGAATGGACGGTGTTGAAAACTTCCTTGAAAAACTAGGTGGTCTTATTGAAGATGTGCCTAAGATTATTCAAACGTTCAAGGATTGGTCACCACTTATAGCCGGAGTTGCTGCCGGGTTCGTAACCTTAAAGGTTGCAATGGCAATATCATCATTGATTAGTGCCATAACAACAGCATGGACAGCATACAAAACAGCAAACGAAGGTGCTACTATTGCACAGTGGCTTTTCAATGCTGCATTAAATGCTAACCCTATAGTTCTTATAGTCACGCTTGTGGCAGGGCTTGTGGTTGCACTGATCACACTATGGAATACCAATGATGGATTCAGAGAAGCAGTCACAAATGCTTGGGAAAAAATAAAGGAAGTCTTTGGTACGGTTATTGACGCTATCAAAGGCTTTTTTAGTGGATTGGTGGAGAAAGTACAGACTGCATGGGAATCTGTAAAAGAAGCAGTAAGTACTGCCATTGAAGCAATCAAAGGATTCTTCACAGGTTTAGTTGATTCAATCAAACAGGCTTGGGAGAACATCAAAACGGCAATATCTGAAAAAATAGATGCCATAAAAGAAACAGTAACCAATGTGTTTACTGCAATAGCTGATACTGTAAGTGCAGTGTGGGAAACAATCAAGAATGCGGTACAGGTCGCCATCATGTTTATTGGTGAAATCATCAGTGCTGCATTTCAGATCATCACAATGCCTTGGATGTTTATATGGGAAAACTGCAAGGAATATATCATTGCAGCTTGGGAGTTTATCAAGAACGCTGTATCAACAGCCCTTGATGCAATCTCAACCACCATCAGCAATATTTGGAATGCTATTGTTGGATTCCTGACCCCTATATTGGACGGTATTAAAAATACATTTACAACAATATGGGAAGCAATAAAAACAGCGGTATCAACCGCAATCAACAACATTCAGATGGTTATTACAACCGTATGGAATGCCATTGTTTCATTCCTTAAGCCAATACTGGAAGGTATCAAGAATACATTTACAACTGTATGGAATGCGATAAAATCAACCATTTCTACAGTGCTGAATGCAATTCAGACTACGATTACAAATATTTGGAATGCAATCAAAACGACTGTGACCAATGTGATCAATTCGATTAAGTCAGTAATCAGCAGTGTGTTCAATGCAATTAAGTCTACTATTTCAAGTATACTGAACAGCATTAAATCAACCTTTACAAGTGTTTGGAACAGTATCAAGTCAACGGTATCTAATGTGATCAACGGTGTGAAGTCCACTATTTCAAGTGGTCTGAATGCTGCAAAATCCACAATATCAAATATACTTGGTGCAATTAAGGAAAAGTTCAGCAGCATCTTTGAAGGTGCAAAGAACATTGTAAGTAACGCTATAAACAGAATTAAAAGTTTCTTCAATTTTTCGTGGTCATTGCCACATTTGAAATTACCACACATTTCAATCAGTGGTTCTTTCAGCTTGACACCGCCAAGTGTACCGCACTTTGGTATTGACTGGTATAAGAAAGCAATGGACGATGGTATGATCATGAATCAGCCGACTATTTTCGGTTACAATGCTAAGTCAAATCAGTTCTTGGCAGGTGGTGAAGCTGGAAGTGAAACGGTTGTCGGAACACAAAGCCTTATGGATATGATCAGGGTAGCGGTTAATGAGGAAAACGCTTCATTACTGGAAAAACTTGACCGGATTCTTACAATCCTTGAAAGTTATATGCCTTTCATTCCACAGCTTGCGAACCTGAAACTGGTAACAGATACAGGAGTGCTTGCAGGTGAACTTGCCCCGGCAATGGATGAAGAACTTGGTAAGATTTTTGATAAGGAAGGGAGAAGATAAGCCTTGATTCAGGGTGTTACATTTGGAATTAAACACAGTTATGAAGATTTTGGGCTTATCCTTTCTTCAAAAGAAATCGGATTGCCTACACCTAAAACAGAATCAGTCAGTGTAATTGGTCGCAATGGTGACCTTGATCTGACTGATGCGTTGGGTGATGATGTGAAGTTTGAAAACAGGAAGTTATCATTTACTTTTTCCCTGTTAAATGGTGCAAGAGATTGGACTGCAACACTTTCCAATCTTTCCAACTATCTGCATGGTAAGAAGATGCGTATTGTTATGGACGCTGATAAAACTTTTTATTACTGGGGACGGTGTACAATCAATAAATTCAAAACAGATCGTACACTTGCCATTATCACAGTTGATTGTGATGTTGAACCGTACAAGATTGAAACAAATTCAGCAAGTGAACCGTGGCTGTGGGATGTATTCAGTTTTGTCAATGGTATTATCCATGTAAATGAAGTGAAAGTAAGCGGAAGTAAAAAAGTAAATCTGATTAATCGTGTCAAGATTGTATCACCGACATTTACCTGTTCAACAGCTATGAAGGTGACACACGAAGGTAATACTTATAGTTTACCTGCCGGGGAAACAACAGTTTATGACATTCGTTTACAGGAAGGTGATAATTATGTGACATTTACCGGAAACGGTACAGTCAAGATCAGTTACAGAGGGGGTTCATTGTAATGTACAGAGTATTATGTGATGGACTGCCTATTTATGATTTACGTGATGAAAACCTTGTTTTGATTGACCCTAAACTTGATTTAGAGGTCAACAAAGCAGGGGCTTTTAGTTTTAAGATGCCACCACAGCACCCACAATATGAATTACCACAAAAAATGCTGTCATGCATTCAGGTATTTCAGGATGAAGAAGAAGTGTTTAATGGCAGAATTACAGAATGCAAAATTGATTTTTATAACCGTAAACATTTTACTTGTGAGGGTCAGCTTGCATATCTGAATGACAGTATACAAAGACCTGCTGAATATCATGATATGACAGTCAGGGGTTATTTAGAATCATTGATTACATCACACAATGAGCAGGTAAAAAAAGATAGGCAGTTCAAGGTTGGTATTGTCACGGTAACAGATAATAATGATTCATTGTACAGGTACACGAATTACAACAGTACCATGAAAGAAATCAAGGAAGATTTGGTTGACGATCTTGGTGGTTATTTACGTGTAAGGAATGTCAATGGAACAGCTTATTTGGACTATATAAGTGATTATGACAATGTAAGTACACAAAGTATCGAGTTTGGTGAAAATCTACTTGATTTCAGCAGAAATACAGATGTGTCAGATATTGCAACGGTATTTATTCCACTTGGTGCAAAACTGGAAGAAAGTCCAATAGCTGCACTTGAACAGCGGTTGACTATTGAAAGTGTAAATAATGGGTCTGATTCACTTGTAAATTTGGACGCTGTAAAGAAATTTGGTTATATAACCAAAACTATTACTTGGGATGAAGTTACAACACCAAAAATGTTGTTATATAAAGCAAATAAGTACATTGCTGATTATCAGTGGGATAGTATGACACTGGAAGTAAACGCTGTTGATATGCACTGGACTGATGCAGATATAGAACAGTTTAAACTTGGTGATAAGATCAAGGCACATTCTTCACTGCATGGACTTGATCGGTATTTCCCATTGTCGAAAATGTCAATACAGCTTAACAATCTATCAAGTAGTAAATTCACACTCGGTACAGTAGTTAATACAAAACTTACTGCAAAATCACAGACTATTTCAAATACTGCATCAAAGGCAGTTGAAACAATACCTGTACCGTCTGCTATAGTAAAACAGGCGGTTGATCAGGCAACAGCACTGATTACAGCAGCAACACATGGTCATGTGGTAACCACAGCCAACGAACAGTTAATCATGGACACTAACGATGTAAACACAGCCCGGAAGGTGTGGCGGTGGAATCTGAACGGTCTTGGTTATTCGTCAACCGGGTACAATGGAACGTATAAGACCGCTATCACAATGGATGGTCAGATTGTTGGTGAAAGATTGGTTGGTGGTTCGGTATCTGCTGAAAAACTTGATATTACTTACAGGAATCAGGTTATAAAAGAAATAGCAGATGCAAAAGAATCAGCAAGATCAGATGCAGAAGATTACACTGACGGTGAGTTGAAAAAGTACTATACAAAAAGTGAAGTTGAAACAAGTATCAAAAACACTAAAGATTCTATACTGTTGTCTGCCAAAGAAACAGCTGAACAGTATGTTGATGGTAAACTAAAAAATTATTCAACGTCAGCACAGATTAAAGTCAAGACCGATTCGATTGAATCAGAAGTTAAGAAGAAGCTGAACAGTTCAGAGTTATCAACCAAGATTCAGCAAAATTCTTATGCAGTTAAAATTGCATGGAATAGTATCAGTAAATATATTCAATTTGAATATGGTGAAATGCGTATTTATGAGAGTACGACACAAAACAGTAACACACTGTTAATGTCAATGACCTCAACAGGTGCATGGTACTACTATAAAGGTGCAACCATCGGTAAAATCGGTACTAACGGTTGGTCAGGTGATTCAACTTTCAGAGGTCTGATGTTCGACTTACAGAACGGTGCTGACTATATGGGGTGGGGTTATCAGAATTCACCCGGAAGTAACTATTATGTAAAACTCATATATTACGCAAATAACCGAAAAGAAAAACAAGGCTTACACGTAGGTGCAAACACTTATGTGTGGGGGTATTTGAGATTTAATGAAAGTGCAGGATTTTATAATTATTCTGATAAAAGTATTAAACTATGGTCTGATAAAGATGTAAGCATTGGTAGTTCATCATCAACTTGCTGTACATTCACAGGTACATCTTTTCAGATTTACAACAACAGAAGTATTGATTTCTACAGTCCATTAAACTTACATGGTTGGGGCTACACCAATAATTCAGATGTTCGATTGAAAACTAATATCAAGGACACGGCAATCAGAGGTTTGGAAGTGGTGAATGCTATTGACCTTAAGGAATTTGACTGGATTCAGTCCGGTGAACATCAGGCTATAGGAATCATTGCACAGCAGATTCAAAGTTTTGCACCTGAACTTATTTCAGAAGATGCATCTGACGGACACTTGAAACTTAACACAGATAAACTTGTATACTACTGTATTAAAGCTATACAGGAATTATGTGAAAAAGAGGGAATGCGATACAGCAAACCTATTTATAAAGACCCTTACACTTATTTAGAAAAAAAGACGTTCATTGCAAAGATGCCAAGTCAAAAATATTTGGAATCTGAACCTTATGAGCGTGAACCTATTATTTTACCGAAAAGAAGGGAGTAATTACCATGAATGAAAATAATATGCCTTTGTCACTTATGATGGAGAACGCAAAAGGTGCAATGACGGATGCATTTAATCAGATCGTTGAGCAGTCAAACCTTCCGGCTTATTTGTTGGAAGGTATCGTTGCTGATCTTCTGTCTGAAATCCGAAAACAGAAAAACCTTGAATTGGTTTCTGATATGAATAGAATGAAACAGACTGAACACAGTGAACAGGAAGAAAAGAAAGAAGGTGCTGAATAATGGCAAACATACAGCCTTATATTGATCAGATTTTAAATGCAGTATATGGTGAAGAGGTAAGATCGTCTATTGTCAATGCACTTGAAAAAGTAAATGATGATAATAACTCTTACGCTGATCTGAAAAAAGAAGTAATTGCTGCAAAGGATGCGGTTGATAAAGATGTTGATGCAGTACAGCAGAAACTTAATGCTGCAAGTACTGCATTAACTAATTTGCAAAATGCTACAAGTGCAGCCAATACAGCGAAAACCAATTTGCAGAACGCTACGAATACAGCCAATACCGCAAAATCAAATCTGACCAATGCAACAAGTACAGCGAATACCGCAAAAAGTAATGTTGAAGCAGCAACTAATGCTGCAAAAACAGCAATCAGCAATGCCAATGCAGCAAAAACAAATCTTGAAAAAGTAATTACAAGTGCAACAACCACACAGAGTAATTTACAGGGTGTAATTGATAATGCAAATCAGATTAAGGGTCAGTTGGATAGTTCCAACGCTACAGCGGTAACATCAAAGAAAAATCTTGATTCTGCAATTTCTGATGCAAGTGTAGCAAAAAGTCAGCTTCAGGAAGTAATTAACAGTGCAAGTTCAGTTAAAACGTCATTGTCTAATGTCATAAGTACAGCCAATACCGCAAAGTCAAACCTTGATGCATCTGTTGCAACAGCTAATAATGTATTACAGTCACTAAGTGCGGAAAACGCAAGTGCTGCAAGTAATATTGATGAACTGAAAAGTGAAAACTTCAACAGTCAAGAAATTCTTTCAGGTGTGGCAGATATTCGTGCCTATTTGGGTATCACTGCTGATGATATTGTTGGTATTCAGGTCGATTACAAAAATAAAACATTCAAAAGACTTGCCGGAGCAGCCAACCTTACAAAAGGTTCTGATTTTGACAAGTTCACAATGTTTGGTGGTCGTAAACGCTGTAATGTTGCTGATGATGGTTCTATCGTAGCATGGTACGGTGATGCAGATTACAAAGAAGATGGTTCAATGGGTCAGGTAATGGTATATCAGCCAAAGTTCTATTATTTGGTGTGTCCTGTAGAGTATGACCCTATTGATACAGGCATTGGTTACCACTTAAGAAAGGCAAACTATTATGTGTCAGAAAAGCCACGTGCAGGTTTCAGACTTCACCCGGCATTCTACGATGCATCAGGAAATGAAATTGATTATTTCCTTACAAGTGCTTACGAAGGTAGTATTTACGATGCATCAGCAAGTGCATATCTGTTGAATGATGAACAGGTTATGAACACTGGTGAAGATAAGTTTTCATCAATCGCAGGTGCAAGACCTGCATCCGGTTCTTCACAGAACCTTACAAGACCGAATATTGAAGCAATGGCACAGAATCGTGGAACAAACTGGCATGGTGATCTGATTAAACAGGTATCTGCTGAACAGATGCTTATGCTCATTGAAATGGGTATGATGAACTTACAGACCGCTATTGCACAGGGTATTGTTTCCTTACCTTGGACTACAGGAAGTGACACAACAAGTTCATATGCAGCTGCAACCGGAAGTACAGCAAGCCTTGGAAATGGTACAGGTAGGGCAGAGAAAACAACTACTTATGAGGGTGGTGTTGCTAAAGAGTACACTGTTGACGGTAAGACTTCTGTATGTTGGAGAGGCAAAGAAAACTTTTGGGGCAACATTTGGAAATTTGTCTATGGTATCAATATTTGGGGCAATGGAAAAATGGGCGGCGGTCAGCCTTATATTTGTTCTGATTTCAGTTTTGCAGAATCAAAGAACAGTGGAAACTATGAACCTGCCGGATTCACAGTAACAAACGCAAACGGTTATATTTCAGCAATGGGATATTCAACAGCTTGCGACTGGTTATTTATTGCGTCAGAATGCCTTGGTAACAGTTCATTACCTGTTGGTGATTACACATATGTCACTGTCAACTTGAACGGTTACCGTATTGCTCAGTTGGGCGGTAGTTGGGATAGTTGGGGTTATGCGGGCGGTTTCTATTGGTATCTGACTTACGGTGTTGGTTATCGTGTTCGGAATGTCGGGGGTCGCTTGGTATATATTCCAACACGTGATTCTGCTACTTATACCGCTGCAATCGAAGCATGGAAGCAGAAAATGGCAGCTTAAAATGTAACTTGTAAATTTAATTCATTAGGTTGAAAGAATCTCTGATATTGTTTGTTATTACCTGTAATGAACACCATGAAAAAACAAATATATTGCTCAATTAGGCAGTAATTGGAATAATTGGGATAATGCAGGCAGTTTCTATTGGAATCTGAATAACAGTGTTGGTAATCGTAATCGGAATATCAGGGGTCACTTAATAATTGCAAAATATAGCCGGGTGGAAACATCCGGCTATTTCTATAATACTGTGCGGTTCTTTCAACCATGCCACTAGGCAAAACAGAAAAATAGACGGTGCAGACAACCCAACCGGGAATACCGTCTTACTTACGAACAATAAGGAAAGGTCAACCGTATTTACCGGGCAGTAATGCCGACTGAAATTCGGATAATGCAAATACCAAGGAATGAAACGCTATGATCACTTATATGAAAAGATTTATGACCTTGAAAATTTAAGAAAAGCACACCAACACGCAAAGAAAGGAAAAGGTTGGTACGGAGAGGTTCAGGAGATTGACAAAGACCCTGACAAGTACCTGAAACAGATTCAGGAAATGCTTATCAACCACACTTACAAAACATCTGACTATGAGGTGTTTTATAAACAGGACGGTAAGAAGTTAAGGAAAATTTACAAACTGCCTTATTTCCCTGACAGAATTTGTCAGTGGGCTATCTTACAGGTTATTGAACCTTGTATCATCAATAACTTAACTGCTGACACCTATTCAGCAATACCAAACAGAGGTATACACAAGGGTCTGACAAAATTACAATCTGCAATGTGGAATGACCCGGAAGAATGCAGATATTGCTTAAAATTGGACGCAAGACACTATTATCAGTCAATCAACCACGATCTTCTGAAAGAGAAGTATTCAAGAATGTTCAATGATAATGAACTATTGTGGTTGTTAAATGAAATCATTGACAGTATTGAAACAGCAGAGATTGAGGACTTAACAGCAATCTATCTGTTGGAAGAAGATATTGACCCTGAAACTGGTATACCGATAGGCAACTACTTATCACAGTATTCAGGTAACTATTATTTTTCAAGTTTTGATCACTGGATAAAAGAACAGAAGCACGTTAAATACTACTTCCGTTATATGGATGATATGGTTATCTTTGGCAAGACAAAAGAAGAACTGTTTGCCTTGAAGAAAGAGATTGATATTTATTTCAGGAATGAACTGAAATTGAACATAAAAGAAAACTGGCAGGTGTTCCCATCATACATAAGAGGTGTTGACTTCTTAGGTTACAGAACATTTTACAAGTATACATTACTTAGAAAAAGCACCTGTTTGGAAATGGAAAAGAAAATGACCGCTATCAGGAACAAAGTGGAAGCCGGGAACATGATGAACTATTCAGAGTGGTGTTCAATCAATTCTTACAAAGGTTGGTTGAAATATGCTGACACCTTCCGGCTATATCAAAAGTATGTTGTACCGCTGTTACCTTATGCGGATGATTATTATATACGCAACATAAAACCAAACACAAAGAAAGGATTGAAAGCATCATGATTGATTATGGAAAACAGAAAAGCACCGTCAGACCGGAAGAACTGGAACTGACGGAAACAAAAGTATTTGTCAGTTCCAACGTCACAGAAGTGAATGAAGATGAAACTGACGGACAGCCGGGATTTACCGGATATGAATTTGACCTTATCGAGTATGACAAGGACGAATACATTAAAATTCAGGCAGAAAAGAATGCTGATCTTGAAAATGAAATTACACAGGCACAGATTGCTATGTGTGAAATCTATGAAATGATGGGATAAGAAAGAAGGTGTGAAGTATGGCAAAGATTTATGCATCACTAATCATTAAAGGTGTTAAAACACTGGACGATGTACCGGACAGACTGAAAGAAGCTGTCAAGGCTATTTTAGAGGGTGATAACTGATGATACGTCAGTTGATCATAAAAATTCTATTCAGAAAGGATGTGCAGACTATGGCAATTATCTATGCAACCCTGATCATTAAGGGTAAGAAAACATTTGCTGATGTTCCTGATCGTATCAAGGACAAAGTAAAGGAAGTTTTGGTTGATCTTGATTGTCCTGAATTAGCAGAATAATCAACAGACAAGGAAATTATCACAGGAACAAAAACAACCGCTATATGACCATTATATGAGGTCACAAGCGGTTGTTTTTATGTTCAGAAAGGACAGAGAAAATGAAACAGACTATTTGCAGTGTATTAGGTGTGATTGGTTCAGTGATTGCATCGTTTTTTGGTGGTTGGGATGCAGGACTTGCAACCCTTTTAATTTTTATGGGGCTTGATTACATTTCAGGCTTACTTGTTGCCGGAGTGTTCAAGAACAGTCCGAAAACAGATACAGGTTCACTTGAAAGCAAAGCAGGTTGGAAAGGTCTTTGCAGGAAATGCATGACACTTGTTTTTGTATTAGTCGCATACCGTCTTGATTTGGTTATTGGAACAAATTACATCAGAGATGCAGTTATTATTGCATTTATTGCCAATGAAACAATTTCACTTGTAGAGAATGCCGGACTGATGGGGTTACCGCTACCGGAAGTAATCAGTAAAGCTATTGATATTTTACAGAAAAATACAGGAAGTGGTGAATAATGACAAATCAGGAATTTATTGATCAGATTGCAGTGTACGTTAAAAAGTACGCTGCAATTTTTGGTATATGCGTACACAGTCCAATCATTGCACAGGCAATCTTAGAAAGTGGGTGGGGCAAGTCAAAACTTGCTGCCACCTATCACAACTATTTTGGTCTTAAGTGCGGTACAAAGTGGACTGGTAAAAGTGTGAACATGAACACACAGGAAGAATATGAACCGGGAACATTGACAACGATTGCTGATAATTTCAGGGTCTTTGATTCAATGGAAGAAGGGGTTAAGGGTTACTTTGAATTTATCCAGTTATCCCGGTATCAGAATCTTAAGGGAATCACAGACCCTAAGACATACCTTGAAACAATCAAGGCAGACGGTTATGCAACAAGTTCAACATACGTTCAGAACAATATGAACTTGGTTGAACAGTACGAACTTACAAAGTATGACAGCGGAAAGAGTGATAATATGAGTGACAGACAGAAGCCGGGAAACTGGCTTGCACAGTATGAAGGTATTGCAGAAGGTAGTGAACAGCACAAAGCTATTCTGAAAGTATTCAATGATTCAGGACTTTGTACAAGGTATAAAATGACGGTCAATGACGCTTGGTGTGCAACGTCTGTATCAGCAGCATTCATTGCAGTTGGTCTTTCCAGCATTTTCCCTTGTGTTGAATGCTCTTGTGAAAACATGATCAACCTTGCAATCAGTGCAGGAATTTGGGTTGAAAATGATGCTTATGTACCTGACGTTGGTGACGTCATCCTGTATGACTGGGATGATAACGGTGTTGGAGATTGTACAGGTTGGAGTGATCATGTTGGTATCGTAGTATCTTGTGACGGTTCTACGATCAGAGTTATTGAAGGTAATAAGAGTAATACGGTTGGTTATCGTGACATTGCTGTGAACGGTAAACACATCAGAGGATTCATCACACCGCATTATGCAGCAGGTGGTTCTACTACACCGCAGCCTTCCGGTAAGAAATCAGTTCAGGAAGTAGCCAAAGAAGTATATGCAGGTGAATGGGGTAACAACCCGGAAAGAAAGGAAGCACTGGAAAAAGCCGGGTATGATTATCAGGAAGTTCAGGACGCTGTAAATGAACTGGTAAATGGAAGTACACCGACACCTTCAAAATCTGTACAGGACGTTGCAAAAGAAGTTATCAATGGTCAGTGGGGAAATAACCCTGATCGTCAGAAAAAACTTGAAGCAGCAGGTTACAACTATCAGGAAGTGCAGAATGCAGTTAATGCGATCTTAAAAGGAAATGCTGCAACAGACTTGACCGCTATCGCAAAAGAAGTTATTCTTGGTAAGTGGGGTAATGGTCAAGAACGAATTGACCGCCTGAAAGCAGCAGGTTACAGTCCTACAGCTGTACAGAAAAGGGTCAACGAATTAGTATAACAGATGGTTCAGCGGTGGCATTGCCACCGACTTGCCACCATTGCAGACATACAACACAAGGATGAACAAGGCGGTAAAGTCTGAACTATTAAAAAATACTTGATTTTATAGGCTATTTGAGAATGTACAAAGCTGTACAAGGATTTAAAAACAGAACACTTAACAGAGCAGTATCTGCGAAATCTGTATTCTCTACTGCACGATGATGGGTACACAAGGAACGGATATAGGCACCACACTTGACTGACCATATATATTACCAGAGATGATGTAAGAGACTGGATGTCTCATCATCCGGAATATCACAAGGTCAATAAGATGGGTGTTACAGAAGTAAGAATTTTCATCTAAAATCAAAGAGACTAAACAGTTAATTCGTAAGAGTTGCTGTTTGGTCTCTTTTTTTGTCATGGCGACGAGGAAAATGGACATCATGCTTGCATGAATGAACATGTGACGACCGCTGATCAGAGCGAGATATGCAGGTTATTTTCACTTGCTTTTTCACGAGTAAGACCGTAAGCATACCGGCACAGATGATATATGTTTATTGTAATTATACTGAAAACATGGAAATGCAGCAAAGATAAGTCAGAGGAAAAGCGGTGAGTGAACGGATGCAGCAAAAGGAATACGAAAAATGGATAAAAATCCGAAATTCTGTGAAAAGCTGGGGAGCCGGAATAAGTCTATATGGAAACCGGTTAAGGAACAGAAATTGAACCAGAATCAGGGGTTTAAGAGTCTTTTTATGACCTTCTGTATATGGTACCAGTCCTCATTTTTATCCCACCCAAGAGATTTATTTACGGCAAAATTTCCATGGAGCATATAAAGAAAAATTTTTTCTGCCTCCCATTCGTTGAGATGATAATCTCTCATGATTTCCGGAATACGCTGCGGTTTTTGCATTTGATACAGTTTCCTGAGCATATGATGGGATAAGCTTTCGTCCAGAAAAAGGATTCGATACTTGGGGTTGCTGGCGGCGCGCTGACAGGCAGGAAGCAGGGCGTCGGGATCCGGGTTTCTTTCTTCGATGTTTTTTTCGTTTTCTATGCTCCGATTGGAGATGGCAGAGGGGAGCGGCTGGATGGCGTCAAGCTCTGTAAGCCGGAGGGCGTCGTCCAGCAGTTCATCTAAAACGTTGTCGATATTATTATAATGCAGGTAAAAGGTGGCTCTGGTAATCTCGGATTGCTTGCACAGGGCGGTAACGGTTATCTTTTCATAGGGTGTATTCTGGAGCAGCTCCAGAAGCGCATCCTTGATCATACCTTTGGTCATGATGGTTCTTCGGTCTGTTTTTCTTACTGTCAATTTGCTTTCCTCCATAAAGGTGTTATACAAAATCAGAGCATTTGTAAAGAACTGTTCCTATCCGCGTGATGTTGGATAGGACTTTGAATGCCATATACAGTATAATCATTTCTATACAGAGTGTCAAGAAACTGATGCATGAAAAGGAGATTATTATATGGGCGAATATAAAGAAATAGCAGCGAAACTGAAAGAGGCAGATGCAATTTTAATCGGTGCAAGCAACGGATTTTCCATCTCGGAGGGACTTCATATTTTTGCGGACAATCAGGCTTTTGAAGAGGTTTTCGGAGATTTTAAAAGAGCCTATGGGATTCGGAACATCCTTTCGGGGCTTTTTGCTGACTGGCCCTCGGAAGAAGTGAAATGGGCATTCTTGAGCAGGCTGATCTATCACTATAGTATTGGCTATACGGGCAGCCAAAATACAGAGGCATTAAAAACACTCATCGGAGACAAGCCGTATTTCTTTGTGACCTCCAACGGAGAAAATCATTTTGAACTTGCCGGATTTTCCCCGGACTGCATATGGGAGATTGAAGGAAGCTGGAAAGAAATGCAGTGCGAGCAGGGCTGCCATGATACCTTGTATCCCTTATTTCCGCTGATCCCGGAAATGGCAGCGTCCGAGAAGAACATGAAAATCCCATCGGAGCTTGTGCCCAGGTGCCCGAAATGCGGCGGGACTATGGGCGGTCATTCGCCCCAGAGATATATAACGGCGGCAGACAGGGAGATACAGAGGCGGTTTCAGAATTTTGTTCAGAAGTATCATGGGAAAAAGCTGGTTGTTCTGGAGCTGGGAATCGGCTGGAGAAATCAACTGATCAAGGCGCCGCTGATGAATCTGGTTAAGAAAGAGCCTTATGCTGCTTATATTACGATCAATAAAGGCGAGATCTATATTCCGAATGAGATTGCGGCAAAATCCTATGGTCTTGACGGAGACATGACAGAGATATTGGAACGGCTGAAGAAGGCTACGGAAGAAAGAAACGAAGGATGGAGAAAATGAAAATGAGTATGTATGAAAATCTGGTTATGCAGACGCAGATGAATTATTCCAGATATTATGGAAGGTATGCCGCCGGAAAAACGCCGGTCAGATTAAGTGATAGAAAGCCATTGCCTTATGAAAAACAGATTGAGAAATTGAACGAAAAAATAAAAGAAGCCGACTGCATTGTAGTTGGAGGAGCTTCCGGATTGTCCTCCGCGGGAGGCGGGGATTTTTACTATGAGGATACGCCGTCCTTTCGCCGTTATTTCGGGAAGTTTGCAGAAAAATACGGGTTTCAGGGAGCATTTGCAGGCATGGGGCATCCATATAAGACACGTGGGGAATTCTGGGCTTATCTGGCTACCTTCCTGCATACGACGCAGACCGCGCCTATTAGGGAACCCTATCTGGATTTGGACGCCATTTTGCAGGGAAAAGATTTCTTTATTCTGACCACGAATCAGGATACACAGTTTGTAAAGATTTATCCCGAAGAGAAGGTGGCGCAGATCCAGGGGGATCATCGCTTTTTCCAGTGTTCCAAACAGTGCTGCGACCGGACATGGGATGCGGTAAAGCCCGTAGAAAAAATGATAGAGGCCATAGGAGATGGCACAAGTATTCCAGAAGAGCTGATCCCGCACTGTCCGGTCTGCGGTGCGGAGGCGTTTCCGTGGGTGCGCGGTTACGGTAATTTCCTGCAGGGAAGAAAATACGATGAACAATATCAGAAAATCTCAAAGTATATCATGAATAACAAAGAGGAAAAGATACTCTTCCTGGAACTTGGGGTGGGGAGAATGACACCAATGTTTATACAGGAACCTTTCTGGAATCTGACGCTAAACCTTCCGGATGCCTATTATATTGCCGTAAACGAACAATATGATTTCCTGCCCAAAGACATAGAGGAAAAGGGAATGGTCATTAAGGGAGATATTGCAAAGGTGCTGAAAGATGCTGCGGAAGGGATGTGAAAAAATGGATAGCTTTTTTAAAGATACGCTTCCACATAACAGGGCTTTTAGCGAGATGCTTCGTCCCGCAAAGGAACAGGTAAAACGTCTGTCCCCGGATAGCATAGCACAAAGAAGCGGAGCAGTCTTTCACAAAAGTGATGGAGTATTAGAGTTACAAAGCCTGAACCAAACGGTTCGGATTGCAGTTCCTGAATATACATTTTCTCCCAGGCTTGAGGAATGGCATCAACTGGTGATTCTGCATTATTTGGCTCTGGCAGACGGGACTGCGGTTTCTGATCAGATCATTACGTTTGGAGGCTTAAAGGATGGTCTTATCAGAGGGACGAAGTTTGACCATGACATGGAAAAGGGACTTCAGAGATTTCTGAATGGAAAAACACCGGATGGCATTCGGAAGATTTGCAGATCCCTTGGGGCAGAATTTGCAGACAGCAACGCCGATCTGTGTGCAGTATTTCACTTTCTGCCAAACTATCCGGTCTGGCTGAAGGTGTGGCTTGCGGATGAAGAGTTTGAAGCGTCCGGAAAATTTTATATAAGTAAAAGCGCAGACTGCTATCTGACTATGGAGGACGCAGTTACGGTTGGAGAAATTCTGCTGTCGAAATTGAACGCAGATAAGCATTCCCCCCGCTTCAAGTGCGCGGAGCGCTAAGCGGTGGATGGGATGCTTATGTCCGCTTTACTCATTTTTTGAGATTATATTCTACAAAAGCTCTTCGCGCTGGTCATGGATCAGGAAGGTTTCCAATCCTCCCTTGATAAACTGATCGATGGTGTGCTGTATTTTCGTCCAGTCGCTGCAATGATTTTTGAGCATCATGCGGTTGATCGCAAGGCATCCGTTCATCTGAAAATAAAAGACAGCTTCCGCCTCTTCAAAGGTCAGGAGGCTGTTCTTCATCAGGTGCGTAACAAAATCCTCCTTGCCGAGATCCGCCAGTTTCTCCAGCATACGAGCGGATGTGACATCATCAAAGAACAGCACCTGATAATGGGATGAGGAACGGATTTTTTCACAGAACGGATAGGTGCAGGTCTGTTTATAAGGACAGAGGATATGATCCAGAACGCCGGACGTATCTGAAAGAAAATCCTCTAGAATGTCGTTCAGAACATCATCGATATCGTAATAATGAAGGTAGAAAGTTCCCCGGTTCATTTCTGCCTTTTTGCATATCTCTGTCACGGTAATTTTACTGTATGGCTTGGTTTTCAGTTCTTCCAGCAAAATCTCTTTAATGGCCTGGCGCGTGTATCTGGTGCGCCGGTCGGTTCTATGTGTTTTATCCATAAGGCTCTCCTGTAATTTATATACAATTTTCAGATTCTGTTCAGAAACCTATCAATGTGAAAATATTGACGATTGAATTATCGGATAGGTTTATTATAATGAGTTTGACGTTGAAAATCAACACTATGTTCAGAAAAAAGACATGATGTGTAAAATGGAAAGCGGGGTAACAAAATGGGACATATCATAGCAGTTGCAGGAAAAGGCGGCGTAGGGAAAACAACATTGACAGGTCTGCTGATTCAGTATTTGTGTGAAAGTGGGAAAAAACCGGTGCTGGCAGTGGATGCGGATGCAAATGCGAACCTGAATGAGGTTCTTGGTGTGGGGATCGAATGCACACTGGGAGAACTGCGGGAGGAAATTGAAAGAGCCGGTGTGGACGGCCGCTATCAGATCCCTGCTGGAATGACGAAGCAGGCATATCTGGAAGCACGGTTGGCAGACGCCATTACAGAGGAAGACGATTATGATCTGATGGTAATGGGACGCACACAGGGGCAGGGGTGTTACTGCTTTGTAAACGGTCTGGTACAAACACAGATACAGAAGCTGCAGAGCCACTATCCATATGTGGTGGTAGATAATGAGGCCGGTATGGAGCATATCAGCCGGGGACTGATTCCGACAATGGAAATTGCGATCTTAGTCAGCGACTGTTCCAGAAGAGGTGTGCAGGCTGCAGGCAGAATTGCGGCATTGATGAAGGAACTGAATTTCAAACCGAAAACGGTGGGATTGATTGTGAACCGGGCTCCGGAAGGAAAGCTCGATGCAGGTACTATGGAAGAAGTTGAAAAACAGGGCTTAACACTTTTGGGCGTTGTGCCGCAGGATCAGGACGTGTATCAGTATGACTGTGATGGAAAACCGATCATCCGACTTCCGAAGGATTCACCTGTACGCAGCGCGCTCCATGATATTGTGCAGAAGCTTGGCTTATAGGAGACAGAGAAGATGCGTTTAGAAAAACTGCAGGCTTATCTGCGGGATAAAGGACAAGAATACCGGTATACGGAAGAAGATGGCTGCGGAAGCATTGACTGGGAGCACAGAGGTCTTATGTATCATGTGTGGGAATTTCCCGAATCCTGTGCAGAGAGCAATGTGAGAATAGCTGGAAAAATGGAAGAGTACAAAGGTAATTATGAGGAACAGATCATAAGCATCATGGAAGGATGGGGGTAAACATATGAAGATTGCAGTGACCGGAAAAGGTGGCGTGGGGAAAACCTCTTTTGCTGCTACATTGGCAAGAGTGTTTGCGGAAACAGGAAGAAACGTGCTGGCGGCGGATGCAGATCCGGATGCGAATCTGGGATTGGCATTAGGGTTTCCGGAGGATATGGTAGATTCCATCGAGCCTATTTCTAAAATGCGAAAAATGATCGAGGAACGGACAGGGACGGACAAGGATAATACTTTTTATGTATTGAATCCTAAAGTGAATGATATTCCGGACAAATATGGAAAACTGTATCATGGAGTCAGGCTGCTTCTGCTTGGAACAGTAGATACGGCGGGAGGCGGCTGTGTCTGTCCGGAGAATACGATTTTAAAGCGGATTATCAGCAATCTGGTGCTTTAGCGGGACGACGTTGTGATTCTCGATATGGAAGCGGGACTGGAACACCTGGGGCGGGGAACAACATCTGGAATGGATCAGTTTATTGTAGTGATTGAGCCCGGCGCCAGAAGCATCCAGACATACCGGAATGTAAAACGCCTCGCATTGGAACTGGGCGTAAAACAGGTAAGGGTAGTGGCAAGTAAAATCCGGGACGAAAAGGATGAGCAGTTTATTTTGGAGAAAATTCCAGCGGAAGATTTTCTTGGGTTTATTCATTATCATCCCAGCATTATGGAGGCGGACCGTTTGGGAAAATCCCCGTATGACTGCAGCCCGGAGCTCGTAAAAGAAGTAAAAGATATTGTACAGAGAATGGGAGGAGAGAACTTATGATTGCTTTCGGATGTGAAGATAAAAACAGATCGCCAATCATCGAGGACAGGATTTGCCCAAAATGCGGCAGGGACATAGAAGTATTTTTGTTGGGAGGAAGAATCATGGAGGATGCGGTCTGTGAATGCGGTTATGTGATTGAGGCGCAGGAAGCGATATTGAAGGTAACAGATCGTAAGAAAGAAGGCTGAAAGTCAGGAGGATGAAAAATTGCCGTTTGATTATGCAAAAGACAATATGGAGAGAAGGCCGTATGAGTTTTATATAGAGGAATACCGGCAGGCTGATCCCATAGAGATCAGTAACCGACTGGGTATTGCATACGACGTTCAGAAATCGGAGTTTATCATATTTTTTATGGGTGTTAATTACCATGTTTCCTATCCGGATTTTCGGGTAAGCCATGAAGAAACGGAAATGTGTTTTTATCCGCTGAAAGAAGATATTTATGCGAAAATATTGGTTTTGCGGTATCTTTTGAACGCCAGCGTGTTTCCATACAACGGGGATTTTCGTGCGTATCGTGAACTTCCATCCGGAGAGCTGTATTATCGGCAGTTTCAGGGAAGATGCATTTTTCGATTGAACCGTAAATATGGGAACAGACTGGAAACAATGGAACGGATTATGGATACTCTTGGCGCTGCGCAGGTTCATATGGCTGATAAGGGGTATGAACTGGAGATATTTGAAAATTTTTATCTGAGATTCCTTTTTTGGGAGGGAGATGAAGAATTTCCAGCATCTTCACAGATTTTATTTTCCAGTAATTTTCCGGCAGCGTTTGACGCCTATGATCTGGCAGAGGTCGGAGAAATCTGTATTAATGCGTTTGATGAAATTGAAGGGAAATGAACCTTGTGCGCAGTACCATCCATGAACATCGGAAACGCTCACTCGAATTACTCAAACAAATTATGGAGGCAAATACGGATGAGAAAAAACCATTCTCAAGTGTATCGCAGCGCAGGCAGCGATTGCACAGAAGAATAAATAACAAAATATTGTCAGCAGGCAAAGTGAAATATCCTGTTAAAGGGCAAATCGCCCAACAAACTAAATAAATTTGTCCAAACGTAAAAATTGACCTTGACAGACTGGTTTGTCCAGTCTCTCGAGGTCTTTTTTGTTTTCGAACAATGCTATACATTTTGTAGTTGGAAATATAGAAATTACAAGTTGATTACAATGCATTTTTAAAACTATGTTATACTTTTATGGGAGTTTTTTGTGGAGCAACATTTTTCAACGTAAAATGAAAAGGTAGGCGTGAAGAAATGGCAAAACGCATTTTAGTAATAGAGGACGAAGCGGCGATCCGTGACCTGATTTGTATGAATCTGGAGGTTGCAGGGTATGAGACGGTAGTATTTGGAGATGGAATAGAGGTGAGTGAAGCGCTGAAGAAGGAGCATAAGTATGATTGTGCACTGTTGGATATCATGCTGCCTGGAAAGGATGGCTTTGCATTGCTGCCGGAGCTTTCCGGATATCAGATTCCGGTCATATTTCTGACAGCGAAAGGTGATATCCAGAGCAAGATTAAAGGGTTGACTGAAGGTGCGGAAGACTATCTTGTGAAGCCGTTTGAGATGCTGGAGCTGCTTGTGCGGCTGGAAAAAGTGATGGCGCGGCAAGGAAAACAGGAAGATTGTATCCGGATTCGTAATGTGGAAATTTATCCGGAAAAACGTGTGGTAAAAAAAGACGGTGAGAAAGTGTACTTGATGCCAATGGAATTTGACTGTTTGATGCTGTTTGTACGGAATAAAAATAAGGCGCTAACCCGCAAGCAGCTGCTCAATGCACTCTGGAATGTAGAGTTTGAAGGAGAGACGCGGACGGTCGATGCGCATGTAGGACGGATTCGCAAGAAGCTGGATTTTCAGGATGTCATCCAGACAATTCCGAGGATTGGATACCGACTGGAGGTGGAGGAATGAAGCTGTTCCGAAAAATTTATGTGCAGGCAGCGGTTGGAATGGTGCTGCTGTCAGTCTGGCTTCTGGGATGGCTTTTATATGAGACGCAAAAAGAAAGCCTACAGGATGTGATTCAGTACGAAGCGGCGCAGATGGATTTGCAAATGCAGCGCTTCCGGGACGCAGTTCAGACAAAGAAAATGACCGGAGAAAGCGACAGCAGGGTGAAGGAGAGTGTGCTAGCCTATCAATTTCGGAGCATATTCGGGTCAGATGGGGCACTGTTTCTGGATGGAGAGGAACAGTATAACCGGACACCGTATACCTATGATATAAAAAATTTAAGGAACATGCAAAGCCAGGAAGACTACTATTTCAACCTCAACGTTTCAAGCGTGCAGACTGTCCACGGGAAAAGGCTGATCCTCTTTTACAGTGAAAAAAGTGAATTTATGCAGGCGGGAAAGAAGTGCGAGGTAGTTGTTTATAGAGATGTGACGGATATTTACGTGCGTACAAAACAGCTTCTTGAACAGGGAGCCATGGTGACAGTTCTGACATTGCTGTTGGCTGGGATTTTTTTATATGGAGGTCTTTACCGTAGCCTGCATCCGTTGTTGGAATTGAACAAGACGACAGAGGAGATCGCAGGCGGTGCGTATCACAGCCGTGTACATCTGCGCAGGCGTGGTGCGAGAACGGATGAGATTGATGAACTTGCGGCGAACTTTGACCGGATGGCTGAGAAGGTGGAGGAGCATTTACAGTCGCTGAGGGAGACGAATGAAAAACAGCGGCGACTGCTTGGCAGTTTGTCACACGAGATGAAAACTCCGCTGACAGCGATTATTGGGTATTCTGAGACATTAATGACCGTGAAGCTGGCGGAGAAAAACAAAATCCAGGCATTGACTTACATTCACAGTGAAGGAAAGAGGCTGGCTCGTCTGTCAGAAAAAATGCTGGAGCTGACCGGGCTGTATGAGAGTGCGGAGCATACGCTGGAATTACAGGAAATAGAACTGCGTTCTTTTCTGAAGAAACTGAAGGATCTGACCGATTTTCGGTGTCAGAAGGCCGGAGTGCGGATGGAAATTTCCTGCAAGCCGGGGACGACACAGCGGATAGATCCGGATCTGATGATGAGCCTTTTGATGAATCTGGTTGATAACGCCTGCAAAGCATCGATAGCTGGCGGTATGATCCGGGTGACAGCGGATGACAGGAGGATTTCGGTGCGGGATGATGGGAAGGGAATTCCGCCTGGGGAGATTGCGCATGTAACAGAAGCGTTTTATATGGTAGATAAATCCAGGGCAAAGGCGGCTGGCAGCGTGGGACTCGGGCTGGCGCTCTGTGCGCAGATTGCATCCATGCACGGGGCAGTTCTTCAGATTGAGAGTGAGGAAGGGAAAGGGACGCAAATTTCTGTTGTGTTTTAACCGAATCAAGCAAGTCCCCTGCTTCAATTGCGCAAAGCAATAAGCAGTGGGTTGGGACTTGCTTGTATCAGGAGTGGTACAAGCCACTCCTGATAAGCTGCGAAGCAGCTATTCGGTTATGAGCAAGTAGCGAAGCGGATTGCGAATATCCGCTTTAACATGGTTACATCTTCGTTACACTTTACGGGAGATTTGGGGAAAAATCCGGTGATAAACTATTATTATCCCATCAGAAAGCCGATGGCCAGAACTGGTTTGGCTGTCCAGGCTGGGATAGCTTGAACGCAGATAAGCATTCCCACGCTTCAAGTGCGCGGAGCACTAAGCGGCGGGTGAGGGGGGATGCTTCTGTCAGTGGGAGTTGAAAGCTCCCACTGACAGATCGCGAAGCGACTGCGTTCATGAGCAAGTAGTAAAGCTAGGCCCTGTCAGCAGAGCTGCAGGGATGGATTGCGAATATCCGATTTACGCATGGAAATGAATGAGAACGATACAGGAGGGGATTGCTTGAAAAAGAATACAATGGTCAAAATAACAGGTATGTTGTGTTGTGTCGGGCTGCTGACGGGCTGTGCGAAGACACCGGAGAGTACGCTGGTGAAACAGAAGGGCGAAGCAGCAATGGATAAATACAGGGAAGCGGATGATAACAGCGAAACAGGGCAGGAAACAGGGGACGGAAGCAGTAGCGGAAAAGAAAAAACAGCGGCACTGCGTACCAGGCTAAATGCACCGGAGACTTACCAGGATGAGACAACAGATGAGACCGGAAAGCTGAAAATCTGTACGGATGCGGCGGTGGAGATCCCGGAAGCGGACAAGGTGCCGACCATTGCTGTCAGCCAGCATCCATTTGACCAGTCCATGATCGACCAGGTGACGGATGGATTTTTCAAAGGCGCAAAGATGTATGATTACGTGGGGTATGTGCAGTGGACAAAAGCAGACTGGCAGAAAAAGCTGGAGGAGCTGAAGAGCTATCAGGCGCAGGGCAATCTGGATCCGTACGGCTACGGGACAGATGAGAATGGAAATTATGTGTATGACCTGAATGGGGAAATAGAAGCGGCCGAGAAGAATATATCCATTGCGCCGGATCAGGTGGAACCAAAAGAGGTGACACCGCAGTTTGGCCTGGAATATGATTATGGAAATGGAGATACGGGAGTCAACGATGATATGTTCTGGGGACTGGCGCAGATGGAAGATGGTTCTTATTATACCTGCCAACTGAAACGATATAGTAGTACGCCAATGGAAATAGGAATTGAAAAAATCCCGGATGTCAGCCAGTTAAAGGAGCGCAACTGGTACTGGCAGGACTGGGCAGACTATGGACCGGAACCTCTTAGTACAGAACAGGATCCGTCGCAGGTTCCATCGGAGGATGAGGTAATGCAGGCTGCAGTGATCACAAAGGAAGAAGCACAGCAGGAAGCGGAGAAGGTACTCACTTCGATCGGGATAACGGGAGTGGAGGTAAATGCCTGGGATTACGCGCTGCAGTATTATGAAGAAAACGGGAGCATGGCAGATGATGAGGTCGGATACAGCCCGAAGCGTCAGACGAATACAGGATATGTTTTTCATTACACTCGAGAGATAGATGGAATCCCTGTCACCTATACGATGGATAACGGCGGGGGACTGGAAAGTATGGACAGCGATATGGAAACCTGGTGCTATGAGAAGGTGGATGTGACTGTTTCAAAAGATGGGATTGAAAAGATCGATCTGATAAACCTGTATGACATTGGCGAGATAAAGACGGAAAATGTAGAACTGCTTCCATTTGCGGAAATCATGGAGCTGTACGGGAAAATGATGGTGATCCAGAATGCGGATATTATGAATTATGAATTGTCCAGAACGTATCAGATTGACCGGATCGTCTTTGGGTACGGCCGTATTTACGAACCGGCCTCGGATGCGACAAGCGGGCTTCTGGTTCCAATGTGGAACTTTTTTGGAAGCTTTGTCGCGAGCGATGACCTCGACGGGGTCGCCTCGACCTATGAGAACGATACGAAATATCAGAGCTATCTGACACTCAATGCAGTGGATGGAAGTGTGATCAATTTGGGGCTTGGATACTGATGCAGGTAATTGCGATCGTCCGCTATAATTTCCGTGGCTTCTGGAAGAATCCAAAGAGTATTCTGACGCTTCTGCTCGGATTTGTATTATGTTATCTTCTGAGTACGCGGGTCATGGAGGTCATAGAGACCTATCATACGCCGGTTCAGGTCGCAGAACCCTTCCTCTGGACATTTGGGGATGCCGGGGCGATCTTGCTCAGTTCGGTGTTACTGCTGCTTCTGTTCTCGGATTTGCCAAAGCTTGGCAGCATGACACCGTATTATCTGTACCGGACGACGAGACGGGTCTGGTTGATGGGGCAGTTTGTGTATGTCATCTGCGTGTCGATGCTTTATACGGCATTTCTGTTTCTGACGACGGTACTGCTTTGCATGAAAATGAGCTATGTCGGAAATGTGTGGAGCGAGACGGCGGCAATGTTGGCGTATTCCAAACTTGGGAAAGATCTGAGTGTGCCGTCGACCGTGAAAGTGATGGAGAGCATTACGCCGTATGGCTGTGTGCTGCAGGTCCTGTTGCTGCTGTTCCTCTATATCCTCTGCCTGAGCTTCCTGATCCTTGCAGGCAATCTGCTCTTTTCTGGCAACCGTGGGATTGTGTTGGGTCTTCTCTACAGTATGTATGGTGTGCTGCTTGATCCGAGGGTGCTCGGCGCGATTCTGCATAAGGAAGAATATGAAATGTATCAGATCAACATTCTGATCGGCTGGGTCAGCCCATTGAGCCACGTTACCTATGCAAAGCACAACTTCGGCTATGACCGGCTCCCGACGGTCGGGCAGTCATGCCTGCTGTTTACCGGGATAGTGCTTGTGCTGTCAGTGATTTGTATGCGGGCAATGCGAAGATACAGCTTTCGGTTTCTGGGGGAGCGGAGCTGATAACACAACAAATGACAGACAGGAGAAAAGAGATGGAATCAGAATGGAGACGTATGTCCACGGGGCTGGGCTTCTGGCTTTCCGTGGCGCTCTGTGTGGCGGGGTTGCTTGCCGGGATCACGTGGCCGTCAGGGGTACAGCCGTCCGGCACATTTTTTACAATGGTGCAGAAGGCCTTCTGCGCAAAGCCGGTCTGCTATCTGTTGCCGGTCATCGCTGTTCTGCCGTGGAGCGATTCCTTCCTGCGGGAATGGAAGAGCGGATATCTGAAAGCTGTGCTGCCTAGGATTGGCAGGCGGGCTTATGTGGAAATAAAAATTCTGACAGTAGCTGGCGGTGGGATTCTGGCTGTGTGGCTGGCGGCGATAGTGGTAACCTTTGGAAGCTTTCTTGTGTGCTTTCCACAGGAGAAGGCAGGAGGCATTGCGGCAGAGCCTGTCCAAATGCTTGCCGCTACAGTATTGCGCTGCAGCCTGGTCGGGGCTTCCTTTGCCTCACTTGGAGGAATTTGCGGGATTTTGGGCGGCTCTGCAGATATGGCCTTTGGCATTCCGCTTGTAGTCTACTATTTCTGCATGATCCTGAAGGAACGTTACTTTCCGGATGCACTCTGGCTCTATCCGCCACAGTGGATTTCCGGGGCAGCCAGGTGGGGAGAACGTGGGGAAGGTCTGTGGCTCTTTCTTTTACTGATGCTCGCTGTATTGATGGGAGGGCATGCGGCAATGATATATGGAAAAATTGAAGCGGGATAATAATAACCGGAGGGAATGTCTGGATGAAAGAAAAGAGACTGCACGACGATAAGATAGAGCTTATCCACGTCACGAAAAAATTTGGTCAGGAGCTGGTATTAAAGGAAGTGAACCTGACTTTAGAGCAGGGGAGGGTGTATGGGATTGTTGGAAATAATGGTTCCGGAAAGACAGTCCTGATGAAATGCATCTGCGGTTTTCTGATTCCGACGACGGGACTGATCCAGGTGTTCGGCAGCAGCATTGGGCAGGATGTGGATTTTCCAGAGAGCCTTGGCGTGATCATCGAGACACCGGGATTTCTCACAAACCTGACCGGGCGGAAGAATCTGGAAATTCTGGCTGGCATGCGGCGGAAAATCGGTCCGGCAGAGGTTCTGCAAGTACTGGAAAAGGTCGGGTTGGATCCGGCGCTGAAAAAGCCGGTGGCAAATTATTCGCTTGGCATGCGTCAGCGGCTTGGGATCGCTCAGGCAATCATGGAAGATCCAAAACTCCTGATTCTGGATGAACCGTTTAACGGCTTGGACAAGCATGGGGTTGGGGAGATCCGAAAGCTTTTGCTTGAATTGAAGGAGGAAGGAAAGACGATCCTGCTGGCAAGTCATAATGAAGAAGATATCCGCATCCTGTGCGATGAGGTATATGAAATGGACGGAGGTGTACTTCGGAAATGCGAAGACGAGATCAGAAAGTGATTGCGGCGGTGCTTCTGGTATTGCTTGCCGGAATTGAGAGCATAGGGGGTGGTGCACATGGTATGTCGTCTTATGCAGCGGAGTCGGAAACAAATGTATCTGTAAACTCTATGCCCATAGCAGGTGATGAGCTCGCAGATGCCCCAAATAGCCGGACAGAAATACTGCCAGAGGGAACTGTGCCGGAAGAAGAGCGATCAGACTTGCAGGGAAGCGCTTCGGATGTGCATGATGTAAATATAGAAGAAACATTTTCAACGGACTTGGAGCCGGGACTTACGATTACCTTGATTGAGACTGAGCCAGATCCCATGGCAGAAGGGTGTGGCGGCGCCGGAGAGGCGTCTGCTGCTTTAAACGGGGCGGTGTCAGGCGAGGATACAAAGGAGAAGCAAAGCACGACAGTAGCCGATGGCGAAGCTAGTGTTGAACAGACAGAAGGTCTGGAAAGTGAGTTATCCACCGAGTGTACAGAACCGGCTACGGAAGCACCTGTCAGTGAGAAGGTACATCTCGGCATCGACAACCGTCATCGCTATGAAGGAATGGAGCAGTCGTTTGCAGATGGCTATCAGCCGGAAATACGGGATGGCAAGCTATATCTTACCGTTCCGTTTACCGCCAGCGGTGCATTGCAGAATGAGTGTCTGACGGTTGATCTCATTTTTGCGGAAAAGGAAAATGCACCATTTGTCTTTAATAATTATCAAAAGGACGTGAAACTTCATTCTTATCGGTTGCTGGATGGAATTATGACGCCGCAGGGAACGGATACAAAGGGGACATCCGGAAACAACCTGACCGCAACAGAAGTGCCGGGCGGCATTGCAAACCAGGACGGAATCGCATCACCTGCCGACCAGCAGGATGCCTACTGCTATACTTGTGAGGTGCCACTACAGGAAAACGCAACGCCCGGTCAATACTCCGTAACGGTGAGGGCATGGGGGTATACAATGGATGGTGAGCGGGTAAATCTGGATTGTCAGATTTTTGTCCGCGTTCCGGAGCCAGAACCGGTTGCGGGTTCAAAGGACAACGGTTCCGGTGGAGGTGCCGGAGGAGGCGGGGGTTACTCGGGCGGGGAAAGTGGTGAAGCTGCTGAGGAAATTTTACATCAGCCAAAGCTTCTGCTGGAGACGTGCAGCCTTTCCGATGTGTCGCTTAAAGCAGGGGCGGAAGAGCCGATGAAGGTACAGTTCCGCAATCGCAGTGAAACACAGACAATCTACAACCTGAAGGTAACCGCTTCCACAGATACCAAGGCGGTGCAGCCGCTGCGCAATTCGTGGTATTTTTCCAGCATCGCGCCTGGTGAGACGGTTGCAATTGAGGATGGAGTAAAGGTGGCAATGGCGACAGAGGATACAAGTGCAGTGCTGAGCTTTGATTTTGAATATGAGGATAAAAAGGGGACGGCAGTATCCGGAAAAGAGAGCGTGCCGTTGCTGATTGGTCAGCCAACAGAGGTGGAGCTGCACAATGCTGCTTTTCCGGCAGTGCTTTATGCAACAGATACACAGGAGTTTTCTATCCAGGCATTGAATCTGAGCCGGGTTCCGGTTTACAACGTGCGTATAAAACTCTCAGGAACAGGCCTGTTTCCGACGGAGGACGTTTTTATTGGAAACATGGACGCAGGAACAGAAGGAAACGGAGCCATGCAGGTCTATGTCGGTACCAAGACCATGCAGGCGATCGGGGATGATTCCGGGACAGAAGATGTGGAAAAATACGGGCCGGTAAATGGGACGATTACCCTGCAGTATGAGGATGCGTCCGGAGAGACACATACGCAGACTGAGACATTTCAGAGTGAAATCAAAAAGCCGAAAGTGCTCTCACTGGAAGCGGACGATACACAGGAGACAAATGAGTGGTGGATTTCCATATTTGCAGCGGTTGGAGCCGGGATGCTTTTGGTTATTGTGGTGCTGGCGCTTAGGCTACGTAAGAAAAGTGCGCTGCTGCATGATACGAGATATCATGAACGCAGATAAGCATTCCCCCGCTTCAAGTGCGCGGAGCACTAAGCGGCGGGTGAGGGGGATGCTTATGTCAGTGGGAGTTGAAAGCTCCCACTGACAGATCGCGAAGCGACTGCGTTCATGAGCAAGTAGCGAAGCGGATTGCGAATGTCCGCTTTACACACGTTAGATAGCAACAGGATCATTTTCCTGGAAAGGAGCCTTCATGAAAAAGAAACGAACACTCCCTGATCGGATTGTACTGCTGGCGTCTCTTTTTCTGTTTGGGGCGCTGCTTTGGTTTTCTTTTTCTGTTCTGGATGGATGGGAAAAAGGGAAAAAAGAGTGTCAGGAGATTGTTACGTTGAATCCGGCTCAGATAGATGAGCAGCTGTTTACTGATCTGGGAAAATTTCCGGGTATATTATCTGCAACTCCATTGATCGAACTTGATGCGCAGCTGAAGGTGGATGACTGCATCATTGATACAAAGCTTACCGGTATCGACCTTAATCGGCTTTCGATGCAAGTACAGGCAGCAGAAGATACGGCGCTTGGGTCTGAACTGGTATTGTTGCTCGGAGCAGACAGCCTCAAAGCTATGACGGACCGTAATGGGCAGACGCTTTCCGAAAAAAAGCAGAAAGAAATCCTGGAGCAGTTTGCAGATTTAGACTGGCAGTACCGCTTGGTGTCATCACAGGATACAGCAATATTTAGCCCCTGTAAAGTAGCGGCTGTTTTGTCAAAACCGTCTGAACGCATATTTTTCCCTTTCTTGCAGGCACAGACCTTGTTAAAAACAAGGGGAAGCGGAGAGAAAACGGAAGTGACAGGGTTACTTTTACAGGTGAGAGGAGAAAAGAACATGCAGAGAATTCTGAGTGCACTACACCAGTAAGTATTCACTCAGTTTGCTTACAACTACATGACAACTATATAGAACGATGCTATAATGTAGAAACAAGATGAAAAAGAGGTGTATATACAATGTCAAAATTTGAGGATAGATTTCATCTGACACCCGAACAGAGTTTGTTTCTGGCAAAGAAGAAATGGGATGAGAATGTATACTGTGGGATGAAAATGGAAAACAGGGCAGTTACATTTCCGCAGACGCAGACGATATTAAATGGTGTAAATGTACCTAATGTACAGCTTGATGATATTCAGGCAATATTAAATATGCGTGATGCGTGGAAATTCCTGTTGGGTACAGTAAATGAAGAAGTTACATTTGAATATTGGTGTAAATTAAATGAATATATAGCCAGAAATGAAGCTCTTGAGTGGGGAAAACTACGTACTGGAATTGTGGGGATTTCAGGAACGGATTATGAACCTCCGATTCCAAATAAGGAAAAAACAATAGAAGAATTAAAAAGTATTTTATCTACATCAAATGCTTCCGCAACAGATAAAGCATTGGAAGCTTTTGTATGGGGAACAAGAGGTCAGTTCTTCTGGGATGGAAATAAACGTACCAGTTTAATGCTTGCAAATAAGATTCTGGTTTCTTCTGGTTCTGGTATTATGACAATTACAGATAAATATATGGAACAGTTTAATACAATATTGCTGAATTACTATAATACTGGTAAGAGCGAAGAACTGAAACAATTTTTATATGAAAATGCAATACAGGGCATGACAATTTGAACAGCGATTCTTCTCAATAAAAATGCAGTTTTGTTTTATTTACTTTCTTAAAAACACATTTCGATTACCCTTGGTTAAACTTCTAATGTTGCCTGCCCTTAAAATTTACTTTAATTTCACATTATAAGGTATCTGATTTTACGAAGAGATAATATAATACTAAACTGATCGCAAAAATAGATTAATAACCGGGAAAGGCAGAGAACATATGAAGGTAGGAAAATCCAATATTGATTTTAATGAGAAAAAAGGCTTTATCTGTGATATGGACGGTGTTATTTATCATGGAAATCAGATACTGCCAGGCGTGCCGGAATTTATTCAATGGTTACATGATGAAAAGAAAGAATATCTGTTTCTGACAAACAATAGTGGCTATACACCGCGGGAATTGAACCAGAAGCTGGCCAGGATGGGGCTTGATGTTCCGGAAGAACACTTTTATACGAGTGCATTAGCAACGGCTGCATTTTTAAAAGAACAGGCTGCAGGCTGTTCCGCATTTGTGATTGGAGAAGCGGGTCTGTTAAATGCTCTTTATGATGCCGGAATCACAATGAATGATGTAAATCCGGACTATGTCATTGTGGGAGAGGGCCGTTCCTATTCACTGGATACACTGACGCAGGCAACAAATCTGGTTTTAAAAGGAGCTAAGCTGATCGGCGCGAATTCAGATGTCTCCGGACCGATTGAGAATGGAATTGCTCCTGCCTGTCGGGCATTGATTGCGCCGATAGAAATGGCTACCGGTACAAAGGCATATTTTTGCGGAAAGCCAAATCCGTTGATGATGCGGACCGGATTAAACATGCTTGGATGTCACTCGGCAGAGGCAATCATGGTGGGAGACAGAATGGATACCGATGTGATTTCCGGGATGGAGAGTGGTATGTCTACCGTGCTGGTTCTTTCCGGCTGTTCAACGAAGGATACACTTAAAATGTATGCATATCGTCCGACTATGGTTTTAAATGGGGTCGGGGATATCGCTGCGATGGCAAAGTCAGGTAAAACGTTCGCGGCCGTTGAGAAAAAGGCTGTAAAGTAAAAAGCGCAGACACATCTGAATGGGATGGCAGGGGCTTTTTCTCACTCATGCGGCAATGTCCGTGGAAGTCATTCCTTCTGGTGGAAGAAAGATTGAAGCACGTGAACTGACCGTAGCCGGAATATGGATCCGTATTCTGGCTGCGGTTTTCTTTGGGGGAATACTTGGAATCGAGCGGGGGATGAAAAATCGCCCGGCAGGATTGCGCACCTATATGCTGGTCTGCATCGGCTCCTGCGTGGTGATGCTTGTGAATCAGTACGTATATCAGGTTTGTCAAACGGGAGATCCGGTGCGTATGGGAGCACAGGTAATCAGCGGAATCGGATTTCTGGGAGCAGGTACAATTATCGTGACACCGCATAATCAGATCAGAGGTCTTACAACGGCAGCCGGGTTGTGGGCAGTAGCCTGTGTTGGTCTGGCGCTGGGGCTTGGGTTATATGAAATTGCGTTGGCTGGATGTAGGGCTATATTTTTTGCACTTGGTTTGCTTGAGAAGCTGGATCTTTCGGTGCGTCAGAATGCGCGTACGCTGGAGGTATATATAGAATTAGACCGAAAGATACCTTTACATCAGTTTATGAAAAGTATGCGTGAACTGGATCACGATATAATGATGCGGTTCATGCGAAGGGTGGAAGGAGTAAGGTATATCGAGGAATTGTAACAAGGTGAGCGGATTATATTATAAAAAGTAAAACGCCAAAAAGGACATCCGGCAGAGGATGTCCTTTTTGGCGAAAGGGGAACGTATATCATTTGCGAAGCAGACGTCTGATATATGAAAGAAGATCTAGGCGCTTCGATTTCATATAGTCGTATATAAAATTGTCACAATACATATACCGCTCCGTTTTGATCCATTCCGGTGCCGGAACTGTATCCAGGGGATTTGTATAAAGTGCGAATCTCATAATCACGCCTCCTTTAAATATTTCTTAATCTACTTATACTTTAGCACAAAATTTTAGAAAATCTATATGGGGTAGACCTAAAAATTGCGGGTAAAATATGTGTTATGAGCACAAAGATATGTTATAATAGAGTGAAAAATAGTGAAGGTACATGTGCGGAGAATCAGGAAGGGAAGATATATGAGTTTTACCATCGAAGATATGATGCTGACATCAGAAAAACGATATGAGATGAAGTTTCTGGCGGGGAAAAACGGCTGGGCCAATTCCATCAGCTGGGTACATCTTCTGGAGGATACGACGATCATACAGAACTTTTGGGGGAAGGAGGTTGCGGTGACTACGGGGCTGGGGTTCCCGGAAAAGGAGGACTGGATGCGTCTGGCGCGGAAACTGAACCGATATCATGCCTCCGGGCTGATTATCAATGTGGGGCAGTACATCCGGGAGATTCCGGAAGAGCTGATGGCATACTGTGATGAGAATGACCTTCCGCTGCTGACCGTGCCGTGGGAGGTGCGTCTGTCCGACATGATAAAGGATTTCAGTATCCGTGTCTTTGTGCAGGACAATACGGATGAGCAGATCGCGACAGCGTTGATTGCGGCGATAGAAACACCGGACAATCAGACAGCGTACAGAAGGGAATTATGGCAATATTTTGATGTGGACGGAAGCTTTCAGGTGCTGCTGCTGACCTGTGAGGGACTGGATGCTATGGATATGGTGGAGCGGAGGAAACTGTCTTACCGCATTCAGGTGTATCTGGAGGATATTACGCACAATGCCAGCTTCTTTTATTACAATTCTGATTTTGTGCTTGTCGCCAATGCGGTTCCGGAAGAGGCTCTGTATCAGCTGATTGAAGGGGCGATAAAGAGAGGGGAAAAGCGTATGCCGGAGCGGAAGCTGCGTGTGGGGATCGGAAGTAAATGCATGGATATTTCACGGCTTTCAGTCAGCTATCGGCGGGCGAAGGCAGCGGTGCAGATGGCGATGACGCAGAAAAGGCAGGTGGTAAAATTTGATGACTGTGGATTGTACCGGCTGCTGTATATGGTAGAAGATACCGGTGTATTGCAGGAGATCGAAACGGAATGTCTGGCCGCGCTGGAAGAATACGATCGCAAATACAATGCCGGTTATGTGGAAACACTTCAGTCTTATCTGAAGCATAACGGGAGTATCCGGGCAGTGGCGGAAGAGCTGTATACACACCGCAATACCGTGTTATACCGGCTTGGCAATATACGCAAGGTGCTGGGGAATGAATTGAAAACGCCGGAGGAGAGACTGCCCTATCAGATGGCATTTTATATCCGGAGTATGCATGGTGTACAGGAAAGAAGCGAATGAATGAAGTATTAAAAGGCCCCGGGAGATATCCCGGAGCCTTTTTTGAACGCGGATTAAGCATTCGTCACTTTACAATTATTTCTGCTGCTCAAGAGCAAGAGTGATCGTGGTGATATCGCAAACCTCGGTCGGTCCGTAGTACTGAATAGCACCAGGATATACGAAGCAGGTATCCTTTGCCCACTCTTCACGATGAGACTCGAAGAATTTGAACGGAGCGCCATCCAGTTCAACAAGTGCCTTCTTGATAACCGGCTTGTCCTCACCGTGACGTCTCTCCATGTTCATCATCTTTGTGATCGGCATACCGCCGGCTACCCACTCATTTGCCGGAGCAGAGAGGTTGGAAACCTTGGAAAGATATCCGGTGTAGCCATACTGGATCAGCATGAATGCATTGTAGCCTAAGGAATAGCAGTAGTCAGCGTCGAAGTTTGACGGGAATGCGCATCTTCCCTCGTATCCAAGGAAATGATGAAGCGCATTAAATTTGCCGTTGTATGTACCAGCTGCTCTTCTTGCCTCCAGCTTGTCCTTTACAAGTGCGGAGAACAGCTTTTCAGACTCGATCAGGGATACCTGTACGTTGCCGTGCGGGTCTCTCTCGAGGAAGAGCTGCTGCTGGATAGCCTGCGGAAGGATTGCGAATACAGCCATGGACTCCTTGGTCAGGCCTTTTTCGATGAATGAATACTTGTCAGCCCAGGTCGGAAGAGCATTGAACTCATCTGCCTTGCTGCCTGCGAGAAGCTCGTTGATCTCCTGGATCAGTACGGAGAACTCCGGAACGAACTCTACGACACCCTCCGGGATGATAGCAACACCGAAGTTCATGCCGTTTGCTGCTCTGGTCGCTACGGAATCAGCGATATAGTCAGCGATCTGGGAAAGGGACATCTTCTTCTCGGCAACCTCCTCAGAGATGAGGCAGATGTTCGGCTGAGTCTTCAGTGCACATTCCAGAGCAACGTGGGAAGCGGAACGTCCCATTACCTTAATGAAGTGCCAGTATTTCTTTGCGGAATTGCAGTCTCTCTCGATGTTTCCGATCAGCTCACTGTAGGTCTTGGTAGCGGTATCGAAACCGAAGGAGCACTCAATATCGTCGTTCTTCAGGTCGCCGTCGATGGTCTTCGGGCATCCGATAACCTGTACGCCGGTGTTGTGTGCTGCGAAGTACTCAGCAAGAACTGCAGCATTCGTATTGGAATCGTCACCACCAATGATAACAATTGCAGTGATGCCGTGCTTCTTGCAAACTTCAGCTGCTACCTCGAACTGCTCCTCGGTCTCGAGCTTTGTTCTGCCGGAACCGATGATGTCGAAGCCGCCGGTGTTGCGGAACTCATTGATGTATTCGTCGTCGAAGATCAGGTATTTGTCCTCGATCAGTCCGCTCGGGCCGCCCTTGAATCCGTAAAGGACGTTCTCAGAGTTGGTAGCCTTTAATGCGTCATACAGTCCGCATACAACATTGTGTCCGCCCGGTGCCTGTCCGCCGGAAAGGATTACACCTACAACCTGCTTCTTGGCAACAGAGGTATTCTGGCCCTTCTGGAAGGTGATCTCATTTTTTCCGTAAGTATTTGGGAAAAGTGCTTTAATCTTATCCTGGTCAGCAACGCTCTGAGTAGCTTCGCCTTCCTTTACACAGATGTCTGCAATGCCATGTCTGAGCATGCCCGGAAGCTTCGGAGCGTACTCATATCTTGCTTTCTGTAATGGTGAAATGTTCATGTCCATATCTCCTTTATTTTAAAATATGATCGCTATAAATTCTAATACATTTCTGTGAAAAAGTAAACCCGTAAAAACAAGCGCATAAAAGTTTCTGACGGGCAGGCTATCCCCGTTGACAAGTCCGTAAAAAAAGCTACAATGGAATTGACTCGAATCAAGCAAGTAGAGAAGCTAGGCCCAGCAGCAAAGCTGCAGAGATGGCTTGCGAATATCCGCTTGACAATAGAAGGAGGGATCAATATGGCAGTTACCATAATTAATCGAGATAATTTTGAAGAAAAGGTGCTGAAAGCAGACAAACCGGTCATTCTGGATCTGTGGGCCAGCTGGTGTGGCCCTTGTAAGATGCTCGCTCCGGTCGTGGAGGAGCTTAGCGAGGCACATCCGGAAGTACTGGTAGGAAAAGTGAATGTCGATGAGGAGCCGGAGCTGGCAGATCGCTTCGGGGTGACGGCAATCCCGATGCTTGTACTCGTGAAAAATGGCGAGGTCGCAAAGACGGCTGTCGGCTACCAGTCGAGACAGCAGCTGGAGGAAGCATTACTTGGTTAAAGGCTTGTTTCATTTCGCAATTTACAGGAAGTAATGGAAGAGCAGGGCGCCGCGCAGTCATCTGGGGATGATAGAGCGGCGCCTTTCCTTATAATAACAGCTGTCTTGTGACTGCCGGATTATAAACAATGATCGGAGAAAAACGAAAGGATTTAATTTATGAAAATACGCTTAAACGAAAATAAAGAAATTGCAGACATGGTAAAAGAGGGGTTGAAGGCACGCGGCGGATACTGCCCATGCCGCCGGGAGATGACAGAAGATACCAAATGTATGTGTAAAGAGTTCCGGGAGCAGATCGCAGATCCGGAATTTGAGGGATATTGCCACTGCATGCTGTATTATAAGGAAAAATAACAGATGAGTTGACAATGCTTCCGAATCTGTGCTAAAATACTAAAAACTCGCACTGCGAGATAAAACAACGGAGGTTGTATTTGATACTTATCGGGGAGCCTGCGAAGGCGGGGCTTTGTGGCAGCGAAAGGAGGGCTTTATCTATATGAAGTATACGAATATGAATGACTACATGGAGGCGCAGGCAGCAGTCTGTGCACAGGCCGATCAGATCGACAAGGAGCTGTATCTGAAATATGGTGTGAAGCGCGGACTGCGTGATCTGAATGGAAAGGGTGTACTGACCGGACTGACGAATATTTCAAGTGTAGTGGCATTTAAGGAAAGCGGGGAGGAGCGGATCCCATGTGACGGAGAGCTCTGGTATCGTGGCTACAATGTACGGGATCTTATTGCCGGGGATGGAGATGGTCTGTTTGGGTTTGAGGAGACGGCTTATCTGCTTTTGTTTGGAAAGCTTCCGAACCGGGCGGAGATGGAGCAATTCAAACAGGTAATTGCAGAGAGCCGGGATCTGCCGACGAATTTTACACGTGATGTCATCATGAAGGCGCCGAGTGCCGACATTATGAATTCGATGACAAAGAGTGTCCTGACACTTGCTTCCTATGATAAAAAGGCGACTGTGCTTGACCTGGACAATGTGCTGCGGCAGTCGATCATGCTGATCAGCATTTTCTCGATGCTGGCTGTCTATGGCTATCATGCATACAATCATTATGAGCGGGACGGGAGTATGTATATTCATCGGCCGGATCCACAGCTTTCTACGGCAGAGAATTTTCTTCGGATGCTCCGTCCGGACATGCAGCTCAATCATCTGGAGGCGAAGGTGCTGGAGGTAGCGCTGATTCTTCACATGGAGCATGGCGGCGGAAACAATTCCACTTTTACGACCCGTGTCGTGACTTCTTCCGGTTCGGATACATACTCTGCGATCGCAGCGGCACTTTCCTCCTTAAAGGGACCGAAGCATGGAGGAGCCAATATTATGGTCATGAAGATGATGGATGACATCCGCGCGCACATACGGGACTACCACGATGATGAGGAGATAGAGGCGTACCTTGCGAAGATTCTGAATAAGGAAACTTTTGACCATAAGGGACTGATCTATGGAATGGGGCATGCAGTCTATTCTGTCTCGGATCCGCGTGAGCGCGTGCTGAAGTCTTTCGTGAAGCAGCTGGCAGTACAGAAAAAGCGTGAGGAAGACTCACTCTTATATGAGCAGATCGAGCGGATTGCACCGATGCTTATTGCCAAGCAGCGCAAGATGTATAAGGGCGTCAGCCCGAATGTGGACTTTTACAGCGGATTTGTCTATGATATGCTTGGGATACCGGTAGAGCTGTACACCCCGTTGTTTGCGATTGCCCGAATCGTCGGCTGGAGTGCACATCGGATGGAGGAGCTTGTGAGCATGGATAAGATCATCCGTCCGGCATACAAGAGCCTGATGGTAGAGCGCGCGTATATTCCGTGGAACGAGCGCGGATGATAAATGATGTGGAGTATATAAAATATTCCACAGAGGGAGAGAAAAGTGGGAACAGAAGAAAAGCAGACGGTAAAGGGTCCGGATGCGATCAGTGAGGAGTTGTATGCTGCGGTGGCAAAACTTGGCAGAGACAGGGAGCAGAAGATTGTAACTGCCAGTGCGAGCGGAGAGGAAGGATTGCTGCATTATCTGGCTTACAAGCACGATGGCGTTTATTCCGGCGTACTGAAGGATCAGCTCGGTGTCGGTTCCGGACGGATGGCGGATATCCTGCGTCGTCTGGAGGAAAAGGAGCTGATCGTGCGCAGCGAGGACACGGAGGACAGCCGCAGGGTTGTTGTACACATCACGGAGCTTGGACGTGAGCGTGCCGTCAGTATGAATCAGAGGGTGCTGGCCTGGTATGGGCGTCTCCATGAATACCTCGGCGAGGAGGACAGCCGGGAGCTGATCCGGCTTTTGAAAAAGCTGAGCAAATTTCAGGGATGAGCGGGCAGCAAAAACGGATTGTGAATGCCTGCTTTGTAGAAAATCTTTGCGGAAAATTCCGGTTGACATTACAGAAGGAATTTGTTAAACTCTCTAGTCAAAGCCACATAGTTACAGAAGAGCCAATCAGAAAGAGAGGAAATTGACATGGGACAGATTATAGGTGAGGGAATTACCTTTGATGATGTGCTGCTTGTGCCGTCATACTCCGAAGTGATTCCGAACCAGGTGGATTTGACCACACACCTGACGAAAAAGATCCAGCTGAATATTCCTATGATGAGTGCCGGCATGGATACTGTCACAGAGCATCGCATGGCGATTGCGATGGCCAGACAGGGTGGTATCGGTATTATTCATAAGAATATGTCTATTGAGCAGCAGGCAGAAGAGGTTGATAAAGTAAAGCGTTCAGAGAACGGTGTTATTACGGATCCGTTCTATCTTTCTCCGGACCACACACTGGAAGATGCGAACAATCTGATGGCGAAGTTCCGGATCTCCGGCGTTCCGATCACAGAGAACGGCAAGCTGGTTGGTATTATCACAAACAGAGATCTGCTGTTTGAGGAGGATTTCTCCAAGCCGATCCGTGAGTCGATGACCTCAGAGGGACTGATCACAGCAAAGGTCGGCACAACGATTGAGGAGGCAAAGAAAATTCTTGCCAAGGCGAGAAAAGAGAAGCTCCCGATCGTAGATGACAATTTCAATCTGAAAGGTCTTATTACAATTAAAGATATCGAAAAGCAGATCAAGTACCCGAATTCTGCAAAGGATGCAAAGGGACGTCTGCTCTGCGGCGCAGCGATCGGTATCACGGCTAATGTGCTGGAGCGTACCGCTGCACTGGTAGAGGCACAGGTAGACGTTGTTGTACTGGACAGCGCACATGGACATTCCGCAAATGTATTGCATTGTGTCCGCACGATCAAGGAGCATTATCCGGAGCTTCAGGTCATCGCAGGAAATGTAGCGACCGGTGAGGCTGCCCGCGCGCTGATTGAGGCAGGCGCAGATGCAGTTAAGGTCGGAATCGGACCGGGATCAATCTGTACGACCCGTGTCGTAGCCGGTATCGGTGTTCCGCAGATTACAGCAGTTATGGATTGCTACAAGGTAGCGAAGGAGTATGGCATTCCGATCATTGCAGATGGCGGTATCAAGTATTCCGGAGATATGACGAAGGCGATCGCAGCCGGTGCAAATGTCTGCATGATGGGCAGCATGTTTGCAGGATGCGATGAGAGCCCGGGAACATTCGAGCTGTACCAGGGAAGAAAGTACAAGGTATACCGTGGTATGGGTTCCATCGCCGCAATGGAAAACGGAAGCAAGGATCGTTACTTCCAGTCAAATGCGAAGAAGCTCGTTCCGGAAGGCGTAGAGGGCCGTGTGGCATACAAGGGAAGCGTCGAGGATACGGTGTTCCAGCTGATCGGTGGTTTGAAGTCCGGTATGGGCTACTGCGGCACGTCGACGATCGAGGCTCTGAAGGAAAATGGCAGATTTGTCAAGATTTCCGCAGCATCCCTGAAGGAGTCACATCCGCATGACATCCACATCACGAAGGAAGCTCCGAATTACAGCGTCGAGCAGTAAATAGAAAATGGGAAAAAGAGGGCAGCTTTTCCGACAAGAAAAGCTGTTCTTTTTTCGGCTCCTGTTGTATACTACTAGCGATGTCTGTTTTTGCAGATATGACGTTGGAAATTCAGGAAAGGAACATCATACAGATTTATGAAGAAAAGACAGAGACATACCGAAAAAGGAAGCAGGCGCTGTGTTCGCAGAGCGCTGGTATGGGTGATTGCCCTGCTTCTGACGGCATTGGCGGTTTATCTGCTGCTGTCACAGCTTCCAAAAGATGATATAGACGTAGATGCACTGCTGAAGGAGAGCTCCTCGATTCCGATTGAGACGGAGGCGCCCGAAACGGAGACAGAGCATATAAATCCGGTACCGTATCCGGATATCGATGAGCAGCTTCTCACGATCAATGACTGGTCCAGACCAGGGACCAAAACCGATGCGATCGAATATGTAGTTGTGCATTACCTTGGCAATCCAAAGACGACGGCACAGCAGAATCATGACTACTTCGAGAGTCTGAAGGATCTGCAGGATGTATCTATGAGCGCAAACTTTGTCGTTGGTCTGGAAGGAGAGATTATTGAGTGTGTACCGCCGGGAGAGATCGCATACGCGTCCAATTCTATGAATCACCTGTCAATTTCGATTGAAAACTGTCATCTTGATGACAGCGGTCGTTTTACTGAGGCGACTTACACTTCGCTTGTACATCTCACCGCATGGCTGGTCTGTGAGTATGATCTGGACCGGGAGCATATCATCCGGCATTATGATGTAACTGGAAAGGAATGCCCGTTGTACTATGTAGAGCATGAGGACAAATGGGAAGAGTTTCGTGATGATGTAATGAACTACATAGAAGAATGCAAAGAGGCAAAGGGAAAATGATCAGAGAATATTATGAAGCAATCTGCAATGGAGTCGATGTCCGGGCAAATTTGATCGCGCTGCGCAATGCACTCAAGGATGAAAAAGAGATCCGGGCATTTGCATATCTGCTCGGTGGAGATTTTTCTGTGCTGGGTTCTCTGCTGGTGCATGAGGATCCGAAGGTGCGGAAAAATGCAGCGATTTTACTTGGAAAAATGGAATCGGAGGATATGCTGCCGCTTTTATTTGAGACATATCAAAAAGAAGAGACCCGATTTATCCGGGCGGACTATCTGAAGGCGATGGAGCATATGGATTATGCACCATATCTGGACAAGCTGCAGGAGCGCCTGCAGGAGTTGCGCAGTGTGCAGGCGGCGCCGGAGGAGCAGAAGCATATGTCGGAGGAGATCCGGGTGCTGCAGACGATGGTGCTGAAGTACCAGAAGCCGGAGGTACACCGCTTTACAGCAATGGATCAGGCAGAGGATGTGATACTGGTCACAAATAAGGAACAGAGCGCGGTGACGGCACATAAATTTCCGGCTGGCTGCTGCAGGCGCTTAAAGGGTGGCGTGCGCGTAAATGGAGTACCGATGCGGGAAATCCTTCCGATCCGGACTTACACAGAGCTGCTGTTTCCGATTGACGCAGAGACTTTGCCGCAGTCAGATCCGGAGCTGACCGGGCGCAGATTGGGTGGAGATTCGGAGCAGGCGAATTCCCTGACAAAGCGAATGCAGCGGATGCACAGTGGGACAGGGCCATACCGGTTTCGTATCGAGCTGAAGAGCCGGATGGAAGCATCAAAAAAGGGCGTGTATATCCGGAAGCTTTCAGATGCGCTGGAACGGGCATCAAAAGGTATGTGGATCAATTCGGCTACGGATTATGAGGCAGAGGTGCGGCTCTTAGAGCGGAAGGATGGAGGGTTTACGCCGTTTCTGAAGCTGTATACGATTAAGGATAAGCGCTTTTCTTATAGGAAGGAATTCGTTTCATCATCGATCGCGCCAGTCAATGCGGCGCTGACAGCGGAGCTTGCGACGAAGTATTTAAAGGAGAACGGCCAGATTCTGGATCCGTTCTGCGGCGTCGGGACGATGCTGATCGAGCGGAACAAGGTCGTGAAGGCAAAGGAGATGTACGGGCTGGATATTTTTGGAGAAGCGATCGAGAAGGCACGCATCAATGCACAGCAGGCCGGGTGTCGGATTCAGTTTATTAACCGGGATTTCTTTACCTTTGAGCATGCATATTTATTTGATGAGATCATCTCTGATCTTCCACAGGTGACTCAGGCAAAGCCGAAGCAGGAGATTCACGAGCTGTATCTGGAATTTTTCCGGAAGGCGCCGCAGCATTTGAAGGAAAATGCGGTGTTGATTTTGTATGTGACAGAGCCGCAGTTTGTGGCAGAGGCAGTGCGACGTCATCCGGAATATCGGGTAGAGGAGATGTTTTTACTCAATGAGAAGAACCGGACGACGGTGTATGTGCTGCGATATCTAAAAAAATAACCGGACTAATAATGCAGAGTGAAAATTCAGGCAAGCTATGTGGTACGGTTTAGGATGAGTAATAATGTTGTATATGAGGGGGACGTATGAATTTAAAGAGATACATCGGTGATCGCAAGTTTTATGCGATGGTACTGGCAATTGCGGTACCGATCATGGTTCAGAATGGAATTACGAATTTTGTTGCCATGATCGACAATATTATGATCGGGCGGGTCGGGACGGAGCAGATGTCTGGCGTTGCAGTGGTCAATCAGTTGCTTTTTGTTTTTAATCTCAGTGTGTTTGGGATGCTCTCCGGCGCAGGGATTTTTGGCGCACAGTTTTTTGGAAGCGGCAATACCGAGGGCTTCCGCAACACATTTCGCTTCAAGCTGCTTTCCTGCTTTTTATTGACACTGGTCGGGATACTTCTGTTTCTGACGCAGGGTGAGCGGCTGATTATGCTTTATCTGCATGATGAGAGCGGCAGCGGGATGGTGGAGCTGACTTTGAATTATGGCATGCGCTATCTGCGGATCATGCTGATCGGACTTGTGCCGTATACACTTGCCCAGATCTATGCAAGTACATTGCGGGAGACCGGAGAGACGGTCGCGCCGATGCGGGCAGGGATCATGGCGGTGGCTACAAATACGGTGCTTGATTATGTACTGATTTTTGGAATCGGAATCATCCCGGGCTTTGGTGTGGAGGGCGCGGCTGCGGCGACAGTCGTAGCGCGCTGCGTGGAGTGTGTCTTGATTGTGTCGTGGACGCATCGCCGGGCAGAGCGGTTTGCGTTCATCAGAGGCGTATATTGTTCGATGAAGGTGCCGGGCAGTCTTGCCGTAAAGATTCTGGTAAAGGGCTCTCCTTTGATGTTCAACGAATTTATATGGGCGCTTGGAATGGCGATGCTGGCACAGTGTTATTCCACGTATGGGCTGGAGGTCATCGCAGCACAGAATATTTCTTCTACGATCTCAAATGTATGCAACGTGATCTGGATCGCGATGGGAAATGCAATCGCAATCATCATCGGACAACTGCTCGGAGCAGGAAAGCTGGAAGAGGCAAAGGATACCGATCGCAAGCTGATCTTCTTTTCGGTGGCAAGCTGTTTTGGTATTGCGGTGTTGCTGGTCGGTCTGGCATTTGTCTTTCCGCATATTTATAATACGGAACAGAGCGTCCGTGCACTGGCGACGCAGTTTATCCTGATCTCGGCAGTGATGATGCCGGCCCAGGCATTTTTAAATGCTTCTTATTTTACGATCCGTTCCGGAGGAAAGACCGGTATTACCTTTTTCTTTGATGGCGGTTTTATGTGGATATGCACGATTCCACTGGCGTTTGTTCTGAGCCGGTTTTCCGGTTTTCCGATTCTCGTGACATATCTGCTGTGTCAGATTCCGGATCTCATAAAATGTATGATCGGATATATTCTTGTAAAGAAAGGAATCTGGATCGAGAATTTGGTAGGGGCAGGAGAGAGCTGAGGCGGACCATAATTAAGAATGAATAAGAATCCTTCTCTGATTGAGGCAAAAGTGTCTCAGCCGGGGGAGGATTTTTTAACCGAATCAAGCAAGTCCCCTGCTTCAATGGCGTTTTTTTGTAAAACAAAAAGCTCTCAGGAAAAACCTGAGAGCAGAAGAGCGACAGACGGGACTCGAACCCGCGACCTCCACCTTGGCAAGGTGGCGTACTACCAACTGTACTACTATCGCATATAAAATTGAAGAGCGACAGACGGGACTCGAACCCGCGACCTCCACCTTGGCAAGGTGGCGTACTACCAACTGTACTACTATCGCATATAAAATTAGAAGAGCGACAGACGGGACTCGAACCCGCGACCTCCACCTTGGCAAGGTGGCGTACTACCAACTGTACTACTATCGCATTTGACTGCCTGACTCGCAAGCAAGTAATACTATACTATGGATTTCGGAGACTGTCAATACTTTTTTGAAGTTTTTTTAATTTTTTTGTTTATCAGAACAATTCACAAAATAAAACTTTATCAATCTGAAAAATTTGTCTCGTCAACAGGAAAAATCTGTGGTAGAATAACGATGATCGGTTTGGCGACGCAAGCCATACCGAGACTAGGTCATAAGCACTAAAGGAGGAAATGAATTATGGCATTAGTAACAACCACTGAAATGTTTAAGAAAGCCTACGATGGCGGCTATGCGATCGGTGCTTTCAACGTAAACAACATGGAAATCGTTCAGGGTATTACAGAAGCAGCCGGCGAGCTGAAGTCTCCGGTTATTCTGCAGGTTTCCAAGGGAGCAAGAGCTTATGCCAACCATACCTATCTGGTAAAGTTGGTTGAGGCTGCTGTAGCTGAGAATCCGGAGATCCCGATCGCTCTGCATCTGGATCACGGCGACAGCTTTGAGCTCTGCAAGAGCTGCATCGATGGCGGATTCACATCTGTCATGATCGACGCTTCTTCTAAGAGCTTCGAGGACAATATTGCTCTGACCAAGCAGGTTGTTGAGTACGCACATGCACATGGCGTAGTTGTTGAGGCTGAGCTGGGAACTCTGGCTGGTATCGAGGACGAGGTAGTCGTTGAGTCTGGCCATGAGAGCTATACACGTCCGGAAGAGGTTGAGGAGTTCGTAAGCAGAACAGGCTGCGATTCCCTGGCTATCGCAATCGGAACGAGCCATGGCGCTTACAAGTTCACAGCTGATCAGTGCACAAGAAATGCAGATGGCATCCTTGTTCCGCCACCACTTCGTTTCGACGTTCTGGAAGAGTGCATTAAGAGACTGCCGGGCTTCCCGATCGTTCTTCATGGTTCTTCTTCTGTACCGCAGGATTTCGTTAAGATGATCAACCAGTACGGCGGAAATATGCCGGATGCAGTAGGTATTCCGGAGGATCAGCTGAGACAGGCTGCTAAGCTTGCCGTTTGCAAGATCAACATTGACTCTGATATCCGTCTGGCTATGACCGGAACAATCCGCAAGTACTTTGCTGAGCATCCGGATCACTTTGATCCGCGCCAGTACCTGAAGCCGGCTCGTCAGGCTGTTAAGGAAATGGTAGCTCACAAGATCGTCAATGTACTTGGCAGTGACGGAAAGGCTTGATGAATTCATAATTATTTGTATTCAGACAAGTATGCGGACGGCTGTTCGCATATCCCCCGGCAGGAGCAATCCCGCCGGGGGATTTTTTAACCGAATCAAGCAAGTTCCCTGTTTCGATTGCGCAGAGCAATAAGCAGTGGATTGGGACTTGCTTGTATCAGGAGTGGTGCAAGCCACTCCTGATAAGCTGCGAAGCAGCATTCGGTTATGACATATCATAAGGAGGGACCCGCTTGCGGGAGGATTTCTTATGATCCTGCAAGTAGCGAAGCTAGACCCTGTCAGCAGAGCTGCAGGGATGGATTGCGAATATCCGCTTGACCCGAATCAAGCAAGTCCCCCGCTTCAAGTGCGCAGAGCAATAAGCAGTGGGTTGGGACTTGGGAGAAAGATTTTCGGAATAGCCCTTGCATTTTCCGTAAAATAGTGCTATGATGGCAACGAAATAGATAAAACACGAACGTAAGAGTGGGCCGTTGGTCCACTCTTATTTGTGAAAAAACCTTTTTCATGTTTCAGGAAAACCGGCAGGAGGATTGTGAATGAGCAAGAGAGAGATCTACGAGCAGAAGACAGAAGAGCTGATCATGCCGCTGATCGAGCAGCATCAGTTCGAACTTGTGGATGTAGAGTATGTAAAGGAAGGCGGCAACTGGTATTTGCGGGCTTATATCGATAAGCCGGGCGGAATCACCGTGGATGACTGTGAACTGGTCAGCAGAGCACTGAGTGATCTGCTGGATGAGCATGATTTTATCGAGGATGCGTACATTCTCGAAGTGAGCTCACCGGGACTCGGACGGCCGCTGAAAAAGGATAAGGATTTTGCACGCAGCATCGGAGAAGAAGTAGATGTAAAGACGTTTCGGGCGATCCAGCATCAGAAAGACTTCACCGGTATCCTGAAGGCATATGATAAGGAAAAGATTGTGTTGGAGCTGGAAGGCGGAGAAGAGATGACATTTGCCCGTGCGGATATTGCACTGGTACGTCTGGCGTTTGATTTTTAACATACAGGGAGGATGATAAGAAAATGAACAGCGAGTTATTCGAGGCGCTTGAAGTGCTCGAAAAGGAAAAAAATATCAGCAAGGATACATTGCTCGACGCGATCAAGCAGTCACTGCTGCAGGCATGCAAGAATCATTATGGAAGAAATGAGGCTAATAATGTAGTAGTAAATATTGATCCGAAGACCTGTGAGTTCGAGATTTATGCGGAAAAGCGGGTGGTAGATGTCGTGGAAGATGATCTGGAGGAGATCAGCTTGGCAGATGCACGCATGAAGGATCCAAGATACGAGCTCGGCGATATCGTGCGCGTGGATATCAAGTCCAAGGAGTTTGGACGTATCGCGACGCAGAATGCGAAGAATGTCATCCTTCAGAAGATCCGTGAGGAAGAGCGCAAGGTGCTGTTCGAGGAATATTATGAGAAGGAAAAGGATATCGTGACCGGTATCGTACAGCGTTATGTCGGACGTAACGTCAGTGTGAACCTCGGCAAGGTAGATGCGATGCTCAACAGCGAGGAGATGATTCGCGGCGAGGTATATCATCCGACCCAGCGTATCAAGGTGTATGTACTGGAAGTAAAAGATACGCCGAAGGGACCGAAGGTACTCGTATCCCGGACACATCCGGAATTTGTAAAGCGGCTCTTCGAGGAAGAGGTGACGGAGGTACACGACGGTATTGTAGAGATCAAAAGCATTGCGCGTGAGGCAGGCAGCCGTACGAAGATCGCAGTATGGTCCAACAATCCGGACGTTGATCCGGTCGGAGCATGCGTCGGCGTGAACGGTGCACGTGTCAATGCGGTAGTCGACGAGCTGAACGGAGAGAAGATTGATATCATCAACTGGGATGAGAATCCGGCACTTCTGATTGAGAATGCTTTGAGCCCGGCCAAGGTTATCTACGTGCTGGCGGATCCGGATGAGAAGACGGCGAAGGTCGTTGTTCCGGATTATCAGCTCTCTCTTGCAATCGGCAAGGAAGGACAGAACGCAAGACTTGCGGCACGTCTGACTGGCTTCAAGATCGATATCAAGAGTGAGACGCAGGCACGTGAATCCGGTGATCTTCTGGAATACGAAGAGGATTATTACGAGGATGAGAATGAGGACGAGGATTCTCACGATGAGAGCTCTGAGGAGGTTGCAGAGGGAACAGAAGAGGAGTCTGAGTCTGTGACAGAGGATGCGTCTGCAGACGACGATCAGGAGTAAGTATGGCAGTACCGGCAAAGAAGATTCCGCTGCGCAAGTGCACGGGATGTCAGGAAATGAAACAGAAAAAGGATATGATGCGGGTTCTTAAAACCGCCGAGGGCCAGATTGTGTTAGATACGACCGGAAGGAAAAATGGAAGAGGCGCTTATCTGTGCCGTTCCATGAGCTGCTTCGAACAGGCCGTAAAGAACAAAGGCCTAGAGCGGTCACTGAAGGTGAAGGTGCCGGAGGAGACATATGAGAGCCTGAAAAAGGAGATTGAAGCTTTTGAAAAGAGATAGCGTATTATCGCTTATCAGTATTGCGAAGAAGGCAGGTAAAATCGCATCCGGTGAGTTTCAGACAGAGACTGCGGTAAAGTCCCAAAGAGCCTTTCTGGTGATTGTATCCGAAGAGGCGTCGGAAAATACCGCGAAGAAATTTCGAAATATGTGCGAGTTTTATGAGACCCCCATTTACTTTTATGGAGAAAAGGAAGCACTGGGGGCAGCGATCGGATGCGAATTTCGTGCATCGTTGGCTGTGCTGGATCAGGGGCTTTCCGGTTCCATACAGAAAAAGCTGGAACAGGCAGGTATAAAAAATGGAAACGGAGGGCATAAAAATGGCGACGATCAGAGAGCATGAGCCTGCAGAGGGGCTTCGGAAAGAGAATAGGGAAATATCGGCAAAGATGAAGGAGGATGAGCAGATGCAGAAGGATACAGATGCAGAGAAGAGAACGGAGGCGACTGAGGCAGGGGCACAGCCGCCGAAAAAGAAAAATATTATACAGGTGTTCCGTCCTCAGAACAGTAAGACCGGCATGGTAAAGCCAGGAGCGAGACCGAAACCGCAGGGCACAGGCAAGCAGGGCGCAAAGCCGGCAGCAAAGGCAGAGAACACGCCGAAGGAGACGACTTTGGAAAAGGCTCCGGAAAAGGTGGCTGAGACAGCGAAGACTCCGGAGACAAAGGCAGCTGCACCGGCAAAGGCAGCTGAGACGGCCGCAAAGCCGCAGGGCACCGGCGCGAGACCGCAGGGCGACCGTGTACAAGGCAGCAGACCGCAGAGCGACCGTGCAAGAGTACAGAGTGACCGCGCGCAGAGCGGTGGAAGAAGCCAGAACGGTGGACGCTCTTATGACGGCCAGGGAAGAAGTCAGGGCGGTGGACGCTCCAATGACGGTCAGGGAAGAAGCCAGGGCGGTGGACGCTCCTATGACGGCCAGGGGAGAAGCCAGAACGGTGGACGCTCCTATGACGGCCAGGGAAGAAGCCAGGGCGGTGGACGCTCCTATGACGGTCAGGGAAGAAGCCAGGGCGGCGGACGTTCCTATGACGGTCAGGGAAGAAGCCAGGGCGGCGGACGCTCCTATGACGGCCAGGGAAGAAGCCAGGGCGGCGGACGCTCCTATGACGGTCAGGGAAGAAGCCAGGGCGGTGGACGCTCCTTTGATGGACAGGGAAGAGGCCAGGGCGGAAGAGGCCAGAATGGTGCAAGTATTCCAAAGGCGCCGACTGAGTCCAAACCGCTGGAGAAGGAGAGCAGAAAGCGCACCGAGCGTGGCGACCGCAACCGTGTGGAGAAGGGTGAGAAGCTCGAGCGGATGGAAAAGAACCAGAGCGGACGTCCGAACCAGAAGGGCGGAAAGAAGCCACAGGCTCCGGCAAAGCCGCCGGTACAGAAGCAGGAGAAGCCGGAGGATACGATCCGTACAATCACAATCCCGGAGAAGCTGACGATCAGCGAGCTCGGTGAGGCAATGAAGGTACAGCCGGCACAGATTGTAAAGAAGCTGTTCCTGCAGGGTACGATGGTGACGGTCAACCAGGAGATTGAATTTGATAAGGCAGAGGAGATCGCACTGGAGTTCAACTGCATCTGTGAGAAAGAAGTGAAGGTCGATGTGATCGAGGAGCTTCTGAAAGAGGATGAGGATCCGGAGGAGTCACTTGTATCCCGTCCGCCAGTCGTATGTGTCATGGGTCACGTTGACCATGGTAAGACATCCCTGCTGGATGCAATCCGTGACACGCATGTCATCGACCGTGAGGCAGGCGGAATCACACAGCACATCGGTGCGTACGTTGTATCCATCAACGGACAGAAGATCACCTTCCTGGATACGCCGGGTCATGAGGCATTTACTGCAATGCGTATGCGTGGTGCAAATTCTACAGATATTGCGATTCTGGTCGTGGCGGCAGACGACGGCGTGATGCCACAGACGCTTGAGGCGATCAGCCATGCAAAAGCAGCCGGTATCGAGATCATTGTGGCGATCAACAAGATTGATAAGCCGAGTGCGAATATCGACCGTGTAAAGCAGGAGCTCTCTGAGCAGGGTCTGATTCCGGAGGACTGGGGCGGAAGCACGATCTGTGTGCCGGTATCCGCACACACACACGAGGGTATCGAGAACCTCCTGGAGATGATTCTTCTGACAGCAGAGGTTGCAGAGCTGAAGGCGAATCCAAACCGCCGCGCAAGAGGTCTTGTCATTGAGGCAGAGCTTGATAAGGGTAAGGGACCGGTTGCGACGGTTCTGGTACAGAAGGGTACGCTGCATGTCGGTGATCCGATCGCGGCAGGTGCCTGCCACGGTAAGGTACGTGCGATGATGGATGATAAGGGACGCCGTGTCAAAGAGGCAGGCCCGTCTACTCCGGTCGAGATCCTCGGACTTTCTGATGTGCCAAACGCAGGCGAAATCTTTATGGCGATGGAGAATGAGAAAGAGGCGAGAAGTTTTGCGGAGACCTTCATCAGTGAGGGCCGTGAGCGGATGCTGGAGGAGACAAAGTCAAGAATGTCTCTGGATGATCTGTTCTCCCAGATTCAGGCAGGCAACCTTAAAGAGCTGGATATTATCGTCAAGGCTGATGTTCAGGGTTCCGTAGAGGCAGTTAAGCAGAGCCTTTTGAAGCTGTCCAATGAAGAGGTGGTCGTAAAGATTATCCACGGCGGTGTCGGCGCGATCAATGAGTCAGATGTCATTCTGGCATCGACCTCGAATGCGATCATTATCGGATTCAATGTGCGTCCGGATGCGACAGCAAAGGCGACCGCGGAGCGGGAAGGCGTCGATGTACGTCTGTACCGTGTCATCTACGATGCGATCGCAGATGTCGAGGCGGCAATGAAGGGCATGCTCGATCCGGTATACGAGGAAAAGGTGATCGGCCATGCGGAAGTGCGTCAGACCTTCAAGGCATCCGGCGTCGGCACGATCGCAGGCTCCTATGTGCTGGATGGTACATTCCAGCGAGGCTGCAAGGTACGTATCACGAGAGAGGGCAAGCAGATTTACGAGGGAGCGCTTGCATCTCTGAAGCGTTTCAAGGACGACGTAAAGGAAGTCAAGTCTGGCTACGAGTGCGGACTTGTATTTGAGAAATTTAATGATATTCAGGAGATGGATATCGTAGAAGCATATATTATGGTAGAGGTTCCGAGATAGCCTCTGTGCTATTGCTTCCTGGCGTGCAGCCATCCGGAGAGATACCGGATGGCTGTACGTGGAAGTGGCAGCGAATGGAAGAAAGGGATATCTATGAGAAAAAACAGTATTAAAAATACGCGGATCAACGGTGAGGTGCAAAAGGAGCTTTCCGTGATCATTCAAAATGAGATCAAGGACCCGCGGATTGCACCGATGACCTCGGTAGTAGCGGTAGAAGTGGCGCCGGATCTGAAGACATGCAAGGCATATATTTCCGTGCTTGGTAATGAGGAGGCTGCACAGAACACGCTGGCAGGCTTAAAGAGCGCAGAGGGATACATTCGCCGTCAGCTGGCGCGTACGGTAAATCTTCGAAACACGCCGGAGATCCGTTTTATTCTGGATCAGTCGATTGAATACGGCGTGACGATGACAAAGCTGATTGACGATGTACTGAAGACAGAACGAAGAGATGAGGGAGAGCATGAACAGGACGCTGAAGCTTGAGGAAGAACTGAAGGGGGTACATTCCATCGGTATTGCCGGACATATCAGACCGGACGGTGACGCAGTGGGATCCTGCCTTGGCCTGTATCTGTATCTGAGCGAAAACTATCCGGAGCTTGCAGTGCAGGTTTATCTGGAAGATTTTCCAAAGTCGTTTATGATGCTGAAGGGTACGGAGACGATTTCACATGAGTTTCATGCAGATGCGCCGCACGATCTTTTTATTGCTCTGGACTGTGCGGATGAGAAGCGGCTTGGCAAGGCGCTGCCGCTTTTGCAGAATGCGAAGCATACACTCTGCATTGATCACCATATCAGCAATATCGGCTTTGCCGATGCCAACGATATCCGGCCGGATGCCAGCTCTACTTCAGAGATCGTAGCGGATATGCTTGATGAGTCGAAGATATCGCAGGAAGCGGCAGAGGCGCTTTATATGGGAATTGTGCATGACACTGGTGTGTTTCGCCATTCCTGCACGTCTCCGGAGACTTTGGAGGTGGCAGCAAAGCTGATGCGCAAGGGTGTCCGCTGCAATAAGATCATCAATGACACGTATTATGACAAGACGTATTATCAGAACCAGATTCTGGGCCGTGCACTTTTGGAAAGTGTACTGCTGCTGGACGGGAAGATTATTTTCAGCGCAGTCCGGCAAAAAGAAATGTCATTTTACGGTGTCGGACCTTCGGATCTGGAAGGGATCGTACAGCAGCTGATGGGGACAGTCGGTGTGGAGACCGCAATTTTTCTCTACGAGACCGCACCGCAGCAGTTTAAGGTGAGCCTGCGTTCCAGAGAAAAAGTTGATGTAAGCGAGATTGCCAGCTATTTTGGCGGGGGTGGCCATGTCCGTGCGGCGGGCTGCACGATGCAGGGCAGTGTCTACGATGTTGTGAACAACATTACGTACCATATTGAAAAGCAGCTTTGCGGAGAAAAACAGTGACAGACGGAATTATCAATGTATATAAAGAGCGGGGCTTTACCTCCCATGATGTGGTGGCAAAGCTCCGCGGAATTTTGAGACAGAAAAAGATCGGCCATACCGGGACACTGGATCCGGAGGCAGAAGGCGTGCTTCCGGTTTGCCTTGGCAGTGCGACGAAGGTTTGCGAGCTTCTGACGGATAAGGAGAAGACCTATCGTGCCGTGCTGCTACTCGGTGTGACGACCGATACGCAGGATACGACGGGAACGGTGCTTAAGGAAACACCGGTTGTCTGTGAGCAGCAGGCCGTCCGGGATTGCATTGCATCCTTTGTCGGTGAGCAGGATCAGGTACCGCCCATGTATTCTGCTTTAAAAGTAAATGGAAAGAAGCTCTATGAGCTGGCCCGCCAGGGCATAGAGGTGGAGCGAAAGGCCAGAAGGATCACGATCCGCCGGATTGAGATATGCAAAATTGATCTGCCGCGTATTACGATGGAGGTGACCTGCTCAAAGGGTACGTATATCAGGACCCTTTGCCATGATATCGGAGCGGCGCTTGGCTGTGGCGGCTGTATGGAGTCATTGTTGCGCACACAGGTCGGACCGTTTTATCTGGAAGAGAGTGTACGTCTTGGCGAGATCGAGCAGCTGCGGGATGCAGGACGGCTTTCGGAAGTGATACAGCCGATCGACTCGGTATTTCAGTCATATAGAGCACGGCATCTGACAAGGGCCGGAGACCGGCTCGTGCAAAATGGCAATCCGGTCGAGGCAGTGCCGGAGCTGATCGCTGATGCTACCGGGAAAATGGATGAATCAGATGGAGAGCGGTATCGCATTTACAGCAGCAGCGGAGCCTTCTGGGCTGTGTATGAGTGGCGGCAGGAAAAAGGACGCTACTGGCCGGTGAAAATGTTTTTGGGCAAAGAGAGATAGTGAATGAAATATTTTGAGAATACGACAGATTTTTTCTGTGACGGCCCGTCTGCGGTGACGCTCGGCAAGTTCGACGGCTTGCACCGCGGTCATCAGAAGCTGATCCGGAAAATTACAGAATTGAAAAAAGAAGGACTGGAGGCAGTCGTTTTTTCTCTTGCACCGGATGAGCGCCCGTATTTGCTCTCTCCGGAAGAGAAGCGGCGGAAGGTGGAAGCATTCGGGATAGATGTAATGATTCGCTGCCCGTTTGCTCCGGAGATCCTGAATATGGAGCCGGAACAGTTTGTACTCGAGATTTTGAAACAAAAACTGCATGCTTCGTATGTGGTTGTCGGTACGGACTGGCGTTTCGGGCATGAGCGAAAGGGAGACGTGACGCTTTTGCAGTCTCTTCAGAAAAAATATGATTATGAGGTCATCGTAATAGAAAAGGAATGCTGCCGTGGCCGGGAAATCAGCAGTACATTTGTGAAGCAGGCGCTTGCCGGTGGCGATATGGAGCTGGTAGAAGAGCTGCTCGGCTATCCGTATGAGGTCGGTGGGATCGTACAGCACGGTCAGAGACTGGGACGGCGTCTTGGTATGCCAACGGTCAATTTGATTCCGGAAGCAGAAAAGCTGCTACCGCCATGTGGCGTCTACTACAGTGATGTGCAGGCGGAAGGACAGATGTATCACGGCGTGACCAATATCGGGTATAAGCCGACAGTGGATGGTTCATTCCTTGGAGTGGAGACCTATCTGTATGAGTTTCATCAGGAGATTTACGGAAAGGAAGCGACTGTCGGGCTGCGGCATTACAGCCGGCCAGAGCAGAAGTTTGACTCCATTGACGCACTGAAGTATCAGATGCAGAAGGATATAGCGTCTGGAAAGGAGTATTTCCGTGTATCATGAGCTGTGGAATGCGAGTATTGTGTTTCTCATTTTAGGCGGGCTGTGTTTTCTTGCTGCTCAGATCTGTAATGCCTGCTCATACCGGTATCTGCGTTATCCTTCCAGGGCAGAGGCACGAGTGATAGACATCGTGGCCGTTCCGCGCGAGGGCAATGCGGCTTTATCAGAATACCACAACCGGCTTGCGGCGGTGTTTGAGTTTTATGCGGATGGGCGTCCCATAAAAGTGATTGATGCAACGGAGACGTATCCGTGTCCGTACCGAAAAAATGAGCGCGTGCAGATTTGCTATGATCCGAATGATCCGAAGCGCCATGAGGTCATAAAAAAGGATAAATGGAAGATACTCTCAAAGCGGTTCAACCGCCTTGGTATTTTGCTGTTGCTTACAGGCTGTGGGCTGTTTCTGTTCTATGCACGTTCGGTAGGGGAAAGTCGCCCTTGACGGGGATCCGATTCTGTGTTATAGTTTTCCGGTATGAATTTCAGCCGATACTCAGAGGCGTGGACACTCCGACCGGTTTCTTAGTATCAGGCGATTATATTTAGGAGGAGAACCATGATTTCAAAGGAAAAGAAAACAGCAATCATCAATGAGTACGCAAGAAAGCCGGGCGACACAGGTTCACCGGAAGTTCAGATCGCAGTTCTGACTGCAAGAATTCAGGAACTCACTGAGCATCTGAAGAGCAATCCGAAGGATCACCACTCCAGAAGAGGACTTCTGAAGATGGTAGGTCAGAGAAGAGGACTTCTTGCATACCTGAAGAAGACCGATCTGGAAGGATATCGTACCCTGATTGCAAAACTTGGTATTAGAAAATAATTTACCAATAAGGGCGGGATTTTTTCCGCCCTTGTTCTGTATCAAAGCAAAAGAAGACTGATCTGCAGGAAATGTCCCGAGACCACTGAAAAGAAGATTTTGAAGACAAAAAGTCTGTTTTTCAGTAGTTTCGGACTCTTGCAGATATCCGTTTCATTTTGCGGTCTGTTTACATGAAAACGAAAAGGAGACTGAATATGTACAAGAGTTTTTCAATGGAATTAGCCGGCAGAACTCTGACAGTTGATGTTGGACGTGTCGGTGCACAGGCAAATGGCTGTGCATTTATGCATTACGGTGATACGACCGTGCTTTCTACAGCGACGGCATCTGAAAAGCCGAGAGACGGGATTGATTTCTTCCCGCTCAGCGTAGAGTACGAGGAGAAGTTTTATTCGGTAGGAAAGATTCCGGGCGGATTTAATAAGAGAGAGGGAAAGGCTTCAGAGAATGCGGTTCTGACCTCCCGTGTCATTGACCGTCCGATGCGTCCGCTGTTTCCGAAGGATTACCGCAACGACGTTACCTTAAACAATATGGTAATGTCTGTAGATCCGGAGTGCCGTCCGGAGCTGACCGCGATGCTTGGCGCAGCGATTTCCACCAGCATTTCCGATATCCCGTTTGACGGTCCGTGTGCGATGACGCAGATGGGTCTTGTGGACGGTGAGCTGATCGTAAATCCGTCCCAGGCACAGTGGGATAAGGGTGATCTGCAGCTGACCGTTGCATCGACCCGCGAAAAGGTCATTATGATTGAGGCTGGCGCAAATGAAGTAAAAGAAGAAGTGATGATTGATGCCATTTATAAATGTCATGCAATCAATCTTGAGATTATCAAGTTCATCGATCAGATTGTAGCAGAGGTCGGCAAGCCGAAGCACAGCTATGAGAGCTGCGCGGTTCCGGAGGAGCTGTTTGCAAAGATGAAAGAGATCGTGACACCGGAGGAGATGGAGGCAGCTGTATTTACCGATGTAAAGCAGGTGCGCGAGGAGAACATCCGTCAGGTGACTGCGAAGCTGGAAGAGGCATTTGCAGACAATGAGGAGTGGCTGGCGATCCTTCCGGAGGCTGTCTACCAGTACCAGAAGAAGACAGTCCGCAAGATGATCCTGAAGGATCACAAACGTCCGGACGGACGTGCGATCGATCAGATCCGCCCGCTGGCTGCAGAAGTAGACATTATCCCGAGAGTACACGGCTCTGCGATGTTTACGAGAGGACAGACACAGATCTGTACGGTTACGACACTGGCTCCGCTTTCTGAGATGCAGAAGGTAGACGGACTGGATGAGAATATTACGAGCAAGCGTTATATGCACCATTACAACTTCCCGTCCTACTCGGTAGGAGAGACCAAGGTAAGCCGCGGTCCGGGACGTCGTGAGATCGGACATGGCGCACTGGCTGAGAAAGCGCTCGTTCCGGTACTTCCGAGCGAGGAAGATTTCCCGTATGCGATCCGCACAGTATCTGAGACGTTTGAGTCCAATGGTTCGACTTCTCAGGCGAGCATCTGCGCATCCACGATGTCTCTGATGGCGGCAGGTGTTCCGATCAAGAAGCCGGTAGCAGGTATCTCCTGTGGTCTGGTGACTGGCGAGACAGACGATGATTATATCGTACTGACCGATATTCAGGGCCTTGAGGATTTCTTTGGCGATATGGACTTCAAGGTGGCTGGTACCTTCGATGGTATCACTGCAATTCAGATGGATATTAAGATCCACGGACTGACCCGTCCGATCGTGGAGGAAGCGATCGCACGGACCCGTGCAGCGAGAGAGTATATTCTGCGTGAGATCATGCTTCCGTGCATTGGTGAGCCGAGACCGACCGTCGGAGAATATGCGCCGAAGATCATTTCCATGCAGATTGACCCGCAGAAGATCGGTGATGTAGTCGGACAGCGTGGCAAGACGATCAATACGATCATCGAGCGCACCGGTGTGAAGATCGACATCACGGATGATGGCAATGTATCGATTTGCGGTACAGACCAGAAGATGATGGATAAGGCAAAGAAGCTGATCGAGATCATCGTGACTGACTTTGAGGCTGGCCAGGTTCTTGAGGGCGATGTTGTAAGTATCAAGGAGTTCGGAGCATTCATCGAGTTTGCCCCGGGCAAAGAAGGAATGGTTCACATTTCCAAAATCGCAAAGGAGCGCATTGATCGCGTTGAGGATGTTCTGACACTCGGCGATCACGTGAAGGTTGTATGCCTTGGCAAGGATAAGATGGGCAGAATGAGCTTCAGCATCAAGGATGTAAAATAATATCATAGATATGAGCCTGACAGTCGATGAGATCGTCAGATAGAAAGCGCCTCAGGTTCTCTGGGGCGCTTTCTGGATTGTGTGTAAATCATTTTTGAACGCGGATGAGCATTCCCTCGCTTCAAGTGCGCGGAGCAATTGCGAATGTCCGTTTTACTGGAGAGGCGGATTTATGCGGCCTGAGGCAGCAGAAAGGAGTAATATTCGATGAAATATAGACTGATAAAAGGATTGGCAGGAATTTCGGCGGTGATGCTGCTGGCGACGGGATGTGAATCCGGAAAAAAGGCCGAGACAGAGGCGGTATCATTGGAGATCGCAGATATGGCGGTTGTCGATGAGAGCGAATCAGAATCAGAGAGCGAGACAGGCTCAGAGGCCGAAACAGAGCTGCAGACGGAGGAGCTGGATCTGAGCGAGACGGAGCCGGATAAAGCAGGGAAGAAAGACTCTGGAGCACTGGTGGAAGAGAGTGAATCAGAGACAGAAGCTACCACAGAGCCGGTACAGTCTGAGACGAAAAAGGGAAAGGCGCAAACGAAGACGACCGAGAAGGAGACCGAAGCCGAGACAGTAAAACAGACGGAGAAGGCGACATCCAAAAAGCAGTCCGGAGCGAATCAGAAGCAGTCCGAGACGGCTGCTCAGACCGAAAAGATGTCAGAAGAGACGCTGGTACAGAGCCAGTCTGAGACGACTGCGGCGGTAAAAACCGGAACGAAGCAGTCGGAGCAGACTGAGGCAGAGCAGAAGATGCAGGACGCTGGGGCGCAGACTGAGGAGAGAAAGAGCTCTGCTGTGACAGAAGCCGCGACCGAGCAGGAGACTCTGGCTGGTGAGACAAAGGATTCTGAGGCGATGACGGAGAGCGAGACAGAGTCCGAGAAACAGACAGACGTGGGTCCAGCGGGACAGTCAAAAACTGAGACTGAGACAGAAGCAGAGACGGAAACAGCAGCTGCAACGGCGAACACAAACGGAGTGAAAAACGGTGCGGGAACCGCGTCCGGAACAGAGACAGAAAGGGAAAACAGTACAGCCCCCAGGCTTCGTGTAATCAACGACCAGATCATCGTCCGCAGCGAGGCTTCCACGGAGAGTGAGAAGCTGGCAACCCTGACGCCGGGGATGCTTGTGATTGCAATAGGGGAAGATGGCGAGTGGACACAGATTCGTTTCCAGTCGCCGGATGGCTTTGAGAATGGTTACATTAAGACGCAGTATCTGAATGAGCTGGATCAGTTGTATAAGGTAAAAGAAAAGATCAATGTCCGCAAGGAAGCAGACAAAGAGTCTGCAAAGCTTGGTGAGCTGAATGCCAGCGAGCTGGTACTTGTCACAGGGACCAAGAAACAAGACTGGTCTGTGATTCTGTATCAGGCAGATGGAGAGACGGTAACGGCCTATGTGATGACCGAGTTTCTGGAGCCGGTAGACGTAGATACCCTCGAGAATGGTATCGTGGACGAGGAAGCACGGATTCTGCGTGAAGGACTGGAAGCGGAGAGCGAGACTGAGACAGAAACAGAAACAGAAACCGAGAGGGAAACGGAGACCGAGACGGAAACGGAGACCGAAACCGAAACGGAGACAGAGACCGAGACAGAAACCGAAACGGAGACTGAGACAGAGTCGGAAACCGAAACGGAGACTGAGACAGAGACGGAAACCGAGGCAGCGACGGAAACAGAAACGGAGACAGAGACCGAAACGGAAGCGGTAACCGAGGCGGAGAGCGAAGCTGCGGCAGAATCTGAGACTGAAACGGAAGTTACGTTCGCATCTTCACAGGACGCTCAGTTCGCCCTCACCAAACAGCTCTTCCCGGAGGCATCCACCGTTGGCGTCATTTACTCCGCAGATAACAAGATGGCGAAGACCGAGCTGGCAGACTATGAGGCGCTGGCCAAGGAATATGGCTATGAGCTTGTGACGACGGAAGTGACCACTGCGGAAGATATTGACTTTGTAGCGTCGGAACTGGTCGGCGAGGTAGACGGCGTCTTCTGTATGGATGATGCGACGCTAAATGATCTGATGCAGACGATCTGTGCCTATGCGGATGAGGTAGAGATCCCGGTATTCGGTGTAAAGAAGGAGCAGGTAGAGAGCGGCTGTCTGGCAGCCTATGACGGTGCGCTTTACTGGAATGCGACGGAGGCGGGCAAGCTTGGCAAGTCCGCGGACACACTGTCTGGTAATGTAATGACGGTAGATTGAGGCAATAAAGAAATCTGATAAATCAGCGAAACACTGTTGGTAATGTGGCAGCTGTGGATTGAGGAGATAAAAGAAGATGGAAGAAAAACAGAAAGAAAGAAAGATGGCAGGATTTGATTTTCGAAAAGAAGCGGAAGGACTGCTGGACTTTATCGATAAAAGTCCGACGGTATTTCATACGGTGGCAAATGCAGCCGCTATGCTGGATGCGGCTGGCTTTTGCCGTCTTGCGGAGAGCGGGCATTGGGAACTTTCGGCAGGAAAAAAATACTATGTGACAAGAAATGGTTCCTCTCTGATTGCCTTTACGATTCCGGGCGGAGAGATCGGGCCGTTCCGGCTGTTCTGCAGCCACAATGATTCACCGACTTTTAAGGTAAAAGTAAACGCGGAGCTGGAGGGCGGTAAGGCTTATACGAAGCTCAATGTCGAGCAGTACGGAGGAGCATTGCGCGCGCCGTGGTTTGACCGCCCACTTTCGGTTGCGGGACGTGTACTGGTACAAAACGGAACTGCGATCGAGACAAAGCTGATCTGCATCGACCGGGATCTGCTCATGATTCCGAGTGTTGCAATTCATATGAACCGGGATGCGAATGAAGGGGCCTCCTACAATGTACAGAATGATATGTGTCCGGTATTCGGGGATGCGGATGCAAAGGGCGGATGGAAGAAGCTGATCGCGCAGGAGACGGGCGTGGACGAGGAGCAGGTGCTGGACATGGATCTTTTCCTCTACAATCGTCAGCACGGCACATTTGTCGGATTGAATGAGGAGTATCTTGCTGCACCGCGGCTGGATGATCTGCAGTGTATGTACGGTTCTCTGCGCGGTTTCCTTGAGGCAGATGCGAAGTCCGGCATTCCGGTATACTGTGCGTTTGACAATGAGGAGACCGGCAGTGTTTCCCGTCAGGGCGCAGCCTCTACCTTTTTGCATGATGTGCTCGTGCGGATCTGTGCGGCGTCAGGCGGTGTGCAGGAGGATTACCTGCGGGCAGTGGCAGGCAGCTTTATGATCTCCGGTGACAATGCACATGCCGTACATCCAAATCATCCGGAAAAGGCAGACCCGGTGAACCGGCCACAGATGAATCAGGGAGTTGTTGTAAAGTTCAATGCGAACCAGAAATATACTTCAGATGCAAGGAGCGGTGCAGTACTGCGCATGCTCTGCGCCCGGGCAGGTGTACCATGTCAGAATTACACGAACCGTTCAGATATGGCAGGCGGTTCCACACTCGGCAACATTTCCAATACACAGGTATCCCTGCAGGCGGTTGACATCGGCATGCCGCAGCTCGCGATGCACTCGTCCTGCGAAATGGCAGGCGCCAAAGACACGGCATACCTCGCTGCTCTCGCAAAAGAATTTTTCGAGGCAAAGCTGGTTGTGACGGACGAGGAGATTCGGATTTCCTGATACAATCAAACTTATAGCAATTCAACTTTTTAACCGAATCAAGCAAGTCCCCTGCTTCAATTGCGCAAAGCAATAAGCAGTGGGTTGGGACTTGCTTGTATCAGGAGTGGTACAAGCCACTCCTGATAAGCTGCGAAGCAGCTATTCGGTTATGACATATCATAAGGAGGGACCCGCTTGCGGGAGGATCCCTTGTGATTCTGCAAGTAGCGAAGCTAGGCCCTGTCAGCAGAGCTGCAGGGATGGATTGCGAATATCTGCTTGACTGAAAAGCGGTGAATTGCATATCGCAAAGATGTCGTTTGAATTGCGATAAACGATTTTTGGAAGGAATATAATCATGTCGAAAGATGAATATTTGATCACAGATCCACCACTTAAAGCGCTGACTGTTTTTGCGATGCCGATGATCCTTGGCAGCTTTTTTCAACAAGTATACAATATGGCCGATTCCATAATAGTTGGTCAATTTGTTGGCTCCTCGGCACTTGCGGCTGTTGGTGCTTGTGCTGCACTGACCAATGTTTTTATTTGTGTGGCGCTTGGTGCTGGTGTGGGCGCAGGTGTGCTTGTAAGCCGCTATTTTGGTGCAAAAAATTATGGTAAAATGAAAACCATTGTGTCAACGTCCCTGATCAGCTTTTTGATCTTAAGCGTTGTCCTTGGTGTCTTTGGCTTTTGCTTTTCCCGTTTCATGATGAGCGGATTACAGACCCCTGCCGATATATTGGAAGAAGCAGTATTGTATCTGCGTGTTTACTTTGTGGGTTTCCCGTTTCTATTCATGTACAACATTCTTTCCACCATGTTCACTTCCATCGGTGAATCCAAAATCCCGTTGGGACTGCTGATATTCTCATCTATCCTGAATATTTTTATGGATCTCTGGATGGTGGCTGGTCTTGGTCTGGGGGTGTTTGGTGCAGCCCTTGCGACCTTGATCGCACAAGGAATTTCTGCCGTGTTTTCGTTTTTGATCTTTCTGTCTCGGATGCGGCAATACAAGAGCTCCTTTAGCAGGTTCGACCGGCAGGAGCTGTATTCCATGCTTCGCATTGCGGTACCATCGGTTTTGCAGCAGTCCACAGTGTCTATCGGTATGATGATCGTGCAGGCAGTGGTAAATCCCTTCGGCACACAGGCACTTGCCGGGTATGCGGCAACGATGCGGGTAGAAAATGTTTTTTCGCTGATCTTCGTATCCATCGGCAATGCAGTTTCGCCGTTTGTATCCCAGAATCTTGGCGCAAAGAAAATTGAGCGTATCAAAAAAGGTTATCATGCTGCACTGGTGTTGGATCTATGCTTTGCAGTTCTTGCTTTCGTGGTCATTGAAACACTGCACACACAGATTTCCTCGTTGTTCTTGGGAAAAGACGGAACCGCGTTGGCCTATCAGGTGTCCGGTGATTATATGAGATGGCTTGGTTACTTTTTCATCTTCATGGGCATCAAGATGGCAACTGATGGCGTTCTTCGCGGACTTGGAATCATGCGGCCGTTTCTTATTGCAAATATGGTAAACCTTGCAATCCGCTTGTCTGTTGCTTTGATTTGTGCACCGCGTTTTGGCATTGCTTTTGTTTGGCTTGCAGTCCCGGCAGGTTGGCTTGCAAACTTTCTTATTTCCTATGCGGCGCTCAGAAGATCGTGGCCAGAGGATAAAGCAGCGGTATCTCAATGATTTCATGCAGTGGAGAGGTGCTTTGTTCTGACGGTATTTTTATGAAATACAGTTATGAGTACAAAAAGCAATGCGTGGAATTGTATCGACAAGGAAAATGGCCAGAAACACCAGTGGGAGAAAAACAGAAAAATTTTCACAAGACGATACGGAAGTGGGCTCGCATGGAAGAAACCTGTGGTCCAGAGGTTCTGCACCATAAGAGTCAAAACAAAGTGTGGACAGTAGAAGAAAAATACGAGCTGGTGGCTAAGGTGTTCGATACATTTATCTTCCACCGTATAGTCCTGATTTGAACGCAGATAAGCATTCCCCCGCTTCAAGTGCGCGGAGCACTAAGCAGCGGGTGAGGGGGGATGCTTATGTCAGTGGGAGTTGAAAGCTCCCACTGACAGGTCGCGAAGCGACTGCGTTCATGAGCAAGTAGCGAAGCGGATTGCGAATGTCCGCTTTACTCCCATTGAAAAACTTTGGTCGAAAGTGAAGGCTTTCCTGCGTAAATTCAAGGCACGAACGCTGGATGCTCTTCCGAACGCGATCCAATGTGCTTTTCAAGCTGTTTCGCCTTCTGACTGCTCAGGCTGGTTCAAAGCTTGTGATTATTTGCACTAATTCATGGGATTGCTATAAAAAGCCAAAAGATCTGTATTAAATGATCTTTTGGCTTTTTTAATACAAAGTTTTTATACGAAGCTTTTATACCGTCCCCAGCCCCTCCAGATCCGTATAAAATCCAGGATAGCTGATCTTTACGCAGTCAGCGTCCTGAATCTTGGTCTCGCCGTCTGCGGCTAAGGCAGCGACAGCGAAGCTCATCGCAATGCGATGATCCAGATGCGGATTGATGGTGGCGCCGTGCAGTGGTCTGCCGCCGTGGATAATCATTCCGTCGTCAGTCGGTTCGACATCTGCGCCCATACGCTTCAGATTTTCGGTCATGACAGCAATACGGTCAGACTCCTTGACCTTGAGCTCGGCAGCGTCCTTTATGACGGTTGTCCCTTCTGCAAAGGCGGCGAGCACGGCAATGACCGGAAGCTCGTCGATCAGGGTCGGGATCAGCTCCCCCTCTATCGTTGTGGCATGCAAAGAAGAGGAACGGATCAGCAGATCGGCACATGGCTCTGCGCCGCCGGTGCTTTCATTTATGAGAGTGACATCGCCGCCCATCGCGCGGACGACACGCAGCATGCCGTCACGGGTCGGATTGATGCCGACATTTTTCAGAAGTACCTCAGAGCCCGGTACGAGCAATGCTGCAGCGATAAAGTAGGCGGCGGAAGAGATGTCGCCGGGTACGTTGACCTTCTGTCCAGTCAGCCTTGGATCCGGAAGAACCGTGGAAGTCGTGCCCTCACATTGGATATCCGCGCCAAAGTAGCGAAGCATCAGCTCGGAGTGATTGCGGGATATAGCAGGCTCAGTCACAGAGGTCGGAGCATCTGCATACAGTCCGGCGAGCAGCACACACGATTTGACCTGCGCAGAGGCAACCGGTGAGAGGTAATGGATGCCATGTAGCGGGCTTCCTTTGATCTGAAGCGGTGCGCAGCCGTTTTCATGAACAGAAGCGATCGAAGCGCCCATCTGTGAAAGCGGCGTCATGACACGCTTCATCGGACGCTTCTGGATCGAAGTGTCGCCGGTGATCGTAGAATCAAATGGCTGTCCGGCGAGGATGCCGGAGAGCAGCCGTACAGTCGTGCCGCTGTTTCCTGCGTCGATGATGCCGGACGGCCGGGTGAGTCCATGCAGCCCTTTTCCGTGAACGACGACAGAAGTGCCGTTTTGCTCAACTAAGATGCCCATCTGCCGGAAACAGCTGATCGTGGAAAGGCAGTCTGCTCCGGTGAGAAAATTTTCCGCTTCTGTGATGCCTTCCGAGAGTGCTCCGAACATCACACTGCGGTGCGAAATCGATTTGTCGCCCGGGACTGCGAGCTCTCCGCGCAGCGGGCCATGTTTCTGAATAACCATGTAACTCCTTTCTATCGTACCCACACCTGATAACGGTGCTGCCGGAGTACGTCTGAAGCACGCAGCGACGGCTCCTCCTCATAGAATTCGATCTGAAGCACGCCCTCCTCGAATTCCCGGTTGTGTACAATGCCGATGTTCTTAATACTGATGCCGTTGACCGCGAGCGTTGTGGCGATCGTGGCGATCGCTCCGGATTCATCGATGATATCGCAGAAGACCCGATATGTCTTCTTGATGCTGCCGAGTGAACGGGAAGAAAAGGAATCACGGTAATTCCGGGAGCGCGCGAACATCTGATTGATCGCAGCGCTGTTGCCGGCATTCATTTCCTGCCGGGATTCCTCAAGTAATGCGACAAAGGTGTCCATGACTCTGGAAATATTGTCGTGATTTTCAATACAGATCTGCTCCCACATCTCAGGGGAAGACGACGCGATCCGCGTGATGTCCTTGAAACCTCCGGCAGCGAGCATTTTCATCATTTCCTCTCTGGAATCAAGGTCGTGCACGGTATTGACGAGTGCAGCGGCGATGAGGTGCGGCAGATGGCTGATGGCAGCGGTCGCATAGTCATGCTCCCTGTAGTTTAAGATGACCGGAAGTGCGCCGAACTGCTGTACCGTCTGGCGATACCAGTCGATTTTCTCCTGCGCCGTATCCTTCGACGGTGTGATAATATAGTAAGCGTTTTCAAATAAATGTGCCTGCGCATGGGCAAAGCCGGACTTTTCCGAGCCTGTCATCGGATGTCCGCCGATAAATCGTCCGTCCAGCCCCATTTCAGAGGCGGCCAGGTGGATGTCTGTTTTGACACTGCCGACATCGGTAAGGATGCAGTCAGGAGAGACGATATCCTTCAGAACGCGCAGGGCGGAAATATTCGTTGCGACCGGTGCACATAAAAAAATGCAGCTGCATGTGGCAAACTGCGGGTCATCCACGGAAGAACAGGCTGCGTCGACAGCCTGTGCCTTCAGGGCTTCCTCGAGTGTCGCGCGGGTACGCGTATAGGCAAGGATCCGGCAGGATGGATCGGTGCGTTTTAACGCCTTTGCGAGCGAGCCGCCGATCAGTCCGAGGCCAATAAATCCATAAGTATTCTGTTCCATAATCAGTCGTTATCCTTTCCAGAGCAAACAACTCTAAAGTGTGTTCTTATTTTACTATCCACTTCCCGGTATGTCAACAAAAGAATTTAACGCTTTAAAGGATAAAATTGATTTAAAAATCTGAAAAAATAAAACAACTATAGACAGCAAGTGGTGAATTGTACTGAATTGTGTATAAAAAACATACTTTATATAGCGAATGAACCTATGGCATTTGTTTTGATAAATAAAAACATTGTTAAATTTGAATGAAATGCTTGAAATTTTCGAAAAATTTTAGTAGAATATGGACATGTGGATTTGTTGTGACCACGGACTAACTAGTATTGGAGGAAAAAGCTATGAATGTTTACACAACAGACAAAATTCGTAACGTCGTAATCCTCGGACATGGCGGAGCAGGAAAGACAAGTCTTGTGGAGTCTATGGCATATCTGTCAGGCATTACGAGCAGACTGGGAAATGTAGCTGAGGGAAATACGATCAGCGATTATGATAAAGAGGAAATTAAGAGAAAGTTTTCAATCAGCACATCTATGGTGCCGATTATCTGGGGCGATACAAAGATCAATATCCTTGATACACCGGGCTACTTCGATTTCGTGGGAGAGGCAGAAGAAGCTGCCGCAGCTGCAGACGCAGCGATCATCGTAGTCAATGGTAAGAATGGCGTCGAGGTCGGAACGGAGAAGGCGTGGGATCTGTGTGAGAAGTATAAGCTTCCGAGATTCTTCTATGTTTCGAATATGGACTACGACAATGCCAGCTACCGTGAGGTTGTGGAGAAGCTGACTGAGCTGTACGGTAAGAAGATTGCACCGCTGTTCCTCCCGATCCGTGAGAATGAGAAGTTCGTCGGTTATGTCAACGTTGTAAAGATGGCAGCCAGAAGATACGTGAATAAGAATGAAAAAGTAGAGTGTGAGATTCCGGATTATTCCAGGGAGTATTTGGAGCGCTATCGCGAGAATCTGCTTGAGGCAGTGGCAGAGACGAGTGAAGAGTTTATGGATCGCTATTTTAATGGCGATGAGTTTTCGGAAGCGGAGATCGTGGCTGCGCTGCATGCGAATGTCGGCGACTGCTCGATCATACCGGTGACAATGGGTGCCAGCCTGAATCTGCAGGGCATTGTCATTTTACTTGATGATATTGTCAGCTATATGCCGTCTCCGGAGTCCAGAAAGATCGCCGGTGTCAATATGAAGACGAAGGAGATCTTTGAGGCGAATTATGATTTCGCAAAAGCAAAGTCCGCATTTATTTTCAAGACGATTGTGGATCCGTTTATCGGAAAATATTCCATGATCAAGATCGCATCCGGTGTTATCAAGAGCGATGATACCCTTTACAATGAGGCAAGAGATGAGGAAGACCGCATCAGCAAGCTTTATGTATTCGAGGGCAGCAGGCCGATAGAGGTAAAAGAGCTGCATGCAGGTGATATCGGAGCGATCGGCAAGCTTGACGCTGCGACCGGAGACACCCTTTCTACAAAGGCCAATCCGATTGCCTACGGAAAGATCGAGGTATCTACTCCATATACATACAAGAGATACCGTGCAAAGCTAAAAGGCGAGGAAGATAAGGTCGCTCAGGCACTGGCAAAGATGGCTCAGGAAGATCTGACGATCAAGGTAGTCAATGACGGTGAGAACCGCCAGACGCTTCTTTACGGTATGGGTGACCAGCATCTGGACATTATTGCGAGTCAGCTGCTTACAAAATATAAAGTAGATATGACACTGGAGAAGCCGAAGGTAGCGTTCCGCGAGACGATCCGCAAGAGCTCCGATGTAGATTCCAAGTACAAAAAGCAGTCCGGCGGACATGGACAGTACGGACATGTAAAGATGCGTTTCTCCCCGCTGGGTGATCTCGAGGTTCCATATGAGTTTTCACAGGAGGTAGTTGGCGGTGCGGTTCCGAAGAACTACTTCCCGGCAGTAGAGAAGGGTATTCAGGAGTCTGTCGTGAAGGGGCCTCTGGCCGGATATCCGGTTGTTGGCGTGAAGGCAGTGCTTTACGATGGATCGTATCATCCGGTAGATTCCTCCGAGATGGCATTCAAGACGGCAGCGAGCCAGGCATTTAAGAAGGGCTTCATGGAAGCCAGCCCGGTACTGCTTGAGCCGATCGAATCCCTGAAGGTAACGGTTCCGGACAAATTCACCGGCGATGTGATGGGCGACCTGAATAAGAGAAGAGGACGCGTGCTCGGCATGAACCCGGATCACAAGGGGAATACAATCGTCGAGGCGGATATCCCGATGTCTGAGCTGTACGGCTATTCGACGCAGCTTCGCTCCATGACCGGAGGCAGCGGTACTTATGAGTATGAGTTTGCACGCTACGAGCAGGCTCCGGCGGATGTGCAGCAAAAGGAGATCGAGGCACGTCAGAAGGTGGCTGAGGAGTAAGCTTTTATAATTTGTAAAGAGACAGGGGACTGTGGAAGAAATGCCGCAGTCTCCTGAATATATTTTATCTACAGATACGTCAGCAGGATTTCCGCCAGCATCCGATGGCCTCGCTTGGTCAGGTGTATTCCATCCACCGTTATGCTCCGGGTGCCGTCCTTTTCTGCCGCGGTATCAAAACGCTCCTGAACGGAAATGCAGGAAAGGCTGGCAGCCGGACAATCAGCCTGCATCTGCGCAGTCCGGGCGCGAAGCAGCTGACAAAGCGAATGCAGTCGGGGACGCCAGGTCAGCAGCTCTTCCGGCACAGAAAAGAGAAATGGTTCGACTACGATGATCCGATGGCAGCCGGAGGTGATCAGCCCGCGCAGCAGTGAGCAGAATGCTTCCGAGGCATCCGCCAGTATGGAAGCGGCAGCCGTTTCCGTATTGCTGTGCGCCATAATATCGCCGATGTCATTGATGCCGCCGAGCAGAAAGACGGTATTGAAGCATTGCCCTTTCCAGGTGCGCTGCCATTTCCGCTCGATGCGGGAGAGTGTGAAACCGTCCACACCGCCATTGATAAGAGAAAACCGGTTGTCGTTGCCGTCTGCCATATATTTTACATATCCGGTTCCAAGGTTATCTTTTGTAAAACAGTGGTCGCAGTCGGTGATACTGTCGCCCAGAAATAAAATTTGTTGTGCCTTCATCATATTTCCTGCCTTTCGATGCGTTCTTTTTCTGAAGTATTGCAAAATTGATACGTTCAGAGAAATTTTACCTGATCCATTCCAAAAGAGCAACCAGATGAAAAAAGGTACTTTTATTTTCGAAAATTCTGTGATACAATAGCTAGCAGAGCGATGCGGGCAGACAGCCCGTTTGCTGCGAATAACTGCATAAGGAGGATAGAACTATGAAGCATATTAAGACACTGAATACCAAGTCTCTGCAGAATACGCTGAAGAAGGGCGGATGCGGTGAGTGCCAGACATCCTGTCAGTCTGCATGTAAGACATCCTGTACCGTAGGAAATCAGACCTGCGAGCACAAATAAGAGAAACGAAACAAATAAACTCACTGCCTGATATCGGATGTGGCCATCAGCCGCAGGCAAGACATGCCGGCGGCTGGCATGGCCAGCCCGATATCAGGTTTTTTCGTGAGTTCAAAAGAGAGGAGCTTTGCTGTGATCCATCAGTATAAAAATAATGGATACAACATCGTGCTGGACGTCAACAGTGGCTCTGTACATGTCGTGGATGAACTCGTCTACGATGTGATCGCATTGCTGGAGGAAGGAAAATCCGAGCAGGAGACCGTGGAAGCCTTAAAGGGCCGTTACCCAGAGGCGGAGCTTTTGGAAGCACTCGACGAGTGCCGGGAGCTGAAGGAAGCCGGGACTCTGTTTACAGAGGATATCTACGAGAAGGCGATCTTTGATTACAAAGCGCGTCCGACTGTTGTGAAAGCACTTTGTCTGCATATTGCACACGACTGCAATCTTGCCTGTAAGTACTGCTTTGCGGAGGAGGGCGAGTATCATGGACGCCGTGCGCTGATGAGTTATGAGGTCGGCAAGAAGGCGCTGGATTTCCTGATCGCGAATTCCGGGAGTCGTCACAATCTTGAGGTCGACTTTTTCGGCGGTGAGCCGCTGATGAACTGGCAGGTCGTAAAGGATCTGGTCGCATATGGCCGAAGCCAGGAAGAGCCGCACAATAAAAAATTCCGTTTTACGCTGACGACCAACGGCGTATTGCTGAATGATGAGGTCATGGAATTCTGTAACCGCGAGATGGCCAATGTGGTACTCAGCATTGACGGCCGTCCGGAGGTACATGACTACATGCGGCCGTTCCGCAATGGCAAGGGCAGCTACGATCTGGTGCTTCCGAAGTTCCAGAAGTTTGCGAAGAGCCGCCAGGGCAAGAGCTATTACGTCCGCGGTACCTTTACCCATAACAATCTTGATTTTTCCGAAGATGTGCTGCACCTTGCAGATGCGGGATTTGATCAGGTATCGGTGGAGCCGGTTGTCGGACCGGATACGGAAGCGTATTCGCTGAAGCAGGAGGACCTTCCGACGATCCTGGAGCAGTATGACAAGCTGGCTGCAGAGATGGTAAAACGGGAAAAAGAGGGAAGAGGCTTTACCTTCTTCCATTTTATGATTGATCTGACCGGAGGCCCTTGCGTATACAAGCGCTTAAGCGGCTGCGGTTCGGGGACAGAGTATCTGGCCGTGACGCCATGGGGAGACTTCTATCCGTGTCATCAGTTTGTCGGTCAGGAAAAGTACCTCATGGGAAATGTGGATGAGGGTATCAGACGTCAGGATATTGTGGACGAGTTTAAGTGCTGCAATGTCTACACAAAGGAAAAATGCCGGAACTGCTTTGCAAAGTTCTACTGCAGCGGCGGATGCGCGGCAAATTCCTACAATTTCCATGGTACGATTCAGGACGCTTATGATCTTGGCTGCGAGCTCCAGCGCAAGCGCGTGGAATGCGCGATCATGATCAAGGCTGCGTTGGCTGATAAGGAAGAGAACTGACTTGCATATCCGCCGGGGATTTCCCGGCTGCGATAAATATTACGCAGCGGCGGATGGCAGGATGCTTCCGGAGAGCTGCGGTAAAGAAGGAGAAGTGCCATGAACAAGAAAAAGGCAAAAATCAGTCTTGTCGTACTGGCGCTGGTTACCGTTTTGTTTGCATATACGGTAATCATCGGTATCGGCAAGACGGGTACAGGCGCTATACGGAATATTATTCTGGGCCTGGACCTTTCCGGTGGTGTGAGCATTACCTATCAGGCTGTCGGAGATGAGGAGCCGTCTGCAGAGGACATGAATGATACCGTCTACAAGCTGCAGCAGCGTGTACAGGGCTACAGTACAGAGGCTCAGGTATACCAGGAAGGCTCTGACCGAATCAATATCGAGATTCCGGGTGTCAGCGATGCCAATGCGATTCTCGAAGAGCTTGGCAAGCCGGGTTCTCTGGAGTTCCGTCTGACCGACGGCACAGTCGTACTGACCGGTAACCAGGTGGCAAATGCCAGCGCAAAGCAGCAGCAGGACAACATGGGCAACCGCGAATACGTCGTACAGCTGGAGCTAACTGAGGACGGTACAAAGGCATTTGCAGATGCGACGACTGAAAATGTCGGAAATGTCATTCAGATCGTATACGATGACAATGTCATCAGCGCACCGCGTGTCAATGAGGCGATCACCGGCGGTACGGCGATCATCTCCGGTATGGCGAGCGCCGAAGAGGCTCAGAACCTTGCTTCTTCGATCCGTATCGGTTCCCTGTCCCTTCAGCTGGAGGAGATCCGTTCCAACGTGGTCGGAGCACAGCTTGGTGAGGATGCGATCCGCACAAGCCTGATTGCAGGTGCGATCGGACTTGCGATCGTTATTATTTTCATGATTATTGTCTATGCACTGCCGGGTATCTGTGCAGGTATCGCACTGGTGATTTATACACTGATGATGCTGCTCTGCCTGAATGCATTTGATCTGACGCTGACCCTGCCTGGTATTGCAGGTATCATCCTGTCGATCGGTATGGCAGTCGATGCGAACGTTATCATCTATGCACGTATCCGTGAGGAGATCGCTGATGGTGCATCCGTAAAAGGCGCGATCCGTACAGGATTTAAAAAAGCGCTCTCTGCGATCATTGACGGTAATGTTACCACGCTGATCGCTGCATTTGTTCTGAATCTTCTTGGTACCGGAAGTGTCAAGGGCTTTGCACAGACACTGGCACTCGGTATTGTGCTTTCCATGTTTACGGCGCTGGTAGTTTCCAGGCTGCTCATCACTTCCTTCTATGAGATTGGCTTCAAGGATGAGAAGTATTACGGAAAGGCAAGAAAGCGTTCTGTGATCGACTTTGTCGGCAAGTGGAAGATTACCTTTGCGATTGCCGTAGTCTGCATTTTGTCAGGCCCGGTTGCAATGGCGATCAATTCCGGCGCAGGCAATGGCGCACTGAACCTGAGCATGGATTTCCGTGGCGGTACATCGACAAGCGTTACGTTCAATGAGGATCTGTCTATCAGCGACATTGATTCCAAAGTAAAGCCACTGTTCCAGGATGTGACCGGCGATGCGGAGATTCAGTCTCAGAAGGTGGCAGGCTCGAATGATGTCTACATCAAGACCCGTGTGCTGTCTCTGGATGAGAGAGAGGCGATCTCCAAGTCCATTCAGGATACGTTTGGTATTGATGAGAAGGCGATTTCCTTCGAGACGATTTCCTCGACAGTCAGCAATGAGATGCGTCAGGACGCAGTCGTTGCAGTCATTGTCGCTGCGATCTGCATTCTGATCTATATCTGGTTCCGGTTCAAGGATATCCGTTTTGCGGGAAGCGCGGTGCTGGCACTGATGCATGATGTGCTCATCGTATTTGCCTGCTATGCGATTGTGCGGATTTCTGTCGGCAGTACATTCATTGCCTGCATGCTGACGATCGTGGGATATTCCATTAATGCGACGATTGTTATCTTTGACCGAATCCGTGAGAACCTCAAAGGCATGAAACAGGCTTCCCTGGAAGACGTTGTAAATACAAGTATTACAGAGACGCTGACAAGAAGTATTTATACATCCTTTACGACCTTTGTCATGGTAGCTGTACTCTATGTTCTCGGTGTGGCGACGATCAAGGAGTTCTCGCTTCCGCTGATCGTAGGCGTCGTAGCCGGAGGCTATTCTTCCGTCTGCATCACCGGTGCATTGTGGTATCTGCTGAAAAAGCACAGTGCCGGGAAAGCGAATTAAGAGAAATACGTTACGCGACAAAAGAATAAAGTAAAAGGTAATCCACCGCAGTATGGCTGTTTTCCGGGCATCTGCGGTGGATTATTTTTACATAATTTTGTATAAATTTTACATCCGAGATGTCCAATACTTCCCTGTACAGAAGAAGGGCAGTGCACAATATATACAAAAGGTGTTCGCTGGAAGAAGAAAAGTGTCTTTCTGACGAGGAAAAGCGGTTGAGAATCGTCGGAAGTACCAAAAAAATTAACAAAATTGGTCGTAAATGTGTAGGAAATAGTTGCAATTTCCGCGAAAGATGCTATAATTATCTCCATTATGTGGGGTTTGTGTACGCCATACACGAGCATGACCCGACAGAAAACACAATCAGAAAGGGAGAACATTATGGCAAAGATCTCAAAGAAAATGATGGCAACTGTTCTGACCGCTTCTATGGTAGCAGCACTTGGAAGCACAAGTGCATTCGCAGAGGAAGCAGCTTCCGATGAGGATTTCAGCGGCGTAGAGCTGAACTTCTGGACTGCACCGTATGGTGATGATGAGGAAGCATTCCTGAAGGAGCATCTTGCAGCATGGGAAGAGCGCACCGGCGCAACGGTTAACATCGAGATTACTCCGTGGGACAGCTACGAGGAGAAGATGATGACCGGTATTGCAGGCTCTGACGGACCGGATGTTGCTTACATGTACAACGAAATGATCTACAACTATATGGCAAACGGCCAGCTTGAGCCGCTTGATGATTACTTCACTGATGAGGAGAAGGACAATTACATCTACTGGAGCAACGGTACTGTTCAGGGTACACAGTACATGCTTCCGTATCTGGTAGGCGCTCCGCGTATTCTGTTTGCAAATATGGATCTGCTGAACGAGGCCGGCTGGGATCACGTGCCGACGACCTGGGACGAGCTGAAGCAGTGTGCAAAGGATGTTCAGGAGAAGACAGGAAAGCTTGGATTTGACCAGTACTGGAAGGGATATTTCGGTGATCTTGATGAGATCTACTTCCCGTATCTGTGGCAGGCAGGCGGAGACATCGTGGATGCAGACGGCAATCTCACTCTGGATTCCGATGCAGCTCTGAAGGCAGCTGAGTTCGTATACAGCTTAAAGACTGAGGGTATCCTTCCGGAGTCCTGTGTTTCCAGAGATGCAGACGCAGTTACGCAGGATTTCCGTAACGGTGAGCTGGCAATGTACGTTTCTTCTTCTGTAGCAGCAAAGAAGAATACCGAAGCTGGTATCAACTGGGATTACGTTCCGTATCTGACCGATGAGCAGGGCGGTACTTTTGTAGCTAACGACTCTCTCGTAATGCTGAGCAGCTGTGAGAACAAAGAGGCAGCAGCGTCCCTGATGAAGGAGCTGACCTCTGCAACGATGATGCAGGATTTCCATGAGAACCTTTACAGCATGCCGCCGATCACGAAAGAGGAGACTTATGCGGATGATCCGAAGTTCGAGGAGATGTACAGCGGAGATGCTTCTGCACAGTTCCATGCACTTCCGATCATGAACAACAGCTCCCAGATCATGTCTACTCTGTATGCAAACCTGCAGAGAATGATGATGGATGAGCTGACTCCGGAAGAGGCACTTTCCGAGACTATGAATTATGCAAATGGACTTTAATTCTTAACGGAGAATAAAGTACTGAGACGGGATGATTGAAACTGCAGTGGCGCGGGAATATCGATTTCCGCGCCGCTTTAAATGTACCAGAATGTGTACCAGAATACGGCATCTCCCGTTACGCTATTAGAGAGTGAGGCATTTTCTATGACTAGAAAAATGAAAAACAACATCGCGGGATGGCTGTACGTGCTTCCGAGTTTTCTGCTTCTGATCACGTTCTTTATAATTCCGATTTGTAGATCCTTTTATTACAGCCTGACAGACTACAGTGTTTTGTCCAGTCCGGTCTTCTGTGGATTTAAAAACTATATAACTGCACTGAAGGACTCCTTCGTACAGGCGTCCCTCAAGAATACCTGCATCTACGTACTGGTTACGGTTCCGATGCAGACGATTCTTTCCATGATCATTGCGGCAGTGATCGCAATGAAATTCCAGAACAAGTATGGTCGTTTTGTAAAGGCCTGCCTGTTCATTCCGGTTATTTCTTCATCTGTCCTTGTCGGAACGCTGTTTACGCTGCTGTTTACGACAGACGGCGGTGTCGTAAATACTGTACTTTCCATTTTTGGAATTGGTCCGGTCAACTGGCTCGGACAGTCCAGCACCGCGCTGATCACGGTATGTATCGCGGCGATCTGGAAAAATGTCGGATATTTCCTCGTTATTTTCTATGCAGGACTGATGGATATCCCGACATCTCTGTATGAGGCCGCACAGGTTGACGGTGCAAGCAAGATTCAGCAGTTCTTTGCAATTACACTGCCTTGTCTGAAGCCGATCACCTATCTGGTCGTTACCCTTGGCATCATCTGGTCCTTCCAGTCCTTCGATATCGTCTATGCGATGACAAAGGGTGGCCCGGGCCAGTCTACGTATACACTTGTTTATACCATTTACAATGCTGCATTCCGTGAGTACCGCATGGGCTATGCATGTGCAGTCGCAGTAATTCTGTTTATTCTGATTTTGATTGTAAACAACATCCAGAAATTCTTCCTGGGTGACAAGAAGGAGGAGGCATAAAGATGAATGACGTAAATAAGTCTATGTCCCATCGGGTTTCAATGATTATCCTGGGCGCATTTCTCGGCCTGCTGGCGATCCTCGCCTGCTTCCCGTTTGTGTATATGCTCCTTCTTTCCTTCACCAATTCAACATCGCTGCGTTTCGCTCTGAGTGATGTGCATCTGGACTTTGTAAACTATAAGGATGTCTTTGAAAAGACGAAGTTTATCTTCCCATTGAAGAACAGTGTTATCGTCGCATTCTTCACCTGTCTGATCAATGCGCTGTTCTGCTCCATGGCTGCTTATGGTCTGGAGAAAAAGCGTTTTGCCGGCAGCAAGGGCGTATTCGCGCTGTATATGGCGACGCTGGCAGTTCCGGGCCAGGTAACGATGATTCCGGTATTTTTGATGATGCGTGACATGAACCTGATGAATACTTACTTTGCACTGATCTGCCCGTCGGTCGATGCATTCGGTGTGTTCCTGATCAAGCAGTTCATGAGCTCGGTTCCGGATGAGCTGATCGAGGCCGGTCAGATTGACGGAGCAGGAGAAATCTATACCTTTACGAAGATCGTCATTCCGCTGATCAAGCCGGCGCTCGTATCATTGACGGTATTTACCTTTATTTCCGCATGGAACGGATTCTTGTGGCCGTTGGTTATCTGCTCTGACAGTAAGATGCAGACACTTCCGGTAGCATTGTCTCTTCTGAAGGGTAAATTTGATACGAACTATGGTCTTGTTATGGCAGGCTCTACACTGACCTTCATCTTCCCGTTCCTGTTGTATGCATTCCTGCAGAAGCAGTTCGTGGAAGGTATCGCGCTGAGCGGCGTAAAGGGCTGATTGAGTTACTATTGACTTCGGTTAAATTGGGCAGCAGCTTTCGGACGGATACGTGCCGGGCTGTTGCCTTTTTTGTGCGGAGCATTGCATAAATGCCCCGATGTGGTAAAATGGTTTTGGCGTTAATTAGAGAAAAAGGAGTCACGAAATGAAGAATAAAATCAAAATTTTATATGATGGTATACAGCTGCAGCTGACGGATTCTCTGACGAAAGTGTTCTGGGATGAAAGACCGAAAGTGATGGCAGAGGAAGCTGCCGTACAGGCACTGCGCGGTGAGTGTGTTTCCTTTCAGCTCGCCTATTCTTTTGAGGGATGGCGGTTTGGAGAGGGACGGGTGCAGTCCTTCCGTTTTGCAAAGGTAAAGGTAGAATCACCGGTGCTTCCGTATCTTCAGGTGCGGAAGGTCATGAATGTGCCGAGCCGGTATGCGGCACATAAGAAAAATGATGACAATTATCTTCGCCGGGAGCCGGGTCTGTATCCGGATCTGCTTGAGACGCTTGAGGATGACTGTGTTGTTTTCCAGGAAGACCAGTGGAACAGCCTCTGGATCGATCTGGAGGCTCCGGCGGATGCGGCGCCGGGGACGTATCCGGTGTGCATTACGTTTACGGATGCACAGGAGGCGGACGGGCAGACACTGGCGTGTGTCGAGACAGAGGTGACAGTCCTCGCCCCAAAGCTGCAGGCACAGAAGCTGATTCGGACAGAGTGGTTCTATGTGGACTGTCTGGCAGACTACTACCATGTGCCGGTATTCTCGGAGGAGCACTGGAAGATTATTGAGCATTTTGTGGCGACAGCAGCGCACCGTGGCATCAATATGATTCTGACACCACAGTTTACTCCGCCACTGGATACCGCGGTCGGCAAGGAACGCACGACGGTGCAGCTCGTAAAGGTGGAAAAGACGGCAGACAGCTATGCGTTTGATTTTACGGATCTGGAGCGCTGGATCGTGATGTGCAAAAAAAACGGGATCCGTTATTTTGAGATGTCCCATCTCTTTTCGCAGTGGGGAGCGGTCGCAGCTCCGAAGATTGTCGGGATGGTCGACGGCGCGGAGCAGGTGTTGTTTGGCTGGGATACTCCGGCGGCAGGCGGTGAGTATGAGAAGTTTTTGCGCATCTACCTTCCACAGCTGAAACAGAAGCTTGAGGAGCTCGGCGTTCTGGAAGAGGCGTACTTCCACATTTCAGATGAGCCGAACCTGAATCAGATTGATTCCTATCGGGCAGCAAGTAAGATTGTCCAAAAGGAGCTGGCCGGTTGCAAATTCCTGGAAGCGCTTTCGGACTATGAATTTTATCAGACCGGACTTGTGAGCCGTCCGGTGTGTGGCTCTAACCATATTCAGCCGTTCCTGGAAAAGCAGACGCCGGGTCTTTGGGCATATTACTGTACCGCACAGGGTGTCGATGTGAGCAACCGCTTCATGGCGATGTCACTTGGACGTACCCGGATGATCGGCGTACAGCTGTATAAGTTTGACATCGAGGGTATGCTGCATTGGGGCTACAATTTCTACAACGGCGTTGATTCTCTGTGTAAGATCGATCCGTACCGTGTGACGGATGCCTGCGGAGCCTATCCGTCCGGTGATCCGTTTATTGTCTACCCGGGTGAGGGTGGCTATCCAAAGGAGTCAATCCGCATGATGGCACTCGAAGAAGCGATGAATGATGTGCGTGCCCTGCAGATGCTGGAGGGTTTTATCGGAAGAGCACAGGTGCTTGCACTGATCGAAGAGGATCTGGAGCAGCCGCTTGAGTTCGACAGGTTCCCGGCGTGGCCAGAGGATGCGGCGTACCTGACGAATCTGCGCGCAAAGGTGAATGCGAAGCTCTGTGCGTGTGCAGGCAGCAAAGCGACTTGTAAATAAGCGCTTGCGTGGAGGAGCACAGATGAATGAGAAGTGGTATGTGGCTGCGAAAAAGGCAGATTTTCAGGGGATTGCAAAGCGGTTCGGCATTGATCCTGTGACGGCGCGCATCATCCGCAACCGGGATGTGGTCGGCGACGATGAGATCCGGCAGTATCTGTATGGGACACGCGCGGAGCTTGGCGATCCGGCACAGCTTCAGGGAGGGCTGGAGGCGGCATCGCTTTTAAAGCAGAAAATCGAAGCAGGGAAGAAGATTCGGATTATAGGTGACTATGACATCGATGGTGTCAATTCGACCTATATTTTGTATCGGGCACTGACGCGATGCGGAGCGCAGGTCGATTATGAGATTCCTGACCGGATGAAGGATGGCTATGGGCTGAATATTTCTCTGTTAAAGCTGGCGCTGGAAGAAGGCATCGACACGGTCCTGACCTGTGACAACGGAATCTCGGCGATTGCGGAGATCGCATATGCGAAAGAGAATGGGATGACGGTCATCGTGACGGATCACCATGAACCGTTATTTGAGGAGGTACCAGAAGAGGATCAGGCGGAGACAATACAGCCGCAGACGGATACAGCGCGGCGGATTCCATCCCCGGATGGGACACGCATCTTCCGCCTTCCGCCTGCAGATGTGCTTGTCAATCCAAAGCAGCCAAATTGCCGGTACCCGTACAAAAAGCTGTGCGGGGCGGCTGTCGCGTGGAAGGTTGTCTGCCTTTTGTATCGCCTCTATGGGATGGAAGAGGAGGCGGAGCAGTTCCTTCAGTTTGTGGGCTTTGCGACGGTCGGGGATGTCATGGAGCTGGACGGAGAGAATCGAATTCTCGTAAAGGAAGGGTTAAAGCAGCTGCGAATCACACAGAACTACGGATGGCGTGCACTGATTCAGGCAAACAATCTGGATTTTGACACGCTGAATTCGTACCATATCGGATTTGTGCTTGGTCCGTGCATCAATGCGAGCGGCCGACTGGATACAGCAAAGCGCTCTCTGCGGCTGCTGCTCGCAAAGGATGCGGCGGAAGCGGAGCTGCTTGCGGCCAGGCTTAAGCAGCTGAACGATGAACGAAAGGAGCTGACACAGGCGGCGGTCGATCTGGCCTGTGAGCAGATTGACGGGAGCACGGAAGCAAATGACCGGGTGCTCGTCGTTTATCTTCCGGATTGCCACGAGAGCATAGCCGGAATCGTGGCAGGCCGGATCCGGGAGCGGTACGGAAAGCCGACATTTGTTGTGACCAATGCAGAGGCAGAGGATGAAGCGAAGGGATCCGGGCGTTCGATTGAGGCGTATTCGATGTTTGAGGAGATGGTCAAATGTCAGGATCTGTTCCGAAAATTTGGCGGACATCCGATGGCAGCCGGTTTTTCCCTGCCGCGCAGCCGGATCGACGAGATGCGTCGTCGGCTGAATGAAAATTGTACAATGACAGAAGAGGATATGGCAGAGAAGATCATGGTCGACGTGCCGATGCCAATTAACTATATCAGGGAATCACTGGTCGAAGAGCTGTCTGTGCTGGAGCCGTTCGGAAATGGAAATGAAAAGCCGCTGTTCGCAGAATGCCACCTGAAGCTCCTCTCGGCGCGCATTCTCGGGAAGAACGCAAATGTCCTGAAACTTCAGGTAGCCAATGCCACAGGCTGTACGATGGAGGCCCTCTATTTTGGAATTCCGGACAATATTCTTTCCTACCTGACAGACAAATATGGAAAGAATGAGGTGCAGAAGCTTCTGTGGGGCAAGGTCAATCAGATCGAGATGGATCTGACCTATTATCCGTCGATCAATGAATATCAGGGGAGAAGGACACTGCAGATTGTGATAAAAAATTTCAGGTAAGGATAACAAAGGCTGTGAAATACAGCTCAGGAAAGAACGATAAGAGAATGACAGGAGGCCTGGTTTTATGAAGTTACTGATTATACGACACGGAGATCCGAACTACGACATTGATTCGCTTACGCCGAAGGGCTGGAAAGAGGTAGCGTATCTTTCTGAGCGGATTGCCAGGCTGGACATCCGTGATTTTTACGTTTCACCGTATGGACGCGCAAAGGATACCGCATCTCTTACCCTGAAAAAAATGGGGCGCACTGCGACCGAATGCGAATGGCTGCGCGAATTTACGCCAAAGATCGTCCGCCCGGATCGGGGACCGGTACCCGCTGCCGTCTGCTGGGACTGGCTTCCGCAGGACTGGATGAAGGAGGAAGATTTCTTCTATTATGATCGCTGGATGAACCCGAAGGTCATGCAGGACGGGCATGTCGGTGAGGAATATAAATGGGTCACAGACAGTCTTGATGAGCTGCTGGCCCGCTATGGCTATGTGCGTGAAGGCCACTATTACCGCGTTGAAGAGTCCAACAACGACACAATTGCTTTTTTCTGTCACTTCGGACTCGGCTGTGTCCTGATCTCACATCTGCTCGGCGTTTCTCCGATGGTGCTCTGGCATGGGCTGTGCGCTGCGCCGAGCTCTGTCGCAGTCCTGAATACCGAAGAGCGCCGTCAGGGTATTGCCAGCTTCCGTATGAGCGAGTACGGTGATATTTCCCATCTTTACGCCAACGACGAGCCACCTGCATTTGCGGCACGGTTCTGCGAGCGTTATGAAAATGAAGAAGAGCGGCACGACTGATTGTTGCCATTTTCAGGAATAAAACTGGCAAAGGCTGTATATTATGATGTTGGGGTCAAAAGGTATTTTCCCCCCAACGGATGCCTGCGAATTGCTCCGCTGCGAAGCAGCTCCCGCAATTCTGCAAACATTCGAAATCCGCTGATTTACTACGTAAATCGCTACTTTCTCATGTTTGGCGGGTCCTAAGTTCAAAAGCCTTATCATGCAAGCATGAACGGCTTTTTGACCTTTTGACCCTGGCATCATCATATTATAGAAAAACCGGCCGGAGATCAGAAGGGAGAAGTTTCAGGCAGAAACCGAAAAAAGGAAAAGGGAACGAAAAAATGGAAAAACAGTAACTTGAGTATGAATAGAATATGAACATTTTGAATTTATTTTGGAACATTCGGCAAAAATGTTGAAAATTGTAAAAATTTATACTATTCTAAAGACAGAATGCACGAAAAAGGAGGGGAGATCATGGTCGGAAGAAAGGTAACGGTCAGTAATCCTTCAGGACTTCACATCAAACCGGCGGGACAGCTGGTGAAGGCGGCAGAGAGATGCAGCTCCAGAGTGGAGATCATTTATGATTACAGCATTATCAATGCGCGAAGTCTTCTGAATATTCTGTCTGCGGCGATTCCGAACGGAGCGGATATTGAGCTGCGCTGCACCGGTCCGGATGAAAAAGAAGATCTGGAGATGATGACAGAAGCCATGAAACATCTTGAATAGAACAGAGCCGGACACGTCCGGAGTTTTATGAAAAAGCGTTTTCCGAAGTAGAGTAAGAGCGAACCGGAGGCGCTTTTTTTCTACCGGTGTCTTTACCACTTCCGCTTGATTAAAGAAAAACCGGGGAGCAGTCCCCGGTTTAAAAATCATTTATTGTGGCTCATCAGCGCTTTGATGTCTTCCTCCGGTGTGGTGACAGGTGCAATGCCATAATTTTCTACCAGAAAGTTCAGAATATTAGGAGACAGGAACGCCGGAAGGGAAGGACCAAGGCGGATGTTTTTAATGCCAAGATGCAGGAGCGTTAACAGGATGCAGACCGCTTTCTGTTCGTACCAGGAGAGAACGAAGGAAAGCGGAAGCTCATTTACAGAACATCCAAATGCATCTGCAAGTGCCACAGCAACCTGGATTGCACCGTACGCATCATTACACTGCCCCATATCCATCAGCCGCGGCAGCCCGCCGATTTCTCCCAGATCAAGATCATTGAAACGGAATTTGCCGCATGCCAGGGTGAGGATGATACTGTCAGAAGGCGTCTGTTTTACAAATTCCGTATAATAGTTTCGACCTGGCTTGGCACCATCACAGCCGGCTACCAGGAAGAAATGACGGATTGCACCTGATTTTACGGCGTCCACTACTGTATTTGCATGGGACAGGATCGCTGCATGGCCAAAACCGGTTGTCACTTTTGTGCCGCCGTTGATACCAGAGAATATCTGATCTTCTTTGTAACCGCCCAGCTCCAGTGCTTTTTCAATCACCGGCGTGAAATCTTTCTTCTCGTCGATATGAACAGCGCCCGGGAAAGCAACCACTTCAGTTGTAAATACTCTGTCGGCATAACTGCTTTTTGGCGGCATCAGACAGTTGGTGGTGTAAAGAATCGGAGCGGGGAGATGATCAAACTCTTTTTGCTGATTCTGCCATGCGGTTCCGAAATTTCCTTTTAAGTGAGAGAATTTCTTTAAGAGCGGATAGGCATGGGCAGGGAGCATTTCACCATGAGTATAGATGTTGATTCCTTTTCCCTCTGTCTGTTTAAGCAAAAGCTGCAGATCCTTCAGATCATGACCGGTTACTACAATAAACGGTCCTTTTTCTACAGTAAGTGTAACAGTAGTTGGTTCCGGTGTTCCATAGGTTTCTGTATTTGCTTTATCAAGAAGTGCCATACACTTCAGATTGATTTCCCCTACCTTCAGTACGGTAGGAAGCAGCGTCTCCACGCTTTCTTCATAGCCGATCTTAAAGAGTGCTTCGCAGAAGAATTGATTCACTTCGGCATCTTCGTAGTTCAGAACATTTGCATGATAGGCATAGGCTGCCATTCCGCGAATCCCGAAAAGAATAAGAGACTTCAAAGAACGGATATCTTCATCGGCATTCCACAGCTGCTGCATATCGTATTCGTCTGTTCTGCCGCAGGGTGACTGACATTTGCTGCAGTCAGGGACCAGTCGTTCCTTCTCTGCCCTGACTTTTTGTATCATAGTTTCGATTGCTGCGTCGTCAAAGCTCACATTTGTAACGGTAGTAAACAGCCCTTCGATTATGACTTGCGCGGTTTCTTTGGAAATAGCTGCCGTACCGTCAATGGCTCTTGCGAGGCCGATCAGGGCACCCGTCAGTTCATCCTGCAATTTGGCTGTATCTGCCTTTTTTCCACAGACGCCGGTATTTCCTGTGCAGCCGGTACACCCGGCTGTCTGCTCACACTGAAAGCAAAACATTTTCTTATTCATTTTTGTAGTCTCCTTTATTCCATGATTTTTCCGTCAATACTTATCGTTACAACCTGCCATGGTATGAATTTTCCGCTGTTTTGAAGCGCTTTTTTTGCTGCCATCTCCAGACCACCGCAGCATGGGACTTCCATTCTTACGATCGTTACACTTTGAATGCTGTTATTTTGAATAATTGCAGTCAGCTTCTCACTATAATCCGCCTGGTCTAATTTGGGACAGCCAATTAATGTTACCTTATTCCGCATAAAATCCTGATGGAAGCCTGCATAAGCGTAAGCAGTACAATCAGCGGCAATTAAAAGCTTTGCACCGTTAAAATATGGTGCACTGACAGGTGCCAGCTTTATCTGTACCGGCCAGTTCTGAAGCCTTGATACCTGGATTGCAGGTGAAAATGGCTTTTCGGTTTCAGACAGCTCCTGTCGCTGGATTTGCATACTTTTAGAGCCGGGGCAGCCGGTATGTGTGGACCGTGCCTGATTTTTTGCAAATAGTTTCATTTGTGCTTTTTTTACGGCTTCTTCATCATACTCAGGTGCTTCTCGTTCTTCAAAGGAAATGGCTCCTGTTGGACATTCCGGGAGACAATCTCCCAGTCCGTCACAGAAATGCTCTCTTACCAACTCTGCTTTTCCATCAATGATATCAATGGCCCCTTCGTGACAGGCAGCTGCACAGGCACCGCAGCCATTGCATTTTTCTTTATCGATCCGGATAATCTTTCTTATCATTTTTACCCTCCGTAGCAACATTTAACTTTAGTTTCTGTCAGAAGTATAGTATAATAATTACAATGTGTATGTTTGATTTCCAACAGGAGGAATGATTTTGAAAAAATATTTATCCATTTTAAGAAACAGTCCATTTTTTAAAGGTCTTTCCGACAGCGAGATATTATCCATACTGCACTGTGTAAATGCAGTGACAATTTCCAGAAAACGGGATTCTTATATTTTCAGGGCAGGAGACGCTACGGAAGTGATGGGGCTTGTAGTGTCAGGCTGTGTCCTTGTTATTCAGGAAGATTTCTGGGGACATCGGAATATTCTGTCAAAATGCCATGTCGGCGATTTCTTTGGCGAGCCATATGCAGCAAGCCCGGGGGCTGTTTTAAATGTCAGTGTGGTAGCAGATGAGGATTGTGAGATCATTTTTTTAAACGTGCAAAGGCTTCTGGTTACCTGTCCGACTGCATGCGGGCATCATCAGAAGCTGATCCGTAACCTAGTCGGTGTCCTGGCAAACAAAATACTGATCCTGAACGATAAGATCACACATGTCGGTAAACGGACGACAAGGGATAAGCTGTTGTCTTACCTGTCGGCAGAATCCATCAGACATTCCTCTTTATCCTTTGATATTCCTTTTGACCGGCAACAGCTGGCGGATTATCTTTGTATTGACCGTGCGGCAATGTCTGCGGAGATATCAAAGCTGCAAAAAGAAGGTTTTATAAAAACAAACAGAAATCATTTTGAACTGACCGTTTGTAATGATACGGATCTGGAAATAGAAATGTGACGTATAAATTCACATATTCAGGTCTGGCCGACGCGTTGGCATTTTGGCACAACTGCCTTGTTCCGGGGAGGCCTGTTTCTGGCGCAGAGCATTTTCTCATACAGCAGCCCGGTCGCAAACCAGAGCGGTGCATAGTCCAGCCGGATCACACCGCCGATTTGTAACGGGGCGTTGCTGTAGTCCCACGGGCAGCAGTCATACTTTTTTAAAAAGCTTCCTGAGACGTATTCAACTCCGAAAAATCCCGTCATATAGATCAGCCCGCGCAGCGGCATCCAACAGTCTTTCAGACGATGCGAGAGCGGTCCGACCAGAGCGGCTGCACCGTAGATCGGAAACATGTGCAGCGAGGACACACCCGTGAGCTTCCGGTCATGGCGGAGCAGGGACTGCAGTCCTGTCCAGAATATCTCCAGGCACCAGCCTGTCATCCCGCATTTAATAAAATCAGACTTCATAAATATCCCTGAACCTTTCAAATAATGAATGATGTAGATGGTATAAAATAGTACAGACAGATCATAGAAGATTCTTTCGATAAGGGTGTCCAGAAAAAAGAATTTTATCCGCTCAGATCATAACTTTCCAACAAATTATACTAGTTACACATTTTTGCAGAAATCATCTTTGACCTGAATTCAGGCAAGCAATGAAGGCAAATTCTGTCAGCAGAAGCCCCGCAGCAAAGCTGCATGGATGAGTTGCGGAGATGGATTGCGAATATCTGCTTTGTCTTTGGCAGAATAATGGCAGTGATAGAGTCAAAGCGGATATTCGCAATCCGCTTCGCTACTTGTAGGATCACAAGGAATCTTCCCGCAAGCGGGCCCCTCCTTATGATATGTCATAACCGAATAGCTGCTTCGCAGCTTATCAGGAGTGGCTTGTACCACTCCTGATACAAGCAAGTCCCAACCCACTGCTTATTGCTTTGCGCAATTGAAGCAGGGGACTTGCTTGATTCGGTTAAATGAGAAAAATATCAGAAAAAAGAGTTGACAATTCCTATGATTTCAGTGTAGAATACAGAAAGATTAGCGCGGGCTAATATAAATAAGACATACCTAATTCACAACCACAACAACAGGAAGGACAGAGGAATGAGAAAGAGATTACTTACGTTAGGCTGTACGGCAGCCCTGACACTGGCGTACTTTACAGCACCGACTGCACTGGCAGAGGAGAACACCGAGGCAAGCACAGAGGCGGAGAGCTACATCACAGTGACGGACATGAATGGAAGAGATGTTCAGGTGCCAACTGAGATCGACAGTGTGGTACTGACTGCACTTCCGCTCCCAAGTATTTACGCGCTGACGGGCGCACCGATCGAGAATTTGAAAGGTGTGCATCCGGGTTCTACCAGTGCAATAGAGAATTCGGTCATGGCTGCGATGTATCCGGAACTGGTCGGGATTGCAGACAACTTCATTGAGGGTACCGAGATTAACGTAGAGGAGCTTTTAAAATTGGACCCAGATGTAGTCATTTACTGGGCCGAGTATGAGAATCAGTATGAAGCGCTCCAGTCCGTAGGCATCCCGGCGGTCGGTGTAAAAGGTGCAGAAGGCGGAGATGTCATCGCGACTTTAAGCACTTGGCTGGACATCATGGGACAGATGTTCGGAACAACCGGAAATACCGAGGGAGTTATCGAGTATGCAAATACAGTAAAACAGGAAGTGGCGGACAAACTTGCAGATGTGACGGAAGAAGAGAAGCCGAAAGTGCTTTATCTTTACAACCACAGCAAGGAGCAGATCTCAGCATGCGGCTCAAACTTTTACGGCGGCTACTGGATCGAGTCGGCTGGTGGCATCAATGTCGGTGCAGAGCTGGATTCCTTTGCAGATGTCAATATGGAGCAGATCTATGAGTGGGATCCGGATATCATTATCCTGACAACATTCACAGACACGATGCCGGATGACTTGTACAACAATACGATCGAGGGACAGGACTGGTCCAATGTATCCGCAGTTAAGAATGGCAAGGTATACAAGGAGCCGCTCGGCGTTTACCGCTGGTTCCCACCATCCGGAGATGCACCGCTGATGTTCAAATGGATGGCACAGACCCTTCATCCGGAGCTGTTTGATTACAATATGATTGATGAGATCACTCAGTATTATGAGCAGTTTTATGATTACACGCTGACAGAAGAGCAGGCACAGGGAATTTTGGATGCACAGCCGGAAGCTGCGAAGGGATCTTCTTTCGGAAGCAGTGCGACGAGAAGCTGATCATCCACAAAACAGAATTATCAGGATGAGACATAAAAAGACTGGCACCGTAATTTCCGCAAAGGCAGAGCCCGGATCGGCTCGCCTGAAGAGGAACGAGCCAGTCTTTTTGTACGTCAGAAGGAGATTTATATGAGACAGAAAAAATTTCCAGTCGTTATGGCAGTGGCTACATGTCTGCTTCTGTTACTTGTGCTTGTAGCTTTGTGTATCGGGCGTTATTCCATTTCTGCGGCGGAGGTGCTTCGCTACCTCTTCCTTGGGATTGAAGAAAATTCGATGCTCAAGACGGTGATGTGGAGTGTGCGGATTCCGCGGATTCTCATGGCACTGCTCGTAGGGGCAGGGCTGTCCGTTTCCGGTGTCAGCCTTCAAGCAATGTTTGGTAATCCACTTGTTAATGCACACATTCTGGGCGTTTCATACAGCGCCGGCTTTGGCGCGGCACTTGGAATTCTGCTATTTTCCCGTTTTGCATATGTGGAAATCCTGGCGCTACTCTTTGGGTTTGTGGGGATGGCTCTGACCTATTTTCTGAGCCAGAAAAAGGGAAATACCGGGACACTGATGCTGGTGCTCTCCGGTGTGGTCGTGGGAGCCGTGTTTGAAGCGTTGACTTCCTTTATTAAATATGTGGCAGACCCGGAGGAAAAACTTCCGGCGATCACCTACTGGCTGATGGGAAGTCTGTCCGGGTCCTCAATGACCGACGTGTTCCGGGCACTTCCGATGGTTGGCATCGCCATTTTCGTACTCTGGCTGCTGCGCTGGCGGCTGAATGTTATCTCCCTCTCAGAAGATGAGGCGGCGTCGCTTGGAATCAACCTGAAATGGACGCGGATTCTCATTATTCTGGCGACGACGGTGATCGCGGCGTCCACGGTGGCACTGTGCGGTGTCATTTCCTTTGTCGGACTGGCAGTTCCACATCTGACAAGAATGGTCGTCGGAAATGATCACAAGAAGCTGCTTCCATTAAGCATTCTGACTGGAGCTGGTTACATGGTTATCATTGATACGGCGGCGCGGAGCATCACGGCGGCAGAAATTCCTCTGTCGATTCTAACCGCACTGATCGGGGCGCCTATTTTTGCGACGATGCTTCGCCGGACAGGAGGTGCATGGAATGCTTAAAGTGACAAATGCGGGGTTTGGATATGGAAACCGACCGCTTTTATTTTCAAAAGTCTCCTTTGAAGTAAAAGCAGGAGAGACACTGGCGATTCTCGGGCCAAATGGAATCGGAAAGACGACGCTTCTGCGCTGTGTCATGCGGTTTCTTGCGCTGAAAGAGGGAGAAATCGAGATTGATGGTGCGGGGGCGAAGCATATGAACCAGAAACGCTTCTGGCGCGATATCAGTTATGTGCCGCAGGCAAAGCAGCTGGTATTCGGATACCCGGCTGTGGATATGGTCGTGATGGGACTTTCTCAGAATATTTCGATCGGACGGACACCGCGGCGTGAGGACTATGACCGAGCCTATGCACTTTTGGAGAAGTTCGGGCTTGGAAGCATTGCAAACCAGTCCTGTAATACCTTAAGCGGCGGGCAGCTCCAGATGGTGTTGATCGCAAGAGCGCTGATCAAGGGGCCGGGACTTCTGATCATGGATGAGCCGGAGTCAAATCTGGACATGAAAAATCAGCTGATCGTTTTAAATACAATTGAGCGGCTGGCGGCATCAAATCTGGCGGTCGTCATTAATACTCATTATCCGGAGCATGCACTGCGCTGTGCACATAAGACGCTTCTGATGGGAAAAGAAGGATACCTGTTCGGGGATACGAGAGAGGTGATTACCGAAGACCATATCCGAGAGTATTTTGAGATCGATTCACAGATTAAGCAGATAGAAAAGAAAGGAAGACGGTATGATAGCATCATTCCGATTGACGTACTTTAGGAGAGAACGATGAAAAAGATAGCGATTTATGGAAAAGGTGGGATCGGGAAATCGACAACCGCTTCAAATCTCACAGCGGCGCTGGCATGTCAGGGCTACAGGGTTATGCAGATCGGGTGCGACCCGAAGGCGGATTCGACAAAAAATTTGGTCGGAGGAAAACGGATCACCACCGTGCTGGATCAGATGAAGGCAAAAGGAGATGCACTGACACTTGGTGATATTACTTTTCAAGGGTTTCATGGCTGCATCTGCACAGAAGCCGGCGGCCCGACACCCGGAATCGGTTGCGCCGGTCGGGGCATTATCACGGCTTTTGAGCAGCTGGAGCAACTGCAGGCATATGAACATTATCAGCCGGACATTGTCATTTATGATGTGTTGGGTGATGTCGTCTGCGGCGGTTTTGCAATGCCGCTACGCGGGGGGTATGCCGATGATGTGCTGGTGGTGACATCCGGAGAGATGATGTCGCTCTATGCAGCGTCGAACATCAGTCAGGCGATCCGGAATTTTGGGCGGCGTGGCTATGCGAAAATGTCAGGTCTGATTCTGAATTCCCGCAATGTGACAAAGGAACTGGAATTGGTGTCGCAGGCGGCAGAAGAGATGGGGACGAAGATCATAAAAGTAATGCCGCGTTCGGATACCGTCTGGAAGGCAGAGGAGCAGGGAAAGACGACCGTGGAGGCATTTCCAGACAGCGAGATGGCAGCGGAGTACATGGACTTGGCTCGGATCGTGAGGGAGGTGTGTCAGATTGAAGCTGTGTAAATACGAACAGCTCCGGTATATCTGCCCCGGAAACGGTGGCTGGGGAATGGTGCGGATCGCAATGATGATCCCGGAATCCTATGAGCTCTTTATCAGCCCGGCGGCCTGTGGGCGTCATGGCGCACTGGGTGCGGTGCAGCACGGGATCAAGGACCGGCTGTCCTACTATTTTGTGGATGAAAAAGATATCATTGAGGGGTACGATGCGGCGGTGATGGACGCGGCGGGGAAACTGCTTGCGTGCCTTGAAACAAGAGGGAAGAAGCCTCGGGTACTGATTTTATTTGTAACCTGCATTGATGATCTGATCGGGACGGACAATGACGCGGTAGCCTGGGAGCTGGAGCGTAGATATCCGGACACGTATTTTATTTTCTGCCATATGAATCCGATCACCGATGACCGGCCGGATTCTCCGATGGTATCGATCCATAAGAGCATTTATCAGCTCCTTGGGAGACTCGGGGATGACACAGAGGATAACGGAGTCAATTGCATTGGCAATCTGGCGCAGTTTCATCCCTCTTGTGAGTTTTATCAGATCGCTGCGCTTTTAGGGCTTGCGCCCGTCCGGCACATTCATGCATGTGAGACATTTACTGCATTTGAGGAGATGACAAAAAGCTGCTGCAGCGCCGTATTTTTCTCGACAGCAATGCCTGCGGCCAGACTGCTTGAGACATCCTGCGGCCAGTCGGCGATTCCGATGTATTACAGCTATGATCCGGATACGATACAGGAAACATATTGCAGATTTGCTGAAAAAACGGCAGAGCTGACGGGGATGCCGGTTCCAGATACATTTTATGAGCTGATAAAAAGCTGCCGGTCGCGGCTTAAAAAGAAGGCGGAACAGGTGCGGCAAAGGCTGTGCGGACGCCCGGTGGGCGTGGATGATTTTGCCTGTGCGTCTCCATTTGAGGTGGCAAAATTTCTGATGGATTGCGGGATTTTTGTAAAATATATCGGCTACCGGGAGGCTCCGAGCGAGGAGGCCTGTGTGGAAGAACTGAAGGAGCGGGAGCCGGAGCTGGAAATCATTTCACTGCTTGATTACCATTTGCCGGGAATGACCGGGAGACGAGAACTGTCGGCAGAGGCGGATCTGATCTGCATCGGCGTAGATCTGGCCTATGTCTTACGTGCCCGCTATGTGGCGGATCTCTTTTTTGACGAGGGCAATTATGGATTTTATGGACTAGAAGTAGTGCTGGATAGACTGGCTGCGGCGGCAGAACAGGAGGCAGATCTGCAGGAGCTGATCGAAAAGCACGGATTGGTGGTGTGATAATGGGAAGATTCAGTTTTTGCCTGCCGCCGTTTGCACCGGACTATTCCGGAGTGTGCGGGGCGCTGTTTTCGCTGGGCGGCATGATTGTCATCCATGATGCGGCTGGCTGTACCGGAAATTATATCAATTATGATGAGCCGCGCTGGTATGATGGAGGCTCAATGGTTTACTGTTCCGGACTGCGGGAATTGGATGCAGTACTTGGAAATGATGAAAAATTTATCCGAAATATCTGCGAGGCGGCAAAAGAAATGCATCCAAACTTTATTGCACTGGTCGGAAGCCCGGTGCCGATGGTGATCGGTACGGATCTCGCAGGAATGGCAGCATGGATCGAGGATGAGACGGGGATTCCAGCATTTGGCTTTTCGACGACTGGACTGGGGCTATATCCTTCCGGGGCGTTTTTGGCCGGGAAGACGATGCTGAAGCATGCTATGAAAACAGAAAAAAGGCAGGCAGAAAAAGCAGGCATGAATATTTTGGGTGATCTGCCACTTGATTTTGCCGGGACAGATTTTATGGAACGGTTCAGGATACAGGTACAGGAGCTTGGCATCCAGATTCGTGCGTCCTTGTTCGATCGGGCGGATATGAGTCAGATAGATCAGATTTTTTCTGCTAGGTGGAATACGGCGGTCAGCTATAGTGGCGCACTGCTCGGAGCATGGCTGTGTCGGACTCAAAACATGCCGTGTGTGACCGGATTTTCGATGAGTGCGGCTACGGTGGAACACTGGAGAGCGTTTGCACAGGAGCATGCAGATCATGACGTCGCGGCCTGGGGCGCACAGGAAGAGCTGTGCGGCCAAAAAGATGGAATCCTGATTCTCGGAGACCAGATCATAGCAAACAGCCTGCGGGCGGAGATTTATTACGTGACCGGGAAATGCAGCTGTGTCGGGCTTCCGTTTGGAGCGCAGGCAGAGAGCCTTGGAGCAGGCGATCGAATACTGAAAAACGAGGAGCAGATTCAGAAAGCAGTCAATGATCCCGAGATTACCGTCGTGATCGGCGATCCACTGTATCGGCAGCTTTTAGACGAACCGGAGAAAAAAAGGTTTCTCCCGGTGTTGCATTATGCAGTTTCTAGTAAGGTAGGGCCGGGCCTTTGTTCGGATGGTGGAAAAATAATCGAAGAAATCATAGTAGAATTATCATAAATAGTGTTATGACAGAAATAGCCAGGCAGAAGGAGCCTGGCTATTTGCAGTTGGCCAAATGTGTGCTATAATCGTTTGCAGAGAAAAGAAAAAATGGAGAACAACAGATGAAGGATTTAATAGAACTGCGTCAGGAAATTGATGAAATTGATCAGCAGATGGTAAAGCTGTTCGAGAAGCGGATGGGTGTGAGTGCCGAAGTGGCGCGTTACAAGATCGCGAATGGAAAGAAAGTATTTGACAAAGAGCGCGAGCATGAAAAGCTGACAAAGCTGAAGGCGATGGCACACAATGATTTTAACCGGCATGGGGTCGAGGAACTCTTCCAGCAGATCATGTCAATGAGCCGGAAGCTGCAGTATGAGCTGCTTGAGCAGAATGGCGCCTCGGGGCGCCTGCCATTTATCGAGGTCGACGATATCGACCGGAAAAATATCCGGGTCGTGTATCAGGGTGTCGAGGGTGCGTACAGCCATGCAGCGATGCGGGCTTATTTCGGCGACGATGTGAACTGCTTCCATGTACGGACATTCCGGGATGCGATGGAGGCGATTGCGGAAGGCTCTGCAGACTATGCGGTGCTGCCGATTGAAAATTCATCTGCGGGTATCGTTGCGGATAACTACGACCTGCTTGTGAACTTTGAAAATTATATCGTCGGGGAGCAGATCGTAAAGTGTGAGCATGCACTGATCGGCCTGCCGGGGACGAAGCTGGAGGAGATCAAGACCGTATACTCCCACCCGCAGGCACTCGCCCAGTGCGCGGAGTATCTCGAACGTCATCCGAAGTGGCGGCAGATTCCGTATGACAATACGGCGCTGGCGGTCAAGAAGGTCGCAGAAGATGGAGACTGCACGCAGGCAGCGGTCGGCAGCAAGTTTGCAGCAGAGCTGTTTGGGCTTGAGGTGCTGGCTGAGAATATCTATTTTAATAAGAAGAATTCGACACGGTTCATTATCGTGACGAACCAGAGGATTTTTCGGAAGGGCGCGAACAAGATCAGCATCTGTTTCGAGACACCGCATTCGAGCGGTTCTCTGTATGACATGCTTTCACACATTATTTACAACAATCTGAATATGAACAACATTGAGTCCCGGCCGATTCCGGGCAAAAACTGGGAGTATCGGTTCTTTGTGGATTTCGAGGGAAACCTGAATGACGGAGCAGTGAAAAACGCGCTGCGCGGTATTCGTGAAGAAGCGATTAATATGAAAATACTTGGAAATTATTAAAGTATCATTGCATTTATAAAATGATGGATCAGAAGATGAAGGCGAATATATGATAACAGGAGTAAAGGAATTAATTTTATACCGGGATCTGGAAAATGGCCAGATCCTTTTGGATATGACATGGATTTTGGAGCATCTGGAGAAAAAGGAGCAGATCAGTGAGGTACGGGATCGCTTCTTTTCCTGTATGCATGATCTGGTTGAGCTGGCAGGAAATTATGGCTTTGAGAACAATTTGTGGCATAATTATCTGACTTTTCTGCTTGTGAATAATGAAAATATTTTCAGCACGGCCTGTGAGATCCGTGGCGTGACAGAAGGAAGCCTGTTAAGTTTGGCGCGACATGATTTTGCGATCTTCCGCGAGCTGTTTGCCTGCGATTTTACGGAGCTGGAGCGCATGCTGCAGGCCGGAGTGTTTGAAGAATTTTTGCATTATGCACGTACAGAATCTACGGGGAAGCTGTTCAACCGCCGCATCCGTGACCGGATCTGTGAGCTGAGTGATCAGCTGGCGAATGCAGAGACACTTGAGGTATTCACAGAGTATATGGTATCGTTCTATAAGGAATTCGGTGTAGGAAAGCTGGGCTTGCACAAGGCGTTCCGTGTGGCGCATGTCGGAGACGATGTGCAGATCGAGCCGATCACGAATATCGCGCATGTAAAGCTGGAGGATCTCGTCGGCTATGAGCTTCAGAAAAAGAAGCTGATCGATAATACAGAGGCGTTCGTAGAGGGGCGCAGTGCGAATAACTGTTTGCTGTTTGGCGATGCCGGTACCGGCAAGTCTTCGAGCATAAAGGCAATCCTGAACCGGTACTATGACCGCGGACTGCGCATCATCGAGGTATACAAGCATCAGTTTCAGGATTTGAATGAGGTCATCGCGCAGATTAAGAACCGCAATTATAAATTTATTATTTACATGGATGATCTTTCCTTTGAGGAGTTTGAGATCGAATACAAGTATCTGAAAGCGGTAATCGAGGGCGGACTGGAGAAGAAGCCGGACAATATCCTGATCTATGCGACGTCGAACCGGCGCCATCTGATCAAGGAAAGCTTCCGTGACAACGAGGAGCTGCATGGCGATCTTCATTCGAATGACACGATTCAGGAGAAGCTTTCGCTCGTGTCACGGTTCGGCGTTACGATTTACTTCGGATCCCCGGACAAAAAAGAATTTCAGCAGATCGTTCGGACGCTTGCCGAGCGCAATGGCATCGATATGCCGGAAGACCAGCTCCTGCTTGAAGCCAACAAATGGGAGCTGAGCCACGGTGGATTGTCAGGGCGTACCGCACAGCAGTTTGTCGATTATGTGTTAGGAACAGCTTAGCGCAGCAGCAAAATGCCAAGGCAGACTGGAGCAAATTTATTTGCGTAAGGCTGTATTGGCATTTTGGGATGGGCGAAGCGCCCATCAGCCACAGACAGGAGCTGCGTAGCAGCGGATAATTCGCGAAGCGAATGGGGCTGTGGCCTGCGCTAAGCATTGTATTATACACCCAGGAACAGGAGGAAGCCCATGGCACTCAAAACATTTGCAGCGATCAGTATCGGATCCGCAGTGACAGAAATGAAAATTTTTGAATTCACCTCCAGAAGAGTGATGAAGGAGGTAGACTGGATTAGTACGCGGCTTGGTCTCGGCCTGGATGCCTACACGATGGGGCGGATCAGCAGCCGGAATGTAGAGGAGCTCTGCCGGGTGCTCCGTGATTTTGCGCGCATCATGGACGGCTACAAGGTGAATGCGTACCGGGCCTGTGCGACGAGCGCATTCCGGGAATCCCGCAATATGCTGATACTTGTGGATTACATTGAGAAACAGACCGGACTTACGATTGAGGTGCTCAGCAATTCCGAGCAGCGATTCATTGATTATCAGTCGATCGCGTCGGTAACGACGGAGTTTGAATCGATCATTCAGAATCCGGCGGCGATCGTAGATATCGGCGGGAGCAGCATGCAGGTATCTCTGTTCGACAAGGATAAGCTGATCACGACCCAAAATATCCGGGTCGGCAGCATTACGACGCGGGAGAAGCTGACGCCGCTCGAAAAGAACAGCCTCCATTTTGAAAAAATGCTGCGGGAAATCGTCGATCATGAGCTGGCGGGCTTCAACAAGCTGTTTCAGAAGGACCGTCAGATCAGGAATCTGATCGTGGTAGGCGGAAATCTGCTTGAAGTCATTCGCCCGACGGAGAAGGGAAATAAAAAGTTTGCCTCCATTTCCGGGGACAATTTTCAGAAGTTCTACGAACGCATCACAGTCATGCGTCCGGAGGAAATCGCAGCGGAGTTTTCCCTTCCGCAGGATGCAGCTGCAGAGGGAGCGACTGCGATGGTGCTCTGCAAGGTGCTGATGGAGAATTTTGGAGTGGACACCGTCTGGCTTCCGGGCTTCAGCCTGAGTGACGGTCTGGCTTATCATTACGGTGTGAAGAAGCACTACATCCAGAAAGGCCATAATTTCGATGAGGATATTCTGGCGGCGGCACGTACAATTTCCAAACGGTATAAATGCAGTCAGTCGCATGTGAAGAATCTGGAAAGCAACGCGCTGCAGATATTTGACAAGATGAAGAAAATTCACGGGATGGACAGCCGGGAGCGTCTGCTTTTGCAGATCGCGGTGGTGCTGCACAACTGTGGAAAATTTATCAGTCTGGAGGATGTCTCCGAGTGTGCGTTTCACATTATTATGGCGACAGAGATCATCGGATTGTCACATTCTGAGCGGGAGATGATCGCCTATATGGTCCGGTTTAATACAAGCCCGTTTTTGTATTATCGGGAGTTTACGCAGGAGGCCGATATTTCGAAGGAGGAATATCTGACAATTGCAAAGATAACAGCGATCTTGCGGCTGGCAAATGCGATGGACCGCACACACAAGCAGAAATGTCAGGATGTCACAATGACCTTAAAAAATCGCGAGCTGAAAATCACAGTGACATCTCAGGAGGATTTGTCGCTGGAATTTGGAACCTTTCGGGAAAAAGCGGAATTCTTCGAGGAAGTGTTCAACGTACACCCGACGATCCGACAGAAAAAAAGCATTTGACGAGAGGAGCATAAGCGATGGCATTGATCGATTTTGAAAAGCCAGAGTATTTTACAAACCGGGAAATCAGTTGGCTTTCTTTTAACAGTAGAGTACTGTATGAGGCGCGGGATAAGAGCCTGCCGCTTTTAGAACGCCTGAAATTTCTGAGCATCACATCGTCCAATCTGGATGAGTTTTTTATGATCCGTGTGGCCTCTCTGAAGGATATGGTGCATGCGAAGTATAATAAAAAGGATATCGCAGGCATGACACCGGAGGAACAGCTCACAGCGATCAGTGCAGAGGCACATGATCTGGTACACCTGCAGTATTCGACATACAATCGTTCGCTGCTTCCGGCCCTGAAGCAGGTCGGTGTGGAGGTCGTGACGGAGCATGAGTGTATGTCAGAAGAGCAGGCGCATTATGCGGATCAGTATTTTGAGGAGACGATCTATCCGGTGCTTACGCCGATGGCGATGGATTCCTCCCGGCCGTTTCCGCTGATTCGCAATAAGACACTGAATATCGGCGCATTGATTTCCAAAAAGGGCGAAAAGGGCAGAGCTGAATTTGCAACGGTACAGGTACCGTCGGTATTGCCGCGGATTATCCGGCTTCCGGACGGACCGAACGGGGAAAAGTGTGTGACATTGCTTGAAGAAGTCATTGAGCGCAACATTGACAAGCTGTTTTTGAATTACGATGTCGTCTGTGCGCACCCGTACCGGATTATGCGGAATGCGGATCTGTCGATTGACGAGGACGATGCGGCGGATCTGCTCAAGGAGATTCAGAAGCAGCTGAAGAAGCGTCAGTGGGGAGAGGTCATCCGTCTGGAGATAGAGGATAAAATGGAGCCGGAGCTTCTGAAAATTCTGAAGCAGGAGTTTGCGGTAAAAGAGGACGATATTTATCGGATCAACGGGCCGCTTGATCTGACCTTTTTGATGAAATTGTACGGGATTGACGGGATGGACGCGCACCGCTATACGCCGTACCGCCCACAGCCGGTTCCGGGCATGAACGATGAGGAAGATATTTTTACGCAGATCCGCAGAGGCGACATCCTGCTGCATCATCCGTATATGACCTTTGAGCCGGTGATCCAGTTCGTAAAGCAGGCGGCGACGGATCCGGATGTGCTGGCAATCAAGCAGACGCTGTATCGGGTCAGCGGCAATTCTCCGATAGTCGCAGCACTCGCACAGGCGGCGGAGAACGGCAAGCAGGTTTCTGTGCTTGTCGAGCTGAAGGCACGCTTTGATGAGGAAAATAATATTAACTGGGCGAAGATGCTCGAAAAGGCAGGCTGCCATGTTATTTATGGACTACATGGCCTCAAGACACACAGTAAGATTACGCTGGTCGTGCGGCGTGAGGAAGACGGAATCCGTCGTTATGTGCATCTTGGTACCGGAAATTATAATGATTCGACGGCAAAGCTGTATACAGACTGCGGAATCCTGACCTGTCATGAGCCGATCGGTGAAGATGCGACGGCGGTCTTCAATATGCTCTCCGGTTATTCCGAGCCGAAGAGCTGGAACCGTCTGATCCTAGCTCCGCTGTGGCTGCGTGCAAGCTTCCTGAACATGATACGGAGGGAGACGGAGCATGCCCGTGAGGGTGTTCCGGCGCGGATCGTGGCAAAGATGAATTCCCTGTGTGATCAAGAAATCATTGCAGCCCTCTACGAAGCATCCGCAGCCGGGGTGGAGATTGACCTGATCATCCGTGGCATCTGCTGTCTTAAGACCGGTATTCCGAAGGTCAGCGAGCATATCCGTGTGCGCTCCTTAGTAGGAAACTTTCTGGAGCATGCCCGTATTTTCTATTTCCGCAACGGCGGCGAGGAAGAATTCTATATGGGAAGTGCGGACTGGATGCCGCGCAATCTGGACAAGCGGGTGGAGATCACCTTCCCGGTCGAGGATCAAAGACTGAAGGAAGAGGTACGCCACATTTTGCAGATTCAGCTGGAGGACAATGTGAAGGCGCATATCCTGCAGCCGGACGGAAGCTACGAGAAGATTGATAAAAGAGGCAAGACACTAGTCTGCGCGCAGGAATATTTCTGCGAGGAGGCAGTGCGTCGTGCAAAGACAGAGAGCGAAAAGCTTCCGGAGCGGGTATTTATTCCGATGGAAGCGGAGGAAGTATAAGAAACAAAATCGTCAGGACAGAAGACGTAGAAAGGAAGAAAGAAATGTACCGGGATCATACAAAGACAGTAACGATCGGCAACCGGGTCATCGGAGGCGGAAATCCGGTGCTTATTCAGTCGATGACAAATACAAAGACCGAGGACGTGGCTGCAACGGCAGCGCAGATTCAGAAGCTGACAAAGGCGGGTTGCGATATCATTCGTTGCGCGGTTCCGACGAAGGAAGCAGCGGATGCTCTTGGCGAGATCAAGAAACAGATTACGATTCCGCTTGTGGCAGATATTCATTTTGACTACCGGCTGGCAATCGCGGCGATGGAGGCGGGTGCAGACAAGATCCGGATCAATCCGGGGAACATTGGGAGCAAGGAGCGTGTGCGCGCGGTCGTCGAGGTGGCAAAGGAGCGAAATATCCCGATCCGTGTCGGCGTGAACAGCGGATCTCTGGAAAAGGAGATCGTAGCAAGGGATCATGGCGTGACAGCAGAGGGTATCGTAGAGAGTGCATTGCATCAGTGTGCGATCATTGAGGATATGGGCTATGACAATCTGGTTATCAGCATCAAGTCCTCAAATGTTCTGATGTGTGCAAAGGCACACGAATTGCTTGCCCAAAAGACAGATCACCCGCTGCATGTAGGGATCACAGAGGCCGGGACATTATACTCCGGAAATATCAAGTCTGCGATCGGGCTTGGCATTATCCTCTATCAGGGCATCGGTGATACGATCCGTGTCTCACTGACTGGCGATCCGCTCGAGGAGGTGCGCTCGGCAAAGATGATTTTAAAGACGCTCGGATTGCGCAAGGGCGGTATTGAGGTTGTTTCCTGTCCGACCTGCGGCCGGACGCAGATTGACCTGATCGGCTTGGCAAATCAGGTGCAGGCGATGGTCGAGGATATTCCGCTGGATATCAAGGTCGCTGTCATGGGCTGCGTAGTAAACGGACCGGGCGAGGCGAAGGAAGCGGATATCGGAATCGCCGGAGGAAAAGGCGAGGGCCTTTTGATCAAGAAGGGCGAGGTCGTCCGCAAGATGCCGGAGGAAGAGCTGCTTCCGACTTTGCGGGAAGAGCTTTTGAACTGGAAGAGTGTGAAATGATAGAACAGGAGTCGATAGATTGAAAAAGCCGTTTATGGAAGTGTTTCCGACGCTGCAGCTGCGTGAGGAGCTTAAAAGTGTTCTGGAATTTGTCAGTATTGACCGGATTACGATGAATCGGGATCGTGATTTTATGCGCATTTATCTGGAGAGTGACAAGCTGATTGTGAAATCCTGTATCTTTGAGCTGGAGCAGGCAATTACCGGTCAGCTTTTTCCGGATGCCAAAATGACAGTCAAGGTCATCGAGCGTTTTCATCTTTCCAGGCAGTATACGCCGCAGAACCTGATGCCGATCTATGAGGAGAGCATTTTGCTGGAGCTGAAGGCGTACAATGCGTTGCTTTACAGTCTGATGCATGATTCAAAAAAGGTATTTTCTTCAGAGGATACCCTTTGTCTGGAGGTGCCGGATACTGTTATCGCAGATGGAAAGGAGCAGGAGCTTTTACAGATTCTGGAGAAAATTTTCTGTGAGCGCTGCGGGCTGAATTTTCATGTAAGCACAAAACGGGTCGAGCCGCCCAAGAGCAAGCGGCGGAAAAATGCGGAGCTGGAGCTCGAGCAGGAGGTCGCGGCGATCACGAAGCATTATGCGTCGGTGAAAGCAGGCGAGCAGACAGCCCAGGCCGACGGCACAGAGGCAGCCGAGAAAAAGAAGCCGGCTGCTGCCGCAAAAAAGCAGGCGGACACATCCGGCAGTGCAAAGAAAGAGGATGCACAGCCGAAACGCAATACCTTTTTTGCCAATGACCGTTTTGCTCCAAAGAAATCCAACAATCCGGATGTCGTCTATGGCCGTGACTTTGACACCGAGCCGATGGATATCGAGCAGATCACCGGAGAGATCGGCGGCGTGACGATCCGGGGACAGGTGCTCTCCTGCGACCTGCGGGAGCTTCGGATCGGAAAGACACTGATCTGTTTTAATATTACAGATTTTACCGATACGATTGCGGTAAAAATGTTTGTGAAAAATGAACAGGTAGAGGAGCTCTCCGGTGTGATTAAGGCAGGGGCGTTTTTTAAACTGACCGGAGTGACGACGATCGACCGGTTTGACAGCCAGCTCACGATCGGAAATGTGACAGGGATCAAAAAGATCCCGGATTTCCGGGAAAAACGGATGGATACATCGCCGGAAAAGCGTGTCGAGCTGCATTGTCATACGAAGATGAGTGATATGGACGGTGTCTCTGATGCATCTGCGATCTTAAAACGGGCGATGGAGTGGGGGCATCCGGCACTGGCAATTACGGATCATGGAGCAGTGCAGGCATTTACCGAGGCGAATCACACAGTAAGCCGTGATTCGGATTTTAAAGTCATCTATGGTATGGAAGCATATCTGGTCGACGATCTGAAGGAGATCGCGGTCAATACAAAAGGGCAGACGATCCATGATTCATTTGTCGTATTTGACCTGGAGACGACCGGATTTTCACCGGAGAGGAACCAGATCATCGAGATCGGTGCAGTCAAGGTGATCGATGGAAAGATCACGGATAAATTCAGCACCTTTGTCAATCCCCAGGTGCCGATCCCGTTCCGGATCGAGGAGCTGACCAGTATTAATGATGAAATGGTCATGGATGCACCGGTCATTGCAGATATTCTGCCTGAGTTTATGGCATTTTGCGAAGGATGCATTATGGTCGCACACAATGCATCCTTTGATATGAGCTTTATCGAGGAGAATTGCCGCAGGCTCGGTCTGCCGTGTGAGAAAACAGTTGTTGATACCGTCGCGATGGCACGTGTTCTTTTGCAGCAGCTGAACCGGTTCAAGCTTGATACGGTTGCGAAAGCACTTGGCATTTCGCTGGAAAATCATCACCGTGCCGTGGACGATGCGGGCTGTACGGCAGAGATTTTTGAAAAATTTGTACAGATGCTGGAGAAGCAGGGCATCGAGACACTGGAGGAGCTGAATGCGCTCGGGCGTTCCTCTGAGCCTCAGATCCGGAAGCTTCCGACGTACCATGCGATCATTCTGGCGAAAAATGATATCGGGAGAGTCAATTTGTACCGTCTTGTCTCAGAGTCACATCTGAAGTATTACAACCGGCGGCCGCGTATACCGAAGAGTCTGCTGCAGCAGTACCGCGAGGGGCTGATTCTCGGATCGGCGTGTGAGGCAGGTGAGCTTTACCGGGCATTGTTACGCAATGCACCAGAGCCGGAGATCGCAAGACTGGTCAATTTCTATGATTATCTGGAGATCCAGCCGATCGGCAATAATATGTTTATGACGCGGGAGGACTATGAGGACCGCAAGACGGTCGAGGATCTGAAGGATCTGAACCGGCAGATCGTAGTGCTCGGAGAACGCTACAAAAAGCCGGTTGTGGCGACGTGTGACGTACATTTTCTCGATCCGAAGGATGAGGTGTACCGCCGTATTATTATGGCCAGTAAAGGCTTTAAGGATGCAGATGATCAGGCGCCGCTTTACCTGCGCACGACCGAGGAGATGCTGCAGGAATTTTCCTACCTGGGTGAGGAGAAGGCACATGAGGTCGTAATTACGAACACCGTGAAGATTGCAAGCATGTGTGAGAAAATTTCTCCGGTGCGTCCGGATAAATGTCCGCCTGTTATCGAGCACTCCGACCAGATTCTGCGTAATCTTTGTTATGAGAAGGCGCACAGCATTTACGGCGATCCCCTGCCGACGATCGTTGAGGAGCGGCTGGAGCGTGAGCTGAATTCCATCATTTCCAATGGATTTGCGGTCATGTACATCATTGCGCAGAAGCTCGTGTGGAAGTCCAATGCAGACGGCTATCTGGTCGGTTCACGAGGATCGGTCGGCTCGTCGTTTGTTGCGACGATGTCAGGTATCACGGAGGTCAATCCACTGAGCCCGCATTATATCTGTCCGAACTGTCATTACAGTGATTTTGATTCTGAGGAAGTGAAGAAATTTGCGGGAATGGCGGGCTGCGATATGCCGGATAAGGTATGCCCGAAGTGCGGGACCCCGCTGAAAAAGGATGGGTTTGACATCCCGTTTGAGACCTTCCTTGGATTTAAGGGAAATAAGGAGCCGGATATCGACCTGAATTTCTCCGGTGATTATCAGAGTAAGGCACATAAATATACCGAAGTTATTTTTGGCGCAGGTCAGACGTTCCGTGCCGGGACGATCGGTACGCTCGCGGACAAGACAGCCTTCGGTTATGTAAAAAAGTATTATGAGGAGCGGGAAATCCGCAAACGAAACTGTGAGATCGACCGGATCGTGCAGGGCTGTGTCGGCGTGCGAAGGACGACCGGACAGCATCCGGGAGGCATCATTGTCCTTCCGGTCGGAGAGGAGATTTATTCCTTTACACCGGTACAGCATCCGGCGAATGATATGACGACGGACACGATCACGACGCATTTCGATTATCACTCGATCGACCACAATTTGCTGAAACTCGACATTCTCGGACACGATGATCCGACGATGATCCGTATGCTGGAGGATCTGACCGGAATCGATGCGAAGAAAATTCCACTGGATGATCCGTCTGTCATGTCCTTATTTGCAAAGACCGATGCGCTTGGCATTACGCCGGACGACATCGGTGGCTGTTTGCTTGGGTGCCTTGGCATCCCGGAGTTCGGCACGGAATTCGCGATCCAGATGCTTCTGGATACGAAGCCGAAGTATTTTTCGGATCTGGTCCGGATTGCAGGGCTGGCACACGGTACGGATGTATGGCTTGGCAATGCGCAGACGCTGATCGAAGAGGGAAAGGCGACGATTTCCACGGCAATCTGTACCCGTGACGATATCATGATCTACCTGATCGGAAAGGGACTCGACAGTGAGCAGTCATTTACGATCATGGAGAGCGTCCGGAAGGGAAAAGGACTGAAGCCGGAATGGGAAGAGGAGATGAAGGCACACGGGGTACCGGACTGGTACATCTGGTCATGTAAAAAGATCAAATACATGTTCCCAAAGGCACATGCTGCGGCCTATGTCATGATGGCCTACCGGATCGCTTATTGCAAAATTTTTTATCCGCAGGCATATTATGCGGCATTTTTCAGCATTCGTGCACCGGGATTTGACTATGAGCTGATGTGTCTCGGACAGGACAAGCTGCTGTATCATATGAAGGATTACGAGAAACGGATGGACACCCTGAGTAAAAAAGAACAGGACACGTACCGCGATATGAAGGTTGTGCGGGAGATGTATGCGCGCGGCTTTGAGTTTCTGCCGATCGACATTTATGAGTCCGGTGCAAACCGGTTCAAGGTCAAGGACGGGAAGCTGTTGCCGTCGCTTTCAACGGTATCAGGTCTGGGGGAAAAGGCTGCCGAGGCAGTCGTCGATGCGGTAAAGGACGGTCCGTTCCTCTCGAAAGACGATTTCCGCAACCGTACAAAGGTCAGCAAGACAGTCGTGGATCTGTTATCCGACCTGAAGATTCTCGACGGGCTTCCGGAGTCAAATCAGCTGTCGTTGTTTGATTTTGCAGTGTAATTAAGAAAAGGAAACAGACAATTTATGAGCATACTGAGTTGCTTTTATCCGGATGAGTATCTGGATTCTACCTATGTGATTGACTTCGATGCCCTGTATCGCGCAGGGTATCGGGGCGTTATTTTTGACATTGACAATACGCTTGTTCCGCACGGGGCGCCTGCCGATGAGCGGGCCAGGGCACTGTTTTGCCATCTGAAGGAGATTGGCTTCGACTGCTGCCTGCTCTCGAACAACCAATTGCCACGGATCGAGCTGTTCAATCAGGATATACACGTAAAATTTATCGAAAACGCGCATAAACCTTCCGTAAAAAATTACCGGAAAGCGATGCAGATGATGGGCACAAATACGGGAAATACGCTGTTTGTGGGCGATCAGCTCTTTACGGATGTGTATGGTGCACGTCGTACCGGCATCCATTCCATCCTTGTGAAGCCGATTCATCCGAAGGAGGAGATCCAGATTGTGCTGAAGCGGTATCTGGAGCGGATCGTGTTGCATTTTTATGAGAAGGAACATAAGAAAATGTGATGACGAATCATCAATCCCCGTAGCGAAAGCCGCGGGGTAATTTTTTCTTGTGTACAGTAGAATATGATAGTATAATTAAACCAGTTTTTGCATAAGTTTAAAAATTATAAAGGGATAATCGACAAGTCAGACGAAAGTCTGGGACGCAAAGCTACAGGGCCTGTAAAATGGCAGCCAGTTGCATAAAGTGGGGTGCACTGTCTGTCTGACAGTGCTTTTTTGAGGAATGACTTATCAACAGAACCGTGCTGTTATGTCTTACGGGCTGTACGAATAAGAATGCGACGAGTGAACATGAAGCAGCCACTATTCTGGCACCTTATTTAGAAATAGACGGAAAATGAAGGAAAATGAAGGAAAATGAAGGGAAAAAGAGTAATTGCAGGCATTCTGCTTGCGGGAATTTTAGCAGTCACCCTGACAGGGTGTAAAAATACAGGCAGCAGTAAAAAAGAAACCGAAAAGCCGGTCATTACGCTTGGTAGTGACAATTATCCTCCATATAATTATCTGAATGAAGATGGTGTACCGACGGGAATCGATGTAGAACTGGCTACAGAAGCTTTCAAAAGAATGGGATATCACCTGGAGGTTGTCCAGATCAACTGGGAGAAGAAAAAAGAACTGGTGGAGAGCGGAGAGATTGACTGTATCATGGGCTGTTTTTCTATGGAAGGACGCCTTGACGATTACCGCTGGGCAGGCCCGTACATAGCAAGCCGTCAGGTGGTCGCTGTAAATGAGAACAGTGACATTTATAAACTGAGTGACCTAGAGGGAAAGAACCTGGCTGTTCAGTCCACAACCAAACCGGAGGGTATCTTTCTGAACCGGACGGATGAGCGAATCCCAAAGCTGGGCAATCTGATCAGCCTGGGACACAGGGAGCTGATCTATACATTTCTGGGAAAAGGATATGTAGATGCAGTCGCCGCACATGAAGAATCTATCGTTCAGTATATGAAGGATTATGATACAAGCTTCCGTATCCTGGAAGAGCCTTTGATGATCACTGGAATAGGTGTCGCTTTTGCAAAAGATGATGACAGAGGAATCTGTGAGCAGATGGAACAAACATTGGAAGAAATGCGTCAGGATGGCACATCCATGAAAATCATTGAAAAATATCTGGATGATCCGGAAAAATATCTGGAGGTGGATGATCTTGGATATTAAGAGAAAGAAAAAAGTAAAACGAATCCAGCTGCTCGGTGGTCTGCTTGGAATCTGTGTGGCTGTAGTTGCTCTGTTTTATTTCTTTCATGCGGAGAAAGCGGAAGCAGAGAAAAGAATGGTAGAGATTGTAAATTATGTCAAAGTGCAGTGCTCCACCTACACCCATTATAATGAATCTTCGGAATCCAAAAGTCTTCTCCGTGCAATTGAAAGTGCCAGACAGATGAGTACAAATATCGACATGGAAACAGAAAACGGCGGGCAGCTAAGTCGGGATTTCCTGAAAAAAAACCTGCAGACGCTCTGGGTGGATGGCATCCTTGTGCTGGATACAGAAGGAAAGACAGACTGTGAATACAGCACGGATGAATCTCTGGCCGATGAGATTACGGAGTATCTGCAAAAAGACATTATCATGGATTTTGCCGGATATGAAGAAAGATCTTATTCAGAACGGTTTGCAAGGGAAGACGGATCCTATATTGACATTGCGGCCTGTGCCAGAAAAGATGCACCGGGTATCGTTGCAATCTATTATTACACATCTCCGGAATTTGCCAGAAACTATACACTGACGATACAAGGGCTTTTAAATGGCTATAGTACTCAGAAAGATGGAACGATTATTGTTGCAGACGAGGGGATCGTTATTGCAAGCAATGATCAGAGTCTGTTAGGACAGAATACAGCTGACAACGAGGTTGTTCAGGCAATGAAAAAGCATACAGACAGTCAGCACATTTATCATTTGAAAAATGAAGGAACCGGATGCTACGGAATTATGCTGAAGCAGAGGGACTACTATATTTATGCGTATCTTCCGGATACAGAAGTGTTCCAGAACCTTCCGTTAAGTGTGATAAGTGTTATTTTCCTTTATTTCCTGCTGTTCGGTATATTCTGGCTCTGGGCATACAGAACCAATCTGGCACACCGGAAACAAGAGCAGGAAAAAGGTGAAAAATATAAATCAGAGCTTCTGATAGCTGCAAAAAAGGCAGAAGCCGCTAATGAGGCAAAAACCGAGTTTCTCCAGCGGATGAGCCATGATATCCGGACTCCGATTAATGGAATCTGCGGAATGCTTGATGTGGCAGACCACTATGCAGATGATATGGAGAAACAGGCGGAATGCAGGACAAAGATCAAAGAGGCATCCAATCTTTTACTGGAACTGGTAAACGAAGTCCTGGATATGAGTAAGCTGGAAGCGGATGAAGTGGTTTTGGAAGAAATTCCATTTAATCTGAGCAGAATTTCCAGGGAAGTACTTGTTGTGATCGAGCAGATTGCCGCAGAACAGAATATCCGGATTATATGGGAGAAAAAAGAAATCACACACCGGGATCTCATCGGAAGCCCGGGACATGTGAAACGGGTGATGATGAATATCCTGTCGAATGCGGTGAAATATAACAGAGAAAACGGGCGGATCTATATCAGCTGCATAGAGATTCCATCCGGGCAGCCGGGAATGACGACAATGGAATTTGTCTGCCGGGATACCGGAATCGGAATGTCAGAAGAGTTTCAAAAACATATTTTTGAACCATTTGCACAGGAACATGCAGGAAGCCGCACAAAATTTGCCGGAACAGGTCTGGGAATGCCGATTTCAAAGAAGCTGATTGAGAAAATGGGTGGGACGATTACCTTTGAAAGTGCAGAAGGCATAGGGACGACATTTGTGATCCAGGTTCCGTTTAAAATTGATCCGGATGCGGATAAACGGAAAGAACAGAAGGATGTATCCGAAAAATCTATAAAGGGGCTGCATATTCTTCTGGCGGAAGATAATGAGCTGAACATGGAAATTGCAGAATTTATTCTTCAGAATGAAGGTGCTGATGTGACAAAGGCATGGAATGGACAGGAAGCGGTTGAGCTATTCGAAAAAAGCAGAATTGGTGAATTTGATGTCATTCTTATGGACATTATGATGCCGGTCATGAATGGCTATGAAGCCACAAAGAGGATCCGTTCTCTGGGCAGAGAGGATGCAAAGACAATACCGATCATTGCAATGACAGCAAACGCGTTCACGGAGGACAGAATAAGAGTAAAAGAAGCAGGAATGAATGAACATATTGCTAAGCCTGTTGATGCAAAATCACTGGTAAAGGTAATTCATGAATTGGTAAAATAATTGGGGCCGCAGGGGGGAAAATGAAAACAAAAGATATCCAGGACTCTATCAAATAAAATTACATAGCATGGATGTGATGATGCCGGAAATGAATGGATATGAAACAGTAAAAGCTATCAGAAATCTGCCGGACCGACCGGACGGAAAGGAGATTCCTATTATTGCAATGACGGCAAATGCATTTGCAGAGGATGTACAGGCTGCTTTGGATGCCGGAATGGATGATCATGTGGCGAAGCCGGTTGATATGAGTATTTTAATGTCGGTCATCACAAAATATATAGACCGATGATTCATTTGTTGAACGCAGAGCGACTGCGAATGTCCGCTTTACAAATGGAAGAGGGGCAGATTAGCCCCTCCATACAATCTTCCCGCCGCAGATCGTTGCATGTACCTTTCCGTACAGCTCCCATCCGGTAAACGGTGTGTTTTCAGCCTTGGACTGATAGTTACCGCAGACAAAGGTTTCATCCGGATGGAAGAGCACGAGATCAGCCGGACGGCCTTCTGCGATTGTTCCGCCGTCCAGATGGTAGAGCCTGGCCGGATTGAGTGACATTTTTTCCATGAGCTGCATGAGCGTAAGGTGTCCCGGCTTTACGAGCTGGGTGATGCCAAGCGCCAGTGCGGTCTCCAGCCCGATGATGCCGCTTGGAGCAGCGAAGAAATCATCTTTATTCTTTTCTTCCGTACTGTGTGGTGCGTGGTCCGTCGCGATGCAGTCGATCGTACCATCTTGCAGGCCTTCAATGATTGCAAGCCGGTCTGCCTCGGTGCGCAGCGGCGGATTCATTTTTGCGTAGGTGCCGTACGTGTTTACCGCCTCTTCAGTCAGAGTAAAATGATGCGGGGTTGCCTCGGCAAAGACCGGGGCGCCGAGTGCTTTTGCACAGCGGACAAGCGCAACGGAATGCGCAGAGCTGATATGCTGGATATCGATGGTTGCCCCGGTGTGAAGCGCCATCATGCAGTCACGTGCGACGAGCACATCTTCCGCAACGGCAGGAGCGGTGCGGTTTGTGCCGCTCTTTTCAATAAAAAAAGGATCCTCTTCATGGAAGGAGAGCGGGACATTCAGTGTCTTTGCCTGCAGCATCGCGGACTGCACGAGCGATTCATCGAGAAGCGGGATGCCGTCATCCGTGAAGCCACATGCTCCGGAATCGCGCAGCGCATGAAAATCGGTCAGCTCCTGTCCCTTCATCCCGCGGGAGATCGAGGCGCACTGCAGAATATGGATTTTTTCCTCCTTTGCTCGGGTGAGTATATCTGTTAAGGTTTCAGGCGTATCGACCACCGGCTTCGTGTTTGCCATGCAGATGACAGTTGTATAGCCGCCTGCTGCCGCAGCCATTGCTCCGGTATGAAGATCTTCTTTGTAAGTAAGACCCGGATCACGGAAATGTACATGGATGTCGATCAGTCCCGGCGCGATGACAAGTGAAGAAGCGTCCAGCACCTGCTCGTCCGGCTCAGCAGTAAGACTGTTTGCTGCTGCGATGGTCTCAATAATGCCGTTCCGGATACGCAGATCTGCCGGCTGTTCCAGCTGATTGCCGGGTGATACGATAAGGCCGTTTTTGATAAGCATATAAAAATCCTCCTTTGGAATGCCAAAATTAACTTTATGGTATTATTATAACGTGCCAGTGGATGCTGCGCAATCGAAAGATTGACTTGTAAATATAAAAAAAACAGTTGAAAAAAGTCGCGGGATACGGTAGAATAGCATGGATATGACGTGTCGCAGGAGGATATGCTAATATCAGGAGAGGACACGGCAGAGAGTATGCAGGCCTTCGCCTGTTCCAAGGAAAAGCAATAGGATTGAATTTAAGGAGGAATACAGTAAATGGTATCAGCAGGAGATTTCAGAAACGGTGTTACTTTGGAGATGGATGGAAATATTTATCAGATCATTGAGTTCCAGCATGTAAAACCGGGTAAAGGAGCTGCATTTGTAAGAACAAAGCTGAAAAATATCATCAACGGCGGTGTTGTAGAGAAGACCTTCCGTCCGACGGAGAAATTCCCGACTGCAAGAATTGACCGCGTAGAGATGCAGTATCTGTACAATGACGGAGATCTGTACTACTTCATGAATACAGAGAACTACGATCAGATCGCTCTGAACAATGAGACCATCGGTGATGCACTGAAGTTCGTTAAGGAGAACGAGATGGTTAAGGTATGTTCTCACAACGGCAATGTATTTGCAGTAGAGGCTCCGCTGTTTGTAGAGCTTGAGGTTACTGAGACTGAGCCGGGCTTCAAGGGTGATACCGCTACCGGAGCTACCAAGCCGGCAACTGTTGAGACTGGCGCAGTTGTATATGTACCGCTGTTCGTAGAGACCGGCGACAAGCTGAAGATCGACACCAGAACAGGTGAGTACCTGTCCAGAGTATAATGAAATAACTGCTTAGCAGTTATAAAAAAGCCTTACTGAACCGGAAGACAATGGTTTGGTAAGGCTTTTTGAATTGTCGGCACTTGGATGCAAATAAGTATTCCGTCGCTTCAGGTGCGCGGAGTATTAAGCAGTAGTGTGATGCTTATGCTACATTCAATGGGTTGCTCTGAATGCAACATAATATATAACAATAATTACATAAATAAAAAGACAATAAACACCTTGCAAATACACACAACAGATGATATGATATTTACAGCATCACATAACGAAAAAATCAAACATGGAAAGGTGGCTGTGATTTGGAATATCAGGAGTTTGTAGAGCAGATCAAGCAAAAGGTGACAGAGCAGGCAGAGGAAGGGAGCAAAGTAAGTGTCAGCCGGATTTTGAAAAACAATCTGGAGCCGGTCGATGGGCTGACAATTCTGCATCAGGGAGAAAACGTAGCGCGCGCGATCTGGCTGAATCCGTTATATCAGAAGTATGAATATGGGATTCCGGTGGAGCGGATTGCGGAAGAGATTCTGGAATATCATAAAAAGGAACGACAGGAAGGAGTCTGTGATCTATCCTTTTATACGGATTTTTCGAAAGTGCAGGATCACATCGCATGTAAGCTGGTTCATTACGGAATGAATCGTACACTGCTTGAGGAGGTACCGCACCGCGCTTTTCTGGATCTTGCAGTGGTCTATTATTACCGGGTGGAGGATGAACGCTTTGGAAATGCAAGCATTTTAGTGAAAAATGATCACATGCGGATCTGGCATACCGATCCGGAGACATTACATGCACTTGCCATGCGCAATACGCCGCGGCTGTTGCCGTATGAACTCACAGACATTCTGGAACTGATCCGTCAGATTTCCAATGTGGATTCCGGAATGCTCCGGCAGGATCCACCGATGTATGTGCTGACGAATACGGAAAAAAGCTTTGGTGCTTCTGCCATCCTGTTTCCTGCAATCCTGCAGGCCGTCCGTGCGCGTCTGCAGTCCGATTACTATGTCCTTCCGAGCAGCATTCATGAATGTATCATTATTCCATCTGACGAACAACTGGATCCGGAAGCGCTGCATGAGATGGTAAAGGAGATCAACGAAGAGCACGTGGCACCGGAAGAACTGCTTGGCGATTCGGTCTACCGTTACAGTCAGAAAAGGCAGCGGCTGGAGATTGTCTTTTCGGCAGAGACAATTTTATAAGTAAATCGCATAAAATTGACAGAAAACACTTTACATTTCAAAAAAATTGTGCTAGTATATATCAGTATCTCGTAAGCACTTGTAGCTCAGGGGATAGAGCAGTGGTTTCCGGTACCACGTGCCGGGGGTTCGAATCCCTCCAAGTGCGCTGATATAAAGGCGGAAGACTTGTTTTTATGCAGGCCTTCCGCTTTTTTTCTTTGCAGGAAACTGCGTCCAAAAATGATTCTTTAGGAAAGATTAATAAAGCCTGCCTTTACTTTTCCGGTTGATTATGCTAAGATTAATTTGAATTTACATGAAATTATACAAAATTTATAAAAATTTCAGAACAGAAGGGAGATGCAGATCATGGATAATTTCCGTGAATGGCTTTCGGACAATCTCCGATATATTTTACTGGGGCTCGCAGTGATTTTACTGCTGATTATCGCGTTTTTTGCGATTAAGCTTGTGCGGGGGATTGGAAGCCCGAAGACGAGTGAGCCGGAGACGCAGGCAATCACAGAGACTGTAACAGAGGCAGCAAAGGATGATTCGGAGAATAAGCTGGTGAAGGAGACCGCAGATTCCGAGTTGCAGCAGTTGGTGGAGCAGTACTATACTGCGGTAGCTGCACAGGATTACGACACGTTACAGAGCATCAGCGAGAGCTTTACGGACGAAGATAAAAAAAAGGTCGAGAATGCTTCTTCAATCGAATCCTATAATAATATTGTGGTTTATTCGAAGAAGGGACTGACAGACGGTACTTACATTGTCTATGCGTACTGCGATGCGAAGATTACGGGCATTGAGACGACGGCGCCGCGGCTCGAAGAGCTGTATGTGCTCACAAATGCGGATGGCAAGCTTGTCTTCGGCGATGCAGACAGCAGTCAGGAGCTGCAGGATTATGTGCTGAAGATGCAGACGGATGCGGATGTTCAGGCACTGGTAAAGGATGTCAATGGTCTTCTTGACACAGCGATGGAGAAGGATGCGGATCTTGCAGCCTATGTAGAGGCCCAGAAGAACAGTCAGAACTCCGGCAGTACGACGACCGGAGATGGTGATACGGGCGAAGCTGCGACCGGCAGCGATACTGCCACGACCATGCAGGCGACGACCGGTGTGAATGTGCGGGCAGAGGCATCTGAAAATGCAGCGATCAACGGTTCCCTCTATGCAGGCATGCAGGTCGAGGTGCTTGAAAATCTGGACAATGGCTGGTCTCATATCCGTTATACCGCAGATGGGACGACGATTGAGGGTTATGCAATGACGCAGTATCTGGAAGCTGTACAGAACTGAGAAAAGATCGGCAGATGACCGATTTGCTGAAAATGACTGATGGGTGGAATGTTTCAGAACAGAGATATTCCACCCGTTTTCTATGTTCGGATAGTTGTGAATTGGGCGGGGATATGATAAGATACTCTGGCGTAGAAAAGAAATTAAAGACAGGAAGCAGAGGATGGTATGACACAGGGATTACAAAAAGAGACGGCCGATGGCGCGGTGAGGCTCAATAAATATATCAGTGATGCGGGCGTGTGTTCGAGAAGAGAGGCAGACCGGCTGATTGAGACGGGAAAAGTAGAAATTGACGGAATGGTGGCGACACTTGGCAGCCGGGTATGCCCGGGGCAGCGGGTAAAGGTAGACGGAAGGCTCATTTCCAGAGAGGAAGAGATGGTGCTGCTCGCGGTCAATAAGCCGCGAGGTGTCGTCTGTACAACCGATACACGGTGGGGAGATCAGACAATTTATGAGCTCCTGAACTATCCGAAGCGGATTTTTTCGATCGGCAGGCTCGATAAGGATTCAGAGGGTCTGTTACTGATGACGAATAACGGCGATATTCTGAATAAAATTATGCGTGCCGGCAATTATCATGAGAAGGAATACGTTGTCACGGTCGATAAGGAGGTCACACCGGAATTTTTGAAAAAGATGTCGGAGGGCATTTATCTGGAAGAACTGGATGTGAAGACGAGGCCGTGTCTGGCAGAGAAGGCCGGCAGCAACAGTTTTCGAATCATACTGACACAGGGACTGAACCGGCAGATCCGCCGCATGTGCAAAGCCTGTCACTATCGGGTGACGAAGCTTCGGCGTGTTCGGATCATGAACATCGAGCTTGGGGATTTGCGTCCGGGCGCATATCGCAATGTGAGCCGCAAGGAATATGCGGCGCTCAGAGAGGCGCTGAAGCATTCCCGAGGCTGAGCTATGGAGAAACGAGGATTGGGATAATGGAAAAACAGATCGAACGGATGCGGAAGCTCTCTGCCATGCTGCAGGCGGCTTCAAAAGCATATTATCAGGAAGATAAAGAAATTATGAGCAATCTGGAGTATGACAGGCTATACGATGAACTGGCTGCACTGGAAAAGGAGACCGGGATTGTGCTGTCCGGAAGCCCGACGGTGACAGTTGGCTATGAGTCGCTGGAACAGCTCCCGAAGGAGCGACATGAGGAACCGATGCTCTCTCTGGATAAGACAAAGGATGTAGCGACACTGGCAGAATTTGCAGGAAGCCATGAAGTACTGATGTCGTGGAAGCTGGACGGACTGACCGTTGTGCTGACATATCGCAACGGTGCGCTGGAAAAAGCAGTCACGCGCGGAAATGGAGAGGTCGGAGAAGTCATTACGAACAACGCGCGCGTATTCCAGAATATTCCGCTGCATATTTCTTATCAGGGTGAGCTGATCCTGCGCGGGGAGGCGGTCATCACCTACTCGGAATTTGAAAAAATTAACGAGGAGATTGGCGAGGCAGACGGGCAGTACAAAAATCCGCGTAATCTCTGCAGTGGCTCGGTCCGTCAGCTGAACAATGAGATTACGGCAAAGCGTCACGTACGGTTTTATGCGTTTGCGCTTGTGCGTGCGGATGGAGTGGAGTTTGACAATCTCAGGAGCACTCAGTTTGAGTGGCTTCGTGCGCAGGGCTTTGATGTTGTGGAGTATTATCGTGTGACTTCAGAACAGGTCGCAAAATGCGTAGCTGAGTTTGAGGAGAAAATTCAGCATTACGATGTGCCGTCGGATGGACTGGTCGTGACGTACAATGACATTGCCTATGGCCGGTCGCTTGGCCGAACGGCGAAATTCCCACGGGATTCGATTGCATTTAAATGGCAGGATGAGACACGAGAGACTATTTTGCGCCAGATCGAGTGGAGCCCGTCACGGACAGGTCTGATCAATCCGGTTGCGATTTTTGATCCGGTGGAGCTCGAGGGCACGACGGTAAGTCGGGCGAGTGTCCACAATCTGAGTATTATGCGATCGCTGCAGCTTGGAATCGGTGATAGCATTACAGTTTATAAAGCGAATATGATCATTCCGCAGATCGCGGAGAATCTGACGAAAAGCGGAAATATGCCGATCCCGGAACACTGTCCGGCATGCGGTGGAAGGACGGAGATCCGAAGGCTCAATGAAGTCGAGACACTCTACTGCACGAATGACCGGTGCAGCGCAAAGCGGATCAAGTCATTTTCGCTTTTTGTCAGCCGGGATGCGATGAATATCGAAGGGCTTTCGGAGGCGACCCTGGAGAAGCTGATCGCGAGGGGCTTTATCCACAGCTTTGCGGATATATATCATCTTGACCGGTATCGGGCAGAGATCGTGGAGATGGAAGGCTTCGGTGAGAAGTCTTATGCGAATCTGATGGACAGTATTGAAAAATCGCGTACCACACTGCTTTCAAGAGTAGTCTATGCACTTGGTATTCCGAATATCGGAGCGGCAAATGCGAAGCTGCTCTGCCGGTTTTTTGACTATGACTTTGCAAAGCTTCGGGAGGCAGGCGAGGAGGAGATTGCATCAGTTGAGGGGATCGGCCCGATCATTGCAGCGTCGGTGGCTGGCTATTTTGCAGATGCAGCCAATGCGTCGGCAGTGGACGAGCTGCTTGCAGAGCTGACAATCGAGCGGCCGCAGGCGAACCGGCAGGCCAAGACATTCATCGGAAAGACATTTGTGATCACCGGGAGCGTGGAGCATTTTGCAAATCGCAGCGAGCTGAAGTCCTATATCGAGGAGCGGGGCGGGAAAGTGACAGGATCTGTGACAAAAAAGACGGACTATCTGATTAATAATGATACGACATCTGCTTCTTCAAAAAACAAGAAGGCGCAGGAGCTGGGGATTCCGGTGATTTCCGAGGCGGAGTTTCTGGAACTGGAAGCAAAATGATGATGATACAAGGGTCAAAAGGTCAAAAAGCCGTTCATGCTTGCATGATAAGGCTTTTGAACTTGGGACCCGCCAAACATGAGAAAGTAGCGATTTGCGTAGTAAATCAGCGGATTTCGAATGTTTGTAGAATTGCGGGAGTTGCTTCGCAGCGGAGCAATTCGTAGGCATCATAGGGGTCAAAATCGTTGAAGTAAAAAGAAAGAACAGGAGAAAAGCTATGCCAATTAAAGTACAGAGTGACTTGCCTGCAAGAGAAATTCTGGAGCGGGAAAATATATTCGTCATGGATGAAAACCGTGCGGTACATCAGGATATCCGTCCGATCCACATCGCAATTTTGAATCTGATGCCACTGAAGGAGGATACGGAGCTGCAGCTGCTGCGTTCTCTCTCCAATACGCCGCTTCAGGTCGACGTCACATTTGTAAAAGTGAGCTCGCATGAGGCAAAAAATACGTCGACGAGCCATCTGAATAAATTTTATGTGGAATTTAATGACATCAGGAACCGCCGTTTTGATGGGATGATTATCACTGGGGCGCCGGTCGAGCTGATGGAGTTTGAGGAGGTAGATTACTGGGAGGAGCTGACGCATATCATTGACTGGACAGAGACGAATGTGACGTCCACAATCTATCTCTGCTGGGCTGCGCAGGCAGGGCTTTACTATCACTATGGCCTGCAGAAGAAGCTGCTGGATCACAAGATGTTCGGTCTGTTCCGACATCGTGTGCTGAATCGGAAGATTCCGCTCGTACGCGGCTTTGACGATGAATTTTATGCGCCGCATTCCCGCCATACGGATGTGCCGATCGAGGAGATCCGTAAAGTAAAGGAGCTTACGATTCTGGCGGAATCTGATGAAGCGGGTCTGTTCCTTGCAATGGCAGACAATGGCCGTAAGATTTTTGTCATGGGACATCCGGAGTATGACCGTGTGACGCTCGATGGAGAATATAAGCGAGATCTCGGAAAAGGGCTTCCGATCGATCTTCCGGAAAATTATTATCCGGATGACAACCCGGACAACAAGCCGCTGCTCATGTGGAGATCCCATGCAAACAACCTGTATACGAACTGGCTGAATTATTATGTGTATCAGGTGACGCCGTATGATCTGGACGGGACGCCGGATTTTTCGCGGAAATAATAGGGTAATACAGCTTATCCGTGAGAGAATGACTTCGCTATAAGAAAAAGTGATAACAAGTCATCCTGTTTTGTGATAAGCCGATTTTCTCCAATTCAATTGACAAATGAATGGGGAAGTGTTAAGATTCATACCAATCCGATAGGAATTTAGGAAAAGAAAATGAAAGAGAGGAAAATGATTATGAAAAAATTAGTTTCTTTTGGTTTATCACTGGCACTGGCAGCATCTGCACTTTCTATGACTGCATTTGCAGAAGAGGATAAGACAATCACGGTAGCAGCATCCGCAACGCCGCATGCAGAGATTCTGGAGCAGGCAAAGCCGCTTCTGAAGGAGCAGGGCTGGGATCTGGAAGTGACGGTGTTTGATGATTATGTACAGCCGAATCTGGTCGTTGAGAGTGGCGATTTTGATGCAAACTATTTCCAGCATATTCCATATCTGGAGAACTTCAATGAGGAGCAGGGCACGCATCTTGTAAATGCCGGTGGTATTCACTATGAGCCGTTCGGAATTTATCCGGGTACAAAAGCTTCTCTGGATGAGCTGGAGGATGGCGATGTGATTGCAGTTCCGAATGATACGACGAATGAGGCAAGAGCACTTCTGTTGCTCGAGGCAAACGGAGTAATCAAGCTGAAAGAGGATGCAGGACTTACCGCTACGGTAAAGGATATCGAAGAAAACCCGAAGAACGTAGAGATCCAGGAGCTTGAGGCAGCCCAGGTACCGCGTGTGAAGGATGAGGTAGCATTCGTAGTCCTGAATGGTAACTACGCACTGGAGGCAGGCTTCTCCGTAGCAAAGGATGCAATTGCATATGAGACCTCTGATTCTGAGGCTGCAAAGACCTATGTAAATGTAATCGCAGTCAAAGAGGGCAATGAAGACAGCGATGCGACCAAGGCTCTGGTTGGCGTACTGAAGTCTGATGAGATCAAGCAGTATATCAACGACACCTATGACGGAGCAGTTATCCCGTTTGAGGATTCAGCAGACGAGGCAGGGAGTGAGACCGAGGTAGCTTCCGAGGAGGCAACAGAGGCAGCAACAGAGGCAGTTACCGAGTAATTATGACCCCATCCAAAGACTGGCACAGCAGCGGAAGTCCAAAGCGTGCCGGTCTTTTTTTAACCGAATCAAGCTGCGAAGCAGCATTCGGTTATGACATATCATAAGGAGGGTCCGCTTGCGGGAAGATTCCTTGTGATCCTACAAGTAGCGAAGCTAGGCCCTGGCAGCAGAGCTGCAGGGATGGATTGCGAATATCCGCTTTGACCCTGACAAAATTTGCTTGAAATATGTCTGGAAAAAGGGTAAGATGTACAAGGATGTAGAAAATCAAGTGAAACAGGAGAAAAATGCTATGGAACCAATTATCCGAGTGGAACATTTGTGTAAAACGTTTGATGTCAGGGATAATACCGTGCATGCGGCAAAGGACATCAGCTTTGACATCGAACGCGGAGATATTTTTGGAATTATTGGTCTGTCGGGCGCAGGCAAGAGTACACTGGTGCGCTGCCTGAACCTATTGGAGAAGCCGACCTCCGGCAAGGTGCTTGTGGATGGAAAAGACCTGATGACACTTTCCGGTAAGGAGCTGCGACTGATGCGGCGTGATATCGGCATGATCTTTCAGCATTTCAATCTGCTCATGCAGAAAAGCGTGCTGGATAATGTCTGCTTTCCGCTGAAGATCAATGGAGTCAAGGGAGAAAAGGCAAAAAAGCGGGCTATGGAGCTTTTGGAGACGGTAGGGCTTGCAGATAAGGCACATGCTTATCCGGCTCAGCTTTCCGGAGGGCAGAAGCAGCGTGTGGCGATCGCGCGTGTGCTTGCAAACAATCCTAAAATCCTGCTCTGCGATGAGGCGACCTCTGCGCTGGATCCCCAGACGACGAAATCAATTCTGAGCCTGCTAAAGGAGATCAATGAAACATATGGGATTACAATCGTTGTGATTACACATGAGATGAGTGTTGTGCAGGAGATCTGCCGTCATGTGGCTGTGCTGGATCACGGTGAGCTCGCGGAGTCCGGCACCGTACAGGAGCTGTTCCGCGCACCGAAGACGGATGCGGCAAAGAAACTGATCCTGACCGGTACGGAGCAGATCGAACGGATGCACGGGGAATATCTGATCCGTGTGACCTTCGGCGGTCAGTCTTCCTTTGAGCCGGTGATCGGAAATCTCGTGCTGGAGTACAAGACGCCGGTCAATATTCTGTATGCAGATACGAAAAATATCGATGGAAATGCAGAAGGAGAGATGATTCTGCAGCTTCCGGAGGTAAAGGAGACAGCAGAGCGTATGATTAAAGATCTGAAAGCAAAAAATCTGGGAGTGGAGGTGCTGGATCATTATGTGGGATAGTTCTATGACCATTATGTTGCTGGAAGGCACGAGAGATACGTTATATATGACATTGCTGGCAACTTTTTTTGGATATGTATTCGGACTTCCGATGGGTATTGCGCTGATGGTGACAGCGAAGGACGGCATTCAGCCGAGTTCCAGGGGCGGACAGCGTGTGTATGGAGTCATTTATAAGATTCTGGATGTAATCGTGAATATCACGCGAAGCATCCCGTTTTTGATTCTTCTGATTCTGGTTATTCCGCTGACAAAGCTGATTGTCGGGAAGAGCTACGGATCGGCAGCAACGATTGTTCCGCTTACGATTGCGGCGGCTCCGTTTATTGCACGTATGGTAGAGTCTTCATTAAAAGAAGTAGACCGGGGTGTGATCGAGGCAGCACAGTCAATGGGTGCGAGCACGGGAAGAATCATCTGGAGTGTACTGCTTGTGGAGGCGCGTACATCCCTGCTCGTCGGCGTGACGATTGCAATCGGTACGATTCTCGGGTACTCGGCGATGGCGGGAGCAGTCGGCGGAGGCGGACTCGGTGACATCGCAATCCGGTACGGTTACTATCGGTATCAGACCGACGTCATGCTGGTAACGATTGTGATTCTGGTATTGCTGGTACAGATTTTGCAGAGCATTGGTATGATGCTTTCGAAGAAGCTGGACAGGAGACGCTAAGGAAAAGAAAGGAAGACGGAAAAGATGAAGACCGAGAGAGTAGCACGGGTACTTGCAGAGATGAAGAAGATGGGACTTTCCCAGATGATTATTACGGATCCGACATCAATCAGCTATCTTGCAGTGCATTATGAGAATCCGATCGAACGTTTTTGGGCGTTGTATCTGAGAGAGGACGGGCAGCATAAGCTGGTGGCGAACCGCCTCTTTACATTAAATGATGTATCAGATGTAGATATCCTCTGGTACACGGATTCGGAGGACGGAACGGCAGTGCTGAACCCGTATATTGATCATTCGGCAGTGCTTGGCATTGATAAAGTCATGTCGGCGAAATTTTTGATCCGGCTGATGGAGCAGGGCGTGGCAGCGAAGTACGTAAACGGTTCCGACTGTGTGGACAATATCCGTTCCAGAAAGGATGCGGAGGAGCAGGAAAAGATGCGCGAGGCATCACGGATCAATGATGCAGCGATGGCGAAGTTCAAAGAGCTGGTACATGAAGGGATGACGGAGCTGCAGATTGCAGATCAGATGGAAGCGATCTATAAATCACTTGGTGCGGAAGGATACTCCTTTGATCCGCTTGTCGGTTTCGGTGGAAATGCGGCAAATGGACATCATGAGCCGGATGCGACGGTTCTGAAGAAAGGAGACTGCGTACTCTTTGATGTGGGATGTAAGAAGGATGGCTATTGCTCTGATATGACACGGACCTTTTTCTTCGGAGAGGTAAGTGAGGAGCATCGGAAGGTCTATGAGACTGTGCTGCGTGCGCAGGAGGCGGCAGAGCGTGCAATTCATCCGGGTGTGAAGCTCTCCGAGATCGACCGTGTAGCCCGGAGCATTATCGAGGAGGCCGGCTATGGTCCGTATTTCACACACCGGCTCGGCCATTTCATCGGCGCGGAAGTGCATGAGAAGGGTGATGTGTCTGAGGCGAGTGAGATCATTGCACAGCCCGGCATGACCTTTTCCATTGAGCCTGGTATCTATTTGCCGGGCGATGTGGGTGTGCGGATCGAGGATCTGGTGCTTGTGACGGAGAATGGTGTGGAGATTCTGAACCATTATCCGAAGACGCTGCAGGTAATAGAATAGGCATTGCTTACTTATGAGTGCTTATCTGCGGTAAAGCGGACATTCGCAATCCATCCCTGCAGCTCTGCTGACAGGGTCCAGCTTCGCTACTTGCTCATGAACGCAGTCGCTTCGCGATCTGCGTTCAAATACCAGATCGCAAGCTGTGTGCGATCACGTAAGTTTAACTTATTTAGAATGGTGCTCAGGTAATTGCGTACCGTTCCTTCGCCGAAGCAGAGCGCTTCGGCGATTTCTTTATTAGAGAGACCGTCTGCGACGAGCCGGATGATGTCGACTTCTTTTTCTGAAAGGTCGAATTTCCGGAAATCGACGGTCTCTTTTTTCTGCAGCAGATCCGGCAGCCTTTGAACGATCTCATCACCGAAAACCGTCTGTCCGTCATAGACGGCCCGGATGGCAGGGGTGATGTGTGCATAGTCCTGTTTTAATAAATAGCCCTTTGTGCCGATGCGGAGCGCCTTTACGATGTATTCGTCATCGGAAAATGTTGTGAGCAGTAAAATACGGGCGGAAGGATGCTTTTGCAGGATCTGCTGTGCCGCATCCAACCCGCTCATATCCTTCATCCGGATGTCGAGCAGCAGCAGATCCGGTCGATGAATATCATAAAGCATAATTGCCTCCGCACCGGAGGTGCCGGTCGCAATGACGTGGAGCTCCGGATCAGCCTCTAAAATGATTTTCAGTGCAGTAGTGACAAGCAGATCATCGTCAATAAGAATCAGGTTCATGGAAGCTCCTTTCTTTATTGCTTCGGGATGGTAATATGTATCCGATAACCGTGTTCATTCTGAATTTGCAGATAACCGTTCCATGCGGCAACGCGGGTATATATATTGGAAAGACCGATGCCGCCGGAAGAGGTGTGTGGGTGTATTTATATCGGCAATTGGCGGCACCTTACCGCCAATTCCATTATCTTCTATGATAAACTGGTAAAAGCCCGGATGTTCAATCGCAGTGATGGCAGCCTGGGTCGCATGACTGTGTCTGGCGATGTTGACGAGTGCTTCACGTGCAATAGATATCAGGCTGTAGCGGAGCTCGCGGGGGATGTCCGGCTGCATGGCATATTGCAGCGAGACCGGACAGTAAGTGAAGTCGCGGATCAGCAGCTCCAGCGATTCCTTCAGGTCTGCGGAGCTGTCATGCAGATCGTGGACGCTTTGTCGGATGCTGTTCATCGCCTGATCCAGTGTGTCATTTAAAAGAGAAAGCGACACAGCGAGGTCAGGCTCCGGGTGTGTCGTGCGCAGAGCACCGACCATGAGAATCGCGCGTGTCAGCATATGTCCGACGTTATCATGGATCTCCCGGGCGATCCGGTTGCGCTCGCGCAAGGTAGCAGTATAAATTTCTGTATTCTGCTTTTCCAGTAAAGAGCGGTTGCGTTCTTCTAAAAGCAGCTGCAGTTCCGTATCATCGTCACGGGTCCGACGGTATTTTTGAAGCAGTACGGTCTCCCGATTGCTGCGCAGGCAGAGCAATGCGGCCAGAGCGCAGCCGAACAGCAGGAAAACGATCTGTGGCAAGGTCAGAAAAATGAGGAGCCGCACCAGCAGCATGCCAAGGCATCCGAATGTAATATACAACAGAATGACCGGTGAAGAGGGGACAGAAGAAACGGCCGATATTGGGTATTCCGGCTGAAATAACGGGTAGCGCCAGAAAAAGATACGGAAAAGGTCATAGATTGGAAGCATGAGAAAACGGGCAGAATCCGGAAATACCAGCATGGAGATGAGATAGAGCATGCAAAAGCCAACCTGCCTCTTCTGCTCAGTCACACAGCAGCTAAAAGAGCCATAGCAGATGGCTATAAAAAAGCAAAGGACAAAGGAGGCATTGACGGGCAGGGTAAAGAGCGGGAACAGACCGTACAGCAAAAGAAATGTTTTGTCTATAATGATACTCATAATATCCTCCCGAAAGCCTGCCTGATAAGTGAATGTTTCCTTTATCGTAGCATATCTGTGACCGGAAAGCAATGTGACATTTGTCATTGCAGGTGCTGACATCTGACACTTAAAAAGTGTATACAGCAGGCGTATAATAATAACAGGAGCTATCGTGGAAGGTGGCAGTTGGCAGGGAATAACAAAAACAGTGAGGCCGCATACAGAGAACTCATGGATCAAAGGAAAAGAAACAGGGAGGAAGCGTATGGTAAGGACTATAGTGAAAATAGAAAATCTTGTGAAGCGTTATGGCAGTCTGGTAGCGCTGGATCATCTGAATCTGGAAGTAAAGGAAGGGGAAATTCTCGGACTGCTCGGTCCAAACGGATCCGGGAAGACGACAGCGCTCAACTGCCTTCTGGCACTTTTAAAATATGATAAGGGAACGATCACGGTATTTAACAAAGAGATGCATCCGACCAGCTATGCGTTGAAGCGTGAGATCGGCGTGGTGCCACAGAATATCGCTGTATTTGAAAAAATGACCGTGCAGGAGAATATAGATTATTTTTGCGGGCTGTATGTAACGGATAAACAGAGACGAAGGGCGCTGACAGAAGAGGCACTTACGTTTGCAGGGCTTACGGAATATCGGAAGATGCTTCCGAAAAAGCTGTCGGGCGGATTGCTGCGTCGGCTGAATATTGCCTGCGGAATCGTACATCAGCCAAAGCTGATTTTGATGGATGAACCGACTGTGGCCGTCGATCCTCAGAGCCGGAACCGGATTCTGGAGGGGATTTTGGAGCTGAACCGGAAGGGCTCCACGATCATTTACACATCGCATTATATGGAAGAGGTCGAGCAGATCTGTACGCGCATTGTCATTATGGATCATGGAAGGAGCATCGCTTCCGGGACAACGGAGGAGCTAAAGAGGATGATCCGGACAGCAGAGACCATTCGTATAGAAGGAATTGCTTTGCAGGAGAGCCAGCTGCAGCATATCCGTGAGCTGCCGCATGTATTTGAGGCTGAGTATGACCAGAGTCAGTGCCTGCTGACGGTAAAATGTACGAGTGCAGAGCACAATCTGGTACGGCTGCTGAATTATCTGCAGGAGCAGCAGGTGGCATTCCATCAGGTCTATTCGCAGCTTCCGACATTAAATGATGTTTTTCTGGAGATTACAGGAAAAGAGCTGCGGGATTAAGGAGGAAGTATGGGCTGGCTTTATCGATTTCATTTAAAAAGAGCACTGAGAGACCGTGGAGATATGTTCTGGTCGCTGATTTTTCCGCTCGTTCTGGCAACTTTGTTTTATGCTTCCTTCGGCTCTGGCAAAGATCTGGAGCAGATGAGCACGATCCCGATCGGGGTAGTGAAAATGGCAGATGCGGATACGAGTTTTGATACGTTTTTGGATTCTTTAAATGGCGGACTTCTGACGCTGACGGAAATGAAAGAAGAGGAAGCGGAAGCGGCATTGCGCGACAGAACGATCCGGGGGTATTTTATTTCCACGGCAGAGCCATCCCTGACGGTGGCAGGTACAGATCTGGAGGAAAGCATTTTAGGCGCACTGCTCGATGGATATCTGCAGAATGCAGAGCTGCTTCGACGGGTTGCTGAAAAAAATCCTCTGCTGCTTCCGGCTGCGATTGCAGAAGTATCGAAGAGTGGAAGCTGGGTGCAGTCTGCGACTGTAACGGGCAATGAGACGAACAACAATTTGAGTTATTTCTTTGCACTGATCGGAATGGCATGTCTTTTTGGAGCATTTTTGGGAATGAACGCGGCGCAAAGCCTTCGGGCAGATCAGACAGCGCTTGCGTTGCGGCAGAGTACAGCGCCAACAGGGCGGAGCCGGATCGTGTTTGCAGAGATGCTCGCAGTATTCACAATTCAGTTTGGTAATGTTTGCGTATTGCTTTGTTATCTTCATTTTATATTATACATTTCATTTGGAGAGCGGTGGTGGTTGTTGCTGCCGATCTGTCTGCTCGGGAGCATCACAGGAGTGGCCTGGGGGATATTTCTCGGAAGCCTGCGACTGGCAGTTGGTCTGCGGGAAGGGCTTCTGGTGGGAAGTTCTCTGCTGATGAGCTTTCTGGCCGGACTGATGTTTGGCAATATGAAGGATATAATCGCACACTATGCACCAATTCTGAATAAAGTCAATCCGGCGGCGCTCATTTCCGATGCATTTTACAGCATATCGGTCTATGAGAATCCGGCGCGGTATTTGGAAAATCTGCTGCTGCTCGCACTGATTACGGCAGCGCTGACGGGAGTGAGCTTCATACAGCTTGGGAGGGATCGCTATGACAGTCTTTAAAGGATATCTGCGTATTGTACGCGCAAATCTCGGACAGCTTCTGATGTATGTTGGCATTTTTCTGGCGATCTGTGTCGCTATTTCGCGATCAAATCCGGGCGGAACGACGGAGAGTTTTACGCAGAAAAAGCTGAACGCAGCAGTAATTGACCGGGATGGTGGAAGTCTTGGCACTCTGCTTGAGCATTACATCGGGCAGGAGCACAACCAGATTCCGATTGTGGACGATCCGCAGGTACTGCAGGAGGAGCTGTATTATCGGAATGTGGAGTACATACTGGTTATTCCAAAAGGTGCGCAGGAACGGATGCTCGCCGGGGAGACGGATGGCGTTGTACAGTGTGTGACAGCGCCGGGATCGACTGCCGGCTATTATGTGGATGCACAGATCGGGCAGCTGCTAAGTCATGTACATATTTTACTGGCAGGCGGCTTTTCGATGGAGGAAGCCTGCGAACAGGCAGATATCTTAAGTCAGGAAAAAGGAAGAATAAATCTGGCAGAGGCAAGCGAAAGCGGCAGTGCCCGTACCGGATACAATTTCTTTTATGCATATCTGCCTTATGCATTGTTTGGCTCCATCATCATGACACTTGGCATCGTGATTATGGAATTTAAGAAAAAAGAAATCCGCCGCAGGATGCAGAGTGCTCCGATCCCATTTGTCCGGCAGAACCTGGCGGGCGCTGCGGCATTGCTGGTGGTCTGCACCGGAATATGGGTATTTTATCTGCTGCTGCAGGCTGTGATCTATCAGGGTGGAATTTTCAGGAGCGGACATGCAGCGATTTACATGCTCAACAGCTTTTCCTGTATGCTGGTTGCTCTGGCACTTGGATATTTTACCGGGATGATCTCTGAAAATGCAGTGGCGCTGAATGGCATCAATAATGTATTGTCACTTGGCTTGTGTTTCCTGGGTGGTGTATTTGTTCCGCTGGAGATGCTCGGAAATGGAATTGTGAGCATTGCTCAATTCCTGCCGACGTACTGGTATTCCAGAATTAACGGGATTTTAAGAGACTATGGAGAATTGAGCAGCGAGCTGTGGCACACCATATGGGCGGGACTCCTCATTCAGCTGGCATTTGCACTGGCATGCTTTGGAGTGACAATGATGCTGCGCAGGGGACAGCTGCAGGAGCGAGGATAAGGCGGATGACAATGTTCTAAGCATGCTCACTTGACAGTTCTTAGGATATGTGTTATGTTCTTACCGGATTTTATCGGATGCTTATAGAAATATGGCATCTGAAAGCAAAAATCAGGTAGGAGTGATAGTATGGCAGATAAAAAGATAAGCGGCACGCATCGGCCCCATCGTCTGACCTCACAGGAACATTATTCTGATGCATTTCTGACAAGCGCGTTCCTGGCGCTTTCAGGAGGACTGCAAGATGCTTATACTTATAATACGAGGGATGGAGTTTTTTCCAATGCCCAGACAGGCAATGTCGTGCTCATGAGCCAGCATCTCATGCGAGGGGAATGGGGGGCATGTATGCGGTATTTCGTGCCGGTCATTGCGTTTGCGCTTGGCGTCTTTTTAGCAGAGCGAATCTGCCACCGCTATAAATATGCACAGAAAATACACTGGAGACAGCTCATTCTGTCGATAGAGATCGTGATTTTGTTTGCAGTGGGTTTCATTCCGCAGCAGTTTAATATGGCAGCGACGGTGCTTGTTTCATTAACCTGTGCGATGCAGGTACAGACATTTCGAAAAGTCGGCGGCTTCTCCTATGCGAGCACGATGTGCATCGGCAACCTGAGAAGCGGCACAGACGCACTTTCCGTCTACGCCCGCGAGCACAAACCGGAGCAGCTGCGGCAGGCACTGTATTACTTTGGCGTCATTTTCATGTTTGCGATCGGTGCCGGGATCGGCGGCAATCTTTCCGCTTGGTATGGCATCCGGGTGATCTGGGTATCGTGTATTTTGTTGGCGGTGGGCTATTTGCTGATGGAAATAGATAAATGGAAGTAAGATAATAAACTGTAAATTGCTTTTGAAATCGGTGGAGACATTCTCCGCCGATTTTTGTATGCATATTTTTATATTTTGGTATTTTCATTTGCAAAGGTTTCGTATAAAATTGTAGAAAAATACAAAAGAATAGCAGAAAGTATGAGAAAATCGAGAAATAGTTAAAATGCATGTATGGGGGATAAGACAAAGAGATGTATATTTTTTTGAAACAAAGATGGAATGCTTTTTTAAAGATGGGATTAAAAAAGAAAACGTTATTGTTTGTAATGGGAATATTCGGCATTGGGATGTTCATTTCAGTGGTGGCATTTAGCAGTATTTATCGTAATTTATGGAAGAAATCAGTAATACAGCAAATTGAAAATATCAGTAAGGGTAGAGAAGAAAGCATTCAAAAGTATGTAAGCGGATTAGAAGATATGGCTTATAATGTGAGCTACAGCAACTGGTTGCAGGATATTTTTCAAAAGAATGTTACAGCCATTCGCATGATGGAAATGCAGGAAAATGCGGAAGATTTTCTTTGCAGTTTAAGCACTTTGTATGATGGAAATCAGTTTGCGGCAATCGCACTTCGTGGAACACGAGTGACGGGTACACATGATTATTTTCTGGATTATGGGAAAGATATTACGAAAGCTAGCTGGTATCAAAAACTTCTGATGGAAGGTAAATATGTACAGATCGGAGAAGGCGAGGAAAAAGGAATTTATCGTGGGCATCCCGAATGGGATATGACGATTTATTATCGAGTGAATGATTATAATACGTTAGAGACGACTGGAGTCATGGTAATTACAATTCCAATGAAAAATTTAAAAAGTCTTTTGGATAACAGCTATGAGGAAGTTTGTTTTGTGTTACAGGCAGCCGATGGGACGCAGATCTGTTCGGATATGCCTGGAAAATTCCAAGAGAAAATGAGCCAAAACCGGGATCAAATTATGCGAGAAGGACAGTGTCTGAACCTTGGGGATGGTTATTATGCGTTAAACCATAAAATATCTACGGATTTTTTTGACTGGAATCTGATTACATTGACGGATGCAAATCAACAAAAACTGAATAATCCTATGTTGGTTGTTATTTTTATCGGGATGCTTGGAATGGCAGGAGCCCTTCTGTTGGTGGTTTCAATTGTTGTATCACATTATCTTACAAGACCGATTTTGACTTGCAAAAACGCAATGCTGGAAATTCGGAATAATCGTTTGGGTGTTACAATTCCGAATGGATATCAGGATGAAATCGGAGAACTGATACAAGGATTCAATGAAATGTCCAGTTCGTTGGAAAGCCTTGTTGAGAAAAATAAGATGATTACGGCACTGCAAAAAGAAGCAGAATTAAAAAATCTGGAGAGACAGATTAATCCACATTTTTTATTTAACACACTGGAAATTATTAACAGTCTGATTTTGGGAAGAAAAGAAAAATCAGCGATGCTTGTATGTGAGACATTAGGAAAACTGTATAGATACAATCTGAGGGGGAGTAAGTGGATTACTCTTCGGGACGAATTGGAATATACAAAACAGTATTTGCTGATCATGAAATACAAAATTGATGATTTGACTGTGATGGAAGAAGTGGATGAAAACTTGTTGAATCTTGTATTTTTAAAAGTCATTTTACAGCCGATTGTGGAAAATTCAATTAAACATGGATTTCTTGGAAGGAGTATGGAATGTTGTATTTCTATTTTAGTAGAACGACAAAACGAAAAGGTACATATCGAACTAATGGATAATGGGAATGGCATAGAGAAAGAAAGCCTGCTGATGCTTCAGAAAGAAATTCAAGATATTCGAGAGAATCCGATGCAACATTTGCCAGAAAGTTCTCATATTGGAGTAAAAAATGTAGCGCAGAGACTATTTCTTGAGTATGGAGAAGCGGCGGAGATCAGAATTCAGGCAAGTGCAGGATTGGGAACAAAAGTGGAGTTGAGTGTTCCAATTTTAGAAAAAGCGGAGGAAATGTAGCTTATGTGGAAGGTTTGTGTTGCCGATGATGAAAAGTATGTGCTGAAAAGCATTACACAGAGAATTGAGATAAGTGGGATGCCGTTTGAAATAGCCGGTGTGGCAGGAGATGGAAGAGAAGCCATTGCGCTGTATGAGACATATCACCCGGACGTTTTTTTTGTGGATATTAATATGCCGATCATAGATGGTCTTGATTTCATTTCTCGTATAAGGTTGCAGGATCCTGAAAGTAATACACTTTTTGTGATTATTAGTGGATATGATGATTTTGCTTATATGAAGAAGGCAATACAACTTGGTGTTGTAAATTATTTAAAGAAGCCTATTTCAATGGAAGAATTTACGCTGGTAATTGAAACATTAAGTGAACAGTTGAAAAATGCAGAGGAAAAAGAGCCTGTGGCTGAGATCATGAATTGGATAGATTTTACAAAAAACCTTCGGGAACAGGAAGTGTCAGGGAATTGGATTTGCATTTATGGATCACTTATAAGCCGAGAGGCAGGGCTTTTTTTGAACAATTGGAAGCGATTAGCAGGTGTGGAATGGAAAGGGATTACTTTTTACGGTGTTGAAGATGTGCTTTTGCTTTTTTCCTGGCAGAATGTTGTTCTGGAAAGTAAACTGGAAGAGTGGTTGGCGCTTGGGCAATTGAGACCCGCAAAAAGATTAGCCTGTTTCCATGGGGTAGTATCTGATTATAATCAGATGATTTCGGATTTTGAAGATGTGTTTAATCTACGTTTTTATGGGGAATCATCTGGAGTGGTAAATATTCAGAAAAGCCCGGGCGGAGTAACAGGAGATGAATTTTCTTTATATGAGAAATTTGACAGTGTGGTAGAAATGGGAAAAAAGGAGAAAATAGAAGAGAGCCTAAATGACATTTGGGAGCATGTATTACAGGACAAAAAGCAGTATCCGTCTATTCGACGGATTTATCAGTCGCTGATTATCGTTATGGCCAATAAATATACAAAATATAGCATTGCACTTCCAGATGGCATGCGACAGGAACTTTTCCCATTTGCAACAGCACAGTTTTGGGATAGCAATGAGATGAGGGAACAGTTGCAGGAATATGCAGACCAATTAAACGAAAAAATAAGGGAAACGCTTTCGAAGAGCGAGTTGACAGAACGTGCCATCCAGTATATGAGACAACACTATCAGGAGGATATCAGCCTTGGAGATATTGCAGGTGCGCTGTATACGGCACCAGCGTACCTGGCAAAACGTTTTAAGGAAAAGAAAAATAGTACGGTCATGCAGTATCTGGAAACAATTAGGATGAATCGTGCAAAAGAATTGCTTGAAGAGTCTGGGTTGTCTGTTACAGAAATTGCACAGGAGGTAGGATATGGTGATCCAAATTATTTCACAAGAAGCTTCAAGAAAAATTGTGCAAAAACGCCAAAACAATATAGAAATGAGTGCTGAAAATAAAAAACCTAACATAAAGAGAAAAGAAAATGCTAGAACAAGAAAAAAATCATCCTAGAGAAACGGGAAAAGAAGAGATACAATAGGCACATCAACAAAAAACACGAGAACGTGAGAAAGAGGTGCGAAAAATGAAGAAAAAGATGTTGATGGTTTTATTAGGAGCAAGTATGGTATTGTCGCCGCTGACTGCTTTTGCAGATGGAGAGAAGACAAAAGTGACATTTTACATGTGGGCGGCGGATGCGGAACAGGAATTTGACCGAGCCGTCGTTGCACAGTATGAGGAAGAGCATCCGGATATTGATATTGAAGAAAATTATATTCCGTATTCGGAGTACTTAAGTAAGATCAATACGATGGCGGCCGCTGGAAGCATGCCGGATATTTTTAATCTCCCAGAAGGAAATGTGTTTGAGTGGGGGGAAAAGGGAGCGCTTCTTGATTTAAAGCCACTCTATGATAACGCTGGTGTAAAGCCTGAGGATGTCTCAGTGGATTCAGCTATCTTTTCAACAGACAGCCAGATTTGGTCAGTAGGCTACAACGTCACGACCATGTGTATGTATTATAACAAGGATATGCTGATGGAAGCTGGTATTGATCTCCCATCGACAGATGCGGCATCACCGTGGTCTTGGGATGAATTTGTAGAGAATGCGAAAAAGATTACAAAGGACAGCAACGGAAATGGACCAGATGATGAAGGGTTTGACCCAGACAGTATCAGTGTTTATGGAACGATGATGCCAACTGACTGGGCAAAATTTATTGCATTACTTCACACAAACGGTGTTGGGATTTTGAATGAGGCTGGTGATGCGCTTGATATCAGCACACCAGAGGGAATAGAAGTAATTCAGGCGATTGCAGATCTTGGCAATACGATTCATTGTGCTCCGTCGAGTGCTATGGCAAAAGGAGCCTTCTCTGATGCGTCGGCGATGTTGATGAATGGTCAGGTCGCAATGGTAATAGATGGCGGTTGGGCGCTTGCAAACTATACAAATGAAGGATTTGATGTGGGCGTAGCACCGGTTCCGGCGTTTCAGCAGGCTGCGGATATAAGCTGGACAGCAGGTCTGTGTATGTCTCCGAACGCGGCCGAAAACGAAGCGGCATTTGATTTCTATCAGTATTTTACAAATTTCACAAATTCGGTTGATGCAGCACTGAATCAGGGAGTATCGCTTGGAGGTCTTCCACAAACGCTGGAAGTATTTGATGGTGGAGAGAATGAACAGAAATGGATTTCCACTTATTCAAAGGTAGATGCAACGGAAATGTGCGAGGCATTTAAGAATATTTTGCAGGCAGATACTACGATATTGGGGGACAACGTAAGGGTTAAAAATTTCCCGGTAATTGTTGACAATACGATTGTACCGGCTCTGGATAGTGTATGGCTGGGAGAGACGACTGCAGAGGAGGCACTTACATCTTTGGACCTGTCAGATAGTATTGGTGGATATTGGAAATAGTCAGATATATATCATTGATAAATAAGGCTTAAAAGAAATGCCTGGTCTGCAATAAAGTACAGGCCGGGCATTTTTTGACCTTCTGTGAAGCATATCCGTAGAAATGAATACTGGGGGTAGGGAATTTGAAGAAATTAACTGTTAGAGAAAAAGCTCAATTAAAGTGGGGATATTTTTTTATCGGTCCGGCGATTATAGGACTGTTTTGCTTTAATTTTGGCCCAATGTTGTTCAGCATGGGGATCAGTTTTACAAGCTGGGACGTGATTACGCCGTGGAAATTTATCGGGCTTGAGAATTATAAAAATCTGTTTAAGGATCCATTGGTCTTAAAGTCTCTTCAGGTGACCGCATATTATACGTTGCTGTCGGTTCCACTGGTAACTTGTATTCCATTACTGATTGCGATGCTTTTGAATACAAATGTAAAAGGAATGTCCGTATTTCGAACGATTTTTTATATTCCATCCATCGTACCAGTAGTGGCAAGCTCTGCAATCTGGATGTATATTTACAATCCGATGTATGGACTTTTAAATAGTATCATTCGTGCATTGGGCGGCTCTTCTCACAATTTTATTTTCAGTCCGAAGGAGGTCATTCCTTCTTTGGCAGTTATGGCAGTATGGTCAGCGGGAAATACCGTCGTGATCTATTTGGCAGGACTTCAGGGAGTACCGAGGCAGTTGTATGAAGCTGCGGAATTGGATGGTGCCGGTCCGGTTGCAAGGTTTAAAAACATTACGGTACCGATGATGACTCCAATCATTTTTTATAATCTTGTCATGGCGATTATTGGTTCTATGCAAACGTTTACACAGTCTTATATTATGACGGATGGAGGACCATCCAATGCAAGCCTCTTTTATTCTTTGCTGGTATATAGAACAGCATTCAAACAATCAAAGATGGGGTATTCAGCAGCCATGTCGTGGGTATTATTTGTGATTATTGCAGCATTGACAGGACTGGTATTTAAGACATCTAATAAATGGGTAATTTATGAGAATGGAGACTGACTTATGAAAAAGATCAAGCGAGCACGATGCATTGCGTATATATTGTTGATTTTGATTTCTATTGCGATGCTGTTTCCTTTTTTCTGGATGGTGCGGAGTGCGTTTATGACAAATCGGGAAATCATGACTACGCCAATTCAATGGTTGCCAAGCCATTATGACCTGGAAAATTTCAAAAAAGCATTTGAACGGGCACCATTTGGAAAATATTTTATAAATTCGGCGATTATTGTATTGATTAATATGGTAGGGTGCATTTTGAGCTCCAGCTTTATTGCATTTGGTTTTTCAAGACTGCGATTTCCGGGGAGAAAGCTTTGGTTTGCACTGTTGCTGTCCACTATGATGATTCCGCAGACAGTTCTGATGATTCCACAGTTCCTAATCTGGCAGTCGGTGGGAGCTTATAATACATTTATTCCACTGACTGTTCCGTGCTTTTTCGGAAATGCATTTAATGTGTTTCTGGTTCGACAGTTTTATGCTGGAATTCCAAAGGAATATGATGAGGCAGCTCTGGTAGATGGAGCAAGTTATTTTACGATTTACAGTAAAATTCTTGTACCGATGGCAAAACCGGTATTGTGTTCTGTAGGTGTTTTTACTTTTATGAGTACCTGGAATGATTTTATGGGACCGTTGCTTTATCTGGATAAGGAAAATCTGAAAACTGTTTCACTGGCACTGCAGAATTTTATGGGACAGCATAATAGTGAGTGGAATTTGATGATGGCGTTGTCGACGGTAATTACGCTACCAATGATAGTAGTTTATTTTATGGCACAAAGATATTTTATTGAAGGAATTACGTTTTCTGGACTGAAAGGATAGTATAGTAGAAAAGGGAGGAAAAAGAAATATGAAGTTGAATTTGCAGGAAATGCCATTTAGTACGAGAGGAAGCTACATGGTAGTCGGATACCATGAAGGAATATTTAATGGGCAGGAAATTAAAAAGGGCATTTATTTAAGAACTGTGCATGGAATGGCCCAGATGCCATTTATTGCCCAATTGATACCAGTAAACGGAGATGAAGAACTTAGCTATACCGTGGAGGCACAGCCACATGCATTGGAAGTAAAATGTGGCTGTGGCGTCATTACTTTTTCTTTTGCAGATGCTGACACTCTGGTGATAACAGGGAAGGGAGAAATGTTCGGGATTCGCTTTGAAATGCTACACCAGGGCAGTTTTGAGATGATAGAGCCAGTGATGACAGGTAGAGGGCTTTCTTATCTGGTAAATAGCTTTGGAACAAAAACCAGATATATGCTTACCTGCCAGGGTGGAAAAGAAAATCTGGATCAGAAATGGAATGTGAGTGGGGCGATGCATGCAGCATTTCAGGTAGATGCGGTAGATCGAACATTTACAGTGGTGCTTGAGGAGATTGAGGATTCTTGGTATCAGAAGAACACTGATTACGACATTGATCAGGTATGCGAAGATGCAAAAAAGGAATTTGATATGTTTTATCAGTCCATGCCGGTGGTACCGGAGCGCTTTGAAGAAGCCAGACGGAAGGCTGCTTATGTAAACTGGAGCAGCATTGTAAAGAAGAAAGGATTTTTGAAGCGAGATACAATGTTTATGTCTAAAAACTGGATGTGTAATGTCTGGACCTGGGATCATTGCTTTAATGCTATGGCCTTGGCATATGAAAATCCGCAGGAAGCATGGAATCAGTTCATGCTGCCATTTGATAATCAGACTGAGACCGGAAGATTACCAGACAGTATCAATGACTCGCTTATCATTGACAATTATTGTAAACCACCGATTCATGGCTGGACACTGCGACATTTGAAAAGAATAATGCATTTAGATAAAGACCAAGAATATGAAGCATATCAGGGCCTGAGTAAGTGGACAGAGTGGTGGCTGAACTATCGGGATCAAGATCATGATGGATTGTGTGAGTATACACACGGAAATGATTCTGGATGGGATAACTCTACAGTATTTCATGAATTGCCGCCGGTTACATCACCAGATTTGGCTACTTTTTTGATTATACAGATGGAAGAACTGGCAAATTTGGCTGATGCGATCGGTAGGACGGAAGAGATGGAACATTGGAACCACAGGGCAGAAAAGATGAAGCAGCAGCTTTTTTCTCAGCTGTTTGATGGTGAAAAGCCTATTGCAATTCGTACAATTACAAGAGAAAAAATAGATTCTGAAAGTTTATTGGTGTATATGCCAATACTTCTTGGAATGGAGCTGCCAGAGGATAAGAAGCAGTATATGATCAGGCAGCTGAAAAGCAAACGTTTTTGCACCGAACATGGACTGGCAACAGAAAGTCCGCAAAGTCCGTTATATGAGTCAGATGGTTACTGGCGGGGACCGATTTGGGCTCCGAGTACAATGCTGTTGGCAGACGGATTGTGGGAATGCGGAGAAAAAGAGTTTGTAAAAAGTCTGACCGAAAAGTTTTGTGAAATGGTTTTGAAGAGTGGCTGTGCAGAGAATTTTGATGCTTTAACCGGAGACGGACTCAGAGACAGAGCGTATACCTGGACTGCCAGTGTAATGCTTGTGATGGCGCATGAATTTCTGGCAGAGGAAACAGAAGGTACTAAACTGATCTGAGGAAGAAGTAGATTGAAAGTCAGATGTAGCTGTAGCGTGAAGATAAAGAATGGAGAGGAATATATGGAGTATATTGTAGCGAAAGATGGAAGAATTCGCATTAAATCCAAGGGGCGGATGTTGCTTGAGGATCTATATCCGGGAATGGATGGAAGTGAAGTTCATCCGATTCGCGTGACGGTAACAGAACAGAAGATTTTATGGGAGCTTTCTGAGGGAAGCATTTGTCTTGAAATAGAGCAAAGAGAAGAAAACAGGATATGTTTTCGGTATCGCTTAGACGGTTGGGAAGAGCTTCCGCATACATTTCATTATTTTTACAGAGCGAAGACAAATGCTGACGGATGTTATCAGGCAGCAGAGGGGATGGGAGGAAATACTGGATATTGGACAAAAGAAAAAATTAAATCGGCAGATATCGTGATGAGTTATGGACTTGGCGCATTGCAGTTTTTAGGGGAAGAGAAAGCTGCATTGTTGCTTTATTCAGAAGAACAGAAGCATTATGAAAATATTTGCGAAACAGAGGCATTTAAGAGAGCATTTTATACGGATGGAAGTGGATTAAGGACAGAAAAAGAAACAATGATTTGTTCTTATGGTTTAAGAACAGAACGTATGAAGAGAAGCGCAGTACTTCTGCCAGAATTTTATATAGAGTATTCTGAGACGATAGAAAGTGGATTAGAAAAAGCTGCTAAAAAGATTGGAAGAGAGATGGGAGCCAGATTGGCAGCACCGCCTGCGTATCATTGGTGCTCCTGGTACTATTGCTATCATAATTTTGACCGGGTTCAGCTGGAGGAATATTTAACAGGATTGGAAAAAATGGAGGAAAAACCACCGATCCGTTATTTTCAAATTGATGCCGGATATTTTCCGTCAACAGGAGATTGGCTGGAATGTACAGAACGGTTCCCGCTTGGCTTGCAGGAAGCGTTTGAACGAATCAATCAGGCAGGATATTTGCCAGGCATATGGGTTGGGGCATTTATGGTAGGAAATAGAAGCAAATTGTATCGACAGCATCCGGATTGGATTTTATATGATCTGGATGATAAACCGGTTCGACCATGGATTACGGATAACGAACCAAAGCCGTGGGGGTACCAGGATGAAGAGTACTATATATTAGATACGTCTCATCCGGATGCAATGGAATATATGCGTAATGTTTTTACAACACTTCATGACTGGGGAGCTCGTATGTTTAAGACCGATTTTATGCTGTGGGGCTTGCAGGACAGTAGCAGGGTAAAAAGACATACACCTGGAAAAACATCAGTAGAATATTTCAGAGAGTATCTTCAGATGATCAGAGAGGCAATTGGTGAAGAAAGCTATTGGCTCGGCTGTATTGCACCGTTTTTACCATTTGTAGGATATGCAGATGGAATGCGTATTGGTGGAGATGTAGGTTCCAGCTGGAACGGTGAGTTTGGTCCGCAGAATATGATGCGGTGTCTCGTTGGAAATAATTATACAAATCATAATTATTACCAGATCGATCCAGATGCGGTCATGCTTCGGGAGTTCCAGATTCGTTTAAACGAGAGGGAGATATATAGTCTTGCACTTCTTGCGGCAATGTCAGGAAGCTGTATCTATACGTCAGATCCGCTTCATTTAATTAAAAAAGATCGTCGGGAGCTGTTCTTATTCTTGAAGCCAGATATCAGAAGAAAAGCAAATATTCCATTCTTGGGTGAGGAACGAAAAGAAATGGTATTTGTTCAACATGGAAAAAACAGCAGCCTGATATTCATTTTAAATAAATCAGAGAGTGTTTTAAAAGAAGCCTATACATTACAGCAACTAGGCATTCCAACATCATATAGCGTTGTTCGGGTAATGACAGGAGAGCAGGAAGGACTGTGGAAACAAAAATTACTGGTGGATATAGAGCCGCATGATTGCAGACTGTATCTTGCAACTTCAGATAAAAACCCGACAATTCATTATGAGAATCTTTGGATGAATATACAGTAAAATACTTCTTTTGCTTGACCATCTTCTCCGGCTTGTGTAAACTAGAGATGGAAAACAATAACAAGTCAGGGAGGAATGTTTGACATGGGAGATTATATTATCAGCTGCTGCTCGACAGCAGACCTGACCGAGGAGCACTTTCGGTCAAGGGATATTCATTATATTTGCTTTCATTATGAACTGGATGGAAAACAGTATCCGGATGACCTTGGAAAGTCAATGCCGTTTCCGGAGTTTTATGCGGCAATGGCAAATGGAGCAATGACAAAGACGTCACAGATCAATGCAGAAGAGTTTGAGGCTTATTTTGAGCCTTTTCTGAAGGATGGAAAGGACATTCTCCATGTCTGCCTGTCTTCTGGTATTACCGGTGTAATCAATTCTGCGATGATCGCAAAAACAAATCTGGAAGAGAAGTATCCGCAACGAAAAATATGCATCGTAGATTCGCTGGCAGCGTCGTCCGGATACGGGCTTTTGATGGATAAGATTGCGGATCAGCGGGATGCAGGTCTGTCTCTGGGCGAATTGGAGCAGTGGATCCTGGCACATCGACTGGAGGTCAATCACTGGTTCTTCTCGACAGATCTGACTTTCTATATCCGCGGCGGCCGTATTTCCAAAACAGCAGGCTTTGTCGGCGGTCTTTTGAATATCTGCCCGCTTTTAAATGTCAATGATGAGGGAAAGCTGATTCCGCGCAGCAAGATCCGTACGAAGCGTAAGGTGATCGCGGCAATTGTTGAACGGATGAAAGAAAATGCGGCAAATGGTGCGGACTATGCAGATAAATGTTATATTTCACAATCGGCGTGTCTGGAAGATGCAAAGGCTGTGGCTGCGCTGGTAGAGGAATATTTTCCACATCTGAAGGGGAAGGTAGAGATCAACGACATCGGCACGACAATCGGCAGTCATACAGGCCCGGGGACAGTTGCTTTGTTCTTCTGGGGGAAGAGGCGCGAAGGATAGAAGCTTTTGCTTTGGCGAAAGAAAGATGATGAAGTTGGGAAAATGTGAACAAAGTATGAAATCCGGTTTGGATGACTTGCAATCTGTTCTATTAGTGCTATAATATCCATAGTGCATAGGGAACTTACAAAGAGCTCTTAACTACACGTTTTGTAAAAGCTGTAGAGAGAGCTTTTTTGATTATGTACGGGCCAAGGGCTGTTTCCAGAAAAACTGAAAGACCTGAAGACCAGACCAGGATCGCGATGCCGCGACCGAATAAGGAAAAACAGGAGGAACAGATTATGATTACAACACTGAAAGCGCAGAAGAGAGATACAGCAGTAAAGGCAAAGAAGTTAAGGCGGGATGGATTTACAACAGGTGTTCTGTATGGACGCGAGATGGAGGAGTCCATGCCGCTTCAGTTTGATACAAAGGATGCAATGCGGTTTATCGGCAAGAATACAAAGGGCGCGCAGGTCGTTCTGGATCTTGGAGATAAAAAGGTCAGCGCAATTGTAAAAGATATTGATTACAATAGCATGCAGCGTCAGATTATGTCTCTGGATTTCCAGGCTCTGGTAAAGGGTGAGAAGATTTCTACCAGTGTTCCGGTCAAATTTGAGAATGCGGAGATCGTACAGGGCATTGTGGAGCAGGAGCTTTCCGAGATTCATTATAAAGCAGAGCCGGATCAGCTTCTGGATACGATTGTGATTGACTTTAAGGAGATTTCCCCGGAGGTACGGGATATGCACGTCAAGGATCTGCACTTGGAGGAGAAAGGAATCCATCTGATCACACCGGAAGACGACACGATCTTTCATATAGCTGACTATGCAAAGGCAGAAGAGACAGACGATGCAGAGGAAGAAGCTGCAGCAGAATAGAAGAAACAGCAGACGATTAAACAAAACAGAGAGAAGTGAGAGCTTCCTGGAATCCGAAGAAGGGTTACAGGAAGCTTTTTTTCTATTTATTATTCTGGAGCAGGTAAGTTTCCTGCTTCCGTTGTGCAGAGCAATAGGCAGTGAAAAAATTGTATGAAAAAAAATACTTGCTATCCTAGCTGGTATCGGTTAGTATATCTGTATTGCATCGCGGTAGCAAGGTAAAGTGAAAGCGAACTAAAGCAAAAGCGAACTAAAGCAACTACGATCATGAGCAAGTAATGAAGCCAGGCCCTGTCAGTAGAGCTGCAGGGATGGATTGCGAATGTCTGCTTTACTTGGTAAAATAAGAGTGAGTCAAAGCAGATAAAAAGAGGCTTCGAAGCAAAATACTTCGAAGCCTTATTTTGTCAGCTTTACTCTGCAGCGGTCACAGAAGTGATATGCGGATTTACGCCCTCGTACCAGTACAGGAAGCCTTCCATATCGATCTTGTCACCGATCTTCAGCTCCTTGACTGCCTTATACACATCAGTTGTGTTGTCGCACAGATAAGACTCAACGGTGAATGTATAGGTCTCTCCGTTTAAGGAAACGTTGAAGTAAAGATCGTCTCCATCAGAGCCTGAGCCATCATAGTTGTAAAGGAAAGCGACGTCGTTACCGGACTCGTCCTGACCGGCTGACTCTACGGTCATACCCTTGAAGGAAACGAACTGGTTCTGGTAGTCGATCAGTTCATCCTTGCCGAGCAGATCAGTAACATCCTTAACCGGAGCGATGTATTCGCCATCCTCGATCTCGATTGTCGCATCTGCGATCTCGACCTCGCCGGACCACTCAGCCTTGTAGCCGGTGACTTTGATCTTGGTACCCGGAACGAGCTTTGCATAGTCATCTTCAGAGCAGGCAGCGTTGTATACGAAATAAGCGCCGTCCTTATCCTGAGTATAGAGGGTAGCTTTGTCTTCCCACCAGGACTGTTTTGCCTGTACATAAGCCTCGATCACAACTTCATCGTCGACTGCTGCAGCCATGTACTCGTCATAGGTCATAACACCTTCGGACTTTACATCCTCAGACTCTGCTTCGGAAACAGCCTCTGTAGCAGCTTCTGTAGCGGCCTCGGTAGTTTCCTCGGCCATAGCCGTGCAGGAAAAAGCGAATGCCATGGAAAGTGTCAGTGCCAGTGCAATGTTCTTCTTCATAATACCTCTCCTTTTTGCTTATGAATGATTTGCAAAAATTATTATACCTCATTTCTTCAATGGAATCAAGTAAGTCGCCTGTTTCTGCGTCTCTTTTTCCCTATCTGTGTAAATATATACAGAAGAATCAGAATCCAGGTGACGATCAGCCCGCCGAGCAGAGCAATCGCTGTATCCGGAAGCGGACCGAGATCTGCTTTGCCGCCGGAGGATGATGCATCGATCTGATCCAGATGGTAGAGCGAGGTGACGTCGCGGTACATGGACTGAATGAAATCGTCATTGACCTCTTTTTTTCTACGGACGGATTTGGAGACGGTCTCAATGAGCTGACCGGCAGCATCGCGCAAAGAGGCGGAGCCGTTGAATACCGGTGTAACGAAGGTGTCATCAATGTGAGACAGAAGAAGCTTGGCAGCTTTGATCTTTACTTCGTAATGGGTCGAGGTATCTTCGCCACATCGGGAGAGGTAATCCTGATAGGCGGCAGCTTCCTGTGCCTTTTTTGTGACCGGGATATAGCCTTCGGTTTCGGAGTAGGCGATCTGTACGTCATTGGTCAGAAGATATTGTGTGAACAGCCAGGAAGCGAGTACCTCCTGTGAGTCAGACTTATTAAAAATGCAGATGGACGGTCCCTGGCTGATCATTTGCGGGTGTTCTGGATCAAACTGCGGTACGGTCATCACTTCGGTATCAAAAGAAGTGACGGCGTCTGCGCTGATATCGGAGAGCGGGGCATCCTCGCCCATCCACGTTGCGCCTGCCGTCGAATCCACAGCGAAGATACACTGGCCGGCATTTAAAAAGTTGGCCGGATAGCCGGAAATCTTGAAGGTCGAAAAAGCACCGCTCTTGACGTGGGCCGCGATCTCCAGAAGCAGTTCTGACGTCGTATCGTTGAACAGACCGACTGTGCCGTCATCTGAAGAATAGTCAGCATTTTTTTGCTTCAGCATCTGAATCATCATATTATCGGTCGATTTGTAAATGAATGGAATCAGCACATCCTGATCATTGATGGCATAGGTGCCGTCGGCATTTTGCTTCATTGCAGCTTCTGAGACTTCCCATATGAAATCCCATGTCAGCGTATCCGGAAGCGTATAACCGAGCTTTTCCACGTATGTCTTATTGACATAGCAGGCTTCGGTAGAACGCATGAATGGAACAGCATAAGTATGATCGGAGAATGTGCATTCCTCCAGATATTTGTCAATCATGTCTGATTCACCCGGTCCGTCGTAAGCAAGCTCGGAGCCTCCAAATCCGTATTTTTCATTGGAAAAAAGAGTATCGAGCGGTACGACGGTTCCCTCGCCGCTTAAATAGGTGGCGATGTGATCCGGATAGGTGATGCAGACGTTTGGCGTCGTGTCAGTCGCAATGTTTGTGATGACATCATTATAAATTTTTCCGTAATCCGTGTACAGTCGCAGGTCGACCTTGATGTTTGGATAAAGCGCTTCAAAATCTGAGATGGCTTTTTTATAAATATCGGTCTGCGTTTTGTTCGTGTCGTTCTTGGCCCAGAAAGTGATCTCATATGACCTGGAAGTATCGAATTTGTCCGGGATTGCAAGGCTTTTTGCCTCCTTTGCCCCGTGGCAGCCTGAAAGCAGCAGAAGTGAGGATGCGGCAACGGTAAGCGATAAGACTTTCGATATTTTTTTCATCCCTTAGTCCCTCCTCTGGAAACGCCAGCCATGACCTTGTTTCGAAAAATCAGAAACAGGACAATGAGCGGGGCGGAGATCACGACAACTGCAGCCATCATAGCCGGAATGTTTTCCCGGCCAAAGCCATTTTCGCGGATTTCCTGAATGCCGTTTGAGACGAGATAGTAGTTCGGATCGTCGGTAATCAGCCGTGGCCAGACATAGGAATTCCAGCATTCGATGATCTTGAGGATTGTGACGGTGATCAGGGTCGGGCGGCAGATTGGCATGAGTACACGCAACAGGTATTTCAGGTCAGAGGTGCCGTCGACCTTTGCGGCGCGATAGAGCTCATCCGGTACCTGCTCGAAATTTTCCTTCAGAAGATAAATGTAAAAAACAGAGGTGATAGAAGGGAGGATCAGGCCGGAAAAGGTGTTGCGCATGTTCAGGTTGGTGATCGTGACAAAATTTGTGATAATGACGAGCTCATTCGGGATCATCATCAGGGAGAGAAAGAGCGTAAAGGTCAGATTCTTCCCGGTGAATTTCAGACGCGCGAAGGCAAATGCCGCGAGTGTGATGACAATGAGCATGGCTGCGGTCGTTATGATCGTGAAAAACAGGGTATTGGCGAGATAGCGGCCGAGCGGGACTGCGGTAAAAGCGTCCTGATAGTTCTGCAGGGTCGGGTGCAGTGTGAAAAATGAGGGAATATGCTCGGCGTTGTAGCTGCCATAGCTTTTCACCGAGGTAAGCAGCATCCAGTAAAATGGAAACAGGACGATGACGGCCCATAAAAGCAGCAGAAAGTAGACGAGTATATTTCGCAGGACGCCCTGTTGCTTTTCTGTGCGCATGGTCTTTTTGTAGTCAGTTGTTTGCTTTTCCATAGAATACCTTTCTCCTGCTGACAAGAAGGTTGATGCAGGTGATTGTCAGTACGATAATAAAGAGCAGGATCGCCGCGGCTGACGCATAGGATGGGTAGCCGCCGCCTTCCCCGTAAAGCATGTCATAGACGTAGCCAACGATCGTATTCATCCCGGCTGCGTTCAGATTTGTGCCGAACAGTGCGACTGCGTCGCTGTAGGATTTGAATGCACCGATGAAGCCAGTGATGACCAGATAAAAGATCATCGGGGAGATCATCGGAAGCGTAATCCGCATGAAAATGCGAAATCGCGACGTACCATCGACGCGGGCTGCGTTGTAGTAGCTCTGATCGACCGAGGCGAGGGCGCCGGTCAGGATCAGAATCTTGAATGGCATGACGACCCAGATCGTGTAAAAGCACAGAACAAACATTTTTGCCCAGTACGGTCCGTCGATGAAATCCACCGGGCCTGCGCCAAACCATGCGAGCATGAGATTGATCAGCCCGTCGGTGTAAGGCGTCTTTTTGAACAGGATCATAAATACAAGACCGACGGCCAGTGTATTTGTGACATAAGGCAGGAAGTAGATGGTCTGAAAGGCCTGGCGCAGCGGCCGGATTGAGCTTAAGGCTGCCGAGATCAGCAGTGCCAGCAGGGTGGAGAGCGGCACGGTGATGATCACGAGCAGAAACGTATTTTTAATAGCCTGCAGAAAATATGGATCATGCAGGACGTAAGAGTAGTTGTACCAGCCGACGCCGTAGTAAGTCTGAGATGCGGAATTGTACCCTTCTTCAAACGAGTAGATGAACACGTCGATGAGTGGGTAGACCAGGAAGAATCCCAGAAACAGAATCGCCGGCAGCAGGTACAGCCATGCTTTAAAGCTTTTCTTTTCCATAATAATATAGCTCCTTTAGTCTGCGTTCTGAAAACGGATCCGTTTGCCGGATTCTTTTTCAAACAGGAATACCTTTGTCGGCTTTAAGGAAAACCGGATCGTCCTTGCAGTCGTATCGATCGGTGTTTCTGCGGTGATGATGGAACGGATCGAGGCATTCTCACTGTTTACATGGTTTGAAACGACACTGATATCGCGTCCCATGACCTCGACACCTTCGAACGTACAGCACAACGGACCGTCCGAAGCCGGGATAAAGCCTTCCGGGCGGATTCCGACAAACACATCCTGATCCGAGACACCTGGAACCGTAAGCACGGGATTTTCTCCGACGAGCAGTTGTCCGGAGCGCACGTTTCCGGAGAATACATTGATCGGCGGAGTGCCGAGAAACTTTGCAACGAAAAGATTCGCCGGATCATCGTAGACATCCTGAGGTTTTCCGATTTGCTGCACGACCCCTTTACACATCACGACGATCAGGTCGGAAATACTCATCGCCTCGTCCTGATCATGTGTGACAAAGACGGTTGTGATCTTTGTCTCCTGCTGAATGCGGCGGATCTCCTCACGGGTCTGTAATCGAAGCCGCGCATCCAGATTTGAGAGCGGCTCATCTAAGAGGAGGACACGCGGCATTTTCACGAGTGCACGGGCAATTGCCACGCGCTGCTGCTGACCGCCGGAGAGCTCAGATGGCTTGCGTTCCATCAGTTCCTCGATCTGTACGAGCCGGGCAGCGGTCTTTGTGCGTTCATTCATGGCAGCTTTCGTCAGCTTGTCCTTACCTTTTAAATTCTGCAGCGGAAATAAAATATTTTGGCGTACGGTCAGATGCGGATAGAGGGCATAGTTTTGAAAAACCATGCCGACGCCGCGTCGTTCCGGCGGAAGCGCGGTGACATCCTCATCGCCGAACAGGATACTGCCATCCGTAGGAGAGAGAAGCCCGCAAAGCAGATTTAAGGTTGTGCTCTTCCCGCAGCCGGATGGACCGAGCAGCCCGATCAGCTTGCCATCCGGGATTTCAAAGTTGAAGTGATCGACGGCCACGACCTCAGATGGCTCTTTTTTGCTGCGCCCCGGGAAAGTTTTGGTCAGATCCTGCAATACAATTTTCATAATTTCTCTTTTCTCCTTATACTGAAAAGAAACCGGGCATTGCTGCACCGGAAGGATTCAGGTATTTTATGGATTATTATAGCGGATTTTTGTGCAGGTCACAAGTCATATCCATAAAAAGAATGTGTTCTGGATAAACGGGCCGACGGCCTTATAAAAAGAGCTGTAGCAGTCGCGTCCGGTCAAGCACGAAGATGGATGCGTCCATGAACAGATGTGCCAGCAGAGTGCTCAGAATCACGCCGTTGGAGGTGAGCAAAAAGTCGGTGTGAAATCCGTACCAGCAGACAAAGGCGGAATAGCAGCCCATCAGCGCGAGCAGTGGCAGATTGGTGAGTACACCATGCACCGTAGAGCAGAAATCATGCCAGGTAAAATCAAAGTAAATGAAGCGTCCTACGGCTAGTGTGATGAAATACAGGATCAGGGCGTCGTAGTTGTCATCCAGGTAAATGAATTTGATGTACAGCAAAATGAGTACGATGTAGAACGAGGACACGAGCCGGATTGATGCCTTTTGATCCGCTGTGATACAGCGCAGGGGGACGAGTGCCCGATCAAGCCAGCCGTTTAAGATGACGGAGCAGGCGAGAAAGATCAGCAGAATGAAATCCTGATATTTCTGCCAGTACACGGACACTTCCGGAATTTTTTCGTCAATGATGTAGTAGAGTGAGAGAAACATCAGAATCGAAGTGCTGCAGAAGACCATTTCGAAAAAACGCTCGACCAGGTTGTACTCCCGCTTGCGGTGGCGGCTGTGAATCTGCCGGATCGTCCGCGGTGAGTAGTCGGCGGCATTCAGCTTCTGATGTACCTGAATTTTTGCGGTGATAAGAACAATGGCAAGTACGATGACAAGTCCGAGAAACGACAGCAGCAGAAACGGGGCTGCATTTTTTGGATCAAAGTAGTGAGAGAGATAGTAAGATTTCATTGGAATTCCTTCCTTATTTCCCTGCACAGGGGAATTCTGTGCAGGGAAGAGATATCTGCGTCTGGGATAGTCAGCGATTCATGTATTTGTGAATGGTTGCTTTTGTGCTTCCTTTTCCGTTGATCATTTCGCGGAACATCCCCTCGATTTTTTCACCAAGCCCTGCTTTGTAAAGGTCGATGAAAAATACCTTTTCATTTGAGAGGATCGGGTGGAGCTGATCGGTCAGGCTTTCTGGGTTGCCAAACACGACAGAAGAAAGCGCCGCCTGGATTTCCGGTACCATTGGGTCCGGGGCGAGCTCGTAAGTATTTCCCATGTCATCGACACCGAGCATGTAGCGCAGCCATCCGGCAATACCGAGCGGGATCGCAGTCAGACGTTCGGCGCTGCCATATTTTTTCATGTAGGCTTTGATTGTCTCACCGAAGCGGACACCGACGCCCTGTGACGTATCGGTGGCAAGCCGCAGATTCGTATCGCCAAGATACTCATTGGGGAAGCGGTCGGTGAAGAGTTCGTCGGTGAACGCCTTCGGAGAGAGAATTTTCGGATCCTCAACCATTGGAAGGCCCTCGTCATAAGCGACCATACGTGCCATTTTCATCATATCCGGGTTCGTATTGAGCATTTTTGCATAGAGCTCCTCGCCGAGTACGACACCGACCGGACCGGTCGCGGAATGAACCGGATTCAGGCAGGCAGTGACCTTCATACGCTCCGAGAGATTGACGGTCGCACGATCGGCCAGATAGACGCCAAAGCCCTTTTCCAGCTCCGGACGACCGTTCGGAAAACGATCCTCGATAACGAGGTACTGCGGCTGCTCTGCGTTGATAAACGGTGCGATGTAGGTACGCTTTGAGGTGATGACCGGAGCCATATCCTCGACGCCGAGCGCCTCCAGATCGGCCGCGATCGCGTCGCTTGGCCGCGGTGTGATCTTATCGATCATGGTCCACGGGAAGGAGACCTGCGTCTCATCGCCAAGCCATGCAAGAAAATCTTCTGTGACGTACCCTTTTTTCTGCCATTCCCTGGCCATTGTGAGGACGGAATGGCGCAGTAAATCACCGTTGTGTGAGCAGTTATCCATGGAGACGAGTGCAATCGGAGTGCGGCTGTCCTGATAGCGGACGTAAAGCATAGCAGTCAGGACGGCCATCGCGCTGGTTGCCTTCTCCGGACCGTTATCGATATCCGATTGAATAAATGGAAAATAGATGCCGTCTGATCCGGCGAGAGCATAGCCTTTTTCTGTAATTGTAAAGGAGATAAGCTGCAGCTCTTTGCTGCGGAACACTTCCTTCAGGCGTGCCCAGTGTGCCGGATCGGAGGACTGGGCTTTTACCGCTTCGGCCATAGATCCGAGTACTTTGTACGTTCTGGTGCCGTCGGCATGGAGAATGACACTCAGACCGAGGTTGTCATATGGCGTGTATATTTTATCTACGACATCATAGTCAAACGTCTCGATGCAGGTGAGACCACGGTCAAGTACACCGGCCTCCAGTAATCCGTCGGCGATACCACCGATAAAGATACGGAAAATATTTCCGATGCCAAAGTGTGCCCAGCGAGGTGCTTGCTTTGCTTTTTTTGAAACAGCAGCAACATCATAGCCCGGAAGTAAAATTCCGGCTTTCTGAAACACGGTGGTGTTTTTAATTCCTTCCAATGTCAGCTTCATATCGTTTTTGCCTCCTCATAGCGTAAAGATAATTTTGTAAAACAGCTTGACATTATTATAGCATATCTTTTCACGAGGTACAATAAATATATTAGGTGTCGTGAAGATAATTTAGTTGTCGCTTTACGTTATTGCTTTTAGCACTGAGGTACCAGCCGGAACGCAAATGTAAATTCCGTCTCATCCAGCCGGTATTTTTCAAGCAGCTCCGGTCCACAGCTGTTGGAGCCGATACCGTTCTGACGATAATCGATGCAGAGAACCGTGTGACCGGATTCTTCCAGTTCATAATTGTGTGCTTTTTTTGTCAGTTCTTCCTCTGTGTAGACGGAGGCGTTGAATGAGAATGGTACGGCGCTTGCGGCAGTCAGTGACACATCTGTATTGCCGATTGTCACATAGTCACAATCATAATGGCTGCCATTTTCCTGCGGGCGAAGATAATCCTCATGCATTGCACGGACATCAGAAGAGAAGCAGCCATGGTAACCGGCACGTCGTTTGTCGATATAACTCTCGAACGGCCCGATGCCAAAATAATCGACCTGATTCAGTTCATTTGGAAGGAAGAGTCGTATGCCAAAGCGTGGCAGCATCGGGAAGATCGGATCGCGGGTCACGGCAAGAGAGAGATCAACAGCACCATCTGCAAAGACAGTGAATACGGCCTGCATATTCAAAATCCGCTGGATGTAGCATGCGGACAGAGAAAGTGTTGTGTGGATCTGTACACTGTGAGCATGCTCATCCATCCGTACATCCGTCTGATAGCTTCTCGTCATGGTTCGGTCAAACTGAGCCGTCCTCCATTCGTTTTCGATGATGCGGTCGTTATCTGTCGGAGCACGCCAGATGTTATACTCCATCGGACAGTCAAGGAGTGACTGATTTTTGTATACCATTTTTGTAAATACACCGATAAGCTTGTCATAGGTATAACAGAATTCCGGCGAGGAGATGGTAAGGTAATGGTCATCCTGCCGAATAGTCAGAGGCTGCGCAGCAGTTGTGGATGTCTCCGGCGCTGCGAGCAGTGAGACAGTCTTCTGGTTGCGGGCATCCTCAGATTCAAGGATCAGTTCATCAAAACCGAGGAGATGTCCCTCCGGTACAAGTGGCAGGGCTGCGGTCTGGATGTAGGAAAGCTTCAGAAAGCCCTTACCGGCAGTAATTTTCGGCAGCGGCAGCGTGATTTCCTTTTCTGCATGCGGAGCAAGGTTAAGCGTATTCGGATCAGCAATCGTGCCGGAGGTGAGTATTGCGCCGTCCACAGTCACTTCGTAGGAGAGCATGAGCAGATCCTTCAGATTCGTAAAGTCCATGTAGTTGCGCAGCACAGCTTTTCCGGTGGATGCATCAAAGGAAACGACGCGAACCGGGCGAAATACATTTTTGAATTCCATCAGCCCGGTGTGCGGGGTACGATCCGGGTAAACGAGGCCATCCATGCAGAAATTGCCGTCATTAGGGTATTCTCCGTGGTCGCCGCCGTAGGCATATTTTTCCTTCCCGTGAATTGTCTTGCCGAGATCAATTGCATGGTCACACCACTCCCAGACAAAGCCGCCGCAGGCACCGTCATAGGCCTGAATGACTTCAAAATAGTCTTCAAGATCGCCAGGGCCGTTGCCCATCGCATGGCAGTATTCACACATGACGAATGGCTTGGAGCCGTCGGTTTCAAAGTAAGCATGGATGTCCGGGATTGTCGGGTACATTCGGCTGAACAGATCCAGATTGCTGAAATCATATTTGCGTTTATCAGAGACATGCCGTGCGCTCTCATAATGTGTCAGGCGTGTATTGTCAAAGGCTTTGGTCCATTTTAGAGCTTCCTCGAAGGTACAGCCATAAGCGCATTCATTTCCCATAGACCAGATAACGACACTCGGACGGTTCTTATCGCGTTCCACGAGGAGCCTGGTTCGGTCAAGCGTCGTTTCATTGTACAGCGGATTGTCCGCGATCGCGATATTCCAGCTCTTTGAACGGTGCAGCCGGCTCGTGTCCGGATCGTAGACGTCGGAAGTACCATGGCTTTCGTTGTCTGCTTCGTCGATGATGTAGAAGCCGAAGCGGTCATAGAGCTGATAAAAATGTGGCGGATTCGGGTAGTGACTTGTCCGGATCGCATTCATATTATGTTCCTTCATCAAGGTCAGATCCTTCATAAGCTGTGGGATGCTGATCGTAAAGCCGGTGACAGGATCGCTGTCATGTCGGTTTGTTCCGTGAAATTTAACTTTTGTACCATTGATGTAGAGCACGCCATCTGTTGCATGGATTTCCCGGATACCGACCTGCTCGTAGATTGACTCGCCCGCGCAGGTGAGGGTGAGCTGATACAGATATGGATCTTCCGCATTCCAGAGATGTGCGTCGGAGATGTCGAAAGTCAGCTTATCGGCTGCAGTTTTCGTCGCGAGAACGGTACCGTCAGCGTCTTTGAGCACGGCTTTTACCGGAAGTGAAGCGTGGCGGTAGGTAAATGCAATCTGGATCGTGCCGTTCTTATAGTCACTGGATGGCAGTGCTTTCAGAAAATAGTCGCAGATGCCTTCTTCCGGGCGGTTCAGCAGATAAACGTCACGGAAAATTCCGCTCATCCGGAATTTGTCCTGATCCTCGAAATAGCTGCCGTCGCACCATTTGACGACAAGTACGGCGAGCGTATTTTCTCCGTCGCGTATCATAGCGGTGACATCAAATTCACTTGTGGAGTGGGATACCTGGCTGTAGCCGACAAAGCTGCCGTTCAGCCATACATAAAAGCAGGAGTCGACGCCTTCAAAATTCAGGTATGCACGCGGCACAGCCGCATTTTTTTCATAATAAAAGCTATGTACATAAGCACCGCATGGGTTGATCACCGGGACATACGGCGGATCCATCGGGAACGGATAGCAGTCGTTTGTATACTGGTGCAGGTCACAGCCGTAGTTCTGCCACACACCCGGAACCGGAACATCCTGAAAACCGGTCATATCATAGCCTTCCCGGTAAAATTCATCCTTCAGGTCATAGACATTTTCATAATATCGGAATTTCCATGTTCCGGATAGCAGCAAAAAGCGATCCGATGTCTCGCGTTCCTCCGGCAGCAGCTCCCTCGGTGTAGAAGTGGGGATATAGTAAGCACGGTTCGGGAGCGTATTTTTGTGAAGCACGCTAAGGTCTTCAAAGTAATTTGGAACGATCATAATTTCCTCCTTTGAAATCGTATCATTAAATCAGATAATCCTGCCTTTGATGTCAAGGTATCAGACAGAATATTCTGTCTGAACTATTTTAGCAGGCATCCCTATCATATAGCAGCTTTTTAGAAACAGCAAGGACAATTGCAATATTGTTTCACAAGTTTTTCGAGGCAGGCATATTCTGTAGAGAAAGAATTATTTCAGAGGATGGAGTTGTTATGCCTGAACTGAGAGCTTCAGACTGCAGCTGCTCCCCGACTTTTTCCGGGGGAGAGGAAGCTGCAATCTATCATCATCTATATGAAGCAAATGCCCCGCTTGCGATGGGCTATGTACCGTTTCAACACTGGGAGCAGCCGATTGAGCGCGCCAGAGCACTGCAGTACGGAACGGTTTTCCATGAACTTCATAAGCCGTTTTGCGGGAAAGGAGGGCGCAGAGTATGAACCGGAATTCCTGTATGAATCAGAATCCGCAGATGTACAATGTACGTAATTGCCGGATTTCTAATCCGGCAATGGGGAGGCCTGTGCCGGAGAGCAGGTGCGGGATGGAGGAATGTGGTGAAAACCCACAGGCACCGAGAACTGCCATGGCAAATGAGTGCAAAATGAAAAACCAGATAGAAGACCGGGATATGCAGCCGGAGCTTCCGACCGGAAGCCGCAGCCAGCTGTTGAATTATATCAATGAAGTGAGCTTTGCCGCTTATGATGCCCTGCTTTTTCTTGACACACATCCGGACGATGCAGATGCTCTGGCGTATTTTCGCAAACACAGCCGGATGCGCAATGCGGCACTGAAGGAATATGAACGTCTGTACGGCCCGCTGACTCTGGATACGGCCCGCGATTCGATTCATGATTCCTTCGTCTGGAGTCAGCAGCCGTGGCCATGGGAAGGAGGTGCCTGTTAGATGTGGAATTATGAAAAACGCCTAGAATACCCAGTCAATATCACGACACCAAATGCAAAAATCGCGCAGATCATTTTAAGTCAATACGGTGGACCCGATGGCGAAATTGGGGCTTCCATGCGTTATCTCTCACAGCGATTTACCGCTTCAAACCGGACTGCAATGGCGGTGCTTACGGATGTCGGCACCGAAGAGCTGGCTCATCTGGAGATGGTTGCAACGATCGTTCATCAGCTGACCCGCAATCTTTCATCAGAAGAACTGGAGAAGGCGGGTTTTGCACCGTACTATGCTGATCATACGGTTGGGATCTGGCCGCAGTCGGCAGGCGGGTATCCGTTTTCTGCATCAGAGCTACAGTCAACCGGTGATCCGGTCGCAGACCTGTTTGAGGATCTGGCGGCGGAGCAGAAGGCACGGCTGACCTATGATAATATCCTGCGGCTGGTGAAGGATCCGGAGGTGGCGGATCCGATCCGGTTTTTGCGGGCTCGCGAGATCGTGCATTTCCAGCGGTTTGGCGAGGCACTGCGTGCAACACAGGAACAGCTGGAGTCCCGGAATTTTTATGCCTTCAATCCGAGCTTTGATGCGCCGGTGTCCTGTCCGCCATGTGCAAAGTGATAGTTTCTGTTGCTTCTATAATATAGCATGACTTATTGAACCGCAAAACACGGATCAGAAACAGATCGCCCGGTGTTATAAGGCCGGGCGGTTTGCTGCGAAAAATTCTTCGTTCAAAAAGGTGATACTATGATTACGGATTGCTTCGCATTTCATGCTCTCGCAATCCTAAAACATCAAAAATTAATTGACGCCACATAAAAAAGCATACATAATCAAAGAAAAGGGCGGGAGCACCCGAATGATTTTAGAAGGAGGCATACGATGATTTTTCTGAGAGAACGGATAGGCAAGCTTTTACGTGATCTGGAAGGGCTGATTTATACAGATGAGACGCCGGTGAGCGGATTTCGCTATGTGCAGTCGGCGGAAAAGTTTCCGGATGTTTCAAAGGTAAATACAGATGACTGGGCATACTGTGACCGGTATCCAATGTCCTGGGGCGGGCATCGGGCGTATTACTGGTTTGAGACCTTTGTGACGATTCCGGAAGAGATGGATGGGCAATGTATCGTTTATGAACAGATGACCGGAAAAGAGGACGGCTGGGATGCGACAAATCCACAATTTACGATTTATGTCAATGATGTGCTGAAGCAGGGGCTGGATATTAACCACCGGGAGGTGCTGCTTACCGAGCATGCGAAGGCAGGAGAGCGGTATCGCATCATGCTTTCAGCATTTACCGGCGACCACAATATGAATCTGGTGCTGGATGCCCGGATCAAGGTGTTGCACCGGGAGACGGAGAAGTACTATTATGACCTGAAAATGCCGTATGACACTGCGTGTTTGCTTCGGGAGAGTGATACCGAGTATCGGGACATCATTTTGAACTTAAATGAATCCCTGAATCTTCTGGATCTGCGCAAGCCATATTCAGATGCTTATGAGAAGTCCTTAAAAGCAGCGCAGGACTATCTGGATCAGGAATTTTATGAGCGGTATGCGGGAGTGGCGCGGCAGAAGGTGTATTGCGTTGGACATACGCACATTGATGTGGCGTGGAAATGGACGCTGGCGGTGACGGAGGATAAAGCGGTCCGGAGCTTCTCGACGGTACTTGAGCTGATGCGCCGGTATCCGGAGTACAAGTTTATGTCCAGCCAGCCACAGCTCTATAAATATGTAAAAAAGAACGCACCGCAGGTCTATGAGGAGATAAAAGAGCGGGTGAAAGAAGGGCGCTGGGAAACAGAAGGCGGCATGTTCCTTGAGGCAGACTGCAATCTGACCTCCGGTGAGTCACTTGTGCGCCAATTCCTTTATGGCAAGCGCTTTTTCCGGGAGGAATTCGGAACGGACAATGAGATTCTCTGGCTTCCGGATGTGTTTGGCTACTCGGCTGCTTTGCCGCAGATTATGAAAAAATGTGGCATCCGCTATTTTATGACGACGAAGATCAGCTGGAATGAATTTAACAAAATGCCATACGATACCTTTGAATGGGAGGGAATTGACGGGACACGGATTCTGACGCATTTTTCACCGAGCCGTGACTATCAGGCACCGGCCGAGCAGGGCAGCGAGCACACCGCGCATTTTACGACCTATAATGCGTTTATCAATCCATCGCAGGTCAAGGGCGCGTGGCACCGTTACAGTCAGAAATATTTAAATGACGAAGTGCTCATGTCCTATGGATTTGGAGATGGAGGAGGCGGTCCTACAAAGGAGATGCTGGAGAATCAGCGCCGTCTGGCAAAAGGCATTCCGGGTTGTCCGCAGACGGTACAGAGCACGGCAGCGGACTTTTTCCATGAGTTGGAAGATCAGGTCAGAGGCCGGAAATATCTGCCGGTGTGGGTCGGCGAGCTGTATCTGGAATATCATCGCGGCACGTATACGTCAATGGCGCGTAATAAAAACTACAATCGCCGGTCGGAATTTCTGCTTGAAAATATCGAATGCTTTTCAACGCTGGCACACCGTCTGACTGGGCTTTCCTATCCGAAGCAGGAGTTGGACGCACTGTGGGAGATCGCCCTGCGCAATCAGTTCCACGACATCCTTCCTGGCTCTTCTATTTATGAGGTGTATGAGGACTCGAAGACAGAGTATGAAAAGCTGCTCACAGAAGGACATGCACTGCTTTCCAATGCTTTGCACGCGATTGCTGAGCATACTCGGCAAGGGGCGGCTGCGCTTACTGTATTTAATCCAAATGGATGGGCGCAGACCGGGCTTGTGCCATTTGAATGGGAGGATGCGCATGTCGACCCGGTCGTATCAGATGGGGAAAATCTTTATTCGGTACAGAAGACAGCGGACGGTGCATGGCTCTTCCGGGCAAATGCCGTTCCGGCAAAAGGCTGGCAACAGTATGCAGTACTGCCACGCACGGATGTGAAGACAAAAGAGCTGATATACAGGGAAAGCGGGACATTAGCTGCTTCACTGCATCATCTGGAAAATGATTACCTCAAAGTAACGCTTGACCCGAATGGTCAGTTCTCTTCGATCTATGATAAAAAAGCAAGGAGGGAGCTTTTGAAGGCAGGAAAGAACGGCAATGTGCTTATGACTTATGAGGACCGTCCACACAATTATGACGCATGGGATGTCAATAATTACTATGTGGAAAAATCATGGGAGATCACGGATGTGCAGCATCTTTCTCTGATCGAGGATGGTCCACTGCGTGCGACAATTCAGGTCGTGCGGCGCTACCTGGATTCGGAGATCACGCAGTATATCTCCCTGGAGGCCGACAGTCCGGAGCTGAAGATTCGCAACGAGATCGACTGGCGGGAGCAGAAGATTTTCCTGAAGACGCTCTTCCCTGTGGATATTCACACGGATGAGGCAACCTACGAGATTCAGTATGGAAATGTCACGCGCAAGACGCATTATAATACGTCGTGGGATTTTGCACGGTTTGAAGTGTGCCATCATAAATGGCTCGACGTGGCAGAAAACGGCTATGGCGTGAGCGTTTTAAATGACTGTAAATATGGTGTCAGTGTTCACGATGGCGTGATCGGTCTTTCTATGCTCAAGTCTGCAACGGATCCGAATCCGGCAGCTGACAAAGAGCACCACAGCTTTACCTATGTGATTTATCCGCATTCCGGTGATTTTCGCGAGGCAGGGACAATCAATCGTGCCTATGCGCTGAATAATCCGCTGCTTGCGGTACAGGCAAAGGCTGCGGCAGACAGTATGCTTGCCGGAACGGAGAAATGTCAGACACGGACCGCCGGTCAGCTGACAGCGCATGCTTCCTTCGTGCATGTCGATGCGGAAAATGTATTTATCGAGGTTGTAAAGCAGGCGGAGGATGGAGACGGTGTTATCATCCGGCTGTATGAGGCGTTCAACCGCCGGGCAGACGTTACAGTATCGGTGGATGAATTTTTGGCAGATTCAGGCTTTGCCCTTACAGAAGCCTGCGACTGTAACATGCTCGAAGAGCAGGAGACACCGCTTCCGGTAGAAGGAAATGAGATACGATTGACGATCCGGCCATTTGAAATCCGGACACTGCGACTGCGGTTCAACTGAATCAGGATCTCACCTGGCACGGAGCCCATTGGAAAATGAGCTTCGTGCTTTTCTGACAGAATGTCCGCTTTACAAGAGAGATGGTTACTGTGCCTTAAATACCGGATCTGCCGGATATCCGCCGCGGAGCTTCTGCATGCCGCGCTGCAGAGCATCCTTTGATGTCTTCCAGTCGGCATCCTTGTTCCGATAGTCGAATTTGTCGATGAGCCATGAGATGTCTTCCTCAAGCCGATGCAGGTTCTGTTCCATCAGGGCAAAAACCTCCGGGTAAAAGGCTGCTTTCTGTTTTTCATTTAAATAGCGGTCTGCATTTTCACAGAGTAATCCGAAGTGGTGCAGACAGAAGCCCTTGCCGTTTACGATCTTGTCATGGAAGGCAGAATCCTTTGTGTACATATAAAAAAAGGTCTCCATGTAACGGTCGAAATTTTCCTGCAATCCGTTGCAGACATAGCAGGAGCAATCTTTTTGGGCCGCCCAGGCGGCAATGGAATTGTTGCCGGAGGACTGTTTTCTCAGACGGTCTGCGAGCGAGACTTTTCCGGGCGTAAAGTGCTTTATCTGCTCCTGAAATTCTTTCTGCAGCTTCTGATAATGCGTTTTCAGAATCAGAGAGTTGCCGAGCGTGTTGCCGTAGTCAAACATTTTTTTCATATGGGTGCGGCAGAAGCCGATCTTGTCCGTCTGCTCACGGATATCACTCTCCATATAGGACGAGGAGCTTCCGAGCACAAAGTTGATCATGTCTTGTTCCAGCTTGCGCTCAATAAAGCAGAATGGGCATTCATCATTTTCATTCACTGCATCATTGAGCGGGATAGTGTAGAGCTTTTCTTTCATATTAATAGTCTCCTTAATAGTCTCCATTCTGCCGCCTGTTTACGGGCGGCGCATTGTAATTATCATATCATGTAGCGGAGTGTTTTACAAGATTTGTTGGATAAGTGCTTGTGAGAAGCGTTGCGTCATGGTATGATAGACGGATAGAATTCCAGAGAGAGGAAGGAATGCATATGAACTGTAATGAGGCGCGCAGAATGATTACTGCTTATGTAAAAAAAGAGCTTTCAGAAAAAGAACTCGAAGCATTTTTACATCATATCGCGCACTGCAGCGACTGCATGGATGAGCTGGATACGTACTATACGGTGTATCAGGCGTTGGATCTTTTGGATTCTGGCGATCACCATGACTACGATTTCCGGCGTATGCTCTCAGATGATATCCGCGCGTCATGGCGGAGACTCCGGCGCCGGAGGGTGCTCGGAGCGGTTGGGGGGATTTTACTTGTCCTGACAGAGTGTTTGTTGATTGGAAGCGCTTATACCGGATACGAGCTTAAACAGGGGCAGACAGAGTATACGACGATCCAGCGCGCACTGCTCCGAATGCGGTCACAGGGGATTTTTTCAGAAGATCAGGAGCTGCCTGCTGATACGCAGATCCGGGTGGAACGTCATCAGGAGGCAGTCTTTGAGATGCCGGATACAGAACCGGATGGCCAGCAGATCAGTGCAGGACCGGAGCCGCTTTTGCAGGCGGGGCCGGAGAAAACAGGGGAGTAGCGCGAAAGAGATGAACGGCAGGGCAGGACTGTGAATACCTGTTTGCGCAGAATGACACAAGCAGGAAATGAAGTAGTAGAAAGGATCCGATATTATGCCAGAAAAGATCGTTTTGATAGATGGACACAGCATTTTAAATCGTGCATTTTACGGGCTTCCGATGCTGACCAACAGCGAGGGAAAGCATACCAATGCAGTGTATGGCTTCCTTAATATTATGTTTAAGGTACTCGAGGAGGAACAGGCGGATTACGTAGCGGTTGCTTTTGACCTGCATGCGCCGACATTCCGGCATAAAATGTACGAGGCATACAAGGGAACGCGTAAGCCGATGCCGGAGGAGTTGCGCGAACAGGTGCCGCTGATGAAGGAAATGCTCGGGGCGATGCACATTCCGGTCATGTCTTTGGAGGGATATGAAGCAGACGACATTTTAGGTACGGTCTCCCGCCAGATGGAGCGGGCGGGTCTTTCGGTATCGATTGTATCAGGGGACCGGGATCTGCTGCAGCTGGCTACCGGAAAAATCCAGATCCGGATTCCGAAGACAAAGGCAACAGGGACAGAAATCGAGGACTATTATGCCGACCAGGTAAAGGAAAAATATCAGGTGACACCGACCCAGTTCATCGATCTGAAGGCATTAATGGGCGATACAAGCGACAACATCCCGGGTGTGCCGGGCATCGGAGAGAAGACGGCGACAAAGATCATCGTGCAGTATGGTTCAATCGAGGAGGCATATGCTCATGTAGATGCGATCATGCCAGCCCGTGCGCGGGAGTCTCTGCGGAATCATTATGATCTGGCACAGATGAGCAAGACGTTGGCGACCATTGATTTGCAGGTACCGTATACTCTGGATGAGACGGCTGCACGGATTGAGAATTTATATACACCGGAGGCGCTGGAGCTGTGTCGCCGTCTGGAATTTAAAAATCTGCTCGGACGGTTCTCTTCCGTACAGGAAGATACGAAAAAGAGCGAGGAGACATATGAATGGGTCAGCGATCTTTCGCGGGCAGAAGAGATACTAGCCGGACTGGCGGGCAGGCGAGCGGCGTTTCAGCTGATTTTTGGTGAGGACGGCAGTCTCCTCGGAGCAGCGGTCAGCGAGAAAAAGCAGGAGGCAGTTTTTCTCGCCTGTGAGGGCTTTCTGACGGAGACATATTTAACGATGAAGCTTGCTGAGACAATCCATAGTATGGAGCAGGCTGTTACAATTGATCTGAAGCCCCAGCTGATGCGACTGCCGCTTTCCATGCAGGATGCCGCTTTGTTTGATGCGGCAATCGCGGCTTATCTGCTGAATCCATTAAAGGGAAGCTATGAGGCGGAGGATCTGGCGCGAGACTATCTGGACTGGATGGTGCCGTCGAAATCAGAGCTGCTTGGGAAGATGCCGCTGCATCAGGCTGCTGTGGAGCAGCGGGAGGATTTTTTGCGGTATGTCTGCCGGATGGCGGCTATTGCATATCAGGTACTCCCGGTGCTGGAGGAACGGCTGTACGCAGAAGATATGATGAAGCTCTTTACTGAAGTGGAGATGCCGCTCGTTTTTACCCTGCGTCATATGGAGGATGCCGGGATCGGTGTGGAGCGGGAGGCGCTCGCATCTTATGGCAGTCAGCTGTCTGGCCGGATCGGGGAGCTGGAGCAGCAGATCTGTGAAGAGGCCGGAGAGATATTTAATATCAATTCTCCGAAACAGCTTGGTGTCATTTTATTTGAGAAGCTGCAGCTGCCGCACGGCAAAAAGACAAAGACCGGCTATTCGACGGCAGCGGATGTACTGGAGAAGCTGGCGGTCGATTATCCGATCGTGGCTCACATTCTGGAGTACCGGCAGCTGACAAAGCTGAAATCGACCTACGCGGATGGGCTGGCGAATTATATTGCGGAGGATGGAAGGATTCATGGAAAATTCCATCAGACGATCACGGCGACGGGGCGTTTAAGCAGCACTGAGCCGAACCTGCAGAATATTCCGATCCGGATGGAGCTTGGCCGTCTGATACGGAAGGTTTTTGTGCCAAGGCAGGGTTTTGTCTTTTTGGATGCGGATTATTCGCAGATTGAGCTGCGCGTTCTGGCTCATTTATCCGGAGACGAGATGCTCATTCAGGCATATCAGGATGCACAGGATATTCACACAATCACAGCCTCGCAGGTCTTTCATGTAAAGCCGGAGGAGGTGACACCGCTGCTTCGTCGGAACGCAAAGGCAGTCAATTTTGGTATTGTATATGGAATCAGTTCGTTTGGACTCAGCCAGGATCTGAGTATCACGCGCAAGGAGGCGCAAGAGTATATCGAGCAGTACTTTAAGACCTATCCGGGTATCAAACGATTTTTGGATCAGGCCGTGGCGGATGCGAAGGAGAAGGGCTATGTCACGACGATGTTCGGACGGAGACGTCCGGTGCCGGAGTTGAAGTCTTCGAATTTCATGCAGCGATCATTCGGGGAGCGCGTGGCGATGAATGCGCCGATTCAGGGTACTGCAGCTGATATTATCAAGATTGCGATGATTCGTGTGGATGAGGCGTTGCGGGCAGCGGGAATGAAGTCCCGCCTGATTTTACAGGTACACGATGAGCTTCTAATTGAGACCGCAAAGGAAGAGCTGCCAAGAGTCGAGAAGCTGCTTCGCGATGAGATGATGCATGCTGCCGATCTGCGGGTAAAGCTGGAAGTGGATGTGCACTCCGGCAAAGACTGGTATGAGGCGAAATAGCCACATGCAGAGGAGGGAAGAATGAAAGTACTAGGAATTACCGGCGGAGTCGGGGCCGGAAAAAGCACGGTACTGATGTACTTGAAAGAGCATTATGGCGCACGTGTCATTCAGGCTGATCAGGTTGGACATCTGCTGCAACAGCCGCATGAGAGCTGCTATCGCAGGATCGTCGAACTGTTCGGAACGACGGTTTTAAATGCCGATGGGACGATCAGCCGTCCGAAGCTTGGCGCGATCGTTTATACAGATCCGCAGAAAATGGCGCGGTTGAATGCAATTATGCATCCATCTATCCGACGATGGATCAAGTCGGAGGTCGAGGCAGAACAAAAACGGGGGTGTGTGCCATTCGTGACCGTCGAAGCGGCACTTCTCCTGGAAGATCACTATGATGAGATTTGCGATGAGATCTGGTATGTCCATACAGATGATGCTGTGCGGATCAAACGGTTGCAGGAAAGCCGCGGCTATTCGGAGGAAATGTGCCGCAGGATCATGGCAAATCAGAAAAATGAATGCGATTTCCGGGCTGCCTGTCAATTGGTGATTGACAACAGCAGTGATATTGTGCAAAATACATATGAACAAATGGACAAAGGACTGAGAGAACATGGATTTTTGTAGTATTGCCAGCGGAAGCAGCGGGAACTGCATTTTTGTGGGAACAGATCATACCAATGTGCTGATTGACGCAGGCATCAGCGGGAAGCGTGTGACGGAAGGCTTGCATGCGATCGACCGCGATCCGAAGGAGCTCGATGCGATTCTGATTACCCATGAGCATTCGGATCATATAAAAGGACTTGGCGTACTGGCCAGAAAGTATGGGATACCGGTGTATTCGACACAGGGAACGATACAAACGATGCTGGAGCAGAATATGCTTGGCAAGGTGGACAGTTCCCTGTTTCACACCGTTGCGCCGGATATTCGGTTTGAGATCGGGGAGCTTGCAGTGCTTCCGTTTCGGGTTTCTCACGATGCGGCAGAGCCGGTGGCATATCGGTTCAGCTGTGGTGAAAAGTCTGTAGCGGTGGCAACAGACCTTGGGTATTATGATGATTATATTGTCGATCACCTCAGGGGGCTGGACGCTGTACTGATTGAGTCGAACCATGATATCAATATGCTGCAGGTCGGCTCGTACCCCTACTATCTGAAGCAGCGTATTCTGGGACGAAAGGGACATCTTTCGAACGACAATGCCGGGCGTCTGCTCGGTGAGATATTAAACGACCGGATGAAGGCAGTTATGCTCGGACATCTGAGCCGGGAGAACAATTATGAGGCACTTGCGATGGCGACGGTCTGCACAGAGATCACGGATGGAGATAATCCATACAAGGCGACGGATTTTCCGATTCAGATCGCAAAGCGGGACGAGCCGTCGGAGTTGATAGCCGTGTGATACACGGACAAAAGAAGAGCGGGACATCCCGCGGACCCCGAGACAGGGAGAAAAGGAGACAGCATGAAGAAAACAATTATTACTGTAGTAGGAAAGGATACCGTGGGAATTATCGCGAGGGTATGTACATATCTGGCAGAGAACAATGTCAATATTCTGGATATTTCTCAGACGATTGTACAGGGATATTTTAATATGATGATGGTGACCGATGCGACGAAATGTGAAAAGTCCGCAGCTCAGATTGCAGATGAGCTTGAAGCAGTCGGAAAAGAGATCGGAGTTTCCATTCTCTGTCAGCATGAAGACATTTTCAACATGATGCATCGGATCTGAGGTGAGGGCATGATTAATATATTCGAAGTAAAAGAGACGAACAACATGATTACGCAGGAGAATCTGGATGTGCGAACGATCACACTCGGCATCAGCCTGCTTGACTGCATCACGGATGATCTGGAAAAGCTCAATGAAAATATTTACAGGAAGATCACGACAGTGGCGAAGGATCTGGTATCAACCGGCGAGGATATTGAGCGTGAGTTCGGAATTCCGATTGTAAATAAGCGGATTTCCGTCACGCCGATCGCACTCGTTGGCGGAAGTGCCTGCAAATGCCCGGAGGACTTTGTGACGATCGCAAAGACGCTGGATCGTGCAGCAAAGAAGGTCGGCGTTAATTTCCTTGGCGGCTATTCTGCGCTTGTATCAAAGGGAATGACAAAGGCGGATGAGTATCTGATCCGTTCGATCCCGGAAGCACTTGCAACGACGGATTTTGTCTGCAGCTCCGTTAATGTCGGTTCGACGAAATGCGGCATCGATATGGATGCAGTTCGTCTGCTTGGGGATGTGATACTGCAGGCGGCAGAGCTGACGAAGGAAAATGATTCACTTGGCTGTGCAAAGCTTGTTGTATTCTGCAATGCGCCGGATGATAACCCGTTTATGGCAGGTGCGTTCCACGGTGTCACAGAGACAGATGCGATTATTAATGTCGGCGTCAGCGGGCCGGGCGTTGTAAAACATGCCCTGGAATCCGTGCGTGGCAGCAGCTTTGAAGTGCTCTGTGAGACAATTAAAAAGACTGCATTCAAAGTCACCCGTGTCGGACAGCTGGTTGCACAGGAAGCATCCAAACGCCTTGGCGTACCGTTCGGTATTGTGGATCTTTCTCTTGCACCGACGCCGGCGATCGGAGATAGTGTGGCAGATATTCTCTGTGAAATCGGCCTGGAATATGCCGGAGCACCGGGAACAACTGCAGCGCTGGCACTTCTGAATGATCAGGTAAAGAAGGGCGGTGTCATGGCTTCTTCTTATGTCGGCGGATTAAGCGGCGCGTTTATTCCGGTCAGTGAGGACCAGGGCATGATCGACGCGGTAAAAGCCGGCGCCCTGACGATCGAGAAGCTCGAAGCGATGACCTGTGTCTGCTCCGTAGGCTTGGATATGATCGCAATCCCGGGCGATACGAAGGCGACGACGATTTCCGGTATCATTGCAGATGAGATGGCGATCGGTATGGTGAACCAGAAGACGACGGCAGTTCGTATCATTCCGGTCATTGGCAAGAAGGTTGGCGAGACAGTAGAGTTCGGCGGACTGCTTGGCTATGCACCGATCATGCCGGTGAATTCCTTCTCCTGTGATGCGTTCGTAAATCGTAAAGGACGCATTCCGGCTCCGATCCACAGCTTTAAGAACTAAATATTACGCTTTGCAAAATGAAACTGCCTTATACAGCTTCGAAAGCACGAACTTTATGAAAAAATTATGAAAGTATTATTAAGAGTCGGTGAAAAGCATTGACCATCAAATTGAAATTTGTTATTATTTGTTAGCATATATGCAATACTTTTGTAAGAAATATGATGCAAGGGTCGAAAGGTCATGCGTCTCATGCTTGCATGAAAAAGCATGACTTATTGCCCCCAACATCATAAATATGAAGGAGGCAAAGTTCATGAAGAAAGGGCTGTCAAAAGCGGTTTCGTTTTGCATGATGATCGGATTGCTGGCACAGAGTCTGTACATTCCGGCGATGGCAGAGGAAGCTGCGACGGAGATAGCGGCTGAATCGGATACAGATACCTCTCTGGTTGGAACACTGGCATTTGCGCAGTGTGAAGAATACATCAATATCCGGGAGTCAGCAAGCACAGACAGCGCCGTTACGGCAAAGATTTACAACAATGGCTCTGCAACCATTGAGGAGCAGGACGGTGATTGGTATAAGATCCGTTCCGGTAATGCGGAAGGGTATGTAAAGGCAGAATATTTTGTGACAGGGGAGGCTGCGGACGCAGTTGCACAGAAAGCTGCCTATAATGTAGCGATGGTACATCCGACGGATCTGAATATCCGTTCCGACGCAAATGAGGACAGCGAGGTACTCGCTACCGCACATGAAAAAGACGAGCTTGAGGTTGTCGCATGGGATGGGGACTGGATGAAGGTCGCATTAGGTGGAGATGTTTACGGATATGTCAATGCTTATTATGTAGATTATAAGACCTATTATCCGACCGCGGAGACGATCGAGGAGGAGCAGGCCAGACTGAGTGCAGAGCAGGAGGCAGCGGAGGCGGCCGATTACGAGGTATCCGATGATACGGCAGAAACATTGCCGGAGGAGACTTATGAGGAGCCGACGGTAGATGATTCTTCCGATACAGAGGAAGCATCTTATCCGGATGATTCGGATGAAACGACGTGGACCGAAGCACCTGCAACGGATGAGACTGTATGGACAGAAGCACCGGCGGAGACGGAGGCACCGGAAACAGAAGCGCCATATACGGAAGCACCGGAGACGGAGGCACCGTACACGGAGGCACCGGAAACAGAAGCGCCATATACGGAAGCACCGGAAACAGAAGCACCATATACGGAAGCACCGGAGACCGAGGCACCGTACACGGAGGCGCCGGAAACAGAAGCGCCGTACACGGAAGCACCGGAGACCGAGGCGCCTTCGACATCTGGCGTTGGTCAGCAGATCGCGGATTTTGCCGTGCAGTATGTCGGTAACCCATATGTATGGGGCGGGACAAGTCTTACAGAAGGGGCAGACTGTTCCGGATTTGTACAGACCGTATTTGCAAATTTCGGGCTGTATCTGTCCAGAACTGCAGAGTCCCAGTCTTACGGCGGCACATCAATTAGCCTAGACAATCTGCAGCCGGGTGATTTGCTGTTCTATAATTCGACCGGAAGCATCGACCATGTAGCGATCTACATTGGCGGCGGACAGATTGTACATGCAGCAAATTCCCGCAGCGGAATTATCATTTCCAATGCGTATTATCAGACACCGGTTTGTGCAAGAAGATATTGCTGATAAGCAAACTCTGGATATGCATACGGATAAGGCAGAAAGCTGACAGGAAGCACAAGGATCATATAAGGTAAAAGGGAAAATCCCTCTCAGAAAGCGTGATGTGAATTGCTTTTTGAGGGGGATTTATTGATAACCTCAGAAATTTTGATTCTGGTAGCGTGATGGGGCTCTGAAATGGATGGAGAATATCTGCGCTGTCATTCTATGATTATGGGACTCTTCTTGAATTCCGGCACAAATTCCCGATTATATTTATAGGAAGAAACTCCTTCATACCGGTGGGAAGCCAGAAAATCCATTCGTAGCATTTCCAGAGCGCAGGAGAGCCGATCCGGCTGTTTAGAATAAAAATTTTTCAGGATAGTTTCAGCATTGGAAGGCTTTGCAAGTAATGGAATGTTTGCGGAATGCCTGATGGCGTGCAGCAACGGACCGGCGTTTTTTTTGAATCCGAGCAACCGTGCGTAGAAGACAGTGCCGTTTACCCAAAAGCAGGACAGGGAGCTCTGCTGCAAATCCAGCGTTAGATGCAGCAATGCGCGGCGAATCCGAGCCTCCGTCAGCTGTCGTGTCTTTAAAAGTGCAGTGATTTCAGCAAAGGATTTCCCGATGCAGGAAAAGCGCAGCTTCCGGATTCGGTCTGAGAGCTCCGGGGAAATATCAAAATAGCCGGAAAAGTCGGAGATTGTGAGCAGCTTATCTATAAGTAACGGGAGAAAATCATCTGCGGTTACCGGTGCACGTGCAGCCTTCAGAAAGAGTGGATGGCAGGTTTCCGGTATGTAGGAAAGCAGTGATGTGAGGTTTCGCTGTTTTATCTGTATTTCTTCCGGTCCTTGTCCCTGTAACAATGCCTCCCGCAGTGCGGTCGCCGAGCAGAATGTATCGCTCAGGGCCTCATCGTGATACCCATTGCCCTGCCGGAGAATCGGAAGCGGTAAAATAGAAGAAGAGAGCTGCTGCAGCGCTTTGCAGTATTCGAGCGCAAGAATATTGTTTGGCATGGAGAGCTGTCGCAGAAATTCATTATCCCTGTCTGCAAGCACTGCCGCAAGTGCCGTGGCGCGTGCCTGCGGAAATGTCTTTCCTGCCTTTTGCTCCCTGCGCAGCACGTCCTGATACACGGGCGGCTCAAGTACAAGGATGTCAGCCAGCTGTGAGAGAAGATTGCCGTCTGCCGTCTCGCTTCCGAAACACACGGTATCGACGCATCCGAGTGCATCAAGCATCCCGATCGCACCGCGGGCAAAATATTCTGCGCTTCCGGTAGCGTAGCAGATAGGCAACTCCAGTACGAGGTCTGCGCCGGCAAGCAGTGCCATCCGGGTGCGTGTATACTTGTCAAAGATCGCCGGGGTTCCGCGCTGCACAAAGTCCGGACTCATCACGACAACGGTGTAGTCTGCATTTGCCATCCTTCGGGCTTTCTGGATATGGTATTTATGCCCGGTGTGAAGCGGGTTGTATTCTGCGATAATTCCGACGCTGCGCATGCGTATCGCTCCTCCTTTTTGTTTTCTTTTTGAAACAATAGCTGTAAACTCCATTTTAACAGACAAAAAAGCCCTTCGCAATGCAAATTTCATCTTGTCCCCTGTAAGAATTTGGGTTATAATCGGTATAGCTGAAAAAGATAGCCGCACTCTGTTATCGTGAAAAGATGGCGGGCGCAGTTACAATACAAGCGAAAGGAGTCCATGAATCATGGCAATTATTGATGTTCTGAAAGAGAAAGCAAAAGCAGACAAAAAGACGATTGTATTACCGGAGAGCGAAGACAGAAGAACCTATGAGGCTGCCGCGAAGATCCTGAAGGAAGGCATCGCGAATATTATACTGGTAGGTACGGATGAGGACGTGAAGAAGCACGGAGAAGGCCTTGACCTGACCGGTATCCAGGTAGTAGATCCGGCTACCTCTGACAAGACAGCAGCATATATTGACAAGCTCGTTGAGCTCAGATCCAAAAAGGGTATGACTCCGGAGCAGGCAAAAGAGATTCTTCTGAATCAGTATCTTTACTATGGTGTTATGATGGTAAAGATGGGCGATGCAGACGGAATGGTTTCAGGTGCATGCCACTCTACCGCAGATACTTTAAGACCGTGTCTGCAGATTCTGAAGACAAAGCCGGGTACAAAGCTTGTATCCGCATTCTTCCTGATGGAAGTTCCGAACTGTGAGTTTGGCGAGAATGGTACATTCGTGTTTGCTGACTGCGGACTGAATCAGGATCCGAATCCGGAAGAGCTGGCAGCGATTGCAGCATCTTCGGCCGAGTCCTTCCGTTCCCTCGTTGGAGCAGAGCCGAAGGTAGCATTCCTTTCCCACTCCACAAAGGGAAGCGCAAAGCATGCACTGGTAGACAAAGTCGTAGAGGCTACGAAGATTGCAAGAGAGCAGAATCCGGACCTTAAGCTGGATGGTGAGATGCAGCTTGACGCGGCGATCGTTCCGAGTGTAGGTGAGGCAAAGGCTCCGGGCAGCGAAGTGGCAGGTCATGCAAATGTCCTGATTTTCCCGAACCTGGATGCAGGCAACATCGGTTACAAGCTCGTTCAGAGACTGGCAAAGGCAGAAGCATACGGCCCGGTTACCCAGGGTATCGCAGCTCCGGTCAACGATCTGTCCCGTGGATGCTCCGCAGACGATATCGTAGGCGTTGTAGCAATCACTGCAGTTCAGTGCCAGAACAAATAAGTAATACATAATCAAAAAAGAGCAAAGCGGACATCCGCGCTCCCCGATCGGGCCGGTGTCCGCTTTCCTTCCTGTCCGGATTTCTTCCGGACAGAAGTCGTCAAGACAATATTTTAACCGAATCAAGCAAGTTCCCTGCTTCAATTGCGCAAAGCCATAAGCAGTGGGTTGGGACTTGCTTGTATCAGGAGTGGTGCAAGCCACTCCTGATAAGCTGCAAAGCAGCATTCGGTTATGAGCAAGTAGCGAAGCGGATTGCGAATATCCACTTTAACCGAATCAAGCAAGTCCCTGCTTCAATTGCGCAAAGTCATAAGCAGTGGGTTGGGACTTGCTTGTATTAGGAGTGGTGCAAGCCACTCCTGATAAGCTGCAAAGCAGCATTCGGTTATGACATATCATAAGGAGGGGCCCGCTTGCGGGAAGATTCCTTGTGATCCTGCAAGTAGCGAAGCGGATTGCGAATATCCGCTTAACAAAATGAAAAAGCTTTATTAAAAAGATTTAGGAGGATATAAAGATGAACGTATTAGTTGTCAACTGCGGAAGCTCATCCCTGAAATTCCAGCTGATCAACTCTGACACAGAGGCAGTAGCTGCAAAAGGACTTTGCGAGCGTATCGGACTGGATGGAAGACTGGTATATCAGCCGGCTGGCGGGGAAAAGGAGATCACCGAGGCTCCGATGCCGACACATACCGAGGCAATTCGGATGGTATTGGATGCACTGGTAAATCCGAAGACAGGTGTATTGAAGAGCCTGGATGAGGTAGAGGCGATTGGTCACCGCGTACTGCACGGTGGTTCTAAGATCACACAGTCCGTTGTCATCGACGATGAGGTTATTTCCGTTATCGACGAGTGCTGCGACCTTGGACCGCTGCACAATCCGGCGAACCTGATGGGTATCCGTGCATGTATGGAGCTGATGCCGGGCAAGCCGAACGTAGCAGTATTTGATACCGCATTCCATCAGACAATGCCGGCAAAGGCATATCGTTATGCGATCCCGACCAAATTCTATGAGAAGTATGCAGTACGGAAGTATGGTTTCCACGGCACTTCTCACAGCTTTGTTTCCAAGGAGACGATCAAGTTCCTTGGCCTGGACAAGGACAATTCCAAAGTTATCGTCTGCCACCTTGGCAACGGCGCATCCATCAGTGCAGTAGAGAATGGAAAGTGTGTAGATACATCTATGGGTCTGACTCCGTTGGAGGGCCTTGTGATGGGTACCCGTTCCGGTGATCTGGATCCGGCTGTTGTAGAGTTTGTCTGCAAGAAGGAGAACATCGACGTATCCGAGATGCTTCGCATCCTGAACAAAGAGTCTGGCGTAATGGCACTGTCCAACGGTCTGTCCAGTGACTTCCGTGATCTTGAGGAAGCAATGGAGCAGGGCAATGAGGATGCAGCTCTGGCAATTGATGCATTCTGCTATCGTGTTGCAAAGTACGTAGGTTCTTACGTTGCGGCAATGAACGGCGTAGATGCGATCACATTTACCGGTGGTATCGGCGAGAATGCCGGTCTGGTTCGTGGAAAGGTACTTTCCTACCTTGGATATCTCGGCATCAAGATGGATGAGAAGATGAATGAGAAGCGCGGTGAGAATTTTGTGCTGTCTACAGCTGATTCTGCGGTAAAGGTAGCGGTGATCCCGACCAACGAGGAGCTGGCAATCTGCCGCGAGACTGTAGAACTGGTAAAATAAAAATACTTGACAAAACCTGTAAGGGCGGGTATAATCTATAAAGTGCGTTAAGGAGGAATACATTTTGCTGGATCTTACCGAAGTAATCTTGAACGATGGAAAGGTCATTCACCGTGAGGTGACGCTGGAGCTGACTTCGCTGAAGTATCGTTTTGGTGATTTTCAGATTCAGAAGGCGACACCGGTAGAGCTTACGATTGAGAATATCGGAGAGCGGAAGCTTTCTGTGAACGGGAAGGTACATCTTACTGTATGCATTCCGTGTGCGCGCTGTCTGGAGCCGACGGCTTCCGGACTGGACATTCAATTCGAAAACGAGCTGGATGTAAATGATGAAGATTATATTGAGGGCTATAGCCTGAATGTGGATCAGCTAGTTCATGATGAGGCACTGCTTGTCTGGCCGGAAAGAGTACTTTGCCGGAAGGACTGTAAAGGTCTGTGCAGCACCTGTGGACAGAATCTGAATCATGGATCCTGCAGTTGCAGACCGACAGACCTTGACCCCAGAATGGCAAAGATCCTTGATATATTCAGTCAGGCAGGAAATGGCAAAGGCTGATTTCTGCCGGGGAGCGCAGTATATCTGCAGCTTCTGAATGAATTATGATAAATTACGGCTTTAAGGAGGTGTTATCATGTCTATCTGTCCGAAGAATAAAACTTCCAAAGCAAGAAGAGACAAGAGAAGAGCAAACTGGAAAATGACTGCTCCGAATCTTGTAAAGTGCAGCAAGTGTGGAGCACTGATGCTTCCGCACAGAGTCTGCAAGGCTTGCGGAACTTACAACAAGAAAGAGATCATTCCAGTAGAGGATTAATTCCGACAAGGTATTTCGTTTTCTACGGAAGGCATGAGGTCTGTCGCAGAAGGAACTGTTCTTCTGTGACAGACCTTTTTTCGTATAATTTTCTGTTGCTTTTTAGAATGATGTTTAGTATATTAAGTAATAGAAAAACAGGAGGAGACACTATGAGCGAAATAGTCCGCGTTGTGGTAGACGCAATGGGCGGTGATAATGCGCCTGGAGAAATTGTAAAAGGAGCGGTTGCAGCTGCGAACAAGCATGAGGATATTCATTTGATCCTTACCGGATTGAAGGATGCGGTAGAAAATGAACTAAAAAAGTATACCTATCCCGCCGACCGGATCGAGGTGGTGTCGACGACTCAGGTGATTGAGACGGCAGAGCCACCGGTTGCTGCGATTCGCACAAAGAAGGATTCTTCGATCGTAGTTGGACTGACCATGGTACGCCATGGACAGGCGGATGCATTTGTCTCGGCCGGAAGCACCGGTGCAGTACTGGTCGGTGGACAGGCGATCGTAGGAAGAATCAAAGGGATTGAGCGCCCGGCGCTGGCTCCGTTGATTCCGACTGCGGACGGTGTGGCACTGCTGATTGACTGTGGAGCTAATGTGGATGCCCGTTCCTCTCATCTGGTACAGTTTGCAAAGATGGGTTCCATTTATATGGAGCATGTCGTAGGTGTGAAACGTCCCAGAGTCGGTATTGTGAATATCGGTGCAGAAGAAGAGAAGGGAAATGCGCTTGTAAAAGAGACCTTCCCTCTGCTGAAACAGTGTGACGACATTCATTTTACAGGCAGTATTGAAGCCAGGGAGATCCCGGCAGGTGCCTGTGATGTCGTTGTCTGCGAGGCATTTGTTGGCAATGTGATCCTGAAGCTGTATGAAGGTGTAGGCAGTGTCATGATCAGGAAGATCAAGGGCGGCCTGATGACAGACCTTCGGACGAAGCTTGGTGCACTGCTCATCAAGCCGGCATTGAAAAAAACTTTGAAGTCATTTGATGCCAGCGAGTATGGCGGAGCGCCGCTTCTTGGACTGAAAGGGCTGGTTGTCAAGACGCACGGCAGTGCAAAGGCCATTGAGGTCGAGCATTCTATTGATCAGTGTGTACAGTTCAAGCAGCAGCACATCAGCGAGAAGATTGAGAAAGCAATACACAAAAATGATGAGATGTAATAAGGAGAGATGTAACGATGGAATTTGAAAAATTGCAGGGAATTATTGCAGAGGTATTAAACGTGGATGCAGATGAGATTACGCCGGATACTACATTTGTAGACGATCTCGGAGCAGATTCACTGGATGTTTTCCAGATCATTATGGGAATTGAGGAAGAGTTTGATATTGAGATTCCGCAGGAGAAGGCAGAGAAGATTGTTTCTGTCGGCGATGCGGCAGAGGCAATCAAGGCTGCAATCGGTTGAACATTATCGTAAAGAAGAGCTTAAGGAGGGGCTGCTGCAAGAGCCCCTCTTTCATCTGTAAAGGGACCTGTAAATTACGTCAGAAACGGAGAAACAATATGACAGAGACAAAAATAAAGGAACTGGAAAAACGAATCGGATATGAGTTCCATGACATGAAGATGCTGATGACAGCGATGTGCCACAGCTCTTATGCGAATGAGCACCGTCAGAGACAGATCCATGACAATGAACGACTGGAATTTCTCGGTGATGCCGTGCTGGAGGTATCGAGCAGTGATTTTCTCTTTCACCAGTATCCGGATATGCCGGAGGGAAAGCTGACAAAGCTGCGTGCGAGCATTGTCTGTGAGCCGACGCTTGCACTGTGCGCGCGGGAGATTCATCTGGAGCAGTACCTGCTGCTCGGAAAAGGAGAGGAGCATACAGGCGGACGGTATCGGGATTCCATTATTTCCGATGCGATGGAGGCTTTGATCGGAGCTATTTATCTTGACGGTGGTTTTGCTAATGCAAAAGAGTTTGTGGAAAAATTTATCCTGACGGATATTGAGCACAAGAAGCTCTTTTATGATAGCAAGACTATTCTGCAGGAAATCGTACAGCGTGATTTTAAGGAAGAAGAGATCCAGTATGTGATCATCGGCGAAGAGGGGCCGGATCATGCAAAGCGCTTTGTTGTAGAGGTGCGGATCGGAGAGAAGAAAGCCGGGACAGGAAAGGGAAGCACCAAAAAGGCAGCGGAGCAGGAGGCGGCTTACCGCGCTATCATAGCACTGAAAGGGAATCATTAATTTATGTATCTGAAAAGCATCGAAGTACATGGCTTTAAATCGTTTGCAAATAAGATCCTGTTTCAGTTCCATAATGGAATCACGGCGATCGTCGGACCAAACGGGAGCGGAAAGAGCAACGTTGCGGATGCAGTGCGCTGGGTACTCGGTGAGCAAAGTGCAAAGCAGCTGCGTGGCGCAAGCATGCAGGATGTCATTTTTTCTGGAACAGAGCTGCGTAAGCCGCTTGGCTATGCCGCGGTGTCGATTACACTGGACAATTCAGACCACAAGCTGGCGATCGCCTATGATGAGGTGACGGTCACGAGAAGGGTCTATCGTTCCGGGGAGAGTGAGTATCTGATTAACGGTACGCAGGTTCGCTTAAAGGATATCAACGAGCTGTTTTATGATACGGGTGTCGGAAAAGAGGGATACTCAATTATCGGACAGGGCCAGGTCGAGAAAATCATCAGCGGAAAGCCGGAAGAGCGCCGGGAGCTGTTTGATGAGGCGGCCGGCATCGTAAAATTTAAGCGCCGAAAATATGCAGCACAGAAAAAGCTCGAGGATGAGAAGCAGAATCTTGTGCGTGTCAACGATATTCTTTCAGAGCTCACAAGGCAGCTTGGACCGATGGAACGCCAGGCAGAGACAGCGCGCATTTATTTAAAGAAAAAAGAAGAGCTGAAGACGCTGGATGTCAATCTGTTTTTGCTGGATTATGAGCGGATCGCAAAGGAATTAAAAGAGACCGGAGAAAAGCAGGCACAGGCGCAGGAAGAATTAGAGGAGACGAAGGAGCGCTACGAAAAGGCAAAGACGGAGTATGAGCAGCTCGAAGCAGAGCTGGAGGCGCTCACGCAGACGCTTCAGGAGAAGCGAGACAGTGTGACGAGCGGCCAGCTGAAGAAGCAGCAGTTTGAGAGTCAGGTGCAGCTTCTGCAAGAGCAGATCAATACGGCCAGAGCAAGTGATACACACCTGAAAGCCCGGATCGAAGGAATTGATAAGGAGCTGGCGGAGAAAACCGTACAAAAGGATCGTGCACAATCAGAACGCAGTGACCGGAAGCAGGAGCTGGATGAGGCGAATGCGAAAGAACAGGCAGCTGCAGAGGCTCTGAATGCGGTGCAGGAGCAGATCGCCGGGCTGGATCAGGCGGTGGCACAGGGAAAGAGTCGGATCATAGAGATCCTGAATGACCGTGCAACGATCAAAACACGGATGCAGCGGTTTGCGACGATGCTGGAGCAGGCGCAGATTAATAAAGCCCGTGTGTCTCAGGAGGCATTGCGTCTGCGCAGTGAGGAGTCTGAGCAGGCAGAGACAATCAAAAAAGTAAAAGAAGAATATGAAGCGATCACCGGTCGAATTCATACACTGACTGAGCAGAGCGAGAAGACAAATGAACAGCTCAGTGAAAAACAGCAGCTTCTGACCGGCTATAATCAGTCGATCGAGAAGGAGCAGACGGAATATCATCGCAGTGCATCCCGCCTGGAATCCTTGCGGAATATTACGGAACGCTATGATGGCTATGGCAACAGTATTCGGCGTGTCATGGAGCAGAAGGAACGGGTGCCGGGCATTTACGGTGTCGTAGCGGATATTATCAAGGTCGAGAAGGCATATGAGATCGCAATCGAGACGGCGCTTGGCGGCAGCATTCAGAATATCGTTACCGATACAGAGGAGACGGCGAAGCTGCTGATTGAATTTTTGAAAAAGAATAAATACGGGAGGGCGACCTTCCTGCCACTTTCCGGAATTTCCGGAAGAGGCGGAATCTCCAGTCCTCAGGCATTGCAGGAGCGGGGAGTCATTGGTCTGGCTTCGACGCTTGTACATGCAGATACAAGATATCAGGAGCTGATTGCTTATCTGCTCGGAAAGACGGTGGTTGTCGATAAGATCGACAATGCAATTGCTCTGGCACGGAAATATCGCCACTCTTTGCGGATTGTGACGACGGATGGAGAGCTCTTAAGCCCGGGCGGTTCGATGAGCGGAGGTGCGTTCCGCAACTCAAGTAATCTGCTCGGACGTCGCCGGGAGATTGAAGATCTGGAGCGGCAGGTACAGAAGCACAAGGATGCCCTTCAGACACTGCAGATGCAGATCGATGCGTGTCGGTTGCAGAGAAATGCACTGCGAGAGGAGATCGTGCGGCAAAAGGATGAACTGCAGAAGGAATATCTGAAGCAGAATACCGCGAAAATGCGTTTAAAGGAGCAGCAGGCAAAGTCCGGGGATACGGCACAAGGCTACGAGAGGATCCGTGCGGAGGCAAATGAGCTGGACTTCCAGATCGAGGAGATCAAGGAGGGGCAGGAAAAAGAAAAGCTGTTGCTTGCACAGTCAGAGACGGAAGAGAAGGAGACGGAGGAGCAGATCGTGCTCCGACAGGAAGAGCTGGAGCAGGCGCGTGAAGAAGAAAAAGATCGTTTAGCTGCAAATGAAGAGATGCATCTGAAGCTGGCCGGACTGCGCCAGCAGGAGCAGTTCATCCGGGAGACGATCAACCGTCTGTCGGCAGAGTCCGGACGGCTGTTGATGGAAAAGGAGCAGTACGAGCAGGGCATCGCCGAGACAGCAGAGGATATTGCGGCAAAGCAGGCGCAGATTGCAGAGATTGAGCAGTCAATTGCGGATTCTGCAGGGCACGAGACAGCTCTGCGCGGCGAAATTGAGACGCTCACACAGGAAAAGGAGCAGAAGGATAAGGTTCATAAGCAGTTCTTTACGACACGTGAGGATCTGTCAGAACGGATGTCGCTACTGGATCGGGAGAATTTCCGATTGAATGCACAGATTGAGAAGTTAAATGAGCAGCAGGATGGCCAGGTCACTTATATGTGGGAAGAGTACAGTCTCACATTCGGCACCGCGAAGGAGCTGAAAAAGGAAGGGCTGGAGCATGCACCGACTCTGAAAAAGGATATCATGACGTTGAAAAGCGAGATAAAAGGTCTTGGTAATGTCAATGTCAATGCAATTGAGGACTATAAGGAGCTGAGCGAGCGGCATACATTCCTTGCGGCGCAGCATGAGGATCTTTTAAAGGCAGAGGAAGCGCTGATTAAAATCATTGAAGAGCTTGATGAGGGCATGCGGACACAGTTTAAGGCACAGTTTGCACGGATTCAGACTGAATTCGATAAGGCTTTTAAGGAGCTGTTCGGGGGTGGACGCGGAACACTGGAGCTTGTAGAGGATGAGGATATTCTGGAGGCCGGCGTGCGTATCATCGCACAGCCGCCGGGCAAGAAACTGCAGAATATGATGCAGCTTTCCGGAGGTGAGAAGTCACTGACAGCGATTGCACTGCTGTTTGCGATCCAGAATCTGAAGCCGTCCCCGTTCTGCCTGCTCGATGAAATCGAGGCAGCCTTGGATGAGAGTAACGTTGACCGCTATGCGAACTATTTGCATAAGCTGACGGAGAACACGCAGTTTATTATCATTACGCACCGTCGTGGTACGATGACAGCTGCGGATCGTCTGTACGGTATCACGATGCAGGAAAAGGGTGTATCTGCGCTTGTGTCGGTAAATCTGATCGAGGATGATCTGGATAATTAGGTTGATTCGAAGGCTTAGCTGCCGGATGAATGAGAATCACAAGCAATCGTAAGATACTTGTAATTATAAGAAACGGGTGGTATAGTAACCATATTGATTTAACCGAATAAGCGGCGAAGCGGCTATTCAGTTATAACATATCATAAGGAGAGACCCGCTTGCGGGAGGATTCCTTGTGATCCTACAAGCAGCGAAGCGGATCGCGAATATCCGCTTTGATTGAAACCGGAGGGAAACATCAAATGGAAGAGAAAAAAGGGTTTTTTAAACGTCTGGTGGAGGGACTTACCAAGACCAGAGATAACGTTGTTTCCAAAATCGACGAGATTTTCAGTGGATTTTCCAGTATCGATGATGATTTTTATGATGAGATAGAAGAAATTCTCGTAATGGGTGATATTGGAATCAATGCGACGACCTCCATTATTGAGGATCTGAAGCAAAAGGTAAAGGATCAGAATATCAAAGATCCGGCGGCCTGCAAGCAGCTTCTGATTGACAGTATCAAGCAGGAGATGAATGTCGGCGAGACGGCGTATGAATTTGAGACACGTAAATCAGTTGTGCTCGTGATCGGCGTCAACGGTGTCGGAAAGACGACGAGTGTCGGAAAGCTGGCAGGTAAGCTCAAGGATCAGGGCAAGAAGGTCGTATTGGCGGCGGCGGATACATTCCGTGCAGCGGCAGGCGAGCAGCTGACGGAGTGGGCAAAGCGCGCTGATGTGGATATCATCGGCGGCCAGGAGGGCTCGGATCCGGCCTCGGTTGTATACGATGCGATCGCGGCATCCCGTGCAAGAGATGCAGATGTGTTGCTCATCGATACAGCAGGGCGCCTTCATAATAAGAAGAATCTGATGAATGAGCTTGGCAAGATCAACCGGATTCTCGACCGGGAATATCCGGAGGCGTTTCGGGAGACTTTAGTCGTACTGGACGGAACGACCGGACAGAATGCACTGGCTCAGGCCCGGGAGTTCAAGGAGGTAGCGGACATAACCGGTATCATCCTGACGAAGCTTGACGGGACGGCAAAGGGAGGAATCGCAGTGGCGATCCACTCGGAGCTTGGCATTCCGGTAAAATACATCGGAGTAGGTGAGACAATCGATGATCTGCAGAAATTCAATGCAGATGAGTTTGTCAATGCACTGTTTGATGTAAAGACAAGTGAGGAAAGAAACTAAAAGAAATGTGCTTTCATCAGCGATATGCGGATCGGCACGAGGAGACTATGAAAAAAGAAAGCGGGAGAAAGACCAATGGAGATGTTGACATTAGATGCATTTGAAGAAGCAGCAGAGTGTGTAAAGCGTGTCACACGGGAGACAAAACTGATTTACAGTGATTACTTCAGTGCACAGACCGGCAATAAAGTATATCTCAAGGCGGAAAATATGCAGGTAACAGGTGCCTATAAGATCCGCGGTGCTTATTTCAAGACGAGCACCCTGACGGAGGAGGAGCGCGCAAAGGGACTGATCACCGCTTCGGCCGGCAATCATGCGCAGGGCGTAGCTTATGCGGCAAAGGCATATGGATGCAAGGCTGTTATCGTTATGCCGGAGACGACACCGCTGATGAAAGTGAACCGCACGAAGAGCTACGGCGCGGAGGTTGTATTGCACGGTGATGTATACGATGAAGCGTGTGAATATGCATATCAGCTGGCCGAGGAGCATGGCTATACATTTATTCATCCGTTTGACGATCCGGCAGTAGCGACCGGACAGGGAACGATCGCAATGGAGATTGTAAAGGAGCTTCCGCTTGTTGATTACATCCTCGTACCGATCGGAGGAGGCGGACTGGCGACTGGCGTTTCCACCCTTGCAAAGCTGTTGAATCCGAAAATCCGTGTGATTGGTGTGGAGCCGGAGGGCGCAGCCTGCATGAAGGCATCCCTGGAGCGCGGTGAGGTGACAACGCTTCCGACCGTCAACACGATTGCCGATGGTACTGCGGTAAAGACACCGGGAACAAACATCTTCCCATACATCCAGAAGAATATTGATGAGATCATTACTGTGAGTGACGATGAGCTGGTCGTAGCCTTCCTCGATATGGTTGAGAATCATAAGATGGTTGTAGAGAATTCCGGCCTGCTGACCGTGGCGGCGCTCAAGCATCTGAATGTAGAGGGAAAGAAGATCGTTTCTGTTCTCTCCGGTGGCAATATGGATGTCATCACAATGGCATCCGTCGTACAGCATGGACTGATTCAGAGAGACAGGATCTTTACCATATCGGTACTGCTTCCGGATCGTCCGGGCGAGCTCGTGCGTGTGGCGTCTGTCATCGCTGAGGAGCAGGGCAATGTCATTAAACTTGAACACAATCAGTTTGTCAGCACAAATCGCAATGCGGCAGTAGAACTGACGATCACGCTTGAAGCATTTGGTACCGATCACAAGATGCGCATCATCAAGGCACTCAAGGAGCACGGATATAATCCGGTACAGAAGGTGGCAAGCCTGTAAAGATAGTAATATATTTGACCTGAGTATAAACAGAACGTTTAAGTGAAGTATATTTTGTGTAAAATTAGAATTAAAAGAGAGTCCGAAGACCATATAAACACTATGATTTTAGTGATTATGAGGTTTTCGGACTTCTTTTTTAGTATTTTATCTGGTTTTTGGGAGGCTTATTTTAATATCCTGCCTTGCGGTCTACCTGGTGTTTTAGTGGCTGTCCGGCTTCATATGCACGCAGATTTCCGGCTGTGATCTGCAGGATCAGCTCGAATGTCTCTTTCATATGATAACCGCCGGAGATGTGCGGGGTGATCAGAGTGTTCGGAGCATCCCAGAGCGGATGATCTGCCGGGAGCGGCTCCGGAGCAGTGACATCGAGTGCTGCACCGCCGATCTTATGGTCGAGGAGCAGCTGCGCGAGGGCATTGTGGTCAAGCAGCGCGCCGCGACCGACATTGATCAGCACGGCAGAAGATTTTAAAAGTGCCAGACGGCGGGCGTTTAAGACCTGTGCAGTGGCATCGGTACCCGGCAGGCAGAGCGCTACGACATCGGCCTTTGGAAGCTCCTGTTCGAGGGAATCCATCGTATACTGCTCGGCATAGCAGTCCGGCTTGTCGCGCAAGGTGCGGCGGATGCCGACGATTTCGCTGCCGAGGGCGTGCATGCGCTTTGCAAATTCGGTACCGATATTGCCCATGCCGATTACGAGTGTGCGACTGTTCCAGATACTGCGGATGGCGCCTTCATCGTGCCAAGTATGAGTCTGCTGGTTGCAATAGTAGCGGTCGAGTTTCTTTTGCAGCATCAGTACCATACCGATCATATGCTCGGAGATTGCAAGCCCATAGGCGCCGGATGCATTTGTCAGCACCGTCTCCGGACGAAGAATGCCCGGATCACAGTAGCCGTTTGCTCCGGCGCTGTTTAGCTGCAGCCATTCCAGGTTTGATGCGACTTTTAAAAACGGCAGCGGAAGATTTCCGAGGATTACGTTTGCATTTGCTACATCATTTTCCGATACCTCTGCCTCCGGGACATAAAAGAACTGCGCAGACGGCGCGCAGCCCTCCAGAAGCTGCTTTTGCGCCGACGTCAGATCCCAGAGGACGAGGATATGTTTTCTTTTCATATATAGAGATCCTTTCCTGATATTTCTTTTATCATAGTCGCTTTCAGAAGAGGTGTCAAAGCAAAAATAGCGGTATTGACTTTCTGAATAACGCTTGTTACACTGAAAAAAATGAAAAAAGGTGATTGGAAGGGGACTGAGGTTATGTATAAAATGTCAACCGCTCCGGGCGCACATCCGGACAATGTGGTAAAGGGGGAAAAATACCGGATCACAGTGCTGACAGATGGATTGTTCCGCCTGGAGTATGATGAAACCGGTGCCTTTGAGGACCGCGCGACGCAGGTCGTGTTCAACCGTGACTTTACTTCGACGGAGTTTACCGTAAAGGAGACTGAGGAGGAGCTGCAGATTTTCACAAGGCGCGTACAGATGAATTATAATAAGAAGAAATTCACTTCTAACGGACTGAGTCTGAAGGTGCGCGGCAATATCAGCAACTACCATAGCGTCTGGCACTATGGCGAGGAAACAGAGGACTTGGGTGGAACGGCCCGCACCCTGGACGGTGTCAACGGTGCCTGCCCGCTTGAGCATGGACTGATGTCCAGATGTGGATTTTCGGTGCTGGATGACAGCAAATCTCTGATTTTAAAAGAGGATGGATGGGTCGAGCCAAGAAGAAAGGGTATCATAGATATTTATTTTTTTGGCTATGGACATGATTATCTTGCGTGTCTGGATGCGTTTTATCATTTATGTGGAAAGACGCCGATGGTACCGCGGTATGCGCTCGGCAACTGGTGGAGCCGCTACTATGAGTATTCGGAGCAGAGCTACATGGAACTGATGAATCGCTTCGAGGAGGAGCGGGTACCGTTTACGGTAGCGGTTATCGATATGGACTGGCACATCGTGCATGTAGATGAGAAGTATGGCAGCGGCTGGACCGGCTATACGTGGAATAAGGAGCTGTTTCCGGACCCGGAGCGTTTCCTTTCCTGGCTGCATGCGCGTGGGATGAAGACAACGTTGAACGTGCATCCGGCGGACGGCGTGCAGGGCTATGAGGATGCTTATCCGGAGATGGCAAAGCGCATGGGCGTCGACGCCAGGCACGAGGAGCCGGTAAACTTTGATATCTCCAGTCCGGAGTTTTTGGATGCATACTTTGATGTGCTGCATCATCCGCTGGAAAAGCAGGGAGTGGATTTCTGGTGGATTGACTGGCAGCAGGGCAAAAACAGCAAGATCGACGGACTGGATCCGCTCTGGATGCTGAATCACTATCATTATCTGGATAATGGACGGGACGGAAAACGTCCGATGACATTCTCACGCTATGCGGGACCGGGATCACATCGCTATCCGCTCGGATTTTCCGGCGATACCGTTACGACGTGGCAATCATTGGATTTTCAGCCATACTTTACCAACAGCGCATCAAACATCGGTTATGGCTGGTGGAGCCATGACATTGGAGGACATATGCACGGCTACCGCAACGATGAGCTGATGGTACGCTGGCTGCAGTATGGTGTATTTTCTCCGATCAACCGTCTGCACAGCACGAAGAATCCGTTCTGGAATAAGGAGCCGTGGGAGTATGATGCGGTAAAACGTCAGGTCATGGATCATTTCCTGCGTCTGCGTCATCAGATGATCCCGTATCTTTATACGATGAACTACCGTGCTTACAAAGAGAACCGTCCGATTGTGCTTCCGATGTACTATTTTGCACCGGAGGAAGAACAGGCATATGCGAAGAAGAATCAATACTGGTTCGGTACAGAGCTGATTGTGGCGCCGATCACGGAGCCGAAGAAGGGTGGCATCAATGCGGGCGCAGTGGATGTATGGCTGCCAAAGGGCACGTACATAGACCTCTTTACCGGTATGATTTACCGTGGCGGCAGGACACTGACGATGTACCGTGACATCAGCACGATTCCGGTGCTTGCAAAGGCGGGCGCGATCCTTCCGCTGACAGATGAGATCTTCGGACAGGATGCGACGAAGAATCCGGCGTCTCTGGATATCAGACTGTTTGCGGGAGCAGACGGGGCATTTACCCTATATGAGGATGAAAATGATACAGAATCCTACCGAGAGGGCCGCTGCGTGACGACGGACATCGAGCTGCACTGGGAGAAGGAGAAAGCGATTGTGCTGCATGCAGCGAAAGGGGACACTTCTTTGATTCCACCAAAGCGCATGTATCGTCTGGAACTGGTCGGCGGGACGGAAGCATCCGTTGCCGTATTTAAGAATGAGGTACAGATCGAGGCAGAGATCAGCTACGATGCGGCAATGCATACGTATACGATCACGCTTTCGGATGTGACACCGACCGATACGTTCCGCGTTGCCTTTGGCACGGAGCTTCAGCTTGCATCGAATGATGTAAAGAGAAGGATTTTTGATCTTCTGAAATGCGCGGAGATCGAGATGGATCTGAAAATGACTTTGAACGACCTGATTAACCGTACCGATGATGTCACGCTGGTTGCAGGCGAGATTGCGGCGATGGCGATTGACGAGGATCTGAAGAAAGCGCTGTTTGAGATTCTGCTGGCGTAGGTAACATCATAAGATGATGATGCCAGGGTCAAAAGGTCAAAAAGCCGTTCATGCTTGCATGATAAGGCTTTTGAACTTGGGACCCGCCAAACATGAGAAAATAGCGATTTACGTAGTAAATCAGCGGATTTCGAATGTTTGCAGAATTGCGGGAGCTGCTTCGCAGCGGAGCAATTCGTAGGCATCAGTTGGGGGCAAAATACCTTTTGACCCCAACTATCCGCGTAATTCAGATAGGGATGAAATAAGAACACCCGGCAGATGAATAGAAATCTACCGGGTGTGTTATCAAATTATTACTGCACTTTCCTATGAAAGAGCAGATAGGAGTAAATACTCGGGACAAGCGCGCTGATCACTGTCAGCACAAGGAAAATAATAAAGCTTGCGGTATCTCCGATCAGGCCGGATATGGCCGCAATGACGAGTGTGAGCAATCCGCAGGCAACAAACAGTTTGCCGCCGAGACGATGGGTACGAGCCCAGTTGTCTTCATCCGCGAGCGTCCATGGAAGCTTGATGCCGACGGTGTAGTTTTGCCGGAGCTTTGGCAGATAGTTTCCAATAAAGATAAATAAAACGCCGATCAGTGTGAGAATAAGAGCCGGAACATCACATCGTACGCCGAGTGCAACCAGATAGATTGCGCTGTTTAAAAAGAAGGAAAGAACCGGGATGATCCACAATACGACCAGAAGAGGTTTTCTGTGGATGTTTCGCCGTTTCGGATCAGCAAATGTCACGAAAGACAGAACAAGCTGCCCGAGTGCGAGCAGACAGGGAAGCAGGAATACACTGTATGCCTTAGGCATCCAGCCGTCGATCTGTCCATTGATATTCCAGTGGTTTGGAAGCTGCTCCGGGAGTCGGTTCCACAAAAGGAGTCCGACCAGAATCGGGAGAAGTGTCACAATGAGTGACAAAGAGATTACTTTTTTATAGGATTTCATATCGATTTACCACCTTTCAGCTCTGACAGCCATGCCATCAGTTCTTCTACAATTGTCATATTCAGCTCATAAAAGATAAAATTCCGATCCCGCTTTTCCCGGATCAGATCTGCCTTCCGCAGGATCTTCAGATGATAAGACACTGTGGCCTGCGTCATATCAAAATTCCGGGCGATCTCACCGGCCGGGAGAGGGCCGTTTTTTAATAATTCCAGTATTTCTCTCCGTGCAGGATCCGATAAAGCCTTAAACGTATCAGCAAGCGCCAATTTGCATTCCTCCTTTCTGTTCAAGAATGCCTCGGCATTCTTGCTGCGAGATGCGCGTCATGCAATGCATGACATACTTCTTCTGCGCATCTTGGCAATCCTGCCGGAGGCTATATCAGATGGGGGATTGACTCCCACCACTGATACTGATTTGTTGCTCGCCACCTACAGAGGTGGGAGCAATTTAGAAAAGAATCTAATTAGATGAATTTCGAAATATAAATTAACACGCGGATGAAAGAAAGTCAATAGGAAACGGTTATAAAACAGGAAAATAAATTGTCAATAAAAAATACTTGACAGATCTCGGCTTTTCGGTTAAGATAGCAAAGGTGATGCGAATGGAACAGTTTTTGCAGCAGACGCTGCTCTATGATTTCTACGGTGAGCTGCTCACTGAGCACCAGAGAAGGGTGTATGAGGAAGTCGTGCTGAACGATATTTCCTGTTCAGAGGCGGCAGAGGAATTCGGCGTGAGCCGACAGGGTATACATGAGCTGGTGAAGCGCTGCAATAAGATTCTGGAAGAGTATGAGTCAAAGCTGCATCTCGTGGAGCGGTTTTTACTGATCCGGGAGAATGTGAAGCAGATTCAGCAGCTTGCATCACAGGTTGATTCGATTGACAAGGAAGCGCTGGCAGAACAGGTGCGTGAGCTTTCCGGAAGGATTCTGGAGGAGCTGTAGTACAGCCGCACTTCATCTGATGGAGGAGTTCAGAGTATGGCATTTGAGAGCTTATCAGAAAAGCTTCAGAATGTATTTAAAAATCTGCGTGGCAAGGGTCGCCTGACGGAGGCGGACGTAAAGACTGCACTGAAGGAAGTCAAGATGGCACTTCTCGAGGCAGACGTTAGCTTCAAGGTGGTAAAGCAGTTCGTAAAGGCTGTTCAGGAAAAGGCCGTCGGAGCAGATGTTATGAACGGTCTGAATCCTGGTCAGATGGTGATCAAGATTGTAAACGAGGAGCTCATTTCTTTGATGGGTTCCGAGACGACGGAGATTGCACTCCGCCCGGCCTCGGAAGTGACCGTTATACTGATGGCGGGTCTTCAGGGAGCCGGAAAGACGACAACGACTGCAAAGCTCGCAGCGAAGTTCAAGTCCAAAGGACGCAAGCCGTTGCTGGCGGCCTGCGACGTATATCGACCGGCGGCAATCAAACAGCTGCAGGTAAACGGAGAGAAGGTCGGTGTGGAGGTATTCACACTCGGCGATAAGGAAAGCCCGGTATACATAGCAGAGCAGGCAGTGGCATATGCGAAGACGAATGGCTTCAATCTTGTATTCCTTGATACCGCAGGACGGCTGCATGTTGATGAAGATATGATGCAGGAGCTGCAGCAGATCAAGGAAGCGGTTTCCGTAGATCAGACCGTACTTGTCGTAGATGCGATGACCGGTCAGGATGCGGTGAATGTTGCGACCATGTTTGAGGAAAAGATCGGAATTGACGGTGTCATTCTGACAAAGCTTGACGGTGATACGAGAGGCGGTGCGGCGCTTTCTATTAAAGCGACCTGCGGAAAGCCGATTTTGTATGCCGGCATGGGAGAAAAGCTTTCCGATCTTGAACAGTTCTATCCGGATCGTATGGCTTCCCGGATCCTTGGAATGGGTGATGTACTTTCTCTGATTGAGAAGGCGCAGGATACGATCGATGAGAGCAAGGCAAAGGAAATGGAGCAGAAGCTCCGCAAGGCACAGTTCGGATTTGACGATTACCTTGAGAGTATGAATCAGATGAAGAATATGGGCGGTATTTCCAAGATCCTGAGCATGATGCCCGGTATGGGCGGCGCACAGATGAAGCAGATTGAGGATGCCATTGATGAAAAGCAGATGGCACGGATCGAGGCGATGATCCTTTCGATGACTCCGAAGGAGCGTGCGAATCCGGACATCCTGAATCCGTCCCGCAAGCGCAGAATTGCAGATGGCGCAGGCGTGGACATCAGCGAGGTGAACAAGCTGGTGAAGCAGTTTGAACAGAGCAGGAAGATGATGAAGCAGTATTCCGGAATGCTCGGCAGTAAAGCAGGGAAAAGAGGTAAGTTCAAACTTCCTTTTTAACCATAGAGATTGAAAATTTCAAGGAGGTGAAATGAAATGGCAGTAAAGATCAGATTAAGAAGAATGGGACAGAAGAAGGCTCCTTTCTATAGAATCGTAGTAGCAGATTCCAGATCCCCGAGAGACGGAAGATGTATCGAGGAGATCGGTACTTACAATCCGAATACAGATCCGAGCGAGTTCAAGATCAATGAGGAGCTTGCAAAGAAGTGGCTTGCAAACGGTGCTCAGCCGACAGAAGTAGTTGGAAAGCTCTTCAAGGCAGCTGGTATCGAAAAATAAGCCGGGATTAGAGGTGAGCAAAAATGAAAGAGTTAGTCGAAGTGATTGCAAAGTCTCTAGTCGATAATCCGGACGAGGTCGTTGTCACTGAAAAGGACACCGGAAAAGCACTCGTTCTGGAGCTGAAGGTGGCTTCTTCCGATATGGGAAAGGTCATTGGTAAGCAGGGGAGAATCGCGAAAGCGATTCGCTCCGTTGTAAAAGCTGCAGCATCGAAAGAAGATAAAAAGGTGATTGTAGATATTTTACAGTAATAGGCAGGAATCAGGTCTGTCCCGAAAGTGTAAGAAACGCTTTTGAGGCAGACTTTATTATATATGTGAAACAGTTTTATAAATGAAGGAGAAGAGGTATGAACAATATCCTGCAGGTAGGAGCCGTTACTTCCACACACGGATTGGCCGGTGAAGTAAAGGTGTTCCCGACGACGGATGATCCAAAGCGCTTCAAGAAGCTGAAACAGGTGCTTCTGGATACCGGAAAGGACATGCTTCCGCTTGGGGTTGAGCATGTGAAATTTTTCAAAAACATGGTAATTTTGAAATTTAAAGGCTATGATCGGATTGAAGATATCATGGGCTTTAAAGGGAAAAATCTGTATGTGACACGGGAAAATGCGGTAAGGCTCAAAAAGGATGAGTACTTCATTGCGGACCTGATCGGGATGAAGGTATATACCGAGGATGAGGCATATTTAGGTGAATTGACCGAGGTGATCACAACAGGAGCGAATGATGTTTACACCGTCCGCATGGAAAATGGAAAGGATGTCCTGATCCCGGCAATTGGACAGTGTATTTTGAATGTAGATGTGGAGCATGAAACGATGCAGGTGCATCTGCTGGAGGGACTTCTGGAATGAACTATTATGTCATGACTTTGTTTCCGGAGATGATCGAGAACGGGATGCATACGAGCATTATCGGACGCGCGATGGCGAAAGGGCTGCTTACGCTCCAGACGATCAATATCAGGGACTTTTCAACACGCGGAGACGGACGTATCGATGACTATCCGTATGGCGGCGGAGCCGGAATGGTGATGCAGGCAGAACCGGTCTACCGGGCGTATACGGACCTTGCAGCGCGCATAGGACATCGGCCACGGCTGGTTTATCTGACACCTCAGGGAAAGACCTTTACCCAGCAGATGGCGAAGGAACTGGCACTGGAAGAGGATCTGGTGTTCCTCTGCGGTCACTATGAGGGGATTGATGAGCGTGTGCTCGATGAGATCGCGACGGACTATATTTCCATTGGCGATTATGTGCTTACAGGCGGTGAGCTGCCATCGATGGTACTCATGGATTCGATTTCCCGCATGGTACCGGGCGTGCTCAGCAATCAGGAGTCCGGCGAGACTGAGAGCTTTTCCGGAAGCCTGCTGGAATATCCGCAGTACAGCCGCCCGGAGGTTTGGCATGACACAGCGACACCTCCGGTGCTCATGTCTGGACATCATGCAAATGTGGAACGCTGGCGGAGGGATCAGTCTTTGTACCGGACGTTGAAGCATCGCCCGGATTTGCTGGATGGTGTGGAGCTGGATAAAAAGGACCGGCAATTTCTCCGTGGGCTGCTCGAAAAGGAGCCGGTGGAACAGCTGCCGTTAACATCCGGCACAGCTGCGTGGTCTGGAGAAGAAGGTGCGGCAGATCCATACCCGGTGCGTGACGCCGAACAGAAAGTTTTACGGAAATTACTTGCAATTTCAAATAAGGCATGATAAAATAAAAACGTTGTGAGAAAATAGATGGTCCTCTATTACAGGAACAGCACATATGTAAGTGGCCGACAATAAGCGTCGTACCACGCAAGTGCATAGGAATACGTAATAAGAACATCCAATGATTAAGGAGGAACAACACGATGAACGACATTATTAAAAACATTGAAGCTGCTCAGATGAAGGCTGAGGTACCGCAGTTTTCTGTAGGTGACACCGTTAAGGTTTACGGCAAGATCAAAGAGGGAAACCGCGAGAGAATTCAGGTATTCGAGGGTATCGTAATTAAGAAGCAGGGCGGAAGCGTAAGAGCTACCTTCACTGTTCGTAAGAATTCCAACGGTATCGGCGTTGAGAAAACCTGGCCGCTGCATTCCCCGTCTGTTGAGAAAGTAGAAGTCATCAGACACGGTAAAGTAAGACGTGCTAAACTGAACTACTTAAGAGGCCGCGTAGGAAAGAGCGCAAAGGTAAAAGAGCTTGTAAAATAATGGATCGTTCAGGGACAAGTACATTATGTATATTGTCCCTGTTTACGTTTTGCCGGAAAGGGGAACCGGATGAGAGAAAAAAGACGTGCGAAGCATTCGATTATAAAGAATATTCTGCTCTGGACGTTTCAGATTCTTGTTGTGATTTTGTTTGCATATGTGCTCGTTTACTTTTTTGGGCAGTCCAGGACAAATATCGGACAGTCAATGGATGTGACACTTTCCGGTGGGGATACCGTCTTAATGGACACACTTATTTATCAGGTGGGATCGCCGAAAAGGGGCGATGTGATCGCGTTTAAGCCAAACGGAAGCAGTACCGGACATTCGAGTATCAAGCGGGTCATCGGTCTGCCGGGTGAGACCATACAGATTAAGGATGGAATGATCTATATCGATGGTGAGGTGTATCTGGAAAAAAAGAGCTATCCGGTCATCACAAACCCGGGGATGGCATCCGATGGAATCACACTTGGAAATCAGGAGTATTTTGTGCTCGGAGATAATCGCAATAACAGTGTAGACAGCCGCTTTGCGGATGTGGGGACGGTAAAAGCTTCCTATATAGAAGGAAAAGTATGGTTTGTGCTTTCTCCGTCGGAACATCGCGGGCTGGTCAAATAATGGAGGTAGATTATGAATTATCAGTGGTATCCCGGCCATATGATGAAGGCGAAGCGCATGATGCAGGAGGATATCCGGCTCATTGACCTCGTGATCGAAATCATTGACGCCAGAGTTCCGCTTTCCAGCCGCAATCCGGATATCGATGAGCTGGGAAAAAATAAGGCGCGTCTGATCGTGCTCAACAAGGCAGATCTGGCCGATGAGCGACAAAATGACGCATGGGCGGCTTTCTTTCAGGAGAAAGGCTATTTTACCGCAAAGGTGAATGCGCGCAGCGGCGCCGGGATGAAAAAGATTCAGGAGACGATTCAGGAAGCCTGTAAAGAAAAGATCGAACGAGATCGGAGACGCGGTATTATGAACCGCCCGGTACGTGCGATGGTCGTCGGGATTCCAAATGCCGGAAAGTCCACATTTATTAATACGCTCGCAGGCAAAGCCAGTGCAAAGACCGGAAATAAACCGGGTGTGACGAAGGGCAAACAGTGGATCCGGCTGAACAAGAGCATTGAGCTGTTGGATACGCCGGGCATTCTGTGGCCAAAGTTCGAGGATCAGATGGTGGGGCTGCGGCTGGCAGTCGTCGGCTCGATCAAGGATGAGCTGCTGCAGGCAGAAGAACTCGCACTGTGGCTGCTTGGCTATACGCGAGACCATTATCCGGGACTTTTGCAGGCACGTTATCAGATTCCGGAAGAAGGCAGCGAGCTGGAGCTGCTTGGCGGCATTGCGAATGCGCGTGGCTGTAAGCTAAAGGGGGATCTCCCGGATTATCCGAAGGCAGCCGTGCTGTTTATCGATGATTTTCGCAGCGGCCGTTTGGGACGTTTGACATTAGAACAGCCGCCTGCTTGTCCAGCGGTGTGATCCGTGTGATTCTGTGTTGCGTACAGAAGAGATGCCTGCGAAACGCAGCTATGGATTCGAATTGACAGCGGATGATACGGGCGTTACAATAAGTACTGGCAGACACCTGCCAAAAAATCAGAAAGTGGTGATGAGATGGGCGAAGAAAAGAAGCCGAACACGGATGACCTGGAAAAAGGAGCCGGACAAAAGGTGGATATGAAGAAAGAAATTCTCAGCTGGGTATTTTACATTGCATTTGTACTTGTACTGACCTGGGTAATCATTACCTTCGTGGGACAGCGTACGAGAGTAGACGGACGTTCTATGATGAATACGCTGCATGACGGGGATAATCTGATCGTAGAGAAGCTTTCTTATCGGTTCAGCGACCCGAAACGGTTTGATATTATCGTATTTCCGCCGACCGGCAAGAAGGAATATTATATCAAACGGATCATCGGTCTGCCGGGAGAGACGGTACAGATCGATGAGAATGGCAATATTTACATCAATGGTGAGTTGCTGGAAGAAAATTATGGTGCAGAGACGATTCAGAATCCGGGACGTGCGGCAAAACCGATCACGCTGGGTGATGATGAATATTTTGTGATGGGCGACAACCGAAACAACAGCAAGGACAGCCGCTCTGAGGAGGTCGGAAACGTCAAGCGGTCCCAGATCATCGGACGCGCATGGCTGCGTATCTGGCCGCTCAATAAGTTTGGACTTTTGAAGCATCAGTAGAACTGTTCGTTTGGTAGGGTCCGGAAAGTAAGTGGTGGAAGGCTTGGAACAGAAGAAAAAGAAAAAAAGTGCTGTAAAAGAAGTGGTGAGCTGGTTGGTTTACCTGATTATTTTTGCGGCTGTGGCATTCTTTTTGATTCATTATGTAGGCGAACGTACGGTAGTGAGTGGTGACTCCATGTTGCCGACGTTGCAGAATGGGGACAATCTGATTGTAGATAAGCTTTCCTATCGCTTTCGAGATCCGAAACGGTTTGAAATCGTTGTGTTTCCGTTTCGGTATCAGGAGGATACCTACTATATCAAGCGGATCATCGGTCTGCCGGGTGAGACCGTTCAGATCCATGATGGGAATATTTACATCAACGGTAAACAGCTCAAAGAGGACTATGGAAGAGAAACGATCCGGAATCCGGGCCTAGCTTCCGAGGCTGTGACGCTAGGTGAGGATGAATATTTTGTTCTCGGGGATAACAGAAATAACAGCGCAGACAGTCGTGAGCCAAGTGTTGGAAACATTCAGAAAAAGGATATTCTCGGACGTGCATGGCTGCGTATCTGGCCATTTGACCAGTTTGGGCTGCTAGTACATCATACTGCAAATAACGGTACCACATAACCTGCCTGAATGTTCATTCCGCGTTATTAGTTCGGTTAATTTTTGTATGCTGTACCAGACATGTGAACAGCAGGAGGATGCGATGAAATCAATTTCAGAGATAAAACGGGAATTTGAACAGGCAGGCGAGCTGGAGCTTCCTGCGCTATTTGCTCAGTATGAGTCAGATGCCCGCAACGGGGTGACAGCGTTGATTGTGCGTTACCGGAAGCAGCTTGCAAAGCTGTCTGCAGAGCGGGAACGCCTTGAGAAGATGCGTTGCTATGAGCATCAGTATGAGCAGCAGGGACTGGTGTGCGGAATTGATGAAGCGGGCCGAGGTCCTCTGGCAGGTCCGGTTGTGGCGGCAGCAGTGATTCTTCCGAAAAACTGTGAGATTTTGTATCTGAACGATTCAAAGCAGCTGACGGAAAAGCGCAGAGAGGCTATGTTTGATGAGATCAAAGATAAGGCAGTTGCTTATGGCATCGGAATGGCGAGTCCGGCACGGATTGATGAGATCAATATCCTGCAGGCAACCTATGAGGCGATGCGGCAGGCGATTGCTCAGCTGAATCCGCAGCCCCAGGTGTTGCTCAATGATGCGGTGCGGATTCCCGGGGTTGCATTACAGCAGGTACCGATCATCAAAGGAGATGCGAAGAGCCTTTCGATCGCGGCGGCGAGCGTGCTTGCCAAGGTGACGAGAGATCGGTTGATGCGGGAATATGATGCACTCATGCCGGAATATGGGTTTGCATCCAATAAGGGCTATGGCAGTGCGGCACATATTGAGGCATTACAGCAGTACGGGCCGACGCCGATTCACCGCAGAAGCTTTATAGGAAATTTTATACCACAGTAATTCGGTGGGGAGAGAGCCGGAATGAGCTGTGAATAGACGAAAAACAGGAACATTTTATGAAAAACAGGCAGCGAGATATCTGGAGAGCCGGGGATATGAGATTCTGTGGCACAGTTACCGCTGCCGTTTTGGCGAGATAGATCTGGTAGCACGCGACGGCGCCTATCTGGTTTTTGTAGAGGTGAAGTACCGGAGTGGACGCGCGATGGGAGAAGGAAGCTGTGCGGTAGATGCACGAAAGCAGCGCAGGATTTGCTCTACTGCAGCCTGGTATCTTATGGAATATCATTTGCCGGCGACGACACCGTGTCGGTTCGACGTGGTGTCTGTGGATGGAGAGGAGATTTCGCTGATTCAGGATGCATTTGCATATAGAAATTGAACGCAGGAGGAATATAAATGGAATGGAAACGGAAGCCGGGAACATGGCAGATGACGGAGCATACAAAGAAGGGTGTGTGCTATGTGTCGTTCCCGTTGCTGGATGCAGAGCGGGGCTTTGTGCATGGCTTCAGCACCCGGATCGGCGGTGTCAGCGAGGGGGATTTATCGTCGATGAACCTCAGCTTTACAAGGGGAGATGATCCGGAACGTGTGCGGGAGAACTACCGGAGGATCGCAGCGGCGGTCGGGTTTGAGACGGATCGGCTTGTGTTCACGCATCAGACACATACGAATCATGTGCGTGTTGTGACAGAGGCAGATGCAGGAAAAGGCTTTGTGCGGGAACGGGATTATACCGATGTGGATGGTCTTGTGACAGATGTACCGCAGCTGGTGCTTACGACTTTTTATGCAGACTGTGTGCCGCTGTTTTTCATAGACCCGATACACAAGGCAATCGGTCTGTCTCATTCAGGCTGGCGCGGCACAGTCAGTGATATCGCTGCGGCCACAGTGAGGACGATGCAAGGGGAATACGGCAGCAGACCGGAAGATCTGCTTGTCGGAATCGGCCCGTCAATTTGTCAGGACTGCTATGAGGTGAGCGAGGATGTGGTCGAAAAATTCCGGGCATCCTATGAAGAGAAGCTCTGGATGTGGCTGTACCGGGAAAAAGGAAATGGAAAATATGAGTTAAATTTGTGGGAAGCCTGTCGTCAGAATCTATTGCGCGCCGGGGTACTTCCGGATCGGATCGAGGTGACAGATTTGTGTACCTGCTGTAACCCTCAGATCTTTTTCTCACATCGTGCTTCCGGCGGAAAACGAGGAAACCTTGCCGGATTTTTGATGATCAGGGAATAATTTACGACATTTTCAGCCAATTTTCTTGACGTGGATTTTACAAAATGTTATAAAAGAGAAGAATAAAACAGAACGGAGGACACCTAGTCTATGTCTGAGTATGATAATCTGGAAAATATTTTGCCGGTTGGACCGCTGAAAATCGCGGCGCTGGAGGGTTGCCGTGAATTTGGAAAGACGGTAGACGGATACCTGACGAAGTCCCGTCAGGACGCAGTGAAGAAACACCCGTCGCTTGCAAAGCTTCCGGGCTATGTGGAAGATTCTTATCTTTTGAGCTGCAGCTGTCCGCGCTTTGGTACCGGTGAGGGAAAAGGACAGATCCATGATTCCGTTCGTGGCGCGGATCTGTATATTCTCGTGGATGTGTGCAATTACAGTCTGACCTATAAGGTTTGCGGTTTTGAGAACCATATGTCCCCGGACAACCATTTTCAGGATTTGAAGCGTATCATTTCTGCGGCGACCGGAAAGGCAAAACGGATCAGCGTTGTGATGCCGTTCCTTTATGAAGGCCGTCAGCACAAGCGCACGAAGCGTGAGTCTCTGGATTGCTCGCTGGCACTGCAGGAGCTTGTCGATATGGGTGTGTCGAATATCATCACGTTTGATGCACATGACCCGAGAGTCCAGAATGCAATCCCGCTGAGCGGTTTCGATTCCTTTATGCCGACGTACCAGTTTTTAAAAGCGCTGGTCGATACCGTGCCGGATTTCAGGATAGATAATGATCATTTGATGGTCATCAGCCCGGACGAGGGCGCGATGAGCAGAGCAGTCTATTTTTCCAGTATTCTTGGTGTGGATATGGGTATGTTCTACAAGCGCAGAGACTATTCGACAGTCATAAATGGCCGAAATCCGATTGTGGCACATGAATTCCTCGGTGATTCTGTGGAAGGTAAAGATGTCATTATCGTAGATGATATGATTTCCTCCGGGGATAGTATGCTGGATGTGGCAAAGCAGGTCAAAAGCCGTGGGGCGAAAAGGGTATTTGTATGTACGACCTTCGGCCTGTTTACGGACGGGCTGGAGAAGTTCGACGAGTACTATGAGAAGGGCTACATTACGAAGGTACTGACGACGAATCTGAACTACCGGGATCCGGAGCTGCTTTCCAGACCATATTATGCGGAGGCAGATATGACCCGCTTCCTTGCAATGATTCTGGAGCATTTGAATCATGACGTTACTTTAAGTACACTGGAGTCTCCGACAAATAAGATCAATGATCTGCTCGGGACGATGCGTGTGCTTCATTCGGGCAAAAACTGATACATGGAAGCTGCCGTAAAAGGAATGTGCGGCAGCTTCCTTTTTAACCGAATGCAGAACGTCTGAAAAAGAACAGAAATGGATTTAAAGATATAGATATGAAGAAAAATTTTGAACATAAAATCAGCCGTGTGCTTCCGGAAAGCATTGCGGAGGAGCTGGAGATTGAGCCGGGAGATGTGCTTCTTGCGGTAAATGACCAGCCGATTGAAGATGTATTTGACTATCACTATTATACAAATGAAGAGTATCTGACTGTGCTCATCCGAAAGCCGGATGGGGAAGAGTGGGAGCTGGAGATTGAAAAGGAATTTGAGGAGGATCTCGGGATTGAGTTTGAGAGCTCACTCATGGATGAGTATCGATCCTGCCGGAATAAGTGTATTTTCTGCTTTATTGACCAGATGCCGCCTGGAATGCGTAAGACCCTCTACTTTAAAGATGACGATTCCAGATTGTCTTTCCTGCAGGGGAATTATGTGACGCTGACAAATATGAGTGACCACGATATTGATCGTATCATCCGTTATCATCTCGGACCGATCAATATCTCCTTTCAGACGACGAATCCAAAGCTGCGCTGTAAAATGCTCAACAACCGCTTTGCGGGTGATGTGTTTCCAAAGATTCGGCGGCTGGCAGATGCGGGGATCGAGATGAACGGACAGATCGTGCTCTGCCGTGGGGTCAATGACAAAGAGGAGCTGGAGCGCTCAATCCGGGATATGGCAACCTATCTGCCAAGCCTTAGGTCGGTCTCTGTCGTGCCGGTCGGTCTTTCGAAGTACAGGGATGGCTTATATCCGCTGGAACCGTTTGATGCGGCTTCGGCTGCAGAAGTGATCGATACGATTGAGGCATGGCAGAAAAAGATTTATCCGGTTCATGGTGTACATTTCATCCATGCATCGGATGAATGGTATTTGCTGGCAAATCGCCCGCTTCCGGAAGAAGAACGGTATGACGGTTATCTGCAGCTGGAAAACGGCGTTGGTATGCTGCGCCTGCTCTATGAGGAAGTAAAGGCGGAAGTGGAGACGATGGAGATGGATGCATCCCGGCATCGCGTCCTGTCTCTGGCAACCGGAAGACTCGCTGCACCGTATATGGAAAAGCTTGGCGCGATGATTCGGGAGAAGCTGCCAAATCTGACGCTTCAGGTGTACGAGATCAGAAACGATTTTTTCGGAGAGCGCATTACAGTATCCGGACTCATCACCGCACGGGATCTGATTGCCCAGCTGAAGGGACAAGAACTCGGCGAAGAGCTGCTTCTTCCGTGCAATATGCTGCGCAGTGGTGAGGATGTATTTTTGGATGATCTCACTGTGGCGGATGTGGAAAAGGCTTTACAAACGAAACTTCGTATTGTAGAATCAGACGGATGTGATTTTGTCCGCGCAGTGAGCGGAAGGTAAGAGGTGCGCCCGGATCAATTCCGGGCGTATGGGAAATGGAAAAGGAGGACATGAGATAGATGAGTAGACCGATTGTAGCGATTGTGGGGCGTCCGAATGTCGGAAAGTCGACATTGTTTAATGCGCTCGCAGGCGAGAACATTTCGATTGTAAAAGATACTCCGGGCGTGACACGCGACCGGATCTATGCCGATGTCGAGTGGCTGAATGTCAATTTTACCTTGATCGATACCGGTGGAATTGAGCCGGACAGCAGCGATATCATTTTATCCCAGATGCGGGACCAGGCGCAGATTGCGATCGATACAGCAGATGTTATTATGTTTATGGTAGACTGCAAGCAGGGATTGGTCGATGCAGATGCGAAGGTGGCGGACATGCTGCGGCGGTCCCATAAGCCGGTTGTACTTGTTGTTAATAAAGTGGACAATTTTGAGAAGAGCATGGCAGATGTCTATGAATTTTATAACCTCGGTATCGGTGATCCGTATCCGATCTCCGCGAGCAACAAGCTTGGCATCGGTGATATGCTCGACCATGTGATTGCCTGCTTTGATGAGGGCATGGGCGAGGAAGGAGAAGATGAGCGTCCGCGGATCGCGATCGTCGGAAAGCCGAATGTCGGAAAATCTTCTCTGATCAATAAGATTCTCGGAGAGAAGCGGCTGATCGTTTCTGATATTGCGGGAACGACCCGTGATGCGGTCGATACGGTCGTAAAGTGGAATGGCAGCGAATATGTATTTATTGATACGGCAGGTCTGCGCCGCAAGAGTAAGATCAAAGAGGAGCTGGAACGCTACAGTATCATCCGTACCGTTTCAGCGGTAGACCGGGCTGATGTCGTAGTGCTGCTGATTGATGCAATCGAGGGCGTGACCGAGCAGGATGCAAAGATCGCCGGTATCGCACATGACAGAGGAAAAGGTATCGTCATTGCAGTGAATAAATGGGATGCAATCGAAAAGGACGACAAGACGATCTACAAGTATACGCAGGATGTGCGCCAGACGCTCTCCTATATGCCATATGCTGAGATCCTTTTTATTTCCGCAGAGACCGGACAGCGTGTGCCAAAGCTCTTTGAGACGATTGATATGGTTATCCAGAACCAGTCGATGCGCGTGGCGACCGGTGTGCTGAATGAAATTATGGCAGAGGCTGTGGCCCTGCAGCAGCCGCCTTCCGATAAGGGTAAGCGTCTGAGGCTTTACTACATTACGCAGGTAGCGGTGAAGCCGCCGACATTTGTCATTTTCGTTAACGACAAGGAACTGATGCATTTCTCCTACACAAGATATCTGGAAAATAAGATCCGGGATACGTTCGGCTTTAAGGGAACCTCTTTGAAATTTATCATTCGGGAGCGGAAGGAGAAAGACGCGAAATAGCATGGAACGGTTAATTTGTATTATCATAGGCTATGTATTTGGTCTGTTTCAGACCAGCTATATTTACGGAAGGCTGCATGGGATCGACATCCGTAAATGCGGGAGCGGCAATGCGGGGACAACGAACATGCTCCGTACGCTCGGAACGAAGGCAGGAGCAATCACGCTGCTCGGTGATGCGTTTAAGTGTGTGATCGCTGTACTTGTTGTACGTATGCTTTTTGCCGGAAAATATCCGGATATGCTGCCGCTGCTGTCGATCTATACGGCAGCTGGTGTCGTGCTTGGGCACAATTTCCCGTTTTACATGAATTTCAAGGGTGGAAAAGGTATCGCAGCGACCGCAGGACTGATTCTTTCTATGAGCTGGCAGATGACATTGCTCGGTATACTCACATTCGGGACAGCAGTGGCACTGACCCACTATGTGTCGCTTGGCTCACTGCTTGTTTATATCGGCTTTCTGATCGAGCTGATTGTGTTTGGGCAGAATGGAATGTTCGGTATGTCACAGGCATATTTAAATGAGATGTATATTGTGGCGGTTTTACTGACAGCGCTTGCATTTTTTATGCATCGGGCCAATATTGTCCGGCTGGTACATGGGACAGAACGAAAGACGTATCTGTTTCGCCATAAGAAATAACCGGCATTATGCAGGTGCAGACGGCCTTAGAGATTTTGATCTTTTGACCCTGGTATCATCATTATTACATTATGGAGGGCGGAGAAGAATGGAAAAAATAGGTGTAATCGGAGCGGGCAGCTGGGGAACTGCGCTTGCAATCCTGTTAAATGAAAATGGAAATGATGTAACCTTGTGGTCGCACCGTGCAGAAGAGGCTGCGAAGGTTCAGAAGGACCGGGAGATTTCCAAGCTTCCGGGGATTCATATTCCGGAGAGCATTGCAGTGACCGCAGACCTTGCAGAGACGGTGCGTGGGAAAAAGGTGCTTGTGCTCGTTGTGCCGTCAAAGGCAGTGCGTGAGACGGCGGAAAAAATGCGTGAGTATGTGGAGCCGGGAGCTGTGATTGTCAGCGCTGTGAAGGGCATTGAAGAGGGGACGCTTTTTACAATGACCGATATCATAGAAGAAGTGATTCCGCAGGCAGAGACAGCGGCACTTTCCGGCCCGAGCCATGCAGAGGAGGTCGCACGCCTCTTGCCGACGGCATGTGTCATCGGTGCGCATACAGAAGAGACGGCACGTTTTCTGCAGAAGCTCTTTATGAGCGCGGTGTTTCGTGTGTACATCAGCGCGGACATGCTCGGCATTGAGCTTGGCGGCGCCCTGAAAAATGTCATTGCACTGGCGGCCGGAATTGCAGATGGCATGGGGTATGGCGACAATGCGAAGGCGGCTCTCATTACGCGCGGAATCGTAGAAATTGCGCGGCTTGGTATGAAAATGGGTGGGCGGCTCGAGACATTTTCCGGTCTGACCGGCATTGGAGATCTGATCGTGACGTGTGCGAGCATGCACAGCCGCAACCGCAGAGCCGGCATCCTGATGGGACAGGGCAAAACGATGGAAGAGGCTATGCAGGAGGTTAATATGGTCGTCGAGGGCGTCTATTCCGCAAAGGCGGCGATGGAGCTGGCAAAGAAATATGATACAGAGCTGCCGATCATTGAGCAGGTCAATCAGATTCTCTTTGAGGGGAAAGACCCGAAGGAAGCAGTCAGCAATCTGATGCTAAGGGACTCGAACACCGAGAATTCCCTCATTCCGTGGCCGGGACAGAGAAATTAAATGATGATGATTGCGAGAGTATGAAATGCGAAGCAATCCGTGTATCATAGGGGACAAAATACCTTGGGATTCGTAGGCATCAGTAGTGTTAAACCGAAAAAAATATAAGCTGCAGGCGCAGCGGAGCTTTGCTGAAATATGTAAAATCAGGCAAAAATCCGTTGTGCCTGTAGCTTTTTTAACAAACGGTGCTTTTTATGCACAATGCAGGAAAAGCATCTTTTTCGAAAAGAGAGACTGTTAAAATTGCAAAATGGCATTCGGAGTGAAAATGTCGAAGAAGCGAAAAAAAGTTCTCAAAAAAGTACAACGGACTTGTTGTGAAGAAAATCGAAGTATGGTATAATATGACCAAATGCAAAAGAATGCATTGGTATGTCAAAAAATTAACAAAACAGTGCACGGTTTTGCGAATACAGGAAGGGAGATAGGATATGCATATCATTTACGATGAAAACGGGAATCCGGTTTCTCACGGACATGAGCATGAGCATCACCACGATCATGAGCATCATCATGAGCATGACCATGCTGCCTGCGATGCACAGAACTGTGAGAGCGGCTGCGGCGGCTGCCAGGATAAGACCGCAGCGCTGATTGATTACATGCTCAAGCATAATGAGCATCATGCTGCTGAGCTGGATCAGCTCGCGGACAAGCTTCATGCAGAGGGCAAGGATGCTGCTGCAGATCAGATCCGCAAGGCTGTAGATGAGTTCAAAAAAGGGAATCTGTATCTGGGACTTGCGCTTGCTACCGTAAAGGAGCAGTAAGGATCGAAGCTTTGATATGGCAGACTGGAGGTGGACAATATGTGTCTGTCGACTGCATATAAAACAGACGAGCCGGACAGTATCATCATGGAATACGTCAGCAAGATCGAAGTAGACGGAAGTCTCATTACACTGACGGATGTACTCGGTGATACAAAGACGGTGGAGGGTACGATCAAGATGGTTGACCTCACCGGCGGAGTCGTCAAAATCAACTGTTAGGAGCAGAAGCTCCCATATACTTATGATCGACAACAACTGCATTGTGTTTTCGGCGGTTGTGCGCGATAGAAAAATTATGATGTGGAGGTAACACAACTATGGCAAAAGTAAAGTTAACAGAACTGATGAAAGAAAAACAGCTTCTTTCGTTTGAGGTTTTCCCGCCGAAGACGGACAAGGGAATGGAGAATCTTCCGGGAACGATTGAAAAGCTCTGCGAGTTCAATCCGGAGTACATCTCCTGTACATATGGAGCAGGCGGCGGAAATGTAGGACGTAACCGTGAGGTATGTCAGGAGATCATCAAGGCAGGCACCACACCGGTAACGCACTTCACCGTTATCAAAAATACAAAGGAAGGCATCAAGCAGCAGCTGGAGCAGTATCTGGCAGAGGGTGTAGACCATATGCTGGCACTGCGCGGCGATATTCCGCTTGGCGAGACCACGACCTGTGGTGATTTTGATTACGCAACCGATCTGGTGGCATTTACACGTAAAGAGTTCGGCGACAAGTTCGAGATCGCAGTAGCAGGATCTCCGGAGGGACACATCTCCTGCCGCAGCCTTGATGCTGATATCGCAGTTCTGAAAATGAAACAGGACAACGGCGCAGACTACATCATGACTCAGCTCTGCTGGGATATGGAGCAGTTCAAGGTATGGCTGGACAAGATCCGTTCTGCTGGTGTTACCATGCCGGTAGATGTAGGTATCATGCCGATTCTGGATCAGGCAGCAACGATCAACATGGCACTGTCCCGCAACGGCTGTGTAATGGAGCGTGAGCTTGCAAGACTGATCTCCAAATACTGGCTGTTCCCGAATCCGTTTGCTGCAAAGGATGCAGAGGGCAAGCCGTTCGATATGTTCTATGAGCAGAAGGTAAGAGATTTCAAGGAAGCTGGTATCGAGTACACGATCAAGCAGATCGACGCATACCGCGCACTCGGCGTAAATGGCATCCATCTGTATGCACTGAACAAGTGGCAGGATGTATCCCGCATCATCAAAGAGTCCGGAATGCGCACGCTTGTTTAATTATTCTATTTACTGTAAGACTTGATTACGGCTTTTGCGGCGAAGCTGCAAAGGGCGGGTGAAATAAAATTGCGGAAGAAGCAACAGGAGGAAACTATGGCACACGTAATAGCAATTGCCGGCAAGGGCGGCGTAGGAAAAACAACACTTTCCGGACTGCTGATCCAGGCTATGTGCAAACTTGGAAAAACACCGATTCTTGCAGTCGATGCAGACGCAAACTCGAATTTAAATGAAGTGCTCGGAGTGGATGTGGAAATGACGCTCGGTGAAGTGCGTGAGCAGATTGAACGGGCTGAGACGAGCAGCCAGAATCCGATTCCGTCCGGCATGTCCAAGGCGGATTACGCGGAGATCATGTTCCAGCGCTGCCTGAATGAAGACGACGATTTCGATCTTCTCGTGATGGGGCGGACGCAGGGGAAAGGCTGTTACTGCTATGTAAATGGTATTTTACAGGCACAGATGCAGAAGCTTCTTCCACACTATCAGTACATGATCGTGGACAACGAGGCAGGGATGGAGCATATCAGCCGCGGTATTCTGCCGAAGGTGGACACACTGATTCTCGTCAGTGACTGTTCCAGACGCGGTGTGCAGGCGGCGGGCAGAATCGCACAGCTTGCAAAGGAGTGCAATCTCAACCCGTCCACCATGGGACTGATCGTGAACCGGGCTCCGGGCGGAAAGCTGAATGCCGGTACGCTGGAGGAGATCGAGCAGGAGGGACTGAACCTGCTCGGCGTAGTACCGCATGACGATCTGGTATACGAGTATGACTGCGACGGAAAGCCGACCGTACAGTTGCCGGATGATTCGGCAGTGCGGACTGCGTTGAATGAAATCATAAAAAAGATCTCTCTGTAGACTGGAGAAGAGATCAGAAAATAAATCATCAAGGAGGTCAATAATGGGCGACTTTAAATTGACAACAGTAGAAGAGTTCGAAGCGGCTACCGACCGACTTCTCGAAACTGGAAAAAAGGTAGGAGCAGACGCATGGCAGTATCGTGTAAAGAACCAGACTCCGCACTGTAAGTTCGGTGAGACTGGTATCTGCTGCCGCATCTGTGCAATGGGACCGTGCCGTATCACCCCGAAGGCACCGAGAGGTATCTGCGGATGTGACGCACATGGTATCGTAGCTCGTAACTACCTGAAATTCACTGCTGGAGGATCTGCTACACATTCCGACCATGGCCGTGAGATCTGCCATACCCTGTACTGTGCAGATCCGAACGGAGCTTATAAGGTAAAGGATCCTGAGAAGCTGATTCGTATTGCAAAAGAGTGGGGCGTTGAGACAGAGGGCAAGGATATTTACGATCTGGCTCACGAGATGGCAGTGCTCGGTATGGAAGAGTACGGTAAGGTATTTGGTTACCAGAGATTCTTAAAGAGAGCACCGCAGCATACACAGGACATCTGGGAGAAGCAGGAGATCGCTCCGAGAGCAATCGACCGCGAGGTTTCCTGTTCCCTGCATATGACTCATATGGGATGCTCCTCCCTTCCGGAGGCTCTGATCCGTCAGTCCTTAAGATCCGGACTTTCTGATGGATGGGGCGGATCCATGGCTGGTACAGAGTTCTCTGACGTGTTGTTTGGTACTCCGAAGCCGCTGGATACCGAGGCAGACCTTGGCGTTATGAACGCTGAAAACGTAAATATCGTTGTACACGGACATGATCCGTCACTTTCCGAGATGATCTGTGAGTATGCAGATGATCCGGAGATGATCGCATATGCAAAAGAGATGGGTGCGAAGGGCATCACGATTTCCGGTGTCTGCTGTACCTCCAACGAAGTAGCAATGCGTCGTGGTATTCCGATGGCAGGTAACTTCCTGCAGCAGGAGAATGTAGTTCTGACCGGAGCCTGTGAGGCAATCGTCGTTGACGTTCAGTGTATTTTCCCGGCATTAGGGCCTCTGTCCAAGTGCTTCCACACCAAATTCGTGACGACTTCCCCGATTGCACAGATGCCGGATGCAGAGTTCATCCGCTTTAGCCCGGAGAATGCGGCAGAAAATGCAAAGGCTATCGTAAAGATGGCAATCGAGAACTTCAAGAACAGAAAGCCGGAGCTTGTACATATTCCGAGCCAGAAGCAGAAGGCAACGGTTGGTTATTCCTTCGAGGCAATTGTAAAGCAGCTGGATACCGTAGCAAACTCTCAGGTAGACGAGTTCGGTACCACCAAGCCGCTTATCGAGTGCATCACTTCCGGCGTTCTGCGTGGAGCAGTTGCTATGGTAGGGTGTAACAACCCGAAGGTAAGACCGGACAGCGCACACATCGAGCTGATGAAGAAGCTGATCGCAAACGACATCATCATCGTAGCATCCGGATGTTCCGCACAGGCAGCTGCAAAGGCTGGACTGATGGATAAGAGAGCAAAGGATCTCTGCGGCGCAGGTCTGAAGAGAGTCTGCGAGCTGGCTGACATTCCGCCGGTACTTCACATGGGCTCCTGTGTAGACATCAGCCGTATGATGGTTCTGGTTGCAGAGCTGGCAAAGGATTCCGGACTGAACATTTCTCAGCTTCCGGTAGTAGGCTGCGCACCGGAGTGGATGTCTGAGAAGGCAGTTTCCATCGGTAACTACGTTGTAGCGACAGGTCTCGATACCTTCCTTGGTGTTGACCCGTATGTAAGCGGATCTGACAAGGTGGCAGAGCTTCTGACCAGCGGCATCAGAGACTGGGTTGAGGCTGCTTACACCGTTGAGAAGGATATCGATAAGCTCGGCGATAAGATGATCGAGAGAATTGAAGAGAAGAGAGCAGCAATCGGCATCTGATTGAATGGTCTGATTCTATTAGCATCTGCGGCGTTGCAGTTCGGTAAAAGGCTGTGACGCTGCAGAAAAAGAAATTATACAGTAACATGAGGTGACTGAATTTATGAAGATTGCGGTAACCGGAAAGGGCGGCGTTGGTAAGACAACGTTTGCCGCGACACTTGCAAGACTCTATGCAGACGAAGGACATCCTGTTCTGGCTGCAGACGCAGACCCGGATGCGAATCTCGGGCTTGCACTTGGCTTTTCCGAGGAAGAGCTCGACGAAATTGTTCCGATCTCCAAAATGCGTAAGCTTGTTGAGGAGCGGACCGGAGCAGATGAATTTAACAAGATTTTCAGGCTGAATCCGAAGGTGGATGATATTCCGGATAAGTATGCGAAGAGCTGCAACGGCGTGAAGCTTCTCGTTCTCGGTACGATCGAGACAGGGGGAAGCGGCTGTGTCTGCCCGGAGCACGTTATGCTGAAGCGCATAATTAATCACCTGATGCTGCACTCGGGCGATGTGGTCATTCTGGATATGGAAGCAGGACTGGAGCATCTGGGGCGTGGTACGACGAGCGGCATGGACGCATTTGTCGTTGTCATTGAGCCGGGCGCGCGCAGTGTACAGACCTATAAGAATGTCAAACGTCTGGCAAAGGATCTTGGCGTATCACAGGTAATGGTGGTAGCGAATAAGGTACGGAGTGCAGAGGACGAAGAGTTTATCCGTGCGAAGATTCCTGCAGAGGATCTTCTGGGATTTATTCATTACAACTCTGAAGTGATCGACGCAGACCGTCAGGGCGAGTCGCCGTATGACTTCAGTGAGAAACTGATTCAGGAAGTACGCAACATTAAAGACAAAATAGATCATTCAAAGAATTGATTGGAGGTATTGAAGACATGACTTTATTTGATGTTGTATTTAGTGGAAATGATACCGTTTACGGCCTGACCGAAAACGCGATCAATGAAGCGATTGCAAAGTATGGTGAGGACAAGGCAGTAGCTTTCCCGGATACCGCTTACAGCCTTCCGTGTTATTATGGTGTAACCGGAACAAAGGTTGGTAACCTTGGTGAGTTAAAGGCTGCACTCGGAGTGGTAAAGACTCTTATGACGAGAGAGCAGAAGCTCAACGATGCGTTTATGTCCGGTGTTGCTACCGCACTTTGCGCAGAGTTTATCGAAGTTCTGAAATACATTGATGGTGCTACCCCGTATGAAGCTCCGTGCTACGGCCATCTGGCAGATGCAGTGATCCGTGAGCTTGGTGTTCCGCTTGTTACCGGAGATATTCCGGGCGTTGCAGTTATCCTTGGCGCAGCTCCGACTGCAGAAGAGGGTGTTGCACTTGTAAAGAGCTACCAGGCACAGGGTATTCTCGTTACTCTTGTTGGCGGCATCGTAGATCAGTGTGAGCAGATGGGATACAAGACCGGCGCAAACGTTCGTGTCATCCCGCTTGGCAAGGATGTGACATCTGTTATCCATGTTGTATCCGTTGCGATCCGTGCAGCTCTGATCTTTGGTAATGTAACTGCCGGTGATTCGGCAGCATTGATGGAGTACACCATGAAGCGTGTACCGGCATTCGTAAACGCATTTGCTCCGCTGGATCCGGTAATCGTAGCATGTGGTGCAGGTGCAATCGCACTTGGCTTCCCGGTAATCACAAACGAGGATACGTTCAAGGTTCCGAAGAGCCTGATCGTACAGCCGGATGTTTCCAAGTTTAATGCTACATCTCTTGAAGCAAGAGACATCAAGATCAAGATTACAAATATTGATATCCCGGTTGCTTACGCATCTGCATTCGAGGGTGAGATCATCCGTCGTAAAGATATGCAGGTAGAGTTCGACGGTTCTCGCGTAGACTGCTTCGAGCTGGTGCAGACCAAGGATATGAGCGAAGTAGAGGATCACAAGATCGAAGTCATCGGACCGGATATCGATACATTCGAGGTTGGTTCCAAGCACTCCCTTGCTTACATCGTAGAAGTAGCAGGCAAGAGCATGCAGCCGGATTTCGAGCCGGTTATCGAGCGTAAGTTCCATTCTTACCTGAACTGTGTAGAGGGCGCATATCATACCGGTCAGCGTGACATGTTCCGTATCCGTATCGGTAAAGAGTGCTTTAACGCAGGTTTCCGTGCAAAGCACATCGGTGAAATCCTTTACGCAAAGGTAAAGAGTGAGTTCGCAGCAGTTGTTGACCGCTGTCAGGTAAAGGTCATCACAGATGCAGATCTGTGTACCAAGCTTCGTCATGAGCTGGCAACCCCTGTATTCGATAAGCGTGATGAGCGTCTGAATACCCTGACTGATGAGAGCGTAGATGTATACTACAGCTGCATCATGTGCCAGGCATTCTCCCCGAGCCACGTATGTGTTGTTACTCCGGAGAGACTTGGACTTTGCGGTGCCGTTTCATGGCTGGATGCAAAGGCAACCCATCAGCTGGACCCGCAGGGACCGTGCCAGGTGATCACCAAGGAAAGACCGATTGATGAGAGAATCGGTGAGTACGAGGATGTAAACGAGGCAGTTCAGAAATTATCTCAGGGTGCGCTGGATGATGTATCCCTGTATTCTATCATTGAGAAGCCGATGACATCCTGCGGATGCTTCGAGTGTATCTGTGGTATCGAGCCGCTGTCCAACGGTGTCTGCATCGCAAACCGTGAGTACGCAGGCATGACTCCGATCGGTATGACCTTCTCCGAGCTGGCATCTATGACCGGTGGCGGAGTTCAGACCCCGGGCTTCATGGGACATGGTAAGCATTTCATCGCTTCCAAGAAGTTCATGAAGGCAGAGGGCGGCGTAGCACGTATCGTGTGGATGCCGAAGGAGCTGAAGGATCAGGTAGCAGAGAGATTGAACCAGACAGCAAAAGAGCTGTACGGTATCGACAACTTCTGTGATATGATCGGTGATGAGACTGTAGCCGAGGATCCAGAGACACTGCTTGCATTCCTTGAGGAAAAGGGACATCCGGCACTTGGCATGGAGCCAATGATGTAAAAATCGCTCTGCGGCATAGCCGCAGAGTGGGGCGGCTGATGCCGCCCCATGTCTGCAACGCAGACACGATTTTTAACGAGGAAAAACGCTTTGCGTTTTTTCGAGTCTAGAGTCGAACCATTCAGTATCTGCATTCCAGTGACTGCGTTAGCAGACACAGCTAATTCTATTCTATTTTATTTAGGCGGATATCGGACTAACCCTCCGATATAAAATAAATTTTATCTAACCAATGAAAGCCGACAGAGTACAGATTGTGCTCTGCTTTGGCATGCAAAATCAAGGAGGTAACGAAACAATGCCGTTTACTGCAAAATCAGGAAAATTCAGTGCCAATATCAATACACTGACCATGGGCACTGGCGACAAAGCAATCGTTCTTGGCGGAGAGAATGTATTACCATTTTATACATTCGATGCTCCGATCGAGAATGCACCGAAGGTAGGCATCGAGATCACCGATGGTGGTATGGATACAGAGCCGGAGTGCGTAAAGAAATATTATGAGGGATGTTCAACAGTTGTTGACATGGCTAAGAAGGCTGCAACCTTCGAAGGCGTTGATTTCTTAAGCATCCATTTGGAAGGCGGAGATCCGAATGGTGAGAACAAACCGACCGAGGAACTGATCAATATCGTAAAAGAAGTTGCGGATGCGGTAGATCTTCCGATCGTGGTTTGCGGATGTAAGAACGTTGAGAAGGATGCAGAGATTTTTGCAAAAGCATCTGAGGTACTCAGCGGAAAGAATGCTGTTATGCTTGCAGCAAAAGAAGAAAACTATAAGAATGTCGGAGCATCAGCTGGTCTTGCTTACAAGCAGATCGTAGGTGCTGAGTCCGCCGATGATATCAACCTTGCAAAGCAGTTAAACGTACTGCTGACACAGCTTGGCGTTGATGCAAAATCCATCGTTATGAACGTAGGTACTGCAGCAGCTGGTTACGGCTACGAGTACGTTGTTTCTACCATGGACCGTATCAAGGCAGCAGCTCTTCAGCAGGGCGACGCTACACTGCAGATGCCGATCATCACTCCGGTTGCGTCTGAAACATGGGGCGTTAAGGAGTCTGTAGCAACAGAAGAGGATATGCCGGAATGGGGCGATCAGGAAGCACGCGGAATCGATATGGAAGTAGAGACTGCAGCAGCAGACCTTGCTTCCGGTTCCAACGCAGTTATTCTGAAGCACCCGGTATCTGTCGCTACGATCTCCAAAATGATCAAAGCTCTGGTTTAATAACAATACTTAGGAGGATATAAAACAATGGCATTAAAAGGTCTTGATATCTTTAAATTATCACCGAAGAAGAACTGTAAGGAATGCGGTTCTCCGACATGTATGGCCTTCTCCATGAAGGTTGCTCAGGGCGCTGTCAGCATTGACGCCTGCCCGTATTTCTCAGAGGACGCAAAGGCAGCTATGAGCGAGGCAACTGCTCCGCCAATGAAGACCATCAAAATTGGTGCAGGCGAGCAGGAGATGACGCTTGGTGGCGAGACCGTTCTGTTCCGTCATGAGAAGACATTTGTTAGTAAAACAAGATATGCGGTAGATCTTTGCAGCTCTATGGATGATGCAACGATCGATGCAAGAATCGCTGAGCTGAAGCATGTAGATTACGACCGTATCGGTGAGCGTATGTATGTTGAGATGATCGACGTTGAGTACGACCCGGCAAGCGGCGCAGATCGTTATGTAGAGCTCGTGAAGAAAGCAGCAGGAGAAGGAAGAGTCCTGATCCTTGACTGTCAGGATGTTGAGGTTGCAAAGGCAGCTCTCGATGTCTGCAAGGATTCCAAGCCGGTATTAAACGGTGCAAATCCGACCAACTATGAGGAAATGAGCAAGGTAGCTACCGAGGCTGGCGTGGCACTTGGTGTGCGCGGTGCAAACGAGGACGAGTTGTATGATACTTTGGCAGCTCTGGAGAAGCTTGGCAACAAGAATCTCCTGTTTAACGCATGTACCGATTCTGCAAAGGCAGCATTCGCTACAGCAGTACAGTTCCGTAAGGCAGCGATTAAAGACAGCAACCGTACCTGCGGTTATCCGTCTATCGTAAACGTATCCAAGATTGCAAAGGGTGATTTTCACCTTCAGGCAGCACTGCTGTCCCTCTTCACTGTAAAGTATGGCTCTATCATCATTGCAGAGAAGATCGGTTATGCAGAAGCACTTCCGCTTTATGGCTTAAGACAGAATGTCTTCACAGACCCGCAGAAGCCGATGAAGGTAGCACCGGGCGTTTACCCGATCAATGGTGGCGATGAGAATTCTATCTGCCTGACGACCGTTGACTTTGCTCTGACCTACTTTGTAGTATCCGGTGAGCTGGAGCGTTCCGGTGTTCCGTGCAACCTGATCATCAACGATGCAGGCGGACTTTCCGTACTGACCTCCTGGGCAGCAGGTAAGTTCTCCTCTACCTCGATTGCAAACTTCTTCAAGGAGCAGGATATCGAGGGTAAGATCAAGTGCCGCAAGCTCTGCATTCCGGGTAAGGTAGCAGTCCTGAAGGGTGAGCTGGAAGCAAAGATGCCGGGCTGGGAGATCATCGTAGCTCCGAGAGAGGCAGTTCAGCTTGTAAAATTCCTGAAGGATATGCAGTAATTCCTGCTTATTCAGAAATGCCCGGAAGCCGTCTGGGCGGCTTCTGGAAAATAATAATTTTAAAGGAGAAAAACAATGGCAAAATTTGTAGCAATTGGCGAGAGACTTTCCACTACCGCTCCGATCATCAACAAGGCTTTCACAGAGAGAGATCCGGAGCCGATCTTAAAGAGAGCAGAGCAGCAGCTGAAGGCTGGTGCTACGTACCTTGATGTCAATATCGGACCGGCAGAGAGCGATGGCGAAGATCTGATGAAGTGGGCTGTTGAGCTTCTTCAGGGCAATTTTGACAACGTTCCGCTTGCGTTGGATACCTCCAACAAGAAAGCAATCGAGGCTGGTATTTCCGTATACAACCGTGCAAAGGGAAAGCCGATCGTAAACTCTGCAGACGCTGCAGGACGTATTGAGTACCTTGATCTGGCTGCTGCAAACGATGCAATCTGTATTGCACTTTGCAACGGTGAGGGAATTGCAAAAGACAATGATGAGCGTATGGGATACTGCCAGCTTCTGCTTGAGAGAGGTCTGGAGCATGGCATGGAAGCAGAGGATATCTGGTTCGATCCGTTATTCCTCGTTGTAAAGGGTATGCAGGACAAGCAGATGCAGGTTCTTGAGTGCATCAAGATGTTCAGCGATATGGGTCTGAACTCTACCGGTGGACTTTCCAACAACTCCAACGGTATGCCGAAGGCAATCCGTCCGATCATGGACTCTGCTCTGGTAGCAATGGCTATGATGCAGGGACTGACCTCTGCAATCGTAAACCCGAACGATCTGCGTCTGATGGAGACCATCAAGTCCTGTGACGTATTCAAGGGCAACACCCTGTATGCAGATTCTTATCTGGAGATCTAATTCAGATATTGCTTGAACGCAGTCGCTTCGCGATCTGCGTTCATGAGCAAGTAGCGAAGCGGATTGCGAATGTCCGCTTTACTGCCTATGTATTTTACGCCTTTGGTGCTGCAGGGTACAAAAGACGTAATGTGGGGGGGAAGCGCCCACAGATCTGTCGCGAAGCGGTTGCATTCGCTGACATGATAACATGAAGAGAAAGGGCTGCTGCAGACATGTGAATCATCAGAATTGTTTTCTGAAAATTACGGTCTGTAGCAGCCCTTTACAGCAGATCCTGCAAGGCTAATCCAGTCTGGCAGGACCATTCGTTTATTGCGCGAAGAAAGACTGCAGAATATCAGAAGGGCAGCCGGATTATCGGAAGCTGTCCATCCCGGCATATTGCGTGCAGAAAGGAAGACTATGTTTAAAGTTACATTCAGATTTGAAAATGGCAGTGCTGTGGAAGCGTTTGCCGCAGAAGGGGAGAACCTTCTCGAGGTGGCACGGAAGACGAATGTTGCCATCGATGCACCGTGCTCTGGAAATGCAGCCTGCGGAAAGTGTAGAGTAAAGCTTTTAAAGGGAGAGCTGGATTCCCAGCAGACCCTTCATATTACCGATGAAGAGTACGCACAGGGCTGGAGGTTGTCCTGTGTCAGTAAGGTAATCGCAGATGTGGAAGTAGAAGTACCGGATATCGCGTCTGCATATAAGAGCAGAATGAAGGTAGCGGACCTGGATTCTGCAAAGGAGATTGAGATTTTTGAGCGGACAAAAGCGGATGTGGAAGAGGCCGGTATCGTGTTTAAAAACGATATGGATGTCATCCGCGTGACCATGAACGAGCCGACACTGGACGATACCATGCCGGATCTGGAGCGCCTGACCTGGGCAGTGGAGAAGGTCTGCGGCACGGAGCGTGTAAAGGTTCCGTTTACAGTTATGAAAAATATGGCGGAAACGCTGAGAAAATATAAATTTGATGTGCAGTGTGTCATTAGAAGAGGCAAAGATAAGGTCGAAGTGCTTGATATCCTCGGATTGGATGAGGACGTCAGGGTATGTGGCCTTGCAGTGGATATTGGAACGACCTCTGTGGCGGCGCTGATTATTGATATGCAGACCGGAACCATACTGGCAAAGGCATCCACCGGAAACGGGCAGATTCGATACGGAGCAGATGTAATTAACCGTATTATCGAGGCGGTAAAGCCGGGTGGCAGGAAAAAGCTGCAGGATGCAATTGTAAAAGAGACCCTGAATCCATTGATTGCTGAGATGTGTGCGGCATCGAAGATCAAGGCGAGCCATATTTACCGGATGTGCGTAGCCGGGAATACGACAATGAATCATCTTCTGGTTGGGGTATATTCCGATCCGATCCGGATGGAACCATATATTCCGACGTTTTATGAGACGACAAATGTTCATGCACAGGATCTTGGCATTCATATTTTCCCACATGCACGTATCATTATGGCTCCGAATATTGGTAGCTATGTCGGAGGTGATATCACAGCAGGTACTTTTGCCAGCTGCATCTGGAACCGTCCGACGATGTCGCTCTTTATTGACCTTGGTACGAACGGAGAGCTGGTGTTTGGAAATGGAGAGTTTATGATGAGCTGTGCCTGCTCAGCAGGACCGGCCTTCGAGGGCGGAGATATCAGCTGCGGTATGCGTGCGACGGATGGCGCGATCGAGGCATGTTCCATTGACAAGGAGACGATGGAGCCAACATTATCCATCATCGGAGATCCGGGGCAGAAGGCCGTCGGTGTCTGCGGTTCCGGTATCATTGATTTGATCAGTGAGCTGTTCCGCTGCGGGATTATCAATCCAAAGGGCAAATTTGTCCGGGAGGGAAAACGTGTCCGCTTTGATAAATATGGAATGGGCAGCTATGTTATTGTATTTCAGGAGGATGCGGCATCGGTGAAGGATGTTGAAATCAATGAGGTTGATATTGATAATTTCATCCGTGCCAAGGGCGCAATTTTCTCTGCAATCCGTGTGATGCTGAATTCGCTTGATTTTACGGTAGATATGATTGACGATGTATATGTGGCCGGAGGAATCGGAAGTGGCATTAACATGCAGAATGCAGTTAATATCGGCATGTTCCCGGATATTCCGATCGAGAAGTTCCATTATATCGGAAACTCTTCGCTGTCGGGCTCCTATATCATGCTGTTGTCCAATCAGGCTGAGGAGAAGGTAACGGAGATCGCACATAACATGACATATCTGGAACTCTCCAATGAGCCGACCTATATGGATGAATTTGTGGCATCCTGCTTCCTTCCGCACACGGATGCATCCCTGTTTCCGCGACTGACTTTTAAGTAAAGAAAGAGCTGATCAGCGAATTGGGAAACAGTAGCCAGGTGGTTATAGCAATCCTTTAATCCAGCCCATCAGAGTGTGAAATCCTGCTGAACTGTCTTAAATGCATTGTTTACGAGGATCGCTATAGAAGAAAGGATAGAAGAATGGAAATCGAAAAGAACAACAACAAAGAGCTGGTGCCTCTTGAGCATTATCTTGAAGAGTATGCGAAGGCGGATCCGGCAGAGATCAGCAGACGAACCGGTATGCCGTATGATGCCGAAAAGCATCAGTTTACCGTGCATTTTTTTGGACGCAGCTACGCGGTGGGATATCCGGAATTTACCGTACAGCCGCTGAATGAAGCGTATGCATTTGATGCGCTCTCAACGATGAATCCGGCAAAGATTCTGGTCGTGCGTTTTCTTCTTGAAAGTGCGGCGACACAGGGAACCGGAAAATTTCTTACTTATCGTGAGGTGCCCTGGGGCGAGGTATATTACCGTCAGTTTAACGGCCGCTGTATGCTACGGCTGGCATATGGATTTGGAAATAAGCTGGATGCGTTCAGAAAAGCGATGGAGACTATGCATGCAGAGCCGGTAAAGGCGGCGGATGTGGCATATCAAGTGGAAGTATTTCCGGGCTACTTTGTACAGTTTCTTCTGTGGGAAGGGGACGAAGAATTTGCCCCGTCTTCCCAGATTCTGTTCAGTGATAATTTTCCGGCCGGATTTCATGCGGAGGATCTCGTTGTTGTCTGCGATGTCCTTATTACGATTCTGAAAAATCTGCAATAAGCGAATACTCAGACAGGAATTCAGTTCTGGTATGGTAAAACAGCAACAAAATTTACAATGAATTGTGTAAGAAAACAGAATTAAGTATTGAAATTGGACAGTTTTTATCATATGATAGAGATAAAAGGGGCAAAGACTGCCCATTCGCAAAGGAAAAGTATTCCGCTGCGGGAAAGGAGAATTTTCAATGGGATTCAAGACAGATATTGAAATTGCACAGGAAACGACAATGTCTCCGATTACGGAGATTGCTGCAAAGGCAGGTATTGAGGCAAAGTACCTTGAGCAGTACGGTAATTACAAGGCAAAGATTGACTATAATCTTTTAAGAGAGACAGACAAAAAGGATGGCAAGCTGATCCTTGTAACGGCGATCAATCCGACACCGGCAGGAGAAGGAAAGACGACGACGACGGTAGGTCTGGCAGATGGTATGCAGAAGCTTGGTAAAAATGTTATGGTAGCACTCCGTGAGCCGTCCCTCGGACCGGTATTCGGTGTAAAGGGCGGAGCAGCAGGCGGCGGATATGCACAGGTCGTTCCGATGGAGGATATCAACCTGCACTTCACCGGTGACTTCCATGCGATCGGCGCAGCAAATAACCTTCTTGCAGCAATGATCGACAACCACATTTACCAGGGCAACGAGCTGAACATCGACCCGAGAAAGATCACCTGGAGAAGATGCGTGGATATGAACGACCGTCAGCTTCGTTTTGTAGTAGACGGCCTTGGCGGAAAGACCAACGGTATGCCGAGAGAGGATGGTTACGATATCACGGTTGCATCTGAGATCATGGCAGTCCTTTGCCTGGCAAATGACATTACAGACCTGAAGAAGCGTCTGGCAAATATCATTATTGGATATACATATGGAAAAGTTTCCGAGCAGAAGCCGGTTACCGCAGGTGACCTTCATGCAGAGGGTGCAATGTGTGCACTTCTGAAGGATGCCCTGAAGCCGAACCTCGTACAGACACTGGAGCATGTTCCGGCGATCGTACACGGCGGACCGTTCGCAAATATCGCACATGGATGTAACTCCGTTATCGCAACGAAGATGGCTCTGAAGCTTGGTGATTATGCGATCACAGAGGCAGGCTTCGGTGCAGATCTCGGTGCGGAGAAATTCCTCGACATCAAGTGCCGTATGGCGGGACTGAAGCCGAGCGCAGTTGTCATCGTGGCGACTGTTCGTGCACTGAAGTACAATGGCGGCGTTCCGAAGGCAGACCTGAACAATGAGAATCTGGAAGCACTTGAGAAGGGCATTCCGAACCTTCTGAAGCACGTTTCCAATATCAAGAATGTATACAAGCTTCCGTGTGTCGTTGCGATCAATGCATTCCCGACTGATACGAAGGCAGAGCTTGACTTTGTAGAGTCCAAGTGCAGAGAGCTTGGCGTAAATGTAGCACTGTCTGAAGTATGGGCAAAGGGCGGCGAAGGCGGCATCAAGCTCGCAGAGGAAGTCATCCGTCTGTGCGAGGAGCCGAATGATTTCGCTTACAGCTATGAGCTGGAAGGCACGATTGAGGAGAAGATCAATCAGATTGTACAGAAGATTTACGGCGGCAAGAAGGCAGTTCTGACTGCAAACGCGCAGAAGCAGGCAAAGCAGCTCGAGGCTATGGGCTATGGCAGCTGTCCGATCTGCATGGCAAAGACGCAGTACTCCCTGACAGACGATCAGACGAAGCTCGGCGCACCGACCGATTTTGAGGTAACTGTCCGCAACCTGAAGGTTTCCGCAGGTGCAGGCTTTATCGTAGCGCTGACCGGCGAGATCATGACGATGCCGGGTCTGCCGAAGCGTCCGGCTGCAGAGCGGATCGATGTAGACGAGACCGGTAAGATTTCCGGACTGTTCTAAGTCAGAATGGATATTCGGAAGGGGATATTACCCCTTCCGAATTTGTGAGATTTATATTGCTACAGCATCGGCGGCTTTGAGTAGAAAGTGTTCGCTTCTTGCCATTTTTCAGATCGATTTTTCTGAGAAGAAGGCATAGAAATGGCACTGAGTCGTTTGGATGTGAAAAGATCAAGGAGGATAATGATATGGGTTTTTCAACCGTACCATGTAATGAATTTGTAGAAGTACTGGCTTCTAAGGCTCCGGTTCCGGGCGGCGGCGGAGCGTCTGCACTCGTAGGCGCGATTGGCACCGCACTCGGAAATATGGTAGGCAGCCTGACAGTCGGCAAGAAGAAATATGCAGAAGTAGAAGCGGAGATGTACGAGCTCAAGGCAAAATGCGATAAGTTGCAGGCAGAACTGCTGCAGCTCATCGAGCGTGATGCAGAGGTGTTTGAGCCGCTCTCCAAGGCATATGGCATGCCGCGTGCGACGGAAGAGGAGAAGGCAGAGAAGGCCCGCGTAATGGAAATCGTCCTGAAGGATGCCTGCGCGGTTCCGATGGAGATCATGGAGAAGTGCTGTGAGGCCATTGATGTGATCAAAGAATTTGCGGCAAAGGGTTCTGCACTGGCGATCAGTGATGCAGGTGTTGGCGCAGCTTTCTGCAAGGCAGCTCTTCAGGGAGCCAGCCTAAATGTATACATCAATACGAAGTCTATGGCGAATAAGGAATACGCAGCAGAGCTGAATGCAAAGGCAGATGCAATGCTGGATAAGTATGTCCCGATGGCAGAGGAGATTTTCCAGAGTGTACTCGGAAGACTCAAATAACAGGAAGTAAAAGGAGAAAGAATCATGGCAAAACAGTTACTTGGAAAAGAAGTTACCGCAGCTTTAAATGAGCGGATCAAGGCAAAGGTTGCTGAGCTGGAAGCAAAGGGTGTAAAGCCGACGCTTGGCATTATTCGTGTCGGCGAGAACGAGAGTGATATTTCCTATGAAAGAGGTGCAACAAAGCGTTGTGAGACCCTTGGCGTTGCATGCGAGAAGATTCTGCTTCCGGCTGATGTATCACAGGAAGAGCTTCTGAAGGTAATCGATGATGTAAATAAGAACGATGCGATCCACGGCGTACTGCTGTTCCGTCCGCTTCCGAAGCATCTGAATCAGAGTGTGATCGAGAATGCACTGGATCCGGCAAAGGATGTAGACTGCATGACTGACGGATCCATGTCCGGAGTATTTACCGGAAAGCCGATCGGTTTCCCGCCGTGCACACCGCAGGCATGCATGGAGATACTGGATCACTACGGAATCGACTGCACCGGTAAGAAAGCCGTTGTCATCGGCAGAAGCCTTGTTGTCGGCAAACCGGCAGCAATGATGCTGATTAAGAAAAATGCGACTGTTACTGTTTGCCACACAAAGACGGTCGATATGCCGTCTGTAGCAAGAGAGGCAGATATCATCATTGTAGCAGCAGGCCGCGCAGGTGTGGTTGGAGCAGAGTATGTAAAGCCGGGCCAGACTGTCATTGATGTCGGAATTAACGTAAATGCAGAGGGTAAGCTTTGCGGTGACGTTGATTACGCAGCAGTAGAGCCGATCGTAGATGCGATCACTCCGGTTCCGGGTGGTGTAGGAAGCGTTACGACTTCTGTACTGGTAAGTCACGTTGTAGATGCAGCTGCCAAGAAAGCGGGACTGTAATTAGAGTTGATATGAACGCAGATCGCGAAGCGACTGCGTTCATGAGCAAGTAGCGAAGCTAGGCCCTGTCAGCAGAGCTGCAGGGATGGATTGTGAATGTCCGCTTTATACAGAGCTGATTTTTACAGATAAAGAGAAATCGGTAAAAGCAAAAAAGACATGGAGCGTGATTGGGCCCGAAAGGGCGCAGTCGCAGAGCCGTGTCTTTTTTGCTTTTACCGCAAATATAAAATTAAACAGAATCTGAACATGGAAAAATATCGACATAAAAACCACATAAAGTTGTGAGAAAATCATCGAACCTGCACAGAAATCATGGTAAAAACTAAATAAATAATAAAAAATGCTGAAAAAAATATAAACAATGCGAACGGTTTGTGTAATATCTGAAAAAAACTTGCGAGGTATTCCAAAATCCCGTCGTTCTTGACAAAGTGATTGTTTAATCATAAAATAGCCCGGTGCTTAAAATATACATAATTATAATAAGGAGGACGGGCATATGGTAGCACAGATTATAGCTGTGACATTGTTCCTGCTGATGTTTATTCTCATCATCACCGACAAGTGGGAACGACATGTGATTACCTTAGGCTGTGCACTTCTGACGTTGGTGCTGGTATTTGGCGTTGGGATGCGTAGCATGAGTGCAATCACTGAGACTTTGAACCTGGGCAGCTTTTTCACAAAGTCGTTCTGGTACAGTGGCGGTTCATCTGCAGAGACGTCCAGTGGTATTAACTGGGAGACGATTGTATTCGTTGCAGGAATGATGATTATGGTGGAGGGAATGGCAAGAGTCGGATTTTTCCGGTGGCTTTGCATGAGACTTGCCAAGCTCGTAAAATATCAGGTCATCCCGCTGTTTCTCACATTTATGGTGCTGTCTTTCATACTGGCGATGTTTATCGACAGTATCACCGTCATCCTGTTTCTTGCAGCCGTCACAATTGAGCTGGCGCAGCTGCTGAAATTTGATCCGGTGCCGATGATTCTCTCAGAGGTGTTCTGTGCGAATCTGGGTGGTTCAGCGACGATGTGCGGTGATCCGCCAAACATCATTATCGGTACCTCACTTGGATTTTCCTTTACGGATTTTCTGACGAATACCGGTCTGATCGCAATCATTTCTCTGATCTTTGTTGTCATTTATTTTTATTTTGTATTCGGCAAAGAGCTGAGAAGAGATGCGGCAAAAAACAGCAATGCAAATCAGAACTATCCGGATCCGTCCGAGGCCATCACAGATAAGAAAGGCTTTATTATCAGCACAATTATCTTTCTTTGTGCGGTATGCCTGCTTGTGACCCATGCACAGACCGGGCTGACGGTTTCCTGCATCGGCACGGTGATTGCGATCGTGACGCTGATTGCAGCCGGAAAAGAGGGACCTGGGCTTCTGAAGAAAATCGACTATAAGACGCTGCTCTTTTTTATCGGACTGTTTGTCGTTGTCGGCGGTCTGGAGCAGACCGGTGTACTGATTGTCATGGCAAACTTTATCGGAAATGTCAGTGACGGAAATGCGATGCTGATGCTGGCAATTATCGTGCTCGTATCGGCTGTGGCAAGTGCATTTGTCGATAATATTCCGTTTGCGGCTACGATGATTCCGATTATCAGCTCTTTGTCTGAGACGCAGGGCGTAGCGCTCTCCATCCTTGCATGGGGTCTTGCAATGGGTACGGATATCGGAGGAAGTGCGACTCCGATTGGTGCATCTGCGAACGTAGTTGGTATTGCAACTGCGGCAAAAGAAGGTTATATTATTAAGTGGGGACGCTATTGTAAGGCAATGGCGCCTGCGACACTGATAGTAGTAGTTCTTTCTATTGCAATGATCTACGTCAGATATTTCTAAAGGGGGATGGCATATGAGCAAACAACTGATTATATCCATCGGTCGTGAGTACGGAAGCGGTGGGCATGAGATTGCGATGAAGATCGCTGAAAAATACGGTCTTCCGCTGTATGACCACAGTATTCTGGATCAGATCGCAAAGGATCGCGGACTGGACGTTAAGGTACTGGAAGAGTATGATGAAAAGAAACGAAATATGTTTCTGACCCGAACCGTTCGTGGCATGACGAATTCACCGGAGCACAGCGTTGCGAATCTGCAGTTCGATTTTCTGAGGGATAAAGCAGCGGCCGGAGAATCCTTTGTCGTAGTCGGGCGGTGTTCAGAGAAGGTTCTGGCTGGGACGGAAGGTCTGATTACATTTTTCATTCTCGGTGATAAGTCAGCCAAGACCGAACGTATTATGAAGCTTCACCATATGAACCGCCATGATGCGGAAGTGTTCATTGAAGAAAAGGATCGCAGAAGAAAGCGTTATCACAACGCCCACTGTGAGCTGCACTGGGGTGATTCTCGTGCCTATGAACTTTCGATCAACAGCAGCAAGCTCGGCATTGATGAGACTGTGCGGATCATGTGCGAGTATATTGATGCGAGAAAGGCATAAAAAAGCATAAAAAAGCATAAAAAAGCATAAAAAAGCGCGGCAGGCCTGCTGTTGGGCCACGATTGCCGCGAGAATCAATACCCCGCTCATTGCAGCGGGGTATTTAACCGAATCAAGCAAGTCCCAACCCATTGCTTCAATTGCGCAAAGCAATAAGCAGTGGGTTGGGACTTACTTGTATCAGAAGTGGTACAGGCCACTCCTGATAAGCTGCGAAGCAGCATTCGGTCAAACTGAAAGTCATTTTGCTCGTCTGTTTCGAATCAGTAGTTGGTAGCATCATAGTATTGGAATCTTACTGTTCTTTAGAATGCTGCGGGAAATGTCAAAATAGAAGTAAGGAAATATGAAAAAAAATACAAACTGCACAAAAAAAGGTTGACAGAAGCGTGGAAATGTGTTAAGTTTATGTTGTGTAAATCATATTTGCCGTACTGAGTGAGAGTGATGTTGCTCGAGAGGGAATCAGGTTCAAGCCTGAACGGTCCGGCCACTGTAGGCAGGGAGCACGACTTCAAGAAGCCCATTGTTTACCCGATGGAACGAGAAGGGGAAGTCAAGCAATGATCTGCAAGTCAGGAAACCTGCTCGGTATGTGAGAAGCGCTTCCGGTAAAGCGAAACACTCCGAATCGGCGATTCACCGCTGATGCATCTCGATTATGGGTAGATGAGATGCCAAATTATTTGAGGAATGTTGTCTCGACAGGCAATGAGGATACACGTTTTATACCTCCTTGATGAGTTCAGCTCCGAGGATGTTGCAGCATCCAAGGATTCTGGACCTCGTACAGAACGACATTCCGCAGGCTGATCTGTACGATTATGACACAGCTTTCTGACGGTACTCCGCAATACCGTTGGGAGCTGTGTTTTTTGTTGTCTCCAACTGATGCCTACGAATTGCTCCGCTGCGAAGCAGCTCCCGCAATTCTACAAACATTTGAAATCCGCTGATTTACTACGTAAATCGCTACTTTCTCATGTTTGGCGGGCCCTAAGTTCAAAAGCCTTATCATGCAAGCCTGAACGGCTTTTTGACCTTTGGACCCTGGCATCATCACATCCTGCAATAAACTGACGGGAATAAGTTGCAAATATCCGTTAAAATTTCGTTAAAAAATAAATTATCAAAGAAAGCATTGTGAAAAATATTCAGTTAATGTATAATAGAATATACATAATTGTACGGAAATTACAAATATGAAAAAATGAGAAAAGGAGAATCACACAATGCTTGATGAATCTTATTATCAGGTAGCGGACGAGATCGTAGACCGTTATGGAAAGAAGCCCTCTTCTCTGATTCCGATCATGCAGGACATACAGGAAGTGTATCGGTATCTTCCGGGTGAGCTGTTGTCCTATGTAGCGAAGCAGATCGGAGTGAAGGAGGCGAAGGCATACAGCGTAGCGACTTTCTATGAGAACTTTTCGTTCGAGGAGAAAGGAAAGTATGTGATTAAGGTCTGTGACGGTACCGCCTGTCACGTGCGGAAGTCCGCTCCGATTCTGGAAGCTTTGTTCAAGGAGCTTGGACTGAGTAAGAAGAAGCATACGACGGATGATATGCTCTTTACCGTGGAGACAGTTTCCTGTCTCGGCGCATGCGGACTTGCGCCGACAATGATGGTTAATGAAGAGGTACATCCGAAGATGACACCGGAAAAGGCAATTGCATTGATTGAAGAATTGCGAGGTGAAGGCAGATGAGAATTGACAGTAAGGAAAAGCTACTGGAACTGTGTGAGGCTGAGCAGAAGAAGCTCGCAGCCTGTGACTGCCGGATTCTTGTCTGTTCCGGCACCGGCTGTATTGCAACCGGTTCACAGAAGATTTATGAGAAGTTTCTTGAAGTGGCGAAGGATGCTCCGGGTGTAAGCATTACCTTTGCACCGCATGACGAGGATGAAAAGAAGGTCGGTATCAAAAAGACCGGGTGTCAGGGCGTCTGTGAGTTAGGACCGCTGGTTCGGATTCAGAAAGGTGACAAGGTCATCCAGTACACAAAGGTGCAGCCGGAGGATTGCGAAGAGATCTTTGAGCGTACCGTGCTTGGCGATGAGGTGCTGGAGCATCTGCTATACAAGAAGGCGGGAAAGAGCTATGAAGGACCGGATGATATTCCGTTTATTGCAAAGCAGACCCGTATTGTTTTGAAGAACTGTGGCAAATTTGACGCGGAGTCTCTTGGCGAGTACATCGCGAGTGGTGGATTTTCTGCGCTCTCCAAGGCACTTTTTGAGATGACGCCGGCTGATGTTGTGGATCAGGTCGACAAGTCCGGTATCCGCGGACGAGGGGGCGGAGGATTCCCGGCAGGAAAGAAATGGAAGCAGGTAGCGCGGCAGCCGGAAAAGGTGCGCTATGTCGTATGTAATGGTGATGAGGGTGATCCGGGCGCATTTATGGATGGCTCCGTTATGGAGGGCGATCCGTTTCGGTTGATTGAGGGAATGATGCTCGCGGCCTATGCTGTGAGTGCGCAGGATGGCTATATTTACGTGCGTGCGGAGTATCCGCAGTCTGTAGCCAGATTAAGGCATGCGATCAGGACGCTCGAAGAGGCGGGACTGCTCGGAGATCAGATTTTAGGGACAGACTTCAGCTTTCGGATGCACATTAACCGTGGTGCGGGAGCTTTTGTCTGTGGTGAGGGAAGTGCGCTGACCGCGTCAATCGAGGGCAATCGTGGTATGCCGCGTGTCAAGCCGCCGCGTACGGTGGAGAAGGGACTGTGGGAGAAACCGACCGTCCTGAACAATGTAGAGACCTTTGCAAATGTACCGGAGATCATCCTGAAGGGATGGGAGTGGTATCGCAGTATCGGTACCGAGGGATCGCCGGGTACGAAAACATTCTCTTTGACCGGAGCGATCGAGAATACCGGACTGATTGAGGTACCGATGGGTACGACTCTTAGGGAGATCATCTTTGATATCGGCGGCGGTCTGAAGGACGGTGCAAAGTTTAAGGCTGTGCAGATTGGCGGACCGTCAGGCGGATGTCTGACGGAACAGCATCTGGATGTGCCATTGGATTTCGATTCGGTAAAGAAGTATGGCGCGATTGTCGGCTCCGGCGGACTTGTTGTCATGGATGAGCATACCTGCATGGTAGAGGTAGCCCGCTTCTTCATGAGCTTTACACAGCGTGAGTCGTGTGGCAAATGCGTACCGTGCCGCGAGGGGACGAAGCGTATGCTGGAGATTCTGGAGCGAATCGTCGCCGGCCAGGGTGAGATGAGTGATATTGATGAGCTGCAGGAGCTCGGCAATATGATCAAGAGTATGGCGCTGTGCGGACTTGGCAAGAGTGCACCGCTTCCGGTGCTCTCGACGATCCGTGAGTTCCGCGATGAATACGAGGAGCATATCCGCGATAAGAGGTGCCGTGCGAAGGTATGTCAGGCATTGCGTCGCTTCATCATCAATCCGGAGTTCTGTAAGGGCTGCGGTAAGTGTGCGAAGAACTGTCCGGTCGGTGCGATTACCGGTGTGCGTAAAGAATGCTATCACATTGATCCGAATATTTGTATCAAGTGCGGTGCATGTAAAGACAACTGTGCGTTTGATGCAGTGTATATAGAGGCATAGGAGGAGGCGAGAACATGGGTATAATGACAATTGACGGTAGAAAGGTAGAATTTACCGACGAGAGAAATGTCCTGACTGTCATCCGCAAGGCCGGTATCGATATTCCTACCCTGTGCTATCATTCGGAGCTGTCCACCTTTGGAGCCTGTCGGCTCTGTACGGTAGAGGATGACCGTGGAAAGACATTTGCGTCCTGCTCAGAAGAGCCAAGGGACGGAATGGTGATCTATACAAATACAGCGAAGCTGAAGCGGTACCGCAAGATGATTATCGAGCTGCTGCTTGCGGCGCATTGCAGAGACTGCACGACCTGTATCAAGAGCGGAGACTGCAATCTTCAGTCGCTGGCGCATCGTTTTGGCGTGACAAAAGTGCGCTTCCAGAATTACAAAGAGGTGGTACCGCTGGATACAAGCTCTCCGTCGATCGTACGGGATCCGAATAAGTGTATCCTTTGCGGCAACTGTGTCCGCGTTTGTGAGGAGCTGCAGGGCGTCGGAGCGCTTGGCTTTGCATACCGTGGTTCAGATGCGACGGTGATGCCGGCTTTTGACCGCCAGATCGCAGCGACGGACTGTGTAAACTGTGGACAGTGCCGGATCTTCTGTCCGACCGGCGCGATCAGCATCAAGAGTGACGAGGATGCGGTATGGGAGGCACTTGGAGATCCGAATGTGCGTGTCGTAGCGCAGATTGCTCCGGCTGTCCGTGTAGCGGTCGGCGACGCGTTTGGACTGCAGAAGGGCAGAAGCGTGATGGGCAAAATTGTCAACGTACTGCACCGGATGGGCTTTGATGAAGTATATGATACGACGTTCAGTGCGGATCTTACGATTATGGAGGAGACCGCAGAGTTTATCGATAGGGTCAAAAATGGCGGAAAGCTGCCGCTTCTGACGTCCTGCTGTCCGGCATGGGTAAAATTTGTCGGCGATCAGTTCCCGGATTATTCAGAGAACGTATCGACCTGCCGATCCCCACAGGGTATGATGTCCGGAGTAGTAAAAGAATATTACCGCGATCCGGCCCATGCAGCCGGAAAGAAGACCATAATGGTATCTTTTATGCCATGTACGGCAAAGAAGATGGAGGCAAACCGTCCGAACAGCTTTACAAAGGGCGAGAAGGATACAGATTATGTCATCACGACGACTGAGCTGATCAAGATGATCCGGATGACCGGTATCGACTTTGCATCCCTAGAGTCAGAGTCCTCAGATATTCCGTTTGGACTTGGTTCCGGCGGTGGTGTGATCTTTGGCGTGACCGGAGGCGTCACGGAGGCCGTGATTCGTCGTCTGGCCCCGGATCACAGCAAGGCAACGATCGAGGAGATCGCAGAATGTGGTGTGCGGGATGAAGGCTTTATCAGAGAATTCTCGATTCCGTATGAGGGACTGGAAGTAAAGATCTGCGTGGCCAGCGGACTGGCGAATGCACGCAAAGTCATGGAACAGGTACAAAGCAAAGAGAAGGAGTACCATTTGATAGAAATCATGGCCTGTCGCAGAGGCTGTATCATGGGCGGCGGTCAGCCGCGACTGGCAGGAGACCGCACAAAGGCAGCGCGTACCGCAGGTATTTATAACGCAGATAAGGTATCCGTTATTAAAAAGTCGGATGAAAATCCAATGGTAGCGGCACTTTATGAGGGACTTTTGAAGGGCAAGGAGCATGAGCTTCTGCATAATGAATTTTTTGCCGGACATTGATTCCGGTAAACAATAAGTCAGGCAGACAATGGCCGTATGTGCTGATACTCTGACATATCCCAAGATCCCCCTGCATATACTGAGAGTAGTATATGCAGGGGGTCTTTTCATGGAAAAATTTGATTTGTACAAAGACATGCAGCTGAGAACGGGAGGAGAAATTTATGCCGGAATTGTCGGACCGGTGCGCACTGGAAAGTCCGCTTTTGCAAGAAAATTTGTGGAATTGCTGGTACTTCCGGAGCTGACAGATGCACAGCGGAACATGACGCGTGATGCGATGCCGTCGAGCGCGTCCGGTCGGACGGTGACGACAGTTGAACCAAAATTTATTCCGAGAGAAGCCGTTTCACTCGCAGTTGGTGATGGAACAGATATGAAGGTGCGGATCGTGGACTGTGTCGGTTTTCTCGTACCTGGTGCAGAAGGTGTCGAGGAGAACGGGCATCCAAGGCTGGTGCAGACCCCGTGGCAGGAACAGCCGGTGCCGTTTTTGGAGGCCGCCAGAATGGGGACGCAGAAGGTGATACGGGAGCATGCGACGATTGCACTTGTCGTGACTACGGATGGAAGCTTTGGAGAGCTGCCAAGGGCGGCGTTTCTCGATGCAGAGCGTGAGACGATTACGGAGCTGCAGCGGATCGGGAAGCCGTTTCTTGTCATCGTGAATTCTGCAAGACCATCCGGTGAGGAGGCGAAGGCAACTGCTGCGTATTTACAGCAGACGTATGGTATTACTCCGGTAATTCTGAACTGCGAGCAGATGGACAAAAATGATCTGTACCGGGTGTTTGAACAGTTTCTGCTGGAATTTCCACTCACCAGGGTCGCTTTTCAGATTCCGAAGTGGGTGGAGATGCTGGAGGATACACACTGGCTGAAGAAGGAGCTGTTTGAGGTGGCAAAGCAGGCCATGCAGAAATGGAATACGGTAAGAGATCTTGCGGGCGGTGATCTGGAGCTGTCTTCACAGTACATAAAGCGGACAAAACTGGAACAGATGGATTTATCAACCGGAAGTGCAGAGGTCATCATCTGGATGCAGGAACCGCTTTACTATCAGGTCTTGAGTGAGATGACCGGGACAAAAATCGAGAGTGAGTATCAGCTGATTTCGATTGTGCGGCAGATGGCAAAGCGGAAAAGGGAATATGACACAGTGTCGACCGCGGTGGAGGCGGTGCGTCAGACAGGCTACGGTGTGATTGCTCCGCAGAAGGAAGAGATCCGGATGGAAGAGCCGCAGATCATGAAGCAGGGCAGCCGGTATGGGGTGAAGATCCGTGCCACCTCGCCATCCGTGCATCTGATCCGCGCCGATATTGAGACAGAGATTGCCCCGATCGTCGGAAGTGAGCAGCAGGCGAAAGACCTGATCGAATATATGAAGCAAAACGAACAGGAGGATGGAATGTGGAATACACTCATTTTCGGAAAATCGGTTGAGCAGATGATCGAGGAGGGGATCCAATCCAGGCTTTCCTCAATTGGAGAAGAAAGTCAATTGAAGCTGCAGGATGCAATGAAACGGATTGTAAACGAGTCGAAGGGCCGAATTATCTGCATTATCCTGTAACGGTGATACAGGCAAAAAAAGGAAGGCTTTGCAAAGATGTGCACTGCGGCGCAAGCAAAAGAGGTTGTAAGCGACCGCCGCAGGCACCAAAATGTGCCAGGATACATTCCTTTTACAGATGTGCTATCTAGCCCCTGTCAGCAGAGCTGCAGGGATGGATTGCGAATGTCCGCTTTACTTTCAGTTGACAGATTATAATATGTGGCTTATAATGTGAATAATTTATTACAAAAACATTAAGAGTATGCATGAAATGTATACGGTGAGGGAGAAATTACATGGAAGCATGGAAGAATACGGGGCAAAGGAGTGCAGTGTTTTTTGTCCTGGTTCTCGTGATGATTTTCGCGATGCCCGGACGGGTATCTGCGGCGTGGGAGAAGAATACGGATGGCACGTATTCGTGGTATCAGAATGGAAAATTAAAGAAAAACAGCTGGATCAGCGGTACCTATTATGTAAATGCAAAGGGGATTCGGAGTACCGGTGTGACTAAGATCGGAAAGCGTTATTATTACTTTGGCAAGAGCGGTGCGGTGATCCGAAACAGCTGGATCCGTGCAAAAGGCAAGCTGTATTATGCGACGAAAAACGGATCTCTTGTGGTAGGATGCCGCCGTCAGATTGATGGTGCGTGGTATGCGTTTGGCAGGACCGGAGAACAGCTGAAGGGAAAGCGCACGTTCGGTGGCAGGACCTATTACTTTGGACTGAAGACCGGAAAGATGCTCGCGAATCAGTGGGTAAAAGAAAACAAGAAGTATTACTATTACGGAGAGAATGGTGCACTCGCAAAGAATTGCTGGGTCGGATGTTATTATGTCGGAAAGACCGGCGCCCGTCTGAAAAACACGTGGAAGGATAACTGTTATCTGCTTTCGAGCGGAAAGGCGGCGACCGGACTTGTAAAAGTCAAAGGCCATACTTATTATTTTGACCCGAAGACGTATAAGAAGCAGACCGGGACGAAGGTTACGGTAAAAGGCGTCACTTATGAGTTAAATCAGAAGGGACAGGCCAAAAAGGTATCAGGAGAGGATTCTGGCAGTTCCGGGTCTGCTGCAACGCCTCCTAAGACAAAGATTAAGGTAGAGAGTACATATTATTCCGACAGGTATGTAGATGATGAGACATTGCTCGCGGCTTTGATCTACTGCGAAGCAGGGAACCAGAGCTATACCGGAAAGCTCGGTGTCGGACTTGTGATTATGAACCGGATGAAAAGCTCCCGCTTTCCGTCAAAGCTGCGGGAGGTCGTTTATCAGAACCATCAGTTTGCACCGGCCAGAGATGGCGCACTGACCAGAGCCTTAAAGAAGCCGTCACTTGTGAGTGCGGACTGTAAAAAGGCGGCAGCGGAAGTCATGAACCGCCTGCAGAATTATAAAAAGGGGACGAGCACCAGACTTACCATTGGCGGAAAACAGGTCGCTTTCAGCTATCTGTATTTTATGACGCAAAACGCGTACCGCAGTCTTGGGCTTTCTGCAACCTATCGGAAGATCGGCAGCCACGTATTTTTTGCAAGGTGGGCATAAGCTGGGGACAAAAGGTATTTTGCCCCTATGATACATGGAAAAGGGTAGAATCGAACATATGATTGATTTTATCCTTTTTTTATGTTAAACTGTTGGGCAGGTAAGTGGAATGGAGTAAATACGATGATTGCATATTTAAAAGGAATAATTGTGGAAGTGACGGAGAGCCGACTGATTCTGGATGTAAATGATATCGGTTATCTGATTTATATTTCCGGAAGGGATGCGTCGAATATGCCGGGCCGTGGGGAAGAGGTGAAGATCTATACGTACCTCAATGTAAAAGAGGATGCAATGCAGCTGTTTGGATTTCTCTCGGAAGATGATCTGGAGATGTACCAGCTGCTTTTGAATGTCAATGGCATTGGACCGAAGGCCGCGCTTGGCGTATTGTCGGTGTTGACGCCGGATGATTTGCGGTTTGCAGTGCTCGCGGACGATGCAAAGGCGATTGCAAAGGCTCCGGGTATCGGAAATAAGACAGCCCAGAAGCTTATTCTGGAGCTGAAGGATAAGCTGAGCCTGGAGGATGCATTTGAAAAGAAGCTGGGGAAGGCGTCGGAAACAATGCCGCTTCCGGCAGACTCAGATGCGAAGACAGAGGCACTCGAGGCGCTGACTGCGCTTGGGTATTCGGCAAGCGATGCATTAAAGGCAGTGCGAAAAGCCGGGGTTACGGAGGATATGGATACAGAGACGATCCTGAAGCTTGCCCTGAAGCAGATATCGTTTTTATAGCTGATTCAATGGCAAGGCAGATGGCTGTTTATGGAGTGAAAAATGTCAAAGAGAATGATCAGTACCGATGTAACGGAGGAGGATTACCGGACAGAGCCGGGGCTTCGTCCACAGAAGCTCTCAGATTATATCGGACAGGAAAAGGCGAAAAATACGCTGAAAATATTTATCGAGGCGGCAAGGCAGCGGCATGACTCTCTGGATCATGTACTGCTATACGGCCCGCCCGGACTGGGTAAGACGACGCTTGCCGGGATTGTGGCAAATGAGATGGGCGTGAATATCAAGATCACATCCGGGCCGGCGATTGAAAAGCCAGGCGAGATGGCGGCGATTTTGAATAATTTGCAGGAGGGAGATGTCCTGTTTGTCGATGAAATCCACCGTCTGAACCGTCAGGTGGAGGAGGTTCTGTATCCGGCGATGGAGGACTTTTCGATTGATATCGTGATCGGAAAGGGGGCAGCGGCGCGTTCCATTCGACTGGATCTTCCGCATTTTACTCTAATCGGTGCGACGACACGGGCGGGCATGCTGACGGCTCCCCTTCGTGATCGGTTTGGCGTCGTACATCATCTGGAGTTTTATACCGAAAAGGAGCTGCAGACGATTGTGATACGCTCTGCGGCGGTGCTGGGTGTACAGATCGACAATCGCGGTGCGCTGGAGATCGCAAAGCGTTCCAGGGGGACGCCGCGTCTGGCCAACCGGCTTTTAAAGCGTGTCCGCGATTATGCGCAGGTGCGCTATGAGGGACGGATTACAGCAGAGATCGCGTCAGAGGCACTGGATTTGCTGGAGGTGGACCGCCACGGACTGGATGCGACTGACCGCGCTATTCTGCTTCTGATGATTGAGAAGTTTGGAGGAGGTCCGGTCGGACTGGATACGCTTTCCGCTGCGATAGGGGAAGATTCCGGTACGATCGAGGATGTTTACGAGCCATACTTGATCAAGAACGGTTTCATTAATCGCACCCCAAAAGGGCGCGTTGCTACTGACCTGGCCTATACTCACTTGGGCAAAGTCCGCCCACAAACCGAATAAAAAGGTTGTATTTCTCTCAAATTCGACTATAATGTTCAGTATAACAGTTTTGCACAACGGATAGTTTGCGAAGCAAACGTGTCTGAGGCTTGCGCAAAACGTCCGGAATAGAATATCTATATTCATATCACCAGAAAGGAACAGACACATTCATGTCGGCCAAGAATAATACACAGGTAATTATAGCGGGAAAGATTTATACCTTAAGCGGTTATGAAAGTGAGGAGTATCTGCAGAGGGTAGCATCTTATCTGAATGGAAAGATTTCGGAGTTCCGGAATCTGGACGGGTATCACAGACTTTCACCGGAGATGCGGAGTATTCTGCTGAATCTGAATACGGCGGATGATTATTTTAAAGTAAAGAAAAAGGTGGAAGAGCTGGAGCGGGAGCTTTCCGAAAAAGATCAGGAGATTTACGAGTTTAAGCATGAAATGATCACGGCACAGATCCGGCTCGAAAATGCGGAAAAAGAGGCAAAGGCACTCGAAGAGCGAAATGCACAGCTGCAAAAGGAGCTTGTCCGGCTGGAAGCACAAAGAAACGCATAAATCACACGGCTGCAATTATTGACATATTCTTTTGCAGAAGAGGGTATGGCATGGCTGCAGCTTTTTCATTATCAGGAGGATAGAATGGTTGAATTACTCGCACCGGCGGGCTCCTACGAGAGTCTGCGCGCGGCTGTGAATGCAGGCGCGGATGCTGTATATATCGGAGGAAGCAGGTTCGGCGCACGTGCCTATGCGGACAATCCGGATGAGGATGCGCTGCTGGACGGAATCAGATACTGTCACTTGCATGGGAAAAAGCTGTATATGACAGTCAATACACTTCTAAAGGAGGAAGAACTGGAACAGGAGCTGTACTCCTATCTGTTTCCTTATTATCAGGCAGGGCTGGATGGGGTGATTGTGCAGGATTTTGGCGTGGTGCAGTATCTGGCAGAGCATTTTCCGAAGCTTCCGGTGCATGCGAGCACGCAAATGACGATTACCGGCTGTGACAGTGTGCGCGTACTACAGCGGCACGGCGTCACAAGGGTCGTCCCGGCACGGGAACTGTCGCTGGACGAGGTGCAGCAGATTATAGAGGAGACAGGGATCGAGGTCGAGACCTTTGTACATGGTGCGCTTTGCTATTGCTATTCCGGACAGTGCCTTTTCAGCAGCATGATCGGAGGCAGGAGCGGCAACCGGGGACGATGCGCGCAGCCATGCCGGCTTCCGTTCCGACGGGAAGACGGGGAGCGAAACATGCTTGGCAGCCAGAAATATCTTCTGAGCATGAAGGATTTGTGTACGCTTGAATTGCTTCCGGAGATTGTCGGGGCAGGGATTGCATCCCTGAAGATTGAAGGCAGAATGAAGCGGCCGGAGTACACGGCCGGAGTCGTGAGTATTTACCGGAAGTATCTGGATCGTCTGGAACAGATGGGCGGAAAGCCAAAGCATTGGAAAGCAGATCCGGAGGATCTGCGTACACTTATGGATCTGTACAACCGCGGTGGCTTTACGGAAGGCTATTATCACCAGCACAATGGGCCGAAGATGATGTCAATGGAGCGCCCGAATCATTTCGGGACAGAGGCGGCCCGGCTGATTTTACAGAAAAAAGGCGGTGTACAGGCGCAGGCACTGGAATATCTGTATCCGGGAGATGTGCTGGAGAGTCATGATACTTCTTTCAGTATGACGGTGAAAGAAGAGATAAAGACAGGAGGGCGTCTTGTACTTCCGAAAAGCAGCATTCGCCCAAACGGAAATGAATTGCTTTACCGCACAAAGTCGGAGCTGCTGCTGCGTAAGCTGCGGGAAGCCTATGTGGAGCAGGAGCAGAAGATAAAAATTAATGGAGTCTTAAAGATTTCTGCATGGGAACCTGCTATGCTGGAGCTGTATTGTGGTACTGTGCGGGTGGAAGTCCGTTCCGAAGAGATCGCGCAGCCGGCGAAATCGCGTCCGGTAGATGCTGTGGCAGCCAGGAAGCAGATCGAAAAGACCGGAAATACGATGTGCATATTTGAACAGCTTACGGTTTCCGTGGAGGATGGTCTGTTTTTTCCGCTGCGTGCATTAAATGAATTGCGCAGGCAGGGAATCGAAGCGCTGACGGAAAAGCTGCTGGGCCATTATACAAGAGACGGGCAGCCGCAGCAGGAACGCGGGGAATTGACGCGGGCGGACGTGGGGAAAGTGTTGCCAAAGCAGAAAGGGATGCAGCTTACTGTATCTGTCCAGACATTGGATCAGCTGGAGGCAGTCGTGCGGCAGCCGGGAGAAATTGCCGGGGTGTATGTGGATCTGCTGGTAGCCGGTACCGGAAGATACCGGCTAGATGTCGGAAAGCTGCGTGCGCTTGTGCAAAGGATAAAAGAGGCAGGACTATCCTGCTGGCTGAATTTTCCGCCGGTCTTTCGTACGCAGGATCGCAGGCTGCTGGAGCTGGAGGCAATGCAGGCGCTTTTGCCGGAGTTTGACGGCTTTTTGCTCCATACATTAGATGAGCTTGGCTATGTGCAGCTGCGCGGAAGGGACGGTCAGATATGGATCGGAGATGATACTTTTTATGCATACAATGGTAAAGCATCCGGATTTCTGATTCAGGAAGGAATCGGCAGACGAACGCTTCCGGCAGAGCTGAATTTCAAAGAGCTGATGCGGCTTTGCAATGCCGGACCGGATGGAGAGACGGAGCTTGTCGTCTATGGCCGGCAGGCGCTGATGCATACAGCACAGTGTGTGACGAAGAATACTTCTGTCTGCACACAGATGCCGGAGTGTGGTTATCTAAAGGACCGGAAGAATGCAGAGTTTCCGGTCGTGAACCGGTGTGTCACCTGCTGCAATACGATCTACAATTCCGTTCCGCTGGATCTGAGCGGCTGTCGGAAGGAGATCGAGGCGCTGTCTCCGAATTATGTGCGCGCGGTGTTTACCGTGGAATCAGGAGAGGAGACTGCTGCGGTATTGGACCGGTTAAAGCAGTTGTATGTCGGCGGTCGAATGCTTTTCGCATCGGACGGACAGGACGGAACACGGGGACATTTCAGAAGAGGGGTCGAATAGGCTATGACGAATCTTATCATACAGGTTTCGAAGTACCTGATTATTATTTTAATGGCGCTGTATACGTTACAGTGCTATACCGTATTCGGCAAGAAGGATGAGGATGCGCGGGAATACCTGTTCCTGCGGCAGAACCTGCTGATGTTTGCCATGCATTTTGTGGCGTTTACAGTACTGTATCTGCAGCAGACGGAGCTGACACTTTTGCTGTTTTACGGTGCGCAGGCGCTTTATCTGGCGGCAGTGCTTATCCTGTTCCGGAATCTGTATCCGCTGGCTTCCCGTCTGCTGATCAATAATATGTGTATGCTGATCTGTACCGGATTCATTATGATCACCCGCCTGGATTATGACAAGAGCATCAAGCAGTTCAAGATTGCGGTGATCTCAACAGTTGTGGCGCTGCTCATCCCGATTATCATACGAAAACTCCGGTTTATCACAAAAATGTACTGGTTCTATACCCTTGCCGGTATCGGCCTTCTGGCGCTTGTCGCGATTGCGGCGACCGCGACCTATGGCGCAAAGCTATCATTCAGTTTCGGAGGCATTTCCATACAGCCGTCCGAATTTGTCAAGATCATTTATGTATTTGCAATTGCAGGTCTTCTGACGAATGCAAAAGATTTTAAAAAGCTTGTGATCGCGACGGCGCTGGCGGCGATCCATGTGTTGATCCTCGTTGTATCTAAGGATCTCGGAAGCGCGATGATATTCTTTGTCACGTATCTGGTAATGCTGTTCGTTTCCACCCGGAACCCGTTTCTTGTACTCACCGGGATTCTGGCCGGCTCCGGAGCGGCAGTCGGGGCTTATTTCCTGTTTTCACATATACGTGTGCGTGTGCAGGCGTGGAAGGATCCGTTCAAGGATTATCAGGGCGGTGGATATCAGATATGTCAGTCACTGTTTTCTATCAGTGCGGGAAGCTGGTTTGGAACCGGACTGTGTCAGGGCTCACCGAACGCGATTCCGTTTGTGGAACAGGATTTCATGTTTTCTGCCATAGCAGAGGAGCTTGGCACGATCTTTGGCATCTGCCTGATCCTCGTCTGCATGAGCTGTTTTATCATGTTTGTGAATATCGCAATGCAGCTTTCGAACCGCTTTTACCGTCTGGTGGCGGTGGGTCTTGGAAGCACCTATGCGGCACAGATTTTTCTGACGATCGGAGGCGGTATCAAGCTTATTCCGATGACGGGCGTGACGCTGCCGTTTGTGAGCTACGGTGGCAGTTCGATGCTGAGCACACTGATCATGTTTGCAGTCGTGCAGGGACTTTACATGCTGCAGCGGGATGAAGAAAAGAAAAATCGGGAAAAACAGATAAAGGAGCAGATGGCAGCCGGGGCGGTTTATGCAAACCATGGCTATGGATATCCGAATCAGGGCTATGCGACACCGGGCTATGGAGCGGGCGGATATGGCAATTATCCGGTAAACAGCGGGTATGGCAGCTATGACGATGGCTATGGGGCTGCTCCACCCAATGGCGGCTATAACGGATATCCGGATGCATACGGAGGCTATCCGCAGGGCGGATACGGAGATGACGGCTACTATGACGATGACGGCTATCCGCAGGATGGATACGGCTATGATGACAGCTATGGAGACGGTCGTCCGGATAGCTATGAGAACGGTTATGACGACGGATATTCCTATGGAAATGGCGGAGGCGATTATGAGCAGGAAGAAAACAGAACGTACAAGGACAGACAGTACGGACAGAAAAAGGGAATCGACCGAAGGACAGGGCGCAGGTAAAAAGGTAAAGGTGCGCGAGGTACAGTTTGACCAGGAGTCGGAGGTTCACGAAGGCAAAGGCAGAAATACGGAGCTTGGAATTGTCACTTATACGTTTGTGTTTCTGTTTCTGATGCTGGCTGGATATCTGATCTATCTGAATGTGTTTAAGGCAAAAGAACTGAATTCAAATATGTACAATACCAAGCAGGATGCGAATATTGATAAGTACATTCGCGGGCCGATCCTCTCTGCGGATGGCAGCGTGCTTGCAGAGACGCGTGTGGGAGACGATGGCAGTGAGACCCGTGTGTATCCTTATGCAAATACGTTTGCACATGTCATCGGCTATGCGACCAACGGAAAGGCCGGGCTGGAGGCATCGTGCAACTACGATCTTCTTGACTCCCACGCATCCGTACTGACACAGCTAAAAGAGTCTGATAATGAAAAGCAGATGGGGGACTCTGTTATCGTGACGTTAAATGCGTCACTTCAGAATGCAGCGTATCAGGCGCTTGGCGGCTATAATGGTGCAGTGGTGGCACTGGAGCCGAAGACCGGGAAAATTCTGGCGATGGTATCCAAGCCGGACTATGATCCGAACTCTATTGCGGAGATATGGGAGAGCGTAGTCACAGACAGCTCAAGCAGTGTATTGCTGAACCGTGCGACACAGGGATTATACCCGCCGGGATCGACATTTAAGATTCTGACGACGCTGGCGTTCATGCGGCAGCAGCCGAACGCGTATAAAACGTTCGATTTTACCTGTGATTCCAGGCTGACGGTCGGTGACATGACGATCAACTGCTACAACAACAATGCGCATGGAGAAGAGGACCTGAAGGGAGCGTTTGCCCACTCCTGTAATACGGCATTTGCAAAAATCGGTCTGAGTCTGGATAATGATGAATTTCACTCTATGTGTGAGGAATTTCTGTTTAACAAGTCATTGCCGACGGCATTGCAGCACAGTACTTCACAGTTTGTATTGGATGGCGATTCTTCAGATGGTGAAGAGATGACGACGGCTATCGGTCAGGGCAATACGCTCGTGACACCGCTTCACATGGCATTGATTACCGCTACGGTGGCGAATGGTGGTATTATGATGAAGCCATATCTTGTGGATCACGTAGAAGCTTCAGATGGTTCAATGGTGACAAAGAACAGCCCGTCAAAATATAAACGCCTTATGACGACGGAGGAAGCGCGGATCATAACAGACTTTATGAAGGAGACGGTTGCAAGCGGAACTGCGACTGCGCTGAATGGCTATGGCTTTACAGCGGCAGGCAAGACCGGCTCGGCTGAGTACGGTGCAAACGGCACCGAGGGAACACATTCCTGGTTCGTTGGCTTCTCCAATGTGGATGATCCGGACCTGGTCGTTGCAGTTATTGCAGAGGACGGAGGTACCGGAAGTCAGACAGCAGTTCCGATTGCTGCGTCGGTATTTCAGGCATATTACAGTATCAAGCAGAGTTAGGACATCCGAAGGAATTTGAAATCTGTCCACTTTTTTCTTGCGCAAGGCAGCAAAAAGAGTTATACTGTCAGCAGTGATTTTTACAAATTCACAACGCGGACAGGGGGAATTGCAATGATCGAAGCAACAAGCTGTGGCGGTGTGGTGATATTCAGGGGGAAGATACTTGTTTTGTACAAGAGCTACAAGAACAAGTACGAAGGCTGGGTTCTTCCAAAGGGAACCGTGGAAGCCGGAGAAGATTATAAGGAAACTGCCACCCGTGAGGTACTGGAGGAGACAGGAGTACGGGCGTCTATTATCAAGTACGTTGGCAAGAGCCAGTACACATTCAACGTACCGGAGGATACCGTATCAAAGGATGTACACTGGTATCTGATGATGGCGGACAGCTACTACAGCAAACCACAGCGAGAGGAGTATTTTGTCGACTCAGGATATTACAAATTCCATGAGGCGTACCATCTTCTGAAGTTTTCCAATGAGAAAATGATTTTGGAGAAAGCGTACAATGAGTATCTGAATTTGAAAAAAAATAATCTTTGGGGAAACCGAAAATACTTTTAACCACAGATGCCGGGATTCCGTTGACGCGGGATGCCGGCATCTGTGACAATCTGGAGCGTGTTTGGAAAGGAATTCTATGAACTGGTATCGCGTGCCATATTTTGGGCAGACTGCAGAAAAGAGAAAGTATAAAATCATGCAGAAGCTGGACGCCGGAGAGTATCCGCTTTTCATTTACCTGATCGTTCTGGCGTCCACGTCGGTGAATCAGATGGAGATCGTATCACCGGTAGAGTATGAGCGGCAGCAGATGCGAAATGGCATAGAGCCACTGATCCTGGGCATTGCAGTCGGGATGGATGAGGCAAAAGCGCTCGCGGGAGAGATTGTGGCGGATGTATATCGGCTGACGGGTACGGCGGATGTAAAGGGGTATTACCTCAAGCTAAATGAGTAAATCAGTTGTTTCAGTGCCTTTGGTTTCCTGCAGGTGATGATGAAAACGCAGGATTGCGAATGTCCGTTTTACGGGCAGAAGAACAGGCAGACTATGGCAGCTGCCGGAATAGGAGGACGCTGGGAGAAATGCTGCATTTCATACTGAGCATACTGCTGGGTATATTAAAAATAATCGGAATCTTACTGCTGACCGTGCTAGTGCTCCTTCTGCTTGTGCTGTCGGCGATCCTGTTTGGTCCAGTGCGCTATCGTATTCGGGCGGCGAAGACGGAGGAGGCGCTGGAGGCGGCTGTCACGGTCTCATGGCTGCATTTGATTCGCGCGCGGCTTTTGGTAGATGGCCGGAAGCAGACGCATGCGCTGGATATCCGGATCTTTGGAATCTCGCTTACGAAGCTGAAAGAGTGGCTGGATCGAAGAAAGCAGAAGAAAAAGCAAAAAAGATCAAGCAGTCAATTAGAAAAAAGTCGCACGGCGCAGGCAGGAAAGCGACAAGGTTTGGATGAATCTGGCATTTCGGAGGATACGAAGGAAAGAAATAGCAGAAAGGCAGAGAGCTCAGACGAACAGACAGAGTCAGGCAAGAGTGATCAGCTGAATGTCTATCAGCAGGAGCAGCAAACGGAGAAGGAATCGGATCGAAATCCGCAGGAAGAAGACTCGGTGCAGCAAGACGATACGGAAGAGGTCAAAAGTCGTTCTCGAAAAAATATTGCAGCGCGTATTTTTGAAATACTCCGCACACTTCCGTATAAAATCCGCACGTTCTGTGCTACAATAAAAAGCAATGTGGAGCGCATCCGTGAGCTTGGAAAACACATGAAACGGATAGGCGAAGGGATTTGGAGCAGGCTGCAGCAGGCCGCAGGAATTCCAGAAAAGATTCAGCAATTGTTGGATTTTGTGGAGGACTATCATCTGAAGGAGCTGTTTGCAGAGGGAAAGGCAGAGCTGAATGGCCTGTGGCGTCACTACCGGCCACGCAAGGCGGCTGGCTATCTGCGGTTCGGCACGGGCGATCCGGCGTTGACCGGGGAGCTCACCGGTGTATTGTATCTGCTGCTTCCGGCTGTTTCAGAGGTTCAGCTCGAGCCGGATTTTAACGATGCAATGCTGCAGATGGAACTGGAGCTGTACGGACGTATCCGTGTCTGCCACCTGGCAGCGACCGCATGGCGGCTGTTCCGGAACAAAAAACTAAGACGACTGATTGCAAAGATCAGAAAGAAAGGGGATTAACGCAATGGCAGATAATTTTCAGAACACAGTAGAATCTTTATTCAAAGGAATGGAGAATTTTATTACGACCAAGACAGTAGTCGGAGATGCGATTACGGTCGGAGATACGATCATCCTTCCGCTGGTTGATGTGTCTTTCGGTGTGGCTGCATCCGCCAAGTCTGAGGATAAGAAGAATAACGGCGGCGGAGGCATGGGCGGAAAGATTTCGCCGAGTGCAGTACTTGTGATCCACGACGGCACGACAAAGCTGGTCAACGTCAAGAATCAGGACAGCATGACAAAGATCCTCGATATGGTTCCGGATTTCGTAAATAAATTTATGCCGGGAAGCAGTACAAAGAAAGAGAACAGCCCGGAGGTCGACGCGGCAATCCATGCCGCAGCCACATCAGAAAATGAGAACTTCTGATGATCGCTCCCCTTTAATCTTTACATCATTTTCTGCATAAGATATAAAAAAGGGCCGGGATAGTATATGCGGCGACTGATCGGTTACACCATTTTCTGGATTGCGATAGGAATACTGGCGGGGCTATTTATTCAGGATCTTTTCTGGAGTATCATGCTGATCCTTGGCCTGCTGCTTGCTGCGTACAATCTGTTCTGCTGTGGAAAATAAATTTGAACGCTTGAATGTTTTCGGAGCAGGAGAGATGTACGATGAGAAAAAAACATTATTTTTCAAAAATTGTGCTTGCAAAAAGCAACTATATCTGCTAGAATAGCTTTGTTGTGAGTCTGCAAGTGTTTTGTAGGCTTAATATTTATCAAGGAGGTGCAATCATGGCTAAATGTGCTGTTTGTGATAAAGCTGTTCATTTCGGAAACAATGTGAGCCACTCACACAGAAGAAGTAATAAAATCTGGAAGTCCAACATCAAGCATGTCAAGGTTAAGACAGAGGACGGAGCTGCAAGAAAGATGTACGTTTGTACTTCTTGCCTGAGATCCGGAAAAGTGGAAAGAGCTTAAGCTTTACGAATAATCGACAGGTTGTCTGGAAGGATGGCCTGTCTTTTTTTGCTTTACAGAAAGTTGCAATCTGTAGAGCACATTCTTTTTAACCAAATCTGTATTTTTTTCTTTCCATTTACATGCGTTTCTGGTACAATAATAAATTGGTAGAGTAATGTCGACTGATACGGCCGATGGCCGGATATAGAAGCCCGGTACCTGATGCAACTGGCGGGTACGGGAAATAAAAGTAAATATGGAGGTTTCTGATCTATGAAAGGACGTATGAGCAATGAGCTTGGCTCAATTGTAATTGATCCGAATGTGATCGCGACTTATGCAGGCAGCGTGGCAGTAGAATGCTTCGGAATTGTCGGCATGGCAATTGTCAGCATGAAGGACGGACTGGTGCGGCTTCTCAAAAGAGACAGCCTGGAGCGCGGCCTCAGCGTGAAGATTGAGGACAATAAAATCACCATCGATTTCCACGTAATCGTATCCTACGGAGTAAGCATTTCCGCAGTAGCAGATAATCTGTTCGAAAATGTAAAGTACCGGGTAGAGGAATTTACCGGTATGGAAGTGGAAAAGATAAATATGTACGTCGAAGGCGTGCGGGTGATTGATTAAGGAGGAGCTACCAGTGAAAATAAATACGATCGATGCATCCCTGTGCGCGAAGATGTTTCTTGCAGGAGCAAAGAATCTGGAATCAAAAAAAGAGTGGATCAATGAACTGAATGTGTTCCCGGTGCCGGACGGAGATACCGGTACAAATATGACGCTCACCATTATGTCTGCGGCGAAAGAAGTAGCGGGCATGGAGAATATTACGATGGAGACATTTGCCAAGGCGGTGTCTTCCGGTTCTCTGCGCGGTGCGCGCGGAAATTCCGGCGTTATTCTCTCCCAGCTTCTGCGCGGATTTACGAAGGTCATCAAGACTGAGACCGAGATCAATGCAGCGACGCTCGCAGCGGCATTTCAGAAGGCGGTTGAGACCGCTTATAAGGCTGTTATGAAGCCGAAGGAAGGGACGATCCTTACGGTAGCCCGCGGCGGTGCGGAGCGTGCGGTTGAGCTTCTGGAGGAGAATCCGGATATTGATCTGGAGAGCCTGATCGATGCAGTGATCCGCCGCAGTGAGGAAGTGCTCAATCAGACACCGGAGATGCTCCCGGTGCTGAAGGAAGCAGGTGTCGTGGATTCTGGCGGACAGGGGCTTCTGCAGGTTATGAAGGGTGCATTTGATGCATTCCTCGGCAAGGAAGTGGACTATGACTCTGAGATCACTCCGGCAGGTGGCGAGACAAAGCCGGACGCAGAATTGAAGGAGCAGGTTCCGGCAGACATCCGCTATGGCTATTGCACGGAATTCATCATCCTTCTTGAGAAGGAGTATACAGAGGAGACTGAGCTGGCGTTCAAGGCATATCTGGAGTCAATCGGCGATTCGATTGTGGTCGTTTCCGATGACGGTATTGTGAAGGTACATGTGCATACGAATGATCCCGGACTTGCGATTCAGAAGGCGCTGACTTACGGTTCACTGACCCGTATGAAGATTGACAATATGCGCGAGGAGCACCAGGAGAAGCTTTTTAAAGAAGCAGAGAAGAAGGAAGCAGAGCAGAAGGCAGCAAAGGAGAAGGCTGAACGGGAAGCACAGCAGCAAAACCGCAAGCCGGTCGGCTTTATCTCTGTATCCATCGGAGCGGGAATTGCCGAGATTTTCAAGGATCTGGGTGTGGATTATCTGATCGAGGGCGGTCAGACGATGAATCCGAGCACGGAGGATATGCTGAACGCGATCGCAAAGGTGAACGCCGATACGATTTTTATTCTCCCGAACAATAAAAATATTATTATGGCTGCGAACCAGGCGCGCGATCTGACCGAAGACAAGGAAATTATTGTGATTCCGACGAAGACGATCCCGCAGGGCATCACGGCAGTGATCAATTACGTGCCGGAGAAGAGCGCGGCGGAAAATGAAGAGGCAATGAGCGAGGAGATTCGCCATGTCAGGACCGGACAGCTGACGTATGCGGTTCGCGATACGCATATTGATGACAAGACGATTCATGCAGGGGATATCATGGGCGTGGGAGACCATGCAATTCTGGCTGTCGGATCCGATGTGGATCCGGTCGCACTCGATACCTTAAAGGAGATGATTGACGAGGAGTCTGAGCTGATCAGCATCTACTATGGCGAGGATATAAAGGAAGAAGAGGCTGAGGTACTCCGGGCCAAGGTCGAAGAGGAGTTCCCGGACTGTGATGTAGAGCTGAATTACGGTGGCCAGCCGATTTATTACTATATTATCAGTGTAGAATAAGACTTCATCCGCTGATTTACTACGTAAATCGCTACTTTCTCATGTTTGGCGGGTCAAAAGGTATTTTGCCCCCAATGATACACGGATTGCTTCGCATTTCATGCTCTCGCAATCCTAAAACACCTCAAATTCGCTCATTTTTCTGCGAAAAATGGCTACTTTTCGGTGTTTTGCGGGTCAATAAGTCATGCTTTTTCATGCAAGCATGAAACGCATGACCTTTTGACCCTGGTATCATCATCATGATATTTGTCTAAAGGATAAATTGCACAGGGCTGCTGTGTCGCAGGGATCCTCAGGTCGGCCAAAAAGGGCCGGGGTTGAGAGGAGATGCGATATGGCGGCTCTGTGTTTATCTCAGACTCGAACGCAGAGAGGACAGAAAATATATGGAATTAGATGCATCACTGGATACGTTAAAGGGCATCGGAGAGAAAACAAGACAGGTATTTGACCGCGCCGGGGTGTCGACCATCGAGGAGCTGATCAGCTATTACCCGCGTACCTATGAGCGGTATGAGAAGCCGGCAGCAATCGCATCCTTAAAGGAAGGGGATTTTGCTTCTATACTCGGAAGACTGGAGGGTCCACTGGAAACGCGCTATCTGCGCGGGCTTTCGATCTCGAGTGCCGTGTTTGGCGACGGCATTGAGCATATTCTCGTGAGCTGGTTCAACATGCCTTATCTGCGTAATTCACTGAAGAGCGGCGTGCTCTATGTGTTTCGCGGAAGAATCAAGGCAAAGGGACAGCGGCTCATTCTGGAACAGCCGACGGTATTTCGCCCGGAGCAGTATGAGGGACTGATCGGTACAATGCTGCCAAACTATACGCTCGTCAAAGGACTGACCAATCAGATGGTCACGAAAGCGGTAAGGCAGGTGATTGCGGATAAACAGCTTCTGTCTGATGCAATGCCGGAGGCGATCCGGGAACAGTATGCGCTGGCAGAGTATAATTTTTCGATCGAGCAGATCCATTTTCCATCGTCGGATCAGGCGCTGCAGCTGGCAAGGCGCAGGCTTGTATTTGATGAATTTTTTTATTTCCTTTTGCAGCTTCGCGGATTGAAAGAACGCAGAGAGCGTGCTTATAACCAGTTCCATATGAAAAAAGCCCCTGAGACGCAGCAGCTGATCGGGCGGTTGCCGTATCAGCTTACCGGTGCGCAGCAGCGGGTATGGCACACCGTCGAGCAGGAGCTGCAGGGAAATGCGGTGATGGCACGGCTGATACAGGGGGATGTCGGATCCGGTAAGACGATCGTGGCGATCCTCGCACTTGTGATGGCAGCGGCCAATCATCTGCAGGGAGCGCTTATGGTACCGACGGAGGTGCTGGCGCGGCAGCATTTTGCTTCTTTTACCGAGCTGATGGGAAAAAACGGATTCCCGTTTCGTGCCGAGCTGCTCACCGGTTCGATGACGGCAAAGCAGAAGCGGGAAGCCTATGCCAGAATCGCTTCCGGTGAGGTATCGGTTGTGATCGGTACACATGCACTGATTCAGGAAAAGGTACAGTACCAGAATCTGGCGCTTGTGATCACGGATGAACAGCACCGATTTGGCGTGCGCCAGCGTGAGACGCTTTCGAAAAAGGGTGCATATCCGCATACAATTGTTATGAGTGCAACGCCGATTCCCCGGACGCTTGCGGTCATTTTATATGGAGATCTGGATATTTCCGTCATCAATGAGATGCCTGCGAACCGGTTGCCAATCAAAAACTGTGTTGTGAATACGGGATACCGAAAGAAAGCCTATGAATTTATCCGCCGGGAAGTCGAAGCGGGACATCAGGCGTATGTGATCTGTCCGATGGTCGAGGAAAGTGAGGCAATCGATGCGGAGAATGTTGTGGAATATACGGAAGTACTGCGCACGGAGCTGCCGCCTGCGTTTACGATTGAGTATTTGCATGGAAAGATGAAGCCGAAGGAAAAAAATGAGATTATGGAACGGTTCCTGGAGGGGGAGATTCAGGTGCTTGTCTCCACGACGGTCATCGAGGTTGGGGTCAATGTGCCGAATGCGACTGTAATGATGATCGAAAATTCGGAACGGTTTGGACTGGCACAGCTGCATCAGCTGCGCGGACGGGTCGGACGTGGCAGTGCACAGGCGTACTGCATTTTTCTGCACACCTTGGACGGTAAGCATATCCGGGAACGGCTGGATATTCTCTGCAAATCTAATGACGGATTTGAGATCGCGAATCGGGATATGCAGCTGCGCGGACCGGGGGATCTTTTTGGTGTGCGGCAGAGTGGACTGCTGGATTTTGCGCTTGCGGATATTTACACAGATGCGGATACCCTGCAGCAGGCAAATGAGGCAGTAGGCGAACTGCTCGCAAAAGATCCAAAACTGGAGCAGGAAGGACATTCTGCACTGAAATTAAAATTTGACCGCCTTCTTTTTCATCAAAACGGACAAATCAGTCTGTGATTTTAAAGGAATTTTTGGCTTGCAAGTTTACTTAATTTATTATATCATACAATTAATATGGCAGTAAGGGCAGTGCCGGTATTATGAAAGGGCCAATCAAGTTCCCTGCTTCAATTACGCAAAGTAATAAGAAGGAGATTGGGTTTGTATAAATAACTGTCGTGGTTTATGAGGAGGAAGTAGTATGAGAAAATCAACAAAAGCTACAGCAAAAGCGACTGCATCGCAGGCAACGGAGACCGTAGCAAAGACCGTAGAGAAGGCAGTAAAGGCGGCGGAGAAGACGACGAAAGCAGTTGCTGAGAAGGCTGAGGAAGTAAAGGAAGCAGTAAAAGAGACTGCAAAGGCTCCGGCAAAGAGGACAACTACCAGAAAAACCGCCGTCAAGGAGACTGTATACCTGCAGTATCTTGGCAAGGAGATCAATAAGGATGATCTCGTAAAGCAGGTAAAGGATATCTGGACCAAGGAGCTGAAGAATAAAGCAGGTGATCTGAAGTCCGTTACCCTGTATCTGAAGCCGGAAGAGAACATGGCTTACTATGTAATCAATGATGATGTAACAGGAAGCATTGCACTGTAAGGAAGATCCGATAAGTGCCAAGAGGCAGCTGTAGTGATACGGCTGCCTTTTTTCTACCGGACATATTAAGCTTCAACTGCAAACGGGGATTACAATGTTCCCTTATGCTGTGTCAGAAGAGAAAGGCAGGCTGTATGGCACGAAAGAAAGGAAATGTGGAATTCCGATATTATGAGATTCCGCAAGGAGAGCCGGTGCTGGCTCTGTATGGAGATGCATGGATCCGGACTTACGGATATGATGAGAAGGATCAGCCGATACTGGATCTCCATTTTCACAATCTGCTGGAGATCGGGTTGTGCATCTACGGAGATGGGGAGATTATTTTGGAGGAGACCGCGTTTTCATATCAGGCCGGGACGCTTACCGTCATTCCGAAAAATTATCCGCATACGACAAATGCGGCAAATCACCAGCCAAACAAATGGGAGTATCTGTTTCTGAACATTGATAAGCTTCTTGCAGAATTCTATCCGGATAACCGATGGCTTTCAGAGCGGCTGGCTTACCGCATCAGAAAATGTGCCTGCTGCACGACGGTGCAGGAACATCCGACCCTGGCATTGCTGGTACGCCAGATCCTGAAGGAGATGCAGGTGCGTGAAGAATTTTATCGGGAGACGACAATGGGACTGTTGCGCGCGCTGGTCGTGGAGATGGCTCGGCTGAACCCGGAGCTGATCGAGGAATCCGGAAGGGCGGAAAAAAACCGAAGAGCAGATACATTGCAGATTACCCGTGCGCTGGAGTATGTCGGAGACCATTATGACAGGGAAATTAAAATAGGGGATCTGGCGCATCTGTGCCATCTGAGTGAGACGCATTTCCGCCGGATTTTTGCGCGGTGTATGGGTGTACACCCGATTGATTATGTAAATCAGGTACGGATCAGGAATGCCTGTCAGCTGTTGAAAAAGACAAATGATTCGATCATGGAGATATCTATTAAATGTGGATTTGGCAGTTCAGCTGCTTTTAACAGAAATTTCCGGAAGTTTATGGGCGTAACGCCGAATGAGTGGAGAAAGCTTCCGGAGAATTACGAAAGAAGACTGACGAAAAACAATATTTCATATTATGATGGTTGGTAATACAGGTCAAGATGCACAAAAAATGGTCGAATATGAGCAACATATAATCGAATATGATGAGTATAAGAATGGGAAGGTGATATAATATGCACAAGAAATAAAAAAATAACGGCCTGAAAAAAGCAAAATATACAAAAACGCAGAGGGGTGTGGCGGTTCGTATATGCGATAAAAGGTCGAAAATAAGGAGGAATTTCTTATGAAACTCAAAAAGGTATTGGCATGCATTCTGGCAAGTACGATGGTAATGTCCATGGCAACCGTGATGACGGCAGGCGCAGCAAGTGACGAGGACAACAAGCTGACTGTATGGACCTGGGATCCGAACTTCAACATCTACGCAATCAATAAGGCTGCAGAGATCTATGCAAAGGATCATGAAGGGTTTACTGTTGAGGTTACGGAGGTTAAGTCGAATGATATTGAGACGAAGATTACGAATGCAGTACAGGCTGGTGATCTGAGTACCTTACCGGACATTTTCCTGATGCAGGATAATTCCTTCCAGAAGTACGTGACCTTCTATCCGGATGTATTCACATCACTGGCAGATTCCGGAATTGATTTCACACAGTTCTCCGCAGCAAAGGTCGCTTATTCTACCGTAGATGGTACGAATTATGGTGTTCCGTTTGATAATGGTGCTGTAGTCAACTGTCTGCGTACAGACTTGCTGGAACAGGCCGGATATACCGTAGATGATTTTACCGATATCACATGGTCTGATTACATGGAGAAGGCAAAGGTAGTTCTGGAGAAGACCGGACTTCCGATGCTGACCGCACAGGCAGGCTCCCCGGATATCATCATGGAGATGCTGCAGTCCTGTGGAGCATCCCTCTTCAATGAGGATGGCACCGGCAATATCGCAGAAAATGATGTGCTGAAGAAGTGTGTTGAGATCTATGCCCAGATGGTAGCAGACGGCACACTCGTAGAAGTAACAGACTGGGATCAGTACATTTCTTCTTTGAACAGCTCGACTGTAGCAAGTACATTCAACGGCTGTTGGATCATGGCTTCCATTCAGGCGGCAGAGGATCAGTCAGGCAAGTGGGCGATCACGAATATGCCGAAGCTGGACGATGTAGAGAATGCAACGAACTACTCAAACAATGGTGGTTCTTCCTGGGCAATCTCTTCCAACACCAGCCACAAGGATCTCGCTGTAGACTTCCTGAACGCTACATTCGCAGGCAGCACAGAGCTGTATGATGATGTTATCTCCAAGGGCGCACTTGCAACGTGGGCACCGGCAGGAGAGTCTGATGCATACAACGTACCGGTTGATTTCTACGGTGGCGATACCGTTTATGCAAAGATCGTTGATTTTGCAACCAAGACCCCGGCCAACACCACCGGCGCATTCTATTATGATGCACGTGATGCAGTAGGCGTTGCACTTTCCAACATTACCCAGACCGGTGCAGATGTAGCTTCCGAACTGCAGACCGCACAGGAAACACTTGACTTCAACATGGGAATGTAATGATGCCAGGGTCAAAAGGTCAAAAAGCCGTTCATGCTTGCATGATAAGGCTTTTGAACTTGGAGCCCGCCAAACATGAGAAAGTAGCGATTTACGTAGTAAATCAGCGGATTTCGAATGTTTGCAGAATTGCGGGAGCTGCTTCGCAGCGGAGCAATTCGTAGGCATCATAGGGGTCAACAATTAAGAATCAGGTCTGTCGCTGCCGCCGGATCAGGGCAGCGGGCAGACCTTTTTCTTAGAAACCTGTTTTGACAAAAGGAGGGTGTGCCTGATGGGCAGAAAGAAAAAGATGACAATGGAACGACGCCATAATCTGATGGGCTGGCTGTTTCTCTCGATCGGAGTGCTTCTGATCTGCTGGACCAGCTTTTATCCAATGATTCAGGCTTTTATTCTTTCAATGAAAAACGGCCTTGGCGTCAATCTGAAATTCGCGGGCTTTTCAAACTATCTCCGGATTCTGAAGGATCCGACCTTTAAAGGAACGCTGTTCAATACGTTCTTTTATCTGATCATTCAGGTGCCGATCATGCTGACGCTGGCATTGATTCTGGCATCCATTCTGAACAATAAGGATTTAAGATGGAAGGGACTGTGGCGTACCTGTATTTTCCTTCCGTGTGCGACTTCTCTGGTATCATATTCCATGATTTTCCGTTCCCTTTTTGCAAATGACGGTTTTATCAACACACTGTTAAGAAACGTCGGACTGAGTCCGGTCATGTGGTTTGCAAATGCATGGACCGCACGTTTTGTCATTATTATCGCACTGATCTGGAGATGGACCGGCTACAATATGGTGTTCTACCTCTCCGGACTGCAGAACATTGATTACTCTGTATATGAGGCAGCCCGTATCGATGGAGCAACGCCGCGCCAGACACTGTTCAAGATCACGATTCCGCTTCTGAAGCCAACGATTCTTCTGACGACGATTACCTCCACAAATGGTACCTTGCAGCTCTTCGACGAGTCCCTGAACCTGACCAACGGAGGACCGGGTAAGTCCACGATGACGATGTCTCACTATATTTACAATACGTCCTTTGTACAGAGCCCGAATTTTGGCTATGCGGCTGCGATGTCAATTGTCATTCTTGTAATGGTGGCAATCCTTGCCGTGATTCAGATGAAAGTAGGTGATGAGCGATGAGCAAAGGAAAAAAGATCGGTATGTATTTGTTCCTGATTATTTTCTCACTGCTGTCCATCTTCCCGCTGTACTACATGGTATGCGCAGCGACGAACATGAGCGTGGATGTAATCAGAGGAAAATTGATTCCGGGCACGTATCTTCTGGAAAATTATAAATCACTGATTGCCAATCAGAATCTGTACCGCGCGCTCTGGAATTCGTTCCGGAACTCTGCAGTGCTTACGGTTCTCTGCCTGCTCATCTGTTCCCTCGCAGGCTACGGCTTTGAGATTTATCATACAAAGGCAAAGGATATTGTGTTCACAATTCTTCTGACCGCGATGATGGTTCCGTTTGCAGCGATCATGATCCCGATGTTCCGGATGTTCTCCAGACTAAAGCTGGTCAACACAATGGCGGCATTCATGCTTCCGTCTATCTCGACTCCGTTTATGATCATGATGTTCCGTCAGGCATCCCGTTCCTTCCCGAAGGATATTATCGAGGCGGCCCGGATGGACGGACTGAGTGAGATCGGAATCTTTTTCAGGATGTTTATCCCAACGATGAAGTCTACCTATTCTGCAGCACTGATCATTACGTTCATGAATGCATGGAACAACTACATGTGGCCGAAGATCATCCTGCAGACGAACGAATCCATCACTATGCCGATGCTTGTGTCAAACCTGCTGAGCGGCTATACCGTTGATTATGGTATGCTGATGCTGGGCGTACTGATCTGTACGGTTCCGACTGCGATCGTATTCTTCTTCTTCCAGAAGAGCTTTACGGAAGGTATCACCGGAGCTGTGAAATAGTAGTTACAAAACAAAACAGATATGATACAATCAGGGCTGTCGCAAAACAGGTTTTGCGATGACCCTGTTTTAAGGAGGAAAGGATATGAACGTATTTGATTATGAGAAGGTAAAAGATCCGCTGTATTTTGCGGATGGCTGTGTGGAAGCGCATTCCGATCACCGGTATTATGGATCAGTAGCAGAGCTCGCAGATGGTGAAGAGCGTTTTAAGGAGAGCCTGAACGGGCTCTGGAAGTTCCACTATGCAAAGAATTATCAGAGTACGGTTCCGGGCTTTGAGAAGCCGGAGTATGACTGTGGTTCCTGGGATGATATCCGGGTACCGGCGCACATCCAGATGGAAGGCTATGACGTCCCGCAGTATGCGAATGTACAGTATCCGTGGGAAGGAAGAGAAGAGGTAAAGCCTGGTGAGATCCCGACCCGTTTCAATCCGGTAGCCAGCTATGTCAAATATTTTGAAGTGCCGGAGCGCATGAAGGGAAAACGGATTTTCGTATCCTTCCAGGGAGCAGAGAGCGGGCTGGCTCTGTGGCTGAATGGCAGCTATATTGGCTACAGCGAGGATTCTTTTACGCCGTCAGAGTTCGAACTGACACCGTATCTGAGAGAAGGAAAAAATAAGCTTGCCGCACAGGTGTTTAAATGGACCGCAGGCAGCTGGTGTGAGGATCAGGACTTTTACCGGTTCTCCGGCATTTACCGGGACGTATATCTGTATACAATTCCGGAAGTACATATCTGGGATCTGAAGGTGCAGACATTGCTGGATGATACCTGCCGCCATGCGGAGCTGACGGTCGATCTGAAGGCGTCTTCAAAGGGACAGGTACGCCTGACGCTTGCAAAGGATGGTGAGATGCTTCAGACACTTGTACAGGAGCTTGCAGAAGAGACGGCCTGCCGTATGCAGGTAGAGGCTCCGGCACTGTGGAGTGCGGAGGTGCCGACTTTATATGATCTGCAGATTGAGGTGTCTGATGCCGCCGGGAATGTGACTGAGGTGATCCCGCAGCGCGTGGGCTTCCGCCGCTTTGAGATGAAAAACGCAATCATGACGTTGAATGGCAAGCGGATTGTCTTTAAAGGTGTGAACCGCCATGAGTTCAGCTCAAAGACCGGAAGATGCGTATCCCGCGAGGAGCTGATTCAAGATCTGACGACGATGAAGCGCAACAACATTAATGCAATCCGTACCTGCCACTATCCGGATGCATCCGCGATTTATGAGCTCTGTGATGAGTACGGTATTTACCTGATCGCAGAGAACAATATGGAGACGCACGGCACCTGGGATACATTTCCTGTTACCGGCGATTATGCGCAGGCGATTCCGGGAGACCATATAGAGTGGCAGCCGCTTTTGTTGAACCGGGTCAATTCCATGTATCAGAGAGATAAGAATCATCCGGCGATTCTGATCTGGTCGTGTGGAAATGAATCGTTTGGCGGACCGGTCGTTTATGAGATGTCCCAGCTGTATCGCAAGCTGGATCCGACCCGTCTTGTGCATTACGAGGGTGTACATAATGACCGCCGCTATAATGATACGAGCGATATAGAGAGCCAGATGTATACACCGGTCGATCAGATTCAGGAATTTTTAAATAAAGACCGGAGCAAGCCATTTATCTGCTGCGAGTACACACATGCGATGGGCAATTCCTGCGGTGCAATGCACAAATATACAGATCTGACAGATACTGAGCCGTCGTATCAGGGCGGATTTATCTGGGACTACATCGATCAGTCAATCACGAAGAAGGACCGCTATGGAGAGGAGTTCCAAGCATATGGCGGAGACTTTAAGGAGCGTCCGACCGATTACAATTTCAGCGGCAATGGCATTGTCTACGGAGGCGACCGGAAGGAATCTCCGAAGATGCAGGAGGTAAAATTCAACTATCAGAATATCACGGCGGTGGTAGACCGTGATTCCGTGCGCGTAATCAATAAAAATCTGTTTGTGAATACGGATGTATTCGACTGTGTGGTAACAGTCAGCCGTGATGGCGTACCGGTGCGGAAGGCTATGCTCGAGACGCATACGGCGCCGCTTTCCGAGGAGACCTATGCACTTTTGCTTCCGGAGGAGACACGCAGTGGCGAGTATACTGTGACAGTTTCCTTCCAGCTGAAGGAGGATACAATATGGGCAAAACGCGGTCATGAGGTAGCCTTCGGACAGGGTGTTTACCGGATCGGCGATACAGACTGGAAGCAGCCGGATGCGCCGTTTGAGGTGGTACGTTCTACTCACAACTTTGGCGTGAGGGGAGAGAATTTTGATGTGATGTTCTCCTATCTGAACGGAGGCCTGGTATCATACCGCTATGGTGGTGTGGAAATGATTGAGATGATCCCGAAGCCAAACTTCTGGCGTGCACCAAACGACAATGACTGCGGCAACCTGATGCCGATGCGTTATGCACAGTGGAAGATCGCATCCATGTACCTGTCACACAAATATCCGACCGGCGGATCGTACCCGGCTTCCAAGGAACCGGAAATCGAAGTGACAAAGGAATGGGCACGCATCACATTTACTTACTGCATGCCGACGATACCGGCAAGCGAGTGCCGGCTTTCCTATCAGGTCTATGGAGACGGAACGATCCAGACGACTCTTTCCTATGATCCGGTGAAGGAGCTTGGCGATATGCCGGAGTTTGGCGTGATGTTCAAGTTTGATGCAGATTACAACCAGGTGAAGTGGTATGGCATGGGACCGTCTGAGACGTATGTAGACCGTTGCCACGGCGCAAAGCTCGGCATTTATGAAAATACGGTTGCAGAGAATATGGCACATTATCTCGTTCCGCAGGAGTGCGGCAATAAGGTCGGTGTCCGCTGGGCAACTGTCACAGACTACAAGGGACGTGGCATGCGCTTTGAGGGTGATGCGATGGAATTTTCTGCTCTGCCGTACACTCCGCATGAGATGGAAAATGCAATGCATCCATTTGAGCTTCCGCGTGTGCACTACACGGTTGTGCGGGTAGCACAGCAGCAGATGGGCATTGCAGGTGATGACAGCTGGGGCGCAAAGACACAGGAAGAGTACCTGCTGGATGTAACGGCCAAGAAAGAATTTACGTTCCGGTTCCGTGGCATCTGAGCACGCGTTTTCTGCCTGACAGAGGCTTTTAGGTGCGATCTGCGCACGAAGAACAGAAAACGGAATGGACAGAAAAGCCGGGCAGGAGCATGACGCTTCCGCCCGGCTTTTTAACCGAATCAAACAAGTTAGATATTCTGTTTTTACTGACCGCTCATGCCGGATCCCATCTGGCTCTGGCTGTTGCCGGACATCTGACGCTCCTGATTCTCGATCATTTTCCGAACCATTTCTCCGCCGACGGATCCATTCTGTCTGGATGTCAGGTTTCCGTTGTAGCCGTCAGAGAGCGGAACGCCCAGCTCACTTGCTACCTCGAATTTAAAACGATCCATAGCGCTTTTTGCTTCCGGTACTGCTGTTTTGTTAGATGAACGATTTACCATGTGAAACGCCTCCTTTGTCTTTTCTTTCTTTTTCATTCGGTTTTGTCTTGCAGCTTTGCTTTTGTTTGCTGCACTCCTATTATGTGCAAACTGCCAGAAACTAAACAGGAAAAGTCTGGAAAATACTAGGAAAAGAAGAATTTATATAAGGATAGCATTATCAATAAAAAAGAGAAAAAAACAATTGATTTTTTGGAAATTTTTGCTATAATGAAAATGAAATTTTAGGAAAACAGAAAGGTTGGTAAGAAGAAATGAATATCGGTTTTATCGCCCACAACAGCAAAAAAACTTTGATGGAGAATTTCTGTCTTGCTTATAAATATATTTTATCAAAGCATCATTTATATGCGACAGGGATTACCGGCAGAAGAATTGAAGAAGTAACGAATCTGAAGGTTTATAAGTTTCTCCCCGGCAGCGTAGGTGGGGATAAGCAGTTTATGGATATGATCGAGCGGAACTGTATGGATATGGTCATTTTCTTTTACAATCCGTTGGAGACCAGCCCGAATACGGCAGATATCCTGTCGATCTCCCGGTGCTGTGACCAGTATAATATCCCGATCGCGACGAATATTGCGACAGCAGAGTCCCTGATCCTCGGCCTTGCCAGAGGTGATCTGGACTGGCGGCTGAATATCCGGTCGAATGATATGGGTTGAATATCGTAGGAATGATCAAAGGCTGATATACTTCCGGGAGGATCCGGATGCATATCAGCCTTTTTAACCGAATTAAGCTGCGAAGCAGCATTCGGTTATGACATATCATAAGGAGGGGCCCGCTTGCGGGAAGATTCCTTGTGATCCTACAAGTAGCGAAGCGGATTGCGAATGTCCGCTTTACTCTGTGAAAAAGTCATGTAAAAATCAGTACCACCGGCATAGCCGGTGGTACTGATTTATGTCAAACGAAATCGCTGATCAGCGCTCGTGCACCGGTTCCATCGTCACCTGAAGCCCGAGCTTGCGAAGTGTGACGAGATCGACCTTGGACAGGCGGTTAGAGCAGTGCAGCTGACAGTTACGCAGCTTCGGCATTGCGTCGAGAGCCTTCTGCGCGGCCGGATTTGTGGATGCACTGATGGAAAGTGCGATCAGCGTCTCATCGGTGTGAAGACGCGGATTGCGGCTGCCAAAATACATCGTCTTGAGCTTTTGAATCGGCTCAAGTGCGGACGGGGAGATGAGCGGAAGCTCATGATCGATGCCGGCCAGCTCTTTTAACGCATTCAGAATAACGGCTGCGCACGGGCCAAGCAGGTCAGATGTCTTGCCAAGTACGATGGAGCCGTCGTCGGAGAGCTCGATCGCGGCGCAGGAGACACCACGGGCAGCGGCAGCATCACAGGCAGCTGCAGCACAGCGTCTGGAGCGGGGAGTGATACCGAGCTGCTGCATGAGAAATTCGATCTTGAACAGCTCATCCGCGCTGGCATTCTGATCTGCACGACGGATCAGAGACTCATAGTATCGGCGGATAATCTCCTGACGGGAGGCCTCACGGCATACCTCATCGTCTACGATACAGTAGCCGGCCATATTGACACCCATATCCGTAGGGGACTGGTACGGGCTCTCTCCGTAGATCTGGCGGAACATTTCACGCAGTACCGGGAAAATCTCAATGTCGCGATTGTAGTTGACCGTTTCTACACCGTAAGCACTCAGGTGGAAGGAATCGATCATGTTTACGTCATTCAGATCAGCAGTAGCTGCTTCGTAAGCGAGGTTGACCGGATGGTCGAGCGAAAGATTCCAGATCGGGAATGTCTCGAACTTTGCATAACCGGCGCGCACACCACGCTTGTGCTCATGGTAGAGCTGAGAAAGGCAGGTCGCCATTTTTCCACTTCCAGGTCCTGGAGCGGTGACAACGACGAGCGGGCGGGTCGTTTCAATGTAATCATTTTTACCGTAGCCCTCGTCACTGACGATCAGCGGGATATTTTTCGGATAGCCCTCAATGCGGTAATGACAGTAGACCGGAATGCCCTGAGCTTCCAGACGCTGACGGAATGCCTTTGCACTGGTCTGCTCCTCGTAGCGGGTCAGCACGACACTGCCGACATAGAGTCCTTTGCTGCGGTATACATCGATCAGGCGGAGAACATCCAGATCGTAGGTGATACCAAGATCGGCGCGGATCTTATTTTTTTCGATATCCTCGGAGTTGATGACGATGATCACCTCGGCCTGGTCGGCGAGCTGCAGCAGCATCTGCAGCTTGCTGGACGGCTCGAAGCCCGGAAGCACGCGGGATGCGTGGTAGTCATCAAAGAGCTTTCCGCCGAATTCCAGATACAGCTTATTATCGAAGCTGGCGATCCGTTCGCGGATTTTTTCTGACTGCATAGAAAGATATTTCTGGTTATCAAATCCTGTTTTCATGGTCTTATCCTTTCGTTGTTCATAATGCCGATGGTGGGCATAATCAATTTATTATACGGCAGAATCTGTGGAAAAGCTATCACAAAATTGTACAAAATTCAAATATGCCAAATATGAGAAGGTGGCGATTTGCGTAGGGAATCGGCGGACTTCAAATGTTTGTAGAATATAAGGTCATAATGATACAACCAAAAATTCGAACAAATTTAAGTTGACGGTGGAATCATCAGACGATATAATAAATCCAAATCGGATCCGGTATGGGTCTGATCAGAAAAGAAAAAGGAAGTAACAGCATGAGAGTAATTGCGGGAAAAGCGCGGAGGCTTCCGCTTAAGACAATCGAAGGGCTGGATACCCGTCCGACTACGGACCGGATCAAGGAGACCCTTTTTAATATTTTACAGAATGATTTGTATGACATCCGTTTTCTGGATATTTTCAGTGGAAGTGGCGGGATTGGCATCGAGGCGCTCAGCCGTGGTGCAAAGGAGGCTGTTTTTGTAGAGAACAATCGCGCAGCAGTACACTGCATTCAGGACAATCTTAAATTCACGCATCTGGAGCAGCAGGCTACCGTACTTCCATTTGATGTGCTGGCAGCGCTGGCGCGTCTGGAGGGCCAGCGGCCGTTTCAGATCATTTTCATGGATCCTCCATATGGAAAAGGGCTGGAGCAGGAGGTACTGACTTATATCAGCAGCCATCGTCCTTCTTTTGTCAATGAGGATACCGTACTGATTGTGGAGGCATGTCTGGATACTGATTTTTCCTATACGGAGGAGCTTGGCTTTGAGATCACACGTGTGAAAGAATATAAGACAAACATGCATGTATTTCTGCAGCTGGCAGGCGATTAGTCAGGCCTTTACGGATGAAACTGAAAATATAGAAATGTTAGAGTATGCCAACTGCAAGACTCTGGAAAGGATAACTCCGGCATGGAAACCGGATGGGACATAAATGACGAGAGCGGTATATCCGGGCAGCTTTGACCCGGTGACAAAAGGACATCTTGATGTAATCGAACGTTCGGCGGCACTGGTAGATGAGCTGATCGTAGCGGTACTGAAGAATAATGCAAAAACACCGTTGTTTTCTGTGGAAGAACGTGTTAAGATGTTAGAGGATGTAACCAGACATATTCCAAATGTCCGTGTTGAATCCTTCTGCGGATTATCAGTAGAGTTTGCAAGACAACGTGGCGCCAAGGCACTGGTGCGGGGGCTGCGTGCGGTTACAGACTTTGAGTATGAGCTTCAGATGGCACAGACGAACCGAAGCCTTCAGCCGGAGATTGATACCCTGTTTTTTGCGACAGAGCTGAATTATGCGTATATCAGTTCTACGATCGTGAAAGAGGTGGCGTCATATGGGGGAGATATTTCCGGGTTTGTACCACCGTTGATTGCTGATCAGGTATATGACAAGATTGCGTCCTTAAAGGACAAAGAGGGAAATGTATAAATAACATATAAGGAGAGATATTATGAGCAGCAGAATTGAACAGATTATTGAAGAGATCGAAGAGTATGTCGACAGCTGCAAGTTCCAGCCGCTGTCATCTACAAAAATCGTTGTAAATAAGGAAGAACTGGAAGAGATGCTCCGCGAGCTTCGTATGAAGACTCCGGACGAGATCAAGCGCTATCAGAAGATCATCAGCAATAAGGATGCGATCCTTGAGGATGCACAGACAAAGGCAGACGCGATTATTGCAGACGCGAACACGCAGGCACAGAAGATTGTCAGTGAGAGCGAAGTCATGCAGGCGGCGATGCAGCAGTCCCAGCAGCTGATCGATGAGACGAACGCACAGGCGCAGGACATCATTGATAAGGCGACGCAGGATTCCAACGAGATCCGTATGAGCGCGATTCGTTACACTGATGAGATGCTGGAGAATCTGGAAAAGATTATGAGCCATACGATTGATGCAGCCGGTACGAAATACAGCAATTTCATTAATTCCATTCAGTCCTGCTACGATATTGTAAATAAGAACCGTATGGAGCTTTCTCCGCAGGCGGCACCGTCCAGCTACACGCAGGTGCCGGAAGATGAGGCTCCGGCTGAGACAGCATCCGAAGAGTAGAATTCAGACCAGAAAGCGTGAGCGCAGTCAGTATTGGCTGCGCTTTACTTATAATTACCGGTCAGCAGGATGAGAAAAGAGAGCAGGCAGGAGATCATCACGACTCCGGGTCTGCTTTTTAGATAGGAGCGAAGCATATCATGGTCCATGGAGGCGATTCCGATGGACTGGGCGATGACGGAGCATCCGCTAAAGGCCGCGAGCGCCGGGATGAGCACGAGCTGGACCGGAAAAGAAAGAGCAGAATGCGCAATCAGGTGAATGCCGTTTGTAAGCTCCAGAGCCGCGAACAGAACCAAACCGACGGGAGTAGATGCGAGTGGAACAGAAGCTGCGGCATCCACCAGCATGGAAAAGACAATGAGATAAACACCGATCCGTACGGTGGCGGATACAGCATCTTCGATACAGCTGTCTATGAGGGCAAAGCAGTCCTGCGGTGACTCGTGGATAGCTGTGGCACGGACAGAGCCGGACCGGGAGAGAGTATCTGTGCGAACGGAACGAAAGCGAAAAGAGGAAAGAATTCCGTAGAGCAACGCAGAGCCGAACACGTTTCCGATGAGCAGGATGCCAAGCTCCGGGTGTTGCCACTGGTCAGCGGCGACGTAGGAAAGCAAAAAGGCCGGACTCGGATTATTGACAAAGCCGATGAGATGGCAGGCTTCTTTATGTGATATTTTTTTCTGATCCAAAAGTGTGCGAGTGAGCTTTGCCCCCATTGGAAAGCCGGCCGTGAAGCCGCAGAGAATTGCGAAAACTCCATAACCGGAGCAGCCAAAGATCGGTGCGAGGCATCGCTGCAGAAACGGAAGCAGCGGCTCAAGCAGACGCAGGCGAAGAAGAAGGCCGGTGAGCAGCATGAATGGAAGCAGGGTCGGGACGACTGAGTGATACCACAAAAGCAGTCCGCTGCGCACGGAAGCTGGCGCGGTCTGCGGCCTGCAGAGCAGATAGAGAAACGCACAGGCAAAGAGAAGAATCAGAAGGAATTTTTTTGGCCGCATGGCACCTCCGGATATAAGGGAAGGGTTATCCTATTTTATGTGCCGGGAAGGCAGGATAGACTTCCGGTCAAGGCAGCGGTTCTGAATAATTTTACATTTGCATAGATTACCAATATGAGAAAAAGTTCTGTATTATCTGTCTGTCTGATGATACTGCTTCCGCTGCTGTGCGGCAGTCTGAAGGACACCTTGATGGCACAGACGCTTGCACGGTCATTATCGGAAGCGATGCCTGAGCGTACACAGTTTCGGAAAATGTGTCTGAATGCGGAAGCACTTGCATGTCTGAAGAAACTGACAGAGGAAAGCGGACTCTCAAGAGGAGAGCTGCTCGCGGCCGCTTATCCGTTTGACGGTTATTCGTTCCGGAACCGGAAAGGGCTTTCGGCAGGGGAATACCGGACGTGGAAGGAGTATCTGCTCTGTGAAAACCGTCCGGGATATGAGAAGCTGCGGGATGCCTATGCGGCGATATGGGATGATCTGGACTGTGTGCCGGTATGTGATGCCGGGGTGCGATATGAGAACTCGTGGATGTTTGAGCGCACTTATGGCGGAGCGCGCGGGCATGAAGGCTGTGACCTTATGCCGCCGACGGATATTTCCGACTACTATGAGGTCGTGAGCATGACGGACGGAGTCGTGGAGCAGGTGGGCTGGCTTCCGCTTGGCGGCTGGCGCATCGGGATCCGCAGCCCTTCCGGTGGCTATTTTTATTATGCCCATCTGTCTTCCTACAGCCGTGCTTTTTCGGTAGGTGAGCGTGTTACCGCCGGGGAGACGCTCGGAATGATGGGCGATACCGGCTACGGTGAGGAAGGCACAAGCGGGAAATTTGCGGTACATCTGCACCTGGGTATTTATATCCGGACGGAACATACAGAAGAGCTCTCGGTCAATCCATACTGGATACTCCGATTTCTGGAATAGTCAGATGTCATACCGTAGGTAAAATGCTCAATTGCATCTTGTGCGCAGGTATGTTAGAATGAAATGATTCGTCAGGAAATGAAACAGAAGAGCAGAATAAATACAGGGAGGCCAAAAAGATGGCAAAATTACCGGAACAGTTTCTGGATCGGATGAAAGAACAGCTGGGTGACGAGTATGGGGCGTTTCTGGCAAGCTATGAAAAGGAAAGCTATGCCGGGTTGCGGGTGAATACCGGAAAGCTCACCGTGGAGAAATTTCAGACACTGGCGCCATTTGCACTTAGGCCGATCCCGTGGACCGGGAAAGGATTTTATATCGGAAAGACGGAGCAGGCCACAAAGCATCCGTATTATTATGCCGGCCTGTATTATATACAGGAGCCGAGTGCGATGCTTCCGGCATCCAGACTTCCGGTACAGCCGGGGGACCGGGTACTGGATCTGTGTGCAGCTCCCGGGGGAAAGGCTACGGAGCTGGCCTCCCGTCTGGAAGGGCGTGGGCTTCTTGTGGCAAATGATGTGAGCGCAAGCCGCGCAAAAGCACTTTTGAAAAATCTGACCATGTGGGGCTGCACAAATTTTTGTGTGACTGCAGAGACTCCGGAGAAGCTGCTGGCACGGTTTGGGTGCTTTTTTGATAAAATTCTGGTAGATGCGCCATGCTCCGGAGAGGGCATGTTTCGGAAGGACAGCGGACTGATTTCCGGCTGGCTGGAACGTGGTCCGAAAGAGTATGCGGTCCTGCAAAAGCAAATCCTGGACTGTGCACTGGCGATGCTAAGACCCGGCGGCATGCTGCTGTATTCGACCTGTACATTCGCAAAAGAAGAGGATGAGGACGTCATCGCAGATGCATTGATGCGCCATCCGGATCTGGAGCTTGTACAGGCGGAAGGGGCAGACGGGCTTACTGCCGGGTATCCGCCGTGTGAAAAGGCACTTCGTGTATGGCCGCATCATGCAGAAGGAGAGGGGCATTTTCTTGCGCTGCTGCACAAGACGGGGGAGGCACCGGCTGCAGCTTCCAAAAAGATGCACACAGTCAGGAATGAAAAGCTGCCGCAGGAGGTGCGGGACTTTCTGCAGAAGCTCCCAGAGCAGCTCTGGAAGGGACGCGCCTTCCGGCAGGTCGACGATCAGTGTCTGCTTCTTCCAGAAGGCGTGGATTTGCCGGACGGTCTGCGGTATTTGCGCACGGGACTGCTGCTTGGCACCTGCAAAAAAGAACGGTTCGAACCGTCTCAGGCGCTAGCAATGGCGCTTTCTGCGCATTCCTATCCGGATACGCTTGATCTTTTGGCAGATGATCCGCGTATCTTGCGCTATCTGAAAGGGGAGACGATCGAGCATACAGAGGACGAGCCGCTGAAAAAGGGCTGGGTACTGATCTGCGTGGACGGCATGGCGCTTGGATGGGCCAAATATGCGGGTGGAGTGCTGAAAAACAAATATTATCCCGGATGGCGGATGCAGTGAGAGGATGAGAGACATGCGACTGGACAAATTTCTTGCCACCTGTGCGGGAAGCACGCGCAGTGAGGTGAAAAAGCAGTTAAAAAAAGGAATGGTACTGGTAAATGGGGCAGTGGAAACGCATCCGGAACGTCAGATCGATCCGCAGCAGGATTGCGTTGTGCTTGCAGGAAAGCCGGTTTGCTGGCAGCCGTTTGTGGCGCTGATGCTGAATAAGCCGGCAGGGGTTGTCACGGCGACGGAGGACAGGCGCCAGAAGACGGTGATGGACGGGATTGATCATCCGCGCCGGAAAGAGCTCTTTCCGGTAGGACGCCTGGATATTGATACAGAAGGACTGCTCCTTTTGATGAATGATGGTGCACTGGCTCATCGGATGCTCTCGCCGCGGCATCACGTGGACAAGACCTATTATGCAAAGGTGCTTGGAACCGTTGATGCACAGGATGTGGAAGCCTTTGCGAAGGGGATCGACATCGGAGAAAAGGCGCAAACGCTTCCGGCGAAGCTGGAAATCCAAAGCGTGAAGGAAGTGGAGCAGCCATTTTCGGAGACGGATTCAGATCAGGAGTCGCCGGCGGAGCATGCGGTAATCTCAGAAATTTATCTTACAATCTGTGAGGGAAAATTTCATCAGGTAAAGCGAATGTTTGAGGCACGCGGCAAGAAGGTCGTGTATCTGAAACGGGTAAAGATGGCAGGGATTGCGCTGGATGATACACTCGCGCCCGGACAATGGCGCGAGCTGACAAACGAAGAAATGGAGAGACTGCAAAAACTATGTTAGAAGGAATACATGCGGTAATTTTTGATTTGGATGGAACCCTGATGGATTCCATGTGGATGTGGAAGGATATTGATATAGAATATCTGGGACGTTATGGCCTGTGTCCGCCGGAAGGGTTGGATGTCATCATTGAAGGGATGGGCTTTACGGAGACGGCAGAATATTTTAAGAAACGGTTTGAACTCCCGGATCCGGTTGAGAAGATAAAAGAAGACTGGCTTGTTATGGCAGGAGAGAAGTATGCACATGAGGTCCGGCTGAAGACCGGTGCAGCCGCCTTTTTGCGGATGCTGCGTGCACAGGGGCGTAAAATCGGCATTGCGAGCAGCAACAGCCGGGAGCTGATTCAGGCCTGCCTCGCATCCAATGGCGTAGAAGACTGCTTTGACTGCATTGTGACAGCGTGTGATGTTGCAAAAGGAAAGCCTGCACCGGATGTTTATCTTGAGGTTGCAAGGAGACTTGATGTGGAGCCGGAGAATTGCCTTGTGTTTGAAGATGTCCCGATGGGGATTTTGTCCGGAAAAAATGCGGGGATGCAGGTGTGCGCAGTGCGTGATGAGTACTGCCTTGATCAGACAGAGAAGATCCGCACCCTTGCGGATTACTATATCCAGTCTTATGATGAGATTCCGGAGCACAGGTATGAGGAGCTGAAGCATCATGGCGAACGTAGTTGAAATTACGGATTTTTCAGCAAAGGAGCTGGATATTTATGCGCGCTGCACGGAAGTGCAGCTTTTAAACCGTGAGGATCCGTCGAAGGGAATTTTTATCGCAGAGAGCCCGAAGGTCATTGCGCGTGCGCTGGATGCCGGATGTCTGCCGGTATCCATTCTTGCGGAGACGGGGCAGCTTCAGGGCGAGGGTGCAGATATTTTACGGCGCTGTCCGCAGACGCCGGTATATGCAGCGGATCATGCAGTGATTTCCAAATTAACCGGTTTTCCGATGACGCGGGGGATGCTCTGCGCAATGCGGCGCCCCGTTCCGAAAAGCCCGGAAGAGCTCTGCCGGAGTGCACGCCGGATTGCCGTGCTCGAAAATATTGTGAATCCGACGAATGTAGGGGCGATCTTCCGTTCTGCGGCAGCCCTGTCTATGGATGCGGTGCTTCTGAGCACAGGATGCAGCAACCCACTTTACCGTCGGGCGATCCGCGTGAGCATGGGGACGGTTTTTCAGATTCCGTGGGCTTTTTTTGAGCACGGAGCATGGCCGGGGCGCGGAATGGAGATATTGCATGAACATGGATTTTGTACAGCCGCGATGGCGCTGAAAGAGGACTCGGTGGGAATTGATGATCCGGATCTTGCAAAAGAGGAGAAGCTTGCAATCGTACTCGGGACTGAAGGTGACGGACTGGCAGATGGGACAATCGCGGATTGTGATTATACTGTGCGGATCCCGATGTCCCATGGCGTGGATTCTCTGAATGTGGCGTCAGCCAGTGCAGTGGCATTCTGGGAACTGGGACGCCGCAGAGGTGACAGATGAGGAGATATGAGATGAAGAACCGTTTTCTTCCGGTATCAAAAGAAGATATGAAAGAACGGAAAATAGAGCAGCTGGATTTTGTGTATGTGACTGGAGATGCCTATGTGGATCATCCTTCATTCGGACATGCGATTATCGGTCGGCTTCTGGAGTCAAGAGGGTATACCGTCGGTATGATACCGCAGCCGGACTGGAAGACAAAAGAGAGTGTGATGGCGCTTGGGCGTCCGAGACTCGGGTTCCTTGTGAGCGGCGGCAATATGGATTCGATGGTAAATCATTATTCCGTATCCAAAAAGCACCGGCAGAAAGATTCTTATACGCCGGGCGGAGAGATGGGACGTCGTCCGGACTATGCGGTCGTCGTTTACTGCAATCTGATCCGGCAGGCTTATAAGGATGTGCCGATCATTGCCGGTGGTATTGAGGCGAGTCTGCGCAGACTGTCACACTATGATTACTGGTCGGATTCGGTCAAACGTTCTGTGCTCATGGACTGCGGAGCAGACCTGATTTCTTACGGCATGGGCGAGCATTCGATCGTAGAGATTGCAGACGCTCTGCAGGCGGGGATCGCAGTGAAGGATATCACCTTTGTCAACGGGACATGCTATAAGACAAAGCGCCCGGAGGAGATTTATGACGCAGTCTTTCTTCCGGATTATGAGCAGGTGCGAAGCGAGAAGCAGATCTACGCGGAGAGCTTTGCGGTGCAATACCGCAATACGGATCCGTTTTCCGGAAAAAGGCTGGCGGAACCGTACGGAACGGTGTATGTTGTGCAGAATCCGCCTGCAAAGCCACTGACCCAGCAGGAAATGGACGACGTCTATGCACTTCCGTATTGCAGGACATGGCATCCGATGTATGATGCGGCAGGAGGCATTCCGGCAATCTCAGAGGTAAAATTCAGTCTTGTGAGCAACCGTGGCTGCTTTGGCGGCTGCAATTTCTGCGCGCTGACAATGCACCAGGGCCGGATTGTCCAGACGAGAAGTCATGCATCCATTCTGGCGGAGGCCAGGCAGATGACTGAGGATCCGGAGTTTAAAGGCTATATTCATGATGTTGGCGGACCGACGGCCAATTTCCGTCATCCGTCCTGTGAAAAACAGCTGACGAAAGGGGTTTGCCAGAACCGGCAGTGCCTGTTTCCGAAGCCGTGTCCGAATCTGAACGCAGACCACAGGGATTATGTGGAACTGCTGCGCAGCCTGAGGAAGCTGCCAAAAGTGAAGAAGGTATTTATCCGTTCCGGCATCCGGTTTGATTATCTGCTGGCCGATCCGTCAGATGTTTTTTTTCGTGAGCTTGTAAAGTACCATGTGAGCGGACAGCTGAAGGTCGCACCGGAGCATGTCTCGAATCGGGTGCTGGCGATGATGGGGAAACCGGAGCATGCCGTGTATATGAAATTTTCGGAACGTTACAAGAAGATGAATGAAGCCTGTGGGCAAAACCAGTTTCTGGTGCCGTATCTCATGTCGTCGCATCCGGGATGTACCATGGAGGATGCAGTGGAGCTGGCCTGTTTTTTACGTGATCTTGGCTATATGCCGGAGCAGGTGCAGGACTTTTATCCGACTCCGGCAACGGTATCGACCTGTATGTACTATACCGGACTGGATCCGCGGACGATGCAGCCGGTCTATGTGGAGAAAAATCCGCATCGCAAGGCGCTTCAGAGGGCATTGATCCAGTACCGGCGTCCTGAAAATTACGAGCTGGTACAGGAAGCGCTCCGCATTGCAGGACGTACGGATCTGATCGGATTTGGCCCGGAATGTCTGATCCGGCCACGGCAGTTTGCCGGGAATGGCAGGGGATGGACGGGCACCCAGAAGCCTTCCGGCAGCTATAAAAAGGCCGCAAGCGGACGAAGCAGCCATAACGGAGGGCGCATTGCAGGAGCGGATCATCGCAGGGGCGAAACACATTCCGGACAGGGAAATCGCCCGACTTCCGGAAAAAAGAAAACGATCCGGAATGTGCATAAGAAAAAATAGCATCTACAAAGGAGATCAGGATGAAAAAAGTAAAAAAGGGCAATTACGGCTATATCCGGTATGAGCGGAAGAAGCGTCTGCTTGTGACACTGATGATGTTTGCGATTCCGCTTGTCATCTATGTAACCGGCTATATTCAGACAAAAACACGGTTGAATTTGTTTACATTTGTTGCAATTTTAGGCTGTCTTCCGGCGAGCCGGTCGATGGTAGGCCTGATTATGATTTTTATGCAAAAGCCGGTCGGACAGGAGCAGTATGAACGGGAACAGAAAGCGGCAGGAAGTCTGTTGGCAGGCTATGAGATGATCTTTACAGCTTATGAGCACACGACGCTGGTCACGGCACTGGTCATCTGTGGCGCGCATGTCGTCTGCCATACGATGGATGACAAGATGGATCCGGCCAGCCTTGAAAAACATATTTCCAGGCTGCTGGCCGCGAATGGATTTTCTGATGCGCAGGTAAAAGTACTAAAGGATGAAAAGACCTACCTGCAGCGCGTCGCAGATCTGAACCGGAAGCAGGAGCAGCTGCGCGGCACCGAAATGGATCCGAACCATCCGACATGGACATATGAGGAAGGAATCTACCAGACCCTGCTAGCGATATGCCTCTAACAGTTCTGTGCAGCAGCAACCTGCAAAGGCAGGCATTGCCAAATTTATTTGGCAAAGACTGTATTGCCAATTTTATAAGGAAAAGCTATGAAAGAATTTATTATCACCAGAAACGAGGCCGGTCAGCGCGCAGACAAACTGCTTGTCAAATATCTGAAGGAAGCCCCGAAAAGCTTTCTTTACAAAATGATGCGGAAGAAGAATATCACGCTGAACGGAAAAAAGATACAGGGAAACGAGCAGCTATCCGAAGGCGATGTGCTCCGGCTGTTTCTGGCCGAAGAAACGATACAAAAATTTCAGGGGGAGGAGAGTGCCGCGAAAGCACAGGCACACAGTCCATCGCCCCGAATGCTGCCGAATCAGCAAAGGCAGAAGCTGGATATCATCTATGAGGATGCTGATATTTTATTGCTGAATAAGCCGGTCGGAATGCTTTCACAGAAAGCACAGCCGCAGGATGTTTCAGCGGTGGAATATCTCATCTCCTACTTACTGGAGAGCGGGCAGCTTACCGGGGAGGAGCTTCAGCGCTTTCACCCGTCGGTCTGCAATCGTCTGGACCGGAATACAAGCGGAATATTGATTGCAGGAAAGAGTCTGCCGGGTCTGCAGCAGATGAGCGAATTGCTGCGTGACCGATCCCTGCACAAATATTATTGCTGCATTGTCAATGGGACGATGCGCGGTACAAAGCATCTGAAGGGCTATCTTGTGAAGGACCGTGCATCGAACCGCGTGACTATTCTGAACCAGCTGCCAGAGAAAGCTGCAAAGTCCCAGGATGCGCAGCCGATCGAGACAGTATACCGGGCTGTTGCGAGCCAGAAAGGACAGACCTTACTGGAGGTACTGCTTGTGACGGGACGCAGCCATCAGATCCGTGCTCATCTGGCCTCAATCGGGCATCCGATTCTCGGAGATCCAAAATATGGTTCCGCTTCCTATAATAAAACGCAGCCGGGGCTGCGCGGTCAGCTATTGCATGCCTGGCGGCTGGAGTTTCCGGACGGGACGGCAGCGTACAGCGGACAGACCTTTTTCGCACAGCCGCCAAAGCTGTTTGACCAGCTTTTTCCGGGCATGATTGCGGCAGAACAGCAGCGGCTTCTGACACGCAGAAAGGACGGATGACGGCTATGGCGACATGGAATACGAGGGGCTTGCGGGGATCGACCTTAGAGGAGCTGCTCAACCGCACGAATGAGATTTATCTGGAAAAGGGACTTGCCCTGATCCAGAAGATTCCGACGCCGATCACTCCTCTTAAGATCGACAAAGAGCATCGCCATATTACATTGGCCTATTTTGAACAGAAAAGTACGGTCGATTATATTGGGGCTGTGCAGGGAGTGCCGGTCTGCTTTGATGCGAAAGAATGCACGTCCGATACGTTTGCCCTGCAGAACATTCATGCGCATCAGGTACAGTTTATGACAGATTTTGAAAAGCAGGGCGGAGTGGCATTTCTCGTGCTGTTTTTCAGTATGCGCAACGAACTGTTTTATCTGCCTTATCGGGATATGATGCGCTTCTGGAACCGGGCGAAGGAGGGCGGAAGAAAGAGCTTCCGCTATGTGGAGCTGGATCAGCATTATTATCTGGAGCCAAAAAACGGTCTGCTGGTCCCATATTTAGACGGATTGCAGCGGGATCTTTCGCTTAGGGATTGACAATTGTTTCTTTTTTTCATATAATTTAGTGAACTATTTCGCGTAGTAGAGAATTATCACTGTACTACGATAAAGTGAAAGGGGATTCACAGATGCAGAAAATTTTACATACACCGGAGGGCGTGCGTGACATTTACAGCAAAGAATGCGAGCAGAAGCTTGTGCTGCAGGAAAAGCTGCATGCTATGATCCGATCATATGGCTATCAGGATATCGAGACGCCGACCTTTGAGTACTTTGATGTATTCAGCAAGGAGATCGGTACGACGCCATCCAGAGAGCTATACAAGTTTTTTGACCGCGATGGCAATACGCTTGTACTCCGACCGGATTTTACGCCGTCGATCGCGCGTGCGGCATCGAAGTATTTTCGGAACAGCCCTGCTGCGGTGCGACTGACCTATCTGGGCAATACCTATATCAACAGCTCAAGCTACCAGGGACGCCTGAAGGAGACGACTCAGATCGGCGGAGAACTGATCGGAGATGACAGCGCAGATGCAGATGCTGAGATCATCGCACTGGTCGGTGAAATGCTGCAGTCCTGCGGGCTTTCAGAATTTCAGATCAGCCTCGGACATGTCGGGTTTTTCCGGGCGCTTGTAAAAGAAGCGGGGCTGGATGAGCAGACCGCTCTGGAGCTGAAGACATTGATCAAGAATAAAAATACATTCGGAGTGGAGAAGCTGCTCGCAAAGGCTGATATCAGTCCGGAGCTTAAAAAGCTTTTTGCTTCTCTGACCAGTCTGTTTGGTACAGAGGAAGTACTGGATAAGGCTGCCGCTATGACGACGAATCCGGATGCGCAATCGGCGCTGGAGCGACTGCGCGAGATATGGCGGATTCTGAAGCTATATAAAGTGGAACAGTATGTTTCCTTCGACCTCGGTATGGTCAGCGGCTATATGTACTATACCGGAATCATGTTCCGGGGCTACACATTCGGGACCGGAGATGCGATCATCAAGGGTGGTCGCTATGACGATCTGCTGCAGCATTTTGGGATGAATGCACCTGCGGTTGGCTTTGTAGCAGTCATCGATCAGCTGTTGAACGCCTTAAGCCGTCAGAAGATCCGGCAGCAGATACCGGCGAATCACTGTATGATCCTTTATGAAGCAGAAAAGCTGCCTGAGGCGATTGAGAAGGCATCGGAGCTTCGGGGGAGAGGTATTGATGTGGAGCTGGTGCGCATTACCGCCGGAAGATCCCGCGAGGCGTGCAGAGCCTATGCAAAAGCAAAGGACTGCGTGCTGGTGGTGGAACTGTAGGGGATTTCTGCTGCAGACACCGGGTATTTCCGGACTCCGGCGGGAAAGCCGCCGTCGGCATGGACTGCCTGTTGCCTGTCAAGCAGAGGAGCATGGAGAGTGACAGAATGGAAAAAGAGACACGCTATCTGACGTTTGCCCTCACAAAAGGGCGGCTTGCAAAGAAAACACTGGAGCTTCTGGAACAGATCGGGATCACCTGCGAGGAGATGAAGGATCCGGATTCCAGAAAGCTGATTTTTGTAAATGAAGACCTAAAGATTCGTTTTTTTCTCGCGAAGGGACCGGACGTTCCAACGTATGTGGAGTACGGGGCTGCGGATATCGGTGTTGTCGGAAAGGATACGATAGTCGAAGAAGGCCGTAAAATTTATGAAGTGCTGGATCTTGGCTTTGGTAAATGCCGAATGTGTGTTTGCGGGCCGAAGGAGGCAAAGGCACTGCTTGGCGGTCAGGAGCTGATCCGTGTGGCAACCAAGTACCCGAATATCGCAAAAGATTATTTTTATAACCAGCGTAACCAGACGGTCGAGATCATCAAGCTGAACGGCTCAATCGAGCTTGCACCGATCGTCGGGCTCTCTGAGGTGATTGTGGATATCGTCGAGACCGGTTCAACCCTTCGGGAGAACGGACTGGAGGTACTCGAGGAGGTATGTCCGCTGTCGGCACGGGTCGTGGTGAACCCGGTCAGCATGCGGATGGAAAATGAACGGATTACCCGGCTTCTGAACGAGCTGAATCGGATCGTTTCGGGGCCGGAGAAGAATTGAGGCAGGGAGGAATCGTCATGAAGCTTGTAACACTGACACAGGAGACAAAAAAGGATCTGCTGAACCATCTTTTAAAACGCAGCCCGAACAATTATGGCGCATTTGAGGAGCGGGTGCAGGCGATCATTCAGGAAGTGCGTGCGAAAGGTGATGAGGCGCTTTTTGCATACACGAAGCAGTTTGACAAAGTGGAGCTCACGGCAGAGACGATCCGTGTGACGCCGGAGGAAATCGAGGAGGCATACCGCGAGGTGGAGCCGTCTCTTTTAGATGTCATCCGCAAATCACTTGTCAACATTCGCAGCTATCATGAGAAGCAGAAAAAATACAGCTGGTTTGATACGACGGAGAATGGTACGATCCTTGGACAGAAGGTGACACCGCTTGGAACTGTCGGGGTCTATGTACCGGGGGGAAAGGCCGTTTACCCGTCTTCGGTTCTGATGAATGTCGTCCCGGCCAAGGTCGCAGGCGTCGGACGGATCGTTATGACGACGCCGCCCGGGAGAGACGGAAAGATTCCGGCATCCACACTCGTAGCGGCGCATGAGGCCGGAACAGATGAGATTTATAAGGTCGGCGGTGCTCAGGCGATCGCAGCCTTAGCCTATGGCACGGAGAGTATTCCGAAGGCAGACAAGATCACAGGACCGGGCAATATTTACGTTGCGCTGGCAAAGCGTGCGGTCTATGGCCATGTGAGCATTGATTCTGTAGCAGGGCCGAGCGAAATCCTTGTACTGGCCGATGAGACGGCGACTCCGCGCTATGTGGCGGCAGACCTTCTCTCACAGGCTGAGCACGATGAGATGGCCTCCGCGATCCTTGTCACGACAAGTAAAACGCTGGCAGAAGAGGTATTAAAGGAGATCGACGGATTTTTAAAGGAGCTTTCCAGAGCGGAGATCATTCAGAAGTCTCTGGATCAGTACGGTTTTATCCTGCTGGCTGACAATATGGCCAATGCGATTGATGCAGTAAATGCGATTGCATCCGAGCATCTGGAGATCGTGACAGCGAATCCGTTTGAGGTCATGACAAAGGTGCGCAACGCAGGTGCAATCTTCATCGGTGAGTACAGCAGCGAGCCGCTCGGTGACTATTTTGCAGGACCGAACCATGTGCTGCCGACGAATGGCACGGCGAAATTTTTCTCTGCACTTTCCGTCGATGATTTTATTAAAAAATCAAGCATCGTATATTATTCAAGAGAAGCACTTGAACCGATTCATGAGGATATCATTGCATTTGCAGAGGCAGAGAAGCTGACGGCACATGCGAATTCAATCCGAGTACGGTTTGAACGCAGATAGGCATCCCCCTGCTTCAAGCGCACGGAGTACTAAGCGGCGGGTGAGGGGGATGGGACGATACAGGAATGTCGGCAAAGGAAGAGGAGAAATGAGATGGAACATCGGATTTCACAGATAGAGCGAGTGACAAAGGAGACACAGATTCGCATCCGACTGGATCTGGATGGATCCGGACAGGCAAATATACATACCGGGATCGGATTTTTTGACCATATGTTGAATGGATTTGCGCGCCACGGATTGTTTGATCTGGATGTGGAGGTGACGGGCGATCTGGAGGTGGACTGCCATCACACGATTGAGGATACCGGAATTGTACTTGGGCAGGCAATCCGCGAGGCAGTCAAAGACAAGAAGGGAATCCGCCGTTATGGCAGTCAGATCCTTCCGATGGATGAGGTTCTGGTGCTTTGCGCAATCGATTTGAGCGGCAGACCGTATTACCGTTCAGATGCGGTATTTACAGTGGAGCGGATCGGCGATCTGGATACGGAGACGGTGCGGGAATTTTTCTATGCCGTTTCCTACTCTGCAGCGATGAATCTGCATTTTAAAATGCTCTCTGAAGGGAACAATCACCATATGGCAGAGGGGATGTTCAAAGCATTTGCCAAGGCACTGGATATGGCGACCGGATATGATCCGCGCATTACAGATGTGCTTTCCACAAAGGGAAGCCTGTAAGAGAAAGGCAGGGGACGATATGAGCTTTAAAGAACTGGCAGTGCCGGTTTATCTGAAAGATGGAAAGGCACTGCAGCGCCCGGAAGGCGGGATGCTCGCAGGTGGCGAGGATGTAGCAGCACTTGCAGTGGATTACAGCAACTATGGGGCTGATGCGATTATCCTGTATGATTTTTCAAATGGAGACGCTGAGCATGACATGGCACTCCACCGGATCAAAGAGATGGCACAGGCCGTTGATATTCCGGTATTTGGAGGCGGAAATATCAAACGGATGGAGGATGTGAAAAAGCTGATCTATGCGGGCTGTCAGAAGGTATTTCTGAATTACGCGAAGGAGTCCAATATTGAGCTGACGCATGAGGTCTCCGGAAAATTCGGAAAAGAAAAAATAATGGCAAGTGTTCGCTGCAAGGAGGCACTCATTGAGGCATTCAGTCATGCGCAGCTGCTTGGAGGAATTCTTTTGCCGTATGCCCTGGCAGATGCGGCATATCAGAAGACCAAGGAGCTTCCGAAGGAGGATTGTCCGGGACTGATTTTTACAGAAAGCATTCCGGATGGCTGGAGTGGAGATGCTGTAGCACCGGAAAAAGCACTTGCAGCGGAAGCCTGCGTCGGAATTTGCGAGGATGTTTTTCGGAAGAAGGGCTTTGATTTCATGGCACTGAAGCATGAACTGAAGGAGAAAGGCATTGCGATGAACACGTATGAGGCGTCGGTCTCCTTTGATGATCTGAAACAAAACAGCGACGGATTGCTTCCGGTTGTTGTGCAGGACTACAAGACACAGGAGGTTCTAATGGTCGCATACATGAACCGTGAGGCCTTTGAGACGACGGTCCGCACCGGACGCATGACCTATTTCAGCCGAAGCAGACAGGAGTTATGGATCAAGGGGCTGACATCCGGACATTTTCAGTATGTCAAAGAGCTGAGGATCGACTGCGACAATGATACGCTCCTGGCGAAGGTACACCAGATCGGTGCAGCCTGCCATACGGGCAACCGCAGCTGCTTTTACCGACCGATTCTGAAAAAAGAGTACGACGATACCAATCCGCTGAAAGTATTTGAAGATGTCTATGCAGTCATTCAGGACCGAAAGGTGCATCCAAAGGAGGGGTCTTATACAAACTATCTGTTTGATAAAGGCATTGATAAGATCCTGAAAAAGGTTGGCGAGGAGGCGACGGAGATCGTTATCGCAGCAAAGAATCCGGATCCGGAAGAAATCAAGTATGAGATTTCAGATTTTCTGTATCATGTCATGGTACTGATGGCAGAACGCGGCGTCAGCTGGGCGGATATCACAAAGGAGCTGGCGAGAAGATAGGCAGGATAATCAGGTGGAGGGAATATGAGAAGAAAAATTTTACTGGGGGTGTGTGCTATAGCACTATTTGCCGGGGTATATGGGATTCCGGCGGACGCGGCCTTTGAGCCGGAGCTGGAGGCGGCCTATAATACGGCGGTACAGGGCCAGGACACTCTGGAAGGACTGAATGTGTCTGTGACTGAGCGGACGGTTTCCTCTGCGACGAATCTGGCGGCGGAAAAGACGATGGAGTTAAAGGTATCCGGGATTCAGACAGATACATTAAAGGCGGATATCCAGGTGAAGTCAGAAGAGACGGCCTCTGAGAGCTATTATACAGACGGCCATTACTATGCGGAGACATCCGACGGAAAGACGAAGCGGGAGATGGACCGGGCTTCCATCTGGCAGATGATTAATGCAAATACGTACCTGGATCTGACCAGTAACTATCTGAAAATGCTCTGTTCAGAGAAAAATACGGATGGAAGCGTGACCTATCGCTTTGCAGCGACACCGGAGACGCTCAGCGACTATGCAAAAAAGCTGCTGCAGGGTGCGGGCAATGAGCAGGGGTTTGCGATCGATTCGCTGCAGGGAACCATGCAGGTCGATACAGACGGGCATGTGACATCCCGCAGCATTCAGCTTGTTTATACAGTGACGCAGCAGGAACAGTCAGAGACGTTTCTGATGACGTCTGATGTGAAGTTTCATCAGCTCGGGGAGATTGTGGAGGTTGCCCTTCCTGATCTGTCCGGATATAAAGCACAGTCTGCAGACAAGCCGGCAGAGACACTGACGCCGCTGGCCCGTACGGTCTATGTGAGCAGCGATGTCAATGTCCGGGCGGCCGGAGATCTCGGAGCGGCAATTTTAGGCGGGCTTTCAGCCGGGACTTCTGTAATGGAGACCGGATATACGAGTGACGGCTGGGTACAGGTACAGTATAACGGCGCGGCAGGCTACGTCTGGGGCGACTATGTGACAACGACCCGTCCGGTAATCACAAAGGACGGAAGCGGAACCATGTATGCAACAGCAGAAGTCAATGTGCGCAGCACATATTCTTCGGATGGAACGATTTATGGTACTCTCTCAAAGGGAACGGCAGTAGAGATCACCGGCACGACCGACAATGGCTGGGTGCGCGTAAAGTATAATGGCACGACAGCGTATGTGTATGCCGATTACCTTTCCTGGAAAGCGCCGATGGTGGATACCTATGTGAAGAATGGATACCAGAGCGGTACGGTCGTAGACGCATCGTTTGGTGTGCTCGTGATCCGCAGAGACGACGGCGGCGGAGAGATTACATTCAATACGACCTATGCGCAGCTGAATCTGAAGGATACGATCGAGACCGGAGACTGGGTAGAGGTATCGTATTCCGGAGCAGGCGCACCGTATACCGCATCCACGGTAAATGACTACACCCGCCATGTGAATGCGGCCGAACCACAGAGTGTGAGCGCGGAAGGCGTCATCACAAGTCTGACACCGGACACGATGCAGATACTCGATACAAATGGCATTTGTCGTGAATTCGACCTTTCTGAGAGTGAATTCGAGATGGCAGACGGCCTGTATGAAGGAAAATATGTGATCGTTTACTGGATGTCCCGGACAAATGGTGCCGAGACAAAAGACATTCCGGCATTCCGGGTGCAGGGGGCATAAAAAGATGTTGACAAAATCGGAAAGCAATGGTAGAGTAAAACTCAAAGCGAAAAGGAAAATGCGATGACGGGGAATAGTAAGCGCAGTTGTTTTTTTCAGAGAGATGCCGGATGGTGTGAGGCATCAAAAGCACTGAGTGGAACTCGCCCCTGAGCGGCTGCCCCAAATGGATCCGATGATGATTATCCGGCAACAGAGTAGGCGCAGACGGATCACCCGACCGTTACGCGGGCAGGATATAAGACAGAGCCGTTTCCGGCGTGTCCGTATCTGCAGAGTGCATGAGCGATCATGAATAAGAGTGGTACCGCGAAAGATTTGTCATCTTCCGTCTCTTGAGATCCGAAAGGATTTCAGGAGGCGGTTTTTTTACGTGTGTAAGCAAATCCGACTGCTCGCTTTCAGTATGTATGAGAAAAGGAGAAAATGATTATGATGAACCACAACAAGTATATTCGCCAGTATTTTATGCCACCGGTTCGCAGTATGAAATGGGCCGAGAAGGAATATGTAGATCATGCACCGGTATGGTGCAGTGTGGATCTGAGGGATGGCAATCAGGCACTTGTCGTTCCGATGTCTCTGGAGCAAAAAGTACAGTTTTTCCAGCTCCTCGTAAAGATCGGTTTCAAGGAGATCGAGGTCGGCTTCCCGGCAGCTTCCGATACCGAGTACCAGTTTCTCCGCACTCTGATTGAGCAGGATCTGATTCCGGACGATGTGACGATTCAGGTGCTGACACAGGCGAGAGAACACATCATCCGCAAGACCTTTGAAGCACTTGAAGGAGCAAAGCATGCGATCGTGCATGTATACAATTCCACCTCTCTTGCGCAGCGAGAGCAGGTATTCCACAAGTCAAAAGAAGAGATTCTGCAGATTGCCGTAGAGGGCGCAAAGCTTCTGAAGGAGCTGGCGGAAGAGGCTCATGCAAATTACCGGTTCGAGTACAGTCCGGAGAGCTTCACCGGCACAGAGATTGACTATGCGGCAGAAGTGTGCAACGCTGTTCTAGATATATGGCAGCCGACTGCAGACAACAAGGCGATCATTAACCTTCCGAGCACGGTACAGATGTCCATGCCGCATGTATATGCGAGCCAGATTGAGTACATGAATGATCATTTGAAGTACCGTGAGAATGTTGTTCTTTCTCTGCATCCGCACAACGATAGAGGCTGCGGCATCTCCGACGCAGAGATGGGTATTCTGGCGGGAGCAGACCGTATTGAGGGAACGTTGTTCGGAAATGGTGAGCGTACCGGTAATGTAGACATCATTACTCTGGCGCTGAACATGTACGCACAGGGCGTAGATCCGGAGCTTGACTTCTCTGATATGCCGTATATCACCGAGCATTATGAGGAGTATACCGGCATGAAGGTCGATGAGCGCAGCCCATATGGCGGTGGACTCGTATTTGCGGCGTTCTCCGGCTCTCATCAGGATGCGATTGCAAAGGGAATGAAGTACCGCGAGGAGCACAAGTGCGATACCTGGACGGTTCCGTATCTGCCGATCGACCCGACCGATATCGGTCGCTCCTACGATGCGGATGTCATCCGGATCAACAGCCAGTCCGGAAAGGGCGGCGTCGGCTATATTCTGGAGCAGCACTATGGACTGAAGCTTCCGAAGAAGATGCGCGAGGCGATGGGCTATGCGGCAAAAGGCGTATCCGACGAGCTGCACAAGGAACTGCAGCCGGAAGAAATCTTCCAGATTTTCAAGAATACCTTCGAGAACATCACCGAGCCGTACAAGATCGAGGAAGTACACTTCAAGCAGCATAATGGTATCATTGCAGAGGTAACGGCAACCTGCGGCGGCAAGACAAGCGTGATCGTGGCATCCGGTAACGGACGTCTGAACGCAGTCAGCAACGCAATGAAGAAGCATTTCCGCCTGGAGTACGACCTTGTGACCTATGAAGAGCATGCGCTTGAACAGAGCTCCAGCTCCCGCGCGATCGCATACGTCGGCATCCGCGACAAACAGGGCAACCTGCACTGGGGTGCAGGACTGGATGTCGATATCATCCGTGCATCCATCGACGCATTACTGACCGCGATCAACCATCTGGCAGTGCATAATAAATAAGCATAAACACGCGTAAGAAAAAGATAGGGCGTGTCCAATGGTGAGAATCCATTGGGCACGCCTTATTCATTTTATTGCATACCGGATCACGCACAGCACAAGCAGGTGCAGCGGATAAAACAGGTAGAAGAACCACCGGGAAAATTCCCGTAGGTGCTCAGATCTTTTATGGTTGTAAAAGAAGAGAATCAATATGCCGGAGCACAGGATCCCAAAGCCGGAGATAAGACCGTGCAGCAGAGCCGGAAACAGGGAATACTGCTCGAGATACTCGAGCGTATTTGCAAAGGCAAAGAGAACATAGCCAAGAAGATAGACTTTTCCAATCCGTTTCCGGTCCTGGCCTGCCTGCGCAAACAGAACAGTGAACAGAGCTGCAAATCCGGCCCAGTCACAGAAGCAGGATAACAGGACAAGACCTGTGATCTCAATCCGGCATCTGACGGAAGCAAAGGGAAGGCGCTCCATGCAGACAAGGATCAGAAAGCAGAGAAACAGAGTCAGCAGCATGTTTCCGGTCGGTGTGTGAAAAGCGAGCATAAAGGGCACCTGTGAGAGAATGGCAAAGAGCAGCAGCCGCTGCCCGTATTTGCGTTTGGAGTGTGTAAAGTGGAAGCCCTCTACAAGAAAATAGCACATCGTGATTGCGGTAAAATAGCCGATGTCGAGAAAGATCTCGCAGAGCAGTGTTCCGGGTGTGAGAAACAGGTTGGCAATGTGGTTGAGCAGCATAGCCAGAATGGCCAGATATTTGATTGTGTCGCGGCTTAACATGGGATCTCCTTCTTTACAACTGATGATGTTGGGTTTGGCCCCCAAGTTCAAAAGCTTTATCATGCAAGCATGAACGGCTTTTTGACCTTTTGACCCTGGTATCATCAGCATTTTAATACGAAACAAACCATGAAGCAAGTATGTCTTTGCGAAAAAACAAAGCTCGTAAATATTACATAATTATTACAAAATAATTCAAAAACCTGTACGGAATCAAAGAATACGACATATTTTTTGCAAATATGTAAGAAAAGCAGGAAAAACAGCGAATTTAAGCAATGTGAAATATGCTATCCAGCCAGAAAATCAAGTGGCAGATGCGATAAAAATCAACGTATAATGAAGAAAAACTTTGTGAGAAAGAAATAAAAATGTAACAAAGAAAAATGTCGACGAAATAAATTATTACAAAAATATGAATCAGATATTGACAGAATGTTTTCGGATCAGGTATAATGCAGCTACGTTACAAAAACAGTATAGATGACGATAAGGGGCAAAAACGGGATGGGGAGATCCCGGAGTATGGGAGAAATCAGAAATGCTGTTGACCAACGCAGAAGGAAGAAAAAGGATCCTGAAGGATGCTGCGCTGATTTTGTTTGCGATCCTGATGCTTGTGAGCATCGCGGTTGTGATCTCGGAGTTTGAGACCGGAGGGCATGGTACAGTCTATGCGGTCGATTCTTCTTCAAACGAGGGAAGCTGGCAGTCACAGATGGGCCTGACCGGAGTCGTGACCGGGGTCGCAGATATGGAAAAATATTCCGAGGCGACACGGCTGATCCGGATGGATGGAGCCAAGGGTGCAACCCTTGCAGGGGCTTGCGGGTTGGACCGCCGGGCAATCCGGAAACGACAGATCGCAAGCGGAACGACAAAAGCGAAAGAGCTTGGCTATTATGCACAGCAGACCATTCAGGAAAACCAGATGTCCGGCGAAGAATATTATACGTTGCTACAGATTGTGGAGGCAGAGGCGACCGGTGGCGATGTGATGAGCAAGATGATGGTAGCCGGAGTCGTTTTGAACCGCGTGAAGGATTCTCACTTCCCGGATACGATCCAGGAGGTCGTATGGCAGGATGACCAGTTTCAGCCGACGTCCGACGGACGGATTTACAGCTGCTCCGTGACTGATTCGACTATTCTTGCAGTCGAGCGGGTACTGCAGGGAGAGGATTACACAGAGGGTGCACTGTTTTTTTTGGCAAGAGGTTCCGCAGAGCAGAAAAATACGGACTGGTTTGACGCCAATCTTACAAAGCTGTTTGAATACGGCGGACATGAATACTATACCTATCGGGATGAAGCAGAAGCAACTGCTGCACAGGAATAGAACAGGAGGCTGTTGCAATCAGAAGGTTGCAATGGCCTTTTGCGTGTGGTATACTCACGGGAAGATGAGAGTCATCTGAAGTCTAAGGAAAAGGAATGGGTAGCGATTATGGAATGGATGTACAGAAGCACAAGAAATGCAGCAAACCGAGTGACAGCTTCACAGGCAATTCTACAGGGACTGGCTGAGGACGGCGGTCTGTATGTACCGGAGCAGATTCCGGCACTGGATCTTCCGCTTGCGACATTGGGAGAGATGAACTACCATGAGGTGGCATATGCGGTTCTGAGCCGTTTTCTGACAGATTATACGGAAGAGGAGCTGAAGTACTGCATCCGCAGCGCTTATGACCGGAAGTTTGATACCGAAGAGATCGTACCGATCCGAAAAGCAGACGGCAGCTTTTATCTGGAGCTGTTCCATGGGGCGACGATCGCATTTAAGGATATGGCTCTTTCCATTTTGCCATATCTCATGACAACCGCAGCGAAGAAGAATCACGAGGACAAGGAAATTGTGATTCTGACTGCTACTTCCGGCGATACCGGAAAGGCAGCGCTTGCAGGCTTTGCAGATGTACCGGGTACCAGGATCATTGTCTTTTATCCGAAGGATGGTGTCAGCGCAGTACAGGAAAAGCAGATGGTGACACAAAAGGGTAAGAATACCTGTGTCATCGGTATCCGTGGTAATTTTGATGATGCTCAGTCCGGCGTGAAACGTATTTTCGGAGACGAGGCACTTCGCAAAGAGCTCTCAGAGGCAGGTTTTTGCTTTTCTTCTGCAAATTCGATCAATATCGGGCGGCTTGTTCCGCAGATCGTATACTACGTCTATGCTTATGGAAGACTGCTGGCAAAGGGTGAGCTGCAGGCCGATGAAGAGATGAATGTTGTCGTACCGACCGGCAACTTTGGAAATATTCTGGCTGCTTTTTATGCAAAGCAGATGGGTATTCCGGTAGGCAAACTGATCTGTGCATCCAATGAGAATAAGGTTCTTTATGATTTCTTCCAGACCGGCGTCTATGACCGGAACCGTGCGTTTCATCTGACGACCTCTCCGTCTATGGATATCCTGATCTCCAGTAACCTGGAGCGCCTGATCTATCGTCTGGCAGGAGAGGATGCAAAGAAGAATGCAGAGCTGATGCAGCAGCTGACCGGCACCGGGCGCTATGAGATCACAGATGAGATGCGTGCAAAGCTTCAGGATTTTGCCGGTGGCTATGCGACTGAGGCAGAGACCGCAGAAGAAATACGCACCTTATATGAGAAGACCGGATATGTACTGGATACCCATACGGCAGTCGCTTCTTACGTGTATCGTAAATGGAAGGAGCAGAACCATCCGACGGCTCCGGTTGTAATCGCATCGACGGCGAGTCCGTTTAAGTTTGCGCGCAGTGTCATGAGTGCGATTGATGCAAAATATGCCGGGATGGAAGATTTTGCGCTGATTGACGAGCTGAGCCGTATTGCAAACGTTCCGGTTCCGAAGGCGGTAGAAGAGATTCGCAATGCACCGGTGCTTCATGATAAAGTGATCGAAACCGGAGAAATGCCGGATGCCGTAAAATCATTTTTAGGAATTAGTAAGTAAAGGAGTAAAAGTGAAACAGTTTAAGGAATGGCTTTCAGATTATCTGCGCTATTTCCTGCTGCTGCTGGCAGCGATTCTTGCTTTTTTTCTGATTCTGGCGGGCGTGAAGATCTATCAGAATTCAAAAAAGCCGGACGCTGCCAATGCGATCCAGATCATCACGGAAACGGAGACTGAGACCACAGCAAAGAAGCAGACAGAGACGGAGATGACATCAGAGACAGAATCTGAGTCAGAGTCAGAGACAGAACAGAAAACGGAAACGGCAGCCGACACTGCCGAGACAAAAGCGGAGACGGCAGTGCAGGCGCAGTCCTCTGCACAGACAGATGCAGCAGCCGCTCAGACGGAGACAGCTGCCGCAGCGACAGAAAAGCCGACCGAGACCCAGCCGCCTACTGAAAAGGCGACCGAGACGCAGCCGGCCACAGAGACCGAGTACACACCGGTATATAAGACATTGAAGGGATCCTGCTACATCCGAAGCGGTCCAAGCATGGATGCGGAGATTATCGGAGAGTATATGTATGGTACGACCGTAGAATTCCTTGAGGATGTCGGAGGATGGTATAAGGTCCGGATCGACGGAATGGTTGGATATATGGGAGCACGCTTTTTCTAAAGCGTGCTTTCTTATGCTTCTTATGTTTCCTGAAGCTGTTCCCAGAGCTCATAGAGCTGATCGATTTCTTCCACCAGAGCAGCTTTTTCTTTGCTGAGCTCGGTGCATTTTGCGACATCGGTGAACACTTCTTCTTTTGTCATCAGCATATCAATTTCACTGCTGCGTTCCTCAAGCTTTGTGATCTTATCCTCCGTCTTTTTCAGATCATTCTGGCGCTTGCGTTCCTTTGCCTGCAGTTCCTTCTGACGTGCCCAGTCATCACGGGAAGAAGCAGCCGCAGGTGCTTCTGTGTGTTCTTTTTCCTGTTCCGGCGCGTAAATTTTTGTCAGCTCCTCAGACTTTTCCAGATAGTAGTCATAGTTGCCGATGTAGTTGACGAGCGTCTGGTTTTTCAACTCCAGAATGCGGGTTGCAGTCTGGTTGATAAAATAACGGTCGTGCGAGACATAGAGCACCGTGCCGGTGTAGTTTTGGATCGCTTTTTCCAGAATCTCTTTGGAAACGATATCCAGGTGGTTTGTCGGCTCGTCAAGGATCAGAAAATTGGACTTGGAGAGCATAAGGCGCGCAAGAGAAAGACGTCCACGCTCGCCGCCGCTTAAATCCTGAATGCGCTTGTATACATCATCTCCGGTAAAGAGAAAGGCTGCGAGCACATTGCGAATCTCGGTGCCGGTCATCTCCGGATAGACGTCCGAAATTTCCTCCATCAGTGTCTTTTCCATATGCAGCTGCTGGTGCTCCTGATCGTAGTAGCTGATGTGCACCTTGCTGCCGAGTGTCACAGAACCGTGGTCAGCCTGCTCCAGCCCGTTGATGATTTTCAGTATAGTTGTCTTTCCGGTACCGTTATCTCCGATCACTGCGACCTTCTCGCCGCGCTGGATCTGGAAATTCAGATCGGAAAAAAGCGGATTGCCGGGGAATGATTTGGAGAGATGCTCAACGGTGAGCACATCGTTTCCGCTTAAAATCTGCGGCTCCAGATGCAGATGCATATCTGCGCGCGTCTCAGTCGGTTTTTCCAGCACTTCGATTTTATCGAGCATTTTTTCACGGCTCTCTGCGCGGCGGATTGACTTTTCACGGTTAAAGGATTTCAGCTTGGCAATGACGGCCTCCTGATGGCGGATCTCCTGCTGCTGATTGACATAAGCGCGCCAGGCGGCTTCCCGCAGCTGTGCTTTCTTTTCCGCATAGGCGGAGTAATTGCCGGAGAAGGTCATGACCCTTCCGTTGTCCAGCTCGATGATTTTTGTGACGACGCGATTCAGAAAATACCGGTCGTGGGCAACGATCAGAACGGCGCCTTTGTAGTTGATCAGGTAGTTTTCCAGCCATGCGATGGAATTTAAGTCCAGATGGTTGATCGGCTCGTCGAGCAGCAAAAGATCCGGGGAGGAGAGCAGCAGACGTCCGAGCGCGACGCGTGTCTTCTGACCACCGGATAAGGTCGCGATTTTCTTCTGAAATTCATCTTCTGTAAATCCAAGGCCCTTGAGCACACCGACGAGTTCACTTTGCAGGGCATAGCCGTTCTGATGCTCAAATTCTGTAGAAATGCGGTTGTACTGTTCCATAAGATTCTGCAATGCATCACCGGAAAGGTGCTTCATCTCATGCTCCATTTCGCGCATGCGCTGCTCCATGCGGAGAACATCTTCCTTGACGCTGAGCAGCTCCTCGTAGATCGTCTGATCACCGTGGATGTCCTGATGCTGCTCAAGATAGCCGAATGTCTTGCCCTTTGCGAGTGCCACGACACCGGAGTCCGGCTCAAGCTCGCCGACGATCATACGCAGAAGTGTCGTCTTACCGGCGCCGTTGATACCGACGATAGCGGCCTTTTCGTGGTCTTCGATATGGAAGGATGCCTGTGTTACGATGCATTCAGTTCCGAATGCCTTGCTGATATTCTGACATGAAAGTATCATGGGTACTCCTTTATATTCATCCTGTACTATAGTAGGGGCTTTTGAGCCCAACATCACCATTATAACGAAAACACGGGAAAACTCAATATCTGTTTGTATTTTTTTGCGATCAGAGAAGCTTTTACCATGCAGTTTTATTGACAAAAAAAAAACACACCGATATAATGATAAAAGACATTCTTGAACGGTGGATGCCGAAGAAAAGGAAATGGAAAAGAGGGCGGAATTTTGGAAGAACGTGAAATTTCAAAAGCAGTTATAAAAAGACTGCCGCGATATTATCGTTATCTCGGAAATTTGCTGGAGGAAAAAGTTGAGCGAATTTCATCAAACGAGTTAAGCGAAATGATGAACGTCACTGCATCTCAGATTCGGCAGGATCTGAACAATTTCGGTGGATTCGGACAACAGGGATACGGCTACAATGTCAAGTATCTTTACAACGAGATTGGTAGAATTCTCGGCCTGGACCGTGTGTATAACATGATCATCGTCGGAGCCGGAAATCTGGGACAGGCACTGGCCAACTATGTAAAATTTGAGAAGCGCGGGTTCTGGATCAAGGGCATCTTTGATGTGAACCCACGCCTGAAGGGCATGACAGTGCGTGGTATTGAGATTCGTATGACCGACGAATTGCCGCAGTTTATCCGAGATAACCAGATCCAGATAGCAGCCCTGACGCTTCCGAAGTCCGGGGCAGAAGAGCTTGCGCCGATTCTCGTGGAAAATGGTGTAAAGGCGATCTGGAACTTTGCACATACCGATCTGCAGCAGCTGCCGAAGGACGTGATTGTGGAGAGCGTTCATCTTTCGGAGAGCCTGATGCAGCTTTCCTACAATTTAAATCACATGGAGCTGGAAAAAGAACGCGAACTATGAGACAGTCAGAGGCTGAGGTGCGACACGGCAGTTGGAGCACGCAGCCTTTTCCGTTTTATCTCGGAGGGATGGCGCTATGGAGTATCTGGTAGATGCGAAAAAAATGAAACAGTGTGATCAGGCGGCGATAGAAGAACTTGGAATTCCGTCCATGGTGCTGATGGAGCGTGCAGCGCTCGCAGTGACAGAGGAAATTCTGAAGGCGAGACCACAACCGGCACCGGTGCTTGTCGTATGCGGCTCAGGCAATAATGGCGGTGACGGTTTTGCAATCGCAAGACTGCTGGCAGAGCAGAAGATTACCGTTGAGGTACTTTTTGCAGGAAAAGATGCGTCAATGACCGAAGAATGTCGTCGTCAGAAGACAATCTGCGAGAATTGCAATATAAAAATTGTCAGAAATTTTCCGGAAAAGGAATATACTACTATTGTAGATGCATTGCTTGGGATCGGCCTGTCCCGGGATGTGAAGGGAGCGTATGCAGAGCTGATCGGGAAGCTCAATGCTTCTGCAGCGTATAAAGTAGCAGTCGATATTCCGTCCGGCATCCGCTCCGACACCGGCAATGTTTCTTCTGTGGCGGTGCGGGCAGATATGACGGTGACATTTGCTGCACGGAAGCTTGGCCAGGTGCTGTATCCGGCGGCGGATTTTTGCGGAAAAGTCGTCTGCCGCTCTGTCGGGATACCGGTTCGGAAGGAAGATGCGGCTGCATTTCTTCCTGGTCCGGAGGATTTATGCCGGCTTCCAGGACGGCTGCCATGGTCGAATAAGGGGACGTGCGGGAAGGTGCTGCTGATTGCCGGGGCGGAAGGGATGAGCGGAGCTGCCTGTCTTTGCGCGGAGGCGGCATACCGGATGGGCAGCGGGCTGGTCCGCGTGCTGACACCGGAGTGCAACCGCGTGGTGCTCCAGACGAGACTTCCGGAGGCAATCGTTACTGCGTACCGAAGCGCAGAAGATGCAAAAGAAAAACTGACCTGTGCCATGGAGTGGGCGGATGTCATTGGAATCGGTCCGGGACTAGGTGTGGAGGAGCATGCCGGAGTGCTGCTTGGAACCGTTTTGGAAGCCTGGTTTGGACCGCTCGTAATCGACGCGGACGGGCTGAATCTGCTTGCAGCACATGCAGAATGGCAGGTGCTGCTGGCAAAACGGGCTATGCCAGCAGTTGTGACACCACACATCGGTGAGATGGCGCGGCTGCTGCAAAAGACCAGTCAGCAGGTGCTGAATGAACGGATTGACTGCTGCCGGAATTATGCGAAATCACAGCATCTGATCTGTGTAGAAAAAGACGCGCGCACGGTTATTTCCGACGGAGAAGCGATCTACATCAATACAAGCGGCAATGACGGTATGGCGACCGGCGGAAGCGGGGATGTGCTGACCGGTATGATCTGCGGACTTTTGGCGCAGGGGATGGAATTGCTCGATGCGGCGGTCTTTGGCGCGTATCTGCACGGGCTTGCCGGGGATGAAGCGAGGAGAAAGCTTGGCGGATATGCGATGCTGGCGGGAGACCTGATCCGGCAGATCGGGACAGTTTTGCGGCGATTTTAAAGCGCCGGTCCAGACTTTTGGCTGTCTGCCTGCAGGATCGCAGAGATGGTGTACAGGAATAGCTGCCTGCAAAAAGACAGAAAGCGCCTGAATGGACTGGAACAGACTACAGAGGAAGGGAAGGATAGATATGGAGCACAGCAATGGGAGAATCACAGCCTACATTCATCTGGAGGCGGTAGAGGAAAATTTCCGGCGTATGAAGGCTAATTTAAAAGAAGGCGTGCAGATGGTAGCGGTCATCAAGACAGATGCTTACGGGCATGGAGCAGTCAGGATTGCAAAGCTGGTGGAACCGTATCCCTATATCTGGGGGTTTGCAGTAGCGGCTGTGAGCGAGGGACTGGAGCTGCGTGCCGCCGGGATTACGAAGCCAATTCTGATCCTTGGTTATACATTTGAGGAAGACTATGAGGCTATGATCCAAAACGGTATCCGCCCGGCAGTCTTTACGGAGCGTATGGCAAAGGCGTTTGACGCAGCGGCGGCCCGCATCGGCAAGAGGGCGCCGATCCACATTGCAGTGGACACAGGGATGTCCCGCATCGGCTTTGCCGATACGGCAGAGAGCATTCTGACGGTGAAGAAGATCAGCGGGATGGGACATCTGTCAATCGAAGGTGTATTCACACATTTTGCAAGGGCAGACGAGACAGATAAGCAGGCAGCGATGCGGCAGATGCATCGGTTTACTGATTTCTGTGATGCGATGGAGGCATTAGGCGTTCACGGATTTTTGCGTCATTGTTCGAACAGCGCCGGGATTCTGGAGCTGCCAATGGCGAATATGGATATGGTGCGGGCCGGGATTACGATTTACGGCATCTATCCGTCTGATGAGGTATCGAGAGAGATTCCGCTTGCTCCGGTCATGGAGCTGAAGTCACATGTTGTGTACATAAAAATGATTGAACCCGGGACGGCCATCAGCTACGGCGGAACGTTTGTAGCTGAGCATCCGATGCTGATCGCGACAATTCCGGTCGGCTACGGAGACGGCTATCCGAGAAGCCTGAGCAATTGCGGATATGTCCTGATCCGTGGGAAGAAAGCGCCGATCCTGGGGAGGGTCTGTATGGACCAGTTCATGGTCGACGTGACGGATATTGAGGCGGAGCTGCTCGACGAGGTGACACTGCTTGGCAGGGACGGAGATGCCGAGATTACGGTCGATGAGCTCGGTGCGCTGTCCAACCGCTTTCCGTATGAATTTGTCTGTGACATCGGGAAACGGGTACCGCGAGTATACTTGAACCGGGCATAAATATCCAAAAAGATGTTCTATGTACATGAATACACAGAAGAAACAGGGAAATACTGAAGGTAATGAAGTACAGAAAATTCCTTGTATCGGAGTGTGAGGCATGTGGTAATCAGGAGAGGCGACATTTTTTATGCAGATTTACGGCCGGTGGTCGGTTCGGAGCAGGGCGGTATCCGTCCGGTGCTGATCATTCAGAATGACGTGGGTAATCTTCACAGCCCGACAGTGATCTGCGCAGCCATTACTTCAAAGATGAACAAGGCGAAGCTGCCAACTCATGTAGCGATCGAGGCCGGGCGATATCAGGTCGGTCGCGATTCAGTAATATTGCTGGAACAGCTGCGCACGATCGACAAACGCAGGCTGAAGGATCGTGTCTGCCATCTGGACGGAGAGATGCTCAAACGGGTAAACAAAGCGCTTCAGGTCAGTCTTGAGCTGCTTACATAATCTGTAAACGGACCGGGCAAAGCTTGACGAATAAAAGAGAAACTGTTATACTTAAAATACTTTGCCTGTTTTAAGGCATGATACTGCGTACAGCAGAAAAAGAAATAAAGGGGAGATACACGGAAAATGGATGGAGACGCCAGTACCTTGTTGGGTGCATGTTTATTAGCGTTCCTGTTGATACTGAATTTTATTATGACGGCATTTTCTGCCGCGATCCGGTCTGTTTCTGACACTGAGATTCAGGAGGCCTTTGAGTCAGAAGGCAAGCCGCCGGATGAGATTTGTGAGCTGAAGGATCACTCGGATCGTCTCATACATACGATCTGGCTTCTGACTGCGGTCACTTACACAGCGACCGGTTATTTTCTGACCGGACTGACGCGCCGGTACCCGATCTATGTGACATTGCCGTTGCTGGCGATTCTGTTCTATCTGTTCGGAAATTCTATACCGGAGATGCTCGGACATAAAAATGCCTCCCGGTGGCTGTTGCACCGATCTGGCGTTGTGCGGGTCGTGATGCTGGCAGTCAGCCCACTTACATATATTATGACTTTTGTATCGCATGTATGTGTGCGGATTCTTGGAATTGATCCGAAGTCCTTCGAGAGTGAAGTGACGGAGGATGAGATCATCTCGATGGTAAATGAAGGCCATGAGCAGGGTGTGCTTGATGCCAGAGAGGCTGAGATGATCCAGAACATCTTTGAAATGGACGATAAGAAGGCCGGGGATATCATGATCCACCGGAAGAATATTATCGGCATCGACGGAGCCCAGGATCTGAATGCAGCGCTTGCTTTTATGGTCGAACAGCCGCTGTCGCGTTTTCCGGTTTATCTGGAGAACATTGATAATATCATCGGAATCCTGCATTTCAAGGATGCGATGAAATTTCACACGATGGGAAAGTACGATAACTGGCTGATTAAGGATATCCCGGAACTGATCCGGGAAGCAAAATTTATTCCGGAGACGAGAGGGATCAATCTTTTGTTCCGTGGCATGCAGTCTGAGAAAATCCAGATGGTTATCGTAGCGGATGAGTATGGTCAGACGGCCGGGCTCGTGACAATGGAAGATATTCTGGAGGAGATTGTCGGAAATATTCAGGATGAATACGACAAGGATGTGGAATTTATCCACAGAGACGGCAACGGAGATCTGCTCATGGATGGAATGACACCGCTTGCCGACGTGGAGGAGACACTGGGTGTTTCCTTCGATGAGACGTATGATACTCTGAACGGACTGCTGATATCCAGACTTGACCGGATTCCGGAGGACGGAGAGAAGGCCGAGATTACGGAGAACGGTTATCTGTTTCAGATTATTGAGGTGAAGAATAAAATGATTCACCTTGTTAAAATTACTAAATTACAACAAGAAGAAAAGGAGCAGTGACAGAGTATGTCAGGACATTCAAAATTTGCCAATATTAAGCACAAAAAAGAGAAAAACGATGCGGCCAAGGGAAAGATTTTTACGATCATCGGACGTGAGCTTGCAGTAGCAGTAAAAGAGGGCGGCTCTGATCCGGCGAACAACAGCCGTCTGCGTGACGTCATTGCAAAGGCAAAGGCGAACAATATGCCGAATGATACGATCGACCGTGGTATCAAGAAGGCAGCCGGCGAGCTCGGAAGTGTCAACTACGAGTTCGTTACTTACGAAGGATACGGACCGGGCGGAATTGCAATTATCGTAGATGCGCTGACTGATAATAAGAACCGTACAGCCTCCAATGTCCGCAATGCATTTACCAAGGGCAGCGGCAGCATCGGTACACAGGGCTGTGTATCCTACATGTTCGACCAGAAGGGGCAGATCATCATCGACCGTGAGGAGTGTGAGATGGATCCGGACGAGCTGATGATGCTTGCATTGGATGCAGGCGCGGAGGATTTCTCTGAGGAGGAGGACAGCTTTGAGATTCTGACTTCCCCGGATGATTTCAGTGATGTACGTCAGAAGCTCGAGGAGGAGGGCATTCCGATGGCTTCCGCAGAGGTGACGATGATCCCGCAGAATTATGTGGCACTGACCGATGAAACTGCATTAAAGCAGCTGAACCGCACACTGGATATGCTGGATGAGGATGACGACGTACAGGCGGTATATACCAATCTGGAGGAATAATTTATGAACTTTTATCTGACCGGAATCGAAGGGATGCCAAAGCTTCTGGACTGCTGCGGGGATGACCCGATGAAGTATTTCAGCAAGAAAGCATACGGGGATGCCTTTCAGCGTATGTATCAGGAGCATCTGGAAACCTTTGATGCAATTGAGCAGGGATACAGCACGGTCATCGATAAGGAACAGTTTCTGATGAACATGGCGGACGCGCTGACGGAATACGCCGGGAAGAAATATGACAGTTGTACGAAGCGGACGAAGCGTGATCACATGATGATGGATCTGAATCTCACGATGGCGGCATTTGTCCTGCCGATGGTACTGGAGTACCACGGGACATCTTCGGAGCCGCTGGCTGCACAGATGACAGCCTCGTGGCAGCGCCGTTTCCCGAAGGCAGCCCTGAAAGCGTCGGAATACACGTACATAGAGGCTGGCTTCCATAAGAAGTTCTGTTATATTACAACGGCGGTCTGTGAGACATTCGGAAAGCCGGACGACTGCTATGAGCTGATGCTGCTGCGCGATTACCGTGACGGCTATCTGAGTGCACTTCCGGAAGGAGACGCGCTGATCCACACCTATTATGATGTGGCACCGTCGATTGTAAAGCATATCAATCAGCGCCCGGATCGGAAGGAAATTTACCGTTCAATCTGGGATCAGTATCTGTCTCCTTGCATTTCCATGATCGAGTCTGATCAGCTGTCGGAGTGCAAGGAGCGTTATACTCAGATGGTGTGGGATCTGAAGGAGAAATATTTCCTTTCCTGAGGGTTCCATGCAATGACATCCCGGCGATTCATGGCGGTAGCTTAGCTGACGGGATTATTTAGAAAAAGGTATTAGAAAAAGCTGACATCGTTATTGTTGTTTAACGGTGTTAGCTTTTCTTTTTTTGGACATACTGATTAAAGCGGCCATCCGCCGCAAATCAGATCAGGAAAGGAAGTGCGCCGATATGGGAAGGGAAGCAGAGGCGAAAAGGGCAGAGGAACAAAAGGAAGTGCGGGAGGGAATACGCGAAAACGGGGAGGTGACCTTAGATCATCGCATCCATCTGCTCAGTGTGATCGGGGAAATCGAGGGGCATGAGTGCCTGCCCAATAATTCCAAGACGACAAAATATGAGCATGTCCTGCCGAGGCTGGCTGCAATCGAGGACAGCTCCGAAATCGACGGCGTGCTCGTTCTGCTCAATACGGTAGGCGGAGACGTGGAGGCCGGGCTTGCGATCGCGGAGATGATTGCGTCTTTGAGCAAACCGACGGTATCGCTCGTGCTCGGCGGGAGTCATTCGATCGGTGTGCCGATTGCGGTATCGACGGACTATTCCTTTATCGTGCACACGGGGACAATGGTGATCCACCCGGTGCGGATGAACGGGACGGTCATCGGAGCACCGCAGACCTATGATTACTTTAAGCAGATGCAGGACCGGATTCTCGGTTTCGTTGCAGGGCACTCCCGGGCATCCAGGGAGCGGCTTGAGAAATTGATGCTTGACACCGGGATTCTTACGAAAGATCTCGGCACAATTCTTGTCGGAGAAGATGCCGTGAGGGAAGGGCTGATCAATGAAGTCGGAGGGATCAGCGATGCACTGCGGCGGCTGTATACGATGATTGCTGCGCGGAAAGCAGAATAAAACGCTTGTGGAAGGAACAATTGTTTGGTATAATGAAGCAGTATGCGTGAGAAAGATTATCGTACCGAATCAGGAGGCGTGTTATGAGCGTACTGCAATCTATTTTTCTTGGAATCGTACAGGGGATCACGGAGTTCCTGCCGGTGAGCAGCTCCGGACATCTCGCGATTCTGGAGAATATTTTTCACATTGATACAGACGGCGGCATGCTGTTCGACATCATGCTGCATGTAGGGACACTGGCTGCCGTATTTGTCGTCTATCACAAAGATATCTGGCGAATGATCGTGGAAACGTTCAAGATGATCGGAGATCTGTTTGCAAATCTTCATATCTATATGCTGAACCGCATTCATAAGACCTCACTGAAATATCGCCGTGTGGTACACAACAATTACCGAAAATTTGTCATGCTCGTGCTCGTATCAACGATTCCGACCGGACTGATCGGTATTATTGGAAAGGGGCTTGTCTCTGCAGCCGGACAGACGCTCCTGATCCCCGGGATCTGTCTTCTGATGACCGGCGTGCTGCTGCTCATTGCGGATACGACCAGGGAAGGACATAAGCTTCCGCGCCAGGTGACATACAAAAACGGTCTTTTGATCGGAGCGGCACAGGGGCTGGCGACACTTCCGGGACTTTCCCGTTCCGGTACCACGATCGCCGTGTGCCTGCTGCTTGGAATGGATCGGAGATTTGCGGTCAAATATTCTTTCATTTTATCAATTCCGGCGGTACTCGGAGCAGCACTACTTGAGGTAAAGGATGTGATCGCAGAGCCGGTCAAAGCATCACAGATTGGTGTTTATGCAATCGGCATGGTGTTTGCAGCAGTGGTTGGATACATATGCATCAAGACAATGCTGATCGTAGTGAAAAATAAGAAGTTTAAATATTTCTCCTATTATTGCTTTATCGTAGGAGCCGTTGCAATTGCAGGACATTTCCTGCTGTAGCAGCAAAGGAAATTCAGACTGGGAGGCAGAGTATTTGACAGCAAAAGCAGTAAATAAAAAACCAGACGGATCGAGGAAGCGCAACACGACATCCTCTTCCGCAAATACGAAACGGAAAACAACAGGCAGCAGCAGTTCCACACGGAGTGCTGCTGTATCTGCGAAAAAGAATGCTTCCGGTACGGCGACAAAGGCAGCGAGAAAACCAAAGCCTGAGAAGGAAATGGAACGGCCCATGATACCGGAAGAGCGTACCAGCCCGTTGCTGATTCAGGAGGCTGTTCTCTGGGGGATCATCGCGGTCGGTATTTTTCTGTTTATCAGCAACTTTGGGTTTGGTGGTTTTCTTGGAGGCGTGTTGAGTGACGTCGGTTTCGGGATTTTCGGGTGGATGGCATATCTTTTTCCGGTTTTGCTCGTCTTTTTCACAGCATTTCTTATGTCGAACCGGGGAAGCGCGATTGCCGGTGTAAAGTTTGTTTCCGCAGTGATCCTGTATCTGACTGTGTGCAGTTTTTTCGGGCTGGCACACGCAGAGGAATATGAATGGATGAAGGTCGGAGCTATCTATGAGCGGAGTGCAGCTTATAAAAATGGCGGTGGTGCGGTTGGCGGATTTGTGTGCCAGCTTCTGACTCCGGCGCTCGGGACAGTTGGTACAGGTGTATTTCTCGTGATTCTTTCTATCATCTGCGTGATCCTCATAACACAGCGCTCGATCATGCGGGGAATGAAAAATCAGAGTAAAAAAATGTATCGTTCTGCAAAGGAGAGCTCAGCCAGACGGCGTGAGGCTTATGCGCGTGAACGCGAGCAGATGGAGCAGCAGGAGCTGACATTGGAACAGATGGATCTTTCACCGGATCCGGCGCGGGCAGATGCCTATGTGCCATTTGCAGAGAAGCCGGAAAAACGGAGGGGGCTGTTTGGCAGAAAGGCTGAGTCACGCACAGTGATAGAAACGAGGCGAGGCTGTACCGAAAGAAGCCCGGAGGTGGCAACCATGCCTGAGCATGCTCAGGGGCCGAAGGAAGGAAAAGAGCAAGTGGCGAGCCATCGTACGAAGTTGGAAGTGCCGGTCATTTTCCCGTCTACGCCACAGCCGTCCAGACACAGCCGCAAGGTGGAAGGCACGGCGACGGATATCAGGATCCGGCGGGATGCAGATGAGACGGATACGGTTTATCAGGAGAGCAGGCAGCCGACAGCGAAACCGGAGGTGGGACTTCATATCGAGGGTCTGGAAAAGAGCCGGAGAGAAGTAAGCTCCGATGTGATCTTTGGAAAGGCAGAGCTTCCGCAGTCGAATCCTGTGCAGGAAAAGACGGCGCAGTCTGCATTATATCGTGCGGATATGAGTGAGCTGCAATCGGATGCATTTGCAGATGATTTGTCCACAGATCAGGAAGATGCATGGAGAAACGAGGAAACTGCTGCTGTATCAGAAGCAAATCTGTTTCAGAAAGTGAAAGAAGAGCCGGAGACAGAGTATCTCGGACCGGAAGAAGAACCGGCTGTGGACTCTGGAAGGTCTGTGGAGTCACGCCCGGATTTTGGTATTTTTGCAGAAGAGGGAAAGCTGGATAACACCTCATCCGGTCATATATTCCGCGAAGAGCCAATCAAAAAGCAGATAGAAAACCGTGTGCTGACCGAAAGCGGTCGCATGACGTCAAAGTCTGTAAATGCCGGAGCGCCGTCGCCTGATAGCCAGGATACGCCGCAGGAATCATCTGCAAAACGTAATCCGCGTTCTTCAAAGCAGGAGATTCAGGCCGGAATTGCGGATGTCGAGGCGGAGGCTGCGGAGGCCGCAGAGGCCGTAAAGCGGGAATATGTCTATCCGCCGCTTTCGCTGCTGAAGCATGGATCGACACGGACCGGGGCGAGTCAGGAGCAGGAGGTGCGCCGTACCGCGGCAAAGCTGCAGCAGACCTTAGACAGCTTCGGCGTTCATGCGAAAGTGACAAATGTAAGCTGCGGGCCGAGCGTGACCCGCTATGAGCTGATGCCGGAGCAGGGCGTGAAGGTCAAGCAGATCGTGGCGCTCTCCGATGATATCAAGCTGAATCTGGCTGCAGCAGACATCCGGATTGAAGCACCGATTCCCGGCAAATCTGCGGTCGGTATTGAAGTCCCGAATGGTGAGAACAGCACCGTTATGCTGCGGGATTTGCTGGAGACAGATGAATTTGAAAAGCACAAGTCCAATCTGGCGTTTGCCGTCGGAAAAGATATCGGCGGAAAGACCGTTGTGGCAGATATCGCAAAGATGCCGCACCTTCTGATCGCGGGAGCGACCGGATCCGGAAAATCCGTCTGCATCAATACGCTGATTATGAGCATTCTCTATAAGGCAAAGCCGGAGGATGTCAAGCTGATCATGATCGACCCGAAGGTCGTAGAACTGAGCGTTTACAATGGTATTCCACATCTGTTCATTCCGGTCGTCACCGACCCGAAAAAAGCGGCCGGTGCGCTGAACTGGGCAGTCGCGGAAATGACCGACCGCTATAATAAATTTGCCGAATACGGCGTGCGCGATCTGAAGGGCTACAACCAGAAGGTCGAGGCTGCCGGTATGGGAGACGATCCGTCAGCACCGAAGAAGCTGCCACAGATCGTGATCATTGTTGACGAGCTGGCAGATCTGATGATGGTCGCCCCTGGTGAGGTAGAGGATTCCATCTGTCGCCTGGCTCAGCTGGCGAGAGCAGCGGGGCTGCATCTGATTATTGCGACGCAGCGTCCGTCTGTTAATGTTATCACCGGACTGATTAAGGCAAATATGCCGTCGCGTATTGCATTTTCCGTCTCTTCCGGCATTGATTCCCGTACGATCATTGATATGTACGGAGCGGAGAAGCTGCTCGGAAAGGGTGATATGCTGTTCTACCCACAGGGCTATCAAAAGCCTGCGCGTGTACAAGGTGCATTTGTGTCCGATGAGGAAGTATCTGATGTGGTTGATTTCCTCAAAGAAAATAATATGGATGGAGGACACAGTGCAGCAATGGAGGCGCAGCTGGCGAAGGTACAGCAGGTCAGCGAGGCAGCCCGTGCAAATGAGGATGTGGATGCGCTCTTTGCAGAGGCGGGTAAATTTATCATCGAGAAGGATAAGGCGTCGATCGGCATGCTGCAGCGTGTGTTCAAAATCGGATTCAACCGGGCGGCACGGATCATGGATCAACTCTCAGATGCTGGAGTCGTTGGGCCGGAAGAGGGGACAAAGCCGCGGAAAATTCTCATGTCTGAAGAAGAATTTGAAAATTATCTGGAGCAGAACTAGTACATCTAATTTTTGTATGCTGTATCGGAATTCCTGACGTATTCGATAAAAATTGTCAAAAGTTTAACATAATCTGCATTTTTTAGCATTTTTTTCATTCTGACATTGAATTTCTTGCAGTAATGTCTTATACTAAGTTGATGTAATTTGCAGGACTTTGCATGCTCTGTGCAGGTTCGTTTACAAAACAGCAGGAAACTGCTGAAAAATATGGAGGTATCATATGTACAAGATTTTGGAAGCAGGGAAACTTGCGGGCAATATCTATCAGATGGTAGTAGAAGCTCCGCGTGTTGCGAAGCATTGCCTGCCTGGACAGTTTGTCATCGTCAAAGCAGACGCAGTTGGAGAGCGGATTCCGCTGACGATCTGCGATTATGACAGAGAAGCAGGAACTATCACGATTGTATTCATGCCGATCGGAGCATCGACAGAGAAATTTGCAAAGCTTAAGGCCGGAGATTCTTTCCGTGATTTTGTAGGACCGCTCGGATGTCCGTCTGAGCTCTGTGAAGAGGCAAACCTGGAAGAGACGAGAAAGAAGAAGATTCTGTTTGTAGCAGGCGGAGTAGGTACAGCTCCGGTATACCCGCAGATGAAATGGCTGCATGAGCACGGCATTGACGCAGATGTCATCGTCGGTGCAAAGACCAAGGATCTCGTAATCCTTGAGGATAAGTTCAAATCTGTAGCAGGTAATCTTTACGTGACCACAGATGACGGCTCCTACGGAAGAAGCGGTATGGTTACAAAGGTTATCGAGGATCTTGTCACTAAAGAAGGTAAGACCTATGATCATTGCGTAGCAATCGGACCGATGATCATGATGAAGTTCTGCTGCCTGACCACAAAGAAGTTCAATATCCCGACGGTTGTCAGCATGAACCCGATTATGGTAGACGGTACCGGTATGTGTGGTGCCTGTCGTGTCATTGTAGGCGATGAAGTGAAGTTTGCCTGCGTAGACGGACCGGAGTTCGACGGACATAAGATCGATTTTGACGGAGCAATGAAGAGACAGACTCTGTATAAGACAGAGGAAGGAAAGGCGCTGCTGAGACTGCGTGAGGGCGATACCCATCATGGTGGATGCGGCAATTGCGGAGGTGACAAATAATGGCAGACGTATTAAAGAAGGTTCCGGTAAGAGAGCAGGATCCGAAGGTAAGAGCGACAAATTTTGACGAAGTATGTCTTGGCTATAATAAAGAAGAAGCGATGGCAGAGGCTGAGCGCTGCCTGCACTGCAAAAATGCAAAGTGTGTTCAGGGCTGTCCGGTAAACATCAATATTCCGGATTTCATCGCAGAAGTAAAGACCGGCAATTTTGAGGGGGCTTATAAGGTTATCTCCGAGTCCAGCGCACTTCCGGCAATCTGTGGCCGCGTATGTCCGCAGGAGAGTCAGTGTGAAGGTAAATGTATCCGTGGCATTAAGGGCGAAGCGGTATCCATCGGTAAGCTGGAGCGTTTTGTTGCGGATTGGGCTAGAGAGAATGGCATCAAGCCGCCGGCACCGGCAGCAAAGAATGGCCATAAGGTAGCAGTCATCGGTTCAGGCCCGTCCGGACTGACCTGTGCAGGAGATCTGGCAAAGCTTGGCTATGATGTGACAATTTTCGAGGCACTGCATGAGCCGGGCGGAGTACTTGTGTATGGTATTCCGGAGTTCCGTCTTCCGAAGCTGGATGTCGTGGCAAAGGAAGTAGAAAATGTAAAATCTCTCGGCGTAAAGATCGAGACAAATGTTATCATCGGCAAGTCTGTAAAGATTGATGAGCTGCTTGATGAGGAGGGCTTCGAGGCTGTATTTATCGGTTCCGGTGCAGGTCTTCCGATGTTCATGGGCATTCCGGGAGAGACTGCAAAGGGTGTATTCTCCGCGAATGAGTTCCTGACCAGAAACAACCTCATGAAAGCATTCCGTGATGATTACGATACTCCGATCGTACACGGCAAGAAGGTAGCTGTTGTCGGCGGCGGAAATGTGGCAATGGATGCAGCGAGAACAGCTCTTCGTCTCGGCGCTGAAGTACATATCGTATACCGCCGTAGTGAAGCAGAGCTTCCGGCACGTGCAGAAGAAGTACATCATGCAAAGGAAGAGGGCATCATCTTCGATCTGCTGACCAACCCGAAGGAGATTCTGGTAGATGAAAACGATGCGGTTGCGGGTATCCGCTGCATCCGCATGGAGCTCGGTGAGCCGGATGCATCCGGAAGAAGACGTCCGGTAGAGATTCCGGGTTCTGAGTTTGATATTGATGTTGATACCGTAATCATGTCTCTTGGTACTTCACCAAATCCGCTGATCTCTTCTACGACCATCGGACTGGATACAAACAAGAGAAAATGCATCATCGCAGATGAGACAACCGGTCAGACATCCAAGGATGGCGTATTCGCCGGAGGAGATGCTGTCACCGGAGCTGCAACGGTTATTCTTGCAATGGGCGCAGGAAAGGCCGCTGCAAAGGGAATCGATGAGTTCCTGAAAGCAAAGAACAACTAAGTAACAGATGACAGGGCGGGCTGCTGCAGGTTTGCGGCAGCCCGCTTTTTAACCGAATCAAGCAAGTCCCCTGCTTCAATTGCGCAAAGCAATAAGCTGCGAAGCAGCATTCGGTTATAACATATCATAAGGAGGGGCCCGCTTGCGGGAAGATTCCTTGTGATCCTACAAGTAGCGAAGCGGGTTGCGTATATCCGTGTTGAGCTGACAGGAGTATGGAATGAAGATAACTATAGTAACCGTTGGAAAAGTAAAGGAAAAATTTTACCGGGATGCGATCGCTGAGTACGCAAAAAGGCTGGGACGCTACTGTACGCTGGAGATTCTGGAGGTAGCGGATGAGAAGACGCCGGATGGTGCAGCCCCGGCGCTGGAGCAGCAGATCATCGAGAAGGAGGGGACGCGGGTTCTCTCATGTATCAGGGAGGATGCTTATGTCATTGCGTTGGCCATTCAGGGAAAGCAGCGTTCCTCTGAACAGCTGGCTGCCCATATGAATGAACTGACTGTGCGTGGAAAGAGTAATATCTGTTTTGTGATCGGTGGTTCACTCGGTCTGTCTTCGCAGGTTTTAAAGCGTGCAGATGAACAGCTGAGTTTTTCACCTATGACCTTTCCGCACCAGCTGATGAGGGTTATTTTGCTTGAACAGGTATACCGGGCCTTCCGGATTATCAAAGGTGAGCCGTATCATAAATAATCAGAGATAACATAAAGCAGGAAACCTGCTCATATACTGACTAATAACCGCACTGGGGAATGCCTGTGATAGAAAAGAGAGAAAAACCGCAGGGAGGTCGCGTGCCTGATGCGCTGCAGCTTCCCAATGATCTGCAACGGGGATTGATTCTGCTGTCAATGCACGGGCAGGAGCATCTCTGGATTGAAAACTTTCGCGGACTGTCCTCCTATTCATCGGAAGAGGTGCGGATCCTGATCCGCGGTGGCTGGGTGAAAATCTGTGGAAGCCATATGGAAATTTTGACCTATACAAAGGAAGAAATAGAAATTACAGGATGCATCTGCAGTGTCTGTTTTATCTCAGCCGGGAAGACTACTTCATGTAAGTAGAGCATGAAGTGGCAGTGATTATCAAGCAGGAGGGACCTTATGGAATTTCCGGATTTTCTTGCGGGGTATGTGCGGATTCAGGTCAGCGGAGATGCCTGTGAACGCTTTTTCAATCTGTGTGCCCATCACCGATTGAAGCTTTGGCGACTGCTGCCGGAAGCAGAAGCCTATACTGCCTGCATTTCCGTTCGCGATTTCCGAAAGCTGAAAACGCTTGTTAAAAAAAGCCACGTCCGACTGCGTATCACAGAACGGCACGGGCTTCCTTTTTTTATCCGGAAATATCGCAGGAGGAGGCTTTGGGTACTCGGCTTTCTGGCAGCGGTCTGGCTTTTACTCTGGCTGGGAGCACATGTATGGAGAATTACTCTGAATGGAAATGTGCGGCAGACTTCTCCGGTTCTGTATAACTGGCTGCAGGAAAACGGGATTTACTATGGCATGCGAAAATCGGAAGTGGACTGTGAGAGACTTTCTGCTGCATTGCGCAATGCTTTTCCTGATTTTTCCTGGGTATCGGCAACTCTGCACGGGACACAGCTGTCGATACAGGTTCGGGAAGGCAGCTTTTCAGAAGAGACAGAGCCAAAGGAAGCAAATGTGCCGTCCAGTCTTGTTGCTGCGCAATCCGGGATCATTGAGTCGATCTATGTGCGGAGCGGACGCGCGCTGGTGGCAGCAGGGGATGAGGTTGAAAAGGGACAGCTGCTCGTTTCCGGCGTGCTCCTGATTACAGATGACGGCGGAACAGTAGTGAACCGGCAGAAAGTCCGGGCGGATGCAGATGTGATGATTCGCAGCAGGATTCCCTATCATGAAGAGCAGGCAATTACATTTTCTGAAAAAAAGTACACCGGGAAGCAGGCGAGTCGGGTGCTGCTGCAGATTCTGGGTGCAGACTTTGCACTTCCCATCCGGAAGCCATCATGGGAGTGCAGTGATACACTGAGCAAGCTCTGTCAGCTGCGGTTATTCGATGCATTCTATTTGCCGGTTTGCTGGCAGCAGATCACGGTACGCGAATACGAAAATCTGAAAATTTGTCACACAAAAGAAGAGATATTGTCTATCTTGAACTCAAATTTACAGTATTTCATGAAAAATTTAGAGGAAAAGGGGGTTCAAATATTTGAAAATAATGTTAAAATAGAATGGACTGAAACTTCCGCGATTGCGTCAGGAGTGTTGACGGTGGGGACGCCGGAGACGGTACGGACGGAGATTACGGATGGCGAGGAGGAATTATCTGGAAATGAGTATGATTGAGACATCTCTGTCTGTTCCGGCAGAGCGCCAGAAGGAGCTGTTTGGCCAGTTCGATCAGTATGTGAAAAAGATTGAGCGTGCATTACAGGTCACAGTGCTGAGCCGGGACGGAGAGATTAAGATACTTGGGAGCCCGACGAATGCCGTTAGGGCAAAGAAGATTTTTGAGAGCCTGGACACTTTGGCAAGGCGCGGGACGCCGCTGACGGAGCAGAATGTAGACTATACGATTTCTCTTTCTTATGAAGAGAAGGAGGATGCAGTCGTGGCGATCGACGGGGACTGTATTTGCCATACGATCAACGGCAAGCCGATCAAGCCAAAGACACTCGGACAAAAGTCTTATGTCGATGCGATCCGCAAGAAGATGATCGTCTTTGGGGTCGGTCCGGCCGGTACCGGAAAGACGTATCTGGCAATGGCGATGGCGATCACCGCCTTTAAAAATGAAGAAGTCGGCAGGATCATCCTGACGCGTCCGGCGATCGAGGCGGGAGAGAAGCTTGGATTTCTGCCGGGCGATCTGCAGAGTAAGGTCGATCCATATCTGCGGCCGTTGTATGATGCGCTCTATCAGATTATGGGCAGCGACAGCTTCCTGAAAAATATGGAAAAAGGGCTGATCGAGGTTGCACCGCTTGCATATATGCGCGGACGTACATTGGATAATGCATTTATCATTCTGGACGAGGCACAGAATACGTCTCCGGCTCAGATGAAGATGTTTCTGACCCGAATCGGTTTTGGATCGAAGGTGGTCATCACCGGTGACCAGACACAGAAGGATCTGCCAAGTGGTGCACCGTCCGGACTGGATACGGCGATGAAGGTGCTCGGAAAGGTGGAGGATATTTCTTTCTGCCAGCTGACGAGCAAAGATGTTGTCCGACATCCGCTGGTACAGAAGATCGTTACCGCATATGAAGAATATGAGAAAAAGGAAGCCTACAAGGAGAGCCGCCAGGCTACAAGAAAAAAGAGTACCGATAAGAAAGCGTGGGAGAACCGATGACAATTGATTTTGAAAATGAGAGCAGTACAGCGCTGGATCTGGATCTGTATGAAATCGCGCAGGATGTCGTTTCCTGTGCACTCGATTATATGGAATGCCCATATGAGGCGCAGGTCAGTATTTTGATCACTGACAATGATGAGATACACCGGATCAATCTGGAGCAAAGAGGGATTGACCGTCCGACCGACGTACTTTCTTTCCCGATGGTTGAATATGAGACGCCGGGTGATTTTGGATTTCTTGAAGAAGGTGGAGAGGACTGTTTCGAGCCGGACAGCGGAGAGCTGATGCTCGGTGATATTGTAATTTCTGCTGATAAGGTCATTTCGCAGGCGGAGGAGTACGGACATTCCAGAAAACGTGAATACGCGTTTCTGATTGCACACAGTATGTTGCATCTGATGGGGTTTGATCATATGACCGAGGAGGATGCAAAGGAAATGGAGCGGCTGCAGGAAGAGATCCTTTCGCAGCTGCACATCAGCCGGTAGCAGAAGCTGCCGTGACCAGAATAGGAGATGATTCTATGAAAAAGAAAATGTGGAAACAACTGACAGCAGCTGCGGCTGTGGCTGTCATGGTCGGCACAGCATGTGCCGGGACAGCGTTTGCGGAAGAGGACAACGGAATGGTGCGCAGCTACCTGACCGGTAAGCTTGTCCCAGAATCCATTGGGCGTACGAAGGCAATTTCTGTTATGCTCAATAATATCCAGGCTGCGCTCCCACAGTCCGGTATCGCGAATGCGGAGGTTGTTTATGAAGCTCCGGTAGAAGGCGGTATTACCCGTCTGATGGGAATTTTCGAGGATTATCAGGATGTGGAACGGATCGGGTCGGTGCGCAGTTGCCGGAACTATTATGTCTATTTCGCAAGAGAATTCAATACATATTACCTGCATTTTGGACAGGCAGTCTATGCGCTGGATCTGCTGAATCTGGATTCGACCTTAAATTTAAGCGGACTGGATTCAATTGGAGAGACAGTATATTATCGTTCTGATGATTTTCCGGCACCACACAATGTATTTACGGATTATGAGCGGATCTGGAAGGGTATTGACGAGATGAATTATCCGACGGAGTATTCTGATGAGTATCAGTCGACGAACGGCCATTACCAGTTTGCAGCAGACGGGGAGAGGGTGACACTCGACAATGGTGTGGACGCGATCACAGTCGCTCCGGGCTATGAGTACAACAACGCCTATTTCGTTTACAATGCAGAGACCGGGAAATACACGCGCTATCAGTACGGAGACGTCCAGACAGACTATCTGACCGGAAATGCGCTGACCTATGACAATATCATTTTCCAGTATTGTCCGTGGGAGAAATTTGACGAGAACGGCTATCTGAACATCGACGTGCTCTCCGGCGGCAACGGCAAGTACATTACAAACGGCAAAGCGATTGATGTGACATGGCGTAAGGATGTGATCAATACAGAGGATGCCTTTGCAAATGAGAATTTTGGCGTTACCCATTATTATGATGCCGACGGCAATGAGATTACGCTGAATCAGGGTAAGACATGGGTCTGCATCGTGCTTGACTCTTACAGCGATAACGTATCCATTCAGGCGGATTGATGAGGTCCCGGTGTGAAAGAGAAAGAAAAAAAGTCGAACAGTAAAAATTATCTGGTACAGGGGTCTATTCTGGCGGTGGCATCGATCATCGCAAAGATCATCGGCATGATCTACCGCTTCCCCCTGACCAACACACTCGGAAATGAGGGAAACAGCTACTATTCTACGGCAAACGAGGTGTACAACATCGTTTTGATGATTTCCTCCTTCAGTCTGCCGCTGGCAGTCTCCAAGCTCGTTTCCGAGCGGATTCATAAGGGAGAATTTAAAAATGCGCACAGAGTTTTTCTGTGCGCGATGCGTTTTGCACTGATTGCAGGTGGTGCGCTTGCGCTTTTGACCTATGTGTTTGCAGGCGTTATCACAAAATATGTGCTGTCTATTGAGCTGGCGGTCTATGCGCTGCGTGTGCTTGCACCGGCTATTTTTGTGTTTGCGATTGTCGGAGTGTTCCGGGGATTTTTCCAGGGCTATTCAAATATGACACCTACTGCGGTATCGCAGGTTATTGAACAGATTGTAAATGCAATTTTTACGGTTGTGTGTGCGAATATCATGTACAGCTACGGCGTTTCTCTGGCACAGGAAAACGGAAATGAACTGCTGGGACCGGCCTGGGGTGCGGCGGGCGGTACATTTGGTACCGTCGTATCGATCACGGTTGCGATGCTGTTTATGATGTTTGTCTATACGGTACAGAAGTCGACCCTGAAGCGTCAGATGCGCAGGGATGTGACGACGCATCTGGAGTCTGAACGCGCAATTTACCGGACGATGATTCTCACGATTATCCCGATTGTCCTGAGCACACTGATCTACAATATCAGCAATGTCGCCGATCAGGGCGTGTTCAATAAGGTTCTGTTGAGCCAGGGCTATACGGAGAAGCAGTATACATCGATCTGGGGCATTTACTCCGGTCAGTTCCGTGTACTGATGAATGTGCCGTTGTCCCTTGCTTCCTGTCTGGCTCCGTCGGTCGTACCGAGCCTGACCGCAGCAATGGCGAGAGGCGACCGCGGCGATGCGCGGCGAAAGATCCGTACCTCTGTGCGGTTTACCATGATTATCACAATTCCGTGTGCAGTGGGGATGGCGGCGCTTGCAAAGCCGATCCTGACGATGCTCTATCCGAGTCTTGAGACCGGTCGCCCGCTGGCAGTCGGCATTATGCAGGCCGGTGCGCTCCTGATCATTCTCTATGCATTTTCAACTCTTACGACCGGTATTCTGCAGGGACTTGGAAAGCTGCAGACTCCGCTGATCAACAATGCAGCGGCACTTGTGATTCACTTTATCCTGCTGTATGTCATGCTGACCGCAGGCAACCTGAATATCTATGCGGTCATATGGTCAAATATCTGTTTCGCGTTGATTGTAAGCGTTTTGAATGCGATCGCGATTGCCCGCTTCCTGCATTATCGTCAGGAATGGAAACGGACGTTTCTGATACCGGTGATTGTTTCCATTATTATGGGGGCGGCTGCTTATCTCGTTTACCAGCTGTTCCATTTGGTGTTTGGCAATACGATCTCCGTGCTGTTTGCAATCCTGGCCGGGGTGGCAACTTACGGTATCGGGCTGATTTCCTTTAAGGGCATTACCGTTGAGGAGATTGCAGCGCTTCCGAAGGGACATCTGATCGTGCGGCTGCTGAGAAAGACCGGACTCGTACGCGGACAGTAGAGGACTGGCGGGATCCTGCGTAAAGCAGGGACTGCTGATCGAAAAAAGGACAGAGGATATGAATTACAGAGAAAACCTGAAAGATAAAAAACGAATTGTAGTAAAGATTGGAAGCTCCTCAATCACCCATCCGGAGACCGGAGCACTGAATCTGACGAAGCTTGAGGTGCTCGTACGGGAGCTCTGCGATCTGAAAAACCGGGGGAAAGAGGTCATCCTTGTCTCTTCCGGTGCGATTGCAGTCGGACGACAGGCGATCGGTGTCCATCACCGACCGAAAAATGTTTCGGAGAAGCAGGCATGTGCGGCGATCGGACAGGCACAGCTGATGATGACCTATCAGAAGCTGTTCAGTGAGTATGGGCATCGGGCTGCGCAGATATTGATGACCAAAAATACGATGATCGATAACTTAAGCCGAAGAAATGCATCGAATACCTTTGATGAGCTGATCAAGCTCGGTGCGATCCCGGTTGTAAATGAAAATGATACCGTATCGACTTATGAAATCCAGTTCGGAGACAATGATACGCTTTCAGCGATTGTTTCTGCACTGACCCATGCAGATCTGCTGCTGCTGCTCTCGGATATTGACGGTCTGTATACGGATGACCCGAGAAAGAACCCGGGAGCTCAGTTTATTGACCTGGTCGATAAGGTGGATGATCATTACATGAAGATGGGCAAAGGCAGTGGCAGTGATGTCGGCACCGGCGGCATGGCGACGAAGCTCTCAGCGGCAAAGATTGCGAATGCGTCGGGTGCAGATATGATTATTGCGAACGGAGATGACTTTCATGTTATTCACCGGCTGCTGGACGGTCGGAATATCGGAACTTTATTTGTCGGACATCTGGATGAGAATTTTGATCTGGTTGATGTGCTGGAGGAGGATCGCTGACAGAATTTGGCCATGTAATGATGATCGGATATGGAAGCAGACAGAAGGAGGAGAGATCAATGGATAATACAAAGCTTGCAAGGATCAATGAGCTTGCGCGAAAGTCGAAGGCAGAAGGACTGACTTCTGCGGAGCGCCAGGAACAGGCGCTTTTGCGCAGCGAATATCTGGAAGCGGTTCGGCGAAACCTGAAGGGACAGCTGGACAATATTGATATTGTAAATAAGGATGGCAGCGTAGAGAATCTCGGAAAGAAGTATGAGGAGCGCTATGGAAAAAAAGGAAATTAGAAAGCTGGTTTTTGCAAGGCGGAAAGCGCAGACGACAGAGAGCTTGCAGGAAAAGAGCCGGAAGATCTGTGACCGGATCATTCGGATGGAGGCATTTCAGAAGGCAGACTGCATTTATACTTATATGGATTATAATGGCGAGGTATGTATGCGTCCTCTGATTGAAGAAGCATGGCGGCTTGGGAAAAAGGTGGCAGCGCCAAAGGTAGACGGAGAGGCGATGGATTATTACTATATCTCTTCTTATGCAGATGTTCATCCGGGCTATTTTCATATCCCGGAGCCGGATGCGGTAAATCCGGCACAGGATGAGGAGGCGCTTCTGATCGTTCCGGGTGTCGGCTTTGACGCAAAGCGGCATCGCTGCGGCTACGGAAAGGGCTTTTATGACCGTTATCTGAGCAAGCATACGGCCCATACGACAGTGGCGGCGGCTTTCGCATTTCAGATCATGGATGAAGTGCCGTCAGACGTACATGATATCTGTCCGCAGTATCTCGTTACAGAAGAGCAGTTCTACGCAGATGCGGATCTGCTGCTTACCGGAATAGGGACACATGCGCAGAAGGCTGAACGGGCATTGCGCGGACTTGCGACAGTGAAAAAGAATGAGGCGCTTTTAAAGGCAGCCGCGTATCTGGAAGAATATCGGAGCGAGATCCTGGATGCAAATGCACAGGATATTCGGAAGGCACGGGAAAATCATATGCCGGAGGGGCTCGTTGACCGGCTGATGCTCAATGAGAGCCGGATCAGCGGGATGGCAGAAGGCCTGCGCCAGATCGCTGGTCTGGATGATCCGATCGGGGAAGTCGAAGAGATGAAAAAGCGTCCGAACGGACTTCTGATCGGACAAAAAAGAGTGCCTCTTGGTGTGATCGGTATTATTTATGAATCACGTCCGAATGTGACTGCAGATGCGTTCGGTCTGTGCTTCAAGACCGGAAATGCTGTGATTTTGAAGGGTGGAAGCGACGCGATTCATTCGAACATTGCAATCGTGTCAGTATTGAAAAAAGCGCTGGCGGCAGCTGGTGTGACTGAGGACGCCCTCCAGCTGATCGAGGTGACAGATCATGAGACGACTGCACGCTTTATGCGGCTGAGGCAGTATGTGGATGTGCTGATTCCACGCGGAAGCGCACGGCTGATCCGCGCTGTCGTGGAAAACAGTACGATCCCTGTCATCGAGACCGGCACCGGTAATTGCCATATTTATGTGGATGAGAGTGCGAACCTGGAGATGGCTGTCAATATCATCAACAATGCCAAGACGCAGCGGATCGGTGTCTGCAATGCCTGTGAATCCATTGTCGTGCATGAGAAGGTGGAGAAGGCACTGCTGGCTGCATTGAAGAAAAAGCTGGATGAGCATCAGGTCGAACTGCGGTGTGATGATCGGGCGCTGTCGGCGCTTGGCGGAACGTCTGAAAAGGTAGTGGCTGCAACCGAGCAGGACTGGGGGATGGAGTATCTGGATTACATCCTGTCGATTCGTACCGTTTCCTCTCTGGATGAGGCGATCGCACATATCAATCGCTACAATACCGGTCATTCAGAAGCGATTATCACGGAAAATTATACAAATGCATTGCGTTTTCTGGATGAAATCGACGCAGCTGCCGTATATGTCAATGCATCGACACGGTTTACCGATGGCTTTGAATTTGGCTTTGGTGCAGAGATCGGTATCAGCACACAGAAGCTGCATGCACGCGGACCGATGGGACTAAAGGCCCTTACGACCGTAAAATATATTATATTCGGAAACGGGCAGGTGCGGCCGTAAACCGACAGAACTTGAGGAGAACAGAGATTTATGACAAACGAAACCAATTTTGATGCCATCGACCTGTCAGGCGCAGCGCCTGCGAAGGAGCCGGAGCGGCAGTATTACTATATGAAAAAAGCGCGGGAGATTCTTGCGGCGAAGGAAGCGGAGCTTGGACGGAAAATGCAGGCCTGCATCAAGACCTTTGGCTGTCAGATGAATGCGCGCGATTCAGAGAAGCTGCGTGGTATCTTAGAGCTGATCGGCTATGAGCTGACGGAACAGGAAGAGGCGGACTTCGTACTGTACAATACGTGTACAGTGCGGGAAAATGCGAATCTGAAGGTATATGGCCGACTGGGTTATCTGAGCGGGATCAAGAAAAAAAATCCGCATATGATTATCGGACTGTGCGGCTGTATGATGCAGGAGCCGGAGGTCATTGAAAAAATCCGCAAGAGCTATCGTTTTGTAGATCTTGTATTTGGTACGCATAATATTTATAAATTTGCTGAATTGCTTGTCGCAGCTTTTGAATCAGACGGCACGGTTTTTGACATCTGGAAGGATACGGACAAGATCGTTGAGGATCTTCCGGCAGAGCGGACCTATTCATTTAAGTCCGGTGTGAATATTATGTTTGGCTGCAATAATTTCTGCAGCTACTGCATCGTTCCGTATGTACGTGGACGGGAACGCAGCCGAAAGCCGGAAGATATCATTCGGGAGATCCGAATGCTCGTGGCAGACGGAGTAAAGGAAGTCATGTTGCTTGGGCAGAACGTCAATTCTTACGGAAAAAACCTGGAAGAGCCGATGAGCTTTGCCGAGCTTTTGCAGGAAGTTGAAAAGATCGATGGACTGGATCGCATCCGTTTTATGACTTCTCATCCGAAGGATCTGTCAGAGGATCTCATTCAGGTAATGAAGCACTCGAAAAAAATCTGCCGCCATCTGCATTTACCGCTGCAGTCCGGAAGTACGGAGATCCTGCGCCGCATGAACCGGCGCTATACGAAGGAGCAGTATCTTGCTCTGGCAGAGCATTTGCGTGCTGAGATTCCGGATCTGGCCCTGACGACTGATATTATCGTCGGTTTCCCGGGTGAGACAGAAGAGGACTTTCAGGAGACGTTAGATGTCGTGCGCAGGGTACGCTATGACAGCGCCTTTACCTTTATTTATTCCAAGAGAACCGGCACTCCGGCAGCCGCAATGGAGAATCAGGTTCCGGAAGATGTCGTGAAGGATCGTTTCAACCGTCTGCTCGCGCTTGTGCAGGAGATTTCCAGAGAACAGTCGCTGCGTGTGGATGGGCAGACACTTCCGGTACTGGTCGAATCTGTAAATGAACAGGATGCAAGTCTTGTCACCGGTCGCTTGAGCAACAACCTTCTCGTACATTTTCCGGGTGACGCCTCCCTTATCGGACAGATTGTGTCCGTGCATCTGACAGAGTGCAAGGGATTCTATTATTATGGGGAGCGGGCGGAAGCATAAAGAACATGCCTGATTTGGTAAAAAAATAGAAACGGGAATTTTTCTCGTTTCTATTTTTATGATACACGGATTGCTCCGCATTTCATGCTCCCGCAATTCTAAAACACCTCAAATCCGCTCATTTTTCTACGAAAAATGGCTACTTTTCGGTGTTTTGCGGGTCAAAAACGCAGATTTACGCTTCGATCCCCAACTCCGCCGGTAAAAACCGCGGGCACACATTTTCAGAGGATGTGATGACGGAGGCGGCGAGCCGGGTGCCGATCTCGACAGACTCTGCAAGCGTTTTGCCATATGTCAGGCCGCTGACAACGCCTGCACAGAAGGAGTCGCCGGCTCCGGTCGTATCGCGGACATCTACCTTTTTTGCCGGACAGAAGCCCCTGTTTCCATGCATATCGGCATAGACAGAGCCGTCGCCGCCCATCGTGATGACCATGGATGGAATGTTTGCGACCTGAAGCCGTTCACTCAGAATCTGCTGCATTTCTTCCGGTACCTTATTGCTGTAATCCGCAGAGAAGAACATTCCTGCTTCCTGCTGGTTGCAGATGAAGCAGTCGAACCTTTGCAGGAAGTCCCGGCGCTCCAGCGCAATGCTCATATTGCTGACAACGCCATAGAGCTTTTTCTCATACTTTTCACAGAGCTGAATGACCTTTTTCACGATGTCCTTATCCATATCGACCTCGATCACGACGGAATCTGCTTCGGAGAAAATTTCATCGCCCTTCTCTTCAAGCAGTGTCAGAAGTGAGTCCAGATTCGGGCGCTGGGAAATTGAGCCGGCGACATCTCCGTTCTGGTCAAAGACCGCGAGCCACGTCCCCATACCGTTTGGAATCCGCTGCATATAGCTGACATTTACCTTGTGTCGCTCCAGCTTGCGCAGTACATCCTCGCCAAGTGCTGAGTCATCTACGATACCAAGAAAGGTCGGACGCAGTTCTATATTTGCAATGTCCTCGACGACATTTCGGCTGACACCGCCATGAACATATTTTACTTTTCCGGCATTTCTGCCGTCCGGAATATAAGCGCCCTCCGGAAATCCCTTAATATCAACAAATACCGCACCTAATACGATGATGCCGTTCTTTTGTATTGCCATTTATTATCCCTCTTTCAACTCATATTTTCGTTGATTAATCAAAGCCTCTTTTTATACTATCCGATATATCATAAGTTGCTTTGTTAATCAGAAGAAACTTCATTATAGCATGATCAATTATGAAATGTAAAGCTGTAAAACGATGGCTACATCTGACTGTAAAAGATATAGTGCCCGGCTGCGACCTTCTGTGTATTTTTGTCAATGCAGATTTCGGCGTCGACCGGAGTCGTGATCTCATAGCGCCACTTTCCATCTTCCTGACGCCAGCCGGATTCAACTAGACCGTGCCGGGTCTGAAGGGAAGCGGTAAGCCAGGAAAGTCTTGCATCCGGAACCGGTGCAAAACGGATAAAGGCATAGCCCGGAGCATCTTCTGCGGTGTGGATGCCTGCGGCTTTCTGATAGACCCAGTCTGCGACAGAGCCGTATGCATAATGGTTAAAGGAGTTCATATCTGCACTCCAGAAGCCGCCGTTTTCCATAATGCCGTCCCAGTGTTCCCAGATCGTAGTGGCCCCTTTGGTGACCGGATAGAGCCACGACGGATATTCTTTGCGAAGCAGAAGCGTATAGGCGAGCTCGGCATATCCGTAATCACTGAGCACATGCAGCAGGTACGGTGTCCCGACGAACCCGGTCTGAAGCTGATTCCCGGCTTTCTTTACCATTTTTGCGAGCTGATCGGCTGCAGATTGCGGATGCTCGGCCAGATGGAAGTGTGCGGCAAGTACGCATTCACTCTGTGTCCCATAAGTTGGAAATGCAGCGCGGAATGCAGCAATGATTTTTTCATACAAAGCCTCATAGTCTGCCATATCTTTTCCGAGCACATGTCCTGCTTTGATCAGAAGCTCCGTAGAATGTGCATAAAAAGCGGAAGCGATAAAGTCTTCCCTGGTTGAGCCCTTGTAGCTGCCGGACGGCGCATCCAGCCCGAGCCAGTCTCCATAATGTGTGCCGCCGGTCCACAGATACGGTGTTTTGGTGGAGCCGGTGATATAGTTGATCCAGCCCTTCATACAGTCAAACTGATTTTTCAGAATCTGCGGATTACCGTAGGCCAGGTAGACTTCCCACGGGCAGATGACTGCAGCGTCTCCCCATGCAGCGCTGCCATAAGGGGCCTGCAGAAGATCCGGGATGACATGCCCGACGTAGCCGTCGTCCCGCTGGTCCGCAGCCATGTCTGCGAGCCATTTTGTGAAAAACTGTTCCGCATCATAATTCATGCAGGCAGTCCGGACGAAGACCTGTGCGTCTCCAGTCCAGCCAAGCCGTTCATCCCGCTGCGGACAATCGGTCGGTACATCGACAAAATTGCCCTTCTGTCCCCATATAATATTCGAGAAAAGCCGGTTCAGAAGCGGATCAGAGCAGCTCAGGTGTCCGGTGCGTTTCATTTCCGAGTGAACGACGATGGCAGTAAAATTCTCCGGCTTTGCAAGTGCCGCTCCACCCGGAAATGCATCGATCCGGATATAACGGAATCCAAAAAAGGTAAAATGCGGATGCCAGGTCTGACGTCCGTCACAGCAGGTGTAATGCAGCTTTGCCTTTGCGGCACGATAGTTTTCCGTATAAAAATTTCCGTCACGATCCATGACTTCTGCATGAGAGAGCGCAATGACATCTCCACACTTTGCATCAACAGAAAGCTCGACATATCCGGTCAGCTCCTGCCCGAAGTCGACGACCGTCTCACCGGCAGGGGTAGTGAAAATACCGGATGGAGAAATACGCTCCTGCTCGTGAATCTCCACTCCCTCCTGTGGAATCAGGCTGTCCCATGGTCCTTTCAGCACATGTACCCTGTAGCGGGCTGCGGAAAAATCTTTTGAGGCATCATATTGTTCGCCGTCGTAAATTTCTGAAAATCGGGTGGCACTTTCTGCAACGCTCCAGGAGGTGTCTGTGCCAATTGTTTCAGATGTGCCGTCTTCATAGGTGATCTCCAGCTCTGCCAGCAGTCCGGCAGGCCAGCTGCGCAGCCCGTCCTGATAGGACGAGTCGCACCAGCCCGGCATCGGGCTCCGGTACCAGCCCTTGCCGACTGCGACAGTGATCGTATTTTGTTCTGCAAGATCGGCTGTGATGTCATAAGACTGATACTGCAGGCGGGAATAGTAGCTCGTCCATCCGGGTGCGAGCACAAAGTTTCCGATTCGTTTTCCGTTTAAATGTGCTTCATAGACGCCAAGCGCTGTGATGTGAAGCACTGCCCTGACCGGTATTTTGGACAGGGAAAACTGCTTCGTATACACCGGCACGATATCCCCCATGTCGTATTCCGGTTGAATCCATACAGCATTCCAGTTCATATAGAAAATCCTCCTCCGTTTAAGATCGACGGGCTTCATACCGTCTCAGATAAGGAAAACGTATCATAAAATTCAGGAGGCTGCAACTGGAATTTATAGCTCCGGAAAAACAGGTTGAAAAAAAGCAAAGATATGATAAAATAAAGATTCGAGTCAGAGATTTACTATGGGGAGAGCAACGATGAGATATCATAACATAACAAAAGATGACATGCTGAATGGCGATGGACTGCGCGTCGTACTCTGGGTGTCCGGCTGCAGCCATCATTGTCCGGAGTGCCAGAATCCGGTGACATGGGATCCGAAGGAAGGACTTTTGTTCGGCGAGAAGGAAAAAGAGGAGCTCTTTACTGAGCTTGCAAAGCCGTATATTTCCGGCATCACATTCAGCGGCGGCGATCCGCTGCATGCAGCGAATGAGGCTGAGATCCTTGCGCTTGCAAAGGATATCCGCAGCCGTTTTCCGGGAAAGACGATCTGGATGTATACCGGCTACGACTGGGAATATGTGAAAACGCGGGAGGTCGCACGCTGGATCGATGTCCTCGTAGACGGCCCATATAAAAAAGATCTGCGTGATACCCAGCTGCACTGGCGAGGAAGCTCGAACCAGCACGTGATCGAAGTACCGGAGTCACTGGCGAGTGGGAAGATGGTGCTGCACTGCGCATAAAAATCAGGAGAGGAAATAAAATTATGGAAACAATCAAGATACAGTACTTAAATGATGAGGTTAAACGACTGGAATACATCGGCGGCAAATCTGACTGGATTGACTTACGATCCGCAGAGCACGTTGTAATGAAAAAGGGGGAATTTCACCTGATCCCGCTTGGCGTGGCGATGCAGCTTCCAAAGGGCTATGAGGCTCACATCGTACCGCGCAGCTCTACCTACAAGAACTTCGGCATCATTCAGGTCAACCATATGGGCGTCGTAGACGAGTCCTACGCCGGACCGAACGACTGGTGGTACATGCCGGCCTACGCACTGCGCGACACCGAGATTCAGGTCAACGACCGCATCTGCCAGTTCCGTATTATGGAACATCAGCCACAGCTTGTATTTGAGGAGCAGGAGCGCCTTGCTGCACCGGATCGTGGAGGGATCGGGAGCACGGGAAAGAATTGATGGGGGATGCTTATCTGCGTTCAAACGAGAAAGAAAATAAGCAACAAAAAAGCAGAGTGGCAGAGACTCTGCTTTTTTATTGCTGGAAAATTTCTTTACGCGGTGATCACGGTGCCTGTCTTTCCACGGTAGGCATCGAGGGCCTTGTCGATGGAAGTGATGACTGCCGAACGCTCCTCGCGGCGGCAGACGAAGTTGACGGATGCCTCGATTTTCGGGAGCATTTTATTGACGCCGAACTCGTGATTGGCGATATGGGTACGTGCCTCTTCAGCGGTGATCTGCTTTAAAGCAACTTCCTCCGGTGTACCGTATTTGATGTTGACAAATTCATCGTTTGTGAGAATCATCAGCATATCTGCATCGGTCTGATCGGCGAGCAGTCCGCTGACAAGATCCTTTTCAATGACAGCGCTTGCACCCTTTAAAGAGCTGCCCTGCTTTAGCACCGGAATTCCGCCGCCACCACAGGCGATGACAATCTGTCCGGCTGCTGCAAGTGCGTTGATGGCGTCAATTTCTACGATGTCAAGCGGCTTCGGAGCAGCTACGATCCGGCGGAAGCCTTTCCCCGGTTCTTCTTTTACATAATTGCCTTTTTTCTCCTCGGCTGCTGCTTCCTCGGCGGTCATGTAACGGCCGATGGTTTTGACCGGGTGGTAGAAGGTCTCGTCGTATGGATCGACGGTGACCTGAGTGATGACGGTGCTCACCGAACGGTAGACGCCGCGCTTCAAAAGCTCGGTGCGCAGTGCGTTCTGGAGATCATAGCCGATATAGCCCTGGCTCATCGCGGAGCAGACGGACATCGGCGCGCCGTAGGTCTCATGGAATTTGGCAAATTCATTCATAGCGGTGTGGATCATGCCGACCTGCGGAGCATTGCTGTGTGTGATAATCAGCTGTGCGCCTTCTTCGACAAGATCAGCCAAAATGGAAGCGGAAGAGCGGACTGCCGTCTGCTGCTCCGGAAATGTAGTACCGAGCGCCCGGTGACCGAGTGCAACAACAACTCTCTTTTTCATAAGATTGTACCTCTTACTTTCTGTTTATTAGCAACGTGACGGTAAAGCGGACATTCGCAATCCATCCGTGCAGCTCTGCTGACAGGGCCTAGTACATCATACTGCAAATAACTGTACCACATAACTTGCCTGAATTTCCATCTGCGACATCAGAAAAACTTAACGTAGCCCGCTACGCCTGCGTTTTTCTTCTTTGCAGAATGAAAATTTATTCTGCGTTATTAGTCCAGTTAATTTTTGTATGCTGTACTAGCTTCGCTACTTGCTCATGAACGCCCCCTTACCTGCCGCTTAGTGCTCCGCGCACTTGAAGCGGGGGAATGCTTATGCTGAGATCTGTTTTTGTATTTTGCTGTCACGTTGAACTGTTAGAACATATTATATTATCGCAGGCTGAAAAATGCAATGAAAATTATCCCTTCTTAAGCATGGCATATTCTATCAGGCTGTCCCATATACTGAACTGTAACAAAGTTCAACGGGGGTTGAGGCGGGGATGGTATGGAGCAGCTTTTTATGATATTTCCAGAGCGGATGCGAAAGGCGCTTTTGCGTGCGGAGCTTTCAATTGAGCGGTTACAGGAGATCCGGCTGCGGGTCGGCAGACCGGTGCTGCTGCGCTATGGCGGGACAGAGTATGGGCTGACAAAGGACGGGCATCTGACGGATTCCGTTGATTCTGCCGGGATGTGCCCTCTGGAAGAGGAGCTTTCGCAGGTGCTGGAATATGCTTCCGGCTATTCTGTGTATGCATTTTATGAAGAGATCCGGCAGGGATTTTTTACGATTGTCGGAGGACACCGTATCGGAGTGGCGGGGAAAGTAGTCATGGACGCTTCCGGTGTACAGGAAGTGCGGCATATTTCTTTTCTAAATGTGCGGGTGTCACACCAGATCATCGGCTGTGCGGAACCGGTACTGCCGTATCTTCTGCAGGATGGGCTATGCCATACCTTAATCATTTCTCCGCCGGGCTGCGGAAAAACGACGCTGCTCAGGGACCTGATCCGTATAATCTCCAATGGCAGCAGGCAACTGCCTGGGAAAACCGTCGGTGTCGTGGACGAACGCTCGGAGCTGGCGGGGTGTTGCCGGGGTGTGCCGCAGAATGACATTGGAATGCGCACGGATGTGCTGGATGGGTGTCGGAAGGCGGAGGGGATGCAGATGCTGCTGCGTGCGATGGCGCCGGAGGTGATCGCCGTGGATGAGATCGGAAATGAGAGAGACCGGGATGCGCTGGAGGCAGCTTTTCACTGTGGATGTAAACTGCTTGCGACGGCTCATGGCAGGTCTCTTTCGGACATAAGGCATCGGCCGCTGATCGGTTATATGGCCGAGCGTGGTATGTTCGAGCGGTTTGTCATATTGGGAAAAAAAGCCGGTGTCGGTGCAGTACGGCAGATCCTGGACAGTGCCGGGGCGGTGCTGTATGGTACATGCTAGCACTGCGCGGCATCGGGATGATTTGCATTTTCAGTGCGGCCATCCTGACCGGAAGGGAACTGGAGCTGCGTTTGAAACGGCGCTGGCTCGTGCTTTCAGAGATTGCAGGAGGGCTTACGCTTCTGGAAAAGGATATGCTGTGTCACAGAAGTTCTCTGGCGGAAGCATTGCAGACGGTGGCGAAGCGTTGCCGGTCAGAAGCCGGGCAATTGTTTGCGGCTGCGGGTATCAGAATTTCTGTGACCGGTACAGGCCCGTTTTCTGCAATCTGGGCGCAGTCAGTCAAAGAAAGCGGGCTTGGCAGGCTTCTTACAGAGATGGAATACGCAGAGCTTCTTGCACTTGCCACAGTATTGTGCAGCGCAGATCCGGGTCAGCAGCGTGTACTATTTCAGCGGTACGGGGAGCAGTTTCAGGATATGAGCCGGGTCGCACAGGAACAATATCGGGAGAAGGGAGCACTGTACCGGAAACTTGCAGCTGCCGCCGGGGTTTTTCTTGTGCTGCTTCTGATCTGAGCAGGAAGGACAGATATGAGTGTAAACCTGATTTTTAAAATAGCGGCGGTAGGGATCCTTGTCTCCGTGCTCGGACAGATTCTCAAGCAGAGCGGACGGGAGGAGCATGCGTTTTTGACCGGAATCGCCGGGCTGGTACTGGTACTGTTCTGGCTGCTTCCATATATCAGTCAGCTGTTTGACACGGTAAAGTCTCTGTTTGCGCTGTAGGAGAGGACTATGAATATGATTCGGATCGCCTGCATCGGCATTGCGGGCGTAGTACTTGCGCTGTTTTTAAAACAAAGCCGCTCCCCATATGCGGAGCTGATCAGCATGGCAGTCTGCCTGCTGATTCTTTTTTACAGCTTCGGGACGCTTACCGGACTGTTTGAACTGCTTTGGACGATGGAACGATCCGTCACAGTTCCGGAGAGCTATATTAGGATTCTGCTGAAAATTACTGGGATTACTTATGTCGCAGATTTTTCGTCACGTATCTGTGAGGATGCCGGATATAAAGCAATCGCCGGGCAGATCGAAGTGTTTGGCAAGCTGTCTGTGCTGGCAGTCAGTGCACCGATCCTGATTGCGCTTCTGGAGACGGTGTCCTCGCTTTTCTGAGCCATATCTTTTGAACCCAACATCGGAAATTTCAAAGGAGTTCCGGATGAGAGCAGGAAAATGGTATTTTGTGACACTGCTTATGGCCGCTGCTTTCTGGCTGGCAGGCAGTAACTGCACAGCGCAGGAGATGACCGCCGAAGGAACATCTGTCCTGGAGCTTCCGGATTATCTGGAGCTTTCTGATCTGGAAGAGAAACTGCGTGGTATGACGGATTTTTCGGATCTGTCGTTTTCGGATCTGGTACTGGAGCTTTTGCAGGGAAAATTGCCGTCTGGTATTTCCGGACTATGGGGAGAAGTATGGCGGCTTCTGTTTTCTTATCTTGGTGGGCAGAAGCAGCTGGCAGTGCAGATCCTGCTGATCGCGCTGTTTTCAGCAGTCTGTACCAATTTTATCCGTGTATTTGAGAACAGCCAGATCGCGGATATCAGCTTCTATATGATGTATCTGCTGATTGGAACACTGCTGATTGGCGCATTTGCAGAAATGCAAGCGCTGACCGTGAATACCTTAAAAAGCCTGTTTCAGTTTGTGACGCTGCTGCTTCCGGCCTATGTCGTGACGATTGTATTTTCCGCAGGCAGTGTTTCTGCGCTTGGGTTTTATGAACTGACGCTTCTTTCTGTGCATATTCTTCAGCTGCTTTTCATAAAAATGGTACTGCCACTGATCCAGATCTACGTCGTATTTCTCTTTTTTAACCAGCTGACACAGGAAGATTTGTTTTCTCAGGCATCAGAATTTTTAAAAACGCTGCTGGAATGGATCCTAAAGACTACGACTGCGATTCTGGTCGGCCTGCAGACAATTCAGTGCCTGGTAGCTCCGGCTGTCGATACGCTGAAAAACTCGACGGCACACCGCATTGTAAAGGCGCTGCCGGGTGTCGGCGGTCTCATGGATTCAGCGGCAGAGACGATTGCCGGTTCTGCGCTGGTTATCAAAAATGCAGTCGGGGTGGCAGGGATGATCGTGGTGCTTCTGATTTGCTTACTGCCATTTCTTAAGCTCGGACTCAGTGTACTGTTATTCCGGCTGCTCTGTGCGCTGCTGCAGCCGATCAGTGAAAAGCGAATGGTGGACTGCATCAGGAGCTTTTCAGACGGAGTGATGCTCCTGATGAAAACAATGCTGGCGGGACTTGCGGTGTTTCTCGTATCACTCGCGATGATCACCGCGTCCGTGCGGGGAGGATAAGGATGCAGAACTGGATAAAAACTCTTGTGGTGGGCAGTTGCCTGCTTACAATGCTGCTCCATATGATTCCAAATGGAAAATTTGTAAAATATGTACGTTTTTACGCCGGACTTATCTTTGTCCTGCTGGCAATGCAGCCGGTTATTCAGCTGTTTTCCGGGGGCACTCTTGAGGAGCTGCTGCAGTTTGCGCTTCTGCGGGAAGATTCGGCAGAGCTTGCTACTGCAGTGGAGAGTATGAGAGAGCTGAAGGACTCGCAGATCATGGCAGCCTGTCAGAAGGAGCTGGTCAGCCAGCTGGAGGATCTGTCATGTGCCTGCGGCGCTGATACGGCGCATGTGACGGTCCGGTTTTCGGATTCATCGGAAGGAATAGCGGATGCGGTGTCCATTTCTATCAGTATTTTGGGTGGAACAACCGGGCAGTACAGGGACACTGCAGCGGCGATCCGGGAGAAGGCAGAGACATTGTATGGCATTGCTCCGAAGACGATCCATATCAGCGATGAAGGAGGCGCATGGCTTTGAAATGGCTGGAAAAACTCGGAGGAGACAAAAAGGAGCGAATTCTGATTTTATTGCTTGCGGGGGTGCTGCTGCTTGTAATTGTCATTCCGACCGGGCAGGAAGGGGGTGAGATGACGGAGACGGGCGATTCGGTGCAGGTCGTATCGGATGACACCGGAAGGACGAAGGAAGAAGCACTTGAACAGCGACTGGCAGCCGTACTTGCACAGGCGGTCGGGATCGGAAAAGTAGAGGTCATGATTACCCTGAAATCAGACGGCAGACAGATTGTGGAAAAGGATATGGAGCAGCAGCAGGACATTACTGATACGGAGACACCGGCAGGAAGCAGCAGTCGCCGGGAGACGACGGTACTGCAAAAAAATGCAAAGGGTGACGAAAGTCCGTTTGTATCGGATGTCGAAGCGCCCAAGATCGGGGGTGTGCTCGTCCTGGCGCAGGGAATGGACGCGGCGATGGCGAACGAGATTACAGAGGCGGCGATGGCATTATTTGGAATTGAGGCGCATAAAATCAAAGTAATGAAGATGGAGTAAGGAGAGAAAAAGTGAAACGATTATTTAAAAAGAATCAGATCATCATTACGACACTGGCAATCATGATTGCGATTGCCGGATATCTGAATTACTCAGGGAGAATCCTGAGGGAAAAATCCAAAGAGGCGAGTTCTGATGATAATACGGTACTCCTTACGGATGAAGCGCCGCAGGCGGTAAATACATATACGGATTCCTATGAGGATATTGTGAGCCTGGACGGGGATGGAAGCGAGACGGCATACGCAAAGCCGGATGAGGGAAGCACGGTCGGAGAAGCCGTGCTGGCGAGCAGCACCGGAACGAATCTTCTCGCAGCCGCCAGGCTGAATCGTGAGCAGGTGCGGGCAAAGAGCAGAGAAAATCTGCAGGCCATCATTGACAATGAACAGATCACCGAGAATGAAAAGGCAGAAGCCATTTCAGCTATGACCACAATGGAAGAGATGGCGCAAAAGGAGGCGGCGGCAGAGCTGCTTTTAGAGGCCAAGGGCTATGAAAACTGTGTCGTGAGCATCGCAGACGGAGAAGCGGATGTAGTCGTAAACGAAGCCTCTCTGGATGAGGCACAGCGTGCACAGATTGAGGATATTGTAAAACGTAAAACAGATATTGCCGGTGAGCATATCGTGATCACACCGGGAGCGGCACAGAGCTAAAGACAAGCGGATATATCTGCAAGTCCTCTGCTTATTGCTTTGCGCAATAGGAGCAGGGGACTTGCCTGATTTGGTTAAATATCCAGCCCGGAACAGGAGCCTTATCAGATCATACATTGACAATATTGCCATAGAAATTTATAATAAATTAACCGAATAAGCTGCGAAGCAGCTATTCGGTTATGACATATCATAAGGAGGGACCCGCTTGCGGGAGGATCCCTTGTGATCCTGCAAGTAGCGTAGCGGATTGCGAATATCCGCTTGACTTGCCTGTATCATTTACTACAGTATTTGTTCCGAAGTACAATGATGCAGCAGTACATACGGGTCATGTATGTATTATTCATTTCGGGACAGGAAGTGACAGAAGATGAAAAGAGACACAAATGCACTGGATCAGGCTTTGCAGAGTCTGTTTGAAAAAAGAGGGTACCCTGGAATAGCTGTGACAATCCGTGGACCAGAAGGCATTCTATTTGAAAAGGGATACGGTTACCGGGATGTAGAGCATCAGCTTCCGGCAGATACACATACGATTTTTGGTATTGCCTCAATGAGCAAATCAATTACGGCACTTTGCTGTGCAATCCTTGCAACAGAAGGAAAGCTCAGCTTGGAAGATCCGATCACAAAATATTTTCCAACGCTGCATATTCCGGGAATCCCGGATGAGTGTGTGACTCTGAGAATGCTTGCGATGCACCGGGCCGGCCTTCCACCGATGGAGCCTCTGGAATGGTCGATTGCGAAAAACAGCCGGGAACGCGATGACGACTGGTTCCGGCGGATGGCTGCGGAAGCGCCAAATCAGATGGATCAGATCGGACAGATCGTAGATTATATCTCCGCCGGGAATTATGAACCGCTTGGCATGCCGGGTGAGTATATGAGTTACTCAAACGAGGGCTATGCATTGTTGTCTTATGTTGTAGATCAGGCAGCGGGAATTCCGCTGGAGCAGTTCATGAAGGAGAGAATCTTTGATCCTCTCGGAATGACGCGTACGGTGCTCGACATGGATGGAAGTGAGGCTCGAGAGCTATCGGGTGGAAATATAACGAGTCTGTTTGAACGGGATAAGGATGGGCATTTGACGCAGGATGACAGCTGGTCGGTGCTTCCGCCGTTCCGCGGCTGTGCCTGTGTAAAATCAACTGCGAGCGATATCAGCCGTTATTATAAGATGCTCAGTGATGGCGGTGTGTGGGAAGGACGCCAGGTAATACCGGCGGAAGCGGTCGACCTGCTGATTGGCAGAAGCTTTCCGACAGAGGAGCGTCCATACTACTGTCTCGGACTTGAGAAGCGGCTGATCGCCGGGAAGATCGTCTGCGACCATTCCGGCGGACTGCATGGTGTATCGACAAAAGGTGGTTTTATTGAAGGCGGCTACGGTATTGCAGTGCTTTGCAACGAGGGCGATGTATCAATGGAAGAGTTTCAGTGGATCTGTTACAATTATATTCTGGGACTTCCGCTTGAGACGACGCACCGGTGGGCAGAGCCAAACGGCAGTACATTTAGTATGCCCGAAGCGATACAGGGAGATTATCTTGCCAGGGAGGGAATTCCGGCTCATTGTACTGTATGGCAGGAAGACGGGAAGCTTGTCGGCATTTATGGCGAAACGGAGGTCGAGTTCCGCTATTGCGGAAAGACCGTGTTTGCGGCCTACAGCCGAAAGGATCCGACAAAGCGGTGCAGCACAATGGAATTTTATATTCGCAATGGACAGGCATGGGCGGTACGGTGCTATACGAGAATCTATCAGAGGATTGACGGGTAGCGCAAAGCTCTTACCTGCGGAAAGCTGACAGTTAACGAAATTGAGAAAAGAAAATTACGAAAAGATAGCGGGTGAAAAACATGAATATCATAGATATGCACTGTGATACAATGTATCAGATTTATGAACGGAAAAGAGAAGGAAAAACGATTGCGGTTCGCGATGATGCCAATCTGCATGTGACTTTGGAGAAAATGAAGCAGGGTGGTTATCTTCTGCAGAACTTTGCCGCATTTGTAGAGCTGGAGGAGTCCAAAGAGCAGCTGGCAAACGAAGTAGAGGATATAAAGCTTGCGCCGTACCAGTTTGCCAGGCATCTGATCGATACATTTAAGACACAAACAGAGGCAAACCAGGATCTGATCGGCGTTGTCCGCTCTTTTGCAGATATTCAGAGCAATGAAAAGGAAGGACGGATGTCTGCGCTGCTCACCATTGAGGAGGGGGGCGTCTGCTTAGGAGAGATCGAGAAGCTTCGTGAATTTTATGAAGCGGGTGCGCGGATGCTCACATTGACGTGGAACTATGAAAATGAGCTTGGCCATCCGGCGGCAATGCAGGGAGATCACTGGAAGAACTACCGGGCGAATGAGAAGCGCCCGCTCGGATTAAAAGAGCGTGGTTTTGAGTTTGTCGCAGAGATGGAGCGGCTCGGCATGATCGTTGATGTGTCTCATTTATCCGACGATGGGTTCTTTGATCTGTGTGAGCATGCGAGAAAGCCATTTGTTGCGAGCCATTCCAATTCCCGCGCGATGTGTGGCCACAGGAGAAATCTGACGGATGAGATGCTGCGCATGCTTGGCGACCGCGGCGGTGTATCCGGGCTGAACTTCTGCCCGGGATTTGTCATCGCAGAAAAAGATGAAAATGGACAGCGCATGCATGACGGGAAGAATCTTCTCGAATATCTGGCGGAGCACGCAGTACATATGATGAACGTCGGTGGAACTGCCTGCGTCGGACTTGGCAGCGATTTTGACGGCTTTAGCGAAAACGGAATGCCGGGCGATGCCTCTGCTATGCAGGACTTTGCATGGGCGTTGCACAAGGCACACGTGTCATATGACCAGATTGACAATATTCTTTATGGAAATGTGTACCGACTGTACCGTGAACTGCTTTAACTGAGCCGGACAAGTCTCAATCCACCGCTTAGTGCTTCTCGCACTTGAACGCAGATAAGCATTCCCCCGCTTCAAGTGCGCGAAGCGACTGCGTTCATGAGCAAGTAGCGAAGCCAGACCCTGTCAGCAGAGCTGCAGGGATGGATTGCGAATGTCCGCTTTACGAGGGGAATATTCATTCGAGAACATCTTAGTATACACAAAAAGGAGAATGTCTATGTCAAACAATATGGATTTTAATCAACCATACGCCGGACGGCTGACGGAGCTGCACCTGCATCTGGACGGGTCTCTGCGCCCGGCCAGCGTCGTAGAGCTTGCGAAGCAGCAGAATATCCAGCTCCCGACAGAGGATCTTGAGGAGCTGACCAGCGAATATTTGCAGGTATCGGAGGACTGTACAGATCTGGTGGCATGTCTGAAGCGCTTTGAACTGCCGGTTCGGATTCTTGGCACGCCGGAGGCGATCCGCCGTGCAGCCTTTGATCTGACCGAGGATCTGGCAGGCGAGAACTATGAATATGCAGAGATTCGCTTTGCACCGCAGTACGCAAATAAGACCGGCTACAGTCAGGAGGAATATGTGCAGGCTGCGATCGACGGCATGCAGGATGCACTTGCGAAATATCCTTCTATGAAAGCCGGACTGATCCTTTGCTGTATGAGAGGTGCTGACCTGCGCGAAGAGAATATGGAGACGATCCGCCAGACGGCAAAATATCTTGGCAGCGGCGTGTGCGCGGCAGATCTTGCCGGTGCGGAGAGTCTGTTCCCGACGGAGATTTTCGAGGATGTATTTGCACTTGCAAAGCAGCTGGATATCCCGTATACAATTCACGCAGGAGAGGCAGCAGGCCCGGACAGCATTCGCTGTGCATTAAAGATGGGCGCATACCGGATCGGTCACGGCGTTCATGCGATTGATGATCCGGATCTGGTAAAAGAGCTGGCCAGGACCGGGACCTGTCTGGAGGTCAGTCTGACGAGCAATCTTCAGATTCAGGCATATCCGACTGCCGAGTCGCACCCGCTTGGCGTGCTGTATCGCGCCGGTGTCCACACGACAGTGAATTCTGATAACCGCACACTCTCCAACGTTACCTTGAAAAGTGAGATTGAGAAGGTAAAACGTGCATTTCACCTGACAAATGAAGATATTCAGATCATGCAGCAGTACGCGAGAGAAGCGGCGTTTGACCGACTGGTCTGAAATGTCATAAGGGGGCAGGGTCTAGCGGGAACCCGAAGCTTTATGTCCCTCCACGCAGATCCAGTCCTTGCCATCCTTTAGATGAATCTGAATATCGGAGAAACCGGCCTGCTCAAATAAGGTTCGGAACTCTTCCGGTGTCGGATTAAACAGATGAAAATTCCGGATATTTTCCAGTGTCTTGTCGCTTAAGCCTTCCTTCTGGTAAACATCAGCGACAAGCAGGAAGGTGCCGGAATTTTTTAATACCCGAAGCACTTCTTTTAAATTCTTCTGCGGTGATGGCCAGAAATAAAAACTCTCGACAGTAATGATTTTGTCAAACGTATCATCTGCAAACGGAAGCTGTTCCACAGAGGCTTCCAGAATGTCCATCTTGTGTGTATTGATGGCATCCGAGTTCGTTTCGCGGGCCGTAGCAACGGATACCGGAGAGTAGTCGACACCGGTCAGGTGGCCGGTCGTGACCTGAGTCGCGATTCGTTTCAGAGCGGCACCTCCGCCACAGCCGATATCCAGGACAGTATCGGTTTCATTTACCGTCCAGAATCCGAGCGCCCAGCCTGTGACCGGTGTATGGCTCTCATTCATGCGGAGGAGCATTTTACTGCCGTCCTCGCCTTCCGGATGGCGTGGATTGCCGGAGATTGTGATTTCTTCCTGTGTTCTTATCATATCTGACATGTTTCAGATCCCTCATTCCTTTTATTATAGTTTGTATTATTACAGTTCGTATTGTTGCGCTTCGTAATAAGTTTGAAGCATCTAATGCCATATTATAATGAATCCATCCCGGGATGTAAAGCTCCATATGTCAGACATTTTTATCTGAAATGTAAGTAAAATCCGTTTTATCCGGATTTCATCATTTTTTTCTGCGCTTTACAATCTTTTACTGACTCATGATAGTTCCTCCTTTTAGAATCCGCTATAATGGCACCATCCAATGAAGGAGGAGAAAAGAAAATGTTCAAAAAGACGATGGCAATGGCACTTGCAGGATTAATGCTGACAAGTATGGCAGGAACAACAGCATTGACGGCAAAGGCAGAAAATGACGATGTAATGGAACTGACGATGTACTTCCCGGTATCCGTCGGAGGCGGACCGGATGCACTGATTGATGCACTTTGCGAAGAATATCATAAGGAAAATCCAAATGTAAAGGTGAGCCCGGTCTACGCCGGAAGCTATGCAGATACAAGAACAAAGGTACAGGCTGCGATCAAGGGTGGCAATACGCCTGATCTGGCGATTATGTTTTCCATCGACCTGTATTCCCTGCTTTCAATGGATGCGATTGCAGACATTGACAGCTTCTGTACGACTGATGCAGACAAGGAGTGGCTGAACGGATTTTATGATGGCTTTATGATGAACAGCCGTGACGGTGAGACGACTTACGGTATTCCGTGGCAGAGAAGTACGATCGTTCTTTACTATAATAAGGATGCTTTTGAGGCAGCAGGCTTGGATCCGGAACAGCCGCCAAAGACCTGGGATGAGCTGAAAGAAGATGCAAAGAAGCTGACCATCACGGAAAACGGACAGACAACCCAGTATGGTATCCAGATTCCATCAGACGGCTATGCATACTGGATGCTGCAGACTTTCTGTGTCGAGCAGAACGGGTTTAATCTGATGAACGAAACCGGCACTGAGACATACTACGATGATGAACGCACTGCAAAGGGACTGGAGTTCTGGAAGAGCCTGGCGGATGATGGTTCTATGCCGGAGGGTATTGTCGCATGGGCAACGACTCCGTCTGACTTCCTTGAGGGTAAGACTGCGATGATGTATCATACGACCGGTAACCTGACAAATGTGAAAAACAATGCAAGCTTCAATTTCGGAGTTGCGATGCTCCCGGCAAATGAATCCTATGGATCTCCGACAGGCGGTGGTAACTTCTACATTTTCAAGGGCGTTTCTGAGGAGCGTCAGCAGGCAGCTTTCGATTTCATCAAATGGATGACAGACGATGAGCGTGTGGCACAGTGGAGCATTGATACCGGATATGTTGCAACCCGGCCGAGTGCTTACGATACCGAGCGCATGCAGGAATATGCAAAAGAATTCCCGTACTGCCTTGTAGCAAGAGATCAGCTGGAGTACGGCTATGCGGAGCTTTCCACTTATAATCAGGCAGAGGTACAGAAAGCCATTGATGATGCGATCTCCTATGTGATGACCGATCAGCAGGATGTCGAGAGTGCGCTTGCGACTGCACAGCAGACAGCCGACGGAATCCTTCAGGCATATCGCTAAAGAAAGCGAAAAGAGAATCCGGACGGGCTGCAGAATGACCGGCAGGTTATCCTCAGCCCGTTCTTATTGAGTTTAACCAAATCAAGCAGCGAAGCTAGGCCCTGTCAGCAGAGCTGCAGGGATGGATTGCGAATATCCGCTTGACGAAGAAAGGAATGAGTACATGAGTACAGCAGAACAGGTGCTGCGCCGTCCTGTGGCGGCTGAACACGATTACAGTGTATCCCTTGAGTACATCAGAGAAAAGGCAAAGCGAAAAAAATGGAGAACGAGCATCCATGCATGGGTATTACTTTTCCCGTCTCTGATTTTCCTCGGTATTTTTACAGTCTACCCTATCGTACAGAGTGCGTTTTCCAGCCTGTATAAGGACGATCTGACGACAATTACGCCGGTATTTTCCGGTCTGGAGAATTACCGCGCACTTGCATTGGATCCGATCTTCTGGGAATGCATTCGCAATAATCTTCTGATTGCCGTGGTGACGGTGCCTGCAAGCATTGCACTCGGTGTAGCGATGGCCTCATTTTCTCATTCCCTTGGGAAAAAGGGGAAGACTATTACGCGGATTGGTTTCATTTATCCGACGTTTATCCCTCTGGTCGCAGCTGCAAATATCTGGATGTTCATCTACACGCCGATATACGGACTTCTGGGATATATCAATCCTGAGTGGCGGCTGCTGGCAAATGGCAGGACAGCGATATGGGCAATCATTGTCATGCTGATCTGGAAGCAGGCCGGCTATCTGATGTTGTTTTACATTGCGGGACTGAACGGAATATCCAGGGAAGTATTTGAAGCGGCAGAGCTGGATGGTGCGTGCGGATTTCAGAAATTCCGCACGATCACATGGCCGCTGCTGAAGCCAACGACGATGTATGTCTTTATCATTGCGCTGACCAGTGCGTTTAAGACGGTCGACCACCTGTATATTATGACAAAGGGAGGTCCGGGAAATGCGACAAATATGCTGCTGTTTTATATTTATCAGACAGGCTTTGACTACTGGAATAATGGCAAAGCATCTGCGATGACGGTCATTCTTGTCGGTCTGCTCCTGATTATTACGGCAGTAAAATTTTTCTATGACGACAGAAAGGCATATTACAATGATTAAAAACCGGAAGCTTGGAACTATCTGTTATCAAACCATCATGTGGCTTTTGCTGGTGCTTTGTATGATTCCGCTCATATGGGTCGTGCGTACGGCGTTCATGCCGACGGCAAAAGCGCTGGATCTGTTTGCGGTCGCAATTCCGACCATGGACAACATCCGCCATGTCTTTGAGACGGTACCGTTTTTGCAGTACTATGGAAATACCATTTTTATCACGGTTCTGGTGCTTGGAGTACAGCTTGTGCTGGTGACATTTGCGGGCTATGCATTTGCCCGGCTGGACTTTTATGGCAGCCGCGTCTTATTCGTAATCTTTTTGGCGCAGATGATGATTGCGCCGGAGGTACTGATTCTGCCGAACTACAGTCTGATGGTAAAACTCGGGCTGAATGACACACGGCTTGGCATTGCGTTGCCGTTTTTTGCTTCCGCGATGGGAACACTGATCGTCCGACAGACGATCAAGACGATTCCGATAGAGCTGGAGGAGGCTGCGCAGGTAGAGGGTGCATCCTTTTTACAGATCATCTGGCATGTGTATGTCCCACTTTTAAAACCGGCGTTTGTTTCCTTTGGCATGATTTCGGTCTCCTACCAGTGGAACAATTTCCTCTGGCCGCTCGTTATGACGGATTCTGTCGGCAAACGTCCGCTGTCCCTCGGACTTGCGATGTTTGCGATGTCCTTTGAGACCGGAGCGCAGTGGAGCGATGTAAGTGCCGCGACCTTTCTTGTGTGCGCACCGCTGCTTATTTTGTTTATCATATTCCAGAAACAGTTCATCGAGAGCTTTGTTCATTCCGGGATCAAGTAGGAGGGGCCATGCAGAAAAAGCTGTTTATTATGGATATTGACGGGACACTGGCGATCGGCGGAAGCCTGATACCGGGTGCTGCGGAGCTGATCAGGGAAATACGCATGCAGGGCGGTCAATGTTGCTTTTTTACAAATAATTCCTCGCGTGGAATCCGAGAATATCAGGAGCAGTTTGAAAGCTGGGGAATTGAAACGGAAGAACGGGAATTTCTGACCGCAGGAACCTTTGCAATTTACTGGATGAAACAGAAATTCGGAGAGCAGAAAATCTATGTAGAAGGGACAAACGCATTTCTTCAGGAATGTCTGCGGAATGGGCTGTATGTGACCGAGGAGCCAAAGGCAGATGCGGTAGCAGTTCTCAGTACCTACGACCGGGAGCTGACCTATGAGAAAATCACAAAAACGTGTCAGATACTGGAACAGGGGGTCCCATGGTATGCGACGAATGCCGATGCGGGATGCCCATGTGAATTTGGTATGGTACCGGACTGTGCTGCTATTTGTGCGATGATCTCCCAGGCTGTCGGCCGCAGACCGGAATATCTTGGCAAGCCGGATGCAGGGATGGCGGAGTATGCGCTGAAACGGTTTGGATGTGCAAAAGAGGAAGCGCTGGTCATTGGTGACCGCATTTACACGGACATCGCCTGCGGGGAAAATGCCGGAATTGATACATGTCTGGTGCTGACCGGAGAGGAAAAGGAATATTCTGACCAGCCAACGTACTGTCTGGCTTCCGTGCAGAGTCTGGCTAAAATTCTGAAGCGGATACGGATATCCGGGGAGACGTGCTTTCCGCCGTCACCCTTTGCCGATACATTAAATACGTATGTGGAAAGTGATTCTGCTAATATATGCACTTCTCTGTGTGACACGACTGCCCGCTGGTACAAAGGCGATCTGCACATGCACACGACCCGCTCCGACGGACATGATACACCAGAGCAGCTAAACCTGCGCGCCGGGCAAAACGGACTGGACTACTATGTCGTGACGGATCATAATTACTGGCATGAGACATGGCCTCTTTCCGGCTGCATGGTGATCCCGGGAATGGAGATCACGATGGATGCCGGACATATGAATGTATTCGGACATGGTCCGTTTCTTCTGAGTCTGAATCATCCATTTCTCTCCAGATGGAGCTGGAAGCTGCCGGATCTCGTACTGGCCGCGCTTGACTGCCTGGAAATTGATAACAATCCGACCTTTGAGTACGAGCCGGGAATTTATGCAAAAGAAGCCAATCGGCGTGCCGTGCAGCTCTCGGACTTATTGTGGGCAGATGGTTATCGGATCTGTGCCGTCGGCGGGAGCGATGTACATCTGAAGGAGACGGAGCGCTACGGAGACAGCCCGGAGCCTGCCAGACCGGGAGAACCATCGACGTATCTGTATATGGAGGGACTGTCTGCAGCCGGTTTTCGCGATGCCTTAAAGTCCTGCCATGCGTATGTGGCCAGACACTGCTCACTGGACTTTTCCTGTATGCTCTACGATGCGGAGCATCAGAAGCTGGAAGGTGGGTGGCTGTTTGGAGACCAGCTTCCAAAAGAGTGCCGCTATCTGGAATACGATTTATACACTGATCGCAAATCCGCCGGGGAGAGAGAGCTTCAACCGTGTATTCCTTATGTGATCATCAACGGCAAAAAGCAATTGCTTCAGAAAGAAAGTACTGAGCATGCTCAGTCTGAAATCCGTTATCACGGAGTGCTCATGCTGCCGGATACTCCCTATGTCTGGATTCGTTTTGGTGCGGAGGACGAGGATGGAGGACTTGTGTTTTATGCAAATCCGTTTACGCAAGGAGGCAGGGAACAGCATCAATATCAGACCTTTGGGGATGTGCTACCGTCACTGTCCCTGTAAATGTCTTATCCCCCAATATACTCTGTGATGACAGACGTAAGTGCAGGAAGTATCTGCTGCTTTCTGGAGAGCAGGTTTTCCTGAAAGGAGTGCTCTTTGTCATCTGCATTTGGAAATGCTTCTGCCGCCCATGGTGCACGGCTGCCGCCTGCATAGATCACAGAACCGTTTTCAAGAATGCTGGTAAAGGCAAGCACCGCCAGATCAATTCGCTTTTTCTGCGCAAAGCGATCCAGTGCAGCGGAAATTTCTCTGGAATCCCGGCAGGTATCCCGTGCAGAAGAGACGATCACCTGAGAGATCGAGAGTTTACACGAATGAATGTCGTAAATCTTCAGATCCTGATTGATCATATCGGAAAAGCTGACCTTGTCCTGGTTTGAGGTGATCGTAAACATCTCCTCCGCAAACTGTTCGATATCAAGGTCTGCGATCGCGGCGAGAATATTTGCAGTGCTGATATCCCGGTCCGTCGTTGTAGGAGAGTGGAAATTCATTGTGTCTGAGAGCACCGCACCTAAGAGCAGACCGGCCAGATTCGTCGGGATCGGAATCTGATTTTCACGGAAGATCGTCGCTACAATCGTAGCGGTGGAGCCTACGATCTCATTGCGGAAAGCCACCGGCTGCGAAGTAGAAAAATCGTTGATCCGATGATGGTCGATGACCTCCAGCACCTCCGATTTTTCGATGGCATTGACAGATTGGGAGAATTCATTATGGTCGACGAGGATCAGCTTGCGCTTCGGTGCATCCATAATATGGTAGCGGGAAATGTAGCCGACAAGCTGCTCGTTTGCATCAAGCACCGGGTAGGTGCGATACCGGTTCCGCAGCATTTTGACACCGACGTCTTCCGTCAGCTCATTCGTATGAAAACAAACCGGATTCTTTTTCATGATCCGTTCTACCGACGGCGCAAAATACAGGTAACGGGATGTATTCATCGTACCGTGTCCGGAGAGCAGGATCGGGCAGTGGTGTACCCTGGCCTCTTCAATAACCTCGTCCGCGACAGTATCTGCCCATACGACAATCAGCATCCCTGCTCCAAGCTGGATACATTTTTTCTGTGCCATTGTATCGGCTCCGACAATGACGATCCTTTTTTCCACTTCATAATGATCCAGACGCTCCGGCCGGGTCATTGCAATGATGCTGACCTTTCCGTTGATCGCAACCTGCGGATCGTCATAGATGATCGCGCCATTGATTGTCTTACGGATATTTTCGCAGGAGGTATGTGCCAGAATGTCGATGGAACGCGCTGTGTCGTCCAGTCCGACGACAGAAATATCCGATTTCGTCACCATTCCGAGCAGATGCTGTGCGGTATCGACCACTCCGCAATAGGCACAGTTATGTTCCTGCATGATCTGCATTGCCTCATAAATCGTCGTATCCGGTGTGATTGCGACAGGAGCATCCATCTCGATCTCCGAGAGCTTCATCCGCGCATCCTGCAGATGCAGCGGTGCCTCAAAGCCGAACCGCTTCAGCAGATATTCCGTCTCCGAATTCAATGAACCAAGACGGCAGGGGATCGCCGGGATTCCCATTGATTTTTTAAAAAAGGCATAGGCGATAGAGGATGCGATCGAATCCGTATCCGGATGCCGATGCCCGGTAATATATACTGGACTTTTCTTTTTCATGACAGAAGATACCTCCGTAATTTTCCTCCGAATCAGGCAAGCCTGTCCGGGGTCATTTAACCATCATTTTTATATCAAAAGCATACCGTCAGAATGAAGGAAAGTCAATCACGTGTTTGCGGCATCCGGGATTTGTCAGCACCTGATTTATCAGAATAATCAGATAATTATGCTATAAAATAAAAAAAGTAAAAAATATGCTTGACATAAAGAAAACATTATGATATTATTAAGCCATCAAAAGGAAAGATAAATACAAGAAAGAGGTACAGTCCAATGAAGTAAGAATCTTTCACCCAAAAGAAACAAGAAGGACACACACCGAAAAGGGGTTGGTACCAGTGAAAGGAAGAGATCCGTAGCTTACGGAGAATGTTCAATTCTAAATTTAAAGACAGGAGGTACGGTCCAAAGGGAAAGTAAAGTTTCAAATTCGCAGACAATGAAAGTAGAAGGTGTAGACAATGAAATTACAGGAAATTCATTGAGAGCCCGATCGAAGGAAAGAAAAATCGATCGGGCTCTTATCTGTCTGACTGCTTCTTTACAAAACAGAAACTTTCTGGTAGAATAACATGATGAAACGCATGAAATGCGAAGCAATCCGTGTATCATAGCATAATATTACGGGGTATGGCGTAGCTTGGTAGCGCGCTCGGCTGGGGGCCGAGAGGTCGCAGGTTCAAATCCTGTTGCCCCGATCAAGAGCACATTTGCGAAAAGCAGATGTGCTCTTTTACTGGATATTTATACAATGATGATACCGGCAAAGGAGAGAGAAACAAATGAAAGAAAAAAACAGTTTTAGCGGCTCGATCGGATTCGTTCTGGCCGCAGCGGGAAGTGCGGTCGGAGTGGGGAATATCTGGCGATTCCCGTATTTATGTGCGAAGGATGGCGGAGGGCTTTTCCTGCTCGTGTACCTTGTGCTTGTACTCACCTTCGGCTTTGTGCTTCTGACTACGGATGTAGCGATCGGGCGGAAGACGAAGAAGAATGCATTGAAGGCGTTTGGGGCGCTCAAAAAGCGCTGGGGCTTTCTCGGCTATCTGACGTTTCTCGTGCCGATTTTGATTATGACGTATTATTCCGTCATCGGCGGATGGATCACGAAATATTTTGTGTCGTATGTCGTATCGGATGGAAGTGCGCTCGCGGAGGACGGATATTTTACTTCCTTCATCACTTCCAAAGTAGCTCCGATCGTCTTTATGCTCATTTTCCTTGCGCTGACCGCATGGATCGTCTATCGCGGCGTCGAAAAAGGCATTGAGAAATTTTCGAGCTTTATTATGCCGGGGCTGATCGTACTGATCGTCGTGATCGCAGTGTTCTCTCTGACGCTGTCCCACACGGATGCGGACGGCACGGTGCGCACCGGTATGCAGGGACTGATGGTCTATCTGAAGCCGGACTTTACCGGCCTGACAGTCAAGCGCTTTCTTGAGATCCTGCTGGATGCGATGAGCCAGCTGTTCTTTTCGTTAAGCGTTTCTATGGGAATCATGGTTACGTATGGCTCCTATGTAAAAGATGATGTGAACCTTTCCAAGGCAATGAACCAGATCGAACTGTTTGATACGGGGGTAGCGGTCCTTGCAGGTATGATGATCATTCCGGCGGTGTTCGTATTTCTTGGTACCGATGGCATGGCGTCCGGACCGAGCCTGATCTTTATCTCTTTGCCGAAAGTCTTTCAGGCAATGGGTGGTGCAGGACGGATTGTGGCGGCTGCCTTTTTCCTGATGCTCGGCTTCGCGGCGCTGACCTCCTGCGTATCCGTCATGGAGACGCTCGTGGCGAACTGCATGGAGCTGTTTCATCAGCCGCGTAAGAAGATGTGTGGACTGATCGGGCTCTACTCACTGGTCACGGCTGTCGTGATCTGCCTTGGCTACAACGTATTCTACTTTGAACTGAAGCTGCCGAACGGATCGGCCGCTCAGCTCCTGGACCTGATGGACTATATCAGCAACAGCTTCCTGATGCCGTTCATCTCTCTGCTCACGAGCATCCTGATCGGCTGGGTCGTAAAGCCACACTGGATCATCAGCGAAGTGGAAAAAAACGGGGAGCATTTCCGCCGGGCAAGGCTGTATTATATTATGATCCGCTATATTGTGCCTCCGGTCATGCTGATTTTGTTCCTTGTGTCAACCGGATTTGTGAATTGGCTGTTTTAGCCGAATCAAGCAAGAGGAAATAAGCGGTAACAAAAACGGGTATGCAAACGCTAAATTGCGTAAGCAGTTTCTAAAATCATTTCTTATTGACTAATAAAACATCCGGAGCGTACAATGAGTAAAACGAATCAAAAGCGAGGTGAGGGCAGATGCAGAGCTTGTCAAAAGCGATGGCAGGAGACGCCTGTACGGTAAAATGGATGTTTGGGGTTCCGGAGCTGCTCCGATACCTGAGAGCGAATCACATTGAGGAGGGAAGCGCGATCCAGGTCGTGCAGAACTGCTGGGGAAATATGATCGTGGAGGCAGAAGGAAAGTATTTTGCAGTCAGTAAGGACGTGGCAGACCGGATCAAGGTCTGAGCCGGAAAATGATGCAGTCGTTGGATGTAGAAAGTCTAACGGCTGTATTTTTTATTCTGCGAACACCGAAATAAATAACCTGCCGTCTCAGTGGATTTGCTCCTCCAGAGTTCTGCTATGTCGGTGAACCTGTTGGTGGGGCTGATTTGGCAGCTGCCTGCGCGAATAAACGACAAGGTACGAATGCGCTTATCAAATTGCCAACAATTGATACTTTGACAGCAAGATGTGCATTGAAATTGGGGGTACGCCCTGTTATACTGTCAATATCAGAGAAAAAATGCCGTAAATTCTGACATTAGTACAGAAAAAGGCAATACGAACAAATTAAAATTCCCGCGACAAAGCTGCAAGGATCAATTCCGTCGGAGATACTATGTCGAAAAAGTTTTGAAGATAGCACGCAGGGAACGCGGGAATATAAAAAAGGGGGATTTACGCATGAAGATTTATGTCAATGCGAATGCAGGACGCGATGGCAACGGTACGGCTGCCATGCCGTTCCGTCACATCAATGATGCAGCAAAAGTTGCTATGCCGGGTGACGAGGTACTCGTGGCACCGGGAATTTACCGGGAATATGTCGATCCGGTGCATGCCGGGACTGAGGATGCACGGATTTCCTACCGCAGCACAGAGCCGCTCGGTGCCGTCATCACCGGAGCAGAGCAGGTAAAGACATGGAAACAGTACGACGGAAATGTATGGGTATGCCGTATCAGCAACAGCATCTTCGGCAGTTACAATCCATATACGACCTTCGTCTACGGTGACTGGTATTTTGCAAAAGCAGACAAGCATACCGGCTGTGTCTATTTAAATGACCGTGCGATCTATGAGACAGCCACGCTGGCAGACTGTATCGCCGGTGAGGTCTACGAGTGCAGCTGGGTACCGGAAGAGTCCGTATACAAATGGTACACCGAGCAGGATACGGAGACAGACGAGACTGTTATCTATGCAAATTTCCAGGGCAAGAATCCGAACGAGGAGAACGTCGAGATCAACGTACGCCGCGAGTGCTTCTTCCCGTCGAAGACCGGTGTGAGCTACATCACCGTCAGTGGATTCAATATCAATAAAGCAGCGACGACCTGGGCGCCTCCGGCCGCTTTTCAGGACGGTATGATCGGCCCGCACTGGAGTAAGGGCTGGATTATTGAGGACTGTGACATTTCGAACAGTAAATGTGCCGGTATCTCCGTCGGCAAATACCTCGACCCGGACAACGACCACTACTTTACTTATAAGCAGGTCAAGAGTCCGACCCAGATGGAGCGCGACGCCGTATGCCGCGGCCAGTATCATGGATGGCTGAAGGAGAAGGTCGGCAGCCATATCATCCGCAGAAATAACATCCATCACTGTGAGCAGGGTGGTATCATCGGCCGTATGGGTGGCGTATTCAGCATCATTGAGGACAACCATATCCACCACATCAACAATATGATGGAGCAGGGCGGAGCAGAGATCGCAGGTATCAAGATGCATGCAGCGATCGACGTGACGATGCGCCGCAACCACATCCACCACTGCACGATGGGCATCTGGTGCGACTGGGAGGCACAGGGCACACGCATATCTCAGAATCTGTTGCATGACAACCAGCGCCCGGCTTTTGCGAAGCCACTGAAGGGTGGCATGATGTCTCAGGATATCTTCGTAGAGGTCAGCCACGGCCCGACACTGATCGATAACAACATCATGCTTTCCGATGCGGGTATGCGTTTTGCCACACAGGGTGTCGCAATGGTACACAATCTCATCTGCGGCGCACTGACCTGCGTAGGAGAGGGCACCAGCTGGAGATATACACCGTACCATATGCCGCACCGCACTGAGGTCATGGGCTTTATGACCTTCCTGCACGGCGATGACCGTTTCTACAATAATATTTTCGTTCAGAAGCATCCTGCTGAGGATATCATCACCCCGCATGATTCCGATGATGGTTTTGATTCTGAGAACCGTACAGTCGGCACCTGGATGTTTGACGAGTATCCGACATATGACGAGTGGATCTCCCAGTTTGACTTTACGAAGCCGGCAGATATGAAGAAGCTCGAGCCTGCACATTTCGGACACCTTCCGGTATGGAGTGAGGGAAATGTATACCTCGGAGGAGCAAAAGCATGGAAGCATGAGAAAGACGGACTGGTCACTGCTGAAGACCGCAGTGCCGTAAAGGTAGAGCTGGTGGAGAAGGATGGCAGCTACTATCTGGATACAAATATTTATGAGCTGATCAAAGATTTCAGGAGCCACAGCATGGTAAATACCGGTGTACTCGGAAAAGCATTCGAGCCGGAGCAGCCGTTTGAGAATCCGGATGGCACCACGATTCAGTTCGATGCAGATTACTTCGGAGGCCACCGCGGCACCGAGATTCTCCCGGGACCGTTCGCGGCAGCGGAGGATGCCAAGAAGGCGCTGTAATCTCATCAAATAAATTATAAAGATATCGAATCTGCATGAACTTACTCATAAGTGGATGTGAGACTTTTGGATTCACCCAATATGAGCATAAAAGTCAGATTTTAATTCCCGGATATCCACGACTGGTCAAACGATCAGCAAAGGAGATATCCGGGAATTTTTCTCGTCTTCCTTATTTGTAAAATACTACATTTCTTCCTTATTTGTAAAATACTACATTTGACTACTTGACAAACAGAACAGATGAATTTATACTAATTATAGTTAGTTATTGCTAATATATTTTATTGCCCGATAACTCAGACGAAACGCTATGAGACAGTCCGGATCGGGCAGAAATCAGGAGGATCTGTTATGAAAAGAAGAATGGCAATTGGTACACTTTGTCTGTCAATGTCGTTGTGCGCAGCATTTGGTTTCTCTGCATGTGCAGAAGAGGCCGATCAGGACGCTTACCTCGGGGAGATCCAGGGAAGCTTCGTAGAGCTGTTTCCGGAGTTCTCAAAGGAAGAGAACCGCAGCACCTGGGAAAAGTATGCGGCAGAGTATGTCGATGCGGATGCGGTATCGGATTCCGTTGATTATCTGCTGTCGTTCTGCATGGCTGACACCTATGGACCAGATGCAGCTGCAGCCTATGAGGCAGACCCGGAGAGCATGCGGTTTGACTGCTACTTCCTCGGTGATGTAAAAGAGTTCACGGTAGACGGCAACACGATTTCCGGTGTGGACGCAGACGGCGAGGAAGTATTCAGCCATACCTATCATGCAATGGACATGGACAATGAGAACGAATTCCTGTTCTACGAGAGCGACGACGCAGATTCCGGCATGTTCACCTACTTCGCATTCAGCCCGGATACACCGGAGACGACCTATCATCTGGAGTTCCGCTACGCAGACAATACCGACGATCTGCAGAGCTGGTTCGAAGGCAATTACGCATACTGGAATGCAGCAGCCATCCTGAAGGACTACGATGAAGAGATGATGGACAACTGCATCGAACTGTTCTGCTCCGAGAACCTTGGCGCAGAAGAGGAAAGCGAGGGTGCGACCGAGGCAGAGACCGAAGCTGCCGCAGAGACAGAAGCTGCGACCGAGGCATAAAATTTACACGATATACGATACATGAAAAGGCCGGAGCGATCCGGTCTTTTTCACTTTTATTGCGTACCTGTAATTGCTTTGCGCAATTGAATCAGGGGACTTGCAGACAGGATTCCCGATGGGCTTTCAGATGTCGGTCTTTACCACTATTCCGATGGATATCTGAACTGGGCTGCACCGTTTTATCTGCTGCTCGGCTTTCTGGCTGTCTCAGATCATTGGTTATACGGCGGTCTGCATTGCCAGCCCACTGGCATGGCTTGGTGCGATCGCGCTGCTTATCCAGGTCTACTACAGGATGATGCGCGGAGTGCCTGCTGCGATATAATTCTGCTTTCTTTTTTTGCATTTTGCACATTATTTTGTAAAAAATTTGAACAAAACTTACAAAAATTCAGTTTCATGGGATTTGTTGGGAATATCTCTTGCTTTTTCTTCTGAGATGGGCTATACTTCGAGCCGTAGAGCTATGCAGAGTAAGTTCATGTGCGTAAAGTGCCTTTCGGATGGAGAGTTGCCGAAGGACGAAAAGAGAAATCTTGCGGTACGTGAATTGCTTCTCGCTGCAACAGAAGATAAGTAAATTAAAATTATCTCCTATTGTGTGCGAAAAAGTAAAAAGGAGGTAATTTTTTTATGGGAAAAAAAGGGAACATGTTTCTCGACTCAGCCAAAGAGCTGAAAAAAACGTCTGCACTTGCCGTCTGTGCGATGCTGGCAGCACTTGCCCTGATTCTGAATTCTGTAGCATCTATTAATATCGGACCGTATGTAAAAATCGGTTTTTCCGGTATCCCGAACCAGCTTATGGACTATCTGTTCGGACCGGTTTCCGGCTGTCTGTTTGCAGGTGTGCTGGATCTGGTAAAGTTCTTCATGAAGCCGGACGGACCATTCTTCTTCGGCTTCACATTCAATGCGATGCTGGCAGCGTTCATTTACGGCTGCTTTTATTATCGCCGCAAGCTGACCATCTGGCGTGTGCTTGCAGCAAAGTTTGTAGTCATTCTGATCGTAAATGTGTTGCTGAATACGTTATGGCTGGACATGCTCTACGGAAAGGGATTCCTCGCGATCCTGCCGATGCGTGCATTCAAGAACCTGATCATGTGGCCGATCGATTCCGTTATTTTCTTTACGATCACCCGTCTGCTCGAGCAGACCGGAATTTTCCGTATATTCCGTCATGGCCAGGTTCCGGCTATGGACTGATCGCCAAGGCATTCTTGAACTGATAACAATAAAAACAAATGAATAGCTCTATCAGAAAAAGCAATGGGAGTGTTCCTGCGGATGCAGTGGCACTCCCTTTTTTACATAAACCTGTTAAGATAATCTTATGCGGTGGTTTGTTCGTATAACAGTTGTAAGTATTGACGAATATCGCTTTGTGTTATATCATGGTAAAAGTATGCCCAAAAGCATAGAGGAAACTTATCAATCTCTCACCTCTGTGTGAGAACCAGAAAAACAGGTATAAAATCATATGAGAAAATTAGCACTGAGTGATGAAATATTACTGAGCATTGAAAAGCCCGCACGCTATATCGGCGGGGAGGTCAATGCGGTGATGAAGGATAAGGAGCAGGTGGCAATCCGTTTTGCCATGTGTTTTCCGGATGTCTATGAGATCGGCATGTCCCATCTTGGCATCCAGATCCTTTATGACATGTTCAACCGTCGTGACGACGTATGGTGTGAGCGCGTTTACTCCCCATGGATTGACCTTGACAGAGTATTAAGAGAAAAGCATATTCCGCTTTTCGCACTCGAGTCACAGGATCCGATCAAAGATTTTGATTTTCTTGGCATTACACTCCAGTATGAGATGTGTTACACGAATATTCTGCAGATTCTGGAGCTCTCCGGTATTCCTCTGGATGCCAGCGAGCGCGGCGAGGACTGTCCGATTGTCATTGGCGGCGGTCCGTGCGCGTACAATCCGGAGCCGATCGCAGAATTTTTTGATCTGTTCTACATCGGAGAGGGCGAGACGGTCTATGATCCGCTGCTTGATTTATATAAGGAATGTAAGCAGTCCGGCGCATCCCGCCAGGAATTTCTGCGCCGTGCCGCACATATTCCGGGCATCTATGTGCCGTCGCTCTATTCAGTGACATATAAAGAGGATGGAACGATCGCATCGTTTACTCCGATAGAGGAAGGAGTACCGGAGACCGTAGAAAAGCAGGTACAGATGGATGTGACGAACGCGCCATATCCGGAAGCACCGGTCGTTCCTTATATTAAAGTGACACAGGACCGTGTTGTACTGGAGATTCAGCGCGGCTGTATCCGCGGCTGCCGTTTCTGTCAGGCAGGGATGCTTTACCGACCGACCCGTGAAAAGAGCCTGGAGATTCTGAAGCAGCATGCGTACCGGATGCTGAAAAATACCGGACATGAGGAGATTTCTTTAAGCTCGTTAAGCTCCAGCGATTATTCTGAGCTCGCCGGCATCGTCAACTTCCTGATCGATGAATTTCAGGATCAGAATATCAATGTCTGTCTTCCGTCTCTGCGTATCGACGCCTTTTCTCTGGATGTCATGAGCAAGGTGCAGGACGTAAAAAAGAGCAGTCTGACCTTTGCACCGGAAGCCGGTTCCCAGCGGATGCGCAACGTCATCAATAAGGGCCTGACAGAGGAAATTATCCTAGATGGTGCAAATCAGGCGTTCCACGGCGGCTGGAACAAAGTAAAGCTGTACTTTATGCTCGGTCTTCCACTCGAGGAGGAAGAGGACCGCAAGGCGATCGCGCATCTGGCAGAGAAAATTGCAGAGAACTATTACGATGAGATCCCGAAGGAGCAGCGGGTCGGCAAATGCCAGATTACTGTCAGCACCTCTTTCTTTGTACCGAAGCCGTTCACCCCGTTCCAGTGGGCACGGATGTACACACCGGGCGATTATCTCGGCTTTGCCAAAACAGTCAACCACGAGATCAAAGATATGAAGAACCAGAAGAGCATTCGCTACAACTGGCATCAGGCCGACGAGACGCTGCTCGAAGGCATTTTTGCACGTGGCGATCGAAGGGTAGCAAAGGCCATTCGCCTTGCTTATGAGAATGGCGCACTCTTTGATGCATGGACGGAGTACTGGAATTATGACCGCTGGGTACAGGCATTTGCAGACGCGGGACTCGATATGGATTTCTACACACTGCGGGAGCGAGACAGGGATGAGATATTCCCGTGGGATTTCATTCGCATCGGTGTGACGAAAAAATTCCTGTGGAAGGAATGGGAGCGGGCCCATGCACGTGAGGTGACGCCAAACTGCAGACAGAAATGCAGCGGATGCGGAGCGGCACAGTATGGTGGCGGTGTCTGCACGGAATGCAGAGAATAAGGAGCGAAGAACGTGAGAGTACGAGTAAAATTTTCAAAATATGGAGTCATGAAGTTTATCGGGCATTTGGATGTCATGCGCTATTTTCAGAAGGCGATGCGCCGTGCAGGGATCGATATCGCATACAGCGAGGGGATGAGTCCGCACATGATTATGTCCTTCGCTCAGCCGCTCGGCGTCGGACTGACAAGTGACGGCGAGTATATGGATGTCGAGCTGCGCACACCGATTGCATCTGATGAAGCGATCCGACGGCTGAATGAAGTCGGCGTGGAGGGAATCACGGTCACAGAATGGAGACAGATCCCGGAGGAGAAGGGCAGCAAAGCGATGACGCTGGTAGCTGCAGCGGACTATGAGCTGCGTTTCCGCAAAGGACTGGCACCAAAGGGAGACTGGCAGTCTGCGATCTCTCATTTTTACGCTCAGAAGTCTATTCCGGTCATCAAGAAAACGAAAAAAGGAGAGAAGGAGCTTGACATCCGCCCGCTGATCTATGACATGTACGTCAATGCAGGAACGGTCTATTTCCGGCTCTCTGCCGGAAGCGAGGCAAATATTAAGCCGGAGCTTGTCATGGATGCGTATCTGGCATCCATTGACGTGACACCGGAGCCATTTGCCTATGAAATTCATCGCAGGGAGCTGTATGCGGATCTCGGGAAAAACGGAAAGCGAAAGCTCGTTCCGCTCGGAGAGCTTGGGCAGGACGTTGCATCAGAACAGGTTTAAGGATAGTATATAAAGGAATTTTGACATATGAGAAACGAAAAATCTGCTGATCGCATTTATCTGATTACGCGCAGAGGAAATCAGGTAATGTCCTTTCTGATGCATGGCTCCAGAGCGATCGAGATTCACAGTGACAGCTATGAAAAGAAGTCGTCGGATACGGTCGCTCTGGGCGATATTTATATCGGAAGAATTCAGAACATCGTCAAAAATATCAATGCTGCTTTTGTCGAGCTCGCACCTGGAAATATCTGCTATCTGCCATTGGAGGATATCAGGCAGCCCATCTATACCAAAAAGGGGGCCTCTGCAAAGCCACAGGCAGGCGATGAGCTGCTCGTGCAGGTCCTGCGGGAAGGGATCAAGACAAAAGCACCTGCCGTCACGACAAATCTGACACTGCATGGGAAGTATATGCTGCTGACAACAGGGAACCGACAGCTGTCCGCATCCTGTAAATTATCCGCAGAAGAAAAGCATCGTTTGAAAGCGATCGTGTCAGATCAGGGAAAACAGCTCCGATCAGAGACAGATGCGACCACAGGCGGCGATACTTCATCTGCTGGTTTTGGCTGGCTGATCCGTACTAATGCGGGCGGAAGGGATGCTGAGCTGATCTGGAAGGATCAGCAGATACTTTACCGTCAATATACCGAGCTGATGGAACATGCACAGTACCGCACCTGTGGCACCTGCCTGCTGCGCCGCCCGCAGGGTTATCTGGCGCGCTTATCCGATCTGTATGAGGCAGATGCCGACCGAATCATGACGGATGATACCGGACTGTATCAGGAACTGACGGAATATCTCAGGACATGGCAGCCGGAGGATTTGGACCGGCTCATTTTTTATGAAGATCACCTGCTTCCGATGGAGAAGCTCTATGCGCTGGAACGGCGTCTGCCGGAAGCATTACAGGAGCGTGTATGGCTTCCGTGTGGCGGCTATCTCATTATCCAGCCGACCGAAGCATTGACCGTGATTGATGTCAATACCGGTAAATTCGAGGGCGGGAAAAAGAAAGAAGCAGCAATTCTGAAGGTAAACAAAGAAGCAGCAGTGGAAATTGCACATCAGATTCGTCTTCGTAATTTAAGCGGTATTATACTGATCGATTTTATTAATATGGAGGATTCCGCATCCAACCAGGTGTTGTTATCATTGCTGAATACAAAGCTCCGGGAAGATCCGATCCCGACCACGCTGATTGATATGACAAAGCTGCAGCTCGTGGAGATCACCCGGTTGAAAAAAGAAAAGCCCCTTTCTGAAATTCCGGACATCCATCGCTTTTTTGGCCGAGCAAGGTAATTGTCTGCTTCTATTGTACAGCGCAATAAGCAGTGGAGCGAAGGAAAAAAATCAGAGAATCTTATAAAAATAAGTTGACGTATCCCGATGCTTGTGCTATTATCTTTAAGTATGCCGCACAAAGAGGTATAAATGTCTTAAAAGACTACCGAATTTGGCGAGTAATGATAAACAGGAGGTGCCATATGTACGCAATTATTGCAACAGGTGGTAAACAGTACAAAGTAGCCGAGGGCGATATCATTAACGTAGAGAAGCTTGGAGTAGAAGCTGGCGAGACTGTTACGTTTGATCAGGTGCTTGCAGTAAGCAATGACGGACTTAAGGTTGGCGCAGACGTTGCATCCGCAACTGTTACCGCTACCGTAGTAAAGAACGATAAGTCCAAAAAGGTCATCGTTTACAAGTACAAGAGAAAAACCGGTTACCACAAGAAAAACGGTCACAGACAGCAGTACACACAGGTTAAGATCGAAAAGATCAACGGTTAATTCCGATGATTACCTTCACAGTGTGGAAGTCAGGACATCAGTATAAAGGGTTTGAGTGTGCGGGACATGCCGGATATGCAGAGGAGGGCTCTGATATCATCTGTGCTGCAGTTTCAGCTCTTGCGGTGAACACCATAAATGCGATTGAGCAGTTTACGGAAGATCCGTTTGAGGTGGAAGAGGCTGAGGATGGTGGATTGCTCCGGATTCGTTTTTCGGAAGTGCCGGATGAGAAGACTCAGTTGCTGATGGACAGCCTGGTTCTCGGGATCGGGAATATCGAGGCTGAATATGGAAATGAATATATTACCTTATTACTTGAGGAGGTGTAACTATGTTAAAGATGAACCTTCAGCTTTTCGCTCATAAAAAGGGAGTTGGTTCTACTAAGAACGGCAGAGACTCCGAGTCCAAGAGACTTGGCGCGAAAAGAGCAGACGGCCAGTTTGTAAAGGCTGGAAACATTCTGTACAGACAGCGTGGCACAAAGATTCATCCGGGTCTTAACGTTGGCCGCGGCGGTGATGATACACTGTTCGCAACTGCTGATGGAATTGTAAGATTCGAGAGAAAAGGAAGAGACAAGAAACAGGTTTCTGTTCTTCCGGTAGAAGCAGAATAAGAGTGATGCAGGCTTCAAATCAGGATGTGGTTTGAAGCCTGTTTGTATAATTGGGTATTTGACCTCTATTGTTATAGAGGTTATGAACAAGCAGCGAAGCGGATTGCGAATATCCGCTGGACAGAAGGGATTAATTATGTTCGCAGACAGAGCCAGGATCATCATCCGCTCCGGAAAAGGCGGCGACGGTCATGTCAGCTTCCGGCGGGAACTGTTTGTGCCGGACGGCGGCCCGGACGGCGGCGACGGCGGTAAAGGCGGAGATGTGATTTTTGAAGTAGATAAAGGATTAAATACATTAATTGAGTACCGTCACAGAAGAAAATTTTCGGCGCAGGACGGCGAACCGGGCGGAAAGCGTCGTTGCCATGGTGCAAACGGAGAAGATATTGTTCTGAGAGTACCGGAGGGTACGGTGATCAAAGAAGCCGAAAGCGGTCAGGTTATCGCAGATATGTCTGGCGAGAACAGCCGTCAGGTCATACTGCGCGGCGGTCGCGGGGGCAATGGAAATATGCATTATGCCACCTCGACGATGCAGGCGCCAAAATACGCACAGCCAGGGCAGGAAGCACGTGAGCTGGAAGTATTTCTGGAGCTGAAGGTTATTGCTGATGTCGGACTGGTCGGCTTCCCGAACGTCGGAAAGTCTACCTTGCTTTCCCGTGTGACGAATGCGACACCGAAAATTGCAAATTACCACTTTACGACACTTTCGCCGAATCTCGGCGTAGTCGATCTGGAAGGCGGCGGTTTCGTCATCGCAGATATTCCGGGGCTGATCGAAGGCGCGTCCGAGGGTGTCGGACTCGGCCTGGAATTTCTCCGCCATATCGAGCGCACCAAGGTGATTATCCATATGGTAGACGCGGCATCGGTAGAAGGTCGGGATCCGGTCGAAGATATCCGTAAGATCAACCAGGAGCTGGCAAGCTATGATCCGGAGCTGGCGAAACGTCCTCAGGTCATCGCAGCCAATAAAATGGATGCACTTTATGCAGAAGATGGAGAGGATCCGATCCAGCGCCTGAGAGATGCGTTTTCTTCGGATGGTATTGAAGTATTTCCGATCTCAGCCGTCAGTGGGCAGGGCCTGAAGGAGCTTCTGTATTATGTACAGAAGATGCTGAACAGCCTTCCGAAAGAGACGACGGTATTTGAACAGGAATATGATCCGGAAGTGCATTTAAAAGTAGAAAACCTTCCGTTTACAGTCGAGAAGTCCGAAGAAGAGGCAAACACCTTCATTGTAGAAGGACCGCGCATCGAAAAAATGCTTGGCTACACAAATCTTGAATCCGAAAAGGGATTTCAGTTCTTCCAGAACTTTCTCAAAGAAAACGGTATTCTGGAACAGCTTGAGGCACTCGGCGTAAAAGACGGGGATACGATCCGGATGTATGGATTACAATTTGATTACTACAAATAGTTTCAGGCAGGCGCATTGTGTAGAGACAGACAGCTGCAAATTTATTTGCAGATGGCTGTTTATACACGATGTGAGGTCGGGAAATTCTATTTCCCGACCTCAGCCGCAGATCATTTATGATCTGCGGCCTGTCTGAAACGTCTGCATGAGACAGATGCAGGCGACTGAGGCGTCTGCATGAGACAGATGCAGGCGACTGAAACATCTGCATGAAACAGATGCAGGCGACTGAAGCGTCTGTATGAGACAAATGCGGAGTCCGCATAATATAAGGAGAAAGCATGACAAGTAAACAGAGAGCCTATCTGAAGGGGCTGGCAATGACCATGGACCCGATTTTCCAGATCGGAAAATCAAGCCTGACTCCTGAAAATACAGCTGCCATTGCAGAGGCACTTGAGGCGCGCGAGCTGATCAAGATCAGCGTGCTTCAGAACTGCATGGACGATCCGAATGAGCTTGCACAGGTTGTGGCGGAACGCACCCGTTCACAGGTCGTACAGGTCATCGGCAAAAAGATTGTTCTGTATAAAGAGGGAAAAGAAGGCAAAAAGAAAATTGAACTCCCAAAGGCTGCAAAGAAGCAGGCATAGGTCAGAGGAGTACGCATAGTCGGAGGAATGGCATGCAGGAACAGACAAGAAGACGTGTTGGACTGATGGGTGGTACATTTGATCCGATTCATATCGGTCATCTGATGCTGGCAGAATGTGCTTATGAGCAGTTTCAGCTTGAGCAGGTACTGTTTCTTCCTGCCGGTAATCCCCCGCACAAGGATAAGCGAAAAGTCGGTGCGACTGACGCTCAGCGCATTGATATGGTGCGGCTTGCAATTGAGGGCAATCCACATTTTAAACTCGATCCGGAAGAAATGCTCCGGGAAGGCTATACCTACACAAAGGATACTTTGAACCTGCTCACACAGAAGCATCCGGACATCGATTATTATTTTATTATCGGTGCAGATTCCCTGATGGCTTTTGATACCTGGTATCATCCGGAAGAAATCTGCCGTGACAGCATTCTGGCTGTAGCCGTCCGGGATCAGATGGGTCTGGAAAAGATTCAGGCGAAAATGCATGAACTGGAAGAACGGTTTCAGGCCAGAATTTACCTTCTGCAGACGCCGGATATCGACATCGCATCCAGTCATCTGCGGCAGATGCGCAGTCAGAAACGTTCCATCCGGTATTATGTAACCGATCCCGTATGGCAGTACATCGAAGAGCATGCACTGTATCTGTAAATTTGAGGAAAAAAGATGAGTACCTACAATCTGATAAAAATGCAGAAAAAGCTGAAAAAATATATTGATGAAGCTCGCTATCAGCATACACTCGGTGTAATGTATACAGCAGCGGCGCTTGCCATGTGCTATGGCGCTGATCCGGAACAGGCACAGGTCGCCGGGCTTCTGCATGACTGCGCAAAATGCATTCCAAATGATAAAAAGCTAAAGCTCTGCAAGCAGCACAATATCCAGGTCTCTGAAGCGGAGGCTGCAGCGCCGTATCTTCTGCATGCACCGCTGGGCGCCTATATTGCAAAAGCAAAGTATGACATTGAGGATCCGGAAATTTTGTCTGCGATCACCTGGCATACAACCGGTAAGCCGGAGATGACGCTGCTCGAAAAGATCATTTTTATTTCTGATTATATCGAACCGATGCGAAACAAAGCAGAGCATCTTCCACAGATCCGCCAGATGGCCTTTCATGATCTGGATATGGCCGTATATATGACCTTGCATGATACGATTCTTTATCTGGAAAAAGAAAAAGCACGACTTGATAATCAGAGCGTTGTGGCTTATAATTATTATAAAAATTTAATCGAAAAAAAGGAGGCATAGCACATGGCCGACAAACAGTCAAAAGAGATGGCAAAGCTCGCATACGATGCGCTTGCGGACAAAAAGGCACAGGATATTAAGATCATCAATATTGAGGGTGTTTCCGTGATTGCCGACTATTTTATCATTGCTTCCGGAACCAACCACAATCAGGTACAGGCGATGGCTGACAGCGTAGATGAAGCGCTGCATAAGGCAGGGCATCCGGCAAAGCAGACCGAAGGCTATCAGTCCGCTAACTGGATTCTGTTGGATTATGGCGACATCATCGTACATGTATTTGATACGGAGAACCGTCTTTTCTACGATCTGGAGCGTATCTGGAGAGATGGGAAAGAGATTCAGGTAGAAGAGCTGTAAGAAAAAATGTGCTGCCGGCATTGTCCGGCAGTGGAACAGGAGAAAAACTATGGCAGTTGATAAGACATTTTTGATGAGAAACATCCAGAAAAAGGAAGATATGATCGTTGCATTTTGCATGTTCACCAATATGCCGTTTGTAGTCTGCGATCCGGAGACTTTTAACGATCAGATCTGGATCTTTGATACCGAAGAGCAGCTTCAGGAATTTGCAAAAAAATACTCGGAAAAAAAGGTTCTTTTAAAGGGCATTAAGTTCCAGAACCAGCGTTTCTTAAGCTTCTTCTCCATGCTCTTTACGATCGGCGTCAATGAGCTGGTATTCGTCAGTGAATCCGGTACTGATACAATCGAGCTGGCTGAGCTTGTGAAGCGTCCGGACTTTTCCCAGCTTCCGAAAGAGCAGCAGCCAATATCCAATCCGGAGCTGCAGCTGACAGGCCTGTATTTCATGCAGGAGGCTTCCCGCCCGGTTCCGAATGAGCAGAAGAACCTGGTCGATCTGGAGGAAGAGCTCGCTGCAAATCTGTACAAGGCGAAATACATGGTTCCGATTGAACTGCTGGAAGGACCGGAGCCGGATCTGGAAAAGCTCAAAGAGAAGAAATACCGTCTCCCGATTCTGAAGAATAAGAACGGTGATGTACTTCAGCCGCTGTTCACGGATCCGAATGAGTTTGCAAAGTTCAACCGTGAGAATAAGTTCAAAGCGCTTTCTGTACCGTTTGCGAACCTTGCCAAGCTCGTCATCAAAGATTCTAAGGGCTTTCTTCTGAATCCGGCCGGCTTCCATATCGCAATGCCGAAGGAGCTGCTTGAGGGCCTTCCAAAGCGTTTTGGTGCAGCTGCACCGGCATGGGTCAACCCGCCGGAAGAGGAGAAGGTTGCTCCGGAAAAAACAGAGGATAATAAATAGTTTACATAAATTCATTATGTAAACGTAATAGCAGAAGAGTGATTCAATCATAGTTTTATGGTTGGAGAGCTCTTCTTTTTAAATTTCATTTGTTTTATCCGATTACATGTCTGTCTATTTTGTAGATACTTTTATTCGGATTCCATGATATTGTAAAGCGGACATTCGCAATCCGCTTTGCTACTTGCTCATGAACGCAGTCGCTTCGCGACCTGTCAGTGGGAGCTTTCAACTCCCACTGACATAAGCATCCCCCCTCACCTGCCGCTTAGTACTCCGCGCACTTGAAGCTGTGGAATGCTTATTTGCGTTCAAATAAATTTACATAATTATGTTATGTAAAGTATCTATAGCAAAGCAATAGCATGACTCCTTAGATCGTTGTTCCAGAAAATAAAAATAAAATGGCAGCTTCTCACATCACGTAAACAGTCATGTGAAAGCTGCCATCTCACTTATAAAATTTATAAAAATGTAAAAATTCAGTTTGTAACAGTCTGGCTTTTAGAAGAAACGGAACACTCCAAAGACCTTCCCAAGAATCTTGCAGTCATCTACAATGATCGGATCCATCGTGTCATTCTCCGGCTGGAGACGATAGTGGCCATTTTCTTTGTAATAAGTCTTCACAGTCGCGGAGTCTTCGATCAGGGCGACTACGATGTCTCCATTACGTGCCGTTGTCTGCTGCATAACAAGCACACTGTCTCCGTCGAGAATACCGGCATTGACCATGCTCTCACCTTTTACTTTGAGAATGAAGGACTGCTCGTTCGGCATGTACTCAGACGGGATCGGGAAGTAGCTGTCGATGTTCTGCTCCGCGAGAATCGGCTGGCCGGCTGCAACCGTGCCAACGACCGGAACATTGACCATCTCTCGACGAAGCATATTAAACGACTCATCTAAAATCTCAATCGCACGTGGCTTCGTCGGGTCGCGTCGGATGTATCCATTTTTCTCCAGTGACTCCAAATGAGAGTGAACAGAAGACGTTGACTTTAATCCAACTGCCTGACAGATCTCCCGTACCGCCGGTGGAAAGCCACGCTCCAGAATCTCATCTTTTATATAATTCAGGATCTCTTCCTGCTTTTTTGTAATCGGTCTGTTTTCCATAGGGTATCCTCCGTGTATCATTGGGGCGAAATATCTTTTTATGAGTATAGCATAAAAAAGTCAAAAAAGCAAACAGATGTTTTGTGATACTTTGATAATTCTTAATAATTCTGTTCCTTTTGTTTCCTTGTAATCCGAAGAAGCGGGTGTTATAATGAAAAAGCGAAAACAAAAGCAGCAGAAATACTGTATTTGAAAGTGAGGATATTGTATGAAAAGAAAACTGTTATCATTGATTATGAGCGCGATCTGCCTGACCGCGGCGATCCCATCCACGCTTGTATTTGCTGATGGACAGAAGGTCGTAACACTCGGCGCTGACCTTTCCGAGGATCAGAAAAATGCGATTCTCCGCTATTTTGGCGTATCCGGGCAGAGCATTCAGACACTGACCATCACGAATCAGGACGAGCGGAACCATCTCGGCTCTTATGTACCGCTTGAGCAGATCGGTACACATACCTACAGCTGTGCGCTTGTCTGCCCGACGACTTCCGGTGGTATTCAGGTAAAGACCGCGAACCTTTCCTGGGTCACCAGCAATATGATCGCATCTACGCTTTCAACATCCGGTGTTGTGAACTGTGACGTACTGGCTGCAGCTCCGTTTGAGGTATCCGGTACCGGCGCACTGACAGGCATTCTGATGGCGTATGAGTCTGCATCCGGCGAACAGCTCGACGAGACGAAAAAGGAAATTGCGACGCAGGAGATGATCACGACCACGACGATCGCAAATACGATCGGACAGCAGCAGGCGACTGAGATCGTAAATGACACAAAGATGCAGGTCATTCAGGGCAATCAGGTCAACCAGGAAACACAGAATGATATCGATGTGATCATCAATCAGGTTGCCCAGGAGAAAAACATTTCACTCAGCGATGACGACCGTCAGCTGCTTCAGGATCTGCTCGAGGAGATTGCAGATCAAAATTACAATTATGAGGACATGAAGGAGACACTTGAGCGCGTCGAGCAGAATGTAAATAATACGATCGATGATTCCCAGGTGATCGGCTCCGATGACAGCACTGCACAGGATGCCGCTGCCAATACCGAGCAGACCGAAACGCCTGAGACACTCGCTCCGGACAGCATTCTGAAGAATACAGATGAATCCGCACTTGGCGATAACGTCAGCTTCGATGCAACGGATTCTTCTGCACTGGAACAGACAGAAGCGCAGCAGACCGAGGCCGCTCAGTCCGAAACCACACCATCCGGAGAATTTGATATTACGACCTCCGACAATTATTCTGAGTCAGAAAACACCACAGAAGCACAGACTGAGACCGCAACAGAAGCTTCGTCTGAGACGACAAGTACGGATGGCAACGATCTTGTTACCTCCGATATTGAAATCATTCCGCTCAGCGATTTCGTCCTTTCTCCGGTCACCTCAGAGGCTACAAATTACAAAGTATATCCGGCAGGCCTTCAGGAGCTGACCGTAAGCTTTGAGCGTGACGATATCATTGCAGGCTCCGGTACTGTATCCGTATACAATGCAGTCGATTCCTCTCTTGTAGAAACTGTAAATATGAACGATGAAAAGAAAGTAACGATCTCACCGCTTGATGATGATGAGCTCAATGAGCTTGGCTGGACAGATGGTTATAAGGCAGTTCTGACTCTTTCTGCGCCGCTGGCACAGAACGCGACCTATTTTGTCGCAATGTCTCAGGATGCATTTTCTACCGAGGATGGAAGAGGCAGCTCAGAGGCTACACCGGACAGCTATACATGGATGTTCCAGACTTCTCCGTATGGATTTTCCATCACCCCGGCAGAAGATGGCTACATGGCCGGGACGACTGCGACTGCGACCATCCTCATGGACGGCAGTGACGCAGGCTACGCGACAATCGAGAATGTGGATACAAGTATGGTTTCCTTCGATCAGAACGAATTCTGGGCGACCGGCAATCTGACCGCGTCCTTCCTTGCAAGTGGTGAGACGACCTTCCAGGTAGCATTTTATGATGTGGCTGGTGGAAATCTGCTGTATACGATGGATTATAGTGTGGAGATTAACTAAGAGTATCTTGGCTGATTATAGGTAAGTAAGTTAAGGAGTGTGGTAGCAACCACACTCCTTTTTAACCGAATCAAGCAAGTCCCAACCACCTGCGTAAAGCGGACATTCGCAATCCGCTTCGCTACTTGCTCATGAACGCAGTCGCTTCGCGATCTGCGTTCAAAAAAATACCAGCCAGATGCGTTCATTTTCATCGCTTCAGGCTGGTATTTCTCTTATCAAATTTTTATCTGCTTACTCATCCCATCCGTCTGTCAGGCGCATGATCGCCGAAATATTCCGGACAAAATCTCCTTCCTGCAGGATAAGATCCTCCTTGTGGGAGATAGGCGGGAGATGACCTTCAAACTCGGTCAGCTCCACGTAGAGCCAGTTGTACATCGCGTGGTAGGCATTGTCCAGACACTCGTTTAACGTGTCTCCTTCCGCTGCACAGTCCGTCAGATCCGGGAAAGTAGCGGTGTAGCCTTTTTCTGTCGGATGAATGATTGCAGGATATGCAAATGTCATAGCCAGTGCTCCTTTATGCTTCTTCCTTCTTCGGAAGGTCCAGCTGAATGTGTACGTCGGAGAGCTGCTTCGGATCGACTGCGGACGGAGCGCCCATCATGACATCCTGTGCCGTCTTGTTCATCGGGAACGGGATGATCTCACGGATGCTGTCCTCACCGGCAAGCAACATGACCATACGGTCAACGCCCGGTGCGATACCGGCATGTGGCGGAGCACCGTAGCAGAATGCATTGTACATTGCCGGGAATTTTGCCTTTACGTCGTCCTCGCCAAGTCCTACGAGCTGGAATGCCTTTACCATGATCTCCGGATCGTGGTTCCGGACAGCACCAGAAGAGAGCTCTACGCCATTGCAGACCAGATCGTACTGGTATGCGTAAATATCGAGCGGATCTTTATTCTCAAGCGCATCCAATCCACCCTGCGGCATGGAGAACGGGTTGTGGCAGAACTCCAGCTCGCCGGATTCCTCGCCGATCTCGTACATCGGGAAATCTACAATCCAGCAGAACTCGTAGCAGTCGGTTCGCATATGGCCTTCAGAAGCGGCGCCAAGATACTTTCTGAGCACACCGGCGGTCTTCTGGGCAGCAAGCTTCTTGCCGGCGCATACACCGACGAAATCACCCGGCTTCAGGCCAAGAGCAGCCTTTACATCTTCCGCGCGCTCCTGCAGGAACTTTGCAATGCCGCCGGACAGAGCGCCGCTTTCGTCTACCTTGAACCAGTAGCCCTTATTGCCAGCCTGTACCTCTACGTCAGCCATCAGCTTATCGATGACCTTCCTTGTACCCTTGAATCCGTCTACGACAACGGCCTTTACGACATTGCCCTCAAACGGTCCGAAGCCACAGTCTGCCATGCATGCGGTCGCATCCTGAACAGTCAGGTCAATGCGCAGATCCGGCTTGTCTGTTCCGTATTTCTCCATCGCATCGCGATAAGAAATGCGGGTGAACGGGGCAGTAGAAGCTTTCTTATAAGTACCAAACTTCTCGAATACCGGCGGGAGAACGTCCTCGAGCACGGCAAATACGTCCTCCTGAGAAGCAAACGCCATCTCCATATCGAGCTGATAGAACTCACCCGGAGAGCGGTCTGCACGCGCATCCTCATCGCGGAAGCACGGTGCAATCTGGAAATAGCGGTCGAAGCCGGAGGTCATCAGAAGCTGCTTGAACTGCTGCGGAGCCTGCGGCAGTGCATAAAACTTGCCCGGATGATTTCTAGACGGAACGAGATAGTCACGTGCACCTTCCGGAGAAGAGCAGGTGAGGATCGGGGTCGTGATCTCCAGAAATCCGTGCTCCATCATACTGCGGCGCAGCTCAGCGACTACGTTGCAGCGAAGTACGATTTTCTCCTTGACAGCCGGATTGCGCAGGTCAAGGTAACGGTACTTCAGACGTGTATTTTCATCCGCTTCCTTGGAACGGTTGATCTCAAACGGAAGCTCGTTGTAAATGCATTTTCCGAGAATCTCGATTTTCTCCGGAACGACCTCGATTTCACCGGTCGGAAGATTCTGGTTCTTACTGGAACGCTCCCGGACAACACCGGAAACGGAGAGTGTGGACTCTGTATTTACACCGGAAATCTGATCCATCATTTCCTCGGTCTCGATCACGATCTGCGTCGTGCCATAAAAGTCACGCAGAATCAGGAAGCCGAGATTTTTACTTACTCTTCGTAAATTTTCATACCAGCCGACGAGCGTTACAGACTTTCCGGCATCTGCAAGCCGCAGCTCATTACAGGTATGTGTTCTTGACTGTGTCATAGTCTACCATCCTTTTCTTTGTAGATTATCGTAAAAAAGTCTTTTCGAATTTATTATTATACTCTGTTTACAGCGGGATTGCAAGGCGCAACAACCGCTAATTCCTTTTTCTTTTTTGATGTGCTATGATAGGTAATAGAGACCGTTTCGTAGCATCCGTGCTGTAAAACAGCAGGGATGACAAAATTCTGTTAGCCAGATATAGATAAGTGTACCATAATGATCTGGTCTACGGTCTGCATGAATGAAAAGTTATAGGAGGTTTGTAACTATGAACATTCGAAGAGTCAGGCAAAGCGACCTGTCACGGATCGCAGAAATTTTTGTGTTTAATAATCGAATAAATTATTTCCCGATTTTTAAAGATGCGGAATATTCATTTGGAGAGCTTCAAGTCGTGACATTTATTGAACAGTATTTGAAAAAGGAAGATGTAGTTTCGAATATCTATGTGTATGAGGATGGCGTGGTCAAAGGATTTCTGCAAATGGCCGGAAGGGAAATTTACAAATTGTACGTGGATGTTTGTTTTCAGAACGAAGGAATCGGTCATCAGCTGATCGAATTCGCAATTAAGAATTTTCAGGCAAATCAATTATGGGCGCTGGAGAAAAATACAAAGGCCATTGCATTTTATCAGCGGCATGGATTTCAAATGACCGGTCAGAAAAAGTTTGAGGAAGGAACGACAGAGTATATCGTTGAATTGAAGCGTGTGAAAGATTGTATTGATAGACAAGGAATGTAATGAATAATAAAAAAACCGGATTGATGTTATTTGTAGATGTTTAGAAAATATTGAAATCGACCAATTTTAAGAAAAATCCTTGCCAGAAAGTGCTGAAAATAGTATAATAGATCTATACGACAAACACATGTTTTTCAAATAGATCGATCTGTATTCATTCAGAAAGGACTCTACATATGGAAAAAACGCAGACTTACCATGATCAGGTAACAATCGAACAAACCCAAAAGCTCCGTGAAGTTTTAAAAACACTCCCTCCATTTACCCGCGATTATTTCCGTGCTATGGAGCCGACGACCTCTGCGCGTACGAGGATTTCTTATGCGTATGACATCCGGGTTTTCTTTCATTTCTTATTATCAGAAAATCCGGCCTTTAAAGACAAAACGATGGATGATTTTACCGTTGACGTACTGGATCAGCTCCAGGCCGTCGATATTGAAGAATTTCAGGAATATCTCAAGGTCTATGATTCTGCCGAGGACAACCGTCTCCAGACCAATGGCGAACGCGGCCTGAAGCGCAAAATGTCTGCTCTTCGAAGCTTTTATAACTATTATTACAAACGTGAAATGATAAAAACGAATCCGGTTCTGCTGGTGGACATGCCAAAACTGCATGATAAAGCCATCATACGGCTGGATCCGGACGAAACGGCTGAGCTGCTGGACTATATTGAACATGCAGGCGATTCTCTGACCGGTCAGAAAAAGGCCTATTATGAAAAAACCAGGCTGCGTGATCTTGCAATTGTCACGTTGCTGCTCGGCACAGGAATCCGTGTGTCAGAATGTGTCGGACTGGATGTGGAGGATGTTGATTTTAAAAATGATGCAATCCGGGTCGTGCGCAAAGGCGGATCCGAAATGATGATTTATTTCGGCGATGAGGTCGAGCAGGCGCTGCTCAATTATCTGGAAGACCGCGCTGCGATCACACCGGTGGCCGGACATGAGCATGCTCTCTTCTACTCTACCCAACGAAAACGGATTGGTATACAGGCTGTGGAAAATATGGTAAAAAAGTACGCCCGCGAGATCACGACGACCAAAAAAATCACACCGCACAAGCTGCGAAGTACCTATGGCACGACTCTTTATCAGGAAACCGGCGATATTTACCTTGTGGCTGATGTGCTCGGGCACAAGGATGTCAACACGACGAAAAAGCATTATGCGGCAATGGATGACAGCCGCAGGCGGAAAGCTGCTACGGCAGTAAAATTGCGGAAGGCGTGAGTAAAAAAGAAAATAAAAACATCAATTATGTCATGGATATTTTACAGACATAGTTGATGTTTTTTATTTATCTCTCTTATATATTATATAATTGATTGTATTTCCACTAGTTTACATAATGTTGTTATGTAAACTAGTGGAAAATCTCAGATATGGTCAAGCAGATATTCGCAATCCATCCCTGCAGCTCTGCTGACAGGGTCTAGCTTCGCTACTTGCAGGATCATAAGGAATCCGGGTCCCTCCTTATGATATGTCATAGCCGAATGCTGTTTTGCAGCTGATTCGGGTCAACCGGATATTCGCAATCCGCTTCGCTACTTGCTCATAACCGAATAGCTGCTTCGCAGCTTATCAGGAGTGGCTTGTACCACTCCTGATACAAGCAAGTCCCAACCCACTGCTTATTGCTTTGCGCAATTGAAGCAGAGACTTGCTTGATTCGGTTAAATCAGATTTCCTTCTTTCACTGCCGGTGCAATCGAAAGCGCCGGACTATAATATGGAATCAGCGTCGCCTGCGTCGCGTGGTACAGATCGGATTTCCCAGGCCATACGGTACCGAGCAGCTCGTTGTTTTGATCCAGCTGATGGAACCAGGAGCCGTGTGCATGATCCAGCACCTTTTCATCCAGATACTGCATGAACTGTGCATAGTCATCTGCATAGCGTTGATTGCCGGTCACATGGTACAGTACGGACGATGTATTGATTGCTTCAGCAAGTGTCCAGTGCATACGGTCGTGTACGACCGGCTTTCCATCCCAGTCTGTTGTATAGACAATGCCCGGTGCACCGTCGGCATTCCAGCCGTCCGCTACGGCACGGTTGTACAGATTCTGAGAAACCGTCAGGTATTCCTTTGCCGCATCCGGATCATTCGGATAGGTCGAAAGCGCCCACTGTGCGATCAGCCGCGCCCACTCGATGCCGTGCCCCGGCGTTGCTCCATACGGCTTAAACGGGTCGTCCGGCTTGTCCTGATTGCAGTCCAGTTCGGCGATCCATTCCTTTGTAAAGTGCTCCGGAATCCGCCACTGGTTGGCTTCTGCCCAGCCTTTTACATGATCGATGATCCGTCCGGCTCTCACACGGTACTTCTCCTCTCCCGTCACATCTGCTGCTGCGAGAAATGCCTCTACTGTATGCATATTTGCATTCAATCCGCGATAATCATCGAGCACGGTGAACTCTGTATTCCAGGTATCGCAGGATAAGCCTTCTTCTTCGTTCCAGAAACGAAGGTCATACAAAGCCAGCGCCTCATCCAAAAGCTCCTTTGCCCCAGGAAGGCCTGCAAGTGTCGCGCTCGATGCGGCAAGGATGACAAATGCATGTGCATAGCACTGCTTATTCGGAAGGATACCGCCATCGGCTTTCCGTCCTGCATACCAGCCGCCATGCTCCCGGTCGTGCAGTTCTCCTCTGAGCCCCTTTAACCCGGCCTCTGCCAGCTCCCTGCTGTTAGGATGTCCAAGGAATGTGCCAAGGCTGTAGACATGTACCATGCGGCTTGTGACCCAGGTCTCACGGCTGCGGTCCTTCCACGGCGTTCCGTCATCTCCAAGATAGTAGGAGCTTCCGCCCGGCGACGGGAACTGATGTCCAAAAGAAAGCAGGCTTTCGCGTACTTCCTTTAAAAAAGCGCGGTTCGCATCCGTATCAATGAGATATTTTTCCTGTGGTTTCATAGTGTGTAAATCCCCCTTTTTTGTTCTATTTTATTTCTGCTGCCTGTTTGTTTGATTCCTTCTTCATTTATTTTACGTCCTATTTATTTCACAGTCAATTACAAGTTCGGGTTTTACATCAAGCCCTGAATCAAAATGATCAAAATCAGGATCGGAAGGATAAACTGGAAATACGGCTTCAGCTTTCTGGAAAGACGAATGCCGGAACCGGTATTGCATTCCTCGTAATAATGGTCAAACCCCCATCCGAATTTCGTCACACAGAATAGCAGGTAAATCAGAGATCCGGCCGGAAGCAGCAGGTTGCTGACAATGAAATCCTCACTGTCAAGTACATCTCTGCCACCGATCAGATGCAGATCGCTCCAGATATTATAGCCAAGTACACACGGAAGGCTCGCGATCAGAACGATAATGCCATTGATGATCGCTGCCTTTTTTCGGCTAAGCGGCTTCGCTTCCGTGCCAAACATGTCAATGCTGAATGAAATGATATTTTCAAATACTGCTATGACGGTGCTGAAGCTCGCAAATGTCATAAACAGAAAGAACAATGCACCCCAGATACGTCCGCCTGCCATGTTGATAAAGACGTTCGGCAGCGTCACAAAAATGAGGGACGGACCTGCATCTGGCTGAATTCCGAAAGAAAAGCAAGCCGGAAAAATGATCAGACCGGACATGATCGCGACAAAGGTATCCAGCGCACAGATCCGGATAGCTTCGCCGGCCAGCGTGTGATTCTTGCTCATATAGCTCCCGAAAATCTCCATCGCTGCAATACCGAGGCTCAGTGTAAAAAATGACTGATTCATTGCCGCAGACACGACGCTTCCGATACCAACATCTGATGCGCGCTGCAGATCCGGTATCAGATAGAACCGGATGCCCTCTGCGCCGCCGGATAAAGCCAGGCTGTGAATGACAAGCACGATGATCAGAAGAAGCAGTGCCGACATCATATATTTACTGATCTTCTCAACACCCTTCTGTAATCCCATACTGCATACCAGAAATCCAAGCACAACGGTGACTGCCATCCAGATCCCCATTTCCTTCGGAGAAGCAAGCAGATCACTGAACACACCGCCAACCGCCGTGGCATCCATACCCAAATGAAAGGTCCCGGTGACAAAGCGGAAAAAATAACTCAGCATCCATCCGGAAACCGTCGTGTAATACATCATGAGCATATAGCAGCCAAAAATACAGAACCAGCCGTGAATATGCCACTTGCTACCCGGTTTCTCCAGTGCTTTATACCCCAGCACCGCGCTCTTGCGGCTTGCTCTTCCGACGGCCAGCTCCATCGTCAGCACCGGAACTCCCATACACAGCAGGAATATCAGATACAGGATGACAAAAATGCCGCCACCGTTCTGTCCTGCCACGAACGGAAAACGCCAGACGTTTCCAATGCCGATGGCACAGCCTGCTGTCACAAGCAGGAAACCAAGCCTTGATTGAAAGCTTTCTCGTTTCATTTACATAATTCTCCTCTCACACACGTGTAATATTATATTGCTTCCGAAGGTAACGGATATTCTCATCTTCTCTGACACATATTTGTAAAAGCTGCCGGATTTAAAGCCGTTTGCGGAAGCATATACTGAAAATTTTAACGCAGGAAGCACAGATAGTCAAACAAAATCAGTCAAAGCATCTATAAAAATATCAAAAAGTACAAAAAGTTAACAAGAAAGAATTCATTTTCTCTGGCATTTTCATTTGTTTTGTTGTATGGTAAAATAAACAGGATATTGTATATTTAAAAGGAAGGAGTTTTACTTATGAAGGTATTATTAGTAAACGGCAGCCCGCACACGGCGGGAAGCACCTACACGGCATTGCATGAAATGGAGCAGATTTTTCAGGCTAATGGCATTGAGACAGAGCTTCTGCAGATTGGAAAACAGGATATTCGGGGCTGTGTAGCCTGCAATGCCTGTTCAAAGCTCGGCAAATGCGCATTTTCTGATCTTGTAAATGAGGCGGCGCCGAAATTTGAGGAGGCAGACGGCCTTGTCGTTGGAAGTCCGGTCTATTATGCATCCGCAAATGCGACATTGATTGCATTTCTTGACCGTCTCTTCTACAGCACGCATTTTGATAAGACAATGAAGGTCGGAGCAGCAGTCGTATCCGCCCGACGTGGCGGACTCTCTGCGTCCTTTGACGAGCTGAACAAGTATTTTACGATTGCCGGTATGCCGGTTGCATCCAGCCATTACTGGAACAGCATCCACGGCAACAATGCATCGGAGGCCGCCCAGGATCTGGAGGGGCTTCAGGTCATGCGGACTCTCGCCCGGAATATGACGTTCCTGATGAAGAGCATCCAGCTCGGCAAAGAGACGTTCGGTCTTCCGGAGAAGGAGCCGCGCGTCAGCACAAACTTTATCCGCTGATAAAAAGCATTTTTCAAACACGCTCTAGCCAGCCAGATAATATCATGCTATAATACCAAAAGCGCAATACCCCGCCTCTGTCAAAGGATCCGGGGCATTCGTTTTGTATAGGATAAGAATCTGACATATAAGAGGAGTTAAACCGCATGATTTTAAATGTAAAAAACCTGAGCCACGGTTTTGGTGACCGGGCAATTTTTGAAAATGTTTCCTTCCGTCTGTTAAAGGGTGAGCATATCGGACTGATCGGCGCGAACGGGGAAGGAAAGTCCACATTTATGAACATTATTACCGGGAAACTGATGCCTGATGAGGGAACTGTAGAGTGGGCAAAAAACGTCCGCGTCGGCTATCTCGACCAGCATACCGTACTTGAGCCAGGCATGACGATCCGCGAAGTGCTCAAGACCGCATTCGCTTTTTTATTTGACCTGGAAGCGTCCATGAATGAAATGTTTGAACAGATGGCCAGTGCCGATGAGGAAGAAATGACACGTCTCCTGGAAGAAACCGCGACGATTCAGGAGCTGCTCGAGCATCATGACTTCTATCTGATCGATACAAAGGTCGAGGAAGTCGGACGTGCGCTCGGCCTTACGGATATCGGCCTGGACCGGGATGTGACAGAGCTCTCAGGCGGACAGCGTACCAAGGTGCTCATGGCAAAGCTTTTGCTTGAAAAGCCGGATATTCTTCTGCTTGACGAGCCGACAAACTATCTGGATGAGGGACATATCGAATGGCTGAAGCGTTATCTGAATGATTATGAAAATGCTTTTATCCTGATCTCTCATGATATTCCGTTTCTGAACAGCGTCGTGAATCTGATTTATCATATGGAAAACAAATCGCTCGACCGTTATCCGGGCGATTATGACCATTTCCGCGAGGTCTATGAGATGAAAAAGTCTCAGCTCGAAGCGGCTTACAACCGTCAGCAGCAGGAAATCTCCCAGCTGAAGGACTTCGTTGCCCGCAATAAGGCACGCGTCGCGACCCGGAACATGGCGATGGCGCGGCAGAAAAAGCTCGACAAGATGGACGTGATCGAGCTCGGACGTGAAAAACCAAAACCGGAATTTACCTTCCGCACTGCGCGTACATCCGGAAAACTGATCTTTGAGACAGAGGATTTGGTGATCGGATACGATGAACCACTCTCCCGCCCGCTGAACATCCGGATGGAACGCGGTGAAAAGATTGCACTTGTCGGTGCAAACGGAATCGGAAAGACGACGCTCCTGAAAAGTATCCTGGGCCTGACACCTCCGTTTTCCGGGAAGGTGCACCGGGGCGATTATCAGGAAATCGGTTATTTTGAGCAGGAATCGGATCAGAAAAATACGACGACCTGTATTGAAGAAATATGGAAGCTTTTTCCGTCATGGACACAGTATGAGGTACGTGCCGCACTTGCAAAATGCGGGCTGACAACACAGCATATCGAGAGCCAGGTGCGGGTACTCTCCGGTGGTGAGCAGGCAAAGGTACGTCTGTGCAAGATCATGAATACCGAAACAAATATTCTCCTGCTCGACGAGCCGACAAACCATCTGGACGTTGATGCCAAGGCTGAACTGAAGCACGCCCTGCAGGAATACAAGGGCAGCATCCTTCTGATCTGCCACGAACCGGAATTCTATCAGGATGTCGTGACAAAAGTCTGGAACTGCCAGGAGTGGTCGACGCGCATTTAAGCGAATCAGGCAAGTAGCTAAAAGTGTAAATCGGCCATGCAATGATACTCAGAAATTATTATTATATGACCGATTCTTTGTTTTATTATATTGACTTGTCAATTGAAAAAATCTACAATTATGCATTCTTTTTCACACGTAGCGTTCGTAAAAATGCTTTCTGCTCCGGTGTGATCCGGTAGCTCTCAATCGCCTTCTGAATCGTCTTATTGTGCGTCCACACATCCAGCCGGTGCTCCGTAAGGCAAGGGAGAATCGCGTCATACTGCTTTGCAAGCGCGGTCGCAAAGTACCAGGCACGCATCATATTAATATAGTATTCTTCCGAGCAGACGCGCAATACCCGGTCTGAATATTCCGGTCGAAATGCATCTTCCAGGTAATAACGCATCAGAAGGCCGATCGCAAAGCGGACTGTATAGGTGTGATCCGAGGTCAGCCACCGGTCAATCTCCGGGATCAGTCGATCCAGATGTTTTCCGAGTACCGGCAGCGCGAGCAGATCGCAGGTCGCCCAGTTGTCGACAAATGGAAGAAAACGGTTGAGTTCAGTGATCGCTTCCGGATAATCGCGTATCTGCCCCAGCAGCATGCCGTGCAGGTTGTTCTCTTCGTAGTAGGTGTGCGGCAGCTGCGCCAGAAATTCTCCTGCCCCTGCTGTTTTTCCAAAAGCTTTTGCAAAGGAACGAAGCTGCGGTGTGCGTACTCCGATCACAGTCTCTTTGTCGACCGTCGGCATCAGCTTCACCTGAAAATCCCGATAAGACAGATCCTGCATGGCCAAGAGGCTCTGTTGTACATTGTGTATTATCTGTATATGTCTCATAATATAAAAACTCCATTCTGGTATTCTCAGGCTTTTTTGCGATTCATATGCCAGTAATAAACGGCACACATCACAACGCCCACCGTCGTCGACACCGGCGCTGCCAGACCGATCATGGTCAGGCTTGCATCTGGCTGGATGCTCATGACATAGGCAAACGGAAGACGGATCAGAAGCGTCTGAATCATTCCCTGCGTCATTACCCATACGGTCCGGTTATTTCCGTTAAAGTAGCCGATCATGCTGAACAGGAAAGCTGTCATAATTGTCTCCGGAGCAAAGCCCTTCAGATACTCATAGCCCCTTTGGATAACCGCCGCATCCGTCGTAAAGATACCTGCCAACAGATCGCCCCTGAACATGACAAAGCAAAATACAAAGCAGCCGACGACAAGTCCTACACCAATCCCGGTGAACATCGTCTGTCTTGCACGTTTTTCTTTTCCTGCGCCCACATTCTGGGATACAAAGGATGCCAGAGACTGCATCAGGGCGCTCGGTACAAGCATCGCAAAATTAACGATCTTGCAGGCTACACCGTAACCGGAAGACGCTTCCAGACCAAGCCGGTTGACAAATGCGCAAAGTGCAAGAAAAGAAAGCTGCGTCAGCACTTCCTGAAAAGCAAGCGGCAGACCGATCCTCAGAAATTTTCCACACTGCGCATTCCATTTAAAATCGTTCCGAGCAATCGTAAACGGCAGATGCTTTTTTACCAGAATACCGATTGCAAAGACGACGCTGCATGCCTGTGCCAGAACGGTTGCGGCTGCTGCACCTGCCGCATCTAAATGAAACCCGGCTACCAGCACCAGATCCCCGATGATATTGATGATACAGGCTATCAGCACAAACAGCAGCGGGGATTTGCTGTCACCCAGTCCACGAAAAATTGCAGATAATACATTATAGGCCACAATAAAGAAAATACCACCGCCGCAGATCCGCACATACATGGTAGTCAGATCAACCGCTTCTTCAGGTGCCTGCATGAGTACGGAGATCGGATGTGCAAAGCCCACCATCAGAATAAACAGCACGACTGAAATTCCTGCGAACACAAGTGTCGCACCGCCGATGACAGCTCCGATCTCCTGCGGGCGCTTTTCACCCAGGTACCGGGCGATCAGCACCGTAATGCCCATTGCAAGCTGTGTGACAGCAAATGTCACCAGATTCAGCACCTGACTGCCGGTCGAAACCCCGGAAAGTCCGGACGTCGATCCATATCGGCCGACGACGATCAGATCAACCGCACCATAAGCAGCCTGAAGAATCAAGGCTCCGAGGATCGGAATCATAAAGGCGACCAGCTTCTTTAAAATACTTCCCTGTGTAAAATCTGCATTTTCATTTGTCATATCGGTTTCTCCTCTCACACATAATCTGATAAAATTTTTCAATCGTCCGTATCATGACCTCGGCATCCGATTCAGAGATGTCGTTCATATCAGATGCCAGCTCAGAAAAATACTGCTCATCGTATTTTTGCGACAGCGCACTTCCGGCCTCTGTGATGGAAATATACGTAATCCGTCCATCCTCCGGGGATGTAAGCTTACGCAAATATCCCTTGGCCTCCATTTCCTTAACCGTTCTGGTGACGCCCGGCCGCGGAATACTCAGTGCATCACTGATATCTGATACCTTCACCTGATGTTTCTCCTTCTCCAGTATCTGAATCACCTCCAGATACTGAATGTAGGACGGAAGTACGCCCTTTGGCAGGGGCGGCAGCATTTCCCTCGCCCGTTTCGCCTGGTAGCAGGCGTCGAGCATCCGTTTGATTGTTTTACTTGTCATAGCGTTTCTCCTATATGATATATAATTATCTGTGTTAATTACCATTGATAATTATACAGAAATAATATCATTTGTCAATTCGTATTTCGGATTTTTCGATCTGCTCACTTTCTTGTCCTTCTTCTTTTTTCTGTAAATAAAAAGAACCGGCTTATTCATAAATGCCGATTCCCGGGTATAAAAAAACTGAGGTCATTGTTCCATAAGTGACATGCTCCCACCACTTAAATCCCAGATTTTGAAGTGGGGGCTTCTTGCTCAATGGCTCTATTGAGCCAAGTATCTACAAGCTATCCTCGCGTGCCCCGCGATTTTTTTGCCCGGACACGGGCGTATTTTATTACTTATTGTCCGGATACGGACAGTTTATGCTGCCAGCATCCTTCTTGCTTCTTCACGGATATTGATCGCTGCATTTCGATCTCTGTCCATCTCATTTCCACACAAACAGCGATAAACTCTTTCGGATAAT
>CABIZF010000002.1:0-449811 GCA_902363135.1 Lachnospiraceae bacterium
AATCATGATATTGACCATGTGCATGTAATGTTTCGTGCACAGCCTAAAACGGAACTCAGTAAATTTATCAATGCTTATAAAAGTGCCAGCAGCAGACTGCTGAAAAAATTGATATGAAAGCGATGAGCCAGTGTCTGCATTTTGGGAAAAGTGTACAGGATAATGGATACGGGATGTTCCGGAATATGCTGGATTATAAGCTTGCCTGGAAGGGAAAAGAATTAGTAAAGGTAGACCGCTTTTTCCCTTCAAGCAAAAAATGCAGTAAATGCGGAAAGATAAAAAAAGAGCTGAAATTATCCGAAAGAGTTTATCGCTGTTTGTGTGGAAATGAGATGGACAGAGATCGAAATGCAGCGATCAATATCCGTGAAGAAGCAAGAAGGATGCTGGCAGCATAAACAACTGTCCGTATCTGGACAATAAGTAATAAAATACGCCCGTGTTCGGGCAAAAAATCGCGGGGCACGCGAGGATAGCTTGTAGATACTTGGCTCAATAGAGCCATTGAGCAAGAAGCCCCCACTTCAAAATCTGGGATTTAAGTGGTGGGAGCATGTCACTAATAATCTATGATGTTGCTCGGATATGCTTATTATAAAAGAGTCAGCATAGATAAAAAACAATTCGTACAGAGAAATATAAAGACAGAATTCTCAAAATCCGAGAAATATAAAGATGCATTTCCTCATGTTGGATGTGTATTGTGAAGAATAAATTTGTTATAGTGACAATATCAACAAAAAAGCAGAATATAAATGGGGTGATCAGATGGAAGCGGCACAGAGAATTCGATTAATCCGGATAATAGAAAAGATGGAGAAAAATCCGGCATTCAGTAATAAGCTTGGCATAAAGAACACATCTGAATATTTAGCAGAAAAAGAACAGAAAAAATGAAAGACACATGTCAGAATGAGTTTCAGAAGGAGTAAAAAATGTTATCGTTATTATTTACAATTTGTATGATTTGGTTTGTTGGAAAACTTTTTATATTTGGATTAAAAGCATCCTGGGGAATTATGAAATTACTTTGCACAGTTATTTTCTTCCCGGTGATATTGATTGGTATGGTTGTAGGTGGACTGATGTACATTGCTTTTCCATTGTTGATTGTCGGTGGTATTATAGCATTGGTGACGTCACATTCATAATCGATCAGAAGGAGAAAACAGAAAGTATCGTCAATCAATTACAGCGTATGTAAAGGAAAAGGCAATGAATCAGAATAAGAACAACCAATGTATTAAGGAGAGGTGCCCATTTCATGAATAAGAAAAAAGTCGCATTTATCTGTGTTCATAATTCATGCCGTAGTCAGATAGCAGAGGCATTGGGAAAACATCTGGCATCAGATATATTTGAAAGCTATTCGGCCGGAACAGAGACAAAGCCTCGGATTAATCAGGATGCCGTTCGTATCATGAAAGAGATTTATGGAATAGACATGGAAGCAAATGGTCAGCATAGTAAGCTGATTACTGATATCCCAGATGTTGATATTGCAATATCCATGGGATGCAATGTGGGATGTCCTTTTATTGGAAGGGTATTTGATGATAACTGGGGACTTGATGATCCAACGGGGAAATCAGATGCTGATTTCAAGGCCGTGATGAAAGATATTATTGAGTATCGTACGATGGAATATTATCGGAGAAGGTATATAGAAAACTGATTCTTAATATTATCTCCAGAGGAATGGAGTTATGATGTACACAGTAAAACGAATCGATGAAGACCTGAATTTTGGTTGTGAAGAACGACCGGATGATGCACCAGTCATGGCAATAGTGACTCTTGTGGATTCTTCAGGAAAAGAAGTGACAGTAAAAGCGGAGGACGCCAGGCTCTATGAGCGTAATATCAATGAAGGAGACAAAGTTTGTTTCGATGTAAATAATAAATTGGAAAAAGTAGAATGAAAGCTACAGGGAGAAAAAATGGTAAAGCAAATTGTAAGAGACATTTTCTTTTTAGGCCAGCCATCCGAACCAGCCACGAAAGCTGATATTCAGGTTGGAAAGGATCTGCAGGACACACTGCAGGCAAACCGGGAACGGTGTGTTGGTATGGCTGCAAACATGATTGGTGTAAAGAAGAATATCATCATTGTGAATATGGGATTCATAGATGTTGTGATGTTTAATCCGGTGATTGTTTCAAAGCGTGACATGTATGAGACAGAAGAAGGTTGTCTGTCGCTGGATGGTGTTCGTAAGACGACCAGGTACCAGGAAATAGAAGTAGAGTATTATGACTTCAATTGGAAAAAACAGCGCCAGAAATTGTCAGGATGGACAGCACAGATCTGCCAGCATGAAATTGATCATTTGTCCGGAAAGATAATATAACTGAATGCGGATTGCGAATATCCGCTTAATCGCATGTGGATTGCGAGGTGACGGATATGCTGAAAAATGTACTGATCGTGGTGGATGATATAGAAAAATCAATAGAGTTTTATAGGGACTTATTTGGACTGCAAGTGATTCTTCAGAATGAAGGTAATGTGATCTTATCGGAGGGCCTTGTTTTGCAGGACGCCGACGTATGGGGGAAAACATTGAATGAAACTTCTACGCCATTTAATAACAGGATGGAACTGTATTTTGAGGATTTTGATATAGATGGATTGCTTGCAAAATATGAATCTGGTAAGTATTTCGTCCGATATGCCACTGAACTAACAGAGCTTGCAGGTGGGCAGATGCTTGTAAGACTCTATGATCCCAGTGGTAATCTTATTGAGGTTCGTACGCCATTTATAGCAATCCTCTAAATTAATGCATCTTAATCCAGCCCATCAGAGTGTGAAATCCTGCGTCAGATATCTTTGCCGTGCGTCAGCACGCCTGCAGATATCTTCCTTGTTTTTCGCACTCTGCTGAACTGTCTTAAATGCATTATTTACGAGGATCGCTATAGTTGCAATTAAAGGAGAAAATATGCAGATTTTTGTTGATGCAGATGCCTGTCCGGTAGTTGGTATTGTAGAAAAAGTTGCAAAAGAGCACAGTGTTCCTGTAACGTTGTTGTGTGATACCAATCATGTGTTATCATCTGATTACAGTGAAGTGATTGTAGTTGGAGCCGGAGCAGATGCCGTGGATTATAAACTGATCAGCATTTGCCATAAAGGCGATATTGTTGTATCACAGGATTATGGAGTTGCGGCAATGGCACTTGGGAAGGGCGCATATGCGATTCATCAATCCGGAAAATGGTATACCAATGAGAATATTGACCAGATGCTTATGGAGCGGCATCTGAATAAGAAGGCACGAAGGGCATCTGGAAAGAATCATTTAAAAGGACCAAGAAAACGAACATCGGAGGATGATGAGCATTTCAGAGAATCTTTCGAGAAAATGATACATATGGCGATGGACAAGGAGAATTAATTTGAATATACAGATTTTTGGAACAAAGAAGTGCAATGATACAAAGAAAGCAGAACGTTTCTTTAAGGAACGTGGGATCAAGTTTCAGTTTATTGATATGAAAGAAAAGGGCATGAGCAAGGGCGAATTCAATTCAGTTGCCCAGGCAAATGGTGGACTGGAAAATATGATCAACTGGGAGGGCAAGGATAAGGATCTGCTTGCGCTCATTAAGTACATTGCAGAGGAAGATAAACTTGAGAAGGTGCTGGAAAATCCGCAGGTGATTAAGACACCGGTGGTTCGTAATGGAAAACAATCCACTCTTGGATATCAGCCGGATATCTGGAAGGCGTGGAAGTAAGGGTGCCGGTAGCTTTTTGGCCAAGATAATTCAAGTCGAACGCATGTGAGACTTGGTGCGTGATTCTGGTCAGCGAAAGCTGAGATAAAACAAATGATTCAACTGAAAGGTAATTAAATGACATTCAATTTTGACAGAGAATTCCAATCTATGATGCAAGAGCACAATTTAAATTCGGTGATTCTTTTGGGGCATCTGAACCCAGATGGCGATGTAGCCGGATCGGTGATGGGCTTGCACATTATCTAAAAGTAAACTACCCACAGTACAAAGTGAGCCATATCTGGCAGATGCGTTGGATAAAGGACCGAAGAAGCAGGTAAAACTGGATAAGGTCTTCGATCCGTTTGAGAAGCCGGATGTAAAAGAAAAATATGCGGTTATCGTATGTGATACTGCAGTTTTAGCAAGAATGATCGGCAGGAAATACTTGAGCGGATTGTTATGATGAGAAAGATTTCCGGTCAGGATAAATAAGAATTAGAAACAGAACACCGGAGAATCGAGAGGTGTAGAATCCGGGATGAGGATTGTCGGACCAGAAGATGTACAGCAGCAGTATAAAGAATACCTAAAAAACGTGCTTCAGAACTATATGGACTGACAAAGCCTGTTGGTTGTGCGGATTTTTGTACACCTATTTTGCGATAATAGGATCATCAATTAAAGGTACCTGTGGTACCAAGGTAAAATGATTGAGATGGTATTGATCAGGAGGGATGTACAATGAGTAAGAAAGATGGATATAGCAGACCGGGATTCTTTGGCGGAATGAATCATTATGATGACAGAGGTCGTAAGACTGGGCACAGTGACAGGAATTTCCTGGGAGACTGGAATCATTATGATGATTAATAGGATTTTAGTAATGGCAAAGAGAGAACGAAAGGACAGACAGCTTCAAAAGCTGAAGGCCCAGGAAAAAAGATGCCGAAAAGAAAAAAATAGGCAGACAAAACGTGACATGTATGAGACAGAAGAAGGTTGTCTGTCCCTGGACGGTGTCCGCGTTGCTACAAATGTGAGGTCACTTCATATTATCTGATAAGCTGCAAAGCAGCATTCGGTTATGACATATCAGAAGGAGGGGCCCGCTTGCGGGAAGATTCCTTGTGATCCTACAAGTAGCGAAACGGATTGCGAATATTCGCCTGACTATGAAATATGAGATAGAGCGTATGGAAATAAACTATACGTTCTATTTTTTTGCTCTTTTGAGAAAAAGTGAGTCAAGCGTGGTGAAGTAAAATTATATGAACATCTACCGTTACTGTCCCATGTGTCAGGGAATGGAGATCAATGAAAATTCAGAGATAAAGAAATCCTATTAAGCAGAATGTAGATAGTATGCTATAATCAAAAAAAACAGGCATCAGAAAAGAAGGGACAAAATATGCAAATCAGTTTACTGCTAATGGAAGAGATCGTAAAGCTTTTTGCGATCATGCTTATGGGATATGTGGTTGTAAAAGCCGGACTAATGAAGTCATCGGAGAGTAAAAGCATATCTGTAGTCATGGTTTATCTGGTTATTCCATGCGTGATTATTGATGCATTTCAGGTGGACTATACACCAGATGTACAAAAAGGACTGCTTCTGGCATGTGTAGCAGCTGTTTTGGTACATGTTTTATTTTTGATACTGACTGCAATATTAAAACAAGTATTGCAGCTGGATGCAATTGAGCGAGCAACTGTTATTTATTCAAATGCTGGTATACTGGTAATTCCGCTGGTACAGGATTTGCTTGGACAGGAGTACGTTATTTACTCCAGTGCTTATATTGCAGTACAGCTGGTTCTGATCTGGACACACTGTAAAAATATGCTTTGTGAAGAAGATAGGTTAGAGTGGAAAAAAGTATTTCAGAACGTAAATATTATTTCAATTATAGTAGGAGTGATACTGTTTATCAGCAAAATCCGGTTGCCTTCGGGCGTGCAGGATGTCATGGATATGATGAACAATATGATTGGACCGATCGGTATGCTGCTTGCTGGAATGGTTATTGCAGATGTACCTCTTAAGACTGTGTTTACTAAAAAAAGAAATTATGTTTCGACAGTATTGAGATTGATTGTTTATCCAGTATTTATATTGATTTTAATGAAACTGATTTATACATTTGCGGGACTAAATGATTCTAAACAGATTCTCCTGACTGTGTATATTGCATCCATAACACCTGCCTGCGCAACCGTAACATCCATAGCGCAATTATATGATAAAGATGCTGCATATGCGAGCGCATTGTATGTACTTACGACACTGCTGTCAATTGTGACCATGCCGGTGATGGTGGGAATGTATGAGATATTTGTGTGAGAGAATAGAAAAATTGAAAGTGGTGCGGATAGAAGTTGAGACGTATAAAATTATACCAAATCAGAAGGAGGCATGGCTATGCAGCAGGAATTCATTACAGTAACCTTCAATCGTACTAAAATCGCGATCCGATGTGCAGACATTCTTTATGTAATCATGTCTGATGATTATTGTACGATTCATATGTTTGATGAAAGTGTTTACCGTTGTCGAATGACATTGAAAGAATTAAAGAAGCAGTTGAATGAAGGGTTCATGGAAGTAAAACGTGGATGCATGATAGCTGTGTCTGCAATCAGTGAGATTGGAGATAAGATTTTACTGTCTAATGGTGAAGAAATTTGCTATACAAAGCGAAAGAAAAGGGCTCTTAGAGAAGAGCTGCAGAAAAAGCAGGAGTTTATGATTGCAAAGATCAGTAAAGAAAAGCTGCCGCTTACACCGGAAGAATATGGCAAATATTATAAGATATGTGATGCGCTTCCTTTTGCATTTACGGATATCGAAATGGTATTTGATAAAGAAAAAAAGGCAGTGGACTGGATCTTTCGATATGGAAATGAAGCATTGGCTACATTCGAAAAGCTGCCGTTGGACAAGATGATCGGAAGTTCCTTTTCCAGTCTTTTTTCCAATATGGACTCAAAATGGCTTCAGGGTTATGAACGTGCTACCCTGTATGGTGAAACACTGGAAATCATAGATTATAGTCCGGAAATAGATACAAATCTGAAAATTATATGTTTTCCGACATTTCCAGGACACTGTGGATGTATTTTATTTAATGCAGACAAAATGAGATATATAAAGGATGGAAATAATCTGGTCAGGTGGATTATAGTTTCCATGAAAAAGTGATTTTGCTAAATAAAGAATGTCGTTTTACCGCACTTTACGATGATTCGCCGCAACAAAAAGGCTATTTCGATATAACTTAATTGTGTTTTTGATATCTTCATGATATGTTTCTATTAGTTCAAGAATGCCTCGGCATTCTTGCTGCGAGATGCGCGTCATGCAATGCATGACATACTTCTTCTGCGCATCTCTGCAATCCTGCCGGAGGCTATATCAGATGGGGGATTGACTCCCACCACTGATACTGATTTGTTGCTCGCCACCTACAGAGGTGGGAGTCATTTCACATCTGATATAGCTCTTGTGATCAGTTAAGATCTATCGCAGAGAACTTGCTTGATTCGGTTATATTTCTTGTAAGGCAAAGGGGGAAAGATATCATGAAAAGAAAAAAGGTTATTACTATGATTGCCGCTGCATTGGCATTTACCATGACTGTCTGTGGCAGTTCAACCGCAATTGCAGCATCAGAATTAACAGCGGAAAGCAAACCGGCTACCCAGTATACGATTGATGCAAATCAGGAAGTTTATGCATTGCTGGATTTTGAAGATACTACGGAGTTTGAGAATGCGACCAAAGGTCTGCTTGCTTCTCCGGATACTCTGGATATTTGTGATGAAAACGGGAAGGTTGTATGGAGTCAGGCGGCATATGCTTTTCTGGATCAGGACGCTCCGGATACAGCGAATCCCAGCCTTTGGAGAAATACACAGCTGAATCATATTTATGGCCTTTTTGAAGTAACCGATGGAATTTATCAGGTGCGTGGCTATGATATGTCCAATGTCACATTCATAAAAGGTGATACAGGATGGATTGTAGTAGATCCATTGATGAGTGTAGAGTGTGCACAAGCGGCTTTTGCCCTGGTGGAAGAGAATCTGGGAACTTTTCCTGTAAAGGCAGTGATCTACAGCCATTCCCATGTTGATCATTTCGGTGGAGTCAAGGGAATTGTTTCGGAAGAAGAGGTACAAGCCGGCAATGTGCAGGTACTTGCACCGGAAGGCTTTGAGAAGCATGCTGTCAGCGAGAATATTTATGCAGGTACTGCTATGGGACGAAGAGCAAGTTACCAGTATGGAACAATGCTTGAGGGTGGTGAAACAGGATCCCTTGCCATTGGTATTGGTATGGGACAGTCCAAGGGCAGCACAAGTTATATTTCTCCTACACTTGAAATCACACAAACCGGTGAGAAGCATACCATTGACGGAGTGGAAATTGAATTTCAGCTTACTCCGGGTACCGAAGCACCGGCAGAGATGAACTTCTGGATTGGATCGAAAAATGCTTTGTGGATGGCTGAAAACTGTACAGGAACACTCCACAATCTGTATACACTTCGCGGAGCCCAGGTGCGTGACGGAAATGCATGGGCAGAGTACATTATGGAATCTCTGGCTCTTTATGGTGATAAGGCAGATGTGGTATTCCAGTCCCATAACTGGCCACATTGGGGAAATGACATTATTCAGGAATATATGATCAATACGGCAGCTGTATATAAGTTTATTAATGACCAGACATTGCTTTATATTAATGAAGGTTATACGGAAACAGAGATTGCCAATATGATCCAGCTTCCCGAGGAACTGGAGAAAGTCTGGTATACCCGTCAGTATTACGGTACCGTTTCTCATAATTCGAAGGCAGTATATGAGAAATATATGGGCTGGTATGATGCTAATCCTGTCCATCTTGCTGAACTTACACCATCGGATTATGCCAAAAAGCTGGTAGAATATTTCGGTGATACAGATGCGGTTCTTGAAAAAGCAAAAGAAGATTTTGCCAAGGGAGAATATCAGTGGGTAGCCCAGATTACCAATACGCTGGTTTTTGCTGATCCGGAAAATACGGATGCACGTTATCTGTGTGCGGATGCATTGGAGCAATTGGGATATCAGGCAGAATCAGGTCCATGGCGCAGTGCTTACCTTTGTGCCGCACAGGAACTGCGAAATGGTACAAATACCGATGATGCAACACGAAGTAACGGTAACGGTGATGTTTTCTTGCATATGACACCGGATATGATTCTGGATTATCTGGGAATTTTTGTAGATACGACGAAGATTTCGGATCTGACCTTTACAGCAAATATTATATTGCCGGAAGGCAATTATGTACTCCGCGTGAAAAACGGCATACTTCTTTATCAAAAGGATACACAGGATCCGGATGCAGATGTAACATGGACTACAAAACGTGCCGGACTGTTATCTATTGTTCAGAAAAACGCAGAGAATGTTGCTGCCTTAATCGAACAGGAGGGTGATGAGACCTGCCTGATGCGATTGATGGATGCGGTTACTGTTAGTTCAGAGTATAAATATTTTAATATTATTGAACCATAAAGTTTTGGTGCCGGAAGCGTAACATGTCTGTTGAAGCAGGCATGTTCGTTTCTATAAGAAGTTCGCAGAGTATAAGAAAAAATCTTTTATAGCATAGCACAGATTTGATGTGTTACTGTAGGATAATTAAAAATTTAACCGAATCAAGCAAGTCCCCTGCTTCAATTGCGCAAAGCAATAAGCAGGGGACTTGCTTGATTCGGTTATGACATATCATAAGGAGGGGCCCGCTTGCGGGAAGATTCCTTGTGATCCTACAAGTAGCGAAGCTAGGCCCTGTCAGCAGAGCTGCAGGGATGGATTGCGAATATCCGCTTGACCAGAGATGGGAAATTGGATAGCTGGGAACGTGCTGCACGGTTTCAATTCATGGACGGAATGATAAAGGATGATGAAAATGAATGGGTTAGTTGCACAAAAATTTGACTCGATTACAATGAATGATTTTATGGGAATGCAAAATTATGATAAAATACATTATAGAGACAGAAAGAGATAAGCCAATGAAACATCATATAATTGATGGAATTTACTGGAGGTGTCTGAGATGAGAGTTGATAATATTAACATGCTTAACGATACAATGGCTATAATGGATAGAGGTTATTACGAAGTAAATGGAAAGCGAGTAAACCTGAAGCTTTCCGAAAAAGAAAGAAAAGAAATATTCGTATTTCTGCCAAAGGATGTAAAGCGAATTGCTGATAACAAGGATTTTCAGCATGTTCATGTAATGGGAAGGATTGGTGTTGGCTGTGTTAACATGGATTCTTATTCCCTGGCAATCAAAAGATATTCGGATTGCTCATATATGTTCAGTAAGAAATCAAAACCGATTCTTGTACTGAATCTTGCAAATCCAGTAAATCCAGGTGGCGGTGTACGCCGCGGATCAAAGGCCCAGGAAGAAGATCTCTGCAGAAAAAGTTCGCTTCTGTTATCACTGGAGAGCTTGGAGGCGTCTGTATATTATAAATACAATAAATCTTTGAATACTTACATGGGATCGGATGCAGTTATGATCACTCCTCAGGTTGAAATTATCAAGGATGAAAATGGTGATTTGCTGGATGAGAGCGTTATAGTATCCGTTATGACATGTGCTGCACCAATGTTGAGAGACGGCATGGAGGGACTGACCGATCAGGAATATCGGGATATGGTTTATGGCCGTATTACCGGAATGCTGAAGGTGGCCGCATATCTCGGGTATGAAGTTCTGATTCTGGGTGCATTCGGATGTGGAGCATTTTCAAATGATGCCCATGTCGTTTCAGACCTGTTTTATAAGGCACTGAAGGAATTTGATTATGATGGAATGAAGGCAAAAGATTTTTTCCGCAGAATCGATTTCGCCGTGCTCAGCCGTTCTGCAGATCAATATAATTATAAAGAATTTGCCAGAAACTTCAGTGATTTTTATCGTGAAGAAGATGCGGAAGATGTTGCGGATGCTCTTGAGAGAGTAAAGGAGACGGAAGTAAACCTGGATAGAATCAGAGGAAGCCTTGTTGGTGGAGCAATTGGCGATGCTTTGGGATATGCGGTTGAATTTCTGCAGGAGGACCAGATATTCAGAAAGTATGGCTCTGAGGGAATTACCGAATACGATCTGGTGAATGGTAAGGCTCTGATCTCAGATGATACTCAGATGACATTATTTACTGCAAATGGAATACTGGTAGGTGATACCAGATTATCTATGCGCGGTATCGGAGGTGATCCAAAAGCCTATGTTCCAAATGCATATCTTGATTGGTTGAAGACTCAGGAATCGGATATTAACAGTGTAAATCATCATGAGCGATATACAGAAAAGGGTGGATATTCATGGTTGCTGGATGTTCCGGAACTGTATGTTAGACGTGCACCCGGTAATACCTGCCTCTCTGCACTGGAAACTAGGGCAAAAGAGGGCTATGTAGGTAGCTTTATCAACAGTCCGATTAATAGAAGCAAGGGATGTGGCGGTATTATGCGTATCGCACCATTAGCTTTGAAATACAGGTCGGGTGAGAATTTTTATGGAGATATAGAGCAGATTGATATGGAAGCGGCAGAGCTTTCTGCCATTACCCATAGCCATTCTCTTGGATATATGCCATCAGCTGTAGTCAGCCATATCATAAGCAGAATTCTTTGCTCATATGACGAAATGAGCTTAAAGGATATGGTTCTTGAAGCAAGAGATTCTGTTTCAAAGCTTTTTGCCGGAGATAAGAATCTTCCGGTACTCGTTGATATTATTAACAGAGCTGTTCGATTGTCTGAAAAAGCTGACGCTGATGATCTGGATAATATCCATGCCTTAGGTGAGGGCTGGGTTGCAGAAGAAACCTTGGGAATTGCACTGTATTGTGCGCTCAAATACCAAAATGATTTCTCAAAGGCCATGATTACCGCAGTCAACCATAAAGGAGACAGTGATTCCACAGGTGCCGTTACAGGAAACATTCTCGGAGCACTGATTGGATATACTGCAATTGATAGTAAATGGAAAAAGAACCTGGAACTCCTGGATGTGATCCTGGAGGTTGCGGATGATTTATGCCACGGCTGTCAGATGTCCGAATATAGTCATTATCAGGATCCGGCGTGGATTACAAAATATATGCATATGCATCGCTATCATAAACCAAAGAAAAATCCTGAGTACACATTTTTCTGGCTGGACAATGAGAAATACGGTGAGTTCAGCAACTGGTATCAGAGAGAATTTGTGATTGATGATTTTCGTTATTTCTGTGTTGAACAGTATATGATGGCGCAGAAGGCAAAGCTGTTTCATGATTCTGTACGATATACGGCAATTATTCGTGCGAATTCTCCGAGAGGCTGCAAAGCATTGGGCAAGCAGGTAACACCATTTGACGCTAAGGTGTGGGATGCAGTTAAATATGATATCGTAAAAGCCGGAAATAAAGCAAAGTTTGAACAGAATCCGGATCTTATGAAATTGCTTTTATCAACAGGTGACAGTATCATGGCAGAAGCGAGCCCAAAGGATGAGATATGGGGTATAGCACTTGATGCTGAAACTGCAAAGCAGATGGATCCTGAAAAGTGGCCGGGCCAGAATCTGTTAGGAAAAATCCTGATGGAGCTTAGAGCAGAGTTCAGAACAGATCAGACCGGATCACCGGCAACCGAGCTTCGAATGATCAAAGGCGATATTACAGAGCAGTCAGATGTGGAAGCAATCGTAAATGCTGCCAATACCAGTCTTTTAGGTGGCGGTGGTGTCGATGGTGCTATTCACAGAGCTGCAGGAAGACAGCTGCTGGAAGAGTGCCGAAAGCTGAATGGCTGTAGAACCGGCGAAGCAAAGCTGACCGGTGCATATAAGCTGCCTTGTAAGTACATTATTCATACGGTAGGGCCGATCTGGCATGGCGGCAATCAGGACGAGGAGAAGCTTTTAGCAGATTGCTATAGAAATTCCCTTCAGATAGCTGTTGATCAGGGTATACGCAGTGTAGCATTCCCATCTATTTCTACAGGTGTTTACAGCTTTCCTAAAGATAAGGCAGCCGGTATAGCTTTGAGAGCAGTAAATCAGTTTGTCGAAGCAAATCCGGGAAAAATGCACCTTATTGAATGGGTGCTGTTTGATGATGATACGCTGAGTGTTTATAAGGATGCGTTAAGCAAGCTTCAGATAAGTAAAATCGTGGGTACACCGATGTTGGATTCGATTAACATGATGTTGAGAGACGGACTTGTATGATATAATCGATCTTGTTGCTTTAGATCCGAGATGCTTATCCGAAAATGATTATTGCACGAACCAAACATCCAAAATATAGCTGTGAAGGAATCGAGATTCAAGATATAGCTGATTGGTTGTTACAAGAATAAGCAAGGAGTTTGAGGGGTACGATCAGTCTGTTCAAACGAAAAAATAATATATTTTATGGCAAAAGTGGAAAAACCATTCGCAAAACAATATAATATATGGATGAAATGGAGATGGGACATGTGATGAAAATTACTTACATTAACCACAGTGGATTTTTAATTGAGACCAGAGACTGCTACTATATTTTTGACTATTACAGGGGTGAATTACCGCACCTTGACAAGGAAAAAGAGGTAATCGTCTTTTGCAGTCATTTCCATGAGGATCATTTTAATCCACAAATCTTTGAGATTCTTGATGATTTGGGGATGACTTATCAGGCAGTTTTGGCGAATGATATACGAAAAAGGAACCATTTATCGGATATGAAGATCACATATGTTTATCATGATCAAACTTATAATCTGGATAATGAAACCAAAGTCTACACATTGCTGTCTAACGATAGTGGTGTCGCATTTATTGTCAAAGCAAAGGAGGGTACCATTTATCATGCCGGTGATTTAAACGACTGGTATTGGGATGGTGAGCCGAAAGCTGACAATCAGAGACTTACTTCAGCATATCGTGCGGAGATCAGGAAAATCAAGGGTATGCATTTTGACGCTGCATTTGTTCCCTTGGATCCGAGACAGGGAGATCATTATGCCGACGGGATGCTGTATTTCCTTAAAAATGTAGATTGCAATGTCATTTTTCCAATGCATTACTGGAATGATGCCAATGTAATTAAGCGGTTTATTACTGAATATCCGCAATATAAGTCACGCATTAGAAACACAGAATGTACAAAAGGAGAAAAACTATGAAATTTAACCGAATCAAGCAAGTCCCCTGCTTCAATTGCGCAAAGCAATAAGCAGTGGGGTGGGACTTGCTTGTATCAGGAGTGGTGCAAGCCACTCCTGATAAGCTGCGAAGCAGCATTCGGTTATGACATATCATAAGGAGAGGGGCCCGCTTGCGGGAAGATTCCTTGTGACCTTACAGGTAGCGAAGCTAGGCCCTGTCAGCAGAGCTGCAGGGATGGATTGCGAATATCCGCTTGACGATGATTCATGAAAACTACAATGTATCAGACCTGGACCGATCTAGTGACATGCTCCCACCACTTAAATCCCAGATTTTGAAGTGGGGGCTTCTTGCTCAATGGCTCTATTGAGCCAAGTATCTACAAGCTATCCTCGCGTGCCCCGCGATTTTTTGCCCGGACACGGGCGTATTTTATTACTTATTGTCCGGATACGGACAGTTTATGCTGCCAGCATCCTTCTTGCTTCTTCACGGATATTGATCGCTGCATTTCGATCTCTGTCCATCTCATTTCCACACAAACAGCGGTAAACTCTTTCGGATAATTTCAGCTCTTTTTTTATCTTTCCGCATTTACTGCATTTTTTGCTTGAAGGGAAAAAGCGGTCTACCTTTACTAATTCTTTTCCCTTCCAGGCAAGCTTATAATCCAGCATGTTCCGGAACATCCCGTATCCATTATCCTGTACACTTTTCCCAAAATGCAGACACTGGCTCATCGCTTTCATATCAATATCTTCTACCGCGACTATATCGTACTGGTCTGTGATCCTGCGGCTCAGTTTATGCAGATAGTCTCTTCTCTGGCTTCGTATTTTTTCATGGCACCTGGCAACTTTCTTTTTCTGCCGCACATAATTGCGGCTCCCTTTTACACATCTCGACAGTTTACGCTGTTCCCTTACCAGCCTTTTTTCATTTTTTCTGAAGAATCCTGCTTCTTCCATCTCAATCTCTTCTGAAAACACTGCCATCCCCTGCATCGCATAATCAATCCCAAGTATTTTGGCGTTGCTGTAATCCTTATCTGCTGTTTGGTTTTCGCAGCTGTATCCTTCATACAGCAGACTTGCAAAATACTTTCCGGATGGCTCCATACTGACTGTCACTGATTTCAGACGGCAGTTTTCTGCAGGCTCCCTGTGTTTTTTCATGGGGACCCATTTTAATTTTGGAAGCCGGATCCGGCTTCCTTCTACCAGAATATTTCCGTTGACCACATTTGTTGTGTAGCTGTTTTTAGAGTGATGTTTTGACTTGAAACGTGGAAATCCAACCTTCTGATCACGGAAAAAGTTTTTATATGCTTTCTCCAGATGAAGCTGAACATTTGCCAGTGCTAGCGAATCTACTTCTTTCAGAAACGGATACGCCTTTTTATACATAGCTGGTGTATTCTTTAACATCTTCTTTGTCTTTTTATACTCCTGGATCTTATCATTAAGCATCTGGTTGTACAGAAAACGACAGCAGCCAAATGTTTTTCCAAGGAGTATCTTCTGTTCTTCTGTTGGATAAATACGGTAACGATATGCTATGTTCAATGCTTTTTCTCTCCCTGGGTTTCGATGTATTGACAGATTACTTCTACTGGTGCCCCTCCTTCCATCAAAAGGCAGAAACTCTGGATCCAGAATGCTTCCTTCCAGAGTTTTTCCCGGATTTCCGGATACTCTTTTTTCAGCAACCTGCTACTGGCACTTTTATAAGCATTGATAAATTTACTAAGTTCCGTTTCAGGTTGTGCACAAAACATTACATGCACATGATCAATATCATGATTCCATTCCTCCAAAACAATTCCATACCATGGAGCAATATATTCCTATATTTCTTTTGCTCTTTCTGAAATTGGATCATTGCTAACTTTTCTTCGATATTTTACCGCCATAATCAGGTGATAATACATCAAATATACTGAATGTGCACTGTGGTCTGTTTTTTCCATAGAATCAGTCCTTTTTTTGAAGTATTTATTTTATAGACTGATTCTATGTACCAAGCTGCTACGCAGCGGCTTGCCAACTGACTCTCTTTATGATACATTTTTCATATAGGGAAATTGCATCATAATTTTCTGCTAATTTGCAAAATTGTTTCTTTTTCTAATTCAAGTTATATAGCAAATTATCAGAAAATAAGTTCGCAGTTTGGTACAATTGGAAAGAATCACATTCAGAGCAGTTCCAGTTTTTCGCAGAACTGCTCTTTTTGTTTGCTCTGAATCTGATACTTTCCTACTTTCCTAATGAATTATACCATGAATCACATTACAGAACAAGCGTTCTTTTTTTTGTTTGCAATTCATCTCCCACCTGTAGAGGACGGAGAATTCTTGCTATATATTATGTTAAATTTTACAACGAGGCCCTTGATCTGCACGAAGTGAGAAGAAAAACCACCGATGATTTTATCATTGTGTATCTGAGTAACGATGTAAGTGATTTTGAGTTGGAACTTACCTGGCTTAAAGATCATCCACAGCCATATAATCTGGGTGAATGCGAATTCCATCTGGCATTTCAGGCGGAGGATTACGAGGCAGCACACAAGAAGCACAAAGAGATGGGGTGCATTTGCTTCGAGAATGAAGCAATGGGAATTTATTTTATCGTAGATCCGGATGGCTACTGGCTTGAGATTCTGCCGTAAAGCTATTAGTTCTATAAGAAAAAAGTGCTTGACAAAACAATAGCAGCGGTGTATATTTCAACATGAACATCGTTCAACATGAATTATGAAGAGCCATCGGAGGTAAGAAGTTGAATCATCTTGCTACTTCAAAAGAAGATATATTGGCAGCCAGTCGAGAGCTGATCAAAGAAAACGGATGGACTGCCGTAAGCATACGGGCAGTGGCGTCAAGATGTTCCGTGTCTACTGGTACAATTTATAATTATTACGAATCCAAGGCTGATTTGCTTGGAGATACAATTGAGAGTATTTGGCGTGAAATCTTCTTCCATCCTGAAGATGAAAGTGTATTTAAAGATGTTACAGCCTGTATCTCATGGATTTATAAAAGGCTGGAATATGGAAATGAGCAATTTCCGGGTTTCTTTTCTCTGCATTCATTTGGGTTTATGAAGAATGAAAAAACGGATGGAAAAAAGAAAATGCTGCAAACCTGGGAGCATATTCTTAATGGATTATGTAATATATTAAAAAATGATCCTAAGATCCGTTCAGATGTATTCGATCAACAATTTACGGAAAAACAGTTTGCAGATATATTATTTTCTCTGGTATTAGTATCAATGATTCGTCAGGATTATGACCCGTCATCGGTGTTGATGCTTGTTAATAAGACATTATATTAAAATTCTCCCACCGTATAGAGTGGGAAAATTTTTAAAACAAAATGAACGATGTTCATATATGGATTAACATTTTATCAGGTTGTAATTATGTGAAAGCTGCTTTAGCGGCGGGACATAGTTCAATATAAAATTTTAGAGTAAGAAAGGATGTTTATTATGCAGGCAATTGTAGAAACTTTATTTGATACCGTATATTTAATTTCGGTAATCACAATCGGAATTTTAATGGTTCGTAAAAGCAAAGGGAACCGTCAGTTTACGATGTTTGGAATTATGGCAGTGCTTTTAGGCAGTGGGGATGCATTCCATCTGGTTCCCCGTGCAATAGCGCTTTGTACAACTGGTTTTGAGAATTATACCGTACAACTGGGATTAGGTAAGTGGATAACATCCATTACTATGACCATTTTTTATGTTGTCCTTTATCATATATGGCGTGAACGTTATCAGATTAACGGCCATAAAGCAACTACAGCAGCGATCTATGGTCTTGCAGGATTAAGAATTGCTCTGTGTATGATGCCTCAGAATGACTGGCTCAGTGCAGCAGCTCCTCTTTCCTGGGGAATCTATCGTAACATTCCGTTTGCACTGCTGGGATTACTTATCATCGTTTTATTCTATAGAAGTGCAAAAGAGAATAATGATAAAGCTTTTCGTTGGATGTGGCTGACAATTGTCTTGAGCTTTGGGTTCTATATTCCGGTTGTATTGTGGGCTGATGTAATACCAATGATAGGTATGCTGATGATTCCTAAAACATGTGCATATGTATGGACCGTATTGATTGGTTATAAAGCGATGAAAAAAGAGGTTGTTTAACCCAACATCATAAGATTTGCGTTCGAAACCGAAGTCTTGTGCATGCGATTTGCCGGTGGTATAATGTGGATGGTAGTACTAGAACATAGTATCTGTATAGTTTTCAAGACTTTACAGAGATTAGCGAGGGTTCCTGGTCGTTGTGAAAAACAGGAAAAAATAAAACCGAAAAGGATAAGGGGATTAGGATGAGAAAAGTATTATATGAAGAATTACTTCCGGAAGAATTAGTGCAGAGAATACAGGAGATGCCGGTTGCTTACCTGCCGCTTGGCACACTGGAATGGCATGGACCACATATGCCTCTTGGAGCCGACGGTATCCAGTCAAAAGAACTGTTTGTTCGAGTGGCGGAAAAAATCGGTGGCGTGGTACTTCCAATGCTGTTTATGGGACCTGATCGTGTATTTCATGACGGCGGAAAATCGTTTTATGGAATGGATATTAATACGGAAGGTGCACTGAATACCTATTGTGTTCAGCAGATGAAGGGCAGTGCTTACTGGATGGAAAAGGAACTGTTTCAGAATTACCTGCGCAGCATTTTTGCTCAGCTTTCCAGGGTAGGAGTCCGTATTGTTGTCGGACATGGACACGGTCCGTCGATAAAAGCATTTCAGGAACTAAAGGAAGAGGCAGAAGAAAAATTTGGCCTGAGCATTTTGACAGCATGGACGTTTGCAGAAGATGAGAGACTGCGATATCAGAATGACCATGCTGGGGCGAATGAGACCTCTATCGTAATGGCCGTGCGGCCGGAGCTGATTGACTTTGGACAGGTAAAAGAAGATGAGAGTAATCTGATTGGAGTCGCAGGAGGTCATCCAATCAGAGAATCATCGGAAGCGTTTGGGAACGAAATACTGGAGTATACAATGAAAACATTAATCTCGGGTATTGAAACGGAGTATAAAAAAATAAAAGAAAGATAGATTGCGGGAATAAAAAGCAAAACGCTAACCGTGCTTTCAGCACAGGGTATCTTCATTTTCATCAAAAAGACGGTCATTGATTGTGAACAGGTCGAGCCGGTGGAGCAGGCCATAATAAATGATAGCGTCGCGTTTCCGCTTTGGATAAAGCTCGGCGATCCCGCAGAGCCGTAACAGCTCCTGCGTCTCCTCAATGGTGGCCCCAAGGCCGTAGCACAGGCAGAGCAGGCGATTGCGGGAGGGTGTCCGTCTGCCAGCAAAGATCTGGTGCAGATAGATCTCGCTCATACCGGCCTGCTTGGCAAGTGCGGCCTTTGATATATGTTTTTTTCAAAGAGATGGGTTAACAGCTGTGCAATGCTTTTATTTGCGAATAGTTCTTCATTTTGTGATAAAAACTGCGTCAGATTCGGAGAATCCATGAGCTCCTGGCGCAGACCGTCTGTGTCTTTGTTTTTCATATGTTGTGTCCCTTAGCAAACCAATCGCTTTTACTTTGTGTAGATTCTTACAAGGTTGCACATGGAATCTCATAATGTAAGAGCTGTGGTTTGCTTATTTATAGTTAGCAGGTTACAATAAATGGATTGAGTTGTGAAGCTATGATACCAGGGATCATTCTATATAGTTAAGCGGATATTCGCAATCCATCCCTGCAGCTCTGCTGACAGGGCCTAGCTTCGCTACTTGCTTGATTCGATTAAACTATAAATAATTCTGAAAAGCAATATGCACACCGCATATGGATACATAAAAACAAGGATAAGGTTCGAATAACGGCGTGTCGCATTCTCGTTACTTCAGTGATGAGTTAGACGCGCAAATTTTTTTGCTAAATAACAGAACATATGTTTACTTTTGCGTATACATATGGTATAATGTTTATATGGAGAAAAACATATTTGATATTAATAAAACAGATCTATCATATGGTAGAGGGTATGTCTATTCATTACAGTACCATCTTGTCTGGTGTACGAAGTACAGGAAAGAGGTGTTAAAAGACGGGATTGATACCGAATGTAAAGAAATGTTACAGGATCTTGCCGCAGAATATAACTTTCAGATTCTGGCAATGGAGGTTATGCCGGATCATATTCACCTGCTAGTGGACTGTAAACCTCAGTTCTATATTTCTGATATGATCAAAATCATGAAAGGAAACCTCGCCCGTCAGATGTTCCTTGTACATCCGGAATTAAAGAAGGAGCTGTGGGGCGGGCATTTGTGGAACCCATCTTACTGCGCGGTGACGGTCAGTGACAGGAGCAGGGACCAGGTTCTTACCTATATTGAGGGACAGAAGGAAAAAGAAAAGAGAAGGGTAAGAACCTAAAACAGGAAAAACGGTTATTGGGGGAGGGGGAACAGCGATGCAAACGGTATCCAGCTATGGTGTAGAATTACGCAAACAGAATATCCCGCTCCGCCAGACACTGGGGATCTACCGGTCAGCGGTTCGTTACCTGACAGAAATATATGGGCAGGTTTGGAAAACGCTGGCAGGGATACCGGATGCAAAGAGGCGGTTTAATGCCGCAGAACATCTGGTGCATACGACGAAAAAGAATGTGGCACGTTTTGATTTCGATTCCCGTTATCCCAAGATGCCGTCCTATCTCAGACGGGCTGCGATTCAGCATGCACTTGGGAGTGTATCTTCTTATGAATCCCGCATGAGGTTATGGGAAAAAGCCAGTGAAAAAAGCGGGAGGCCACGGCTTGTATATGAAAACCATGCCATGCCGGTGTTTTACCGTGATGTGATGTACAGGGAAGGGGCAGAGGGGAAGGATGACGCATACCTGAAGCTGTATGATGGCCATGACTGGAAGTGGTTTTGTGTACGGTTGAGCCATACGGATATGGAGTACCTGCGTAAAAACTGGTATGGGAGGAAGGCCTCTGCCCCGACGATGGAGAGAAGGCACCGGAAGTACTTCCTGCGTTTTTCGTACACAGAAGAAACAGTCCTCACAAAAACGTCTGTAAAAGACCAGATTATCTGCAGTGTGGATTTGGGGATTAATACGGATGCGGTCTGTACGGTTATGCAGTCAGACGGAACTGTCCTGGGGAGAAGGTTCGTCAATTTCCCCGGTGAAAAAGACCGGCTGTACCGCACACTGGGACGGATACGGAGATTCCAGAGGGCTCATGGATCTGCACAGTCACGGGGAAGATGGGCTTATACAAAACGCCTGAATATAGAACTGGGAAGGAAGATCGCAGGGGCAATCGTAAACTATGCGGAGGAGAGCCATGCAGACCTGATTGTCTTTGAGCACCTGGAAATGCATGGGAAGATATCCGGAAAGAAAAAACAGAAGCTGCATCTGTGGAGAAAGCAGGATATCCAGAAGCGGTGTGGACACAAGGCACACCGGAAAGGGATGCGTATATCCCATGTCTGTGCATGGAATACCAGCAGGCTTGCATATGATGGGTCCGGGCAGGTATCCCGTGATCCCCAAAACCACAGTCTCTGTACATTCCGGACAGGGAAAAGATATCACTGTGACCTGTCAGCGTCGTATAATATTGGTGCAAGATATTTTATCCGGGAACTTTTAAAACCCTTACCGGAAACGGAAAGGTCTTTGCTGGAGGCAAAAGTCCCTTCAGTAAAGCGTAGAACCTCATGTGTTTATGCGGACCTGAAGGAGCTCTATTTACAAATGGAGGTTTTACAGGCAGCATAAACGCAGGCAGATATACAGCGGACTACCTGTAATGTGGGAATATGCCATATCTGGCATGAAACTGCGCATAACTGCGTGCTCCTAAGCTACAGGCGTATCCGCCGATATTCAGTCTGCCGCTTAAAGCGGCTGGAAGCATGTGACTTAAGTCATGTGAGGTTCACCAATACGTTTACCGGAAATGGTACGGCGGTCTGCATCGACAGCCTGCCCGGAAATGAGGTGCTTGATTTTGCAGGGAGCACCTTCTCTGAAAATGAAGTGGACATTGACAATAAAATCGGGCATCCGATTGATACGGCGAAGGCAATTTTTAAATAGATTTCTTTACTATGCTGTTGACGACGGATTCAGATGGAGGTACACCTTAGCATAATCCGTGCGGTGAAGACGCCAGCTTCGTGAGTGAAGCTGCAGTCTCCACCGTTTTTTTCTGCAATCCGGCGGACAGACTGGATACCGATGCCGTCATCCGGGCGTTTGGAGGAGCGGAAGATGCCGTTTGTCTCCTGCAGCGTTCCGTCGAATGCATTTTCGACCTGAATTAAGAGCAGGTGTGTAAAATGACAGGATACCTCCACGCGGATGTACCGGCCGCTTTCCATGCGCAGGCTTGCTTCCAACGCATTTTCCAGAAGATTGGAGAGCACCAGGCACATGTCGATCTCATCCACAGGAATCCGGGCGGGCAGGTCGATCTGTGCGGAAAACGGAATCTGAGCCCGCCCGGCAAGCGCACAGTAGTAGCCTACCACGCTGTCTGCAGCCTGATTTTCACAAAAAGGAACGGTGAGGTTCGGAATTTTGCTGGTAGCACCGGCGAGATACGTTCTTATTTTTTCGATGTCGCCCTGTTCGGCCAGAGCGGACAACTGAAGAAAATGATGGCGCATATCATGCCGTGCCTGTCTGGCTTCCTCGATGGCGGTGCGGAGGCTGTCGTACCGCGTCTGCTGCAGCAGGAGAAAATGATTCGCCTGCTGCAGTCTGGCGTTTCGGTTCAGGCTGTTTGCCATGAGCAGAAACATGGAGTAGAACAGGACGAGAATCACCAGAAGGATCAGGCTGAGCACGATGTAGATCTGCAGAATCCGACCCGTATAGAGTGTATCGTGACAGGTCGGAACCATGAATATATTCAGACCGATAAAGAGCATCGGCAGAATCCAGAAAATATACCAGGTCTGAGCAAAGTTCTGATCCTCGATCATCATCCGGACAGAGTGTGTGGCCGGATACCAGGCGGCAAGCAGAAACAGAAGACAGATGCCATTATATAAAATCCCGGCGGCAGGCTGGAACCAGAGAGCAGCCCGGGAAGGAGGCAGACCGGCAGCAAGCACGGCGTTGATCGCGCGGCAGAAGCTGTTGACGCAGGCAAAGACCGCACAGACCGCCAGAAAGATACTGACCGATTTCCAAAGAGAAATGCGAAGTGTCTTATGATACAGCATCATGGCAGGCGGTAACAGGGCAAAAAGCACCGGGCGTGTCGGACATTCCAGTGCACGGCAGAGCATGCCGCCCAAAATACAAAGGGCAAGGAGCAGTGGGGCGAGCCATGCAGCCAGCCTTCGCGGAGACTGCTTCAGACAGGGAATCACCGGGAGATAGGCAAGCAGCATGCCGGGAAGCAGGACGGTGAGCTCCAGCGTCGGGCCCAGGATCGCATTCATAGTTTTGCCTCCTTTTCGAACAGAAACTTCATAAACGTCTGCCGCGCAGATTTGCTAAGATCCCGGCTGACCGAGACGCGACTGCCGTCATCAAGCTGAAATACGGTTCCGTCAAAGTCGACGGCGTGCGCCAGGTTCACGACGGTTCCGCGGCTGCAGAGGAAAAAGCGTTCGTCCGTTTTTAACGGAGCTGTGAAGTCCCGGAAGGACTGGCGGACGGTCAGTACAGCGTCCTGCGTGGTATGAATGTGGATCATATGGGAAAAATGTTCCGCGTAGATAAAGCTGGAAAAAGGGAGCGGCACCTCAGTGCCGTTAAGCTTCAATGTCATGTATCTTTCCGTGGATGGAAGGCGGGCAAGGATTTCGTCGATCAGGTCGGAAATCATCTCTTCTGTATATGGCTTGACCAGATAGTGCATGGCGCGGACACGGAAGCCTTCCAGCGCGTGGTCTGTGGAGGTAGTCGTAAAGATCAGCAGGCAGTGTGTGTCCATGCTCCGAAACTGTTTTGCGGTCTCGATGCCATTTACCCCATCCATATAAATATCCAGAAATAAAACTGCAAACTTCAGCTTTGCACAAGAAGAGAGAAACGCTTCACCGGTGTCGTACTCCAGCAGATTTGCCTGTATGTTTCGCCTGGACAGCTGGCGTTCCAGACGGCTGCGCAGCAGGGCACGCTCCGCTGCGATATCGTCAACAATAGCAATGTTCATACTTAAAAATCCTCCTTTTCGTATCAACATCCTCAGTATATCACAGGACGTAACGATTTGTGCCGGATTCTTACCGTTCGTGCCAGATATATTGAAAAAGGGACGGCTTTTTTTTATAGTTAAATCGAATGCACGCAAGAGCTGGTGTGCAATTTCGATCAGCTTCAGCTGATGTTTGTGACACAGAAAGGAGAACAACTATGAAGAAAAATAAAAAGATGCTGGCAACGATTGCTTCCGTATGCGCGATGGCGTGCAGCCTTCCGGTAAGTGCAGAAGCGGCGTCTGCATTGCCGATAAAAGCACTTGCAGAAAAAGCAGTCGATGCAAATCCGTATATGGCATCCGGAGATACAAACATCCACCACGATGGTTACAATACAGACACGACCGATTCAGTATTGCCGGTAGCGATTTATCCGGAGATCAATGTTTCCTATGAGAAAGTCAATGCGAACGCTTCACCGGCGATTTTCTTTGATACGTACGGACATGCCATCGTACCGCTGCTCGGTGGTCTGGCGATTCGGGATATCAATGCGGATGAGACGACGACAGAAGGATATTTTTCACCGAAGCAGCATGATACGGGCGATTATGTGATCCAGAGCTCGTACTCGTTTGTTGATGAGAGCAACCGTATCGTATGTCCGACGAGTAATAATCATGTCCTGATGCTGAAAGCGACGGATGAGGATGGCAATGTGCTGCCGGAATTTGAAAAGGTGCTGGATATCGATATCAAAGCAGCGGCAGAAGAGAAGCTCGGAAAGACGCTGGATCAGAATCTGCTGGCGGTCGTATTTGACTATGAGGGGAACCTGTGGTTTGCGACCGGAGGGTTCAGGATTTATCCGGACCGGCAGCAGCAGGGCGCGATCGGCTATATTTCACGGACGGCAATTGATGCCATCTTAAACGGAGAAGAGACAAATCTGTCGGATGCGGTATTTGTACAGGAGCTGACACCGGGCGAAGGCGCGGAGAATGGCATTGCGGCTTCGGCAGACGGTGCGGTGATCCTGACGAATCAGAACTGCTATCTGCTGCAGGCAGATGAGGGTGTAAAGGTCGCATGGAGCACGCCTTATGAGAGCATCGGGGCGAAGGAGAGCAAAGAGGGCGATGAGACGACCGGAGGCGGCCTGGCCTGGGGCAGCGGATGCTCCCCATCACTGACGAAGGATCTTGTGATGTTTACGGACAATCAGGATCCGGTGAATCTGATTGCGCTGGATATGAAGACCGGTGAGAAGGTCGCAAGCCTGCCGGTGCTCGATGAGCTTCCTGAGGGAGTGCAGGTATCGGTGGAAAACTCCGCGATCGTATACGACGACGGGGAAGGCACCGTCAGCACGGTCGTGTGCAACTGGTTCGGCGCGGGAAGCGCAGAGCTTGGCAATGCCGACAGCGATTCCTCGATCCAGAGCTATGCGAATATTTACGATATCAACTGGCTGAGGCAGGGCAATAAGATGATTATGCCGGGGGTAGAGCGTGTCGACACCGTGAAGACAGAGAACGGCTATGAGATGAAGAGCATCTGGTGCAGAGATGATCTGCGGGATACGTCGATGATGAAGCTTTCGACGGCGACCGGCTACATCTACGGCTATGTACAGGATATCAATACCGGCATGTGGCAGTATATTGTGCTGGATTTCGAGACCGGCGAGACCGTATTTACGATGGATATCGCGAATAAATACGGCTATAACAATATGGCGATCGGCATGTACGCCGGTGACAGCGGAAACGCGCTGTACTGTCCGACCGGCTATCTGGAGCTTCTGCGGTTGCAGGATCGCTTCGTTTATCTGCCGGAGATGCCATACCGGGAAGCTGACCTCGATCTGGCCAATCGGAATGTGCTGAGTCAGGAAGACTTTGAGGCAGCAGGAGGCGTTGGAACAGTCATGGGCTGGCTGAATACGGTGACGGTGGAAAATGTACATCCGAATACGACAGTGGCGCTGCGGATGAACGGATTGTCCGGCACGGCAGGCGACCTGCACCTGTATGCATATGGAGCAGATGGCATGCTGCAGGAGGTACCATCTGAGCTGTGGCATATCCAGACAGAAGATGGCAGTTTACCGGATACACTGGAAGCGGATACCCTGTATGAAGTGCATATGACCGTGGAAGATGGCGGAAGCTTTGACCTGGATGGAGCAGAGAAGGAAATACAGCTGTCCGCGGTGCTTGCGAAGTAAAAATGCCGGGGCATTCTTGAAAAAATGTTGCTTTTATCTTATGATAGAACAGATGTCTGGAATGAAATAATGAAAAGATAGGAGAAAGCATATGAGCAACGTAAACAAGACATGCAAAGTACACTACACAGGAACCTTCAATGATGGAACAAAATTTGATTCTTCTTATGATCGCGGTGAGCCGTTGGAGTTTGTCTGTGGTGCAGGCATGATGATCAAAGGGTTTGATGAAGCGGTAAAGGACATGGAAGTCGGACAGATCATCGATATCCATCTGATGCCGGAAGAGGCATACGGCATGCCGGATCCGGAGAACGTATTTACAGTACCGCTTGCCCAGCTGCCGGGAGCAGAGAATCTTGAGGCAGGACAGCAGGTCTACCTGACGAGCGCGAGTGGTCAGCCATTTCCGGTGACCGTGGTGAGCCGTGATGAGACAACGATCACGTTTGACGCAAATCACGAGATGGCAGGCAAGGAGCTGAATTTCCGGATCGAGCTGGTGGAAGTCGCAGAGTAAGGATGTGAACACAGATAAGCATTCCCCCGCTTCAAGTGCGCGGAGCACTAAGCGGCGGGTGAGGGGGATGCTTATGTCAGTGAGAGTTGAAAGCTCCCACTGACAGATCGCGAAGCGACTGCGTTCATGAGCAAGTAGCGAAGCTAGGCCCTGTCAGCAGAGCTGCAGGGATGGATTGCGAATGTCCGCTTTACGTACCAGATGCTTCTATAGAAAACCGCCAAATAGTGTGTTTAACCAGATTAAAATAGTCAGAAAATTAAATAGAATGACGGAAAATATCCCATCATAAAAAAGATGGGATATTTTTTTTTGAAAAAACGCAAATGTGACCGAAATGTGACCGCCATATGATAGAATTAATATCAAGTAAAAATCAGTGAATTGATTATGAAAAAGAACGGGAGGCTATCTCACTGAAGAAAAGGAGGATACACTATGAGGAAGAGGTTGAGGCTCAAAAAGATGGTGTCTGCGCTATTGGCAGTGGCCATGATCGGACAGAGCTGTCTGGTAACAACCGCAGGTGATCTGACGGATGATGCGGTAATCGTGGCAATGCAGGAGCAGGCCGCGGCAGAAGAGGCCGCAGCCGCGGAAGGCAGCAGAGGAAAAAGCGGCGCAGGAAGCGGCAGCGGCGCAGAAGGCAGCAGAAGAAAAAGCAGCGCAGGAAGCGGCAGCGGCGCAGAAGGCAGCAGAAGAAAAAGCAGCGCAGGAAGCGGCAGCGGCGCAGAAGGCAGCAGAAGAAAAAGCAGCGCAGGAAGCGGCGGCAGCACAGAAGGCAGCAGAAGAGGCTGCTGCGCAGAAGGCTGCGGAGGATGCAGCAGCGCAGAAGGCAGCGGAAGATGCAGCGGCACAGAAGGCAGCAGAGGAAGCGGCCGCAGCACAGAAGGCTGCAGAGGAAGCAGCGGCAGCACAGAAGGCAGCGGAAGATGCAGCGGCACAGAAGGCAGCGGAGGAAGCAGCAGCGCAGGAAGCGGCAGCAGCACAGAAGGCAGCGGAAGATGCAGCAGCACAGAAGGCAGCAGAAGAGGCCGCGGCGCAGAAGGCTGCAGAGGAAGCGGCAGCAGCACAGAAGGCAGCGGAAGATGCAGCGGCACAAAAGGCTGAAGAAGAGGCCGCGGCGCAGAAGGCCGTGGAGGAAAAAGCAGCGCAGGAAGCGGCGGCAGCACAAAAGGCTGCAGAAGAGACCGCAGCGCAGGAAAAAGCAGCGCAGGAGATCACGTATCGCGTGACCTTTGAAGCGCATGCGACGGATTACGGAAGCATTTATGTCCGGGGCGAATCCGGTCCGATCGCATCTGTTTCCAATTATTATAAGGAAGTAAAAGAAAACGGATCCTTTGCATTTACGATCCACGCAAACGATGGCTATGAGGTAGAGCATGTCCGTTATGCCGATACGAATGCGGAGCTTCCGAAGAATGCACAGGGCGCTTATGAAATCGCAGCTGTGACAAGAAATGTAAAGGTAGTAGTTACATATAAGATTGTTCCACAGGAGACTGCAGATGCTGCAGTGGAGACGGAAGCTGACGAAGGACAGACCGAAGCGCCGACGGATGAGTCTGAGACGGAGGAAGACCGGGAGGCAGAAACTGAGGTCGGAACAGAGAACGCAACAGAAGAAAGTACGGAGGCAGAGTCCGAGTATGAGACGGAGCCGGGTACAGAGGTGGAAAGCGAGACAGAATCGGAGAACGAAGAAGAAATTTTGATGCCGGAGTTTCATTACAATGGTGTCTGCAATGGAATTGCAGTAGCTATCCAGGCTCCGGAAGGGGTATTCCCGGAAGGAACAAAAACAGTCCTTGCAGCACCATCGGCGGAGAGTCTTGCAGCGGCGGCAGCGGCGGCAGGTCAGGATGTATCCGACCTGATGGGCGTGGATATCACATTCCGATATGACGGAAAAGAAATCCAGCCGACAAGTGCAGTAAAGGTATCCTTTAGAGCAGCGGAAATCGCGGACGCAGAGATTTCAAATGTTTATCATGTGTCAGACGGTGGTGCCGTGCAGGCGGTTACAGCGAGCCAGTCAGGTGCAAGCCTGGGTTTTACTGCGGATAGCTTTTCTACCTGGATATTCCCGACCGCAGGCGGAGCAGTCGCTCCGGCAAGCATTCTGGAGCCGGAGACAAGCATCGCAACGTATGTATTTAACGCAGACGGCGCAACCGTTGACACACAGTACATTACGAGAGGTGATACATTGTCCGAGCCGGCAGCTCCGGTGAAAGAAGGACATCGGTTCATCGGATGGTACGTAGGAGAGACACCGGTAACCTTTGGTACGGTTAGCACAGTATCCGAAACGGCAGAGATCATCGTCAAGGCCAGATTTGAGGAAGTATATTATGTCTTCTTCCATAATCCGGAAGGCGCGGTAGTCGCGACGAAGGAAGGACGCGCTGGCGATGAGATCACGACATCGGATGTGACCTTTGCAGTGGGCGCAGAAGAATCCATTACCGGATGGTATTATTCCGGAAGTGCAGTCGAGAGTGTGACACTGTCAGACTCCAATGTCGATTTATATGCAAAGGTAGAAAAAGGCTTCTGGGTGACCTATGATTCAGATGGCGGAAGCTATGTTGCACCGGAATTTTATCCGGCAGGAGAGACCGCAGAATTGTCAGCACAGCCGACGAAAAACGGCTACAGCTTTGAGGGCTGGTATGACGGTAATGCCGAAGTCACCAGTACAACAAAGAGCGTTTCCGTAAAAGCAAAATGGAAAGAAAATTCAAGCGCACAGTATCGCGTGATCTACTGGCAGCAGAAGGTGACCGATGATAAGAACGCGATGGATGCACAGAAGACCTACGCATATGTAGCAACAGAAACCAAAACAGGCAGGCCGGGAACGACGGTGAACGTAAATGCAATCACGAAAAGCTTTAACGGATTTAAAAAGAATACCGTGAACAGCAAGAGCGTTACGATTGCGGCAGACGGCAGCACGATTATGAATGTATATTATGATCGTGTTCTGTGTACGGTGAATTATTATGTAAGAGAAAATAGAAAATGGAATATCAAGCAGACCGTCACCGGTCTGTACGGGGCGAACCTGAAGGAAGGAGAATGGTGGACCGATTATTATTGGTACGCTCATAAGGATGGAGGAACCGGTTGTATTCTTCTGACCTCCTATGATTTCAAGACGGCAGGTTATGCAAATAATGAAGGAAATATTAGTTCAGATGGCGTTGTGACGACCTGTAATTTTTACGGAACAAGAAAAGAAACCGGTGGTAAGGTTTATTATTACAACGAGCAGGCAGACGGCAGTTTCAAACTGGTAAACACAGTTACTACCGGCGGTGGCACATTGACAATTCACCAGAAGTATGCGGGCTATGATTTGTATAAGTATACGACTGGAAGGATTAGTGGGGAGCCGACAACTGCAGAATTCTGGAAAAATAAGACCTCTTGCAAGGATGGAGAGAAAGCATACGAGAAACCTGTTTATATTGCAAGTAAACTGCAGTCATTCCGGTTGGATTACTCAAACGGTGGAGAAGTTCAGCATCATGAAACGGTAAAATATACCGCATCCCTGAACGGATATGATGCAAAGTTTACACCGACAACCAGACCGGCTACGGTAGATGCAAATTATACGTTTGATGGCTGGTACAGCGATCCGGAGTGTACGAAGAAATTTGATTTCAATACGACAATGCCGGCAACGAATATAGTAGTATATGCAGGCTGGAAGGCACCGGAAGTCCGGGTAACGGCACACAGAAGCCCGGAAGATACGACGGGTGTAAATGTAGAGGCAGCATATGGCGAATCGGTAGATGAGAATCTGCTTCCGGCGATTTCGTATGATGCGGAGACACAGGAATTTCTTGGATGGTTTACAAGAAATGCAGACGGCTCTTACAGACCGTGGGATTTCAGTACAAAAATCTATTCCGATGTAGATCTGTATGCACGTGTGATCAGTAAGGGCACCTTTAAGGTAACCTATGATGCGAATGGCGGAACAGGCACCGTAGAAGATGGCAGAGCATATGCACAGGGCGCAAAAGCAGATGTGAAGGCAATCACCGGAATTACAGCGCCGACAGGAAAGACATTCTTATACTGGAGCCTTAACGCTGATGGATCGGGTAAGAAATATTATCCGAATAACACGATCGAAATCGAAGGAGACATCACCTTATATGCAATCTGGGGTGATACGACCACAACCTTACTGACCTATAACGGAAACGGTGGAGCAACCAGTGATGGTAAAACAAAAGTAGTGGTATCCGGACTTAAGAATAACCAGAAGGTAAAAGCAGAAGGTGCAATTTTTACCCGTACCGGTTATAAGTTTATCGGATGGAGCACAAACTCTGAGGCAACAGCTGCAGAATATGCAGCAGGTGCGGATGTGATCGTTCATGCGGATGAAACAGTGAATGTGCTTTATGCAGTCTGGGAAATCCGGAACGATTATCGGTATACGGTTCATTATTACTGGAACGACACAACAGAAAAAGTAGCAGAGGATAAGGTTGTTACGAATCAGACGTATAACGAAACAATAACGGAAAGCCCAATTGCAATTGAGGGATATACGCCTGTAAATTCTGGCAGCCAGGAAATGGTAATAGATGCGGAGAATAAAACGATTACATTCTATTACTATAAGAACGTAGGACTGACAGCAAACAGCGATACGAAGGTCTATAATGGGCAGGAGCAGAGCGTAAGCGGATTTACCGGAGCACCGGAGGGAGCAGATTTCTCGGCTATCCAGGTGGGTGCAAAGGGAACAGACGCTGGCGAGTATCTGGCAGCATTTGCTGAAGGAACAATCGGAACCGTTGATAAAACTGAAAAGTATATTGTAAAGGGGGCTACGGACGGCAAGCTGACGATCAAGCCGGTAGCGGATGAAGTGGTAGTAACTATCGAGGGAAACCATGACAGCAAGGTCTACGACGGAACAGAGCATGTGGTAACCGGCTATGAAGTAACGGAAATCAGCAATGTACTGTATACGAAGGACAACTTTAGCTTCAGCGGAAATGCAGAAGCAAAGCGTACAGCTGTAGGAAAGACCGATATGGGCCTGACGGCAGCAAACTTTAAAAATGAAAGTGCGAATTTCAGCAATGTAACCTTTAAGGTAACGGATGGCTATATGGAAATTACTCCAGCTGGAGATGCAGTAGTAGTAACCATTGAAGGAAACAATGCCAGCGCAGTCTACGACGGAGCAGAGCATAAGGTAACCGGCTATACGGTAGTATCCATCAGCAATAAGCTGTATCAGGAAAGCGATTTCAGCTTCAGCGGAACAGCGGAGGCGAAGCGCACGGAAGCCGGAACGACCTATATGGGTCTGAAGGAAGAGCATTTTAAAAACAAAAATGCAAACTTCAGTAAAGTAATATTCAATGTAACAGATGGTTATATGGAGATCACACCGGTAGCGGATGAAGTGGTAGTAACCATCGCAGGAAACAATGCCAGCGCAGTCTACGACGGAACAGAGCATAAGGTAACCGGCTATAAGGTAACCGCTATCAGCAATGAGCTGTATAAGGAAAGCGATTTCAGCTTCAGCGGAACGGCCGAGGCGAAGCGTACGGAAGCCGGAACAACCTATATGGGCCTGAAGGCAGAGGATTTTGCAAATAAGAGTGCGAACTTCAGCAATGTAACCTTTGAGATAACAGACGGTTACATGGAGATCACACCGGTCACGGAAGAAGTGGTAGTAACTATCGTAGGAAACAATGCCAGCGCAGTCTACGACGGAACAGAGCATAAGGTAACCGGCTATACGGTAGTATCCATCAGCAATAAGCTGTATAAGGAAAGCGATTTCAGCTTCAGCGGAACAGCGGAGGCGAAGCGCACGGAAGCCGGAACGACCTATATGGGTCTGACGGCAGAGGATTTTGCAAACAAGAGTGCGAACTTCAGCAATGTAACCTTTAAGGTAACAGATGGCTACATGGAGATCACACCGGTCACAGATGAGGTGGTAATAACCATCGAAGGAAACCATGACAGCAAGACCTACGACGGAACAGAGCATGTGGTAACCGGCTATGAAGTAACGGGAATCAGTAATGTACTGTATACGAAGGACAACTTCAGCTTCAGCGGAAATGCAGAAGCAAAGCGTACAGCTGTAGGAAAGACCGATATGGGCCTGACGGCAGCAAACTTCAAAAACGAAAGTGCAAACTTCAGCAATGTAACCTTTGCGGTGACAGATGGCTACATGGAAATTACTCCGGCTGGAGATGCAGTAGTAGTAACCATCGTAGGAAACAATGCCAGCGCAGTCTACGACGGAACAGAGCATAAGGTAACCGGCTATACGGTAGTATCCATCAGCAATAAGCTGTATAAGGAAAGCGATTTCAGCTTCAGCGGAACAGCGGAGGCGAAGCGCACGGAAGCCGGAACGACCTATATGGGTCTGAAGGAAGAGCATTTTAAAAACAAAAATGCAAACTTTAGTAAAGTAATATTCAATGTGACAGATGGTTATATGGAGATCACACCGGTAGCGGATGAAGTGGTAGTAACCATCGCAGGAAACAATGCCAGCGCAGTCTACGACGGAACAGAGCATAAGGTAACCGGCTATACGGTAGTATCCATCAGCAATAAGCTGTATAAGGAAAGCGATTTCAGCTTCAGCGGAACAGCCGAGGCGAAGCGTACGGAAGCCGGAACGACCTATATGGGCCTGAAGGCAGAGGATTTTGCAAATAAGAGTGCGAACTTCAGCAATGTAACCTTTGAGGTAACAGACGGCTACATGGAGATCACGCCGGTAGTGGATGAAGTGGTAGTAACCATCGCAGGAAACAATGCCAGCGCAGTCTACGACGGAACAGAGCATAAGGTAACCGGCTATACGGTAGTATCCATCAGCAATAAGCTGTATAAGGAAAGCGATTTCAGCTTCAGCGGAACAGCGGAGGCGAAGCGCACGGAAGCCGGAACGACCTATATGGGTCTGACGGCAGAGGATTTTGCAAACAGGAGTGCGAACTTTGCCAATGTAACCTTTAAGGTAACAGATGGCTACATGGAGATCACACCGGTCACAGATGAGGTGGTAGTAACCATCGAAGGAAACAATGACAGCGCGGTCTACGACGGAGAAGAGCATGTAGTAACCGGCTATAAGGTAACCGACATCAGCAATGAGCTGTATGCGGAAGGCGATTTCGACTTCAGCGGAAATGCAGAAGCAAAACGTACAGCCGTAGGAAAGACTGGGATGGGTCTGACGGCAGCAAACTTCAAAAACGAAAGTGCGAACTTCAGCAATGTGACCTTTAAGGTAACGGATGGCTACATGGAAATTACTCCAGCTGGAGATGCAGTAGTAGTAACCATTGAAGGAAACTATGACAGCGCAGTCTACGACGGAGCAGAGCATAAGGTAACCGGCTATAAGGTAACCGCTATCAGCAATGAGCTGTATGCGGAAGGCGATTTCGACTTCATCGGAACAGCGGAGGCGAAGCGTACGGAAGCCGGAACGACCTATATGGGTCTGACGGCAGAGGATTTTGTAAACAAGAGTGTGAACTTCAGCAATGTAACCTTTAAGGTAACAGATGGCTACATGGAGATCACGCCGGTTACGGAAGAAGTGGTAGTAACCATCGAAGGAAATCGTGACAGCGCGGTCTACGACGGAACAGAGCATGTGGTAACCGGATATGAGGTAACGGGAATCAGCAATGTACTGTATACGAAGGACAACTTCAGCTTCAGTGGAAATGCAGAAGCAAAGCGTACAGCTGTAGGAAAGACCGATATGGGCCTGACGGCAGCAAACTTCAAAAACGAAAGTGCGAACTTCAGCAATGTAACCTTTAAGATAACGGATGGCTACATGGAGATCACACCGATCACGGATGAAGTGGTAGTGACCATCGCAGGAAACAATACCAGCAAGGTCTATGACGGAACAGAGCATGAGGTAACCGGTTATGATGTGACTGGCATTAGCAACCCGCTGTATGAGGAAACAGACATCCATTTCAGTGGAAATGCGGAAGTCCGAGGAACCAATGCAGACACTTATGAGATGGGTCTGAGTGCAGACGACTTTACAAATATAAGCGGCAACTTCGCAAATGTGAGGTTTGATGTAACGGACGGCTTCCTCAAAATCACAAAACGTGAAGTGGAGTTTACAGCCAACAGTGCATCTAAGGCGTATGATGGAAAAGCATTGACGGATGATGGTTATACACTCACGGGCGGAAGTCTGGCGGAGAATCAGAATGAAACAGTTACCATAGTCGGCAGTCAGACACTGGTAGGCTCCAGCGACAATGAGATTACAGAAGTAAGGATTGTTGCGGGTGGAGCAGTGACCAGAGCACTGGGTGAAGACGTAACGGATAACTACGCAATTACAACCATTAAGGGAACTCTCACCGTCACTGATGGAACAGAGAATGATCCGGTAGATCCGGGCAAGGTTGTAACGAAGACACATGAAGATGCAGCTTATGATCTTGGTGAGACAGTAACCTTTACTATCAGCGTAACGAATATTTACGACACCGCCAAGACCATCACGATCACGGAGCTTCCGGGCGTTGCGATCGAGGGAGCAGATGCTTCCAAACCGAACGTTCTGGTAGTGACGAATGTACCGGCAGGTGAGACGATTACTGCAACGGCGACTTACACAATCACCTGGCAGGATATCGCAAATGGCAGCTTTGTCAATACCGTAAAGGCAGAGTTTTCCGATGGCAAGCCGTTTGAGACCACTGATACGGTAACTGTGGTCGATCCGGTATATGATTATACGATGGAAAAAACAGCGAAGGTACCGGAACATGAAAGTGGCATGGTTAAGGAAGGCGAGACGATTGGTTACACGATCAGGGTTCAGAATACCGGAAATCAGCCGCTGGAGGAGATCAGGCTCACGGATACGCTGAACGCAGCAGGTACGATCGCAAACATCCGGGGTGCAGAATATGTACAGGATGGAAAGGTAACGATATTTACCATAAGAGATCTGCAGCCGAATCAGACGATTACCATTACATATGAGTATGTGGTATTGGATGCAGATAAGGGCAAGACGATCAGCAACGCAGTAGTTGGTCCGAATCCGACAGATCCGGAGAAGCCTGGTAAAGAAGGTGATACGGAGACAACCGTTGAGGATCCGAAGCTTGAGGTGAACAAAGAAGTAAAGGCGATCACAGCAGCGGATGGCACAGAGAAGGATGTGACTGCAGAGGCGGCGCTGAACGACATTATTACCTACACGGTAACGGTTAAGAATACCGGAAATGTAGTTCTGACCGATGTGCATGTAGCAGACAGTCTGGAGGGCATCAAGCTGGCAGCGGGTCAGAGCTTTGAGTTCAGAAAGTTGGAAGCAGGAGAAACACAGACGATTACCTATACGTATCAGGTACAGGAGAAGGATCTCGGATCGATGATCGTCAATAAGGCAACTGCTACGGCAAAGGTTCCGGAAGATCCGGAGGATAAGCCGCAGCCGAAGGACGAGGACGAGAAGGAAGTACCAACCGAGGACCGCAACCCGTCGCTGAAGGTAGAAAAAGAAGTTACATCCAAAGCAGCGGCAGAAGATGGCAGGTACATTGCAGGCGAGACAATCACTTATAAGGTGACAGTGACAAACAACGGTAATTTGACACTGAAGGATGTGGTTCTGAAGGATGTATTGACAAGAGCAGACGGCACGACAGTTCTGCCGGATGGCTGGGAGTCAGACGGACAGAAGATCGGTGAAATGGCACCGGGAGCAACCAGAGTATTTGAGTACAGCCACAAAGTGACAGAAGAGGATCTTGGCGGCGTGCTGAAAAATGCAGCGACAGCAAGTGGTGAACCGAAGCTGCCGAATCCGGATCCGGAGAAACCGGAACCGAAGCCGGAAGGTGAGGATGAAAAGGAAGTACCGATCGAGGATCGCAAACCGTCACTGAAGGCAGAAAAGAAGGTAACGTCCAAACCTGCAGCAGAAGATGGCAAGTACACCGTCGGTGAGACAATCACCTACGAAGTAACCGTAACGAATACAGGCAACCTGACCCTGAAGAACATCCACGTGCAGGATATCATGACCCGTCCGGATGGCACACAGATGATTCCGAGCGGACTGACGAATCAGGTACAGACGATTGAAGGACTGGAGCCGAATGCAAGCGAGACGCTGAGATACACACATGTAGTAACGGAACAGGATCTTGGCGGAGAGCTGAAGAATGCAGTGACTGTATCTGGTGAGCCGTCTGTTCCGAAGCCGAAGCCGGATCCGGAGAAACCGGAGCCAAAGCCGGAGGATAAGACGGAGGAAACTGTAATCACAGAGGATCCGACAAACTGCAGCATTATCGTTACGAAGAAACTGACCAATATGATGGATGAGGCACTGGTTCTGGATAACGCAGTATTCTATGTGGCACTGTTCACGGATGAGGGACTGACGAACCGGATCGGCGAAGTCAAGAAACTGACCTTTGGTGCAAACCAGAGCACAGCAACAGCAGTCTTTGCTAAGATAAAGCGTGGTACTTACTACGTGGCAGAGACCGATGAAAATGGTAAGGTAATCACAAGCGGAGCATACAACAACGGCGCATTTGTAGCACAGTACGCAGCAGGTCAGAAGGTAGAAATCAAAGAAAACGGAACAGCAGCAGAATTTGCATTCGCAAATCAGTTCCTGGTTCTGCCAAGTGAGTATGATCTGTCGAAGCGTGTGACGATCGTGAAGTCCGTACAGACAAAGAAGGGGAAAGAACTGAAGACAAACGAAACCTTCTATGCCGGAATTTTCAGTGACGCGGCACACACACAGCTCGCAGAAAATGTAGACCAGAACATCGTTCCGCTGGCAACAAATGGAACAGCAGGTGCAAGAAATGAGATTGAAGTAACCTTCGCACCTGGCGCTTCGACAACGCTGTACATTGCAGAGGTTTCAGCAGATGGTGTACCGGTAGAACAGAATGCAGCATTCGAATATACCGCAAGTATTGATCAGAATGTGATCACGCTGTCTGAGGACACCGATGATGTGACCGTAAAGATCACGAATACTTCGAAGAAGGATGAACCGGAGACCGAGTGTGAAGACAACCGGCAGTCAGAATCCAATAAACCGAAGGCAGCTGCAAACAGTGTAAAGACAGGCGATGACACCCCGCTTATGACATTTGTACTTCTGCTTCTGTGCTCAGCGTCTTGCATGATGCTTCTGGCAGGCAGACGTAAAAAAGAGGACGGACAGGATAGATGACCAAAAGGCGGAGCAAAACAGGAAAATGGTAAATTATAAGAAATGAGGAGACTCCTCTGTCAGAGATGGCAGGGGAGTTTTTCTGTGGATGTATATTCTGCGTTTTTCCGGAAATCCTATCATTAAGTCAGCAGAGCACCTGCTGCAGTAAATCAAGGATACGTGGGCAGGGCATCAGGGTCGGTGTTCACGGGAAAAGGATGAGGTGAATAGGATGAATCGAAAAGATGTCAGGGAATTTCTGAAAAAGCGCAGCACAATCTGGACGCTCAGCCTGTGTATGACAGGTGCAATTGTACTTGGCGGAATCACATCAATGGATCAGGCCCGGCGGAAGGCAGAGCTCACGGAGACGGAGAGCGAGCCTGGCGCACAGGCACAGCTGGATGTAAATGATACGCTCGGAAGCGCTCTGGATGAGGAAGAGGCAGAATCGGATCCGGTAGCAGCAGTCGCCGGAAATGAGGTCACAGAGGAAAAAATCACGGAAGCGGAATCAGAAAAGACAGAAGAGGAAAGCGCAGCAGTACAGCCGGAGGCGGTAAACGATGCAGGTCAGTCGGGAGATATTGCACAGTCGGACGGAAGCGGAGAAGAAGAGGCAGACGTGCAGGAGGTATCCGCATCCGTCATTTCCAACGAAGTGCTGGTACAGAACGGGATTGCATTTGCAGCCGACGAGGAGCAGCTGCTCTGGCCGGCTGCCGGGACTTTACTGATGGATTACAGCATGGACGGAAGTGTGTATTTTGCCACATTGAATCAGTACAAGTATAATCCGGCGCTCGTGCTCGGAAGCGAAGTCGGCAATCAGGTGCTGGCTGCGGCGAAGGGCATTGTGGAATCCATTTACATCGATGAAGAGACCGGGACGACGCTTGTACTGAATATCGGAAATGGTTATCGTCTGACTTATGGACAGCTGAAGGAGCTGGCAGTATCGCAGGGTGATATCGTAGAATCCGGAGCGGTGCTCGGCTATGTGAGCGAGCCGACGAAGTACTATACAAAGGAAGGCAGCAACCTGTACTTTGAGATGACAAAGGATGAGACACCGGTCGATCCGATCCTGTATCTGGAATAAATGCACCGATCAGAGGGTGTGGTATATACTATAGAAGCAGCAGCTTTTCGTACCGCTGAAGGCTGCTGCCTGTGTATAGCCGAATCCATGTATCAGTTGCTGTCCCGGGTATGACAGCCTGTATCATCAGGTGACTTGTCGTGCAGGAAGATGAGATGGTTCGGTAAAAAACAGTACAGGAGAATCCGCAGCTGCACTGCCACACAGGAGTTATTATTTCACTGGTGAAATACCGGACCGGCGGCTGCTTGAGATAAATGAAGGCGCCATTCCACGGAACAGGAGACTGCATGGGAATGGCGCCGTACATAATGTCAATTCTGAGAATCATTGCCTGGATTTTTTTGCAAAAAAGAGGGTGGAACCTTTGTCCCACCCTCCTGCAAATGTCAAATATTAGCCGAAGTATCTCTTAAGCAGTCCAGCGAATGCTTTTCCGTGTCTTGCTTCATCTCTTGCCATCTCATGAACGGGTCAGAGGGATTCTTGAGAGAACAACAGGCGAAGAACTCTGTACTATAAGGAAGAGCTGGGAAACAAGAGTACACTTCTTCTTACAATTCTACAACAACTTTCAAAGAACTTTCGGAATAATTGACAGTATCGTGTCTGTTTTTCGCCGACAGAAAGAAATGATGCCTTTCATTACCACTTCAAATCCTGCACACAGCACATATGTGTCCAGCATCAGCTGAATGCTGCGCGCATGCAGCAGGTAATTCGGAAAGAAGAAATAGTTCGGGTTAGAGGTTTTAGACCAGTTGATTTGCTGAGCCACATCCATGTCGAACATCTGTCCCGGAAAGCCCAGGGAGTACATTAGTCCACAGACAGAGATCAACCATGGGCAGTTCAAGCTTTCTCCATCAGTCAGATACAGCCTCATGGAAGTGACTGATGCAGTTTTCCTATATTTTTTATGCAGGTAAAAGGGAATCACCAGGAAGGTGAGAAACATTGATAGTGCAGAATAGAAGCACATGCCGAAAATGTATACCCCAAAGAGTTTAAAGCCCAGTATAATGCCACAGTAACTTAAGGGGGCTTCAAATTGAAGTATTTTTTGGTATAGTTGTAGGTGTTGACGATGAAGTTGTTGCTTTTCGGCATCTCATAGGTGTTGACATCGTGGCGTGTTTCGTCCCAGTGCTGCAGCAGGCTCACATCCAGGCGGGCGAAGCAAACATAGCCGCACAGGAAGGTGAAAATGGCATAAATCAGCCAGATGCTGTAAGTATCGAAGATGTGCGGAAGCTTATTTTTCTTCAACTTCATTAGCTCCTGTTTCTTATGATGGTTTTGCAATCCGGGAATGAGCCGGAGCTGTTCTTTCTTATTATGGGAGATATCGAAAAAAATCCAATGCTTTTCGTTCGAGATATACACTATTATTTATATGATATTGACAAAAACGATAATAAAGAATAATATAAAATTATAAACGATAACAAAACAAAACGAGGTGATATAGTATGGGAAAGAAAACGAAAATTGGTTTGATCGGTTGCGGAAGGGCAGGTATGATTCACGCACGAGATATGATGTATAGTGTTCAGGATGCCCAGATGGTCTGTGTTTCGGACGTGAATGAGGAAAATGCGCGGAAAGCAGCGGAGGAGCTGGGATGTGAATATTGTACGGATTATCTTGATGTTTTAAAAAGAGAAGATATCGATGCGGTTATTATCGCTGTGCCGACAAAGTTTCACAGAGATATTGCGGTAGAAGCTGCAGCATATAAAAAACACATTTTTTGTGAAAAACCAATGGCGATGAATGTGCCGGAATGTGGTGATATGATTGCGGCAGCGCAGGAAAATGGAGTGATCTTACAGATTGGTTTTATGCGCAGATTTGATACGAGTTTTCAACGTGCGAAAGAAATTGTGGAGTCAGGCAAAATCGGTGAGGTGGTCATGGTAAAATCGCTGACACATGGGCCAAGCACACCACATGAGTGGATGTATGATATTGCCAAAAGCAACGGACCTTTGGCAGAAGTAAACAGCCATGACATTGATACGGTTCGGTGGTTGACCGGTGCTGAGGTAAAAAGCGTATATGCAATTGCCGGTAATTACAGATGCAGTCAGGCTAGGGAAAAGTATCCGGATTTCTATGACAGTGTGCTGATGAGTGTTCGCATGGATAACGGAATGATGGGGTGCATCGATGGAGCGCAGGGGGTTGAATACGGGTATGATGCAAGAGTGGATATTGTCGGAACTAAGGGACTTGTTACCATTGGAGATTTGAAAGATAAGACAACGGTTACCTATACAAAAGATGGCGGAATGACCGGGGATGTAGTCAGAACCTGGATGAACCTGTTTACAGATGCTTATATTGCAGAGGACAGAAGCTTTGTCGAATGTGTGCGTGAAAATAGGGAACCGCTGGTCAGCGGTTGGGATGGTATGATGGCAGTAGCCGTAGTAAGAGCGGGGAATGAGTCCATTCGAACCGGACAGGTTGTTACCTTGCAGGCGGACAGGTGAGATTGACGAAAAGGAGACCGGGGTATGAAAGCAAAACTCGCGCCGCTGATCTTTGCAGAGATCAACGAAAGGGAACAAAGGGAGTATCAGGAACAGCTGCGGCTGCTTCTGGAAATGTATGGAGATGTGGCTGAATTTCTGAAACCTGTTACGGTAGGAGAGAAAATATCAGATCAGGCGGATGCGATTGTTTTTCCGCAGATGATTTTTGCTGCATTTCGGCACGATGAAGTAATGAAGAAATACGATTTGCCTATGATCATGCTGACAAGCAAATTCGGCACAATAGAGATGTGGGACTGGGAAATTGTTACCTATCTGCGTGATCTGGGCTGCAAAGTATTTTCGCCTTATAGCGTCGATATGACAAGGGTGCTTATCCGGGCGCTGGCTGTTAAGAAAAAACTGGCTGACGGAGCAAAATTTCTGATGTTTCAGGATTCGCCTGGTGAGGGAAAGCAGGCGAATATTTTTAAAAAATTCTACTGGTGGGAACAGGGGAGTACGGCTGCTATGGAAGATGTGTTTGGCTGCAAACTGATTTACCGCAGTTGGAAGGAAGTCAATGAACGGGCCCGATCGATTTCCCTGGAAGAAGCGGGAAGGGTGTGTGCAGACTGGGACATCAGGCAGGAGGGTGTAGCGGAAGAATGTTTTCTGCGCGCTGTTAGATTGTATATTGCGGTGAAACGAGTCATTGAGGAAGTAGGAGGCGTAGATGGTGTTGGAGCAAACTGTCTGAATGAATCTTTTCATAGTGATACAACACCCTGTCTGGCCTGGAATATGTTATTTGAACGGGATAATATCATCTGGGCATGTGAAGGGGACACACTGACATTATTATCTACATTTATTATTTACAGAACGATTGAAAAGCCGATCATGATGACCAATCTGTATCCGTTTTTGATGGGAATGGCTGCTTTGGCACATGAGAGGATTGATCATTTCCCAGATATTGCAGAACCGGATAAGCATGCGCTGGGGGTACACTGTGGATACTTTGGTTTTGTGCCGAGAAAGTTCTGCTGTGAATGGACACTGCGTCCTAAGGTATTGGAAATTGTGGACGAACATGCCTGTGTGGTAGACTGCAGAATGGTAAAAGGTCCTGTGACATTGGCCAAAATTTATCCGGGATTTAAAAAATTGTCATTGATCAGGGCCGAACTGGAGGATTATGTACAATATCCGGGTTCTGACTGCAGAAACGGTGCGCTGATTCGTTATCGTGACGGGTATCGGGTGATGGATGAACTCTGCTCGCACCATTCGCTGATCATCCAGGGAGATGCCATTCCGCAGCTGCGGCAGCTGGCGAAAATATTTGAATGGGAAGTTGTGGAAATGTAAAAGGAAGGAGAAGTGCGCTGCGGTTTGCAGCGCACCCAAAATCAGTGAGAAGATATTTAATTGGGGTAGATATCGGAACGCAGGGAACGAAAGCTGCGCTTGTAGATGAGCAGCTGAAGGTAGTTTGTACGGCATTTGAGACTTCCAGACTTCTGCGCGGTCAGACAGGCGAAATCTGGCAGGAACCGGAAGCTATTTTTCAATCCTGTATTCGAACGATACGGGAGCTTATGACGATTAGCAAAGCAGAGCGTACAAGTGTACAGGCAATCGGAATTGACAGTCAGATGGCGGGAATCATGGGAATTGATGAGACCGGGGAAGCATCAACCTGTTATGATTCCTGGCTGGATACAAGATGCCGGGAATTTGTTCCCTTTATGGAGCGGGAGGCAGGAACTGATATTCTAAGGTATAGCGGCGGACCGGTTACTTGTAACCATGCTACAAAGATTTTATGGTGGAAGCATCATCATCCGGATGCTTATAAAAACACAGCGAAGTTTGTTCTTCCGCATGGATATGTGACGGGGAAATTGACAGGAAATTGTGCCGGGAACGCTGTATTTGATTATACCTGTCTGCATTTTAACAGTTTCGGTAATAATGAAAAAAAGTGCTGGAATGAGGATATACTGGAGCATTTTGGAGTAGAAGTTAAAAAAATGCCCCGGATAGTATCCCCGTTTGAGGTGGTAGGAAAATTAACTAGGCAGTTTGCGGATGAAACGGGACTGCAGGAGGGGGTTCCTGTTATCGCTGGGCTGGGAGACTCGGCAGCCAGTACATTTGGTTCCGGAATGTATGAGAACGGAAAGGTACTGGACTGTGCAGGAACCGCTTCTATCATGTGCAGCGTGGTAGATACCTATATACCGGATGAAAAAAATAGAACTTTCGTTATGATGAGGAGCCCGATTGACGGACTGTGGCTTCCACTGTCCTATATAGGCGGCGGAGGAATGTGTATCAGATGGTTTCGGGATCAGTTAAGTGGAAATCCGGTGATGCATTATGATGTCTTGGAAGAAGAGGCGAAGCAGATTGTTCCGGGAAGTGACGAATTACTGTTCTGTCCACATTTTTCAGGCAGAGTATTGCCTCCGTCACCGGAATTGAAGGGCGCTTTTATTGGATTGGATTTTAATCATACAAGGGCTCATATGTATCGCTCTGTCTTGGAAAGTATCGCCTATGAATATGCAGGTTATCTACAGATATTGAAGGATAATTTCAAAGCAGAGAATTTTGAGAAGTTGGATGTTATAGGAGGAGGCTCCAAATGCCGCTTGTTTAATCAGATCAAAGCAGATGTGTTGCAGGTCCCTGTAGAAACATATGAAATGGGGGAAACGGCACTGATCGGAAGTGCTGCTGTTGCGGGAATGGCAATCGGCATGACAGAAGATTATAGAGCAAAAATCAGCAAATCAATTCGGAGGCAGATGTACTTTGAACCGGATGAAAAAAGCGGTCAGATATATCAAGCCAAGGTTTCGCAGTATAAGGAAATGTTAAAAATACTGGGGGCAAGATGAAGGAGGGTATAATATGCAGGCGTTAAGATTGTATGGCGCGGGAGATATTAGATTGGTGGAGGTTGCGGTACCTGAAATAACGGAAGGTGAAATTCTCCTCAAAACAGATGCGGCGGCAGTATGCGGAACAGATATCAGAATGTGGCAAAATGGGTATAAGGGAGTAGATAGCGAGCATCCGCTGACACTTGGACATGAATTTTCTGGAACCATAGTACAGGTAGGGAGCAAAGTACCATTTTATAGAGTAGGGATGAAGGTTGCGATGCAGCCCAACATTGGCTGTGGAATCTGTGACCAATGCGTTTCGGGAAATTTTCATTTGTGCAAAGATTATCGTGCTTTTGGAATTAATATGGATGGTGCATTTGCAGAATATATAAAGATACCGGCGCAGGCTGTAACAAGGGGGAATTTGATGCTGCTGCCGGAAGGAATCAGCCCGGAGGAGGCAGCAGTTGTAGAACCGCTTTCCTGTGCATTCAATGGTTTTAGCAAGTGCTTTGTAAAACCGGGAGAAAAAGCGCTGGTTGTGGGAGCCGGACCTATCGGAATGTGTCACGCAATGCTGCTGCACATGGCGGGAGCGAAAGTATTGGTAAATGATGTGCAGGCAAAGAGGCTGGATTATTGCAAAGAACGATTCTCCTTTATTGATACTTATTGTGGAAGTGACTTAGCAGGCTTTGTAAAAAAATGGACACAGGGAAAGGGATTGGATATCGCAATAGCAGCCTGTCCGGTGCCGGCGGTTCAGGCTGCATTGCCGGCGCTGATGAATTATGGGGGACGTGTGAATTTCTTTGGAGGAATTCCGGCAGATAGGGAACCTGTAGCAATTGATACCAATTTGATTCATTATAAAGAATTGTATCTGACAGGATCAACTCGTTCCAGTATTGTACAGTACAGGAGAACGATGGAATTTGTGAAAGAAGGTCTATTGGATGTGGAGGCGTTGATAACAGATCGTTATCAACTTGAGGATGCTTTGCAGGCGTTTGAAAATGCAAAAGAGGCCAGGGGAATCAAACATGTAATTTGTTTTTCATAAGAAATGAAAAGGGGCGTGCACCGTGTGATGCACGCCCTTGATAATTAAGAGATTTTACCAATTCAGCCAATGTCTTTGATAGTCCAGATACATAACATAGTCGGGAACGCTTTCCGGATGCAATGTAATGGAACGGAGTGCATCAGCGGCCTGATCGGGAGTCAGTGCCCAGGTACACTGCTGAGCATCTTCGCCGCCCATATCGGTTTTCATCCAACCGGGATGATAACACAAAACGCGGATGTTCTGGCCTTCCAGTTGATTGGAAAAGATTTTGGATGCGATATTAAACGCGGATTTGGACATGCCGTAACCATATTCCCCTTTGCGGTGGCAATCTGCTACACTGCCGGATTCAGAGGTGACATTTAAGACCAGAGAACCGGATTTTAGTAAAGGAAGCGCGTTCTGCATGACTCTTAAGGGGCCTAACGCGTTGACGTTGTAAAGCTGCAGACAGCGGTCGATGTCTGTTTCTGCCAGTCCGACTCTATCGGAAGCAAAGAAAATGCCTGCAATATTATAGAGAATATTTATCTGTTTTTCGGAAGTAACCAGTTCTGCCATGGCCTCTTTTACTTCTTCTGTTTTGCCGATATCACATTGCTTTACAGTGAGGGCAGAATAAGCTGCCTCCAGTTCTTTTAGTTCATTTGTAATTTGATATTCCAGCGCATAGACATAATCACCATCTTCCAGATGCTTTTTGGTAATGGATAGTCCGAGACCTTTGCCGGCACCTGTTACAAGTATGCTCTTATTCATTAAGAAAGTACCTCCTGTTCTTTATACAGCAATTCTAAAATTACGTTCATGGATTCCTTTGCATCAAGATAAGCATAACTGCCGCCGTTAAAATCCCCTTTTTGGGTGAGCGTAAGTCCGAGTGCTTCGCAATCGGCAATGCATGCATCCATGTTCTTGACCGCAAAAGAAATATGATGAATGCCGGGACCGTCTTTGATCAGGCATTCTTTCCAATAAGATGGTGTATCTCCGATAGGCTGAATGAGTTCTAGTTCAATGTTCTCAAAGTTGAAACAGACCTGGTAAATGCGGCCATTCAGGGGCTGGTCTCGATAAGATGCGTGGGTTATTTCGTAGCCATCGGATTCAGAGATTGGCTGTACGGGTAGACCAAGGAATTTTTCCCAGATCGTTTTTGATGCCTGGATGTCCGATGTAAGGATGCCAATCTGCGTGATAATCCGCTTTCTGAAGTTTTTTTGCATAGTGTGTATGCTCCTTTCTTACTGTTGGTGATAGTATACTCTTTTTATCGAAATAAATCAATAACAAACAATAAAAAACAATAATTATAAAAGAGAAAAAGAATAGGTATATTTGCATAAAAATATAGGAAAAAATTTGGCAAAAATATAAAAAATGAAAAATATAAGAAAAATTTGTTGAAAAAACCAGCAGATATGTTAAAATAAAAAACAAGAAACGATAATAAAGAATATATAAAATGAAAATAGAAAGTAAAAGAAAATCGTTTCCCAACAAATATAAAAGGAGGCATCAGTATGAAAAAGGGATTAAAAAAAGTAACGGCAATGTGTCTGGCAGCTGTCATGGCAGCCTCATTTGTAGCCTGCGTGGGAGCAGCAGAGGAAGATGCACCGACTGCGGCAGAACCGGCAGCAGAAGAAACACAGGAAGTAGCATGGGATTTAGCTGGTGAGATTAACATCACAGCATGGAATTCTTCTTATACAGCAATTGTGGAAGGGGCAAAACAGTTTATGGAGATGCATCCTGAAGCGAAGATCAATGTAGAGCAGGTTGCGGATAATACAAAGCTGTATACCCAGCTTGCTACGGGGACTGGTGTGCCGGATATCATGCAGTTCCAGAACAGAGATGATCTGACAGTTTTTGACAAATATGAAGGTTCCTTCCTGGATATTTCTGATCTGATGGTGAAATATGAAAAGGACTTGGTTCCTGCGGTTATCCCGCTGTTAAAGGATGGCGATAAGTGGATGGCAGCACCTTGGGACGTTGCACCTGCAATGCTGTTTTATCGCACAGACATTTTCGAGGAATGCGGTGTGAATCCGGATGATATTAAGACCTGGGATGATTATATTGAAGCCGGTAAGGTAATTAATGAGAAAACAAACGGCAAGACCAAGATGATGGGATTTGACTACAACGGTACCAGTAGTTTTGATATGCCTTTGATTATTTTCTATGAGGAAGCGGGCTCTTTCTTTGACGAAAGCGGAAATGTACAGTTTAACAGCGAGGCAGTTAAGACAGCATTTACTGTTTTTCAGAAAATGGTAGCAGAAGATATTACCATGAATCTGCCTAGTGAATGGACAGACAGGATTACAGCATTGACAAATGACAATCTTTGTACAGTACCTTATGGCGTATGGTTCGCAGGAACTTTGAAAGAGAATCTGGCAGATCAGTCTGGCAAATGGTCCTGCATGCCTCTTCCGGCAGTAAAGGAAAACGGAAATAACCAGGTGAACTCCGGTGGTTCTACTGTAATGGTATCTGCAACAACCAAATATCCAGAACTTTGTAAGGGATTTATTGAATGGTTCTTACTTTCTACGGAAGGCAGCAAAATTAATATGGAAGTTTCTACTTTGTTTGACGCATATATGCCTGCTTACGCAGACGAGTCTTATACAAAGGTAGACGAGTATTTCGGTATGTCACCGGCAGCGCTTGCAGCAGAGCTTTGCTCTGAGATTCCGGATCTGCCGTTCCCTGCATACTTTACAGATATCGGACAGATTTTCCAGTCTGATGCAATCGGACCAGTATTCATTGATGGAAAAGATATGGAGACTGTATTAAATGAAGCGACCGAGAAGGCACAAAAGCAGCTTGAATTCTTAAAGAGTGAATGATAAAAATGTAAAAATCTCTGGAGATTTTCGGATGGCGGTGCGTATGTACCGCCATCTTGATTATGAAAGGTGGGAACTTATGAGTTACAAATTGAAAATGAAACTTGCTCCCTGGTGCTTTATTGCACCATTTCTGATCGTTTTTATTTTATTTGCTGTCTATCCGGTTATATATTCTGTCGTCTTAAGTTTCGGAACATACAAAGGTGGAACTGTGAGGCTTTCGGGAATTAAGAACTATGCATTTCTATTATCGGACAAGGCCTTTTTCCAGTCTGTTTTTAATACATTCAAAATCGGTATTATTCAGGTTCCGATTATGGTGTTTCTGGCAATTGTACTGGCGAGTTTTTTGAATTCCAAGCTAGTAAAAGGAAAGGGGTTTTTCAGAATGGTAATTTTTATCCCTGTTCTGATTGACGCGGTAAGCTATTCTGTTATTTTCTCACTGCTGTTTAATGATCAGGGATTTATTAATAGTCTAGTGGATTCTTTGGGAATAACGCCGGTATCTTGGTATACGACGCCGGGACTTGCAACGATGATGATCGTAATTGCACAGACTTGGAAATGGACGGGTTACAATACCATTATTATTCTCTCGGGGTTACAGAATATTCCTTCAGAGCTTTATGAAGCTGCAGCGATTGATGGCGCAAACAGAATTCAGCAATTTTTCTCTATTACGATTCCACTGCTGAAAAATATGATTATTCTGGTCATGGTAACTTCTGTAAACGGAGCGGTTCAAATGTTTACAGAGCCTAATATTATTACGCACGGCGGCCCCACCGGAAGCACCACGACGGCGATGCTTTATCTGTATAATATGGGATTTAAGAATTTTAATTTTGGAATTGCATGTGCGGGTTCCTATGTAGTAGTAGCGATTGTGGTCATTCTGACACTCATTCAGATGCGAGCAGGAAAGGAGAAATGAGAGATGAAAAAAGTAAAGCTGGCATCGGTTGTTTCCTATGTGGTATTGACTTTTTGTGTAGTCGCATCCCTGTTTCCGTATTTATGGACGTTCCTGGCAGCAACGCATACCAATTCACAGGTATTTAATCTCAGCTATGCTTTTAAGGTTGGAAGCAATATGGTGCAGAATTATTTTGACCTGTTGGAGGTGCTTCCGATTTGGAATAATCTGTTTAGCTCCATATTTGTTGCTGCGATTTATACCGTATTATTATTGATTATCGATTCTATGGCAGGCTATGGCTTTGCACAGTATCAGTTTAAGGGTAGAGATACGTTATTTATGATCTGCCTGGCGGCTATGATGATTCCGGTGCAGGTTTTGATGGTTCCTCTGTATATTCAGTTTTCAAAAATGGAAATGATAGATTCCTGGTGGTCCATTATTTTGTCAGGACTCCCGGGGGCGTTTGGCGTCTTCTTGATGAGACAGTCAATGCTTTCCTATCCGCGAGAATTAATCGAAGTAGCCAGAATTGACGGAGCGGGAGAATTCAGAATCTTTTTTACTATTGTACTTCCGAATATGAAACCGGCTCTGACGTCACTGGGAATTTTATCATTTGTAAATCAATGGGGTAATTATTACGTTCCCCTTGTTTTATTGAACACCACAGAAAAGTACACAGTGCCGGTAGCGATGGCGTTATTGGCTCAGCCTAACTTTGATATCAACTATGGGGCCTTGATGCTGGGAGCGTGTATGGCGGTATTGCCGATTATGATTTTCTTTTTGATTTTCCAGAAGAACTTCATTGATGGCATGATGGTTGGAGCAGTGAAAGGCTGAAAGGAGAACTGAGTATGAAATTTAAAGAGGGTTTTGCATGGGGAGCAGCAACCGCTTCCTATCAGAATGAAGGTGGAATGGCAGAGGATGGCAAGGGTCTTTCTATCTGGGATGTATTTACACACGAAAAGGGCAGGGTCGCAGATGGGACAAACGGAGACATTGCATCTGATCAGTATCACAGAATCGGAGAAGATATTGATATGATGCAGCAGTTGTCCATGAATGCATATCGTTTTTCAATTTCCTGGCCGCGGATTATGCCAACAGGAATGGGAAAAATCAATGAGAAAGGTCTGGATTTCTATGATAAAATGGTGGATGCGCTTTTGACACATGGTATTACACCATATATTACACTGTTTCATTGGGATCTGCCTTATGATTTGTTTAGCAGAGGTGGATGGATGAATCCGGATATGCCGAAGTGGTTTGCGGAGTATACCCAGGCGGTGGTGAACAGGCTCTCTGACAGAGTAGATCACTGGATTACACAAAATGAGCCGCAGTGCTATATTGGAAGCGGAATGGTGGGGGGGATTCATGCGCCGGGGCTTAAGATGAATACTCAGGATTACTTATTGGCAGCGCATCATTCGTTACTTGCGCACGGGCGCAGTGTACAGGCTATCAGAGTGAATGCAAAACTGGCGCCCACCATAGGATATGCACCGGCTGCCTGGTGGTTATGGTCACCAATCAGTAATAAGCCGGCAGATATTGAGGCATGCAGAAGACAAACCTTTAATGCGGCGGAGGATCAGGTGGGAGGCAGCTCCTGGTGGATGGATCCGGTTTATTTGGGAAAATATCCGGAGAGCGGTGTAAAGAGCGTGGAGCAGTATATGCCCAAAATCGGTCAGGATGATATGAAATTGATTTCTCAGCCGGTGGATTTTTTGGGAATCAACGTATATCAGACGTATCTTGGAAAAGCGGCGGAGGATGGTTCCTGTATTACCGTTGATCATCGCCCGGGAATGGATAAAACAGCATATCCCTGGCCGGTAACACCGCAGGCGCTTTATTGGGGCCCAAAGTTCTTCTCAGAACGGTATCATACGCAGATTATTGTGACGGAAAACGGTATGTCAAACGTGGACTGGGTACACATGGATGGAAAAGTACATGATCCGCAGAGAATTGATTTTACACATAAGTATTTGCAGCAGTTAAAGAAGGCAGCGGCAGAGGGAGTCGATATTGGCGGCTATTTCCACTGGACATTAACGGATAATTTCGAATGGGCTACCGGATTCGGAAATCGTTTTGGACTGATCTATGTAGATTTTGGGACACAACAGCGGACTATCAAGGATTCCGGTTACTGGTATAAGCAGGTAATTGAATCAAATGGTGAAATAATCTGATGATTTTCGTGCAAAGTGATTGTAATTATAGTATAACTATAAATGAGCAAATACTGAAATTTGCACAAAATTACCCTACCATTTCTAAAACAGCTTCAAGTCAGAAACGACCTGATGCCCATAATCCTGACAGCCCTTTAAATGAGACTGATGGAAATACGCCGCTTCAATAGGATGCAATGCCTGTGACGAGGGCTTTGTATGCGAAGCGATTGTATCATCCACAATACAGAAAATGGGCTTACCAGAGAGCAGTGCCTCCCGGTAAATAGTCTGTATCACGCTGCGTTTCAAAACATCTTGGAGTTCAGAATCATTCCATTTTCCATGATTCAGGAAATAAGCGGTTGTAGTTCTGTGCTGACAGATGACTTCAGCGAAATCAATGATAACCACGCAAGAAAATAGAGACCATGATAGTCATTAAATGGTTGAGGTACACATCGGATAAAAATAATCCGAGTTTTAAAGATTTAAAGTAATTGTAAATATGATTAGAATGATGTATACTGTTTGCAACAGGCACCCCCTTGTTGTATGTGTAAGATTGTTTTGTCGTTATTACAATTATACATCATTCAATAGAGGGTGTCTTTATTTTGTGCAATATTTGGGATTTACTTATTCATAGGTATAATTTGATATTATATTGAGTGAATCTCGTGGAGAAAGAAAATGTGGTAGCCAAAGCCCAAGTCAGGCTACAATTTGGGTAATATTTGAAGGGTCGGAGGTACAAGGCGTGGATAGCTGTTTAGAACAGGGAATGTTTGCTGAGGAGCGCAAAAGCAGAATTGTGGAATTGATTAATGAAAACGAAAAGGCTACAGTGACAGAGTTGTGCACTTTGTTTGACGTTTCAAGAGCGACAATTCGCAATGATTTAAATGAACTTGATGAAAAGGGCTTAATTAAACGTACACATGGGGGCGCAATTTCAACTCAATCAGTTAGTTTTGAGATGAATTATGTTGAACGGGAAGTACGATTCCAAAGCGAAAAGGAGAGTATTGCCAGGCAGGCGGTCAAATATATCAGGGAAGGTGATTGTATAGGACTGGATGCCGGAAGTACTACTTATGAACTGGCAAAATTACTATCCGGATTTTCAAAGCTGAAAATAGTTACTTATGATTTGAATATAGCGGCATATCTTGATACAAATACGGAACATACGGTTATTCTGGCAGGTGGAGAGATTAGAAAGCATTTTCATTATCTGACCGGTGAAGCGGCGCTGCGTACATTACAGGACCTGTATTGTGATGTGTTGTTTTTGGCCGGGAACGGCGTGGATGCGCAGAAAGGTTTAACCACTCCTAATTTGGATACCGCACGAATCAAGAGATGTCTGATTGCAAATTCGAGGCATAAGATATTGTTGGCTGACCACAGTAAAATCAACAATATATCTTTTACAAAATATGCAGATGTTTCGGAAATAGATGTGTTTATTACAGATGCCGGTGCGGATCAAAAGAGTCTCGAAGCATTTGAAAAAAGAGATGTGGAAGTGATTGCGGTTGAGACTGCAGGGTAAACGACATCATTGGTGGTAACTCTATTCCGGGAAAAGAGGGAAAATGAACAGTAAGACAATTACAAGAGAGCAGTTGTGTAAATTATTTGATCATACTTGTCTGAAAGCTTTTGCTGATCGAAAGATGTTTGAGAAGCTTTGCAGAGAAGCCAGAGACGGCAATTTTGCAATGGTGGCTATTAATTCTGCGCCGGTAGCCTTGTGCAAAGAGCTTTTGGCAGGAACCGATGTACATGTGGGGGCTGCAATTTCTTTTCCGTTGGGGCAGACCACATTAGAGACAAAGATATTTGAGATAGAAAATGCTGTTTTGTCCGGTGCAGATGAGATCGATTATGTGCTGAATTTGGGAGAAGTCAAAAATGGCAATTTTGTCTATATTCGTAATGAGATGGAACGCATCGTAGCGGTTTGCAGACAGCGTGGAGTTCTATGCAAGGTGATCTTTGAAAACTGTTATCTGACAAAGGACGAAATTCGGAAGGTGGCGGAAATTGCGCGGGAAGTCAGGCCGGATTTTATTAAGACAAGTACAGGGTTCGGAACTTCCGGTGCAACGGAAGAGGATGTACGTCTTATGAAAGAAACAGTTGGTGATGCGGTAAAGGTAAAGGCTGCCGGAGGAATACGTTCATGGGACACCTGCAGACGTATGATTGATGCAGGAGCAGAAAGAATCGGAACCAGCAGCAGCCTGAAAATATTAGAAGAATTTGATCTGGCAGAGGCTTGCGAAGAGGATAAAGTATGAGACTTGGTATTAATGGAGATTTGGGACATAAGAATCCGGAAGAATGGGTTTTACTCATTCGAAAGTACGGAGTACGCACTGCAGTTGCTCCAATGACAAAAGATGATCCGATGGAAATCAGAAATGAGTATCTTTCATGGGCACAAAAAGAAGATATTGTGATCGGAGAAGTCGGAGTCTGGAAGAACGTTCTCGATCCGGATCAGAAAAGACGGACCGCTGCAATTGCATATGCAAAAGAACAGCTTGCATTTGCAGATGAAATCGGTGCGAGATGTTGCGTGAACATTACAGGTGCAGCAGGCGAAGTTTGGGATGGCTATTATCCGGAGAATTATACGGGGGCATTTTGGGAGCAGATGATTGATGTGACCAGGGAGATTATCGATGCAGTAAAACCTCGCAGAACGTACTATACGTTGGAGCCCATGTATTGGATGCATCCGGATTCCCCTGATGATTATTTGCAAATCCTGAAATGTGTTGACAGGGAACGATTCGGAGTACATATGGATTATGCCAATATGATTAACAGCTTTGAGAAGTATCATAACTGCGAGTTATTCATAGAAGAGTGTTTCCAAAAGCTTGGTCCATACATTAAGAGCGTTCATGCGAAGGATGTGATTTTAAAACCCATTCCGCCGGTTACAATTCATGAGACTTTGCCTGGAACAGGCCGTGTAAATTTCAGACAGGTTTTTGATCTGGCAGATAAGCTGGATCGTGATATGCCGGTTTTTACAGAACACTTGTCTTCCCTGGAAGAGTATGAAAAAGCATTGATATACATGAAAAAGGTATTGCGGTAAAAGCGTGCAGGCAGTTTAAGTCTTATCATACGGGGGTATTACATATGGCAACACAATTTCCGAGAACGCGAATTGAAAATTTGTCTGTATCCAGAATGATTATCGGTACCAACTGGCTGGCAGGTTGGAGTCACACAAGTCCGTCTGCAGATCAGATGATCAGAGATACACATGCATCGACCAAAACGATTGTGCCTATGCTGGAGACATTCCAAAAGGCCGGAGTAGACACTATTATGGCACCTTTTTCTCAGCTGCCCACAATTTGCAGAGCAGTGGAAGAGACACGGGAAAAAACCGGAAAAGATTTTGTTTTAGTAGACACGCCGATTATCAACGTGGAAGATAATAATCAGGCGCGCAAAGAGGCAGAGGCATCGATTAAAAATGGCAGAAAACTGGGCGCACAGATCAGTCTGATTCATCATTCCAGTGCAGAGCAGTTGGTGAATAAAGGCAAAAAGGTGATTGAGCGAATCGAAGATTACACTTCCATGATTCGTGATGCAGGCATGATTCCTGGATTGTCCGCGCATATGCCGGAACTGGTTGTATATAGTGATCTGAATCATTACGATGTCCAGACCTATATTCAGATTTATAACTGTATGGGCTTTATGATGCAGGTGGAAATCGAGACCGTAAATCAGATTATCCATGATGCCAAAAAGCCGGTTATGACGATTAAGTCCATGGCGGCAGGCCGGTGTACTCCATTTGTGGGATTGAACTTTTCGTGGGCAACCATTCGTGACTGCGATATGGTTACGGTTGGCTGTTTCAATCAAAGGGAGGCAGAAGAAGATATTGAAATTTCTCTGGCAGCGTTAGAACACAGAAGAGTCAATCTGGAAAAACGCAACAGCCCGAACCAGAAACAGGATGCTTTTGGGCAGAAGCAGGAATAAAAATATTCTAAAACCATCGGCAAATTTTTCTTTCTTCTTTATCAAAAAATGGTACAATGCATGTCTTTGACAGTTGTAATCTTAAAAAGTCGCTGCAAATGCCCTGTTTATAAGGGCACTGAAAAACTCCCGTTTTTTGCGGGAGTTTTTCTTTCATCTATCAATATAACATTTCTTTTTTCTAGACAAACAAAAAAGCAAGAAAAAAGGGAACAAATCATAATTGATTCATTCCCTATTGTTCTTAAAAATCCTTTAAAATCAGGCTTTTGGCTTAGCCGAAGTATCTCTTAAGCAGACCTGCGAATGCTTTTCCGTGTCTTGCTTCGTCTCTTGCCATCTCATGTACAGTGTCATGGATTGCATCAAGGTTCGCAGCCTTTGCACGCTTTGCGAGGTCGGTCTTGCCAGCGGTAGCACCGTTCTCTGCCTCTACGCGCATCTCAAGGTTCTTCTTGGTGCTGTCAGTAACGACTTCACCGAGGAGCTCTGCAAATTTTGCTGCATGCTCAGCCTCTTCGTAAGCTGCCTTCTCCCAGTAGAGACCGATTTCCGGATAGCCCTCTCTGTGAGCGACTCTAGCCATTGCCAGATACATACCTACCTCAGAGCACTCACCTGCGAAGTTTGCTCTTAAGTCTGCCTTGATGTCTTCCGGAACGTCAGATGCTACGCCAACTACGTGCTCTGCTGCCCAGGACATCTCATCCTTCTGCTCAACGAACTTAGAAGCCGGTGCCTTGCAGATCGGACAGACTTCCGGAGCTGCCTCACCCTCATAAACATAACCGCAAACGCTGCATACAAATTTCTTCATAGTGGTAATCTCCTTTTCTTATTATATGTTTGAATTAATTGATATCAGTAACTATTACTGTTTTAATATAACATGCTTGTTTTCTTTTGTCAAGCAGTTTTATTCGTTTATTGCGTAATCTTTTTCATTAGAGAGGCAGTGCTCACAGATCCCGTAAAAATTGATCCGGTAGTCATCGATTCGCCCGTTGCAGCCGGCTGACGCGACGTTCAGGACAGAATCAATATTGTCCATTTCCAGATCGTAAATGTGCTGGCATTTTGTGCAGACGAAATGATGATGCCGCATCGTATTCGCATCGAAGTGATCTGCCCCGTCCACCGCCTGGATCTTTATGATCTCACCGAGTTCGGTCAGAAGCGTAAGATTCCGATATACGGTGCCAAGGCTGATGTTGGGATACTGTTCCCGAAGGCAGGTATAGACGGTATCTGCAGTCGGATGGTCGGTTCGGCTTTTCAGAAAATTTTTGATCGATTCTCTTTGTCTGCTGTATTTTCTTTGCATACTCATCGCTCCCTGATAAAATAAAAATAGTAACAATTATTAAAACTAATATATCAAAAAAACTCAGCCTTGTCAACTGTTCCATGAACGGGTAAAATAAAAATATAGGAACTTGATTTACGCATATATGCATACAAAAAGGAGGCAGATGATATGGTGTATGATCTGATCATTATTGGTTCTGGTCCGGCCGGTCTGGCGGCGGCGATTTATGCGGCGCGTGCAAGGCTGTCGTTTCTCGTGCTGGAAAAGATGCCCTTAAGCGGCGGTCAGATTTTGAATACGTATGAAGTGGAAAATTATCCGGGGATTCCGACGATCGGTGGCTTCGAGCTTGGCATGAAGCTTCGGGAGCACGCCGAGCATCAGGGAACGGAGATGATTCATATAGAAGTAAGGCACATCAGTCTGGAGGAGCAGGGGCGAATCAAAGTGCTCTATACAGATGGAAAGGAATACCGGGCGCGCACTGTGATTCTCGCAATGGGAGCAAAATATCGGACCTTAGGCATTCCGGGTGAAAAAGAGCTGACCGGAATGGGTGTCTCCTACTGTGCGACGTGCGATGGCGCGTTTTTCCGTGGAAGGAAGGTCGCTGTCGCAGGAGGCGGCGATGTGGCGGCCGAAGATGCGCTGTTTCTTGCGCGTGGCTGTGAAAAGGTCTATCTCATTCACCGGCGCGATCAGCTTCGGGCAGCCGGAGTTTTACAGGAAAAGCTGCGGGCGGCAGAAAATGTAGAGCTGGTCTGGAACACCGAGGTGACACGGGTCAATGGAGAGGAGCATGTAGAGAGCATCTGGACGCGGAAAAAGGACGGGACGGAGCAGCTGCTGGAAGTCGATGGACTGTTTATTGCAGTCGGCAATCTGCCGCAGACAGAACTTGTTGCAAAATTGTTACAATTGGATGAAACTGGATATATTCCGGCAGGAGAGAATTGTGTCACAGAGCTGCCGGGCGTGTTTGCTGCAGGAGATATACGGACGAAGCAGCTGCGGCAGGTCGTGACTGCCGTGGCGGACGGGGCAAATGCGGTGGCATCTGTGCAGGAGTATTTATATAAGATGATATGATGCCAGGGTCAAAAGGTCAAAAAGCCGTTCATGCTTGCATGATAAGGCTTTTGAACTTGGGACCCGCCAAACATGAGAAAGTAGCGATTTACGTAGTAAATCAGCGGATTTCGAATGTTTGTAGAATTGCGGGAGCTGCTTTGCAGCGGAGTAATTCGTAGGCATCAGTTGGGGTCAAAATAAAAATGGAGCGCAAGCTTCACGATAATTCGCTTTATGTCAGAAACGACAGCAGGAAGAAAGAGTGCTTTGTAAGACTCTTCCTTCCTGCTTTTTTATAGGAAATTGCGTTCTGTAAAGGAAAAACTTTATGAAATCATTGCAGAGATTTAATAAAATATTAAAAAAGTATGGAATAAACTTGACACTAAAAGGGAGATGTGGTAGGATTACCGTGTAATAAATGTAATAAATTCGTAATATTTGAACGGAAACGTTTTGGAGGTTGGATAGAAAATGAAGAGAAGGGCAATGAAACTTACCGCGTGTCTTCTGGCAGCAGGTATGACGGTATCTGCTGCAGACAGTGTTGCATTTGCGGCAAAGGGCAGTTCACTGGCAGGACTCGGAGCTGAGCGGAATGAGGAGACAGAGCTGCAGACTGAGACAGCAGTACAGTCTGTAGATGGACAGGCAGCAGAGAGTGAGACGCAGGAAGAGACAGCACAGCAGACAGAGGCTGAGACGGAAGTTGCGACTGAGACAGTGGCACAGACTGTGGAAGAGACGCAGGAAGAGACCATTGCCGAGACCGAGGCATCGCTGGATACGAGCATGAACGGTCAGCTGGCATTTGCGCAGTGTGACGAATATATTAATGTAAGAAGTGAGGCCAGCGCAGACAGCGAGGTAGTCGGAAAGGTTTATAATAATGGTTCCGTGACAATTCTTGGACAGATCGGTGACTGGTATCAGGTACAGTCCGGAAATGCTACAGGATATGTAAATGCAGCATACTTTGCAACAGGCGAAGCGGCACAGGCGATCGCAGATGAAGTGGCATACAATGTTGCTACGGTATATCCGGAAGCGCTGACGGTACGTTCTGAGCCGAGCGAGGATTCCGAGCCGATCGGTACGGTATACAGCACGGACGAACTGGAAGTCGTGCAGTATGACGGTGACTGGATGAAGGTAGCGCTTGGCAATGATGTATATGGCTATGTGAGCGCTTATTATGTAGGATACGATACGTATTATGCTACGGCTGAGACTTTGGACGAGGAGCAGGCAAGACTGGATCAGGAGTGGCTGGATTACCTTGCAGAGTCTGAAGCGGAAGAAGAGCGGCTGAATCAGCAGTGGCAGGATTATCTGGATCAGCAGGCGGCTGAACAGGCAGCGGCAGACCAGTCCTATCAGGATCAGGCAGCAGCGGATCAGGCTTATCAGGAGCAGCTTGCGGCAGAGCAGGCAGCAGCAGATGCGCAGGCGGCAGCAGATGCAGCCTCCCAGCAGACGAGCGATGCCCAGACTCAGGTGGATCAGGCATATCAGGCATATCTGGATGCGCAGGCAGCAGCGGATGCAGCCACACAGCAGGGCGATGAGCAGAATGTTTATGATACCGCGGCAGCAGCACAGCAGGCATATCAGGCATATCTGAATGCACAGGCAGCGGCAGATGCGCAGGCACAGGCGGAAGCAGATGCAGCAGCACAGGCAGCGCAGGCGGCAGCGAACGCGGAAGCAGCAGCACAGCAGACACAGCAGGCGCAGACGGAAGCCCCTCAGACAGAGGCTCAGCAGACAGAGGCTCAGCAGACGGAGGCCCCACAGGAGACGGCACCGGAGACTGAGGCTCCGAGCTATTCTTCTACAGGCAGTCAGGTCGTAAACTTTGCGACACAGTTTGTTGGCAATCCGTACGTATGGGGCGGCACGAGCCTGACAAACGGAGCAGACTGCTCCGGATTTACCCAGTCTGTATTTGCAAACTTCGGAATCAGTATTCCGCGTACCGCCGCAGCACAGGCTTCCAGCGGTACACCGGTATCCTTAAGTGATATTCAGGCAGGAGACCTTCTCTTCTACAGCAATGGAAGCGGCATCGGACATGTTACCATCTACATGGGCAACGGTCAGGTCGTACATGCAAGTAATTCCAACACCGGAATCATTATCTCCGATTATGGTTACCGTACACCGGTTTCCGCGAGAAGATACTGGTAGGAAGCTTCTGGAAAATCAAAGATGATACGCAGGCGCCAGAATTTAAAAGCTGGCGCCTGCTTTTTGTTCTGATCGGGTGCCTGCTGCTTGCCATCCTTTTCACAAGGTGTTATACTCGAAAGCAACGGGCGGACATGTGGTCCGTTCCGGACAGACAGTAAGACGGATTTTGCAGGCATCAGTTGGGGCTGTATGGCAGAAACAGAAAGGTATAGTTGGTGAACATAATTTATGACAAAGAAGGACTGGCAGGAGGCCGGTGATCAGATCCGGGATCTCGTACAGAATGCCATAGACAGCGGAAATTATTCGGAGCTGAGCAATACCATTACGGATGTTGTGAACAGCGCAGTAGATGGCGTGCAGGATGTATTGAAGAATTCGCTGTCGGATTTAGGGAGACAGCAGGCATGTGGCGGATGGTCGAAAAGACCGGAGGATTTGGCAGGAGCTGAGCGGAAGTCTGACCGGTATGCCCAGTCTCACGATACGGTAAGGCGCAGACAGGAGGCGGCTGAACGGATACGCAAGTCCATGCAGGGGAAGGAATATCATCCGGTGCCGCGCACAAAGACGCCGGGACTGATTGCGGGAAAGGCGATGAAGTGGACGGGCTATTCTCTGGGCGGCATGTTTGCTGTGACAGCCGGGATTCTGGCCATTGTCAGCGGTGCGACAGGGGCTGAGCTGGTGCTCCCGATGGGGATCATCGATGTTTTCCTTGTCGCATCGGTTGCACTTGGCATTAAGGGAAGCAGACAGGAGGGACTGGCAAAGCGGTTCCGGAGATATCAGCAGGCGATCGGGGAACGGACATTCTGTCTGATTGAGGAGCTCTCAGCGGCCATCGGCAAGAAGCCGAAATTTGTACAGAAGGATCTGCGGAAGATGATCCGTGACGGATTTTTTCCACAGGGGTATCTGGACAAAAAGGAGACCTGCCTGATTACAGACCAGCAGACGTATCAGCAGTATCTGCAGACGGAAAAGGCATACGAGGCGCGGGCACAGGAAGTGCAGGCGGATGGTCGAAAGGCCGGGGCGCAGCAGGCGTCTGCTTCCACCGCTGCACCGCATGGGAGCGAATATCAGGAGCTGCTTGCCGAGGGCCAGAGCTATATCCGGCATATCCATACATGTAACGATAAGATCGAGGATCCGGTCATCTCTGAAAAATTAGACCGGATGGAGATGATCGTGACGCGAATCTTTACTGAGGCCGGACGGAATCCGGACATAGCGGACGATCTGAAAAAGATGATGAGCTATTACCTGCCAACGACGAAAAAACTGTTGGATGCGTACTGTGAGCTTGATGAACAGCCGGTACCTGGGGAGAATATCGAGACAACGAAGCAGGAGATCGCAGCGACCTTAGATACCTTGAATAATGCATTTGCGAAGCTGCTCGACGATCTGTTTGAGGAAAAGGCGTGGGATATTTCTTCTGATATTAGCGTGCTCAATACGATGCTCGCGCAGGAGGGACTCACGGAAGGTGCATTTGACAAAAAATGAACGCAAAGATGTTGGATACACGGATTGCTTCGCATTTCATGCTCTCGCAATCCTAAAACACCTCAAATTCGCTCATTTTTCTACGAAAAATGGCTACTTTTCGGTGTTTTGCGGGTCAATAAGTCATGCAAATAAAGAGAAAGAAAAGACAAGGAAGCAGGGAGGATAATCATGGACGATCAATTCAGGGAATTTACAGATGTACCGACACCGACGCTGAGCTTTGGAGCACCGGTGGAGGAAAAGCCGGAACCGGTCGCGGTGAAGGAGGAACCGGTACAGCCACAGCTCGATGAGAGCATGCTCAGCGACGAAGAGCGTCGTCTGGTGGATGAGTTCAGCAAGCAGATTGACATTCACAATACGAACGGTATCCTGCAGTATGGCATCGGGACACAGAAAAAGATGGCGGACTTTTCCGAGACAGCTTTGAAAAATGTAAAGACGAAGGATCTTGGTGAAGTCGGGGATATGATTTCCGGCCTTGTGACAGAGCTGAAGAGCTTTGATGTCGAGGAGGAGGAAAAAGGATTTCTCGGCTTCTTTAAAAAGTCCGGCAATAAGATGACCGCACTCAAAGCAAAGTATGACAAGGCAGAGGTCAATGTGGAGAAGATATGCGATGTGCTTGAGGGACACCAGCGGCAGCTGATGAAGGATGTAGCGGTGCTCGATAAGATGTATGAGATCAACCTGTCCTACTTTAAAGAGCTTTCCATGTACATTCTCGCCGGGAAGAAGCGGCTTGCCGAAGTACGTGCGACGGAGCTGGCACAGGCGAGCGCAAAGGCAAAAGCAAGTGATCTGCCGGAGGATGCGCAGGCGGCAAAGGATCTGGAGGAGATGTGCAACCGTTTTGAAAAGAAAATCCATGATCTGGAGCTGACCCGTATGATTGCGATCCAGACGGCACCGCAGATCCGGCTTGTCCAGTCGAGCAATACGGTAATGATTGAGAAGATCCAGTCGACTGTAGTGAATACGATCCCGCTCTGGAAAAGCCAGATGGTGATTGCGCTCGGTGTCGAGCATGCGAACCAGGCCGCCCGCGCACAGCGTGAAGTGACGGATATGACGAATGAACTGCTGCGTAAAAATGCGGCGGCACTAAAGACCGCTACCGTCGAGGCGGCGAAGGAGTCCGAGCGCGGAATTGTCGATCTGGATACGTTAAAGACGACGAATCAGGCTCTGATATCGACCTTTGATGAAGTGATGAAGATCCAGGAGGATGGTCGCGCAAAGCGTCGTGAGGCAGAAGGCGAGCTGGCCCGTATGGAGCTGGAGCTTAAGAATAAGCTGCTAGAAATCCGTGGATAATATCATGTCTCTGCATCAACCATACGGTATCCGATACCGATTTCCGTAAAAATATATTCCGGCTGGGCCGGATTGCGCTCGAGCTTCCGGCGGATGTTTGCCATGTTGACCCGCAGGATGCGGTTATTGTCATCCGCATAAGGCCCCCACACGTGAGAGATCAGGGCGTCATAGGTGATGACCTTGCCGGAATTGTTTGCGAGCATGGATACAATTTTATATTCTACCTGTGTAAGATGCACCTCCTGTTCATGTACGGTGATGCGGCGGCGGTCAAAGTCGATGACCAGTCCGCTTGCCCGGAAAATGTGGGAGGTGCTGTTTGTTGCATTGATACGTGTCAGATGGCGGACGGCGGTGCGGATGCGGGCGAGCAGTTCGGATGTGCCAAAGGGCTTTGTGATGTAGTCATCTGCACCGAGATCCAGAGCAAGTACCTTTTCATTTTCTAAGGTCCTGGCAGAGATGACGATGATCGGCATGGCAGACCACTTGCGCACTTTGCGGATGATATCTGTACCATCCATATCCGGCAGACCCAGATCAAGCAGTAAAATATCCGGGCAGCGCGAGGTGATCTGCGACAGGCCATCCATCCCGGAATAGCTTTTGAATACGCGGTAGTCCTGATTCATCAGAGCCGCTGCGATAAAGTCACAGATATTTTTTTCATCTTCAATGATTAAGATCGATAATTTTGCACTCATAATGGTTCCTCCGAGACTGTATGAGAGTAATCCCCGCGTGGGAGCGTGAAAGAGAATTCTGCGCCGCAGGGGGCTGGGATAGGGTGGCGAAAATGATGCCCTGTCGGGACTTCGCCCGGAATGTTGCAGGCTGTGATCGTGCCGTCATGTGCGGCGACGATTGTCTTACAGATGGACAGGCCGATTCCCATGCCGCGGCTGCTGTCCGAGTTGGAGGAAGAGCCGGTGCCATCAAAGATGGTCGCAAGCTTGTCCTCCGGGATTCCGATGCCGTAGTCACGCACATGAAAGGTGACATATCGCTCGTCACAGGTGACAAAGCAGTCGATCGGTTTTTTACTCCGGGAGTGTATGATTGCATTTTCAAGCAGGTTGATGATGACCTGCTCGATGAGCATGGCATCCATTGGAATCATGAGAAAGTCATCCGGTACCTTTACATGGATATCTGCATCCGTTATCCGCTTTTTCAGTCGGATAACGGCTTCGGAGACAACCTCCTCGACCGGCTCTGCGGTCTTGGTCACCTTTGCATCGGCGGTATTGATGCGTGTGACGGACAGAATATTTTCTACCATGTTTAAAAGCCAGTTGGCGTCCTCATGAATGTTGTGGATCAGCGTGAATTTTTCCGTCTCCTGCATCATGGCGCCGTTTTCCAGATAGAGATTGGCAGAGCCGATGATACTCGTCAGGGGCGTGCGCAGGTCATGAGAGATGGCTCGCAGCAGATTTGCACGCATTTTTTCATTTTCTGCCGCAGCGAGCTCCTTTTCCCGCTCGGCGAGGATGCGTGCCTGCTTTTTCAGGTTTGTGGTCGTAGCGCTGGTGACAAAGGAGACAATGAGCATGACCAGAAAGGCAAACGGATAACCATCCATTGTGAAGTTCAGGTGCATGTACGGATAGGTGAAGAAAAAATTGATGCACACGATGCTCAGCAGGGAGCCGATGATACCGTAGAGGTAGCTGGTCGTATAGCGTGCGATAAAGACGACAACCAGAACATATAAGAAAGAAATATTGGTGATATTGACCAGTGCGGCGTTTAAAAGCTGTGCGAGCAGTGTACCGAGCACGAGAAAAAGCACGGTGACACAGGTGTCATGGACGACTGGACGGCGTAATATACGGGATAATGGCCGAACCATAGAATCCCTCCTTTTTATCAAGAATGCATTTACAGGCATTATACTACATTTCCGACAGGATGAGAAATGGGATCGTGTTAAGAAAGTGTATATGTCCGCCAGCCAGATTTTCAATGACAGGAACGGCCGGGTATGGTATAATATAAATAACTATGGGCGTGCATGATATGGGCACAGATGCCACAAAGAAAAAGAGGTAATGAATATGGAGATAGGAATTTTACTTGCAGCACTGATTCTGTTCGTCGTAATTGTCGCAGTTGTTGTGGTAGCCGCTACGATTTCATCGGTGAGCGGAGTGATCGCGGAAGAAGAGGATGACGAATGACGGCATATACGGTATCGCAGTGGATTTTGTTTTTCTATATCTACTGCTTTTGCGGCTGGGTATGGGAAAGTGCGTATGTGTCAGTCTGTGAGAGAAAGCCGGTGAACAGAGGCTTTCTGAAGGGACCGTTCCTGCCGATTTACGGCAGCGGCGCGATCTGTATTCTGATTGTGACGATTCCGGTGCGCGGCAATATTCCTGCGATGTGTGTTGTCGGTATGGTCTCTGCGACTGTGCTGGAATATATCACCGGCTATGTGATGGAGCGGCTGTTTAAGGTACGCTACTGGGACTATACGGGAAAATTTTTGAATGTACACGGATATATCTGTCTGATGTCGACCTTATGCTGGGGTGTGATGACGGTGCTTGTCGTCGATGTGATCCATGTTCAGGTAGAGAAGCTGGTTCTGGCGATCAATACCCGTTATGTCGATGCGATCGTAATGGTCATGACTCCGTTTATCACAGCTGACTTTGTGACATCCTTCATTGCAGCGATTCATCTTCGGGATTTACTGGAGCAAAAAGAGCGCGTTGCAGAGGAAATGCAGAAGCTTGTCAAAAAGAAGGCAGAGCTGGAAGCGGCTCTGGGAGGAGCTGGCGAGAAGGCAAAGGAGCAGATCCGCAGAGAGCTGCGCGAGCTGTATATGAGTGCCGGTGCAAAAAAGGAGAGCATGCTGGGACTGTATTCCAGTTCTATGAAATCCGTACGCGGGTTGCTCAGGCGTAATCCGACAGCAGTATCTCCGACCTACAGTGAAACACTTGCAGAGCTGAAGCGCTTGAAAAATGTCCGTCTTGAAGATGTAGTGGCAAAAGTAAACGAGCGTTTCAGTGCACTGATGAGCGGTGCGAGTGAGAAGCTGGGTGAGTATCGTACCGAGCGCAGGGAGAAAAAGGAAGAGAAGCGCGAAGAGCGCCGCGAAAAGCTCGAAGAGGTAAAGGAAGAGCTGAAAGAAAAGTATGACAGGAAGTGATCGGATATGGAAGAGGAGAAGACACAGCCGGGGCAGACTTCGGCCGATGAGGGCGATGTCGATGAAATGTTCGTCAGCGGTTTTTGCAAAATGCAGAACCAGTCACGCATGGTGATCTGTGAGGTGCGCACCCGGAATGACGGGACGAAGGAGATACTCTCCTCAGACTGCGCATGGGGCAAATGTGAGCACAGCAGGACCTGCCTGCTGATGGGGCAGATACAATGATTTCTTTTGAAGTATTTGAAGATGTGACATATGAGATTACAGATACGTTCCCGGAAGTGTTCTTCCGGGAACTGAATGGTGGTGTCATGGTCAGGGAATACAGCCGGCTGCATCCGGCGGCCCTGGATCATGACCTTTTTGTTTTGGGAGAGTACCACCATGACCGCTATCTGGGCCGGTTTATCGTACTTTACTACGGATCCTTTGTGAACTGCTTTACCTGTTCCGATGAGGAGCTGAGGGTACAGATCCGCAAGGTGCTGCTGCACGAGTTCCGTCATCATCTGGAGTCGCTTGCAGGAGAGCGAGATCTGGAACTCGAGGATGCGGCAGAGCTGACACAGTACCGGGCGAGGAAGGCAGAATCCAAAAAGACTTGACGAAATCTTAATCAGGCGATAGAATAGGAAAAGTGAGTTTTATTGCGCGTACAATTGTACGCCATATAAAGACACTGAGGAGAATAAAAAAATAAGCACTGGAGGACGGATTATGAAGCCATATAAGGAAATGACCAGAGAAGAACTGATGCAGGAAAAGGCAGCGCTGGAAGCAAGATATAAAGAGTTTCAGGATAAGGGAATGAAGCTTGATATGTCCAGAGGAAAGCCGTCAAAGGCGCAGCTGGATCTGTCAAACGGCATGATGGATGTGCTGAACAGCGGCTCAGATATGATGTGTGCGGCAGGCGTCGACTGCAGAAACTATGGCATTATGGATGGTATTCCGGAGGCAAGACATCTGCTCGCAGACATGTCTGAGGTTCCGGAGAAAAATATTCTGATCTATGGCAACTCCAGTTTGAATGTTATGTTTGATACCGTTGCACGGGCAATGACAATGGGTATTTGCGGACACACGCCGTGGGGCAGGCTGGACAAGGTAAAATTCCTCTGTCCGGTACCGGGCTATGACCGCCACTTCGGAATCACAGAATTTTTCGGCATTGAGATGATTAATGTACCTCTGCTTCCGACGGGCCCGGATATGGACATGGTCGAGCGTCTTGTATCTGAGGATCCGGCGATCAAAGGTATCTGGTGCGTGCCGAAGTATTCGAACCCGACTGGTGTTTCCTATTCAGATGAGACTGTCCGTCGTTTTGCAAAGTTAAAGCCGGCCGCACCGGATTTTCGAATTTTCTGGGATAATGCATACTCGATTCATCACCTGTATGAGGATGATCAGGATGTGATTCTGGAGCTTTTGACTGAGTGTGAGAAGGAAGGTACGGAGGATATGGTTTATAAATTCATCTCCACATCCAAGGTCAGCTTCCCGGGTTCCGGTATCGCGGCAATGGCAGCCTCTGAGGCGAACCTTGCAGATGCGAGACGGTGGATGAATTATCAGACGATTGGACATGACAAGCTGAATCAGCTGCGTCACGTACGCTTCTTTAAGGATATGGATGGCATGCATGAGCATATGAAAAAGCATGCGGCAATCCTCCGTCCGAAGTTTGAGGCAGTTGAGCATGCTCTTGAACAGGGACTTGGTGAGCTGGGAATCGGAAGCTGGACGAATCCAAAGGGAGGCTACTTCATTTCCTTCGACGCAATGGATGGCTGTGCAAAGAAGATTGTAGCGATGGCGAAGGAGGCGGGCCTTGTGCTCACCGGAGCTGGTGCGACCTATCCGTATGGAAAGGATCCGGACGATAAGAATATCCGTATCGCACCGTCGTTCCCGACGCTGGAAGAGCTGAAGATGGCAGCAGAGCTGTTTGTGGTTTGCGTAAGACTGGTATCTGCAGAGAAGCTTCTCGAACAGTAAAGCCTGTTAAGGGTTTCTGAGAGAATCAGGAGAAAACAGGAGAAAGCTGTATTTTTTGCTTGCCCTGTGATAGGATTATACGGTATAATGAGGCAGGGTGTGATGTCACACCCTGCCTTTTCGTGAGTATGGACAGGCTATGTATTTATGATATAGGTATGGGCAGGCAGCAAAGCGAATTCTGTCAGCAGATCCGCTAGGATGGATTGCAGGTATCCGCTTAAGTGCTTGTGCGCTCAGACCGGAAAATGAGAGACCGGGTTCCTGCGGTTTGTGTAGGGCCGACAGGAAGATAGGAGGAGCAGTGAGATGAAGCGGTGTATTATTTGTGGCAATCTTGGCGACGATAATAGTACAGTCTGCGAAGTGTGTGGAAATCCTTACATGGATCTCGATGATGACGCACCAGATCGTATGGAGGCAGGAGACGATCCTGTGACAGGGCCGGAGCCGGATATTTCGGAGGACTGGGAGCCGGAGCAGGAAGCGCCGGTGGCGGAAGAAGTGGAAGCGCAGGATGAGATATCTGAAGCGGAAGAGATAGAAAAAGAGCCGGAGCAGCAGGCGATGGCACCGGAAGAAGCACCGGAGCAGCAGGCTGTACCGGCTTTGAAGGCGAAGCAGACGGTGCAGACAGCCAGACCGAGAACGGCTGGTAATAATGGTCATCGGATGAAGAGTGGTCCGCAGATTTACGGGCAGATGGCAGGTCAGGGTGCAACGGATCAGATGCAGCCGGATGGTATGCTCCGCCGGACAATGAATGGCAATGACCGTCCGGCAAATCATCATCCGACTGCCGGAGTTAGACGTCCAATAGCGAGTCAGGGCCGTCCGATGAACGGTCAGGGACAGCCAAGTCAGGGCCGCCCGATGAACAGCCAGGGACAGCCGATGCAGGGCCGTCCGATGAACAGCCAGGGACAGCCGATGCAGGGTCGTCCGATGAACGGCCAGGGACAGCCGATGCAGGGCCGTCCGATGAACAGCCAGGGACAGCCGATGCAGGGCCGTCCGATGAACAGCCAGGGACAGCCGATGCAGGGCCGCCCGATGAACAGCCAGGGACAGCCGATGATGCAGAATCGTCCGATGAGTGCGCCACAGTATGATATGCCATCCATGGGATTTCGAAATACCAAGATTCAGGAAATGTCCAAGAAGTCATTCCAGTCGCCGATATTCCTTCTGGTTGCGTTGCTGCAGACCGTTTATCTGGCGGGCTCGATCGCTGCGATTTTCATGAAGCAGTTGAACTTTTCACAGGTAATGCGGCTTATCACAGGGATTTCGATGCCGACGCAGATTACCGGATACATGGATCAGCTCCTGAAGCTGATGGCGAAGCTCGATACCGGCGCGGTTCTGGCAAATCTGGCGATCCGGATTCCGGATATTCTGATGTGTCTTGGCCTGTGGATGATCGTCTTTGCAGCCCGTTCAAAAAAGACAGAGATGCCTGGAGTCGGCTTTACTTTTCTGAAGATTGTTGTGATCATCGGACTGATCAAGAGCTGCGTGCTCATGCTTGCCGGACTTGTCATTTCGGTAGCGCTGGTCGTGTCTGCATGGGTGTCCGGAGTACAGACCATGATCGTCGCAGCAGTCGTGACACTCGTTATTATGATCGTGCTCACGATGTTCGTTGTGATGTACTATTTCAACTATCTTGCGATGCTGCGTACCTTCCGCACGAACACGCAGAAGGGTGAGAGCTACGGCGCCGCATCCGGATATGTGGCAGTTGTCTATATACTTATGGGGCTGTTCGGCATCATCGGACTGCTTTCCGGTATCGTAAATGGTGAGATCTCAGGCATTGTCGGATCAGCCGGACGGATCGGCTGGATGCTTCTGATGGCATTCTGGATTTTCGGCTACCGCAGTACGCTTGGTGAGATTGAAGACTAGTATATCATACTGTAAATAACTGTACTAGGATAAGAAATGAAGGATTCTCCTGCCGTGTCTGTAAATTCAGACCGGCAGGAGATTTTTTGTTTTACAGGAAATTATTTTCTGTGGTTGACAGTGACCGGAGAATCTGTTAGTATGAACAGGTGATTTGGTTTAACGTGGTAGAGCGCTACCATAAGAAAGAGAGGATCGATTATGAGAAAGACAGTTGTATGTGTTCTGACCGGCGCAGCGCTGGCAGTATCGATGATTGGAAGTACCGCATGCTTTGCAGAGGAACAGAAGACCTTTACCGTAGGATTTGATGCAGAGTATCCGCCGTATGGATATATGGATGAGAATGGGGAATATACCGGATTTGACCTGGAGCTGGCACAGGCAGTCTGCGATCTGGAGGGCTGGGAGCTCGTAAAGACGCCAATTGACTGGGATTCCAAGGATATGGAGCTGAAATCCGGTTCTATCGACTGCATCTGGAATGGCTTTACTATGAACGGACGTGAGGAGGACTACACCTGGTCCAAGCCGTATGTGGACAACAGCCAGGTCATCGTCGTTCCGGAGAGTTCGGATGTGACAGATCTTTCCGGACTGGCGGGCAAGATTGTTGGCGTACAGGCTGCATCCGCAGCGCTGGAGCTTTTGAGTGAAGGAGGCGATCAGGCAGATCTGGCAGCGACCTTCGGATCTTTGCAGCAGTTCCCGGATTACAATAATGCATTTGTAGAGCTGCAGGCTGGCAGCATTGATGCAGTAGCGATGGATATCGGAGTCGCGCAGTACCAGCTGAAGCAGAAGGAAGGCTACAAAATCCTTGATGAGAAGCTGAACAGTGAGAAATATGCGATCGGCTTCAAGCTCGGCAATGAAGAGCTGCGCGATACAGTAGATGACGCAATGGATCAGCTTGTAGCAGATGGTACCTTTGCCAAACTTGCCGAGAAGTATGAGCTGACTGATATGGTCTGCCTCGGAACGGACGAGGGGGAGACCGAGACTGAGACAGAAGGCGTACAGACCGAAGCAGCGACGGAGGCTGTGACGGAGTAAGCACAGAAAACCATAGCGACTTGCTCAGAAATGGTGCAGGATGGCGTTTTTTACAGGCAACGTTTACAGCGGGGCTTTGTTATGAGCAGGTAAGAGGCGGGTGGAACGATCCGTCTGACAACGAAACATAAAGGATGACAGGGACTGCCGCAGACGAAAATGCTTTGCGGCAGCTCCTTTTGTCTGATGGCAGGAGGATGAAATGAAGCTTTCAGTTATGCTTGAGCAGCTTAGCAGTGGAATGTTGCGGTCAATGGAAATCTTTTTTCTGACATTGATTTTTTCATTGCCGCTCGGATTGCTGATCTCATTTGGCAGAATGTCAAAAAATAAAATTTTGCGAACCATTATAAAGGTCTATATTTCCGTCATGCGCGGAACGCCGCTGATGCTGCAGCTGCTGGTCGTATACTTTGGCCCATATTACCTGTTTGGGATGCAGATCGGCGGGACATATCGGTTCACGGCGATCATTCTTGGATTTGCCCTGAACTATGCGGCGTATTTTGCAGAGATTTACCGGTCGGGAATCGAGTCGATGCCGGTCGGGCAATACGAGGCGGCGCGGGTGCTTGGATACAGTAAAACACAGTGCTTCTGCTGTATCATTTTTCCTCAGGTCGTAAAACGGATTCTCCCGTCGATCACGAATGAGGTTATCACACTTGTAAAAGATACTTCCTTGAGCTTTTCGCTGGCTTATGCGGAAATGTTCACGATCGCAAAGCAGATCGCTGCGGCACAGACGACATTTATTCCGTTTGTTGTAGCTGCGATATTCTACTATATCTTTAACCTGGTTGTTGCAGTTGCGATGGAGCGGCTGGAGAAAAAGCTCAGCTATTATCAATAAAATGATGATGCCAGGGTCAAAAGGTCAAAAAGCCTTTTGACCCCAACATCATAAAATGGCAGGAGGAAGAACATGAAGCTGCTGGAAATGAAGCATATTAAAAAAGAATTTGACGGGCTTGGCGTACTGAAGGATATCTCGCTTGCGGTAGAAGAGGGTGAGATTCTCTCGATTATCGGGCCGTCCGGCTCCGGCAAATCGACGCTGCTGCGCTGTGCGACCATGCTGGAGCAGATTGATGGCGGAGAGATCTGCTATATGGGAGAGCGGGTCGCTTACGTTGACGGCCAGGGGATCCGAAAGTATCCGAAGGGTGATCAGGCGAGGAAAATACATTCTTATTTTGGACTGGTATTCCAGAATTTTAACCTGTTCCCGCATTACTCGGTCATGAAAAATATCACGGATGCACCAATCCGAATTCAGAAGCGGAATAAGGATGAGGTGTTCAAAGAGGCACGGGAGCTGCTCGCAAAGATGGGCCTTTCGGATAAAGAAAATGCGTATCCGTGTCAGCTCTCCGGCGGTCAGTGCCAGCGAGTGGCGATCGCGCGGGCACTTGCACTGAATCCGAAGATTCTCTTTTTCGATGAGCCGACGAGTGCACTCGATCCGGAGCTGACCGGCGAGGTATTAAAGGTCATCCGGTCACTGGCAGACCTGCAGATTACGATGGTGATCGTCACGCATGAGATGAGCTTTGCGAGAGATATTTCCGACCGGGTCATTTTTATGGATCAGGGTGTGGTAGCGCTCGAAGGAAAGCCGGATGAGGTTTTTGAGGCCGATCATGCAAGAATCCGGGAGTTCCTTGGACGGATCAGCGAGCGGTAATATGAAAAATCTGAAGGATTCTCTTCTGTCTGGCCGGAATGGCCGGGCAGGAGAGATTTTTTTAACCGAATCAAGCAAGTCCCCTGCTTCAATTGCGCAAAGCAATAAGCAGTGGGTTGGGACTTGCCTGAAAATAATTATCAGCAAGGCTGGAAAATGACAAGGACGGGAGAATACGATAAAATGCTTTTCTGGTTAGCTGAAGCTAATATAATTTCATACTTGTGTTTGCATGAATCGGAAATGTGTGTTATAGTAGCAACGGCACAGTAAGAAAACTGCTGCGAAACACCGGTATATCAAGACAAAACAGGCTGCTTGCAGTGGGGCATTTGATTATCAGCCAGGCTGGCAGACGAATGGCTATCAGAAGTATGTCGCCGGTGTGCAGCATCACCATAGAACAGAAAGAGGGAACTAACATGACAAAGGTAGACATTTTCTCCGGATTCCTCGGAGCCGGAAAGACCACTCTGATCAAGAAGCTGGTCAAGGAAGTATTTGCGGGCAAGAAGATTGTTCTGATTGAAAATGAGTTCGGTGAGATCGGTATTGACGGAGGATTTTTAAAGGATGCGGGTATCAACATCACGGAGATGAACTCCGGCTGTATCTGCTGCTCACTGGTCGGCGATTTTGGCAAGGCACTGAAGAAGGTCGCAGACGAGTATCATCCGGATCGGATCATCATCGAGCCGTCAGGCGTCGGCAAGCTTTCCGATGTGCGTGCTGCGGTTGAGAACGTAGCGGAAGAGGCAGATCTGGTAGTCAACGCGCTGGTGACGGTAGCGGATGCGTCCAAGATCAAAATGTATATGAAGAATTTTGGTGAGTTTTATAACAACCAGATTGAAAATGCGGGTGCCGTTATCTTAAGCAGAACGCAGAAGCTCTCTGAGGAGAAGCAGCTGCAGGCAGCAGAGCTGATCCGCGAGAAGAATCCGAATGCTGTCGTCATCACGACTCCGTGGGATGAGCTGACCGGTGAGCAGATCATCAAAGCGATCGAGGGAAGCGATTCTCTGGCAAGAGAGCTGCTCGAGGAGGAGAAGCACGGCCACCATCATCACGACCATGACGGCGAGTGTTGCTGCGGTCACGATCATGACCATGAGGAGCATGAGCACCATCATCACGACCATGACGGCGAGTGCTGCTGCGGCCACGATCATGACCATGAGGAGCATGAGCACCATCATCACGACCATGACGACGAGTGCTACTGTGGCCACGATCATGACCATGAGGAGCATGAGCACCATCATCACGATCATGAGCACGAGCATCACTACGATGAAAATGGTGTATGCAGCTGTGGACATCATCACGAAGAGGATGAGCACGGCCATCATCATCACCATCACGCAGATGAAGTATTTACATCCTGGGGCCGCGAGACACCGCGGAAGTATACGAAGGATGAGCTTGAGAAGATTCTGAAGACCTTAAGCGATTCCGAGGAGTACGGTATCGTCCTGCGTGCGAAGGGCATGCTGCCGACTGCGGACGGTACATGGCTGCACTTTGACCTCGTACCGGGTGAGTATGAGATCCGTAACGGCAGTGCAGACTACACCGGACGTCTGTGCGTCATCGGTTCTAAGCTGGCAGAGGACAAGCTTGCTGAGCTGTTCGGACTGTAAGGAGGGCGCATATGGCATCAATACCGCTTTATCTTATCAATGGATTCCTGGAGGCAGGCAAGACGACGTTTCTGGAAGATGTCCTGCTGAATGGAGATTTTGCTGACGGACAGAAAACACTTCTGATTCTCTGCGAGGAAGGAGAAGTGGAGTACAATCAGTCGGCTCTGACGAATCTGAATATGCTATCGCTGACGGTAGATGAGGAGCAGCAGTTCAGTGCATCCTTCCTGAACGACTGTGTAAAGAAATACCGTCCGAAGCGTGTCTTTGTGGAAATGAATGGCATGTGGGATCCGTCCTGGATGTTTGAGCAGCGTCTTCCGGCAGGGCTTGAGATCGCACAGGTGATCACGATTGTCGATGCGAGCACTTTTCAGGTCTATGTCAACAACATGAAGGGCATTCTGAGCAATTTGTTTGCAAATACTGAGATGGTCATTTTCAACCGGGCCACCGAAGTGATGCCGCTGCATTCCTTCCGCAGAGCGGTGCGCGGGGTAAATCCGCGGGCAATGGTCTACTTTGAGGATGCCGATGGCAATCCGGTCGATCCGGGTATGGAGGAGCCGCCATATGATCTGAATGCGGATGTAATCCGGCTCGACGATATGGACTATGGACTCTGGTATCTCGACGTATCAGACAATCCGCAGCGCTACGAGGGTAAGAAGGTACGTTTCCTTGCAAAGATTATGAAGTCCAGACGGTTCCCGGAGAATACGTTCATTCCGGGCCGGAATGTCATGACCTGCTGCGAGAATGATATCCGTTTTGTCGGATATGTGTGCCGCGCGGATTTTGCAGATCAGCTGAAGTCCCGTCAGTGGGTATGGATCACGGCGGAGATTCATGAGGAATATGCGCGTGAGTACGGCGAAGAAGGACCGGTTCTGCGTGGAATCAGCTTTGAGGAGGCCGAGAAGCCTGAGGATGAGGTCGTATATTTTAACTAATGTTTTTCTTATGAGTAATGAATGACGTATGATACGCATAGCAAGTCGGTACGGTATCCGGGGAGTGTGGTTTTGCTTGACAAAATGGGTAAGAACCTGTATAGTTTATTTTATCCGTGCAGCCGGGGAGATAGCGGTGCCCTGTACTCGCAATCCGCTACAGCGAGGGTGATGCCGAGCCGAGGCCGTATTGCTGTGAAGCAGCCTCTGATAAGTGATGTTGACACCTGGGTCTTGCGCAACAGGAACCCGTGAACCGTGTCAGGTCGGGAACGGAGCAGCACTAAGCGGGACCACCTGTGTGCCGTAAGGGTGCCTGGGTCGAGTTAACTGTCAGAGAAGCGTTCATGGTATGCGTTCGAAGTGAGGCGCACGGGTAAAAAGAAGATTGAGCTGTCGTGAATTTGAGGAAAGGATTTCCGGATTTGCGGCGGCTTTTTTGCAGGTATGAGAATTTTTATAGGTGGATTGATTTAACCGAATCAAGCAAGTCCCCTGCTTCAATTGCGCAGAGCAATAAGCAGTGGGTTGGGACTTGCTTGTATCAGGAGTGGTGCAAGCCACTCCTGATAAGCTGCGAAGCAGCATTCGGTTATGAGCAAGTAGCGAAGCGGATTGCGAATATCCGCTTGACTGGTAAACTTTTCAATTTGCTTATTTATAGATGGAAAGTACAGGAGAATTATATGACAACAGATGAAAAATACATGAAGGAAGCATTAAAACAGGCGAAAAAGGCATACGCCTTAAAGGAAGTGCCGGTCGGCTGTGTCATCGTATATGAGGATCAGATCATCGCCCGCGGCTATAACCGGCGCAACACCGATCAGAACACGACGTCCCACGCCGAGATCAATGCGATCCGCAAAGCGAGCAAAAAGCTCGGCGACTGGCGGCTGGAGGGCTGCACAATCTACATCACGATGGAGCCGTGCCAGATGTGCGCCGGGGCCATCGTCCAGTCACGCATCACCCGTGCGGTGATCGGCAGTATGAATCCGAAAGCCGGCTGTGCCGGTTCCGTCTTAAATCTCCTTGAGATGCCTGAATTTAATCATCAGGTCATCGTCGAGCGCGGCGTCTTAGGAGAGACCTGCAGCGCGATGCTCTCCGGATTCTTCCGGGAACTGCGGGAGATCAAGAAGCGGGAGAAGGAGATGGAAAAGCAGGAATCTCATACAGAAGCTGGCAATTAAATACTACTTGTATCATTCAGCTCCTTCCTATTCGATAAACAGGTTTTTATTGAACTTCGGGTTGTCAACAAAGCTGCTACGATCTTTCACTTGCGTCCACATCATAGGTATGTTATACTATAGACACAAAAAGGGGAAAGCCAAAGCGGCCTACCCCAGACAATGAATAACCTAAATGCTTTTCAGCAACAGCCGTTCACTATTCGCAGTAGTGGGCGGCTATTTTTTATGTTTACTCTCAAAGATTGTATAACACAATCCTATGAGCGAGACAATGAATATACCAATCTGAATTAACTCGTCATGCGTAACGTACATTGCCATCACCCCCTTTCTTACGTCCGGGGGTAACTGTTAGGCCGCCTTTTATGTTCTGACTTTCCCGTGTGAATAGTATAGCACAGCGCATCTGGAAAATCTACACTGAGAGATGTACACCAGTATTGAAAGGTAAATACATCTTTTATCCTGCCGATATTATAAAAATGCTTTTTTCACCATTCTCTCTATTTTTGAAGCGGTCGGAAAATTCGAAGCTGCACTGTGTCCGGCTGAAAAAAGTGTAACCAAGTGTAACCCTAAACTCATCGACTTCTCCGCCCATAAAAAAAGCAGAACACCTGCATAAATTCAGGCATTCTGCATTTTAACCGAATCAAGCAAGTCCCCTACTTCAATTGCGCAAAGCAATAAGCAGTGGGTTGGGACTTGCTTGTATCAGGAGTGGTGCGAGCCACTCCTGATAAGCTGCGAAGCAGCATTCGGTTATGAGCAAGTAGCGAAGCGGATTGCGAATGTCCGCTTTACGGAAGCGGAGACGGAGGGATTCGAACCCTCGTGCCGGTTACCCGACAACTTGATTTCGAGTCAAGCTCGTTATGGCCACTTCGATACGTCTCCATATTTGGTAAGGCAACGGAAAAGACTTTTCGCTGTCGTACCTATCTATTATAAAACAGCGGCGGGATTCCGTCAACCTAAAATTCACTTCTAAACTTTTTATAAAGTGCACAAAATCCCCTTGATTTTTTTGGTAAAATGAGTATAACTAATTTAGTCGGCTAACTGTTAGTCGGCTAAATAAAAACTGGGATGAAAAGCGATTTATTCAGGTGTATATCTTGGAAATGAGGTGAGAAAATGTGTGAGTGTAAAAAAGAGAATCCTCAGAGCCTGCAGGGGGCATTTATGAGGTTGCTGCATCGGTATACGGAGGTGAACTTCGGGCGTCTGAAAGATATGGGTGTACATCCGGGACAGCTGCCATTTTTGAATATCATCAGCCATAAAGAGGGGATCAGTCAGCGGGAGCTGGCAGAGTGTCTGCACGTGAAGCCACCGACGGTGGCGGTGACAGTGAAAAGGTTGGAGAAGGCAGATGTGATCTACCGGAGACCGGATCCGAATGATATGCGGATCAGCCGGATTTACCTGACGGAAAAAGGGATCAGGATTTCAGCACAGATAGAGGTTGTGATTCAGGAAAATGAGAAGGTCCTGACTGCCGGATTTTCGGAGGAAGAGCTGGAGCTGGCGAGACACTTTTTTACCCGTATGATTCAGAACCTGAATGTACTTTCAGGCGGGAAAGAGGAGCTGCCTTTGGAAGGAGTGCGTTCTCCGGAGAAGGACAAAGAAGCATGGAGTTGTGAAACCAGAAAAGGAGGAAGGGCATGACAAAGCTGGCAAAATATCTCAAAAGCTCGGCAGGGCTTGTCGTTGCGATTGTTGCGCTGCTGTTTTTGCAGGCGCACTGCGATCTGACCTTGCCGGAATATACGTCAAAGATTGTAAATGAAGGGATTCAGCAAAAGGGCATTGAGGACGGTGTGCCGGAAAAAATGAGTGCCGGTACAAAGGCGAACCTGGAGCTGTTTCTGAATGATGACGGAAAGTCGCTGCTGGATCAGTATTACACGCAGGATGGCGATGTGTATGTACTGAAGGAGCATATCAAATCATCCGAACGGGAGGAGCTGGCAGATACGCTGTCCGAAAGCGAGATGATGCTTGTGAGCCTGGAACAGATGGGGAGTGAGGATAGTGCATTTGGTATGGATAGCAGCGACGCGATGCAGCTGCCGGAAGGAGTCTCGGCTTTGGATGCAGTGAAGCAGCTTCCGCAGGAAACCCGCATGGAGATGCTGCAGAAGCTTAAGGAAAAGACTGCAGACATGCCGGATACGATGACGGCACAGTCCGCAATTCTGTTTGTACAGGAAGAGTATGAAGCCCTTGGTGAGGATCTTGACAGCCTTCAGATTCATTATCTGCTGCGTACCGGCGGCATAATGCTTCTGATTGCGTTGCTGGCGATGATGGCGTCTGTGCTCGTAACCTTCTTCTCTGCACGGATAGCAGCGGTCGTGGCACACGATTTGAGAAACGATGTCTACCGCAAGGTCATCGGCTTCAACAGCCATGAGTTCAATCAGTTTTCCACTGCCTCGCTGATCACGCGAAGCACGAATGATATCCAGCAGGTTCAGATGCTGCTGGCAATGGGCTTCCGCCTGGTGCTCTATTCACCGATTCTCGGTATCGGCGGTGTGCTCAAGGTCGTAAAAACGGACGTATCAATGAGTTGGATTATCGCACTGGCGGTCATCCTGATCATGATTGTTATTGGAGTACTGTTTAAGATAGCGATGCCTCGGTTTACGAAGCTGCAGGAGCTGATCGACCGTCTGAATCTGGTCACAAGAGAGCAGCTGACCGGTATCATGGTCACCCGTGCCTTCAGTGCGGAGACGCATGAGGAGGAGCGCTTTGAGAAGGCCAATCAGGATCTGACAAGGACGAACCTGTTTGTCAACCGATGCATGACCTTTATGATGCCAGTTATGATGGTCATTATGAACGGCATTTCCGTGCTGATTGTTTACAGTGGAAGCTATGCAATCGACGGTGGCACCATGCAGGTCGGCGATCTGATGGCATTTATCCAGTATGCGATGCAGATCATCATGTCGTTTTTGATGATCGCGATGATGTCGATCATTATCCCGCGGGCAAATGTAGCGGCGAAACGTATTTATGAGGTGCTGAGCACTGAGCCGACGATTCACGATCCGGCACAGCCAAAGCAGCCAAAAGCAAATGAGAAGGGAACGGTAGAGTTTTCTCATGTATCGTTCTCCTATCCGGGGGCGGATGAGAAGGTGCTCGATGATATTTCCTTCCGTGCGGAAAAAGGACAGACAGTGGCCTTTATCGGAAGCACCGGAAGCGGAAAGAGCACGCTGATCAATCTGATTCCACGATTCTATGACGTGACGGAAGGCGCAGTCATGGTTGACGGCGTGGATGTCCGTGATATGGCGAAAAAGGATCTGTGTGACCGGCTCGGCTATGTGCCGCAGAAGAGCACACTGTTTTCCGGCACGATTGATTCAAATATCCGCTATGGAGCACCGGATGCGACCAGCGAGGATGTGAAACAGGCGGCAGCGATTGCACAGGCGGCGGAATTTATCGAAGAAAAAGAAGGAACGTATGAAGCTCCGATCGCACAGGGTGGTACGAATGTATCCGGAGGGCAGAAGCAGCGCCTTTCGATTGCGCGGGCGATTGCGAAGAAGCCGGAGATCCTCATTTTTGATGACAGCTTTTCTGCGCTGGACTATAAGACGGATGTCACACTTCGTCGGGAGTTGAAAAAGCAGACGGCAGATACGACGACCCTGATCGTGGCTCAGCGGATCAGTACGATCCTGCATGCCGACCTGATCATCGTACTGGATGATGGAAAAATTGCCGGTAAGGGAACACATAAAGAACTGATGGAAAACTGTGAAGTGTACCGTCAGATCGCAAAATCACAGCTCTCCGAAAAAGAGCTTGCGGGATGAGAAAGGAGCAGGCCAGATGAGTGAATCAAGACCACGTGGCATGCATGGCATGCACGGAGGAAGAATGGGCGGCGAGAAAGCCAAAGACTTTAAAGGAAGCATCGGCAAACTCATCCGCTATATGTCAAAATATAAATTCCGGTTTGTAATCATGCTGATCTTTGCAGTTGCCGGGACCGTGTTTAATATTGTAGGACCGAAGATTCTCGGTAAAGCGACGACGGAGCTGTTTAACGGTCTGGTCGCAAAGATTGGCGGAAGCGGTGGAATTGATTTTACAAAGATTACGCAGATCCTGCTGTTTACGCTTTCCCTGTATGTCTGCTCGGCGATCTTCTCATTTATTCAGGGCTTTATCATGACGGGAATTTCGAATGATGTGACATACAGTCTCCGGAGGGATATTTCCGGAAAGATCAACCGGCTTCCATTAAAGTATTATGAGAGCAGGACGACCGGAGAAATCCTCTCCAGAGTGACGAATGATGTGGATACCTTGCAGAATGGACTGAATCAGAGTATCACACAGCTGATCACTTCGGTCACGACGCTGATCGGTGTGCTTATCATGATGCTGAGTATCAATGTGTGGATGACGCTTGCAGCGGTTCTGATCCTTCCGCTATCGATGGGGATTATCGGGACAGTGATGAAACGGTCGCAGAAATTTTTCCGCAATCAGCAGCGCTATCTCGGCGAGGTAAACGGGCAGATCGAAGAGATATATGGCGGACATGACGTCGTAAAGGTATTTAATAAAGAAAAGGATGTTGTAGAAGCATTTGAAAAAGTAAATAAAGAGCTGTATAATTCAGCTTGGAAGTCTCAGTTCTTCTCCGGTATTATGATGCCGGTCATGCAGTTCATCGGCAATCTGGGATATGTCGTAGTGGCGATTCTTGGCGGATTCCTCGTCATCAAAAATGCGATTGAGGTCGGAGATATCCAGTCCTTCTTCCAGTACATCCGGAACTTTACGCAGCCGATCCAGCAGATCGCGCAGGTGACAAATATGCTGCAATCTGCAGCTGCCGCATCCGAGCGTGTATTTGAATTCCTTGAGGAAGAGGAGGAGGATCAGAAGGTCGATCATCCGGCAGCGACAGATGGCCTGAACGGAAATGTGACATTTGACCACGTGGCATTTGGCTATGATCCGAATCAGCTGATCATTCACGACTTTTCTGCAAAGGTAAAGGATGGACAGAAGATCGCGATCGTAGGTCCTACCGGAGCCGGTAAGACGACAATGGTCAAGCTGCTGATGCGTTATTACGATGTCAATAAAGGCAGTATCCGGATCGACGGGCATGATGTGCGGGACTTCAACCGCAAGGAGCTGCGGGAAATGTTTGGTATGGTACTGCAGGATACCTGGCTGTTCTCCGGAACGATCATGGAAAATATCCGGTATGGCAGGCTGGATGCGACGGATGAGGAAGTCATCGCAGCAGCCAAGGCAGCTCATATCCATAAATTTATCATGCAGCAGCCGGGCGGCTATCAGATGGTTCTGAATGAAGAGACGAGCAATGTCTCTCAGGGACAGAAGCAGCTGCTCACGATCGCGCGGGCAATCCTGGCAGACAATAAGATCCTGATTCTTGATGAGGCGACCTCCTCAGTCGATACCCGTACTGAGACGCAGATTCAGAAGGCAATGGATAATCTGATGAAGGGACGGACGAGCTTTGTTATCGCGCACCGCCTTTCAACAATCCGGGATGCCGATCTGATTCTGGTCATGAAGGATGGAGATATCATTGAGCAGGGTGACCATGATACACTGATGAGACAGGGCGGCTTCTATGCGGAGCTGTACAACAGCCAGTTTGAACGCAGTGCGTGAAACGCCTGCGTTCATGAGCAAGTAGCGAAAGCGGATTGCGAATGTCCGCTTTGCCGCAGTGCGTGAGTCAATTATGAACAGGTAATAACAGCAGGGAGGAAATGTGATGAAGTACCATATTATTACGATTGAGCGGGAATATGCATCCGGAGGCAGCGAGATCGGCACACGGGTCGGTCTACAGCTGGATATTCCGTGTTATGGAAAAGAAGTGCTGGAGCGCGCGGCAGAGAAAATGAATACCGTGCCGGAACGGCTTGTACAGCTCGAGGAGACGACGTCGAACAGCCTGCTGTATTCACTTGGCATGGCGAACCGGATCGCACTCGGGGAGCGGGACGGATTAAGCGAAGAAGGCGCTTTGTATGTCACAGAGGAGAGCGTGATACGGGAGATGGCATTGCAGGGACCATGTGTGATCGTCGGTCGCTGCGCAGGATGGATTTTGCGGGATCGCGAGGATGTACTGCGGGTATTTATCCATGCAGATAAGGAATTCCGCAAAAAACGCGCCAGGATGTGTTACGGCATAGAGGAAGCAAAGGTTGACAATATCCTGAAGCGGTTTGACCGCCGCCGGGCCAATTTCTACAGGGCGAATACGTGCATGCACTGGGATGATAAGAAAGGATATCACCTCGTGCTTGACAGCTCACAGCTCGGCATTTCAGCCTGTGCAGACCTGATCTGCCGGACAGCGGCAGGAGAAGAGTAGAAGCTGTAAATATCCTGTCCCGGTCAGTTGTCCGGTTATGAGCAGACAGAGAAGCGGGCTGCGAATATCCGCGTTATGCTCCAAGCCGGTTCATCAGATCCTGCAGGGAATTAGTATCAGATTCTGTTTCATAAGGCGGCATCTCCGTATCCGGAGATGCTGTTTCTGTATTCAGAGAGTCAGAGCTTTCCTGGTCGGATTCGACTGCCGGGGTTTCTGATTCTGTCTCCGGAAGCAGCTGATCGAGGATGTCCGGGTAAATAACAATCGGCTCCGACTCCGGAACCGGGATATGCAGCGGACAGTCTTTTTCCGGTTCCGTCCCGACGGCAAAATATTCAGTATAGGTGTCGTGGCATCCGTTTTCTATGGAAGGCAGATGGCTCTCCTTGCAGAGCTGAATTTGCCGGACTGACGATGGCGGGGTAAATTCAGATGCGGGTAAGGTGCTGTGAATCCGGTTCATCACAGCGGAAAATAGTGTTTTTTGATAGCCGTGACAGCCATCCGGCAGCTCCCTGTTGCTGTCATATCCGCCCCAGACGCCGCACGTGTAGTAGGGTGTGAAGCCGACGAACCAGATATCCTTGTAGTCCGAGGTCGTTCCGGTCTTTCCGGCGACGGGCTGGCCGGATGCAGAAACCGTCTGATAGGCTGTACCGGAAGGGTCGGCGACGACGCCTTGCATTGCAGAGGTCAGAAGAAAGGCGGTCGAGTCCTTCAGTACGCGGGTGTTGTCTCGTCCTGCCAGGGTGCGGGTGTGAAAATCATCCGGTAATTCGTTTGCAGATACAGCATCTGCTTCCAGGTCGGAAAAAGCGTAGAGCACCTCGCCGTTTCGGTTCAGGATCTTTGTGAAGAACTTCGGCGTCCGGTAAATGCCATCATCTGCGATCGCGGCAAATGCACCGGTGAGCTCTAAATTGCTCACGCCGTCGGTGATGCCGCCGAGTGCAAGCGGCTGGATACAGTCAGTAGCCGGGCGCAAAGTCGTGATACCGAGGTCCTGCGCATATTGGAATCCGAGTGCGGGGGTGATGGCAGTGATGCAACGCGCGGCGGCGATATTGACCGAGCGGGTGATTGCTTCCCGGATCGTGACCGCGCTGCTCGTATCAGCACTGTCCCAGTTACTGACCGGTGTGCCATCCTCGTAAAAAAAGGGTGTGTTTTCATAGATAGTGGCGAGTGTTTCGCCGACGGCATCTAAGGCCGGGGCATAAGCGGTGAGGATTTTAAAGGTGGAGCCGGGCTGGCGCAGCATATCGGTGGCGCGGTTTAAGGTGAGGCTGGCTTTTTTTTCTCCGCGTCCGCCTACGAGTGCACGCACAAGACCGGTGTGCTGATCCATGAGGACAAGAGATGCCTGCGGTGTTTCTGCAAAGGAGCCTGCGGGGAAATTGGCAGGATTGGAGAACTCTTCATCACAGATCGACTGTAAAGAGGGATCCTGTGCAGAGTAAATGCGCAGTCCGCCGCTGAAGATGGCCCGGTGCGCCTGTTCCTGTGTATAATGGAGCTCCTGCATGAGTATGTCTGTGACCTGGGAGATCAGGGCATCTTCATAATAGGAATAGACGTTTTCCCAACCGGATAGCGGATCGGATGCGAGGACACGGTCATACACGGGATCATTCTCTGCTTTCCGATGTGTATCATGAGAGATGTAGCCCTGTGCTTCCATATAGTTGAGGACAATGAGCTGGCGACGGCGGTTTACTTCCGGAAAAGAAACAGGATTGTAGCCGGATGGATTTTGCGGGATCGCGGCGAGTACGGCGCATTCGGAGAGGGTGAGGTCTGAGACATCCTTTCCGAAGTAACGCTTTGCGGCGGACTGGACGCCGTAGCAGCCAGAGCCTAAGTTGATCGTATTCAGATAATTTTCCAGAATTTCTTCCTTGCTGCTTCGTTTTTCGAGCTGGATCGCAAGGTACTGTTCCTGCACCTTGCGGCGCATACGGTCGAGAAATGTGCGCTCGGTCGTCCATTCAGTAAAAACCTGATTTTTGATGAGCTGTTGCGTAATCGTGCTGGCACCCTCGGAAAAGGAGCCGTTCGTAATACCTTTGAAAAAGGCACGCAGGATGCCGTGGATGTCGATGCCGTGATGCGAGTAAAAGCGTTCATCTTCGATTGCGATGACGGCCTGCTGCAGCGCTTTTGGGATTTCATCGAGCGTGACGAGATCCCGGTTGGAGGTGGCAAAAGTGAGGCGGCGCATGTAATTGCCGTTGGAATCGCAGATATAGGTAGCGGATTCGGATGGAGAGAGAGAGATCGTATCCGGATCGGGAGCGGTAGCGATGAGATACCAGAGTGTCCCGCAGACAATGAGTACGATCAGACCGGATAAGAGCGCAAGACCGGTCAGAAGCTGTTTTCTGGTAATGTGAATTGATTTCATTGCGGGAGCTCCTTTTCTGCAGAAAAATTTCTATAGTCGTAGAATAGTATGTCATGAGGCACTGGTTTTTATGTAATTTCAGTGTGCTTTTATCGATCGCAGGAAAGATGGTCTGTCCATTCTTGCGGAACTGTGGTACAATCCATTAAGAAAGCATCCGATTCAGAGGAAGCCGAAACGGTTCTGAACATGGCTGCAAATCGTGAACCGGAGGAAAGAAAAAAGGATATGAAACAAATTAAAATCGTATTTGAAGGTGGCGAAGACGAGATTGTTGAGAAGAAGTCCCGCTTTATTGCGACCGTGCGCCCGGTAGAGTCCGAGGAGGAAGCACTGGATTTTATCACGGCTATGAAGAAAAAATACTGGAATGCGACGCATAACTGTTCTGCATTTGTCGTTGGAGAAAATCAGGAGCTGCAGCGGTGCAGCGACGACGGTGAGCCGCAGGGGACAGCCGGTCGGCCGATGCTGGATGTCCTGCTTGGCGAGGCAGTACATAATGTGGCAGTCGTCGTGACACGGTACTTTGGAGGAACCCTGCTTGGCACCGGCGGACTGGTGCGCGCCTATTCCCGGTCTGTACAGGTGGGGCTTGCAGCCAGCAAGATTATCGAAAAGACAGAGGGGACACTGCTTAGCATCCGTACGGACTACAATGGCATCGGAAAGATTCAGTACCTGTTAGGACAGCGTGGCCTTACGATCACCGATTCTCAGTACACAGATATCGTAGAGCTGGAGACACTCGTGCCGCAGGAGCAGCTGACAGAGCTGAAAGAGGCCATTACGGAAGGGACAAATGGGCGGGCAGCCTTTACAAAGGAAGAGGCGGTGTGCTTCGCGTTTGTGGACGGGGAGCCGCTGATTTTTTAGGTTTTCTCATTTACGATTACCTTTTGACCCAAACGTCATTATTACATAGAAAGGATTTAAGCAGAAATCATGAGTATTATTATAGAAGAAACACATTCATCCGCCCCGATCGGAGTCTTTGATTCGGGTGTTGGCGGGCTGACGGTGGCGCGCGAGATCATGCGAAATCTGCCGGACGAACGTATCGTCTATTTCGGAGATACCGCACGTGTGCCATATGGAAGCAAGTCGCAGGAGACGGTCATCCGATATTCGAAACAAATCGTCCGCTTTTTGCAGACACAGCACGTAAAAGCGATCGTGATCGCCTGCAACACGGCGAGTGCACTGGCGTTGGATGCGATCGAGGGGGAGCTTGACATTCCGATCCTTGGTGTGCTGCGGCCGGGGGCAAAGGTGGCGGCAGAGACGACAAAAAATAAGCGTGTCGGCGTCATTGCGACGGAGAGCACGATTCGAAGTGGGATGTATGGCCGCTATATCAAGGCACATGACCCGGAAATAACCGTCTATGGAAAGGCCTGTCCGCTCTTTGTGCCGCTCGTCGAGGAGGGGTGGCTGAAGGATCCTGTGACGGAGGAGGTCGCGCGGCGCTATTTGAAGGAGCTGCTGGAAAAGAATATTGATTCCCTGATCCTTGGGTGCACGCACTATCCGCTGATCCGCTCGCTGATGCGAAAGATTGTAGGCGACAAGGTTCAGCTTGTGAATCCGGCCTATGAGACAGCACTGGAGTTGGGACGGCTGCTTACCCGGGAAGGACTTGCAAATGATGGAGGAACAGACTGTGCCGGGGAAAAATATCAGTTTTTTGTGAGTGATGCAGCGGAAAAATTTGCAGAGTTTGCCAATTCGATTTTGCCGTATGATGTAAAGAAAACAAGAAAGATCAATATAGAGGAGTATGGAGCATGACAGAAGATATACTGATCAGTGTGCGGGGGCTTCACACGCTGGATATTGAACAGGAAGAGGAAGAGACGGACGAGCTGGAAATGACCATGCCGGGAAAATATTATTTCCGAAACGGAAAGCATTATGTACTGTTTGAGGAGACCGACGAGGAGAGCCAGAGCGTTGTGAAGAACCGTTTTAAGCTGTCTGAAGACCGGCTTGAGATCTCAAAAAAGGGTGCGATGAATACGACGATGACCTTCCAGCGCGGAAAGAAGAGCAGCAGCTGGTACGGGACTCCGGTCGGAGATGTGCAGCTCGGCATTGAGGTGACAGACATGCAGCTCATGGAAGGCGAGGACGAGATCGAGATGAATGTGGCCTACGCTCTCGAAATGAACAGCGAGCATGTATCAGATTCGAGGATCCGGTTGCGGATCATGGAACGGAACAAGGGACTGTTCCGGATTTGAACGCAGATTTCAAGTGCGCGGAGCGACTGCGTTCATGAGCAAGTAGCGAAGCTAGGCCCTGTCAGCAGAGCTGCAGGGATGTAGGGATGGATTGAGAATGTCCGCTTTACTCTGGCGAAACAACAAAAAGAGGAAGTACAGGCCTGTACTTCCTCTTTTATTAATTATATTTACTGTGCCAGCGCCTGCTTCAGTGCCTTCGCCAGCTGATCCGGACAGGAGGTCGGGCGGGAACCACAGAGGATACCTTCCAGACGGGAGATTGCCTCCTCAGCCTTCATGCCTTCCACGAGCTTTGCCACGCCCTGTGTGTTGCCAGAGCATCCACCCACGAACTCTACATGCTTGATCACATCGCCGTCAAGCTCCACATTAATTGCCTGTGAGCAGGTTCCTTTTGTCTTGTATACCATAAAAAATTCCTCCTTATTGTTTGTTATGATACAAGGGTTAAAAGATCATGCGTTTCATGCTTGCATGAAAAAACATGACTTATTGACCCGCAAAATACCTTTTGACCCCAACATCTTGTTATAAAGTTATAAAAGTGTACGTATGAAAAGATGTTCACCGTACCTTCTAATTGAAAAGAAATCTCAGGAAGAGATTCCCAAGCACAGTATAGCGGGTTTATGGAAAATATTCAAGTAAGAATTGCGAGGATATCCCACACGGGCGAGGTGCGTGGCAAACAGGAAGTGACTCAGAGAAAGAATGGGACTGGCATTCTTCTTTAAAAACGTTTATAATGGCGACAGGTACGCCCGTCGCAACCGACATCAGGGCGGATAGCAAAGTACGGAAAGGAGTTTTATTATAATGAAGAAAATCGGAATTATCGGAGCAATGGATGTAGAAGTAGAGCGTCTCAAGGCAGATATGACTGTCACGCGGCAGATCACAAAGGCGCAGATGCATTTCTGTGAGGGAACTTTAAAGAATCAGCCGGTCGTGGTCGTGCGCAGTGGAATCGGAAAGGTAAATGCAGCTGTGTGTACGCAGATTCTTGTGGATGAATTCGGCGTGGATGCAGTGATCAATACGGGAATTGCAGGCTCTTTAAATGCACAGATTGATATCGGCGACATCGTGATCTCGACCGATGTGCTGCACCACGATATGGATGCTGTAAACTTTGGCTATGCGCCTGGGCAGATTCCGCAGATGGAGGTATTCTCTTTCACGGCAGACGAGCCGATGGCAGAGCTGGCAGAAAAGGTGTGCCATCAGGTGAATCCGGAGATCAAAGTGTTCCGGGGCAGAGTCGTCAGCGGAGATCAGTTTATCTCAGACCGCGCGACCAAGGATCGGATCACGGAGCAGTTCCACGGCTTCTGCACGGAGATGGAGGGCGCAGCGATCGCACAGGCTGCCTACCTGAATCAGATTCCGTTCATCGTGATCCGGGCGATCTCGGATAAGGCGGATGACAGTGCGTCTGAGGATTACCCGACCTTTGAGAAAAAGGCAGTCGAGCACAGTGTACGTCTGGTCGAGGGCTTTCTGGCAGCACAGGCGTAAAACAGAGCCGGGAAAGGGATGCCATGACAGAACAACAATTATACACTTTGCTTGAGATGCCTTCTGAAGCAGTGGAAGCCTTAAATGAGGCAGAGGGGAAACTGAATCTGAAGGAGCTCGCGGCACCGATTGCGGCGCTGACCGATCCGATGCGGTATGACATGGCAAGAAAGGATCTGGAACAGCAGCTGAGTGATGATTCGAAGGGCTGGAAGATATTGCGCTGCATGTTTGCAGCGATGGTCCATATGAACATTATCAGAAGGCAGGGATTTCCGAGCAGATGTTTGCAGATACGATGAAATGCTTTCCGAGATTTGTCCGCGAACATAAGGAGTGCTTTGGCGATTATGGATTCGACCGGGCATTTTGGCCGGGCCGTCAGCTCTCAATGCTGCTGTTCCGGCTCGGTGCACTGGAGTTTGAGCTGATCCCGGAGGCCAAGACAGATGATGAAGTACCGGAAAAAGAGGCAGTGCGGGCATTTCACCTGCCGGTGAAGGAGATCGGTGTGCATATCCCGTCGGATGCGGACATCAGTCCGGCACGGGTGCAGATATCGTTTATGCTTGCAAATATGTTCTTTGCAAAGTATGTGCCACAGGCTGCCGTGTGCCGCTATACGTGCGAGTCGTGGATGATGAGTCCGGCACTGCAGAGGCTGCTTCCGCAAACGAGCCGGATTCTGCAGTTCCAGAAGCATTTTACGATAACACACTGGGAAAAAGGCTCGGAGGAGGACTGCTGGCAGTGGGTATTCAGGGCGGCGAAGGATTGTCCGCTTGAGCATCTGCCGGAGAATACTTCTTTGCAGCGCAGCATGAAGGAATACCTGAAGAATGGCGGAGCAGTCGGGGTTGCAGAAGCCGTGTGGGACGGAAGCCCATTTTTTGAGGTGACTCAGATATAAATGATGTTATGATACACGGATTGCTTCGCATTTCATGCTCTCGCAATCCTAAAACACCTCAAATCCGCTCATTTTTCTACGAAAAATGGCTACTTTTCGGTGTTTTGCGGGTCAATAAGTCATGCTCTTTCATGCAAGCATGAAATGCATGACCTTTTGACCCTAGTATCATCATATAAATGCGAAAATACCGCGAAAAAGTCGAACGATTTTTCTTTGCAAAAAAAATAATTGCGGCTATAATGGCGGTACTTGAGCCGGTGCAGTGAAAGGCGCCGTCGCTGCGGCTCAGATCATTTTCGCAAAGGGGGATTCCAAATGTTACAGTTTATCATGGAACGCAATGTGTTGCTTTACGTGCTGGCGGCGGCGTGCGCAGTCGGTGTCATCAGTCAGATGATCTTAAAGGGGATTTATGATCAGCTGATCCGGGATACAAAAAATACAGGAGAACCATCCGGGCGTTTTCTTATGCAGCTGCAACAGCGATTTTTGTACTGCACGCACCTCAATGAAAAGGTCGGAGATGTACCGGCTCTGATCAAAAAGAGTCTGTCAGAGTACCGTTTCTGGGGCATGGGGCTGCACCAGTGGAAGCGGTTTGGTCTTGCGGCATTTAGCCTTGCATTGTCTGCGGCTGTGTGTGGCTGTGCAATTCTTGTGCAAAACGGGGCAGATCTGATACGGGACAACCGTTATTTCTGGCTGGGGGCGCTTGTGCTGCTCCTCTTGACAGCAGTCGCAGGGATTTCAGATACCGGATACCGGGAAATGCTGCTGACGGTTGGTCTGACGGACTATCTGGAAAACAGCGGAGCTGTCAAGGACTACAGTGACGCGGCAGGAGAAGAACCGGAGCCCGAGGCCGTCTATGGAAATACCGTGACACCGACACCGATTGTCTCGGTGTCTGAGGGGCGGAGGGCAAAGCACCGTGCGGCAAGGGCAGAGAGCGCCGCTGCGGAGACGAAGGCGCAGCAGGAAAAAAGGGAACTGAAGGAGCATCTGGCAAGGGCGAGAGCCGGCATTGCACAGACTGCGGCAGCTGACGAGAAGGAGAAGGACAGCCGGGCCGAGCTGCTGCGATCGATGGATCCGAAGGAGCAGGAGCGGATTTTGAAGGAAGTGCTCCGAGAGTTCCTTTCGTAGCGCTTTACAAAGACAAAATCGTCTGCTACAATAAATAACGGTTCAAACAAGACAGACGCAGGAAATGACCTGCAGTGATATACAAAACAGTTAAGGAGATGTGGTTATGGGGAACAAAGTGACATTTGATTATTCCAAGGCATCCTGCTTCGTATCTGAGGCAGAGGTTGCATCGATGGAGAAGCTTGTTGCGGCAGCAAAGGAAGAGCTGGTATCCAGATCCGGCGCAGGAAATGATTTCCTCGGATGGATTGACCTTCCGGTCGCATATGACAAAGAGGAGTTCGCACGAATGAAGAAGGCGGCAGAGAAGATCAAGAGCGACAGTGAGGTGCTTCTGGTGATCGGTATCGGCGGTTCCTATCTTGGGGCAAGAGCTGCAATTGAGTTCCTTCGCCACAGCTTCTACAATATGGTGCCGCAGTCAGTGCGCAAGACCCCGGAGATTTATTTCGTGGGCAACAGCATCAGCAGCACGTATGTGACACATCTGATGGATGTGATCGGAGACCGTGATTTCTCCGTCAATATTATTTCCAAGTCCGGCACGACGACCGAGCCGGCGATCGCATTCCGTATCTTCAAGGAAATGCTGGAGAAGAAATATGGAAAGGCAGAGGCTGCAAAGCGTATTTATGCGACGACCGATAAGGCAAGAGGAGCATTAAAGCATCTGGCGACGGAGGAAGGCTATGAGACATTCGTGGTTCCGGATGATGTCGGAGGACGTTTCTCTGTACTGACTGCGGTAGGACTGCTTCCGATCGCTGTCAGCGGCGCAGATATCGACCGCCTGATGGAGGGCGCAGCTTCCGGAAGAGCACATGCTCTGGAAGCACCGTTTGCAGAAAATGATGCGCTTCAGTATGCGGCACTGCGCAACATCCTGCTGCGCAAGGGAAAGACGATCGAGGTACTCGCAAACTATGAGCCGAGCCTGCATTATGTATCCGAGTGGTGGAAGCAGCTTTACGGTGAGAGTGAAGGAAAGGACCAGAAGGGTATCTTCCCGGCATCGGTTGATCTGACGACCGATCTGCATTCTATGGGTCAGTTTATTCAGGACGGCAGCCGTATTCTCTTTGAGACCGTCCTCAATGTAGAGGAATCCAAATGCGAGCTCACGATCAATGAGGAGCCGGTTGATCTGGACGGCCTGAATTATCTGGCAGGCAAGACCGTCGACTTTGTAAATAAGAGTGCAATGAACGGAACGATCCTTGCACATACCGACGGAAATGTGCCGAACCTGATGGTAAAGATTCCGAAGCAGGATGAGTTTTATCTGGGCGAGCTGTTCTACTTCTTTGAGTTTGCCTGCGGCGTGAGCGGATACGTTCTTGGTGTGAATCCGTTCAATCAGCCGGGTGTAGAGAGCTATAAGAAGAACATGTTCGCTCTGCTCGGCAAGCCGGGATATGAGAAGGAGAGAGAGGAGCTTCTTGCGAGACTGTAAGAAGCAGGACCGCGCGAAGTGATGGGAGATATGCCAAAGCGACCGGGCGGTTTCGGAAACGGTGTGTGGGGGGATACAGAGGTATCCCCCTTTCTAATGTAATATCTGGACAAAGGAGGAGAGCATGAAAATCGTATTTTTAGAAGCGGACAGTCTCGGCGAGGATATGAAGCTCGATCATTTTTTTGAGATCGGTGAGGTCGTCGTTTATGGAAAGACGACGGTAGAGCAGGTACCGGAGCGTATCGCAGAGGCGGATGCAGTCATCGTAAACAAGCTTCCGATGAATAAGGAGACGCTGTCCGGGGCAGGCTTTTTGAAATATATCGGCCTGACAGCGACCGGTGTGAATAATATCGATTTTGAATATACGAACAAACGTGGAATCACGGTCACAAATGTAGCCGGATATTCGACGGAGGTTGTGGCACAGCATACATTTGCGATGATGTTTTATCTGCTGGAGCATCTGCGCTACTATGATGACTATGTAAAGTCCGGAAAATATATAAAGAGCGAATCATTTTGTCATATGGATCGGCGTTTCACAGAGCTTGCCGGAAAGACATGGGGGATTATCGGGCTCGGTGCGATTGGAAAGAAGGTGGCAGAGCTTGCCACGGCATTTGGCTGCAAGGTGATCTATTACTCGGCATCCGGTAAAAAGCGCAGTGAGCTCTATGAGCAGACAGACCTTGATACGCTGCTGGCGAATTCAGATATCGTATCCTGCCATGCACCGCTCAATGATAAGACATATCATATGATGGATTATGAGCAATTCTGTAAAATGAAACCGACGGCGATCTTTATCAATGTCGGTCGTGGCCCGATTGTGGACGAAAAGGGACTTGCAAAGGCACTGAAAAAGGAGAAAATCGGAGCAGCCGGGCTTGATGTGCTTGAGGTCGAGCCAATGGATCCGGAGAATCCTCTTTGTAAGCTATCTGACAGCGACCGGCTCCTGATTACGCCGCACATTGCGTGGGCGGCTGTGGAGGCGCGTACACGGCTTTTACAGGAGGTCTATAAAAATCTGAAAGCATTCCAGAAGGGAGAGAAACGAAATGTCTGCACAGGCTGAGCCAAGAGGGGGATCCGGGGTGTGGGACTTTCTGAGAAATCTTTCAGAGAAGCAAAAAGGAAGCAGCTCTGAGCAGATGCCGGAAGAGCATCCGTGTATGCGCATCGGAAGGTATGCGGCGGCGGTGCTCCCGGCGGCGCTGCTTTTGTACTACTGCACGCATGCAGCGTTATATGCAGGTGAGCATCATACTTTTATTCTTGCAAGCGGTCGGACGTATGTCGTGTCACTGATCTGTTTTTTACTGATCGTGCTCGCACTCGTACCGGTTCGGCTGTCGGAGCATGCGAACCGCATCACTTCATGGGGCTGGTTTTTGCTCGCGCCGTTTGCGGTCTATTTTTCGCTGCTCTATATGAATGCGAGTAAATACAGTATCAAATTTTTTGAACTGAACCGAATTGCACTCGTGCTCACATTTGTATTCCTGTTTTTATTCGAGACTGCAGTGCTCATCCTGACGGGGAGTATCCGGTTTGCTGTAGTGACGATGGCGGTGCTCATTGCGGCGCTTGGTATCGCTAACAGCTTTGTTATCGCTTTTCGTGGGATGGCGCTCTCGGCGGCAGATTTGTTTTCCTTAGGTGCGGCCGCATCGGTCGCTTCCGAGTATACATATGAACTGGACTGGTATATGTACATGGAGCTGCTGTGTACGTTGGCGATCTGTATGTTCAGCCTGAAGCTGCATGGGGGAAGAATTCTGCATCCGGCAGTGCGGGCCGCTGTGCTCGTACTGTGGTGCGGCGTCGCAGGAAGCTTCTATTATCTGTGCTGCCGGACAGATTTTCTGGAACAGCATGATATCCGCTCGCAGGGCTTTACCCACCAGCTGCGGTATAAAAATTACGACATGATCTTTACGACCTTAACGACCTGCTTTTACCTGTCGGTCGAGAAGCCGGAGGGGTATTCCCTGGATAAGGTGAAGGAGATTGCAGCGCCGTATCTGACAGAGGATGCCGGAGATGACACAAATGCAGCCGCAGCAGATACGGATGTCAGGCAGGCATCCTCAGAAAATACCACGAGTCAGACAGATGGGAAGAATAAGGCAGCCTCCGACGATAAAAACACCGCGTCGACCAGCGGCAATGCCGCTGCCAATGCTGCAATCGCAGCGGGAGAGAAGCCAAACCTTATCGTTATCATGAACGAGTCTTTCGCAGACTACACGAGCATCGGAAAGGGTCTTGATCTCTCCGAGGACTGCATGCCGTTTATTCACAGCCTGACGGAGAACACGATCAAAGGAACCGCCTATGTTTCGATTTTCGGTGGCAATACACCGAATTCCGAGTATGAATTTCTGACCGGAAATACGATGGGATTTCTGCCGGCCTCCTCAGTCGGTTTCAACCTGTTTGTGCGCGGAAACCTGCCGTCCATCGCGTCTGAGCTGAAAAGCCAGGGCTATGAGACGCTGGCGATGCATCCGTATCGCGGGACGAACTACAGGCGAAATCTGGTCTACCCGCAGATTGGATTTGATACCTTTTACACCCGTGACGATTTTACGCAGGCGAAGTACATCCGCAGCTATATCTCGGACGACACGCTGGCGCAGCGGATCATCACGGAGTTCAACAAGCATGAGGAGAGCACGGATATGCCGCTCTTTTCCTACAACGTGACGATCCAGAATCACGGTGGTTATTTTGCATCCAACACCCGGAATCTGGATCTGGATATCACAGTGGAGGACGCGGAAGTCGATCAGACCAAGACGACTCTGTATGTCAATCTGATCAGGGAGTCCGATCAGATGCTTCAAAATCTGGTGAATTACTTTGAGGATAAAGAGGCGCCGACTGTGATTGTAATGTTCGGTGACCATCAGGCAAACCTTGGAGATGATACATATGAGTATCTGGTTGGAAACGAGGATGAAATCTCCCGCGAGGAGCGGATGGAAAAGTACAAGGTACCGTTCGTGATCTGGGCCAACTATGACATCCCGGAAGAGACAATCGAGAGAACGAGCCTGAATTATCTCTACAGCATTCTGGCAGACCGTCTCGATTTTCCAATGACCGGCTACCAGAAGTATCTGCTTGCCCTGAGTGAGAAAATCCCGGCACTTTGTGCGCAGGGCTACTGGGGGGATGACGGGAATTATTATGAGCTGGAGGACGAGAGCTCGCCGTATCATGATCTCATAAACGAATATAACATTCTGGAATACAATGACATCTTCGGCGGAAAAGACCGCGATCTGGAATTTTTTGCGGATGTGCAGCCGGACTGATCGAATAGAATTCAGGATAAGAGAGCTAAAAAAGAGCATGTGAAAAATGAAAAATCATTTTTCGCACGCTCTTTTTGAATAGCCATTTTCTGACGGGATTCTGAGCATGCTCAGCACTCGATACCCCTGCGGGCCGGAAGGCCTCTGTCAAACGGATGCTTGACCTTCCGGATTTCCGATACATAGTCAGCAAGCTCAATGAGCCCCGGACTCGGATCACGTCCGGTGAGGATGACCTCAAGGTGTTCCGGCTTGTTTTTTAAGAAATCGATGAGCATTGCCTCATCGAACAGTCCGGCACGGATTGTATAGACGATCTCATCGAGAAAGAGGACATCGTAGCCATCCTGTACAGCGGTCTGCGTGGCTTTGCGGAACTGTTCTGCATAGAAGATGCGCCGCTGTGCTTTTTCCTCTTCCGTCATCCGCATGCTGAACTTTTCATGCTCAAGTCCCGGCAAAAAAGTGATATTTTCCAGATGCTCCATGGCGGCCCGCTCACTGGTCGCATTATTTTTCATGAACTGATAGATCAGAACCCGGAAACCGTAGCCGGCAGCGCGCACGCACAGTCCCATCCCGCAGGTCGTTTTTCCTTTTCCGTTGCCGCAGTAAATGTGGATGCGGCCAAGCTCTTTATTATCTGCCATTATCAAATCCTCCTGTTACGCAATGCCATACGTGTCGGACGGACATTCGTATGACAAAAGAATACGGTTATGGAGATAGTATAGCGCATTCAGGGCGGATTTTGCAATTGGCTATTTTTTAGTAGTGCAAAATCCGGGCCGGGTATGCTATACTGTGGAAATACAGTCCAATTAACCAAAACAAGTGCTCCCCGCAGGTAAAACAGGGGATGAATTACCGGGATGGATCAGGAGCATTCACCCGAATGAGGAAATGATTTTGAAGGATACAAAAAACACGATTGAAGATACAGTTGAAAAAATAAAAGAAAATGCGAGAGAAAATAAACTTTCATGTATTTTAATGATTGGGTTTGTTCTGCTTTTTTGTGTGCTCTCCGGACCTGAGATCGCGCAGGAGGCGGCATCACGGCACGTGCAGTCTGATGAAGTAAAGAATCCGCAGTCGGAGTCGGTACAGCCGGAGACAGAGTCTGAGATAGCGCAGACTGAGGAGACGGCGAAGGAGACCGAGACCGAGAGTGAGACGGAGGCAGAGTCTGCGATGACGCCAAAGCGAATGCGCCAGCTGCGGGCACGATACGGCAGGCAGTTTCATATCCCGATGCTCACACCGTATGAGGATACAGAAGCAATGCTTTATTTGGAGCTTCCGGAACGCTTCCGGCTGCGTGGCTATACGCTTCTCGAGATAAAGCCGGAGAAGACGATGGCGGGTCTTGAGCAGGAGCTCACGGGACAGCTTTCGGAATACGAGGGCGAATGGTCGGTTTACGTAAAAAATCTGAGCACCGATGAAACTTTCGTGCTCAATGACCAGCCGATGAAGTCGGCGAGCGTGATGAAGCTGTTTATTATGGGAACTGTCTATAAGGCATTCGAGTGTGGAGAACTGGAGCGGACAGAGGAGATCATGTCTCTGATGAATAAAATGATCAGCTACAGTGATAACGCTTCCTCCAATGAGTTGCTTTCTAGGCTGGGGAATGGCAGCTATGCAGACGGGATCGAGAAGGTCAATGCGTTTATTAAGAAGTATGGATTCAGCGATATGACCATGGAATACAATGGGTTTGACGATTCTGCGACGATCATGGATCCGGAACATTTTAATCAGGTGACGGCGAAGGACTGTGGAAAGCTGCTCGAGGATATTTACCGCAGAACCTGGGTGAGCCGGGGGATCAGCAATGAGATCGAGGACATGCTGCTTGCACAGCAGACACGCTATAAGATTCCGGCAGGACTTCCGGAAGGCGTGCTGTGCGGCAATAAGACCGGAGAAATGGATGCGACGGAGAATGATGCGGCAATCATTTACGCGAAGGACTGCGATTATATCCTGGTTGTGCTCTCGAATGGCTGGAGCTCAAAGGATCAGGCAATCACACGGATTCAGTCGGTATCATCGTTGGTCTATGATTATCTAAACGGTGATGAGAACGGACAGGAAGAATAAAGGAGGCGCTTATGTTCCGTCTGTGGGGGAAAATATGGAAGGACAATCATCTGGTGCAAGATGCGGTGGCAGAAGAGGCGGGCGATGATACTCGCACCCACAAGGTATTCCACACGCTGGATGAGCTCTGCCGGGAATTTGATCTTGGCAGGCCGATCTGGCTGGAACGCAATATCAGGGAGTTTCAGCGGCACAGTAAGACCAGATTTCATCAGGACAGCTTTATCGAGGAGATTGATTTTGATTATCTGGAAATTCAGATATTGGAGGAATGATTTCGAAAGTATGTGACCGGAAAATGGAGGATGGGGAATATGGGGAAAAAGCAGACATTTATAGTGGAGATTCAGGACACCCAATATGACAGCTGGCAGGGCAGCATTGAGTGGGTGCAGGGTCAGAAAAAGCAGGCATTTCGCAGCACGATGGAGCTGCTGCGGCTGATTGACTCTGTGACACGCGACAAAGATGAAAACTGGCAGGAAAAATAGACGAAAGGAGACGTTATCATGCAAATGAACATATTCGGCGGATTCAGCCTTTCAGACGGACAGGTATCAGTCAATGAGAGTACCTTACATTCTAATAAGCTGAACCGCCTGCTGATCTATATCCTTTTGCACAGAGACAGGGATCTGTCGCACCAGGAGCTGATTGATACGTTCTGGCAGGAAGAGCATTCCCGGAACCCGGAGGGGGCGTTGAAGAACCTCGTGTACCGCCTTCGGTCGGAGCTGCGGGTTTTTGGTACACAGGAGCTGATTCTGACACTGCCGGGCGCTTATCGGTGGAATCCGGAGGTGCGGCTTCAGACGGACTATGAGGAGATGGATGCGCTGACCGAAGCAGTGAAAAAGGAAGATATGCCGGAGCGGAAGCGTTACCTTGCAGAGAAGGCCATTGCGCTGTACAAAAAAGAAGCGCCGTTTCGGGCCTCTCAGGAAAGCTGGCTCTTATCGCGCCTGACGTATTACCGGCTTCAGTATCTGGAGACGGTAAAAGTGCTGTGCGGGATTTATGAAAAGGAACAGGAGTGGGATGCGATCGAGCGGGTCACGACGCAGGCACTGGACGTTGACGGTCTGGATGAGGATCTTCACTACTGGCGTATAAAGAGCCAGATCGGGGCTCAAAATTACGAGCAGGCACTGCAGTATTATGATTATGGGAAGAAATTGTTTTACGATCATCTCGGTATCCGGGATGTAGAGCGGTTCCATGAGATTTATAATGACATCTTATCGCTTTCAACCAATCAGATGTCGGATATCAGCAGCCTTGTGGATTCTGTCACGGAGAAAGAGGAGCCGAGAGAAGTGTTCGTCTGTGAATATCCGGTGTTTCGGGAGATTTACCGTGTAGAGGCGCGTCGGATTCGCAGGACCGGGATTGCCGAGTATATGCTGCTCATTACAATGAAGTCGAGCAGTACGTCTAAGTCAGATGCACAGAGCCTCGAAGAACGGATACGGATCGGTATGCAGATCCTTGAGGATTTACTTAAAAGGACGCTGCGCGCCGGAGACGTGGTTGCACAGTACAGCAATACGCAGTATGTCGTGCTCCTTCCGGCCTGCAACTATGAATCGACCGGGCTTGTAGCAGATCGGATTGAATGTTTGTTCCGCACGGAAGCGGGAAAACGACGGCTTGTACTGCAGTTTGAAGTAGAGGAAGTATTTACAGCGACAGAAAAATAAAGGCAGGAGGTGAAACGGGCGGTGGAAATACAGACAATGCGAAACAGATTGCCCGGGAATGTTATGCGGCTGTGCATTGACGCAGGCCATGCGTATGATGTGTCGGGGAGACTGTACAGCAGAACGACCGGTACCTGCCTGCGATTTGCAAGCATGGCAGAACTGTTGCTGAAGACGGATGCACTGCTGGATGAGATTGGAAGTCCACAGGCTTTTCAGCGAAAACGGATCTTCAGTACAGGAAAGCCGAAAGAGATGACGGGCATCCGGATCACGACAGGGCAGCCGTCCGGAACGGACTGCGTGATCGAAGAGCAGATGGGAAAATACGCCACCTTTGAGTTGGCTATCCAGTCCCGTATGCATGCTTCCTGGCAGGGATTTTTGGCAGAATGTAACGGGACCGTGCGGGGAAGCTTTGAGAGTGAGCTGCAGCTGATGGAGATGATACTTGACAGCTTTTGAACGCAGATCGCGAAGCGACTGCGTTCATGAGCAAGTGTTTTTTATACGAAAAACTGAAAAAATTTGAGGGAAAAACTGCCTAGAAAATAAAAAAATCCTGAACGAGTTGCAGAGCCAGAGAGCCTTGTAACTGTCAGGATATTTTTGTTTGGTGCTGTCAGCTCAAAAAAACGTTATTCACCGGCAGCTCCTTTAAAAATGCCCGAAAATGAGGAGTGCCCCCGGCGTCTGGTACACCGGAGGCTATTATGAAAAAATTTATCAATATGTGTAATGTTATTACAACCATATCTTCTATATAACCGGGATCACTCCCTTGAAAGTAATTTTACTATAACACGTATATATGAATGAAATATGAATAAAAAATGAATAAATAGTGAATACATAGTAAAAATAACATAAAAACATGAAAAACAGAAAGAGAAATTGTAAAAAATATACATACGCTACCACGTTACCACTTCAAACTGACAGTCAATAAGACAATGGCGAGGATGAAAAGGCAGTTATTCAGGTCAAGCAGATATTCGCAATCCGCTTCGCTACTTGTAGGATCACAAGGAATCTTCCCGCAAGCGGGCCCCTCCTTCTGATATGTCATAACCGAATGCTGCTTCGCAGCTTATCGGAGTGGCTTGCACCACTCCGATACAAGCAAGTCCCAATCCGCTGCTTATTGCTTTGCGCAATTGAAGCAGGGGACTTGCTCGATTCGGTTAAAAAAGAGTTTCCATTTCCGGGCCGGATGTAGTAAAATAAAACTGATTGACATTTCAAACATGTAATCTCCGGGATTTCCGGAGCAGAAAGGAGAATAAAATGAGCAATATTCCAACACCACATATAGCAGCAAAAGAGGGAGACTTCGCAAAGACGGTTCTGATGCCGGGCGATCCGCTCCGCGCAAAATTCATCGCTGAGACATTTCTGACCGATGCAGTGCTTGTAAACAATGTACGCGGCGTCAACGGCTACACCGGCTACTACAATGGCAAGCGTGTATCGGTTATGGCAAGCGGAATGGGAATACCGTCCATGGGTATTTATTCCTATGAGCTGTTTAATTTTTATGACATCGACAATATCATCCGTATCGGCACGGCTGGCTCTATTCATCCGGATCTGAAGATCCGCAATGTCGTACTGGCGATGGGCGCATGTACCGATTCTAACTACGGTGCACAGTATGAGCTGCCGGGGACCTTTGCCCCGATCGCGTCCTTTGAGCTCCTGCGCAAGGCAGTCAAAGTGATTGAAGAGATGGGCAATATTGGCTATAAGGTCGGCAACGTAGTCAGCTCTGACGTATTTTACAGCGACCGCCAGACGACGGCAGCATGGCAGAAGATGGGTGCGCTGGCAATCGAGATGGAGTCTGCGGCACTTTATATGAATGCGGCGCGCGCAGGCAAGAATGCGCTGACGATCTGCACGATCTCCGACAGTCTTGTGACCGGAGAGGTGACGACTGCAGAAGAGCGTCAGACGAGCTTTGACGATATGATGAAGATTGCACTGGAGATCGCGTAAGCGGACAGAAGGGAGCTGTGACGATGGACAGCCAGAAAAATAAAGCGACAGATCTGATCCGCCTTGCCTATGAGGCACAAAAGCGTTCCTACAGTCCGTATTCCGGATTCCAGACCGGAGCGGCTCTTGAAACGGCGGGCGGGAAGGTATATCAGGGCTGTAACATTGAAAATGCAGGCTATACGCCGTCAAACTGTGCGGAGCGTACGGCATTTTTCAAGGCGGTATCAGAAGGAGAGCGTTCCTTCACAAGAATTGCGGTCGTAGGGAACTACCCGGGTAAGCCGGGAGACTATTGTGCGCCGTGCGGTGTCTGCCGTCAGGTGATGCGGGAGTTCTGTGATCCGGAAACGTTCGAGATCATTATCGCAAGAGGACCGGAGGATTATAAGAGCTTTCTTTTAAAGGAGCTTTTGCCGGAGAGCTTTGGGCCGGACGATCTGGTTTAGCAGGACGCATGTGAGGCCTTGCGCGCAGAAAAACAATTGGAGTGTGACAATGAAAGAAAAGGATAATTTCTGGGAAATCGAAGAGCGGAAGGATGAAGCAGGACTTGGAAATCCAAAGCGCACGGTCTGCGTTATCGGACACAAGAATCCGGACACGGATTCAATCTGTTCGGCGATTGCCTATGCTTATCTGAAAAATCTGGACAGCGGCGATTTTCGTTATGTTCCGGTACGGGCAGGCCAGATCAGTGCGGAGACACAGTATGTACTGAACCATTTTCAGGTAGACGCACCGCCGTTTCTGGACAACATCGGTACCCGCGTGCGGGATATGGCGATCCGGCAGGTGCCGGGTGTGCGCAGCAATATTTCCCTGAAAAATGCATGGAACCTCATGATTACGCAGAATGTATATACACTGCCGATCACAAATGAAGAGAACCAGCTGAAGGGTCTGATTACAGTCAATGATATTGCAAAATCCTACATGGAAGAGTACGACAGTGCGATCGTATCGGTGGCACGGACCCCGTATCGCAATATTTTAGAGACACTTGACGCAGAGATGGTAGTTGGAGATGAGGATGCCTACTTTGATAAGGGAAAGGTCGTCATCGCCGCAGCGAACCCGGACGTCATGGAGAATTATATCGAAGAGCATGATATGGTCATTCTTGGCAACCGTTATGAGTCGCAGCTGTGCGCGATCGAGATGCAGGCGGGCTGTATTGTGGTATGCCTTGGCGCACCGGTGTCCCGGACGATTCAGCGTCTGGCGAGGGACCGCAACTGTTCGATTATTGTGACGCCGCTCGATACCTATGCGGTTGCGCGGCTCATCAATCAGAGTATGCCGGTAGATTTCTTTATGAAAAAAGAGAATCTTATGACATTCCACCTGGCAGACTATACTGAGAACATCCGTGATATTATGTCGAAAAAGCGTTACCGTGACTTTCCGATTCTCGACCAGAGCGGCAAGTATGTGGGAATGATTTCCAGACGTAATCTCCTCGGTGTACGCAAGCGTGGTCTGATCCTGGTGGATCATAATGAGGTGACGCAGGCTGTCGATAATGTGCTCGACGCGGAGATCATGGAGATCATTGACCACCACAGACTTGGTTCTCTCGAGACGATGACACCGGTTTACTTCCGCAATCAGCCGGTTGGCTGTACGAGTACGATCATCTATCAGATTTATCAGGAAAAGATGGCAGATATTCCGAAGAAGATCGCAGGTCTGATGTGCTCGGCGATCATTTCGGATACACTGCTGTTCCGTTCGCCGACGTGTACGCCGCTCGATGTCGAGGCGGCAAAGCGGCTTGCTGCGATCGCCGGGATTGAGTGCGAGAGCTACGCGCGCGAAATGTTTGCAGCCGGCAGCGATCTGCAGGCGCGGACGCCGGAGGAAATTTTTTATCAGGATTTCAAGCAGTTTGAATTTGGAGACTGGAACATCGGGATCGGTCAGATCACGTCGATGAGCAGCGAGGAGCTCGGACATATTAAGCAGCGGCTGATGCCATACATGGAGCAGGTGTTTGCAAAGCATGATGCAGATATGGTATTCTTTATGCTCACAGATATCTTAAGCGAATCATCTGAGCTGCTCTGCTATGGCAAGGGGGCGGCTGAGCTCATTCAGGAGGCGTTTGGACAGAAGGTTGTGCAGAACAGCGCGCTTCTGCCGGGTGTCGTATCCCGAAAGAAGCAGCTCGTGCCATCCTTTATGGCTGCGATCAATCGCATGACGATGGTATAGGAGGACAATATGGCAAGACAGAATTGGCAGGCCGGCAATATGCTCTATCCGCTTCCGGCGGTGATGGTGAGCTGCCAGCGCCCGGAGGAAAAACCGAATATTATCACAGTGGCATGGACCGGAACCATATGCAGTACGCCTGCAATGGTATCGATTTCCGTCCGTCCGGAGCGATATTCGTATGATATTATTAAGGAGACCGGCGAGTTTGTCATTAATCTGACAACGGAAAAGCTCACCTATGCGACGGATTTCTGTGGTGTGCGTTCCGGCCGGGACATCGATAAATTCAAGGCGGCCCATCTGACCCCGATTCCGGGTGTGCATGTATCAGCGCCGTTGATCGAGGAGAGCCCGGTCAATATCGAGTGTCGCGTGAAGGATGTGATCGAGCTTGGGTCTCATCACATGTTTCTTGCGGACGTGCTTGGCGTGAGTGTGGATGAGGCCTATATGGATGAAAAAGGCAAATTTGATATGAACCGCGCCGGGATGATGGTGTACTCACACGGGGAATATTTCGGCCTTGGGAAGCAGCTCGGAACCTTTGGCTACAGCGTTCGAAAGACGAAAAAATGACAGGTAAAACTTACCAAAAAGTGTATTAATGATTAAATTTTATTTACAAATGGGAACTTTGTGGTATACTAGGGCAGGCGGGGTATAAAGAAACAATAGAGGTGTCCTATGGAACAATATATTATCAGAGGCGGAAATCCGCTGGCCGGAGAGGTCGAGATCAGTGGCGCAAAAAATGCAGCACTCGGGATTCTTGCAGCTGCAATTATGACAGATGAGACAGTGCTGATTGAGAATCTGCCGGATGTCCGGGATATCAATGTACTCTTAGAGGCGATGGAGAGTATAGGAGTCAAGGTAGAGCGGATTACCAGACATGCAGTTATGATGAACAGCGCCCAGATCGGAGATGTGAGCGTTGATTATGAGTATATTAAGCGGATTCGTGCATCCTATTATTTAATCGGAGCACTGCTTGGAAAGTATAAAAAGGCGGTCGTACCGCTTCCGGGAGGCTGCAATATCGGCAGCAGACCGATTGATCTTCACATCAAGGGCTTCAAGGCGCTTGGCGCAAAGGTGGAGATCCGCAATGGATTTATTTTTGCAAATGCAGAGCATCTGCATGGAAACCATATCTTTTTAGATACGGTATCTGTCGGAGCTACGATTAATATCATGATGGCAGCTTCAATGGCAGAGGGCTATACAATTATCGAGAACTGTGCGCGTGAGCCGCACGTCGTAGACGTGGCGAATTTCCTCAACAGCATGGGAGCGAACATCAAGGGCGCAGGTACGGATGTGATCCGTATCCGTGGCGTACAGAAGTTTCACAAGACGGAGTATTCCGTCATCCCGGATCAGATTGAGGCCGGTACGTTTATGTTTGCCGCAGCAGCGACACGCGGCGATATTATGGTAAAAAATGTCATTCCGAAGCACCTGGAGGCGACGAGTGCGAAGCTTCTTGAGATTGGCTGCGAGGTGGAGGAGTTTGACAATGCGGTGCGCGTGGTCGCATCCAAACGGCTCTGCAGCACGAATGTCAAGACGCTTCCGTATCCGGGCTATCCGACCGATATGCAGCCGCAGATCGGTGTAACGCTGGCGCTGGCGAAGGGTACAAGTATCGTGACCGAGAGCATTTTTGAGAATCGGTTCAAGTATATGGATGAGCTGGCACGTATGGGTGCGAGTGTCCGCGTAGAAGGTAATACGGCGATTATCACCGGAGTAGAGCGGCTGACCGGAGCCCGTGTCAGTGCGCCGGACTTAAGAGCGGGAGCAGCGCTTGTCATTGCTGCCTTGGCTGCGGACGGTATCACGGTGGTAGACGACATCGTCTATATTCAGCGTGGCTATGAGTGCTTTGATGAGAAGCTGCGCAGCCTGGGCGCTGAGATTGAGATGATTAACAGCGAAAAAGAGGCGCAGAAGTTCCGTCTGCGCTGTGGCTGAGCGTAAGGCAAAAGGCTGCCAGTAATGGCAGCCTTTTGAGCATATAGAAAAAGCGGCGTTCATGGACAGGCAGCGAAAGCTAGGCCCTGTCAGCAGAGCTGCAAGGATGGATTGTAAATGTCCGCTTTACTAAGAGGAGAGCAGAAAACAGGAGGATTTGGTATGATCAGATTGTATGATACAGGAGCCTATCTTGTGCATGGCACAGATATCATTGCGGACGACCGGGATGCGGCAGCGAAGCTGAAGCAGGCGGTCGGCGGGCATATCCCGTCCAGAGAAGAGGCGGCAAAGGAGACGATTGCCTACTCGATTCTGAAGGACCACAATACGTCTGGAACGATGGACAAGCTGAAGATCAAATTTGACAAGCTGACCTCCCACGACATTACGTTTGTGGGTATCATCCAGACGGCGCGCGCGTCGGGACTGGAAAAATTCCCGGTGCCATACGTACTGACGAACTGTCACAACTCTCTGTGTGCGGTCGGTGGTACGATCAATGAGGATGACCACATGTTCGGACTGACCTGCGCGAAAAAGTACGGCGGTGTCTATGTACCGCCACATCAGGCAGTCATTCATCAGTTCGCGCGGGAGATGCTCGCAGGCGGCGGAAAGATGATCCTCGGCTCAGATTCCCATACACGCTACGGTGCGCTCGGCACGATGGCGATGGGCGAGGGCGGACCGGAGCTGGTAAAGCAGCTGCTGAACCAGACCTACGATATCAATATGCCGAAGGTGGTAGCCATTTATCTGAAGGGCAAGCCAATCAAGGGTGTAGGACCGCAGGATATCGCACTGGCGATCATCGGTGCAGTATTCGCAAATGGCTACGTGAATAATAAAGTAATGGAATTTGTCGGGCCTGGCGTGGCAAACTTAAGCGCAGATTTCCGAATCGGTGTGGATGTCATGACGACAGAGACGACCTGTCTCTCCTCAATCTGGAGAACGGACGATACGATCCGGGAATTTTATGAGATTCATGGACGGACCGAGGACTACAAGGAGCTGAATCCGGGTGCGGTGGCTTACTATGACGGCGTTGTGGAGATCGACCTTGGTGAGATCCGACCGATGATTGCGATGCCATTCCATCCGAGCAATACATACACAATCGAGGAACTGAATGCGAACCTCATGGATATTCTCGACGATGTAGAGAAGCGTGCACAGGTCAGCTTGGACGGTGCGGTTGAATTTTCTCTGAAGAATAAAGTCCATAACGGCAGAATGTACGTCGATCAGGGTATTATCGCAGGCTGCGCAGGCGGTGGCTTTGAGAATATTTGCGATGCGGCGGATATCCTTCGTGACCACTACATTGGTGCGGATGAATTTTCCTTAAGTGTCTATCCGGCGAGCACGCCAATCTATATGGAGCTGGCGAAAAACGGACGTCTGGCAGACCTGATCAAGAGCGGCGTGATCGTGAAAACTGCATTTTGTGGACCGTGCTTCGGTGCAGGCGATACGCCGGCAAACAATGCGTTCAGTATCCGTCATTCGACTCGGAATTTCCCGAACCGTGAAGGCTCGAAGCTGCAGAATGGTCAGATTGCATCTGTGGCGCTGATGGATGCGAGATCGATCGCGGCGACTGCAGCAAACAAAGGATATCTGACCGCAGCGACCGATATCGATGCAGATTTTACGAAGCCGAAATATTTCTTTGACAGCAGCATCTATGCGAACCGTGTCTTCGACAGCAAAGGGGTGGCAGATCCGAGTGTGGAGATCCAGTTTGGCCCGAATATCAAAGACTGGCCGGCGATGTGCGCGCTGACGGACAACCTGATCCTCAAAGTCGTCTCCGAGATTCACGATCCGGTGACGACGACCGACGAGCTGATTCCGTCCGGAGAAACATCCTCCTATCGTTCGAACCCGCTTGGTCTGGCAGAGTTTGCACTCTCCAGAAAGGATCCGGCATATGTAGGCCGTGCGAAGGCTGTGCAGGCGGCAGAGAAGGCAAGAGAGGCAGGAGCGGATATGGTATCGGCACTTCCGGAGCTCTCGGATGTGCTTTCTGCGATTCGTACCACGTATGAGGTGACACCGGAGAATACCGGAGTCGGCAGTACGATCTTTGCAGTCAAGCCGGGTGATGGCTCTGCGCGTGAGCAGGCAGCCTCCTGCCAGAAGGTGCTCGGCGGCTGGGCGAATATCGCGAACAGCTATGCGACGAAACGGTATCGTTCAAACCTGATTAACTGGGGGATGCTCCCATTCCTGATTCCGGAAGGAGCCCTTCCGTTTGCAAACGGTGATTACCTGTTTGTTCCGGGGATACGGGCGGCAGTCGAGCAGAGCCAGACACAGATTCCAGCGTTTGTCGTAAAGGACGGAGCGCTTGTGCCGTTTACCCTTGGGCTTGGCGAGATGACGTCGGACGAGCGCCAGATCATTCTGGATGGCTGTCTGATCAACTTTAACCGTGTTAAGTAAAATTCAATGCGAAGCGGATTGCGAATATCCGCTTGACACATAAGCAGATGAGCGGGTGGCATGCCGGAAAACAGGTGTGCCATCCTTTTTTAACCGAATCAGGCAAGTCCCTGCTTCAATTGTGCAGAACAATAAGCGATTGGTTGTTACTCACACTTAAAAAGACAGAACATTTCAAAAATATCAGAAAATATATGCAATTAAAATAATATTAAGCAAGAAAAATGAAATAAATAGAAGAAAATTAAGAAATAATATTGACAAATATTAAGATGTTTGCTATGATACAGACATCAACAAACGATTTGTTGTTCCTATAGATCACAGCTATAGACAATAAATTAGAGAGAATGGAGGTCGATTCCAATGGAGATAGTCTCAGAAAGTGATAGCAGCACATGCGGTCGGGAAAATGTTTCCTGTAGAAAAGACCTCAGTCAGAGCTGATTCGAATATCGTAGAGAAGCGAGAATTGGAGAGAGTGGAATCCTCTGACCGAGCACATTTTTCCGTTTATTCCCGTGAGCAATGAGCCAAGTGGTCGTGTTTACCGGTGGTCTTTTATTCTATATCAGAAACGGATAAGCCTGATACAGATAGGCACAGCCTGATGGATTCAGCCCCAGAAGACAAAATTCAGATATCCGGCACAGATGGCACATTGAAATAGAAAATGAATGGGATGCGTAGACCGGGACAAAAAGAGGTTGCCTGAGGAAGACAATAGTTCCAAAGAGGTCATTCGCAGACCATTGATTTGAAGACTTTGTGTCAGAAATTTGATTCAGGCAAGTCCCCTGATACCTTTCAAGAGGACAATCAGTTGCGGATTGAGAATTGTCTGTATCAGAAGAAAAGAAATATTCAGATCGAGGCCGGAGATATGCCGCATGATTTATAACAGAACAGTACGTGTAAAGAAACGATTGTATCTCTTATAAATGAATCGCAGGAAAGAAGCTCTCCAATTAGTTACCTGAAAATAATCACTATTTTATCAGATAAAGTAACAACAAATAAACAGAAAAACAGAATATATAAATGAAATGGCAAGAAGAGAGGTGCGACGCTCGCATCTCTCTTTTTTTCCATATTTTTCTGGCAGGAGGTTTTGACAAGGAAATACAGGTATGGTACACTAAAGCAGAAATATTGGACATTCATTAAGATGAAAATACCTGTAAAGGTGAAGATAGACGGGGTGAAAAAATTGGATAAGTACGAGTATAACCTCAAACTCGAAGAGATTGATAAACTGGTAGATCAGGGCGACTATGAAGAGGCTGCCAATCTAGCCGATACGATTGAATGGAAGAGAGTCCGGAATGTCCGGACACTTTGTCTGATTAGTGAGATATATGAGGCGGCAGGACGGCTGCCGGACAGTAAGCGCATTTTGGAGAGAGCCTACCGAAAAACACCGGTGGGAAGAAATGTATTGTACCGGCTGGTCGAGGTGACGACTGCACTTCAGGAGTATGATGAGGCACTGGAATACTATACAGAGTATGTACAGGCAGCTCCGCATGACAACAACCGCTATATTTTAAAATATAAGCTGTATCGTGGCAGAGGCAGCTCTGTTGAGGAGCTGATTGCGATTCTGGAGGAGTATCTTGGACAGGAGTATACGGAGCGCTGGGCATATGAGCTCGCAAAGCTGTACCGGCAGGCCGGACAGATGCAGAAGTGTCTGGCAGCCTGCGATGATCTGGTGCTCTGGTTCCACAGCGGAAAATATGTACAGAAGGCGCTGGAGCTGAAACGGAAATACGCAGCGCTCACGCCGAAGCAGCAGCAGATTTATGAGGAATGCATGCAGGAGGCAGCAGAGAGCCGTCTGGAGCAGGAGGAAGAGCACGAAGAGCACGAACAGCCGGATGAGCCGGCAGCGGCGGCAGAGCCGACGCCGGAGCCGGTGGTCGATCTCGGAAGTACCGACGGGGAAGTGATGGCGGAGAAGATCATCGCTGAGACGGAAAAAGAAATTGCAGAGGAAGTGACGGCACAGACGCAGAAGGCTGAGCAGCCGGATGAGCCGGAAACCGTTCCGGCACCTGCACCGACGCCGAAGTCACTCAATCCGGAGGAGCTTCAGGTGAATCTGGTGCGCAGTATGCGAGAAATCGTATCCGGTGTAGGTCATCGGCCGGAAATTCCGGAGGAGGATGTACCGGCATCGGTAGAGAGCCGTCCGCGCATGACACAGAAGGTCGAGGTGCCGAATACACAGATTCCGACAGCGGGAAAGCTTTCGATTGATGATATTTTACTTTCAATGGGAGAGAAAGGGAAAGACTATGCGGCAGCCCGGGCAGGCCATTCGGCAGAACAGCCGGTAGCGGAGAAGAAAGAGATTCCGGAGACTGTGCAGGAGCCGGAGAGCAACGAGACAGAAGCCAAAGCGACTGCTGAAGAAGAGGAAGAGGTACCGCAGGCAGCAGATGAGGCAGCGGCATCTGTGGCGGAGCAGCAGCCGGCAGAGGCAGAAGTGACCGCAGATAAGGCAGACGATACGGAAGATGAATCGGAAGCTGCTTATGAGGAAGAAACGGTACAGAAGGCTCCGGCTGAGACCGGTGCGGAGCGCCCGATACGCCGTCCGCTTCCGCGCAGAAGCGTGGCAGAGGCGGCGGTCGAGGATCTGACAGACGCACAGCGGGAGGCTTTGCAGTACACGAGCAATCCGGAGAGGCTGCTGCGCAATAAACGCTCCCTCCCGACTTATACAGAGGATGCAGGTCCTGCTGTCAGGGCTGCATCGGCAGAAGCACAGGGATTTGCCGCAGCGCAGAATCAGGAGGATGTATCACCGGATCTTGGCGCGACACGCAAAGCGCCGTCCCGTGAGGAGCTTCTGGAGGCAGCCAGGAAGGATCTGCATACAGGAGCTGCGATGCGCGTCCGGGATGAACGTACCGAGATGGCAGATGTGACACGGCAAAAAGCTACAGAGACAGATGCGCAGCCACAGGCAGAGGTGCGTCATCAGATACCGGAGGAGACAGATACTCCGATGGAAGGGAAGCCGCAGGATGCACCGGTGTATCCGGAAGCGGAATATGATGATTATGAGGATGCACAGGAAGACTGGGATGCTTCAGATGAGGAGAGTCCGCAGGAGTCAGATGAGGATTACCGGGAGCCGGAGGAGCCGTATTATGACGACGATTACCTGATGATTCCGGAGCATCTGCGCGGACTGTTCAGCGGGTTTACCGAGATTCCGGAGCTGGAGGATCAGATCGCAAATGCAATTATTCAGGCGCAGTCCAAGGGTGATGACCGTACTTCAAAGAGTGGTAATATTCTGATTTTTGGTGCGCATGGTTCGGGAAAGACGACGCTGGCGATGAATCTTGCAAAAGCGATTGCACAGGACCGTGGCAGCCAGGTCGTAAAGATGGCGAAGATTTTTGCGGCAGACCTGAACAAGAAGGATATCGCTGCGACGGTTGCAAAGATCGCAGGTGGCACGCTGATCATTGAAGAAGCCGGGGATCTTGATGATGAGACTGTCGATCAGCTGACGACGGCGATGGAGTTCCGCACCGACGGACTGATTCTGATCCTGGAGGATGAGCAGAAATACGTACATGAGCTTCTGATGCGTCACCCGCGATTTACGATGAAGTTTACGGCACAGATTTATATTCCGGACTATACAGTGGAGGAGCTGGAGATGTTCGGCCAGATCTACGCGAATGAGCAGGACTATATGATCGGTGACGAAGGATGGGACGCCCTGTATGAAAAGATTTCGGCGCTGGCGGCCGTAAAGGCGAATGACAATGAGCCGGTTACGATCAAAGACGTCATTGATATGGTTGCAAAGGCGATCAATCACGCGAACGGTTTTTTTCGCAAGATGAAAATGGGACAGAAGCGTTACGACGAAAATGACTATGTGATTTTGTTTGCAAAGGATTTTGGAAAATAAAACAGTATCGACGAAACGAAAGGCTGTGCGATTTTTGTTCGCACAGCCTTTAAAAAAGGGTTTTTGAATAATTTTATGGGAACGGATCTGAAAAAAGTTGCGGATTATCTGAATAAAGCAGGGAAAGAAACTTACTATATTGCAGAAAGAAGATAATCTAAACGAATATTTTACAAATTTAACACACAAATCAGAAAAAATATGCTATACTACGATTAGAAATAAGATATTTCTGAAACTGATTCGGAAAAAAGGATGTCCTGTGGATGGAAGCATTTATGAGCGAGCAGCGAAGCTAGGCCCTGTCAGAAGAGCAGCAGGGATGGATTGTGAATGTCCGTTTTACATGCGGAGATTCGGCGGGACAGGAAATCAGACAGGAGGGACGTATATGGAAAATAATTTAATCATAGCGATTGGAAGACAGTTTGGAAGCGGCGGACATGAGATCGGTGAGAAGCTGGCAAAGAAGCTTGGTATCAAGTTCTACGATAAGGAGCTGATCAAGCTGATCGCAAAAGAAAGCGGCCTGTGCGAGAAGGTGCTCGAGAGCTACGATGAGAAGCCGACGAACAGCCTTTTGTACTCGATTGTGATGGATATTTATCCTTCTGTAATGTATACCGGACCGACAATCGATCAGCAGATTTATCAGGCAAACTACGATGCGATTCGCCGCCTTGCAGAGCGGGAGAACTGCGTCATCGTCGGACGATGCGCGGACTATATTCTGCGTGACCATCCGGGGCTTGTGAGCGTATTTGTACATGCAGACAAGGATTTCCGGGCTGCACGTGTGGCTGAGGAGTATAAGCTGCCGGATGTAAAGGTGCGTGATATGCTGGTAAAGACGGATAAGAAGCGTGCGAACTATTACAATTTTCAGTCTGAGAAGCAGTGGGGTGCGGCAACGAGCTACAATCTCTGTATCGAGAGCAGTGCGCTTGGCATCGACAATTCCGTAGAGCTGATCATGGAATATATCAAGCACAAACGCGGCAGACTGGATTAAGCCGGACGGGAACGCAATTGCACGAACAAGACACGAACAAGACACGAACAAGAATTGGATGGATCCGGAGCAATATAAGGAAGAAACGAAAAGGAACGACAAAATTATGCGAGCGTATGAAAGATTGTTAGACTATGTAAAGGTATATACGACCAGCGAGGATGGACAGGAGCAGATCCCGTCGACGATGCGCCAGTTTGACCTGGCCCGTCAGCTGGCAGAGGAGCTGAAGGAGCTGGGCGTGGAGGATGCATTTGTAGACGCACACTGCTATGTATATGGAACGATTCCGGCGACACCGGGCTATGAAGACTGTACGAAGCTGGGCTTTATCGCTCATATGGATACGGCTCCGGATTTTTGTGGGGAGAACGTTCATCCGCAGATCATTGAGAATTATGACGGTAAAGATGTGAAGCTTGGCGAAAGCGGACGGGTGCTTTCTGTAAAGCAGTTTCCGCATCTGCCGTCCTTAAAGGGGCGGACGCTGATCACGACGGACGGTACGACGTTGCTCGGGGCAGATGACAAGGCCGGGGTGGCAGAGATCATGACCGTAGTGCAGGAGCTTATGAAGGGAGAGCGTCCGCACGGAAAGGTTTGCATTGCATTTACACCGGATGAGGAGGTCGGCTGCGGCGCAGATCTGTTTGATATCCCGGGCTTTGGCGCGGATTACGCTTATACCCTGGACGGCGGCTATGAGGCGGAAGTCGTTTATGAGAATTTTAACGCCTGTGGTGCAGAATTTCAGGTGAACGGTGTGAACATCCATCCGGGTGAGGCAAAGGATCGGATGGTAAATGCGTCGATCGTGGCGATGGAGATCAATTCCATGCTTCCGGCATGTGAGCGTCCGGAACACACGGAGCTGTACGAGGGCTTTTACCATCTGTGTGCGATGTCCGGAAATGTCGAAAAGGCAGAGCTGCACTATATCGTACGAGATCACGATAACGCGGCATTTGAGGCAAAGAAGAAAACGCTCGCATTGATTGCAAAGACGTTAAATGAGAAGTACGGGGAAGGTACGGTGGCACTGACGATCACGGACCAGTATCAGAATATGGCGGAGAAGATCAAGCCGTGCATGCACCTGATCGAAAATGCGCAGGCAGTCATGCGAGAGCTTGGCTATGAGCCGGAGGTTACACCGGTTCGAGGCGGCACGGACGGTGCACGTCTGTCCTATGACGGTCTGCCGTGTCCGAATCTTGGCACCGGCGGATATGCATTCCACGGCCCATTTGAGCATATCACGGCAGAGGGCATGGATGTGGCAGTGCAGATCGTGCTCGGAATTATTGAGAAGTATGCGAAGCAGTAAAGATAAGAAGGGCGCGTGGCAGGAATGCATCACGTGCGAGAATGTGGAAAAGAAAGAGTGACATCTTCTCATAGATGTGACATGTGAAAAAGGCAGGAAAACGATTACTCATGGAGTGATATGATCCATTACTCATGAGTGGCGGTTTTCCTGCTTTTTTATTTCTATAATTTTATCAGACAGCTTTCATAGCTGTGTGTATCCGGATGGCTTTCTCGAGAGGCTTCGGTGGATTATTTATGATTCTTTGCATGGATATTCTCCTCGTGTGCAAGCAGGTGCGGATAAATCCGTTCACAGTTATGGTCATCAGAGAAGGCGAAGAAATCATCCGCACGCTCCCGGTACATCTGCGGCATGACGCAATCATGCTTCATATATTCGCAGAGCACATCAATCAGTTCATCATTTGTATGGCAGATTTCACCGAAGCCCATCGTATCATAGAAGAAGGTGCCGTTCTCATAATGCTGCGGGATATCATTGTGATGCAGGTAGACGACCGGCTTGCGCATATAGGCAAAGTCAAACTGGACGCCGGAAAAGTCTGTGACCATCAAGGCGGCCTCACAAAACAGTGTCTCATAGCTCATTGCACCGGTCGAAGGAATGATCTCTACGAGGTCATTTTTTGTAAAGTCATCTGCCTGCGGGCTTACGATCGGGTGGAGCACATACTGAATCCGATAACCGTACTGACGGGCCGCAGCTAAGAGTCGCGGATCGTTCATCAGGCTGTTGTAGACCTTGAAATAGTCGGTATGTCGGAAATTTGGATTGTAATCGCGGGCAACACCCTCGCTTGCGGATACCGGCATTGCAGAGTTCATACGCCAGGTCGGCGAGAACAGAAGGATCTTCTGATGCCGGTCATGAAGTCCGTCAAAGCGCGGAACACCGGTCAGCTTCAGAATGTCGTAATCGGCGTAGTCGTAAATTGGCTTGGACAGATTCTCAATTTCGTATCTGGAAGCACAGAAATACAGCTTGATGTTGTCACGCAGCCGGTTCTGGGCGATCGCAATTTTCTGGATGGACATTCCATGCTGTACGCAGGCCACATCAAAGTGAACCTCACCCCGGATCGGGAAAGAGGTGTCAAATGTGTAGTCGTTGAATGGAAACACAGTTGAATTGGAAGCGATCACGATATCGGCGTTCAGGAACACGAGCCGGTGCAGGAGCGAGCCGCGTTTCAGCGGACGCAGACCCTCCTGCTTCATACGGGTATAATCCGGAACTTGCTCATCCAGCAGATAATATTTTTTTATGCCATCCTTCTGCTTGTTACAGTAGCGATAAAGATATTCTGCAGAATCTCCGCCCTTATAAATTTTGTCAAAAAACAGCCAGATCCGCTTACGGGAAAAATAGGGGCGCAGAAGAAAATTCAGAATTTTCAAAGGAAGCTGCGGGCGGTAAGCGCCGTCTTTTTTTAACCAGATTTCCCGCCAGAGACGGAGCTCGTGGTAGAGCGTGTTGAGTTTGCGGGCAGGCTGAATATGAATGCTGTTTCCGCTTCGAAACGAAAAACAGGTACCAAATCGCCAGTAGGCATGCGGAAATGCCTTGGAAAAGCGGCTGGTATAGTTCGGAAATCCTAATGTTCCGACATATTTATGGTCAGAGGTAACGAGATAAAACTGCAGAATACGATCCTTTTCAGAGGGCGGTACCGGGATGGAAACATGGAAGGTATTCAGCTTTGCGTAAGTGATGTGAAAGCACTTGGAAAGAGAATACCGGCTGTTGTAGCATACCGGATATTGGACGCCGTCAAAATCAGCATACAGAGAAAGATCCTTTGAATGGTACAAATCCGGTATGGAACCATCAATTTCAAGGTGTCCGTCTGCATAGTCAATCAGGGAAAGCTGCACGTGCAGATCTGAGAGCCCGGCAAATAAAAGATCGTTGTCGAGCAGGACAAGTGCGCCGTCGCGGTCAGCGGTATCCGGATACCAGGTGTAGTCATTCTTTTTGATACGCAGAAGTAGTAATTTCAGGGTCAGTACATGTCCGGAAGAAAGCAGCGGGCTGTGGATGATAATCTCCTCATCCACATAGGAGAGGATACGGGTGAGAAGCTGCATATAGTCCGGAAAAATTTCTTCTTTTGTAAAAAGTCCGCGGTCACGATTGTTTAGATTGGGAAGCAACCGGCATAGGATCATGATGAGTGCGAGCTTTTGCAGCAATACAGGTGACAGACCGGGTATCTGAGCCTGCAGGAGCGGCAGCAGGAATTTTTGCAGAGGTGCAAGGTACCAGTCTTTGGAATAGCTGCGCGGATCATACAGAAAGTCGGATTCACGTGGCCAGGCATACGTCAGCCCGGCATCGGAGGCAAAAGAGAAGATGGGATATGCACTCAGCAGCTTTAAAAACAACAGTTTTTCCGGCTCTTCACTGGTAAGACAGTCCGGGAGAAGCCGCTGCAGGATCTCCGTGCGGAACAGAATACCGGCCAGCTCAAATGGCAGTATGCCAGGTGCTGTCCGGACATCAATCACGTCCTCCTTTCCGGAAAAAGGAGAGAGAGAAGATGTCTGATTGCCCGGATGAATGGTAGACTGGTACTGTTGCTTTGGAAGGACAAAGGCAGAGTCGGATCCATCCAGGCTGGAAATGAGCTGTGCAAGGAACTGTTCGGAGAACTGATCCTGCTCATCTAGTAAAATGGTATATGTGCCAAGTGCACGATTTATCGCATTAAGTGCCTGCTTTCTTGGATGAAAATTATCATTTTCACAGACAGGAATGACCTGAATCTTTGAAGCAGGAATCGTCTGCGCCGGAAAAGCAGTTACGTGGTCTTTATTATGCGCGGCATAAATGACAGTGATTTGATATTTGTTCATAAAAATATGCCTTTCTTGAAAAAATAAAGTAAATTTCGATGGTGAAATTATAACAGTTTCTTTTCGTGTGCGCAACTTACATTGGATCGGAAGCCTGCCGTCTTGCCGGAAAAACCAGAATCTGTTATACTGAAAAAAACACAGAGGGGAGTCGAAAAGATGAATCTGCAGTCAATCAAAAAAAATATTCAGAAAAACGGCCTTCGCGGGGCATTGAAAAAGTATACAAAAAAAGCAGCGCAGATGACACTCGGAATAGAGGATCATGAAAAGAAGTATACCATTCTTTTGCTGACCAATAAGGATTCGGATAATACCGGAGACCAGGTGATTGAGGCCTGTGACCGTTCTCTTTTGTATATGATTATGAAGAATCTCGGAATTACGAATTACCGGATTAACAGCAAACCGGCCACCCTGGTCAGAAAACCATATGAGGTTGCGACAGGGGAGCATTTGGTTCCAGCAGAAAACGCAATCAAAGACTGCGATGTGGTGGTGTTTGGCGGTACACCGGTATTTAATTATTTATATCAGCCGATTTACGCGAGGACTGCACGGACGATTGAACTGGCAGAAAAGTATGGGAAACCGGTGATTTTTGCGGCAGTTGGCGTGGATCGCTATGACGAGGGAAATGAAAAATGCAGGCTGCTTGAGGAAGTGATCAATAAGCCGAATGTGCTTATGATTACGACACGGGATAATTTCGACAGTCTGGAAAAATTTAAATATAAGGAGAATACGCAGCTTGAGATCGGCACCGTTTCAGATCCGGCTGTTTTTTCAAGAGCGGTATTTCGCCCATATCTGACAAAAGAAAAAGGGACAAAGAAAAAGATCGGCGTATTTATTTTGCGCTCGGCAGGATTTACCGACAATCAGATTGATTTACCAAGGGAAAAAGCGTCAGAGCTGTGGATGCAGGTGATACAGGAGCTGGAGCAGCGCGGATATGAATATGAGCTGCTTACAAGCGGGCACTGCTCTGATGAGGCGTTCCTGGATCATCTGATCTGTGACTGCGGTGTAGCTCCGGAAAAAGCCGTATTTAATGTGAATACGCCGGAGAAGCTTGTGGGAAAGATCAGCGAATACGACGCGGTGATTTCCTGCCGACTGCATCCGAGCATCATTTCGTTTGCGCTTGGCGTTCCTTCCATCGGGATTAACTGGAACAATAAGGTAAGAGGCTTTTATCATAATATCGGATATGACAATCGAGTGCTGTACGCAGAAACGATTACAGCGGAACAGATCGTCGATAAAATGGAGGAAGCGCTTGCGGAAGGCGTGGAGCAGAAGGAAGAGTACCTTATGAGCGTCTATACGACCCTGTTTGCTGCATTGAAGAGGGTACTGTGTCCGGATAATCTTGCAAAGCCGTATACATATCAGCAGCTGGAAAGTCAGCTGATTCCATATGAAGGGACTTCGCCGGAGGAGTATCAGGCAAAGCTGCGCAGAAAATTCCGCCGTGCCTATGGCAATTACAACCGTCTTGTAGAGAAGGAGGCAGAAAATAAGAAGCGTATAAAAGAGTTTGAAGAGCGGAGCAGCTTGTGATAAGATGTTGGAGGCAAAGACGTTTAAGATAAAGGAGAGATTATGAATCTGCTGAAATATCGAATAAAAACTTTTTTTAAGTATCAGGATCTGGTTCGGGAGCTGGTACAAAGAGATCTGAAGCTGAAATATCGAAGAAGCTTTCTCGGATATCTCTGGAGTGTGCTGAACCCTCTTCTGATCATGATCGTCCTGACGGTCGTATTTTCAAATCTATTTAATAAGTCGATCAAGAATTTTCCGGTCTATCTGTTCACCGGACGTATGCTCTACGACTTTCTGAAGGCGAGCACGACGAATGCGATGAAATCCGTGACCGGAAATGCGGCGCTCTTGAAAAAGGTGTATATTCCGAAATATATTTTTACGTTTGCAAAGGTGACGAGCTGTATGGTTGACATGGTGCTGTCGATGGGAGCGCTGCTGATCGTTATGGTGGTGACACGTGCACCATTTTACTGGCAGTTTCTGCTCTGTCCGGTGGTCATCTTGCAGCTGTATATTTTCTGCTGTGGCCTTGGGTTTTTGCTGGCAGAACTTACAGTCTTTTTCAGGGATATGCAGTACATTTATAACGCGGTGCTTACGGCGTGGCTGTATCTGACACCGATCATGTATCCGCTGGATGCCCTGAAAGATGTGAAGCCGCTGGTGATTCTGATCAAGGGCTTTAATCCGCTTTACTACTATGTGGCACAGTTTCGGGATCTTATTTACTATGGAAGGCTTCCGGGACCAAGAGTGTTTTTCGGTGGCTGGATCATCGCATTTGTGATGCTTGGCATTGGTGTGTGCTGCTTCCAGAAGGCGAAGGATAAGTTTATTTTGTACATCTAATAAAGGAGAAAAAATGAACGACTATGTAATAGACGTCGATCGTGTGTCGATACGTTTTAATCTGGCGAGCGAGAAGGTCGACAATCTGAAGGAATACGCGATCAAACTGATGAAACACGAGCTGATGTTTCAGGAGTTTCTTGCACTGCAGGATGTTTCTTTGAAGGTAAAAAAGGGAGAGTCCTGGGGGCTGATCGGTACGAATGGCTCCGGAAAATCCACGCTGCTCAAGACGATCAGCGGAATTCTGCAGCCATATAAGGGTACGGTGACGACAAAAGGAACCATTGCACCGCTGATCGAGCTTGGCGCTGGCTTTGACGGAAATCTGACAGGCAGGGAGAACATTTACCTGAACGGTATGGTGCTGGGACATTCCAGAAAATTTATGGATGAGCATTTTGATGAGATTGTACAGTTTGCGAATCTGAAAAAGTTTCTGGATTCTCCGATCAAGAATTTTTCCTCTGGTATGAAGGCGCGACTTGGATTTTCAGTGGCAACGGTAGTAAATCCGGATATCCTGATCGTTGATGAAGTGCTGGAGGTCGGAGATTACAATTTCCGTCGCCGCTGTCAGGAGCGAATGCAGCAGATGCTGGCAGGCGGAACGACACTCCTGTTCGTTTCACACAATATTCAGACCGTGAAAAACCTTTGCGACAATGCGATATGGCTCGATAAAGGTGTTGTGCGCATGGCAGGCCCGTCCGAGCTTGTATGCAATGCCTATAAAGAGGAGCAGGACCGGATTGCAAAAGAGAAAAAAGAAGAAAAACGAAGAAAGCTTCGAGAAGCGAAAAAACCATATGACTACCTGATTGTGGGCGCCGGACTGTATGGTGCGGTGTTTGCTTCTGAAATGACCAAAAAGGGAAAACGCTGTCTGGTCATTGATAAGCGGGATCATATTGGAGGAAATGTTTATACGAAGGATGTCGACGGCATTCAGGTGCATCAGTATGGCGCGCATATTTTCCATACGAGCGACAAGCAGGTGTGGAATTATGTAAACAAGCTGACCGAATTTAATAATTATATCAACTCACCGGTAGCTGTGTACAAGGATGAACTCTACAATCTTCCCTTTAACATGAATACGTTTAGCCGCCTCTGGAATCTGCGTACGCCCAAGGAGGTGCAGGCGAAGATTCAGGAACAGATCGCAGATCTTCATATTACAGAACCGCAAAATCTGGAGGAGCAGGCGCTTTCCCTGGTCGGAACCGATGTGTATGAGAAGCTGATCAAGGGTTATACGGAAAAGCAGTGGGGAAGAGACTGCAGGGAGCTTCCGGCTTTTATTATCCGAAGGCTTCCACTGCGTTTTACTTATAATAACAATTACTTTAACGACCGATATCAGGGAATTCCGGTCGGTGGCTATACGCAGATGGTAGAGAAGCTGCTCGATAATATCGATGTAATGCTCGAGACCGACTTTTTCACATACCGGAAGGAGCATCCGGAGATGTTCAAAAAGGTCGTTTATACCGGTATGATTGATGAATATTTTGACTATTGCTACGGACATCTGGAATATCGGACAGTACGATTCGAGACAGAACGCCTGGAGGAGGAGAACCACCAGGGGAATGCGGTAGTCAATTATACGGAGCGAGAGGTTCCGTATACCCGGGTGATTGAACACAAGCATTTTGCACCGGAAGAGGAGCGGGAGCATCCGAAGGATTTTACAATTATTTCGAGAGAGTATTCGACGGAATGGAAGCCGGGAATTGAGCCGTATTATCCGGTTAATGATGAAAAGAACAGCGCACTGTATGAGCAGTATGCGGAGCTTGCCAAAAAGGAAAAGGATGTCATTTTCGGCGGGCGGCTCGGACAGTATAAATATTACGATATGGACAAGGTGATCCGGGCTGCACTGGATGCAGTGAATGAAGCTGGCAGAAAGTAATTGTCAGGCGGAAGGAAAACTATGAGCAGAATGATGATTATTGTTCGCTGGAGCGGAGCGTGCGAAAAACTGGAGCAGACACTTCGATCCTGTCAGACGGATAATCCGTTGCCGGATCTAGGATGTGAGCTTGTGATCGCAGCGGATTTCGCAGGAGCAGAAAAGCAGGCAGCTGTGTACGAACGGAAGTATCCGTATATAAGTTTTGACAGAAATCAAAAGATTTTGGCGGATTTTGTCACCGTGCTGGATGCAGGCGAATATTATGAGGGAAAGACACTAGGGCAGCTGCTTTCTCTTCTTGAGGATTCGAATCAGGAGAATATCCTGCTGCTTTCAAATGTAACGCCTCATACCGTTGTAAAAAGGGTTGAGTCGCTGACAGGCAAAAAGAGAAATGTGACAAAAGTAAATCAGATCCTGAAGCTTCCGGCGAGCATGAACGGCAGCATTATCCGAACGGGGCTGTGGAAAAGCGAGCCTGACGAGGTGCTCGATGTCAAAACGCTGCTTGCGCGCTGGGACAGGTTTTCACTTAGCCGGAAAATTGCAGAAAACGGGAGTGTTCTGTATGTAGAGAATGCGTATTTCCATGGAAATCGCACATACCCGGATTTTGGCTCTTTGCCGGATGCCTGGTTCAGAGCATCCTGGTATGAACAGCAGGAAGCGCGATGGAAGCAGGTGCTGGCTGAATATGGTGAGAATCAGCTGCCGCTTTTTGTGCAGGCACAGCTTCTTGTGGAGCTTCGGGACTGTCTGATGGCAAATAAAGGGAACCGCAATACCGGGGCATTGTGTGGCGCAGATTTCGAACGGTTTTGTTCTGTCTGCACAGAGGTGCTCTGGCATATTTCAGATGAACTGATCATGCCGGAAGAGCATGTGCAGGAAGAGCGAAGGCTTCTTTATCTGACCTGGTCCGCTTTGATGTGCCTGAAGTATGAACGGAAGAGCGAGGCAGTAAAGGATCTGACCCCGATGGTCATGCTGGATCTGATGGAGTATGATCATGGGATCTGGAGAGTGGATGTATCGGTCGATCAGTTTCTTGCGGATCGATTTGAATTAAAAGCACTTTACAATGGACAGATGTTCGAGCCGGATAGAACCCGGCGATTTTCAGAAGCCGATTTTTTCGGAGAGCCATTGGTGAAGAAGGCAACCTTTGCTGTGAAGATACCAAAACAGGAACTTTCTTCGAAAACGAGCGTTTCTTTTGTATTTACCGATGGGAAAAATCAGATTCCGCTTTCAATTGTATCAACTGATTATGAGGCAAAGCTTGCAACGACCCTTCAGCATTCCTACTGGTGCTTTGATAACTACATGGTAACGCTGGAGCGGGGCGGGATTATGGATCCCTGTGGAAATGAGCAGCGAAAGAAGCTTCCGGCTGTCTCTTCGATCCGCATCCGACACGCGGGCAGGGCATCGCGCATGGCACAGGAGCTGCGGCTGATGAAGGAAATTCTTCGCGCGCCGTACGGCTCGAAGCGGATGTTTGCCGTGCGTGCACTTTACTGGCTGACCTACCCGGTGTACGGACATAAAAATATATGGGTGACGTTTGACAAGCTTTACAAGGGCGGCGACTGTGGCGAATATTTTTATAAATATATGCGGACGCGGAAGATGGACGGGATTACTCCGGTGTATGTGATCCGGAAGGATGTGGCGGATTATGAGCGGCTTGTGCGGGAGGGCTGTGCGCCGGTGGCGTATCAGAGCCTGAAGCAGCGGCTGCTGTATCTGCATGCGTCGATGATCTTTGCCACACATAGTGCCGTGCATTCCTTTTGTGGTTTTTCCAAATGGGAGGTGCGGTTCGTGCAGGACCGGATCCGTGCAGTCAATACGTGTATTCAGCACGGGCTGTCGGTACAGGACCTGACCGTGGACTCCAACCGGATCATCAATAACAACAAGCGCTATTACTGTGCATCTAAATATGAGATCGAGAATCTGTCAAAACCGGCCTACGATTACGCACCGGAGGTGCTGCGGCTGACCGGACTGGCGCGCTATGACGGGCTGGTAAACCGTGATCAGAAGCAGATCCTGATCGCGCCGACGTGGAGGGCGTACATTGCGATGCCGCCGGTCATGGGAAGCACGAGGCCGTACAATCCGGAATTTAAACAGACGGATTATTTTAAAATTTTTCAGTCCCTGCTGGAAAATGAGCGGCTTCAAAAAGCGGCCGAAGAGGCAGGTTACCGGATTTTGTTTTTACTGCATCCGGTCATCAGTGCGCAGAAGGATGATTTTCAGGTGCATGGAAATGTGGAGCTTCTCTCTGCGGCAGAGAGCAATTACGAGAAGCTGCTGACGGAGGCAAGCCTGATGGTGACAGATTATTCCGGGATCCAGTTTGACTTTGCGTATATGCGAAAGCCGGTCGTCTATTTCCATCCGCCGAAGCTTCCTCCGCATTACGTGGAGGGCGGTTTCTTCTATGATACGATGGGATTCGGAGAGATCTGCACAGAGACGGAACAGCTCGTCGATACGCTGATAGATTATTTGCAGCGCTCCTGTGCGCTGAAGGAATTTTACCGCGCGCGGCAGGATGCATTTTTTGCGTTTGACGATCATGAGAACTGCCGGCGGATCTTTGAGGATGCGTTGGAGTACCAGAGGAAGCGGTAGCACCGGTGGAAAACCGATAGTACATCATACTGCAAATAACTGCACCACATAACTTGCCTGAATTTCCATTCTGCGTTATTAGTCCAGTTATTTTTGTATGCTGTACTAGTAAGAAAGGCAGGGATACCTATGTTCCGAATCAGACAATATATCAAAATGCTTCTGCAGAACGTGTGTCTGCCGATGCTCTATCGCTTCTGGGCGCGGCGCCCGGTGCAGAAGGGTAAAATACTGATGGCAGATGCGCATCACACAATGATGCCGTTTTCTATGCGGCGGATGTATGAAACACTAAAGGAAGAGGGAAAGGAACCAGAGCTGTTTGTGGCGGATTTCGGGACACTTGGATTTGGTGCTATGCTGCGCTTCCTTGTGCGTTTTATGCGGGCATATGCGACTGCGGAGTATGTGTTTATCTGTGACTACTTTCTCCCGGCGGCGTCCTGTAAAAAGCGTCCGGAGACGACGCTGGTACAGCTCTGGCATTCCTGTGGCCTGATGAAGAAGATCGCCTTTGATACCGGGGAGGACATTCCGAAAAATTATCGGGGAAATATGTTTGGAAATTATTCGTATCTGACGATGAGTGCGCAGGTCTGTGTCCCGGTACATGCGCATGCTCTGCGTATTCCGCAGGAGCGGATCGTGGCGACGGGCATCAGCCGGACGGATTATTACTTTGATCCGAAATGGAATGCGCGCTGCCAAGAACAGTTTTATGCGCAGCATCCGGAGGCGGCAGGAAAAAAGATTGTTGTATGGGCGCCGACCTTTCGTGGGAATGCGGCACAGCCGTATCTTATCGGGCTTTCGGACATTCAAAGGGCGGCGGCTGCACTCGGAGATGACTGGCAGCTGCTCATCAAGGCACATCCGCACATCGATGCACACGGCCGGGTATCCAATTGTACGATTCCGACGGAGGAGCTGTTTGCGGTGGCAGATGTGCTGATTACCGATTATTCTTCAGTGATGTTTGATTATCTTCTTTACAAAAAGCCGCTTGTGTTGTTTTCTCCGGATCTTGCGGAGTATGAGGCAAAGCGGGGCTTTTATCTGGATTACCGGGGCATGCCGTTTCCGGTTGTGGAGGATGGCGGGGCGCTTGCCGGAGCGATTGAGGGAAGCGCGGCATACGCCGAAGCGCACCGGGCAGAGCAGGAGGCCTTTTGTCAAACCTATACCGGAGCGTGCGACGGGAAGGCGACAGAGCGGATTTTGAAGCTGATCGGATTGACATGCTGAGAAATCTTCAGTAATGATAAAGGGAAATGTGATAAATCAAAAGGAGGACAGGCGCACATGAATATTGCAATTATATTTGCAGGCGGAAGCGGAGTGCGGATGGGAGCGGGTGTTCCGAAGCAGTTTCTTGAGATTAACGGGAAGCCGATTCTGATCCATACTCTGCAGCTGTTTGAGGAGCATGAGGAGATCGACCGGATTTATCTGGCTATGAATGAGGATTATATCCGGTATGCGCAGCAGCTGGTGCTGGATTACCGGATTACGAAGATGGCGGCGATCGTGCCGGGAGGGGCGACTGCGCAGGATTCCATCTATCATGCGCTTCAGAGGGCAGCAAAAGAGAATCCGATGGATTCGATCGTCCTGATTCATGACGGTGTCCGCCCGGTCGTCGAATATGAAGTCATCAGTGAAAACATTGCATCGGTAAAGCGGTACGGAAGCGCGATTACATCGACGCAGTGCTATGAGACGATTTTGGTCAGTCACGATGGCTGCAGTGTGGATGATCTGCCATTGCGCAAGGAGAGCTACTCCGCACAGGCGCCGCAGAGCTTTTATCTGAAGGACATTATGGAGGCACATGAGGCGATCCGTAGGACGAACCCGGGCTATGAAAATATGGTCGATGCCTGCACGATTTACAATGCACTTGGCAAAAAGCCGCATATGGTTATGGGCAACCGTGGAAACATTAAGGTGACGACGCCGGAGGATGTGTATATGTTCCGTGCACTTTTGCAGTATAAGGAAAATGAGCAGGCATTTGGCTTCGGGCTGACAAACCGGCTGGCGGCGAAAATGAACCGATATAAGAAGAAGGATACGGATAGTACAGAGGATTGTAATTAACCATTTGTGGCATCGCGTGAATTTAACTGAATCAAGCAAGTCCCCTGCTTCAATTGCGCAAAGCAATAAGCAGTGGGTTGGGACTTGCTTGTATCAGGAGTGGTACAAGCCACTCCTGATAAGCTGCGAAGCAGCTATTCGGTTATGAGCAAGTAGCGAAGCGGATTGCGAATATCCGGTTGACCGTAAGAGGTGTACCAGATGGACAAAAAGCCAGAACAGGAAATGTGCAGGAATCAGAAACGAATTGTGGATAAGAAGGAGAAATTGGCATGAGACAGTGGACAGAGGATGAAATACTGCAGCAGGATCTGGAACGGATCGCCGCAGATGACAGCATCGACTGGGAAAAGCTGCGAGGGGCACGGATTCTCGTGACCGGTGCGACCGGACTGATCGGCGGACTCGTGGCAAAAGCACTGATTGCGGCCGGAGAGGCGCGGGATCTGAAGCTTCATGTGCTGGCAGTTGTGCGCAGTAAGGAGAAGGCAAAGCAGCAGCTGAGTGCATTTCTGGAATATGGACTGGAGCTGATCGTCGGGGATGTCCTCTCGTCGCTTCCGGTGGAAGAGCCGGTCGATTATATCTTCCACGGAGCGAGTGTGACAGCTTCGAAGGATTTCGTGGAGCATCCGGTGGAGACAATTCTGACGACATTAAAAGGGACAGAGCATCTGCTGGAGCTGGCGCGCGAAAAGCAGGTAAAAGGAATGGTCTACCTTTCGTCTATGGAAGCCTATGGCGTGGTCGATCCGGAACATTATAATGTAAAAGAGACGGACTATGGCTATATTGATCCGCTGCAGGTGCGAAGCAGCTATTCGGAAGGAAAACGGATGGCGGAGGGACTCTGCGGAGCTTACGCGCATGAGTATCACGTACCGGTGAAGACAGCCCGGCTGGCACAGACCTTTGGTGCCGGCATTTCAAGGCAGGAGAACCGTGTCTTTGCGCAGATGGCGCGCAGTATTCTGAAGGGTGAGGATATTGTGCTGCACACAGACGGAAGCAAAGCTCATTGTTACTGCTATACCTCTGATGCCGTACGCGGTTTGCTGACGATCCTGCTTGAAGGAAAGGCGGGAGAGGCTTATAATGTTTCAAATGAGGCGACCTTCGGAACGATCCGGGAGATGGCGGAAATGCTCGTCCGCAATTATCCAAAGAGCGGGTCAGAGCTTATATTTGATATTCCGGAGGATGTCGCGAAGCTGGGCTATGCGCCGACCTCGCGGATGCTGATCAATGCCGGAAAGCTGCACAGTCTCGGCTGGGTGCCGGAATATGACCTGCCACAGATGTTTGAGCGGCTGCTTGCAAGCATGCGCGCGTGGGAAAAGGAATAAGGAACAACAGGGAATCGAGGAGTATAGATGGAGAACACAGGTGAAGCGATCTGGAAATCCTTTTCAGAGAAGGGGATTGTGCTGGCCGGAATTGACGGGCCGGAATATCAGGCTTTTTTTCAGAGTCTGGTGCGCGTCAGTCAGACGAGCAGGGCAGGCTTTCGCGTGCTGGATGGCGTGGAGAATGTGCAGGATGGGGACTATGTGCTTTTGTTTGCACGTCCGACGATAGCGGAACATCTGCCGTCTGCACAGAAGAAACGGAGCGGGGCCGCGGCCAGGAGACGGCGGGAGGCCGGGAAAAAAGAAAACAAAGACTGGAGCACGCCGTTTGAAGAGGCGGAGCATCCTGCCGGATGGGAAAAACCATCAGGACTCTGGAAGCAGGCGGGCGAGGACTGGGAGGAGACACTGCAGCTTCTTTCTCAGCTGCAGAGCCTTGCAAAGACAAGACCGGCCGCGGTGCTTTTAATTTCCGGAAATGAGGTTTACGGCAAATGCTTTGGGACGCCGCACGCGCTCCGGGAGGAGGAGCTGGGCTATATATCCCATACTGCGGGAAGCGATATCCGGGCACAGTGCATGCGGACGGCGGAGCATTTCGCCTGTGCACTGGCGCAAGATGGGCTGCCGGTTCGAATCGGGAGAATGGGACAGCTTTCGGAGGAATTGCCGCAGGGACTTCTGGAAACCTGTGCGAAGATTCTTTTATATGGTGCAGATGCGGAAATTTATAACCTGCCGTGTGAACAACCGGATCTGTCTGAGGAAACTGTTTCGCAGCTATTTGATCAGGCAGATGAGTCGGGAGAGATCACGGTGCCTGTGTCTGAACAGCCGGGTACAACGAAAGCTTCAGAGACCCCGGTACGTCCGGCAGCAGACCGGAAGATTGTCTCTTTCCAGAAAAAGGCAGAGGCGATGCATCGACTCACCCTGCAGCCTGCAGAGGTGAAGAAATCCGGTGTGCAGGTGAAGACCTATACAGAGCCGGGCACGGCGGCTGCGGGGGATCGATCCGTTCTTGCCCCGATGCCGATTGTGACAGATACCGGGAAAGCACTCTTTAAATGTGATCTGGAAAAGTAAGGAGAATTATGTTACTTCGGGATTTTTTAAATGAATTTGAACTGGACTGGGCGCAGGCGGCGGTGCGTTCCGGGCAGATTCCGCAGCGCTCCTTAAAGGGGGCAAGGATCTTGCTTGCAGGAGACCAGATGGAACTGCAGGAGGCAATTGCCTGGTCTTTTATGGCCTGGAATGATGAGAAGCACAGTGACGTAAAGGTCGCAGAGGCAGCGATACAGGCAGATGGCACACTTACGGTGACGCATTCGTTTACTACAGAGCCGATTACAGGCGTGACGGCGGATTATGTGATCCTGACCGGCCTTTGCTGTGCGCAGGTGCCGCAGACACCGCCGGAGCAGCTGGAATATCTGCAGACGTTCGGTGCGTTGGCTGATGGTGTTTGCCGCCTGAACTGTAAGCGCATTTTACTTTTGTCAGATGGCCGGGTATATGGGGCGCTTCCGCCGGAGTTTGCCGCGTCAGAATACGAAGCCGGGAAGACAGATGTCGCAGCAGAACCATTTTCAGAGCAGTATCTGCTGCAGGCGATGGAGAGTCTGCTTATATCAAAGGCGAGAGCGGCGGGGAAGAGCTGCAGTATTTTGCGTACCGGACGAATGTATGGCGCATGCCTTCCGCTCAAAGAACACACGGCGTTTACGATGGCAAAATATACGGCAATGGAAATGGAGCAGCCACTGATGCTCTCAGCAGTCCGTTCCTCCTATGTGAGCATCCATGATGTGCTCACGGCGATCCAGTTTGTGCTCACGGTGTGTCCGGAAAATAAAATTTTCAACGTAAAAGGAAAGGATTCGGATCAGTCTCCGGCTCAGCTGGCGATTCTCCTCTATCAGAACTTCCCAAAGCAGTGTCGGATCAATCAGATTGAGCACGGAGCAGAGTCGGAAAATGGTGCCAGACCCGGAGAAATGAGACCGGTAGAAGAACCACAGGAGAGTGGGAGCATGCTCAATACGCAATTGATTGAGCATTACGGTTATGAGCCACAGATTTCCGTGGAGGATGGGCTGATCATCCTGGTAAAGTATCTGCAGCATACAGATGAGGTGTTTATTTTTGACAATACCTATCTGGGTAAGCTGAAGAAGGTACAGGAAATATTGCTCGGCTACCTGCTGGAAATCGACCGGATCTGCCGGAAGTATGACATCCGGTATTTTCTTGCCGGAGGTACCCTGCTTGGAGCAATCCGCCATCACGGGTTTATTCCGTGGGACGACGATGCGGACGTCATGATGCTCCGGGAGGACTATGATCGCTTTATGCAGGTCGTACAGAAGGAGCTTCCGGAAAATATTTTTGTACAGGTTCCGGAGACGGAGAAGGGCAATCACAATCCGTTCACGAAGCTTCGGATTAACGATACGATGTTTGCCACGGAATTTACCGGGCATTTCATGGATATGCACAACGGCATTTTCTTTGATGTGCTCGCACATGACCAGACCGGCAATCACCGGTGGTCACAGAAGCTGCACCTCATGCTTACAATGCTCAGCCGTTCTATTGTGTTCAATAAATGGGGGAATACCGATATCAAGAGCGGCGGCAATCATCCGGTGATCTGCAGGATCGTCGACCATGTGAAGTATCTTATTCCGATGCCGTTTGCCGAGTGGGCACAGAAGAAGGCACTGACCTTTTTCCAAAATCGCAATACGGACTATCTGTACGACGGCATGGGCCGAAATCTGAAACGCGGCGCATTTCCGAAGAGCTGGCTGATGGAGACCGTATATGTGGATTTTGAGGGGTACAAATTCCCGGTTCCGAAGGAGTATGATCAGTATCTGACCTGGCTGTACGGCGATTATATGCAGATGATACCGGTCAGTGCAAGAAGAACGAGTCACAGTATCGTGCTCACGGATCTGGGAGCATATGGGGATTTTAAAATCTGATTTATGGCTGCTGTTTCATTCCGGAAATAGATGGAAGAAACGGCAGCTTTTTGCTATAATAAAGGTATCAGGAAACAAAACAGATTGGGAGGGGTTTATATGATACGTAGCAGTAAGGAGCGCCTTTTGTGGGCGCAGTTTGATGCCCTGCAGCTGGGGAGCGGATGGGATGAGGAGGACATCGAAAAGCCGCAGATATTGGTTGAGGATGTGTTTGGGGACAGCCATCCGGGCAGTGTCCATCTGAACCAGGTCAGTGAGCAGGTGGCATACGGAATTTATGAAAAGGGAGGAAAGCCGGGACATTTTCACGTGACGGATATTTGCGACGGCTGCGCACAGGGACATGACGGAATGAACCTGATTCTGGCATCGAGAGAAGTGATCTGCGATATGGTCGAGATGCATGCGGGATATGTTCCGTGGGATGGCATGGTGCTTTCTTCTTCGTGTGACAAATCCATACCGGCGCATTTAAAAGCAATGGCGCGGGTCAATATTCCGGCTGTTTTTGTGCCGGGAGGAAGCATGCGTCCGGGACCGAATCAGACGACCTCTCTTGTCGCCGGGGATATTTCTCTGCGCCAGAAGCGTAAGGACGCGATCACACCGGCAGAGATCCGGAATTATAAGCGGACCGGCTGCCCGTCTGTGGGTGCCTGCACCTTTATGGGTACGGCAAGCACGATGCAGTGTATGGCGGAGGCACTGGGGCTTGCGCTTCCGGGCAGTGCACTTGTACCGGCAACGATGAGTGAGCTGCAGTTTTTTGCAAGAAGAGCCGGGCGCACGATTATGGAGCTCGTCAGACGAAATATCCGTCCAATCGACATTCTGACGCCGCAGGCTTTTCGCAATGCAATTATCGTACACAGCGCGATCGGCGGTTCGACCAACGGCCTGATCCATCTGCCGGCAATCGCGAAAGAGCTGGGCATGGAGCTGGATCCGGAGCTGTTTAATGAGATCAATCCAAAGATTCCGCATATCGGAAATATCAATCCGAGCGGGAAGCACCTGACGGAATCCTTCTGGTTTGCAGGCGGCATTCCGCGCGTGCAGCGGATGCTGGCAGATTATCTGGATCTGGATGTGATGACGGTGACCGGAAAGACGCTTGGTGAAAATTTGGAGGAGCTGGAGAAAAATTCATTCTTTGAGACCGGGGAGGGTTATCTGCACAACTATGGTCTGCAGGTGGAGGATGTCATCACTCCTTTGGAGACGACGGAAGAAATGGGAAGTATCGCGGTGCTGAAGGGCAATCTGGCTCCGGAAGGAGCCGTTGTCAAATATTCTGCCTGTGAAAAGAGTATGCGGTCTCACAAAGGTCGTGCGGTCGTGTTTGACTGTGAGGAGGACGCACATGCGGCGGTTGTGAACAATGAGATCAATCCGGGTGAAATCCTTGTGATTCGGTATGAGGGTCCGCGCGGCAGCGGCATGCCGGAGATGCTGATGACGACAGAGGCAATCGTCTGCGACCATCGTCTGAATGGACATGTTTCGCTGATCACAGACGGGCGGTTTTCCGGTGCCACAAGAGGTGCCGCAATCGGCCACGTCTCTCCGGAGGCCGCGGTCGGAGGCCCGATTGCCTATGTAAAGACCGGGGATATTCTGGCGTATGACGTGGAAAAGCGGACGATCAATATCGTAGGAATTGCCGGAGAGGAATGCACGGCTGAGGCAGTGGAGACTGTCATGGCGCAGCGAAGAAATGAAATGGTTCTGAAAAAGAGAGCCTATAAAGGTGTTTTGAAGCGGTACACCGAAATGGCAGATTCGGCAATGAAGGGCGCAGGCTACTGATCGTTGTGCAGCGACTGTGTTCATGAGCAAGTAGCGAAGCTAGTACATCATACTGCAAATAACTGTACTATATAACTTGCCTGAATTTCCATCTGCGGCATCAGAAAAACTTGACGTAGCCCGCTACGCCTGCGTTTTTCTTCTTTGCAGAATGAAAATTCATTCTGCGTTATTAGTCCGGTTAATTTTTGTATGCTGTACTAGGCCCTGTCAGCAGAGCTGCAGGGATGGATTGTGAATGTCCGCTTTACCCGGCAGATTTACGGGCGAAGATCGATAGCACGCGTTTGTTTTATAAAGGAAGAGAGGTATTTATGAAGGCAAATTATATTACACCGGCAGTTACGGTGTTTTCGGAAGATGGAAGTATTCATTTTGAGGAACAGGGAAAGGTCTATGAGCATCTGATCGCAGGCGGTGTGGACGGCATTCTGATCCTTGGCAGTATCGGAGAGTTTTTTGCGCTGTCCATGGAGCAGAAGAAGGAGCTGATCCGTTTTGCGGTAAAGACAATTGATCACAGAGTCCGTCTGATTGCAGGGACGACCAGTATGATTTTTGATGAGATCCTGGAACTCTCCGAGTATGCGGATCAGGAAGGCGTGGACGGTGTAATGGTATTGCCGCCATACTATTTTCCGATCAGCGAAGCCGGGATGGTGACATATTTTGGAAAAATTGCAGAGGCACTGCCGCAGACAAATCTGTATCTGTACAACTTTCCGGATCGTACCGGATGCGATATCACACCGGATGTGACCGTGGAACTGGTGAAGAAGTATGAAAATATAAAGGGCTACAAAGATACGCAGGCAGGAATGGATCACACCCGTGAGCTGATCCGTAGGGTAAAAGCTATACGGCCGGATTTTGAAATTTATTCGGGTTTTGATGACAACTTTGCACACAACATTCTTGCGGGCGGAGACGGATGCATCGCAGGTCTTTCCAACGTATTTCCACGTCTGACGAGCGACTGGGCAGAGGCATTCCGTAAGGAGGATCTGAAACGGGTGCAGGAAATTCAGGAAAGAATCGATGCACTGATGCAGATTTATCAGGTTGGAAAGCCGTTTGTTCCATATATTAAGGCTGCGATGCAGGAGGAAGGGATTCTTACGACACCAAAGGCATCATTCCCGTTCCCGGAGGTGACAGAGGAGGATCGTGTACGGATCCGGAGCATTTTACCGGAAGGGAATCTGGACGCAGAATAAGCATTTTTCCGTTTCGAATGCACAACAGACAGTTGCAATCTGCAAAAAATAGAAGTAATATCATGAAGTGACACAAATGCGGTTTGCAGAAACAAAAATAGAGAAAGAAATAGAAAGAAGGAACGCTATGCTCTCTGTCGTATTACCGGCATACAATGAGGAAAAAATGATACAGAAGGCAGCCGACACTTTAGATCGGATTCTGGGAGATGCAGAGATTCCATATGAGCTTGTATTTGTAAATGATGGTTCAAAGGATGGTACCTGGGCGGCGATCGAGGCAGCAGCAAAGAAGAATCCGCATGTGACCGGCGTCTGCTTTTCACGGAATTTCGGAAAAGAATCGGCAATGTTTGCCGGTCTTGCAAGTGCATCCGGAGAGTGCTGTGCCGTAATGGACTGCGATCTGCAGCATCCGCCGGAAACCTTGATCGAGATGTATCATCTGTGGGAGGAAGGCTACGAGGTAATCGAGGGAGTCAAGCATTCCCGCGGAAAGGAGAGTGCGCTGCACCGTGCTTCCGCCGGGCTTTTTTATAAGATTATTTCCCGTGCGGTCAAAATTGACATGACACGTGCCTCTGATTTTAAGCTGCTCGACCGGAAGGCGGTCGATGCGCTGCTTGCAATGCCGGAGCGGAACCTGTTCTTTCGGGCACTGTCCTCGTGGATTGGCTATCGCACCACACAGGTGGAATTTGATGTGCGGGAGCGCACGGAGGGGGAGTCAAAGTGGTCGACAATGTCGCTGATCAAATACGCGGTGAAGAATATTGTATCGTTCTCGACGGTCCCTATGCAGTGCGTGACGGTAGCGGGTGTCTTCGTATTTTTGCTGGCGGTAATCCTTGGGATTGAATCGCTCGTGCGTTATTTTACCGGACGTGCGGTAGAAGGATTTACGACGGTCATTTTGCTGATTCTGATCATCGGGAGTATCATTATGATCAGTTTGGGTATCATCGGATACTATATTGCAAAAATCTATGAGGAAGTCAAGGGGCGCCCGAGGTACCTGATTTCGAAGAAGATCGGCGGGACACATCAGGAAAAATAAGTGCTGAAAAAGTGCACAAAGCGTGTTATATTATGATACAAGGGGCAAAAGGTCAAAAAGCCGTTCATGCTTGCGTGATAAGGCTTTTGAACTTGGAACCCGCCAAACATGAGAAAGTAGCGATTTGCGTAGTAAATCAGCGGATTTCGAATGTTTGCAGAATTGTGGGAGCTGCTTCGCAGCGGAGCAATCCGTAGGCATCAGGATCGCGAAAACATGAAATGCGAAGCAATCTGTGTATCATTAGTGATTAAAATATTTTTTGATCACAACATTCTTGAAATAGAAGGCAGACAGCAGTTATCTGTCTGGTTTTTCAGAGGAGGAAATGAAATGCGAGATATCAGTATGGAGCGCGTGAATGCGACGCGCAAGGAAATGCTTAATACTGTAAAGAGCCCGACGCTCACGCATGAGCAGAAGGTAGCTACGATGGCAAATCTGGCTGATTCCATGTTGGAGGTACTTGATCTCCCGGAGGGGCTGGATGAGCTGTTGAATCAGCCGATTGATAAGCAGTGTATCTGTGACCTTTCCGAGGGACATGCACCGCTGCGTCCGCGCTATATCGTGCCGGATTATGCCAAATTTATGAGAGAGGGAAGCAGGTTTCTGCAGCTGGATGCACCAAAGGACATTTACGAGGCGATCAATTCCCTGCTTATTTTCTATAAGCATGTGCCGAGTGTGACGAATTTCCCGGTCTACGTTGGTGCATTAGATGAGCTGCTCGAGCCGTTTATGGACGATGTCGATGAGGTACAGGCAAAAAAGCTGATTAAGCTGTTCCTGACACATATGGACCGCACGATCCTGGATTCTTTTTCTCATGCCAATATCGGTCCGAAGGCAACGAGAGCGGGTCGTTTGATTCTGGAAGCAGAAAAGGAGCTGCAGCAGGCAGTTCCGAATGTGACGATGAAGTACGATGAGGATATCACGCCGGATGATTTTGCGCTTCTGGCAGTCGATACGGCCCTACACTGTGCAAAGCCAAGCTTTGCAAACCACAAGATGTTTAAAAGTGAACTGAACGAGGACTACGTCATCGCCAGCTGCTATAATGGACTGAAGTACGGCGGCGGTTCTTACACCTTATGCCGTCTGATTCTCGGCAATATCGCGAAGCGAGCGAAGAATGTAGAGGATTTCAAGAAGAATCATCTTCCGTATGTATGCCAGGTAATGGCAGACTACATGGATGCGCGCATTCGTTTTATCGTGGAGGAGAGCGGATTTTTCGAAAACAATTTCCTCGCAAAGGAAGGCTTCATCCACAGAGACCGTTTCACCGCAATGTTCGGTATGGTCGGCATGGCAGAGTGCGTCAATGATCTGATGAAAAAGGAAGGCAAGACCGGAAGATACGGCCATGACGAAGAGGCGGATGCACTCGGCGTAGAGATCATGGAGCAGATCAATGCGTTTAATCAGGCACATGTCAATCCGTACTGTGAGGCAACAGGCGGACATTTCCTGCTGCACGCACAGGTCGGCATTGCGAGCGACCTTGGCATTTCACCGGGAACGAGAATTCCGATCGGTGAGGAACCGGAGGAGCTGATCGATCATCTGAAGCATTGCGAGAAGTTCCACAAATATTTCCCGTCAGGTACCGGTGATATTTTCCCGATCGATACGACGGTACATAAGAACAACGAGTTCCTGCTCGATATCATCAAGGGTTCCTTCCGTGAAGGCATCCGTTATCTGTCCTTCTATGCGACCGACAGCGATGTCATCCGCATTACCGGCTATCTGGTAAAGCGTTCGGAGATCGAAAAGCTCGAGAAGGGTGAGAATGTCCTGCAGGATACAACCGCACTTGGTATGGGAGCGAAGCACAATGGACACATCCTGGAGCGGAAGGTACGGTAAGTAAAACAAAATCAGATAAGCCTGTTATGCCAATTGTGCAAAGCAGTAAGCTTGTCTGGATCAGAAAAGGGAAGTCCTCTGTCAGGCTATAAATACCGGATTCTGTGCGTACAGAAATGAGAGTCGGGCGGGGGATGGATATTCACAGAATAAGGAGACGAACATGGGAGATCAGTTTCAGGGAAGAGTCCCTGTGAATAAGATCATTCCGTTCAGCGCAGTCGACGGTCCGGGTAACCGGACCGCCGTCTTTGTACAGGGCTGTAATTTTAACTGCCGGTATTGTCACAATCCGGAGACGCGTTCCCTGTGCAGAAGCTGTGGGGAATGTGTGGAGAAATGCCCGAAGCAGGCGTTGTATATCGAAAACGGAAAGGTATTGTTTCACCCGGAGCTGTGCTGCGGCTGTGATACGTGCATTAAGACCTGCCGGTTTGATGCAAGTCCGCGTATCCGGTACATGAATGCGCAGGAGGTTTATCAGGAAATTTGCAGGCAGGTACCGTTCATCCGCGGTATCACCGTTTCCGGCGGCGAGTGTACGCTCTACCCGGAATTTTTACAGGAGCTGTTTACCCTGTGCAAAAGGGATGGTCTCGGAACCCTCGCAGACAGCAACGGGACGCTGGACTTTTCCAAATATCCAAAGCTGCTCGCGCAGATGGATGGTGTCATGCTCGATATCAAAGCATGGAGTGAAAAAGATCATCTTGCCGTGACGGATCAGCCAAATGATCTGGTCATCCGGAATATGAAATATCTGGCAGAACAGGGAAAGCTGTATGAGGTGCGGACCGTCGTCGTGCCGGGGCTCTTTGACTGTGAAGAGACGGTCTGTCAGGTAGCTGCGCTGGCAGCCCGTTATCTTGAAAAAGGCGATATTCGTTATAAGATCATCAAATACCGCCCAATGGGTGTCCGCAGCGAATATGCGCACTATCAGGTGCCGGATCGGGAGCTGATGGAGCATTTGGCAAAGCGTGCACGGGAGTGCGGGATGAAGACGGTGCTGGTGGTATAATATCAGCGTTCCAGCAGTCCCGGATGTACCCGGCTCACATAAGCCTCGAGTGTTGTCTTGTCAACGAGTGCAGGGACGACGCCGAGCCGTGCGACACAAAAGGAGGCCGCGCAGGTGGCGATTTCGATTGCCTTTTCAAGAGGAAGCCCTTCTGTCAGATAAACGGCGAGTGCGGAGATAAAAGCGTCCGCGCCGCCGGTTGTGTCGATGGCAGTGACATCGGCCGCCGGGAAAAATCGGGAAACATCTTTTGTGCGCAGATAACAGCCCTCATGACCGAGTGTGATGATCGTGACCGGAATGCCAAGCTCGAAGAAATAGTCCGCCTGATCCTCGATGTAGTGATGCTCCGGGCAGAGAGCAGCTGCAGCCTTGCGGTTCGGAATGAAAATATCGGTATAAGGGATGAGCTCCTTCGGCATAAGCTTCAGTGCTGCCGGGTTCACGATATTTTTGGCACCGCAGCTGTGACTGATGCGGGCTGCTTCAATTGCTGCCTCCAGAGGGATCTCGGTAGAGAGCAGACAATAGCCTGCGTTTTGGAATAAATGTCGGCGGTGACGAATACGTTCACTGGATAAATGGGCATTGGCGCCCGGTAAAATAGTGATGGTACTTTCACCGTCGCCCTGGATATAAATGTAGGCCTTACCGGTCTGCATCCCCATGTCGCGGAATACACCCTGTGTGGAAAGCTGCTCACTCGTCAGCGCATGAATGGCAAAGTTGGAGTCGAGATCACTTCCGATGCTTGTGATCAGAGAAACCTCACTGCCAAGCCGGGCGGCACCGATCGCCTGATTGGCTCCTTTTCCGCCGAGGGAAACGGTAGAATCAAGGATGCGGGTCGTTTCACCTGCCTGCGGAACACCGTCGACACTGAAGGTGTTGTCGATATTGATACTTCCGACAACGACGATTTTTCTGGAACGGAGCGTCGGAGGAAGATCAATGCTGTCCTCCTGTGAGAACGCACAGGAAGGAGTAAATAAAAGGGATGCGGAAGCGTCTTCTTTTTTTTCGCATTTTTGGATCAGGGCCTCACAGATATAGCATCCGAATTTTCCGTAAGGAATTTCCAGCCCTGAAATATGTGGAAATGCCCCGGCATCACTGATGTCGTTTTTCAGGCTGACAAGAGAAAAATCAGACGGGACGTTGTAATGCAGCTGGTCAAGCTGCTCGTAAAGTGTCAGTGCAGCGGCATAATGTGAGCTTACGATACCTGTGACATGGTAGGTCATCATTTTGGAACAACAATCTTCATCTGTGACATAAAGCTCCAGCTGATGATCATAAGGGATCTGATTGTCGTAGAGACACTTGCGGTAGCCTTCGCGGACAAGCTCAGAACGGGGATTGTTTTCTTTCATCAGACAGGCAATGCGGCTGTGCCGAAAATCAATGAGCTTTTGCGTAAGTGTATAGCCCATATGCATGAAGTCAATCTGATAGGAAGGAAAGAGCGGTGCACGGTTCAGATAACAGATCTGAATGCCACGCTCCTCAAAGTAGTGTGCATGCTTGGCGCTGTCGGCATTGACCGGATCCCAGAGGACCCCATCTGCATTTTTCTGACAGATGGCAGTGATGTGCTTCAGCTCTTCTGCCGGATCATTCTGGCTGTCGAAAATGAGTACGCTGTAGCCGTGCTTCTGAGCAGTGTGAACGACCGCACTGGCAAGCTGATTTGCCTTTCCGGTATAACGGAACAGCACGGCGAGCAGAAAGGTCTTCGCCTGCGACGTGCTCTTGATCATACCATAAGGCGTATAGTTATATTCCTTTACAATCCGGAGCACACGTTCCCTTGTTTCGGGATTGATGCTTTGATCTTTATTGTTAATAATCTTGGATACCGTAGAAGCCGACACACCGGCCAGCTTTGCAATTTCATTAATTGTCATAGAAGTCTCCTTTGCAAAATGGCGTGCTATTGTAAGAGAAGCACGTCAGAAATAGAATAGCATGGATTTTTGTTGTGGGCAATGATTTCTGTTGCGGATTGCGGATGTCCGCTTTACGTAGGGAATGCTTATCTGAGTTTAAAAAGATATAAAAACAAAAAGATACTTGAATAAAAAAGATATATTATAATTTATAAATAATATAGTGCAAAAAACAACAAAAAGAAAAATAAAATGAAAAATAAAATGAAAAAGGAGAAGATGAGTTGCAGAAAAAGCACAAAGTTGATAGAATAAAGAAAACAGCAGGCGAATCTGAACTGGATGTCCGCCTGAAGGAATTCTGGAGGCAGAACGATCATTTTTCGGATCTCATCAATGCGGTGGTATTTCATGGAAGGCAGCGGATTACACCAGAGATGCTCGTTGAGCAGGATACAGATATTTCCGGAGTTGTATTGTTTCCAGAATATGAGGAGACGCTGAGCATTACAGCTTTCACAACGAAGCGGTGCGGACTGTGTTCGAAGGGACAGGGGCGTTACTGCGAGGGGATCTGGATTTCATTTCAAAAAGTATAACAAACCAATTCCGGCAGAGGAGGCAATCCTGATCGCGTTGATTTCTGGATCGGATGTGTTACAGGCAGAAGCGGTAAATATTTCGATGGAACAGCTTCAGGAGATTAAGGAGAAAATGATAGGGGGAAAGGTGTAGAAATTCCATCAAAACTATTGCTGAACTGGTAGAAGTTTCAAGTTCCGCAGATTAAAGGATGGCTGAAAGAGGAATTGAGATGTTGCCGTTTTCCGGTGAGCCGGAAGCGAGAATGTAAGATTGAGTAGAGGAGTTGCATGGCTACTGGATGGTGATTTTGAAGAAGATTGTCTGATTCACAGCCCGATTTCGGAGTACGACAATCGGTATGCATTTGATAACAACCGCCATTTTATAAAGTATGTATATCATATTAAACGGGATAAGCTGTTTGCAGATTTATTTGCAAAATTGAGCAGATAAGAATATGAATAAAATGTAAAACAATAGTGCTGCTGTTCTATAGGTGAATCATCTATGGAACGGCAGTTTTTTGTTGAGGCAAAAAGATTCGACACTACTTGGGATACCATAAATAAAAAGATGCTTGAATTAACAAAAAGAATGCATTATAATTCATACATAGTATGCTACTAAAAATAGCAAAAAGAAAATAATAAAAAGGAGAAGATGAGTTGCAGAAAAGGAACAAAGTTGATAAAATAAAGAAAACAGCAGGCGAAGCTGAACTGGATGTCCGTCTGAAGGAATTCTGGAGGCAAAATGATCATTTTGCAGATCTCATCAATGCGGTGGTATTTCATGGAAGACAGCGGATTACCCCGGATATGCTCATTGAGCAGGATACGGATATTTCCGGAGTTGTGTCATTTCCGGAATATGAGGAGACGCTGAGAAGAAACCATGATGTGGTGAAGAAGCTGGCGCTTGACACAGAATTTCAGGTCTGGTCGGTGGAAAATCAGAAAAAGGCGCATTTTGCGATGCCGCTGCGGACGATGATTTACGATGCGATGGGTTATCTGAAGGAGTATAAAGAGCTGGCGAAGAAGCGAAATCAGGATCGGGCGGCAGGCAGATTACGGGGGGAGACTTCAGAAGAGTTCCTGTCCGGGATCGGCAAAGGAGACAGGCTGCATCCGCAGCTGTCGATAGTGCTGTATTATGGTGAAGGACGCTGGGATGGCCCACTTCGCCTGAAGGATATGATGCCACCATTTCCTTGTGGGACGGAGGCACTGTTTTTTGATTACGGGATTAATCTGGTGCAGATTATTGACAGTGAGCATTATATCTTTCACAACGAAGCAGTGCGAACCGTGTTCGAAGGGGCAGGGGCGTTACTGCGAGGGGATCTGGATTTCATTTCAAAAAAGTATAACAAACCAATTCCGGCAGAGGAGGCGACCCTGATCGCGTTGATTTCGGGATCGGATGTGTTACAGGCAGAAGCGGAGAGAGAGGAGAGCGTGAATATGTGTACGGCGTTGGAACGGCTGGCGGAGGAGAACAGACAACGAGGGATTGAGCAAGGAATTGCGCAGGGAAGATGCGAAGAAAGAGATGCGACAGTTAAGGCACTTCTGCTGCAGGGCTTACTGCCGGAACAGAAAATTGCAGAAGCAGTAAATATTTCGATGGAACAGCTTCAGGAGATCAGAGAGAGAATGACAAGGAAAAAGGCGTAGACACTCTATTGAAGCGATTGCTGAGTTCGAATGTGCGTGTACTGCGGATAAAGGCTGTGGAAAATCTGCTGGAAAGACTCGGAGATAAAATATGAAGAATAATGAAACAGATAAAGAATGGAAAAAGGCTAAAAATCGAAGCTTCGGTTTTTAGCCTTAAATTATCTCCGGATTTTTGCTAAAAGTACTTATAAAAGAATATGCTTTTTTAAAACATGCATCCGAAATCGTTAATATTAATAGGAAAAAGAAAAGAAAAAAGCGTTTCCTATACAAAATTTTAAAAACGTATTGACAAAAAGACAATTCGGATGTAGTATAAACACATGAAAAAGAAGTTTAGGAAAATATTTTCCTTACAAAATGTATGGGAGGGCAAAAGAAAGGACAATGGATAACGAGAAGAAAAAACAGGAGTGGCAGGAGTTTGCAGGCGTTGCCGGGACAAAATCAGTCATTGATAATGCAAAGCTGATTCAGAGACTGGAAAAGCCGAAGGGAAGAGTAGATGTTGTCATCGATACCGATACGTACAATGAGATTGATGACCAGTTTGCACTTTCATATCTGATCAAGTCTGATGAGAAGCTGAATCTGAAAGCAATTTATGCAGCGCCGTTTTTTAATGAGAAGTCAACAGGTCCGGCAGATGGCATGGAGAAGAGCTATCAGGAGATCATGAATGTTCTTACCCTGCTGGAACGTGAGGATCTGAAGCAGGTCGTTTATCGCGGATCGACGGAATATATGCCGTCTGAGACAGAGCCGGTGATTTCAGATGCGGCAAAGGATCTGGCAGAAAGAGCTATGAATTATACGGAGGAGCATCCACTGTATGTCATTGCGATCGGTGCCATTACGAATGTATCCTCTGCGCTGATAATGAATCCGGCGATCAGAGATCGTATTGTACTGATCTGGCTGGGCGGACATGCACTGAATTGGCCGAACAACAAGGAGTTTAACCTGTATCAGGATGTGGCAGGTGCAAGAATTGTATTTGGATGCGGCGTGCCGCTTGTACAGCTTCCGTGTATGGGTGTCGTATCTGCATTTACGACAAGCGGACCGGAGCTGGAGTATCACTTGAGAGGGAAGAACAAGCTTTGTGATTACCTGATTGATGTGACGACCGAGGAGGCACGTGCCTGCTATGGTGGTTCTACCTGGACAAGACCGATCTGGGATGTGACAGCGGTGGCATGGCTGCTGGACGGTGACTTTGAAGAGGATTGTCTGATTCATAGTCCGATTCCGGAGTATGATGACAGGTATGCCTTTGATAACAATCGTCATTTTATCAAATATGTATACCACATCAAGCGTGACAATCTGTTCGCAGACTTATTTGAGAAACTGAAAAAGTAAATGATATAAATATAAAAAAGAAAAGGAGAACATAGTATGAAGTACAGAAAAATGGTAGCATTTGGGCTGACGGCGGCGATGGCAGCCGGCATGACATCAGGCATGACAATGACAGGCTTTGCAGAAGAGGATAAGCCGACAATCCGTTGGGTATCACAGGGTGCTGGAGAGACGGGGTGGGAAGGACTTACCGTCCCGATTCTGGAGAAGTTTGAGGAAGAGACAGGAATTCATGTGGAAGCAGAGTTCTATTCTTTCAACGATCTGTTTGAGGTTATCGAGACAAAGAGCGCATCGGGAAATGCAGACTTTGATGTTATGAGTGTTGACGTGACTTATGTATCAAAGTATGGCTCCAGCGGATATCTTGAGCCGCTCGATCCGTATTTCACCGATGAAGACAAGGCAAAATGGGATGAGGCATCCTATACAGCAGGTGTATGGGAAGATACCATGTATGCAGCACCGGAGAATACATCCTGTCAGGAGCTGTACTACAATAAGACCTTACTGGAGGAGGCTGGAATTGAGCTTCCGGAAAATGATGCAGAGCATCGCCTGACCTACGAGCAGGTGGCAGATATGGCAAAACAGGCTCAGGAAGCACTGGATCCGGATGGAAGCAAAGGGATTATCGGACTGGATTTCCAGCAGGTAAGCCGTATTTACCAGATGAACATGCTTCCGAACTCCATGGGCGGAGCCAACATCAGCGAAGATGGATATTCTCTTGACGGCGTTGTAAATACAGAGCCGTGGATCAAGGCAATGACCTGGTATCAGGGTCTTGTAAATGATGGTATCGCATCCAGAGGATATGACGCAGATCAGCTTCCAGATATGTTCTATTCCGGAAAGATGGTATTCATGATTGGCGGAACTTGGACAAGAACGGGTATGACCTGTGATGATGAGATTGACTGCACCTACGCTCCGTGCTTCGAGGGCTATGAGGATAAGGTGGCAACCTCTACCGGTAGCTGGTACTTTGGTATCAATTCCCAGTCTGAAAACAAGGATGCAGCAGCTGAGTTTATCAAGTACTTCACACTTGGTGAGGGAAGTGATATGTGGCTGAGCATCAATGGCGATGTTCCGAGCCGTCTTGACAAGCAGGAAGAGATTACAAACGATGAAAATGCAACTAAGGACATGAAGATCGCAGCATACGAGGCAGCAAACACTGCATATCCGCGTGCCGTTACGCCGGTATTCGGAGAGTATTCCACAATTCTGGATCAGGCATGGGAAGATGTCAGAAATGGTGCAGATGTAGAGGATACCTTAAACTACGCCGTAGAGCAGTTTGATTCTGCAGTGGCATCTTATAAGCAGTAAAACGCAGAAACTGAACAGAAGGCGGCGCCCGAGCGGCTGCCGCCTTTTCTAAAGGGTAAAAGAGGAGTAATGAGAAAAAGAAGCGCTCAGAAATGGGCAGAGTAAGGAAAGGAGACATCATTACATGGGCGGAATACATATTAAAAATAAGTGGCTCCCATATGTTCTGGTAGCGCCGACGGTAATTTTGATTTGTGTTTTTAAGATATATCCGATTATTATCAGTGTCGTTCAGGCATTTCTGTCCAAGGATGGAGCAGTGACACTTGACAATTACAAATTTTTGTTTGCAGATAAAACCTTTTGGAGTTCTTTAAAAGTAACATTAAAGTTTAACATAATTATCATTCCGGTACAGATTATCGTTTCCTTTATTATGGCAATGCTGGTGAATGCACATATCAAAGGAATTGAAGGTATTCGTACCATGCTGTATCTTCCATTTTGTGTATCTTTGAGCGTATCTACCGTTATCTGGCAGATGCTGCTGAATGTAAATAATGGTGTTGTAAACAGTATCCTTGGCATTTTTGGAGTAAAGCCAATCGGATTTTTAATTGATAAAAACTGGGCATTGCTGTCCATTATCCTGATTTCATCCTGGCGCGGATGCGCTTACTGGATGATGTTCTTCCTCGCTGGCTTAAAGGGTATTGATCTTTCGGTTTATGAATCCGCGAAGATGGATGGTTCTGGATTTTTCAGTACGCTGTTCCGTATTACAATCCCGCTTCTGAAAAACACCTCACTGTTTGTGTTGGTAGCCAACACGACGGCAAACTTCCTGCTGTTTGCGCCGGTACAGATTGCGACAGAGGGTGGCCCGCAGGGTAGCACCAATCTGCTTATGTATGAGGCGTACAAATCGGCGTTTGTATATTCTAATCGTCAGCGACAGGCTTGCATTGTAACGATTTTACTTGTGATCGTTGTAGGTGTCTGTGTGATTCAGAATAAATTTATGACAGAGAAGGAGGCATAAAAATGACAATAAGACAAAAGGGTATTGTTTCAAAAATTCTGATTTATATTGTGCTGATTGTCATGGTAATTGTGTCGCTGTTTCCGATCATTTTCTGCCTGTCAGCATCTTTAAGAACGCAGGAAGATCTTTTTCAGAGTATGTTTCCATTCTCATTTAAAGCGTTGATTCCGACGAAAGTAACATTTGAAAATTATGTCATTATTTTTACAAAATATGAGTTCTGGCGTCCGATCTTAAATACGGTAATTGTTACTGCATGTACGATTTTCTTTGGGTGTCTGGTGAATTCCATTGCGGGTTTTGCATTCACTTGCTTTGAGTTTAAAGGAAAAAAGATTCTGTATGGATTGGTTTTGATTTCTTTTATGGTTCCGTTTGAATCAATTGCAATTCCGCTTTATGATGTTGCGAATAAAATGAAGATGGTAGATACTTACGCAGGAATGATTGTTCCGGCAATTGCGGATGGACTGGTTGCATTTTTGTTCATTCAGTTCTTTAAGGACATTCCGGTAGCCCTGATTGAAGCAGCCCGTGTAGACGGCGCTTCTTGGCCAAGGATTTTCTTCCGGATTATTATGCCGATTTCTGTTCCGATTTTTATTACAGCAGGCCTTATGATATTCATGAATCAGTGGAACTCCTATATGTGGCCGTTGCTCGTAGCGAGATCAAAGGAGATCCGCACGATCCAGATCGCAATCAGTGCTTTCAGCGGAGAACGGGCGATTCAGTGGACGTATATTTTTGCAGCCTCGCTTGTATCGGCAGGAATTCCGATCTGTCTGTTCCTCCCGTTCCAGAAATATTTTGTTGAGGGTATTACTGCAGGAAGTGTGAAAGGATGATACAAATATGGGAAAGATTTTGGTGGTAGGCAGCCTGAATGTGGATATGGTTATGAATGTGGATCATATGCCGGCTGAAGGAGAAACGATTTTATGTGATGGCATGACACTTGTACCGGGCGGAAAGGGTGCAAATCAGGCGTGTGCAGCGGGAAGACTTGGTACAGATGTTGCAATGCTTGGCGCAATTGGTGACGATGATTATGGAGCGCTTCAGCTGAAAAGCCTTTCCGAAGCGGGCGTTGAGGTAGGTGGACTTTTAAAGAAAGAAGGGCAGAATACAGGCACTGCGTTTATTACGGTGAACAAAAGTGGTAATAACAGCATCGTAGTCGTGCCAGGAGCAAATTCTGCTTTTCGACCGGAGGATATTGAAGCAAACCGGGAACTGATCGAGCAGTGCGAGATTATGATTTTACAGCTGGAGATTCCGCTTGATACGGTATGCTATGCGGCGAAGCTTGCAAAATCGCTTGGCAAGACAGTGATTCTGGATCCGGCACCGGTGCCGGAGCATTTTCCGGAAGAGCTGTATGAATATGTAGATATTGTAAAACCAAATGAGACAGAGCTTGGTATGCTGACCGGAATTGCGGAAGCACAAAAGCATCTGACCGAAGCAGCACAGGTGTTAAAGGCACGCGGTGTGAAAAATGTGCTTGTGACGCTTGGTGGTGATGGAGTATACATCAATCCAGAGTCAGGAGAAGAAATTCGGATTCCTGCATGCAAAGTAAAGGCGGTTGATACGACGGCAGCAGGAGATTCCTTTACAGCAGCGTTGGCTGCAATGCTTCTGAATGGGGAATCACTCGAAGCAGCAGCAGAATTTGCAAACCGTGTATCTGCGATTGTAGTGACAAGAAAAGGTGCACAGTCTTCGATTCCGACAATAGATGAAGTCGTGAATTACAGCAAAGAACTGGAAAGGGTTGGATAATACATATGAAAATTGGATTTATCGGTCTTGGCATTATGGGTCGTCCTATGGTAAAGAATCTGTTACAGGCAGGCGCAGAGGTTATTGTTTCTGATCTGAATCAGGAAGCGGTAAAGGATGTAGTAGCTGCAGGCGGAAAAGAAGGCAGCTATGCAGAGATTGGCACACAATGTGATAAGATTATTATCATGGTACCAAATGGAGCAATCACAAAAGCGATTTTGTTCGGAGAAAACGGTGTTGCATCAACAATTCAGCCGGGAAGCATCGTGTGTGATATGAGTTCTGTAACGCCGGTAGAATCCAGAGAGTGTTATACAAAGCTGAAGGAGATAGGGGTTGGATTCCTTGATGCACCTGTATCTGGTGGAGAGCCGGGTGCGGTAGCGGGGACACTGGCTATTATGGTGGGAGGCGAGCAGGCACATTTTGACGCAATGAAGGAGTGTTTTGACATTCTTGGATCTTCAGCGCTTTTAATCGGGGATTCCGGAAGCGGCAGTGTGGCGAAGCTGGTAAATCAGATTATTGTAAACAATACAATCGCAGTCGTATCTGAGGCATTTGTTTTTGCTGCGAAAGCAGGGGTCGACTGTGAGAAGGTATATGGTGCGATTCGGGGCGGGCTTGCCGGAAGTGCAGTTCTGGATGCGAAGATTCCGATGATTCTGGAGCGAAATTTCAAGCCGGGCGGACCGATTCGGATCAATCACAAGGATATCAAAAATGTAGTAGAGACTGCGCATGCGATGGATGTTCCGATTCCATATACTGCACAGCTGTATGAGATTTTACAGACCTTAAAGCTTCATGGACATATGGGCGATGATCATGGCGGAATCGTGCAGTATTTTGAAGCGCTGGCGGATGTAAAGGTAGAAAAGAAGAACTGACGGGGGTGCGGAAAATGGCATTGAGCACAGATGTTTTGACCACCTATGCAAAAATTGATGAGACGAAAACAGATCAGCTTCTTCTAAAGGAGATATCTGCAAACCAGAAAAAGATCGTCGTGTTAGATGATGATCCAACCGGTGTGCAGACGGTTCATGATATTTCAGTCTACACAGATTGGACGAAGGACAGTATCCGTCAGGGCTTTCAGGAGAAAAACAATTTATTTTATATACTGACCAATTCCAGAGGCTTTACACAGGATGAGACAACGCTGACACATAATGAGATTGCAGCAAATGTGGACGCGGTGGCGAAGGAGCTTGGAAAAGAATATATTTTCATCAGCAGAAGCGACAGCACCTTGCGCGGACATTACCCGTTAGAGACCGAGATCCTCAGGACAAATTATGAGAAAAATACCGGTTGTATTATTGACGGAGAAATCCTGTGTCCGTTTTTTAAAGAGGGTGGAAGATTTACCATTGACGATGTCCATTATGTGCGTTATGGAAATGAGCTGATTCCGGCAAATGAGACAGAGTTCGCGAAAGATAAGACGTTTGGTTATCGGGCGGCGACTATGCCGGAGTATGTGGAAGAAAAGACGAAGGGTGCATATCCGGCCGGAAATGTCGTTTGTATTCCTTTGGATGAAATTCATCGGATGGCAATTGATGAGATCGAGCAGAAGCTTCTGCATGTGCAGGGATTTAATAAAATCATTGTGAATGCAGTAGATTATGCAGATTTGAAGGTATTTTGCGTTGCCTTGTATCGGGCAATGGCAAAGGGAAAGGTATTTATGTTCCGAACTGCTGCCGCGATTGTAAAGGTGATGGGTGGCGTTTCAGATCAGCCTCTGCTTGAAAGAGAGCAGATGGTTCGTACAAATGAGTTGCATGGCGGAATTATTGTAGTCGGCTCTCATACGGAAAAGACGACCAGACAGCTGGAGGCGCTGAAACAGCTTTCGGATATCAGGTTTGTAGAGCTGGATGCAACAAAAGTGACAGTGGCAGGCGGGCTGGAAAAAGAGGTGGAGCGGTGTCTTGCGCTTGAGGAAGCATGGATTCGCGATGGGAAAACCGTTTGCTGCTATACGAGTAGAGCGCTGGTCACGGCAGATACCGGCAATAAAGAGGATGAGCTTCGACTTTCCGTCCGTATTTCTGATGCAGTACAGTCACTGGTCGGAGGGCTGTCAGTCATCCCCAAATTTGTTATCGCAAAGGGAGGAATCACTTCGAGTGATGTTGGGACGAAGGCGCTTGGCGTAAAGCGGGCAAATGTGCTGGGACAGATTGAGCCGGGTATTCCGGTCTGGCAGACAGGCGCGGAGAGTAAGTTCCCGGGTATCCCGTATGTGATCTTTCCTGGTAATGTCGGAGAGGATACGACGCTGCGGTATGCCGTAGAAAAGCTGATATAAAAATGATGGGACTGTCCCGGAGGTTTTACTTTCGGGCAGTTTTTCAGTTTTGAACGCAGAATAAGCATTTCTCTGCTTCAGGTGCGCGGAGTACTAAATGAATATCTATTTATATTGGAAGAAGCCTATATACAAGCAAATAGGGATTGATTATAATAATGGTATATTTGAAGAAAGGACAAACAGATTTTCTGGTGGGTGAAAAAGGAATGAGAGCAGAATTTATCGAAAAAATTTATGCGGGCTGGCTGGCGAAGATCATCGGTATTCGCTATGGAGCACCGATCGAGGGCTGGACGTACGAGCAAATTAGAAATATTTACGGAGAGCTGGATCATTATCCGGTAGATTATCATGAGTTTGCAGCAGATGATGACAGCAACGGCCCACTGTTTTTCTTAAAGGCACTGGAAGATGGAAGACATGGCTATGATGTGAAGGCACAGGATGTGGCTGAGGCACTTCTGAATTATGCTCCGTTTGAGCACGGCTTTTTCTGGTGGGGCGGATATGGAATTTCGACCGAGCACACGGCATATCTGAACCTACGAAACGGAATTCCGGCACCGATGAGCGGAAGCATTGAACAGAATGGACATACGACGGCAGAGCAGATCGGTGGACAGATATTTATCGATACGTGGGGACTTGTAAGTCCTGGCAATCCGGATCAGGCTGCCCGTTTTGCAAAAGAAGCGGCGAGTGTGACGCATGGAGGAAACGGAATTTACGGTGGGATTTTCGTGGCAGTTTGCATCAGTTACGCGTTTATCGAAAAAGATATCCGGAAAATCATCGAAAAAGGACTTTCCTATATTCCGGCAGACTGTGAGTATACGAGAGTTGTGCGTAAGGTTATGGAATTTTATGATGCGCACCCGGAAAACTGGCATGACTGCTTCCGGTACATTTTTGAGAACTTTGGATATGACAAGTATCCGGGAATCTGTCACATCATTCCGAATATTGCAGTGATGATTCTTTCTTTGCTTTACGGAGAAGGGGATTTTTCCAGAACGTTGAGTATTTGCAACATGTGTGGCTGGGATACCGATTGCAACGTCGGAAATGTGGCGACAATCATGGGCGTTCGCAATGGACTGGAAGGTATCGAATATGAAAAATGGAGAAAGCCGATCAATGATTTTCTCGCATGCTCAAGTGTCATTGGTTCCTTAAATCTGATGGATATTCCATTTGGCGCAGTCTATATCGCAAAACTGGCCTATGCGGTAGCCGGTGAGAAAATGCCGGAGCCGTGGGGCGAGATTGCAGAAAAGCGGATTGACAGCTGCCACTTTGAATTCCCGGGATCTACGCATGCAATTCATGTTCGCGTCGACAGCCTAGATGATGGTGGACGAAAAAAATACGAAACCTCTATCACCAATACTGATGAGACAGCGGCAACGGGAAGTCGTTCGCTGAAGTTTGTGGCAAAACCGGTAAAGCCGGGTGAAAATATTTATATATATAAGAGAACCTACTATCAGCCAAAGGATTTTAGTGACAGCCGATATGATCCGAGTTTTTCTCCGCTGGTCTATCCGGGACAGGTGCTTCATGCGAGTGCTTATATTCCAGTGTATGGGGATGAGGCGCAGGTAAGTCTGTATGTAAAAGAACTCCGCAGTGGAATGATTTATGAGAGTAAAAAGCAGGAATTGAAAAAAGGTGAGTGGAAGACATTGGAATATCAGATTCCTGCATTAGAGGGCGGACTTTTAGAAGAAGTCGGCATTTGTTTCCATGTGGATGGTGCGCATATGGGAGAAATAGACTTTGTCGGTATGATTGATGATCTGTATGCGGAGGGCGCGCCGGACTATTCTGTTGAATTTGCCAGGGAGCAGGAGGAAGTATGGACCGGGCTGCATCGGGAGATCAGCCAGTTTACAAAGCTGAAGGGGCTGATGTATCTTGAGGATGGCGAACTGCATCTGTCGTGCGCGGATTTTGCAGAGGCGTATACTGGACGTCATGACTGGGAGGATTACAGTGCGGAATTTACCTTTACTCCGCTGACCGGTGCAAATCATATGGTAAATGTACGTGTACAGGGTGCGATCCGTTCCTACGCTGCCGGGCTGCTGCCGGATGGAAAGATTGCGATTCTGAAAAATGATAATGGTTATCGCGTGCTTGCGGAAGCTCCATATGCATGGGAAAACGGAACGGAATATACGATTACCGTAAAAGCGGTCGAAAATACGATTTCTGTGATTATGGATGATAAGGAAATTTTGAAGGTGACAGATGAAGAACGCCCGTATCTGTGCGGTTCAGTAGGCGTTTCTATGCAGAACGGAAGCCATGACAAATATCGCAGAATTGTAGTAAAAGGAGTTTAAGTGAGTCACTCAGTTATTGTGAGAGACATTAAGGCTTTGTGCTAAAGAAAATTGTTTATAGTCTATATAAGAAGAGGGATACCGTCACATTTCATTGTCGGTATCCCTCTCACTGTTCTGCATCAATTGTACTCATTTCTTACCTCATATTCTCCGCGGCTGATTATCCACGGTAGGAAGCGGAAAAGCTCTTATAATACTCCTCAATAAATTCTCTGATCATTGCAAGCTTCTTCATAACGATACCTCCTTTGAGCGTCTGTGTGTGATGTGTTAGCAGCAGATCCGGTGCTTTTTTTGAATCTGTATTTCTTTGATAACTGTATGATAGCAGATTGACGGGAAAATGTGAAATATATATAATAAAGGTATTGCGATACCTGTCAGGTATGGTACTGCGCGTATAAGAAATACGGACAGGAATTCGCATAGTCATGTAGTGTTGAGGATAACGGTACGACAGACATTCCTGAATAACTGGGAGGAGAGAGATTATCATGGAGCTTCGACATATTCGCTATTTTCTTGCAGTCGCGGAGGAAATGAATTTTACAAGGGCGGCGGAACGGCTGCATATCGCACAGCCGCCACTTAGCAGGCAGATCCAGGAGCTGGAGACGGAGCTGGACGCGAAGCTTTTTATCCGGAAGCCGCATGCCCTGCAGCTGACGGAGGAAGGAGTGCTTTTCCGGCAGTATGCGCAGCAGATTTTAGAGCTGGTGAAAAAATCGTCGGAGGATATCCGGGAGATGGAGCACGGGCTGCAGGGAACGCTCTATCTGGCGTCAGTGGAAGGATATGCGCCGCGGCTGTTTTCTGAGTGGATTGCAGAGTTTCACCGGGTTTATCCGCACGTTACCTACAACATGTGGAATGGAAATTCAGATGATGTCGTGAATCGTGTGATGAAAGGATTATGTGACCTCGCGATTATTGCAGAGCCGCACAATGCAGAGGGCGTGGAATCCATTTCCGTCTATCAGGAACCGTGGGTAGCGATGATCCCGGCACATCATCCGCTGGCCTGTGCAGACGGTGCGCCGGTGCGGCTGGAGGAGCTGCTGCCCTATGAGCTGATCATTCCGTCACGGGAATCCCGTCTGGAGGAGATCAACAGCTGGTTTCGGGATACCGGGAAAAAGCCGATCGTGCGCTGTCGGATCGCCCATATGCTGAATGCCTATGAGCTGACCCGACAGGGAGTCGGAATTACAATTTTTCCGGCAGCGGCAGGAGAACTCGATACCGCAGGGGAGATCTGTATCCGGAAGCTGACAGAGCCGTCTGTGACGGCAACCTATGTGCTGGTGTGGAACAAGGCACGGCCGCTTTCCCGTGTGGCAGAAGAATTTGTGCAGCTGGTACATCATACTGCAAATAACTGTACCACATAACTTGCCTGAATTTTCATCTGCGACATCAGAAAAACTTGACGTAGCCCGCTACGCCTGCGTTTTTCTTCTTTGCAGAATGAAAATTCATTCTGCGTTATTAGTCCAGTTAATTTTTGTATGCTGTACTGGTGAGGAGCCGGACAGAGCATTATCCCCGCTGAAATTCATAACGATAGCAGTTCATGATTGCCTGAATATGTTTATTTTCCTCAAAAGAGTTGTGCAGCTGATTGACCGGGTAGGAGATGGGACGTCCCTCAAGCATCTCGACAATACCGAGTGCGGCCTGATAGGACATGCGCTCCAGTGCCTCTGTTGTAAAGGCTGCCGTATGCGGGGTGACGATGACATTGTCCATGGAAAGCAGTGGATTGGCTTTGGAGGGCAGATTTCCTTCAAAGACATCTAGTGCAGCTCCGCAGATCCGGCCGTTCTTCAGGCAGTCGATCAGAGCTGTTTCGTCGACGACTTCGCCGCGGCCGGTATTGATCAGATAGGCGGTAGGCTTCATATACGAAAGCTCCTTTGCACCGATGAAATGGCGGGTTGCATTGCCGCCCGGCAGATGCAGGGAGAGAAAATCGGCCAAGGAGATGACCTCCTGCAGATTTCCGGAGAGCGTACCGTATTCGGTCTGGCAGGTGCCGGTGATGTGGCGGTTGTAGCCGATGACATTCATGTGCAGACCAAAGGCGGCCATTTTAGCTACCTGGCTTCCGATATTTCCCATACCGATAATTCCGAGCGTTTTGCCCTGGACATCCATCCCGTACATGGTCCGGACCTGACTGGTTTCCCCGTCCTTCATGCCATTGTTGTACCGGATGGATTTTTTTGCGAGCATTAAAATGAGTCCGATTGTATATTCTGCCACAGAGCTCTGGTTGGATTCTGCGGCGTTGGTAATCTGGATTTTCAGATCAGTGGCAGCGTCAACATCGATACAGTCGACTCCCACGCCGTGCATGGAGACGACCTTCAGCTTCGGACAGTGCTCAAATACGCGACGGGTGAACTGACCATTTCGGGTGAGCGCGCCGTCACAGTCGCAGCACTCTGAGATGAGGGTATCTTCCTGCGGGCCACTGCCCATGCGCACGTCATAGCCCTGCTCTTTTAAGAGATCAATGCCCTTCTGGTTGACGGGTTCGGTGATTAAGATCGTTCGTTTCATACGGATACCTCCTTTGGATCCTGCCTTCTGCCCTGCAAATTTTTGTTTTGTGATTGACATTTGAAAATCAACGTGCTAATCTATCACAAAATAATGAAGATGCACCACATACCATTTATGGAAAACGCGGGCGGACAGGAGGAAAAATGAAAATCATCGGTGGTTATACAAACTATGGACAGGACATCGGTATTTTAATGCTGGATACGCGGTTCCCGCGGATCATCGGGGATATCGGAAACGCGAATACATTTCACACCCATGTCCGTTACCGCACGGTCCGGAATATTACCAAAGGTCCCATCACGGAGAAAAATATTGAAAAAGAGCTGCTGTTTCCGTTTCTGGAAGCGGCCAAAAGTCTGGAGGCCGAGGGCTGCAAGGCCATCACCACGAGCTGCAGCTTTCTGGCGGGCTATCAGCAGCGGCTGGCAGATGCTGTCCATATTCCGGTATTTACCTCTACGCTTCTGCTTGTTCCGATGCTGCGCGCCATGCTGAACCGTCATTCCACCATCGGGATCTTTACAGAGAATCCACAGGTACTGAATGAGGAATATTTTCTTCAGGCCGGGTGGTCTTCGAAGGATATTCCGGTAGCTGTGACCGGTATGCAGGCAGATTCACCGTTTAGCAACCTGTTTATTGGAGATCATGTGGAGGAGGATCTCGGCACATTAAAGGAATGTGTAGAAGAACTGACTCTGCGCCACATGCGGGAGCATCCGGATACCGGAGCGATTGTGCTGGAGTGCACGAATCTGGCGCCGTTTACCGGGCTGATCCAGAAGCTTGCAGGAGTTCCGGTCTTCGGGCTGAACCAGCTGCTGGAGTACATTGAGAGCTGTATCAATCCTCCGGAATATTGCTGAAGGCAGAGAATGCGAAAAAGAAAAACAGGGCAGGGAAGCATGATTCAGTGCCTCCTTGCCCTGTTTTGTTCGGTATGGACATTCTGTCGCTATTCAACTGCCCCCTATTATAGGACGTACGTCTGTGGCTGTCAACAGGGAAGAAAAATTGACAGACAGAAGACATGGAGGTTAGAAATTGACATCTGTGGTATAATAAGATGATATTGCTAGGGTCAAAAGGTCAAAAAGCCGTTCATGCTTGCATGATAAGGCTTTTGAACTTGGGACCCGCCAAACATGAGAAAGTAGCGATTTACGTAGTAAATCAGCGGATTTCGAATGTTTGCGGAATTGCGGGAGCATGAAATGCGAAGCAATCCGTGTATCATAGGGGGCAAAATACCTTTTGCTCCTGGCATCATCATGACTGATAAGGAGTAATTAACGATGAAACATAAATGGAGATTCGGGGTGCTCGGCGCAGCGGTGGCATATCTGTTTGCGATCCGGCCGGAAAAGAGACATACGGCGAATGCGATGAAAGGCATTTACTATGCGCATCGGGGGCTGCACAGCAGGGAGGCGCAGGCACCGGAAAATTCACTTGCAGCATTTCGGCGGGCAGTTCATGCAGGCTATGGGATTGAACTGGATGTGCAGCTGACAAAAGATGATGTGCCGGTGGTTTTTCATGATTTTACATTGCAGCGGGTATGCGCAGCAGCCGGGAAGATCCGTGATTTTACTTTAGAGGAGCTGAAGCAGTTTCGTCTGGACGGTACAAAAGAGGCCATTCCGACCCTGGCGGAGGTGCTGCAGCTGGTGGACGGGCAGGTGCCACTGCTCGTGGAAATGAAATGTGAGGATCTCGGCGTACATGTTTGCGAGAAAGCAGACGGGATTCTGAAAAATTACAGGGGAAACTATGTGATGGAGTCGTTTAATCCGTTCGCGCTTCTGTGGTATCGCAGACACCGTCCGGAGATTTGCCGTGGACAGCTCTCGATGAATTTCCAGCGGCAGGAGGGGACCTATGATCCACAGCAGCTTATCGCGCGTCATCTGCTGACGAACTTTCTCGCGAAGCCGGATTTTATCGCGTATGACATCCGGGATAAAGAGGCGCTGTCCAAAAATATCTGCCGAAAATGGTTTCACTGTCCGTCAGTGGCGTGGACGGTCCGATCGGCGGATGAGCTGCGTAAAATAAAGCCTTACTACGATGCGTTTATTTTTGAAGGCTTCCGGCCGCAGGTGAGAAAATGAGGTTTGCGAATCCGCAGGCGTTCGTAAAAACAGGTTGTAGCAGAGAAAAAAATAGGATATACTGTTTTTATCGAATGTTTCGTATGACATCTGTGGAAGATATTTTTCAAACATGCACCGGTCATGTGAAATGGGTTGTACCCCGTTGTGGGACCGTCAGCAGAACTGCAGAGGGTGTGACAGATATGGCTGAGGATTTTACTGCAGGGGAAAATAAAAAATGAGAAAAGGACGTGGCGGATATGAAGAGAATAGGACTTTTGACGAGCGGCGGCGACTGTCAGGCGCTGAATGCAACCATGCGAGGTGTGGTAAAGGGGCTTTCTGCAAATCTGGATGAGCTGGAAGTATACGGATTTATGAACGGCTACAAGGGACTCATCTATGGAGATTACCGGCTGCTCACCTCCCGCGATTTTTCAGGTATTCTCACAAAGGGTGGTACAATTCTCGGTTCCTCCAGACAGCCGTTCAAGCTCATGCGTGAGCCGGATGAGCGGGGGCTGGATAAGGTCGAGGCGATGAAGCAGAACTATTACAAGCTTCGACTGGACTGTCTTGTCATTCTTGGCGGAAACGGTACGCAGAAGACGGCCAATCTGCTGCGTGAGGAAGGGCTGAATATCATCCACCTGCCGAAGACGATCGACAATGATATTTACGGAACTGACATGACATTTGGATTTTACAGTGCTGTGAATATTGCGACCGATGCGATCGACTGTATCCATACGACGGCTGCTTCTCACAACCGCGTCTTTATCGTAGAGGTCATGGGACATAAGGTTGGCTGGCTGACCTTGTATTCAGGAATCGCAGGCGGCGCGGATATCATTCTGATCCCGGAGATACCGTATGACATTAAAAAGGTTATCGAAGCGATCGACCGTCGGACGAAGGCCGGAAAGGGCTTTACAGTTATTGCAGTCGCGGAGGGTGCGATTTCCAAGGCAGACGCAAAGCTGAGCAAGAAGGATTATAAAAAGAAGCTCGAAGCAAAGAAATATCCGTCGGTAGCCTACGAGATCGCGGAAGAGATTCAGGCAGCAAACGGGCCGGAGGTGCGGATCACCGTACCGGGCCATACACAGCGCGGCGGCAGCCCGTGTCCGTATGACCGTGTACTTTCTACCCGGATCGGTGTGACCGCAGCGAAGATGATCCTCGACGAGGAGTATGGCTATATGGTCGGTATCGTGAATGGCAAGATGAAGAAGGTGCCGCTCGCAGAGGTGGCCGGAAAGCTGAAGACGGTATCGCCAAAGGACCAGATCATTGAAGAGGCTAAGCTGATGGGCATCAGCTTTGGAGACTGATTTCGTATTGATACAAAGCAGAAGGGCTGCCTTACAGAGGAGAGATAAGGCAGCTCCTTTTATGATTTGATGATACTAGGGTCAAAAGGTCATGCGTTTCATGCTTGCATGAAAAAGCATGACTTATTGACCCGCAAAACACCTTTTGACCCTAACATCGTGATTTACAGGAAATTGCATCCTGTAAAGCAGAAACGCTCCGCGAGGACGCAGTAGGTCATGCATTGCATGACGCGCATCTCGCAGCAAGAATGCCGAGGTATTCTTGAACAGGAAGAGACAGGAGAGAACATGAGTTATACAGCATTATACAGAAAATTTCGCCCGGATACATTTGAAGATGTAAAAGGACAGGATCATATCGTAAAGACACTGCGCAACCAGATCAAGGCGGATCGGATCGGCCATGCATATCTGTTCTGTGGCACGCGGGGTACCGGTAAGACAACCGTGGCCAAGATCCTTGCGCGGGCAGTAAACTGCGAGCATCCGGTAGATGGCAATCCGTGTAATGAATGCGCATCCTGTCGGGCGATCGCATCCGGCGCATCGATGAATGTGATCGAAATTGATGCCGCATCGAACAACGGTGTCGATAATATCCGGGAGATCCGCGAGGAGGTGGCTTATCCGCCGACCGAAGGACGGTATAAGGTCTACATCATTGATGAGGTGCATATGCTTTCTATCGGAGCATTTAATGCACTGCTCAAGACACTGGAAGAGCCGCCGTCTTATGTCATTTTCATTCTGGCGACGACGGAGGCGCACAAGATCCCGGTGACGATTCTATCGCGCTGCCAGCGTTATGATTTTCGCCGGATCAGTCAGGAGACGATTCTGAAGCGGCTGGAAGATCTGATGGAAAAAGAGCAGGTCGACGCGGAAGAAAAGGCGCTGCGCTACGTGGCAAAAAAGGGCGACGGTTCGATGCGTGATTCCTTAAGTCTGCTGGATCAGTGTATTGCATTTTATCTCGGAGAAAAGCTGACGTATGATCGGGTGCTGGAGGTACTCGGCGCAGTCGACACGGATGTGTTCAGTGAGCTTTTGCGTCTGGTTCTGGCAGAACAGATCACAGATGCGATCGCGCTGCTCGACCGTCTGATCCTTGACGGACGGGATCTGACGCAGTTTGTCAATGATTTTACGTGGTACCTGCGCAATCTGATGCTTTTAAAGGCATCTGACGATATGGAGGATATTCTGGATATTTCCACAGAGAATCTTGCACAGCTGCGCGAGGAAGCAGCGATGATCCGGAACGATACGCTTATGCGCTTTATCAGGATTTTTTCCGAGCTGGCCAATTCGATCCGGTATTCGGTCAACAAGCGGGTTATGCTCGAGATGGCGCTGATCAAGCTGTGCAAGCCGGAGGCGGAGAAGGATGAGCTGTCACTGATTGAGCGGATCCGGAAGCTGGAGCGGATGATAGAGCAGGGCATTGCTGTGCCGGGCAGAATGCAGGCACCGTCAGGTGCTTCGGCATCATCAGCGGATGACGGAAGATGGGACCCGGCGATGTATGGAGCAAACGGGGATTCGAGGTATGCAGCCTCCGGTGTCGGCGTACCGGCCGGAGGCGCGGGCTATAATAGTACCGCAGGCAATCCGGAGCCGTTGCTGCCGACCGCAAAGGCCGCGCCGGAGGATCTGAAGAAGGTCAAGGCAATGTGGAAAAACATCATTGTGGAGACCTCTGCCCCGTTCCGTCTGGCACTTGCCTCAGCGGAAGTGAAATACAATGCGCAGGAAGAAAATGACAACCGTCTGTTCGTCGTGTTTGCGGATTTCCTCGCCGAGCGCTACATCAACAATGCGGACCGCAAGCGCGAGCTCGAGAGCATTATCGCGGACAAGACCGGCAAGCAGGTAGAGGTGCGTTTTATGCTTGCTGCTGACGAGGGCGCCCATCGGGGCAAGCTTGCATCCATTGATATAGACGAAAGAATTCGAGAATTTATTCACGCAGATATAGAAATCGAAGACGAAAACTGATATGATAACAACAGTTCAGAATAGCAGCAAAATGTAAGGACAGATCATAGCAAATTTATTTGCTGTGAGCTGTAATTACATTTTGGGATAGGCGGGACGCCTATCAATCGCAGACAGGAGCTGCTTTAGCAGCGGATAGCCTGCGTAGCAGGCGGGTCTGCGATCTGCATTCTGAACGTCTGCATTAGAAAACATAAAAACAGGAGGATCTAATCCATGGCAAAAAGAGGTGGATTCCCGGGCGGTATGCCGGGAAATATGAATAATCTGATGAAGCAGGCACAGAAAATGCAGAAGCAGATGGAAGAAAATCAGAAAGCACTGGAAGAAAAAGAATTTACCGCAACGGCAGGCGGCGGCGCAGTAGAGGTGACCGTTTCCGGAAAGCGTGAGATCGTAAAGGTAAAGCTGTCTGAGGAGGCAGTGGATCCGGACGACGTAGAGATGCTTGAGGACCTGATCGTGGCGGCGACCAATGAGGCACTGCGTCAGGCAGAGGAAGCTGCCGCTTCCGCGATGTCCGCACTGACTGGCGGCCTTGGCGGACTCGGAGGCTTTGGATTCTGATGGATTATTACGGAAAGAAGATGTCCAGACTGATCGAGCAGCTCTCTGCGCTGCCCGGCATCGGCGGCAAGTCTGCCCAGCGTCTGGCATTCCATATCATTCATATGCCAAAGGAGCAGGTGGAACAGCTCACCGATGCAATCAAAGATGCCCGTGAGAACATCTGCTACTGCAAAGAGTGCTACACACTGACCGATCAGGAGCTCTGTCCGATCTGCGCGAATCCGCAGAGGGATCACCGTACGATCATGGTAGTCGAGAGCACCCGCGACCTTGCGGCTTATGAGAAGACCGGAAAGTATGACGGTGTTTATCACGTCCTGCACGGGGCGATCTCTCCGATGCTCGGTATCGGTCCTGCCGATATCCGCTTAAAGGAGCTCATGCAACGCCTGCAGGGAGATGTGAATGAAGTCATCATTGCGACCAACTCCAGCCTGGAAGGCGAGACGACGGCCATGTACATCAGCAAGCTGATCAAGCCTACCGGCATCAAAGTCAGCCGCATTGCAAGTGGCGTCCCGGTCGGAGGAGATCTGGAGTACATCGACGAGATGACACTGCTGCGTGCACTGGAAGGGCGTGTGGAGCTGTAATAGTAAGGATATACGGATATACAAAGGCAAGATGGCAGCCGATACGGAGCAGGAGAAACTGTTCTGTGTCGGCTGCTTTTGTCTTGTTATTTGCTGATGAATCACCTATAATAAAAATAATAGACAAATAAGTAGTAGGGAGGTGCGGGCATGGGGAGCTATTTAAATCCGGGGAATAAAGGATTTCGGGAAAGTCTGAATTCACAGATTTATGTGGATAAAAGCGGACTGATCGAGCAGACGAACGCGGTGTTGGATACAAGAGAAAAATATATGTGCGTGAGCAGGCCAAGGCGGTTTGGAAAATCGATGGCAGCAGATATGTTGACGGCATATTATGAGCAAAATCAGGACTCTGAAAAGCTGTTTAAAAATCTATATATCGAAAAGAGTCCTTCTTTTCTTACGCATTTAAACAAATACAATGTGCTGAAAATAAACGTGCAGGATTTTTTGAGTTCATCGAGTAATGTGGATGAGATGCTGAGTAAGTTTCAAAAATATATTATTTTTGATTTGCTAGATGAATTTACAACGATCCGCTATCGGGATGAAACAGATATTGTTCAGGTTATGAAAGACGTTTATGCCGGTACACATTATCCGTTTGTAATCCTCATCGATGAATGGGATTGTCTTTTCCGGGAATACCGGCAGGATCAGGAGGCACAGAGAAAGTATCTGGATTTCCTGCGCATGTGGCTGAAGGATAAGGAATATGTTGCACTTGCTTACATGACCGGAATTTTACCGATCAAAAAATACGGGACGCATTCTGCACTGAATATGTTTACAGAGTACTCAATGATCAATCCGCGCGGTATGGCAGAGTATTTTGGCTTTACAGAGTCTGAGGTAAAGGCACTGTGTGATCAATATGGGATGAGCTTTGAAGAGACCAGAGCGTGGTATGATGGCTATGAAATGCTGGTAGTCGAGAACGGCGAGCAGAAAATCCGGGAGCTGTACAGCCCAAAATCGGTGGTAGAAGCGATGCGGAGCGGTATTTTTGATAATTACTGGAATCAGACCGAGACCTATGAAGCATTGAAGATGTATATCCAGATGAATTTTGATGGATTAAAGGATGCGGTTATTCGGATGCTGGCGGGGGAACGGGTGCCGATTAATACCGGAACATTTTCAAATGACATGACGACCTTCGAAAGCAAGGATGATGTTCTGACTCTGCTGGTGCATCTCGGCTATTTGAGCTATCACTGGCCGGATAAGGCTGTGTTTATTCCAAACAAAGAGATTGCACAGGAGTATATCAATGCAATTAGTACGATGGACTGGAATGAAGTCATGGATTCCATCAGGGCATCGAAAAAACTGCTGGAAGCCCTGTGGGACGGAGATGAAACTGCGGTGGCAGACGGGATTGCATGTGCGCATGAAGAGGTTTCGATTTTGCAATACAATGATGAAAACTCCCTGAGCTGCACGATTCACCTTGCGTTCTATTTTGCACGGGAATATTATACGATTATTCGGGAACTTCCGGCAGGGAAGGGATTTGCAGATATCTGTTTTCTTCCAAGAAAGCTGTATGCAGACAAGCCTGCGTTGCTGATTGAACTCAAGTGGAATCAGGATGTCCACGGGGCAATCGCCCAGATCAAAGAGCGAAACTATACGGATGCGTTAAAAGACTACAGTGGTAATTTGTTGCTTGTCGGGATTAACTACGACAAAAAGACAAAGACACACAGCTGTAAGATTGAGCGGATGGAAAAATAACGAATCGTACATTCGCAAATCTGGATAAGAAGAAGTCAGAAAGAACTGTTATGATAAGAGCAGTGGAAAATAGAATAAGAAAAACGGGGAACCCGGTGGGAATCCGGGACAGTCACCTCTACTGTAACGCGGACGAAAAAGCTGATCCATTGGCGGTATGCCGAGAAGGGGCTTTGGAGGAGGATGCGAAGTCAGGATATCCGTTGAGATCTATTTTTGGGATGAAGAAATAGGCTTTTTTAAGAGTCTTTTTGTATTCACAGAAAGGCTTTTTTATATTTGGAAAAAGTCAGAAGGGAGAGACTATGGGGTATCCAATGTCGGCGATTGTCGGACAGGAAGAGGCCAGGCTGGCGCTGTGCCTGCTGGCGGTAAATCCGGCGGTTGGAGGCGTCCTGTTGATCGGGGGCAGAGGTGTCGGTAAATCAGTGCTGGCAAGAGGGCTGAAGCGTTTTTGCATAGAGCCGTGGATGCAGGCCGGATGGACAGAGGTGCCGGTCTACATCAATCAGGAGCAGCTGGCCGGGAAGAATGGAATCCTGGAGCGTGCAAAGTCCAGCTGGCTGTATATGGATGAGATTAACCTTCTGGCAGATCAGGCAGGAAGAACGTTGGCGGTCGAGGCAGACTGCCGGGGTATGATTGGCACGATGGATCCGGAGGAGGGAAGTCTGCCAGAATATTTAAAGGAGCGCTTTGGACTCACGGTTTTTCTTGAAGGGGAAAAGGAGCCGGAAAAGCGGATGGAAATCATCCGGAGGAATCTGGAATATGAAGCAACCCCGGAACGGTTTCAAAGCAGCTGGAAAATGCGGGAGCAAAAGCTCGCAGCTCAGATCCAGGCAGCACAGAAACGGATGCGGCAGGTGCGGGTGACAGAGTCCGCCCGTGCGGCAGCAGCGGAAATGACAGAAGAAGCAGGATGTGCAGGAAACCGTGCGGAACTGTATCTGATTGAGACAGCCCGTGCGCTGGCGGCCTGGGAGAACGCGACGGTGATCTGTGCGTCGCATCTGGCACACGCGGCGTATTTTGTGCTTCCGGGAAGAGGGAAGCTGCGTCTGAGCGGACAGTGGAGGAATGCATTTTCGAAGGGGACGCAGGAGGAGCCAGGAGCGCGTGTATCACCGCCAGAACCTTCCCGGCAGGAAAGCGGGGAAGGCTCCGTGACGGCGGCAGGCGGCCAGGCAGCATCACCGTCTGGCGAACCGGCAGCATCACCGGCAGGCAGACCGGCTTCCACGTCTGCATCCCCATCGGACGGGGAAATAACAGCAGAGAGTGGAAAATCGACCAGTCAGGATTCAGATGAAAATCAGGAATGGCCCCAAATGGAGCAGCCCCCGGATGAGAATGCATGGCTTTTGCAGGAAGAACGGCAGAAACGTCATGCGCCGGGGAAAAATGGCCGACGCAGGGAACTGCAGATTTCTTCGGATACCGGTCACTGTATCCGGGCAGTGCCGGGGAGCTGCAGGGAATTTTCAGAGATCGCGTTGAGTGCGACCTTGCTTCATGCAGCGGCACACAGCGGTGGAAAGCTGCCGCTTCAGATCCGGGAGACGGACATCCGGAAAAAGGTTCGGGAGGGCAGAGGCGGATATTATATTCTGTTCGCCGTCGATGCAAGCGCATCGATGGGCGGGGCAAAGCGTCTGGAGCTAACCGGGCGGACGATCGTATCGATGCTGCGCGAGTCCTACGAGAAGCGGGACAAAGTAGCGATGGCGGTCTTTCAGGGACAGAGCGCTTCGCTGTTGCTGGAATTTACGAACAGTCCGGAGCTGGCGCAGAAACGGCTGCAGGCATTTCCGGTAAAAGGCAGGACGCCGCTGGCAGAAGGGCTCCGGCTTTCCCACCGGATCCTGCTTGGCGCGATGCAGAAAGAGCGTGGCGCATTTCCGGTGCTGGTCCTGATCACCGATGGCCGGGCGACGGCCGGGGGCGAAGATCCGGTGCAGGAGGCGCTTTTGGAGGCGCGGCAGTTTGCGCAGGCGCAGATTCCCTGTATTGTGATCGATACGGAACAGGGCCGTGTGCGGCTTGGAATCGCTGGGAAGCTGGCAAAGGAAATGAACGGAAAGCTGTACCGGCTTCAGGGAGATGAGACGGAGCTGGGCGGTCTGATTCAAAGGGTATTGTTATGAATTTATCCGAGATTGATGGCGGAAAAGAGAGGAGACAGAGGTGGAAAAAAACTACGGATATCCGTTTTCGGCGATTGTAGGACAGGAGGAAATGAAGCTGGCGCTGTTGTTGAATGTGGTGAATCCCAGACTTGGCGGTGTACTGATACAGGGAGAAAAGGGGACGGCAAAGTCGACAGCAGTGCGTGGTCTGGCTGCGCTGATCCCGCAGATGAAGGTGGTAGAGCTGCCAGTGAGCGCGACGGAGGACCGGGTCGTCGGGACTTTGAATCTGGAAAAGGCACTACAGGAAGGGGAAAAGCGTTTTTCTCCGGGCCTGCTTGCAGAGGCGGACGGAAATATCCTCTATGTAGATGAGATTAATCTTCTGGAAGATCACATCGTAGACCTTTTGCTGGATGCAGCCGCGATGGGCGTCAATCATGTAGAGCGTGAGGGCATTTCCTGCGAGCATCCGGCCCGTTTTATTCTGGTCGGGACGATGAATCCGGAGGAGGGACAGCTGCGCCCGCAGCTTCTGGACCGGTTCGGCCTGATGGCACAGGTAAAAGGAGAGCGGGAGACGAAGGAGCGCATGGAGGTCATCGCAAGAAGACTGGCCTACGAGGAAGATCCCGGCGCATTTGCGGCGCAGTGGGAGGAGCAGGAGCATGCGCTCACCGAACGGATTTTGCAGGCACGTAAACGGCTGCCGCAGGTAGGGTATCCGAAGGAAATTCTGGAAAAGGCTGCCCAGATCGGGATCGAGCTTGAGATCGATGGGCACCGGGCGGACATCTGTATGGCGAATGCGGCACGCACGATCTGTGCATGGGAGGGACGGACCGAGGTTCAGCTCGCAGATCTGGAGCGCGGAGCGATGTTTGCGCTTCCGCACCGGATGCGCAGAAGGCCGTTTGAGGAGGCTGATTTCCAGCCGGAGCAGATCCGAAGGATTTTATATGGAGCGTAGACGCAGGCTGATCGTGCTCTGGGTGACGGGGACGTGTCAGCTGTCCTGTAAATATTGCTACGCGACACACCGGTCTTCTGAGAAGATGGAGGAGTCCGTGGCATTTGCCGCCCTGCAGCTTTTTGAAAAGGAGCCGCTGACGGTTCAGTTTGCAGGCGGGGAGCCGCTTCTGAACTGGGAGCTGATCGAGGCGGTAACGGAGTATGTGGAAAAGCAAAGGCCGGGGACCAGGCTTCAGCTGCAGACGAACGGGATCAGCATGGACAGGCAGAAGGCGGATTACATCAGGGAGCATAAAATTGCGACCGGAGTCAGCCTGGATGGGATTCCGGAGGTCAACGAACGGCTGCGCGGCCGGACGGCAGAGGCGGTGGCGGGGATCCGGACGTTGGGCGAAGCAGGTGTTTATGTGAACCTGAATGCCGTCGTCACGTCTGTGAACGTACAAAAGCTGCCGCAGCTGGTAGATTTTGCGTGGTATCTGGAGTCTGTGGCGGGGATCGGACTGGATCTTCTGCGTGCAGCCGGGCGTGGAGAAGAGGCATTTGCGCAGCTGCGGGCGGATGAGGCAGAGCTTGTGCAGGCACTTTGGAAAATGGAGGAGCGCAGCCGCATGCTGGAACGGCTTTCCGGGAGGAAAATCGTATTGCGGGAGATTGACGAGGCAGCACGCAGGAAAAGAGTGGGAAAGCGGTTGCCGTACTGCTTTGCTTCCTGCGGAAACGCGGTGGCGGTGTTGCCAAATGGAGACTGTTATCCATGTGGATCCTTAGCGGGCAGGCCGGAGTACTATATGGGAAATGTCATGGATCAGGTGCGCTTCCTTCGATTAGAACCGGATGGGGCATTTGCAGATCCGGAGAAGTGTGCCACGTGTCCGGGGCGGCTGGTATGTCCGGGTGCCTGCCCGTCGAGAAGGATTTTAAACGGAGAAACCGAAGAGGACTGTGCGATGCGACGCACGGCGTTTCAGATTGTGGAGCAGAACGATGTTTGAACTGGTACTGATACATCAAAGCGAAGAAAAAGCGGGTGATATGCAGCAGGCATGGGAGCAGCCGGGCGTAAGGCTGCGCGCCTATGACGCATGGGCTATGGATCCGGAGGCGCTGGATGACTGCAGGCAGGCGCTTTTACAGTGTGACTTTGCGGTGATCCTTCTTCATGGGGGCCTGTCGTGGTTCCCGGATTTTCAGAAGCTTTCTACAGCGCTTTCTGAGAGCCGCCGGTTTTTTTTCCATTCGGAGATCGAAGAAGAGAATCAGCTGATTCTGAAAAAGAGCAGCCTGCTGCAGGAGGAACAGGATTTTCTGCGCTCCTGCTTTGAGATGGGCGGTGTGGAGAATTTTAAAAAGATGCTTGTCTTTTTCCAGACTGGAGAGCGGAAAGAGCCGCAGCCGGTGATCCGGGAAGGGATTTTTGGATGCCGTCCGGATCAGGAGGCGGAAGTACTGGCACAGGCTGAAAACTGCAAAAAGCCGGTCGTCGGGGTACTGGTTCATTACAGCAATTGTCTGAGCGGCAATACCGGTCATATCGAGGCGCTGGTGGATGCGATCCGGCGAAAAGGAGGCTTCCCGTTGCCGATAGTTTCTACGATGCAGCCGACGACATGGTCTGATGGACTGCTGGGAGTGATCGAGCGCTATTTTCAGATGAATGGTCGGCCACGGATTCAGGCACTGATCGCGACGAGCGGATTTTCCATGACGCTGCTCGCGTCGCCGGGGATGGGAAGACACGGGGAGACCGGGAGTGTATTTGCACGGCTCGGGGTTCCGGTATTGCAGGCGATGGTCACGTATCTTAGTCAGGAAAAGTGGGAGCAGTCGTTTGAGGGGATGGATTCCATGTCTGTTGGTTCCAGTGTATTTGAGCCGGAGCTGGACGGACAGATCATTACGACGGTCATCGGCTGCACGGAAAAGCAGCAGGGGGAACATGGCTCGGTGAGCCGGACGGTGCCGCTTCCGGCCCAGATCGATCTGGTGGCGGGGCTGGCAGTAAGCTGGGGCAGGCTTCAGGTAAAGTCGGCATCAGAAAAAAAGGTTGCGATTTTACTGCACAATATGCCGCCGCGCAGAGACATGCTCGGGTGTGCGTATGGGCTGGATGCGCCGGAGAGTGCCTGTCGCATGATCCGTTCCCTGCAGGAAAAAGGACTGTTTCTGCAGCGGAGCTGGGAAAACGGGGCGGAATTGCTGCGGGAGCTGCTAAATGGGCTTACAAATGAAAACGATACGCTTTCGTATACGCTGATGCGAGAAAAAAGTGCGGGCGTTCTGGCTGGCAGGGACTATGAGCAGTGGTTTACGGGCTTTCCGGAGCACACAAGAAAAGAGATGGAAGAACGCTGGGGACAGGCGCCGGGAGAATGGCTGGTTCTGGATCAGCAGATCCTGATACCGGGCATCCAGAATGGCAACCTGTTCGTAGGGATCCAGCCGGCCAGAGAGACGGAGCAGGAGGCGGAGGCGGCCTGCCATTCCTTAAAGCGCCCCTGCCCGCATCAGTATCTTGGATATTACAAGTGGATCCGGGATGTATTTCACGCAGATATTATTTATCACGTGGGTGCACATGGAACCGTAGAATGGCTGCCGGGAAAAGCGCTCGGGCTCTCTGCGGACTGTTATCCGGAGCTCTGCTTACGGGAGCTGCCGAATGTCTATCCCTATATCGTAAATCTTCCGGGCGAAGGGACGCAGGCCAAGCGGCGCGCAGCGGCAGTCCTGATCGGCCATATGCCGCCGCCGATGAAACAGGCAGGGCTGTATGGTGCGCTGGAGGAGCTGTCGGTACTGCTGGAACAGTACCGCAACGCAGAGAAATATGATAAAAAGCAGCTGGCCATACTGGAAGAAGAGCTGCGGAAAAAGGCAGAGGCACTGGAAATCCCCAAAGAAACCCGCGTAAGCCTTGACGGTCTGGAGGGCTGGCTGGAAGAGATCCGGCATTCACAGATTCGGGATGGGTTACATATTCTCGGGAAGATTCCGGTTGGGACGCGCATGGAGCACATACTGGAGTTTTTGAGCACGGGAGGCGAGACGCGGGAGGTCTTAAAAGAACGGCTGCAGGAGATACCGAAGGAACTGGATGCAGTCTGCGCGACGTTTGAAGGCAGGTTCGTTCCACCCGGAGGCTCGGGCTGTCCGAGCCGGGACAGCAGGGAGGTACTGCCGACCGGAAGGAATTTTTACGGACTTCATCCGGGACAGATTCCGGGGCGTGCCGCGTGGGAGACCGGGAAAAAGATGGCGGAGGAACTGCTCGATCGAATGCGCAAAGGCTCCGGAAAATGGCCGGAGAGCGTGACAATGGTCGTGTATTCCGGTGAGACGATGAAAACGCAGGGCGATACGGTAGCGGAAATCCTTTTCTTGCTCGGCGTGCGTCCGACGTGGATTGCGGGGACGCAGAGCGTTTCCGGGCTGGAGTTGATTTCACCGGGGGAGCTGCAGCGCCCGCGCGTGGATGTGACCCTGCGTGTCAGCGGACTGTTTCGCGATAACTTCCCCAACCTGATCGAGCTTTTGGATGACGCGGTCAATCTGGTGATCGCACAGGAGGAGCCGATAGGGAGCAATTATGTGCGGGAGCATGTGATGCGGGACATCCGGACGCTGGTGGCATCCGGGATGGAAAAGGAGAAGGCGGTGCGTGTATCTTCGGCGCGGATTTTCGGCTGTCCGCCTGGACAGTATGGCGCGGGGGTAGCGCCGCTGATCGAGAGCGGAGCCTGGAAGGACCGGGGAGAGCTCGGAGAGAGTTACATCAAATGGGGTGGATTTTCCTACGGGCGGAACCGGTCAGGGGAAGCGATGGAAGAAGCGTTCCGTGACCGGCTGAAAGCCGGAGAAGCGGTGGTAAAAAATATGTCCTCGTCCGAAGAAGATCTGATGGAAAGCGATGATTTTTACAACTATTTCGGCGGAGCGGTGGCTGCGGCAGAACAGGCAAAAGGAGAAAAGACCGAGGCCTATGTATTCTCAGACAGCGACGGGACGGGCAGAAAGCTGCGCACGTTAAAGGAAGAAACGGAACGGCTGTTTCGGGCGAAACTTCTGAATCCTGCGTTTGCGGAGGGAATGATGCCGCACGGGTACCGTGGAGCACAGGAGATTTCTATGATGTTTGATACGGTATTTGGCTGGAGTGCAGCAGCGGACAACATTACCGCTGCGGATTTCCGGGGGCTTGAGCAGCTGTATCTGCAGACTCCGCGGATGAAGGAATTTCTTGGAAAAGAAAATCCGTGGGCGCTGCACCATATCTGCGAACGGCTGCTGGAGGTTGCTGACCGTGGCATGTGGGAGGCAGAAGCGCAGGATTTGGACGAGATCCGACGGGTCTACCTGGAGATGGAAGGCGGACTGGAGGATATGGAGTCATAGAAAAGAGGAGGCAGGGCAGATGGGAAGCTTTTCCGGGTATCATCCGGCGGTTATATTTCTGTATTTTGTACTGATACTTGTGTTTACCATGTTTTCCATGCATCCATATTTCCTTTGCTGCAGCCTGCTTTGCGGGTTCCTCTGCTCCTTTTTATGGGGGCAGGGAAAAGCGATAAAGCGGAACCTGCGCATGACGGTGCCGCTGGTGATGCTTGGCATTGTGATCAACCCGCTCTTTACGCAGCGCGGCAGTACGATCCTCTTTTACCTGAATGATGCAGCGGTCACGCTGGAAGCGGTACTGTACGGACTGGCAGCGGCGATGCTTTTTTCTTCTGTGCTGGTCTGGATCCAGTGCTGGGGAATGGTCATGGGGATCGACCAGTTTATCTGCCTGTTCGGGCGGGTACTTCCGGTGCTGGGGCTGTTGTTGTCCATTACCTTTCGGATGTTTCCGCTGCTGCAGCGCAGATTTGATCAGGTGAAGGATGGGCAGCGCTGTATGGGAAGGGACGACGGCAGCCGGCACCCGATAAAAAAGCTCCGCATTTTCAGCAAAGAGCTCTCCATTCTGATTGCATGGTCGCTGGAAGCCGGGATCGAGACGTCGGACTCGATGGAGGCACGGGGCTATGGGCTGAAGGGCCGGAGCAGCTATACCATTTACCGGTTTGACCGGAGAGACCTGTGCGTTTTATTGCTGATCCTGCTGCTTGGCGGCGTGGTGCTAATCGGCTGTGTGGAAAAAATGAATGGCCTGCTGTTTTATCCGAGAATCGTATTTCGGAAAGCAGGCTGGCTGAAGATACCGGTATACGGAGCATTTGCAGGACTTTGCCTGCTGCCGGTCGTGATAGAGCTTCTGGGGGAATGGAAATGGAGACGTTTGTATTCGAACATGTGACTTTTTCTTATCCGGATTGTGAGAAAAGCGCATTAACGGATCTGAGCTTTCAGATCCGGGAATCCGAGTTTGTACTGGTCTGTGGAAAATCCGGGTGTGGCAAGACGACGCTAATGCGCCATCTGAAAAAAAGTCTGGTGCCGTATGGGATCGGAGACGGGGCGATCTGGTACTACGGCGAAGATCTGATGCTGCTGGACAACCGCCGGGACGCTTCCGAGATCGGATACGTCGGGCAGGACCCGGAGAGCCAGATCGTGACGGACAAGGTATGGCATGAGCTGGCCTTTGGTCTGGAGAACCTCGGATGTTCGGTGGGAGAAATCAATCGCCGGGTTTCCGAGATGGCCAGCTACTTCGGGATTCAGACCTGGTTTCGGAAAGACACCTGTGAGCTTTCCGGAGGACAGAAGCAGCTTTTGAATCTGGCGGCGGTCATGGCGATGCACCCAAAGGCGATCATTTTAGATGAGCCGACCTCGCAGCTGGATCCGGTGGCTGCCTCAGAGTTTTTGAACACCCTGCGGAGAATCAATCAGGAGCTCGGGACGACGATTGTGATCACAGAGCACCGCCTTGAGGAAGTATTTCCGATGGCAGACCAGGTGCTTTTGATGGAGGATGGCCGCCTGCTCTTTCAGGGAACGCCGCAGGAGACGGTCCGGTTTGTCGCGAGAGCACAAAAGGAAGAGCTGCGGGAACTGCTGCCCGCGTCGGTGCGGATCTGTATGCAGGTACAGCCGGACTGCGCAGCGATCCCGCTGACGGTGCGGGAGGGAAGGCTCTGGCTGACAGAGACAGTAAAAGAACCTCAGATCCGGCATCTGGAACGGCCAAAAGCAGAGACACCGGTGCAAGACACCGCGATCTGTATGGAAGAGGTCTGGTTCCGCTATACACGGCAGGGGGAGGACGTCTTAAGAGGATTGACCCTGAATGTAAAAAAAGGCCAGATCTATGCGCTGATGGGCGGAAATGGAGCCGGAAAAAGTACGACGCTCGGCGTATTGAGCGGAAGATGGAAGCCCTGGAGAGGGAAGCTTGCGATTTTCGGAAAACGGATCGAGAGCTATGGAAAGACCGGCCTTTTTGACCACTGCCTTGGCGTGCTGCCGCAGAATCCGGCGTCTGTCTTTACGGAAATCACGCTGGAGGAAGAGCTGTATGAGGCGCTTAGCTATGAGCCGGTTTCAAGAGAAGAGAAGCTGGCTGCGGTGCGCGATATGATCTGGGAAATGCAGCTGGACGGGCTGGAGCGTATGCATCCGTATGACCTGTCCGGCGGTGAGAAGCAGCGGCTGGCGCTTGGAAAGGTACTGCTTCGAGATCCGAAGCTTCTGCTGCTGGATGAGCCGACCAAGGGGCTTGACCCGCATTTTAAACGAAAACTTGCGCGAATTTTGCTGGAGCAGAAGGAACAGGGAAGGACGATCTTTATGATCAGCCATGATATTGAATTTTGCGGGGAATACGCCGACCAGTGTGCCATGCTCTTTGACGGGGAGGTGCGGGCGGCGGATACACCGGAGCGTTTCTTTTGTGGCAACAGCTTTTATACGACAGCGGCAAACCGGATGTCCCGTCACCTGTTTGACAATGCCGTGACCTGCAAGGATGTGGTGGAGCTATGTGGCAGAAATACAGTGAAAAGATCTATCTGAAAAAAAGAAAACGGAGAGTTGCGATATCGACGCTGGTCATTTTTGTGCTGATTCCGCTGACGGTCTATGTGGGGATCCACTACTGGAACGACTATAATTTTATGCTGGTCAGTGTTTTGATCCTGCTCTATGTCATGGCGCCGTTTTTCATGATGTTTGAGCGGAAGAAACCGCGGGCGCGCGAGCTGGTGCTGGTGGCGGTGATGACGGCACTTACCGCACTTGGGAATATCGTCTGCTATATCACGATTCCCTTTCAGGCAGGGACGGCGATGGCGATCGTGTCAGGAATTGCACTGGGACCGGAGGCAGGGTTCCTTGTCGGCGCGCTGGCCCGCTTTCTGTGCAATTTCTTTCTGGGACAGGGGCCCTGGACGCCGTGGCAGATGTTCTGCTGGGGGATTCTTGGATTCTTTGCGGGGCTTGTCTTCAATAAAAATGATCTGGACCGGAAAAAATCAGACCATTTCCGGGTGATGGCAGGACCGGTCACCGGCGTGCTGCTGGCTGCAGCCGCGGCCTGGATCGATGCCAGGATACGTGGCGGCGGGTTCTTTGGCTGGCGGCTGTACCTGTTTGGGGCGGCCGGGATGCTGGGCGGCTTTCTGATCCAGCGAAAGCGGCTTCCGGTGGATGATATCACGCTGGCGGTATACGGCTTTCTGACAACCTTTATCATCTACGGAGGGATTATGAACGTCGCAGCGCTGGTGTTTAACAGCTATGTATCCGCGTCCGGCCTGACGATCAGCTGGGATTCTCTGAAAATTCTGTATATTTCAGGGGTACCGTATGATGCGACACATGCCTGTGGCAGTGCATTTTTCCTGTATGTGTTTGGAGAAAAAGTGATTCGCAAAGTAGAACGGGTAAAGATCAAGTATGGGATATACCGGTAAAAGGAGAAAGGATGATGGAGCATGCGGGAAAGAAAAGGGCGTAAGATCGTTCTGGCGATTTTATTTTTGCTGATTGCAGGCGGTGTGCTGACGCATATACGGATCAGTGGAGTGGATGTAAAGAGCCAACTTGCAAATGAGGTGTACAGCGCCAGAGAGCTGATCGCGGAGATTCGCAGTGGCGAGGCAGATGGCAGCTGGTCGGACTCGGCGGTAGAGACGTTTGCGGCGGTGGTAGAGGCCGCGGCGGAGGTCCAAAGCGACTTGAATGCGACGGACGAACAGGCGGAAGAAGCCCTGCAGGAGCTAAAAGAAGCGCGTAAGGCGCTGAAGGCCGCGGAGGGGACGACAGAGGCTGTGGTGGAGACAGAGCCGGAGCCGGGATCCGATGGCATGGAAGCGGAAACGGCTGGCGAGACAGCGCTTACTGAGGAAGAGACAGAAAAAAAGCAGTCGGAAAAGACGACCGGTAAGGCGCAGAAGAGCACCGGATCGGAAGAAAAGAATACGGTTGCCGGAGGAGTGCAGGCAGATGCCGGGGCCGGAAAAGCAGAGACACTGGACGATGGGGACAAAGCGACTGTTCCGGATATGTCCACAGATTCCGGAAGTATCAGCGGCGGCGTGTCCTATGGCACCGGAGGCGGGACAAAGAAAAGCCAGAAAGAGACGGAAAAGAAAAAGATCAAGGCGGACGGGGAGCTGGATCTGACCGGAAAAGGCAGCGGGACGACCTCCGAGACCGAAAAAAAACAGGAGACAGAGAAAAAGCAGGAGACCGAGAAGAAGCCGGAGCAGTCAGAGAGCACGCCGGCGACCGAACCGCCGAAAAAAGAGACGGAAGCACCGAAAAAGACCTGTACGATTACGATTCGCTGTGAAACAATCCTTCGGAATATGGGGGATCTGAGGGAAGGACTGGCAGGCTACGTGCCGTCGAATGGAGTGATCCTGAAAAAGACGACGGTAGAGCTCTATGACGGAGAGACCGTATTTGAGGTACTGAAGCGTGTGACCCGTATGGCAGGACTGAAGCTGGAGTTCCGCAATGACAGCGTGCACGGGGCAGGCTATATCGTGGGCATCAATCATCTGGACGAGTTCGACTGCGGATCCGGGAGTGGCTGGATGTATACGGTAAATGGCTGGTTCCCGAATTACGGCTGCAGCAAATATGTGCTGCAGGATAAGGATGTGATCCAGTGGATTTACACCTGCGATCTGGGACGGGACATCGGCGGCAACTTCTGGGAGTGAGCATAAAGAGCTAAACAGGATAAGAAAAAACAGAAGCTGTCATGTATAGTAAAAAGGAGAAGGCGACATGGGATACGCAGAGACAATCGCAGAATGCTGTCGGTATATTGACCGGAATTTTCAGAAGGAGCTCTCAGCGATAGAGCTGGCGGAGAAATACCATTATTCCTATTATCATTTCTGCAGAATTTTTCAGGTGATCAAGGATATTTCTGTGGCGGAGTATATTCGCTGCAGGAGGATGGAAGCGGCGATCGACCGCATCTATGGAGGGGCCGGGATGCTGGAGGCTGCTCTGGATGTGGGATTTGAGACACCGGCAGGATTTTCGAAGGCATTTAAAAAGAAATACGGATGTACGCCTACGGAATATTTTCGATCCTACAAAGACGGGGAGGGCCATTTTATGACAGAACCAAAAATCGTAGAGCTCCAGCCATTTTTTGTACTTGGACATGAGCGGGGCTCCGAGGTGAAAAAGCAGGGGGAGGATACCGCAGCCTACTGGTATCAGGAAAAGGAGGACCGGGTAGGACATGGACACGGTCACGGGCATGGACATCATCACGGGCATATGCAAAAGGATGATGTGAAGATCGGACTCTGGCTCAAAGAGACGGATGAAGACGGGAATCTGAAGTATTTCTTTGGAAGTAAGATCGCAGAGAAGCCGGAGCTGGCAGAAGGAATGCAGGTGGTGGAAATTCCGGCGGGTAAGTATGCTGTATTTACGACAGAACCACTCAATATGACACTCACTTCTCAGCATCAGGCATTTGCACTTCGGATCCGTGATACGTGGAAATATATTTACCGAGTCTGGTTTTCCAGAAGCAGATATGTGCCGGATGAGAAAGGATATGACTTTGAGTATTATGATATACGATGTACCGATAAAGAGGCCTGCTGCATGGATATTTATATCGCAGTAAAAGAGGCGTAAGAGTAAAAATGCTTCCAGCACAGGGGATACCTGTGATTATATGAATATGATGAAGAACTAGGGACATATCAGATACGGCTGCACAGGCATTAAAAGGGAATACGGTGAAAATCCGCAGCAGCCCCCGCTACTGTAAAAGGGACGAACTCCTCATGAACCACTGGGAAACTGGGAAGGATGGGAAAGTAGGAAGAACTCAAGCCAGGAGACCTGCCAAAATCTGAATGGATCCGGCTCTGGAAGCTTCAGAGGAAACTCTGAAGGCGGGGCACTCCGTGGGTCTTCAGAAAGAAAAGGAGAACAGGATATGAAAAAAAGGATGAAACAGATGCTTTCCGGATTTCTTGCGCTGACTATGACTGTCGGCGGACTTCCGACCAGCGTGCTGGCAGAGGAGTTGATTCTGGATGAGGGAGAGGAAAGTACAGTTGTCTCCGAGTCCTTGCTGGCGGGGGTCGGCGAAGATGAGTCGGGAAACGGACTGCAGATTGTCGGCTGCGAGGAGGTAGGACAGAGCGCGGAGACAGAGCTGTGGACAGAAGTATCCACAGAGATCGAATCGGAGACGGAGTTATGGACAGAAACGTCTACAGAGATCAAAACGGAAACAGAGCTGTATCTGAATGGTACAGAAACGGAAACAGAGGCCGATTTTGCGGAAACTGAGACGGAACAGGTGGCAGAATATAGTACACTTGCGGCAGTAAAACAGATCGGCTTTCAGGTAACGCCACAGAATGCAAAGCTGACTGTACAGGATGCAGAAGGAAATACAGTCAGCCCGGTAGAAGGAAAATATGAACTGACGGAAGGAACGGAATATACCTATACGGCAGAGGCAGACGGATATATCCGTATATCCGGCAAGGTAGACATGAACGCAGATGGGCCAATTGTACTTAATCTGGAAAAGGCACCATATTTGAAGAACCTGCAGTTGTACGATGGCAGTGGAAATATGATGACTCTGTCACCTAGGTTTAATAAAAACACAAAGGAATATCAGGCAATCCTGTCATCCAGCGAGGAATCCCTGAACATTGTGATGTCTGCGGCTGACCTGGATACAGAGCATCAGCAGATCCGCCTGAAGGTAGTAGATACAAAGACGCAGGCCGTGCTTCAGGAGGAGACGACGTGCACCGTTGTGGATTCTCTGGCGACGGCAACGGTAGTGATTCCGAAGAAGAGCGATCAGTACGATATCGTTATGACGCTGACGGATGGAACCGAAGAAAAGAATGCCGCTGCAGTGTATACGGTGCATATGGCAAAGACCTATACCCTGAAATTTGCCCTGACACCGGATTATGCGGCGATCACCGTCACCGATCCGGACGGAAAGACCGTGAATCCGCAGAAGGATGGCTCCTATGTCCTGACAGCAGGAATCCGTTATACCTATATCGCAGAGGCATCCGGATACGAGAGTGTGACAGAGAATATCTCCGTATTTGCAAACCAGCTCTCTGAGATCCCGGTAACGCTTGTGCGGGCTGCCGGCTATACGGATGTCGACAATGTCATCAACCGCATTGAGAACATCGGTGGTGTCAGTCTGAATGCATCCAACCGGAGCAAAGAAAAGATCGATGCGGCAAGAGCAGCATACAACGAGCTTCCGGAAGAGGACAAGCTTCTGGTTTACAACTACGATGTGCTAACAGAGGCAGAGCATTATTATAATCAGCTGCTCGAAAAGGCTGGCCTACAGAATACAGACAGTGCATTAAACTGGAGTCAGTTTCTTGGAAATGAAGAACAGAAGGGCGTGTCCGATTCCAAGACCCCGCAGACCGGCGAGGATCTGGTGGAGAAGTGGAAGCTGAAGGCAGAGACTGGTAGTACCATGTTTGCACATGTAAGTGCACCGGCTTATTACAATAAGGCTGTATACGTGACTATGGATGATAAGATATACAAGCTGGATCCGGAGGATGGAGAAATCCTTGCACAAAATGAGGCGAGGGGCTGCATGATGCTGCTTCCACAGGTAACCTGCGCAGATGGCAAGGTCTTTGCAATGGCAAAGAATGACGACGGTAAGGTAGTCGTTAAGGTATACCGCTCTTCTGACCTGGAATTTCTGTATCAGACAATCGCTTTAAATGCCAATACGCAAATCGAAACACCGATTATGTATCATGACGGATATTTCTACTTGGCCTCCTATGGATCCGCAGGTTCCTACTATGCATTTATTGCTACGGATGAGAAGAAGAGCTATGATATCAGTCCAGAGTGGGATGTGGAGGCGACGAAAGGCTCTCAGCAGGGCTTTCTCTGGGGTGGAGCAGAATTCGTAGGAAATTATGCATACTTTGGAGATACGGCCGGTACATTCTTTGCGGTAAACAAGACGACCGGTGAGGTGGTAGACAAGCTTAACTTAACAGATTATCAGGTTCAGTCGACACCGAACTATTACGAAAAGAACCGTAGACTGTATCTCACGCTTGCATCCGGAAGCGGCAAGGGAGGCGCGATCCTTTCAGTGAAAGTGAACAAGGATGGAACTTTTAATCGCGATTCGATGAAGTGGTTCAAGTCGGACAAGAATGGCGGTGGCATCAAGTCCAGTCCGGTGATCTACAATGGCAGGATTTATGTGTGCGGTGGTGGCGGACACGGTGGAAGTAACGAGCCGTTCCGCGTCATTGATGCGAATACGATGACAGAAATTTACCAGATTCCTGATCTGGGCTCTAAAGGAACGCCAGTATTGTCGACCGCATATGCGACGGCTGAGAACAATTACAAAGTATATCTGTATGTTGTTCCTTATAGACCGGATGGACAATATCCGAATCGTACATCTGCTATGTATATTATTCAGGATAGTATCGGACAGACCGAGCCAATTTATGAAAAGGTAGATAATATTGGCGTGGGACAGTTTTGTTCACAGAGCATGACAGTTGGCGATAATGGATTGATTTATTACTACAATGATTCTAACTATCTCTATGCATATGGTTTGGACGACCTCACAAAGCGTATGATTACAGCGACAGATGTAGAACGTCAGATCCGGAATCTGCCAGAAGTAAATTCTTACAAATGGTACAATCGTACAGAAGTAAAGCGGATCAAAGCGCGTTATGACAGTCTGAGTGAAGAAGAGCAGGCAAAGGTCACAAATATCCAGAAGCTGCTTGATATTTTGGAAGTTTCCAAGCAGGACGAGATCGAGCGGATCAACAGTGGTATCATGGCACTGCCGGCGTTGGATGAGATGACACTGGACTCCCGTGATATGATTGAGAACCTGTACCAGGGCTATCTGGGACTGGATGATGAGAAGAGACTGCTGATCATAAATCCGGAAAAACTGGAGATGGCTTATGAAAAGATTGCGGATCTGGAGCAGAAGGTGATTGCAGATGCGATCGTAGCAGACATCAATAAGCTCCCGGAAGAGTCACAGATTACGAGCAGCTCTCAGGCGCAGATCGACAGTTTGCTCTCAAGAGTGGAGGCACTTGGGGAGGATACCTCAGCGATCACGAACCTTGCAAAGCTCCAGGCAGCGAAGACCAAAGTGGATGCAGTGATTGCACAGCGCGAAGCACTCAATGACCTGATCAAATCGACATTGGACGGCGTGACGATTACACTGAAAAATAAGAGCCTGATTGATGCAGTTGATAAGGCAGCAGAAGGACTTGCAAAGGAAGATGTATTTTCTCTTGAGAGCTATCAGTATTATGTCAGCCCGGCAAAGGCAGAGCTGATCAATGCAATCATTCAGAAATATGGACTGAATGCAGGCGTGAATGTAGACGATAGGAATGCAAGCGAGCTGCAGGCAGCTTTGAAGGAGATTCAGGCACTGAAGGAAGGCGTTACCGAGGAAGATCAGAAATATCTGAAGGATTATGAGCAGGCGTTGAAAGTACAGGAAAAGATCAATGCATACTATGAGAAGGCAAACCATAAGCATGCTTTCACAGAGTTCCGTGTCGTATCGGAGGCAACCGTATTTGCAGCGGAGGTAAGAGAATATAGTTGTGCATGCGGGGAGAAGGAGCAGAGAAACGTTGGAGCAGCACTGACACCGACGATGAAGGTCAATGCGACGAAGCTTCCGATGAAGGTAAAACAGTCTACCTCGAAGCTGAAAGTAACGGATCTTGCCAAGGGCGATTCGGTAGCATCCTGGAAGTCCAGCAATACGAGCATTGTGAAAGTAAACGCAAACGGAAAGCTGACCGCAGGCAAGAAGGCCGGCAAGGCGACCGTGACGATTACACTGAAGAGCGGCCTTCAGAAGAAGGTACAAATTACGGTTCAGAAGAAGAAGGTAACGACTTCCAAGATCAGTGGTCTCACCAAGACGATGACGCTCAAGAAGGGACAGAAGACAACGCTGATGCCGAAGCTGACTCCGATTACTTCTCAGGATAAGCTGACCTTCAGTTCCTCCAATAAGAAGGTAGCGACCGTCACATCGAAGGGTGTCATTACCGCGAAGAAGGCAGGAAAGGCTAAGATCACGGTAAAGGCCGGAAAGAAGAAATACACCGTTACGGTTACCGTTCCGAAGACGAAGACGACGGCAATCAATGGTGTGAAATCAGAGATTACGCTGAAGAAGGGAAAGACATATACCCTGAAAGCAAAGACTGCTCCGGCTAAAAGCGATGAAAAGCTTACCTTTAAGTCTTCGAATAAAAAGGTTGCGACTGTGACCACAAAAGGAAAGATCAAAGGGCTTAAGAAGGGAACAGCAGTGATTACGATAACTTCTGGCTCTGTTTCTACAAAGTGCACAGTTAAAGTAATCGGATAAAATTATAAAAATAAAGCAGTAGTGACAAAACGGGTCAGGCATATCGAGTATATGACTGGCCCGCTTTGCCGTATTTAAGACGTGGTGGTATCTGTTTTCCCCACCTGCAAAATACACGCACAGATTTCCTCTGCCATCTCCATTACCGTTGCCAGTCTTGCGGTCTGCAGGGAAAGGTAGGGCTGACGGCTGTTGGGTCCGGTAATGCCGGTGATGGAGATGTCACCGGCGGGGGCAAGGCGTTTATGGACACCGGCGCCGGGCTGAAGGCCATGCGGGCGCAGCGTGAGACAGCCGATGCGGCTGTCTGGGCCAAGAGAGGCGTCGATGGCGATGACCGGACTGTTTGAATGCGTACGACGGATTTCTGCGAGGAAGTCTGCAAGATTCAGAGCGTGAACGGGCTGCGCTAAGGTGCCGTAAACAGGCAGCGGGCAGTGGGCGCGCTGCAGCAGAGAACCGGTGAGCGGGCCGAGACTGTCGCCGATCAGACGATCCGTGCCGATGCAGAGAATGACCGGCGGAAGTATAGTGGTATCAGACGGCTCGCCAAATGCGCGGGAGGTCAGCTTACGGAGTATGGAGCCGGAGGATTGGGGGCGGAAGCTGTGAAGCAGCTGGGAGAGACAGGCCTCCTGCAGGGGAAGAGCAGTGTCAGTGTCCGAAAGATGAAAATGTTGGGGCATAATAGTTCCTCCATTGTATAGCTGATATTGCATATAGGAAAACTACGTACACAAAAAGCAAAGGGTACAAGTCGTGCTGATCTATTCTATCCAGATTTTTTCTCGCCTATGCAGTGGCAGCCTGCAGAAAAATTTTTCTGGATTTTGTCCATGAATTGCTAAATTCCGCATAGAGTGTATGGTAGAGTATAGGCAAGCCTAAAAAAGGAGTGAGTGGAGTATGGGAAAGGAGAAGGAAACGGCCCTGCCGAAAAACATACGTCAGATCGGAGAAATACGGGGAGCGGAAAAAATCTGCATCGAGGATTATGTGATGACCTGCATTCATAAGAAGGAACCGCAGGAAAAGGATGGCTATCTCGGAATTTTCTATGGAGAACAGCGGAAGGAGGAAGACGGGATATATCTGTTTCTCCGCGGGATTCTGGAAATTCCGGACGGTGAGGAGGAAGCGGTTAAAAAGGAGCTGGAGGAGCAGAAGGAAAAATATTTTCCGGACTGGGACGTTCAGGGCTGCTGTGTGATCGGCCAGTATCCGACTGAACGCATGAAGCTGGCGGAGAAGCTGAATCCCATGTCTATGCAGCTGATCTATCATCTGCAGGAACAGGAGGAAAATCTTTACTGGACGGTGGAGGGCTGCTATAAAAAGCTGCGCGGTTATTTTGTGTTTTATGAGCAGAATCGCAGGATGCAGCAGTATCTGGCAGACGAATTTAAGGAAGACAGGGTTGAAAAAGAGAGCATTCCGGATAAAGCGATCAAAAGCTTTCGCGAAAAAGTACGGATCAAAGGGGAGAAAAGAACGGGCAGCATGCTGAAGCTGGCAAGTTCTTTTTTTGTTGTTGCTGCGCTTGTGATCGGAGCAATTGCAGTGACACGCATGGATGATATCCGGAAAAATCAGGCTGGCAGTTACCAGATGAACACGGAAGAAAATGAGGCCGACCGGATCTATACAAATGCGGACAGCACGGCGGTCGTCCAGGGCGGCAACCGGACCGCATCGGATGGATTTGCGGCGAAGGAGGCAGCTGTTGGAACGGGATCAGAAGATGGATCCGCAGTTCCGGAAGCGGCCGGAGGAAGTGCGGCTGTAGATGGAAACGAAGCTGGCACACCGTCTGTGTCAGCCGGGATGGATGAGGGTACAGAAGCCTCGGCGCAGCCTGTATCAGCCGGGACGGATGAGGGTACAGGAGCCTCGGCGCAGCCTGTATCAGCCGGGACGGATGAGGATACAGAAGCCTCGGCACAGCCTGCATCGTCCGGGACAGGGAATGCGCAGATAGACGGTGCTGCAGCGGATACAAATTTACTCGCAGGGGCTGCCGTAGCATCTGAGCCAGGTCAGGCCGTCGCAGACGGAGGCACAGCAAATCCAGCTACAGCTGCTGCTTCAAATACTGGCGCTTCCGACTTGGCCACCACCGGGGAAGATGCCCGGTTAACGATGGCTGCGTCGGCAGCCGCACAGGGAATCCACGCTTCCTACACAATTCGGATGGGAGATACCCTTGCGGATATCTGTAATCAATATTATGGAAGTCTGGATAAGCTGGAACTGCTTTGCCAGGTAAATCATATTTCAGACGCAAATCTGATTATGCCGGGTCAGAGAATCGTCCTGCCGTAAAACGGACGACGATACACAGGCGGATTCCCGGAGCTCCTCTGTGGCAGGATGCCGCAGGGGAGCTTTTGTAGCGGTTGCGTTTCCTGCCGGATTCTGCTATAGTAATATCCAGTTCCGAAAGGAAACCCGAAAGAAAATCGAGGTAGGACATGAAGAAAAAAAATTGGAAGGATACCCTCGCATGGCTCGGCGAGAAGCTGAGCTTTTTAAAATTAGATGTGGATGAGGACGAGGAGGAAGAGCTGGAAATTGAGGAGCGTGCGTTTGCGCCGGGACGGGAGCTGCCGGAAGGTGATCCGAAGCAGCGGCTGGAGCGCAGCCGCCGTCAGACCAGACACTGGCGTATCTTTTTGGCATCGCTCATTGTGATCATAGCAGGCAGCTTTTTTCTGTACAATCAGCTGCATGTATTCCGGGATTATGTGATTACAGCTTCGAAGTCTGTTGAGGCAGTCTCCGGAACGAAGTACCTGTCCGTCGGGAAAAAGCTGTATCGCTACAATTCAGACGGAGTTTCCTGTATTTCCCGTACCGGAGATACGGAGTGGAGTGTGACCTACAGCATGCAGGCGCCGATTGCGGATCTCTGCGACGGTACAATGGTAATCGCGGAGCAGCAGGGGACACAGGTCTATATCGTCAACCGGGAGGGGCTGCTCGGTAATTTTGAGACGCAGATTCCGATCCTGAAGGCACGCGTTTCCAGGCAGGGTGTGGTAGCGCTTGTGCTGCAGGACGATACGGTGACCTGGGTGAATCTGTACCAGGCGGATGGGACGTCTGTGGCGACGGACAAGACGACGGTCGGTGAGAGTGGCTATCCGCTCGATGTCGCGCTTTCTCCGAACGGGCAAAAGATGGCGGTGTCCTATCTGAAGCTGGCGGAGGGCGTTATGACCGACGAGGTCGTATTTTACCATTTTGGTGCGGCCGGAAAGGACAAGACGGACAATATCGTCAGTCGCACGGAGTACACCGATGAAGTGATTCCGCAGATTTATTTTACGGATGACGCACATGCGGTGGCGGTCTCGGACAGCGGATATCATGTGTTTTCCGGGAGCAATGCGCCGGAAGAGAGTACAAGCGTACAGTTTGAAAAAGAGATCATCAGCAGCTTCCATGATGCGGAGCGCATCGGATTTTTGTTCTTGAATGACGATGGTGATGAGCAGTACCGGATGGAGCTGTATAATTACAGTGGCCGGAAAAAATCGTCTGCGAAGATCGATGCGAAGTTTGATGAGATCAAGATCGAGAACGGCCAGATCCTGATGTATAATGACAAGAGCTTTGATGTATTTTCAAAATCCGGGCATCAGCGTTTTTCATCTGCCTACGAAAAGGAAGTGGAAGGCTTTTTCTACTTTGGAGAATACCGGAAGTATCTGGTTATCTCAAAAGACAGCTTTGATAAGATCCGGATCGGGTAAGCACCGGTCAGAGAGGAGAGGGACATGATTAATCTGTTAGAGGCCGCGGTGGTGGCAGTGATGGTGCTGTTTGCGATCGCAGGCTTTCGTAAGGGCTTTGTAAAAAAATTTGCTGCGATGGTATCACTTGCGCTGTCGATCATACTGGTATCCGCGCTGCTTCCGTATATTACACAGTATCTGAAGGAAAATACGACGGTCTATACCTTCCTCGTAGAGCAGTGTACCGGAATTATGGAAAAACAGGTGCTGAACAGCCTTACCGGTTCGGGAAGCGGAGCCGGAACGAATTCCGGATCTGCCGCAGATGCCTATGCCAATATGGGGCGGGATGAGATCAGAGCGCTTCTGGAGCAGAACGGCTTTGACAGCACGATGCTCGACCAGCTCAGCGATGAACAGCTGGAAGTCTATAAAAATCAATACATACAGCAGTATTTGAATCAGTACCTGTCCGGATCGTCAGATGGCAGTCAGGACTCACAGGGAGGTACGAAGAGCCTGACCCGGATCGAGCAGACGGAGATCATCGAGAACCTTCCGCTGCCGGAGCAGCTGAAGGATATCCTGCTGGACTACAATAATGATGAGGGCTACAAAGGGCTGGGCGTTTCCAGCTTTCCGGATTATCTGATCAACTTTGTGGCGACGAGCATTCTGAATGTCGTGGCTTATCTGGTATCAATTGTCGTTGTGCAGCTTCTGCTTTGGGGAATTATTACCCTGCTGAATCTCATGGCGCATATTCCGGTGATCCGCGTCATCAACCGTTTTGCCGGGATGCTGCTCGGACTTGTGCAGGCCCTGCTGCTTTTGTGGGTATTTTTCCTGATCCTTTCCCTGTGCTCCGCGACCTCAATCGGGACGCAGCTTATCGGACTTGTCGAGCAGAGCACTTTCTTAAGCTGGATGTACGATTCGAATTTGTTTTTACAGGTGGCGCTGCGTGCGGGCAGCATATTCATGTAGTTCGTTTTGCACGGGAAAAATCCCTCTTGACAAATCTCACGCCCGGTGCTACACTTTAACACAACAAAGGAACAAACCGATGAGAAAGAGTAGTAAGCATCAGTTGCGAAATCACAGAGAGCTGCAGGTGGTGGGATTGCAGTATGGAGCAGGTTGCTGAATGGACTTTTGAGGGTGGTCTGAAAGGAGCTTTCCAAAGTAGGATACACCGGGAACCGAACCCGTTATCAATCAGGAGTGTATGATAGTACATGCGAAAGTGGACGACGAGTCAAGATGAGTGGTACCGCGATAATAAGATTTTATTACCGTCTCAGATAAGAGATTATCTGTGGCGGTTTTTTTATACTATGAAGCGTGAACATAGTATAGAAGTCCTTTACCGGTGAAGATCCTTTGAAGAACAGATGGAGATCCCAGAAGGGATCAATCAAGACAGAAAAAGGAGAACAAAACTATGAAAAAGAATGTACTGACAAGCGTAACCGTATCACTGGCAGCAGCAGCAATGATTTCAGGCACCGCAATGGCGGCTGAGTACAAGGTAGGTATCATTCAGTTTGTGGATGATGCATCTCTGAATCAGATCGAGCAGAATATCGAAAAGGAGCTGACCGCAAAGTCTGAGGAAGGTGGAGATACCTATGTATTCGATGGATATGTGTACAATGGACAGGCAGATTCCACGACACTGAACCAGATCACGACACAGCTGCTTGATGACGGTGTGGATGTCATCGTTCCGATCGCGACACCGGCGGCGCAGATCGTACAGGCGGCGACGGAGGATAATCAGATTCCGGTTGTATTTTCCGCAGTATCTGACCCGGTAGGCGCAGGACTTGCAGAATCCATGGATGCGCCGGGGGCAAATATTACCGGTACGAGCGATGCATTAAATACAAATGCGATTCTGGATCTGATGTTTGTAGCAAATCCGGATATCAAGAAGGTGGGACTTCTTTACAGTCAGTCTGAGGATTCCTCCAAGAAGCCGATCGAGGATGCAAAGGCGTATCTGGATGAGAAGGGTATTGAATATGTAGAAAAGACCGGCACGAATAATACGGAAGTTACACAGGCTGCGGACGCACTGATTGCTGCAGGTGTGGATGCAGTATTTACACCGACCGACAATACCGTCATGACGGCAGAGCTCGCGATTTATGAGAAATTCATCGACGCAGGCATCCCGCACTACTGTGGCGCGGATTCCTTCGCGCTGAACGGCGCATTCTGCGGCTACGGTGTAGACTACGCAAAGCTTGGCGTAGAGACAGCGGATATGGTCATCGAAGTACTGCAGGGTGCAGATCCGGCGACCACCCCGATCAAGACCTTTGACAATGGAATTGCAACAGTCAACACCGAGACAGCAGAAGCACTTGGCATTGACTACAGCGGATTCGCAGAACTGTGCACCGGAGTCGTAGAGACGGTAACGGCCGAAGAATTTAAGTAAACAGTTTCGAGCAGCAGCCGCAAGGGAAAGCAGTCTGTAGCAAGCATGCTTGCGGAAGACTGGGTTGCCATGCGGGGATGGGCGGAACGCCCATCTTATAAAATTCCAGCCGCAGAAGCGCACTTGCTTCTGCGGCCCTATCTGTCTTTAAAAGGAGTTTGCTATGGGTTCATTATTATCGTTTTCTGTCATCGTGAGCGCCCTGGAGCTTGGCTTCATCTATGCGCTGGTGGCACTGGCTCTGTTTTTGAGCTATTCCATTTTGAATATTGCCGACCTGTCAACGGACGGCTGCTTTACGTTAGGGTGTGCAGTCGGTGCTCAGGTGGCGATCATGGGACATCCGATCTTGGCGCTGTTTGCAGCGATGGCAGCAGGCGTGTGCTCTGGTTACATTATGGCGTTTTTACAGACGAAGCTTGGTGTCGAATCAATCCTTGCGGGAATCATTGTTAATACAGGGCTGTATACTGTGAACCTGGCGGCGATGGGCTTTTCTTCGAATCTGTCTCTGTTTAAATGTGATACGATTTACAGCCTGACCAAAGGAGTGCTTGGCACGACCTGGTACAAGCTGATCGTGTCGGCGTTGATTGTAGTAGTCATTTGCATCCTGCTGAAATGGTTCCTTGGCACACGGCTTGGCCTTTCCATTCGGGCAACCGGAGATAATGAGGACATGATCCGTGCATCGAGTATCAATCCGGGCTTTACAATTACGGTCGGCCTTTGTATTTCCGGTGCAATGACGGCACTCTCCGGTTGTCTGATCGGACAGTATCAGAAGTCATGTGACATCAATCTCGGCACCGGTATGGTGACGATTGCGCTGGCCAGCCTTGTCATCGGCGAGACGCTGATCGGAAAAAGGACGGTATATCATCGTATGGGAGGAGCCGTATTCGGAAGCTGCCTGTACCGGTTTGCGATTGCGATCGCACTGCGGCTGCACATTCCGGCAGAGTGCCTGAAGCTGGTCTCCGCGATTATCGTAGCGATTGCCATCGCGTCTCCTTACATAAAGAGACAGATTGCGTTCCAGAAAAAGAAGCGTGCAGCGATCGCAGCAGAGAAGGGAGGCAGAGTCTGATGCTGAGACTGAAGAATATCCGGAAGGTATTTAATGAAGGAACGGTGAATGAAAAGGTCGCGCTGGACGGTGTCACCCTCACAGTAGCGGACGGGGAGTTCGCAACGATCGTTGGAAGCAACGGAGCCGGAAAATCTACGTTATTTAACTGTATCGGCGGAAGCTTTTTTGCAGATGAGGGAAGCATTTATCTGGATGACCGCAACATTACCTATGTGCCGGAGCACAAGCGCGCAGTTGAGATCGGGCGGCTCTTTCAGGATCCGATGAAGGGGACTGCGCCGCATATGACGATTGAGGAAAATCTGTCACTTGCTTATCTGCGTGCCGGACAGAAAAAGTCCATATTTTCAAAGCCAAGCAATGCCGACCGGGAAATGTTCCGCGAACGGCTCTCCCTTTTGCATATGGGGCTGGAGGATCGCATGAAGCAGCCGGTAGGACTCCTGTCCGGAGGACAGCGGCAGGCACTGACGCTTCTGATGGCGACACTTGTCCCGCCAAAGATCCTGCTGCTCGATGAGCACACAGCTGCACTTGACCCGGCAACAGCGGATAAGGTTCTTGAGCTGACAAAGAAAATCGTGCAGGAAAACAACCTTGCCTGCCTGATGATTACTCACAATATGCATTCTGCACTGGAGCTCGGCAACCGCACCTTAATGATGGATTCCGGCCGGATCGTGCTGGATATCAAGGGCGAGGAGCGGGATGGCCTGACGGTGGACGGACTGCTGGAGAAGTTCAGCGTCGGTGTCGGAAAAGAGCTGGACAACGACCGGATTCTGTTTTCAAAGGTGGAATAAATAAGAGAAGAAACGCATTCAGATCGAACTTCTCGCGGCAAGCTCCCGGACTGTAGTGACTGGCTTTAGGGCATCTGTCCCGGCCTTCAGAAACTGTGCGTGCTCCTTGCGATTGCGCGTGATGTATTCCAGCGTCACATAGTCCGGATCAATGCGACTGACCAGCTCACGGACACCGGGAGCGGCAAAAGGACGGTGCTGGTCTACCTGAAAAATATGAAGGAAGGTCTGGGTGGCCAGCTCGGTCGGATCTGTTTTCGGGATGAGCGGATGCTTCCGGTAATCCTTCATATAGTGGCCGCTTAAGGACTGATTTAAATGGATGCCGCGGATCATCGGAAGCAGCGCTTCATGTTCATCAAGCATCTGATGCAGATATGCGAGGGCATCTGCAGGGGTCTCAAGCTCGTAATTACTGTTCATAAAATGACCGGTATCGAGCATGAGCCCTTTTTTTGTATAATGAACCTGCGCAAGCAGCTGTTCGGTGATTCTGGCATCGAGCATATTCAAACCGGGCCACCAGAGATTTTCCATCAGAAACAAGAACGGATAGTCCTGCCCGTCGAGCAGTTCATTGATAAAGGCAGCTGCGGCATCCACGACCTCTGCGTCCGTATGCTTCATTTCATAAACAAGAGACTCTGCAAAGCCGACCTGTGTCACGTGGAAGACAACGTATTCCGCGTTTATGAGGCGGGCATATTCCAGATCTTTTCGGTAATGTTCGATCAGCATGTCCTTATCCAGATCCATCCAGTCTGTGATGCAGCGCAGATGGACGCCGACAATCATATCCTTTTCAACCAGATGCGCCGGATCCTCGCCAAGCGGCATCAGCTCGAGTCCGGAAAGTCCAAAGGACTGGTAAAAACGGCGCAGGTCTGTAGAATCCGTGTAACGTCCGAGATCATCTGCTTCAAGAGAAAAATTCATGGTGATTTTCATAATGAAATCCTTTCATTTATAATAGATAACAGGTACGGCGATGGTAATTATATACACACTTTTCCGGAAAAATGCAAGTCTGAAATATTTCCTCCGAGGGAGAAAACGCCACCTTCTTTTATTGCCCTCCCTCAAAAACCATGCTATGATAACAGGGGCAAAAGGTCATGCATTTTATAATCGGAACTGAAAGACGGGGGGATTGGATGAAAAAGTACATTATGGCGCTGGATGCCGGGACGACAAGCAATCGCTGTATCCTTTTTAACGCACAGGGCGAGATCTGCAGCATGGCGCAGCGGGAGTTCAAGCAGATATTTCCGAAGCCGGGCTGGGTGGAGCACGATGCGGATGAGATATGGGCCTGTCAGCTTGGTGTGGCGGTAGAGGCGATGAGCAAGATCGGCGCGGAGGCATCGGATATTGCGGCGATCGGAATTACGAATCAGCGGGAGACGGCGATCGTCTGGGATAAACATACAGGCGAGCCGGTCTATCATGCGATCGTCTGGCAGTGCCGCCGGACATCAGAGTATTGTGATTCCTTAAAGGAAAAGGGACTGACAGAGACATTCCGGGAAAAGACCGGACTGATCATTGACGCTTACTTTTCCGGGACAAAGGTTAAATGGATTCTGGATCACGTGCCGGGAGCGAGGGCACGCGCCGAACGGGGCGAGCTGCTGTTCGGAACGGTCGAGACATGGCTGATCTGGAAGCTGACAAAAGGGACCGTGCATGTGACGGATTATTCGAATGCGGCGCGGACGATGCTGTTTAATATCAATACACTGGAGTGGGATGAGGAGATTTTAAGGGAGCTGGATATCCCTCGCTCCATGCTGCCGAAGGTGATGCCGTCAAGCTATGTATACGGGATGGCAGATTCTTCGTTTTTGGGCGGACCGATCCCGATCGCAGGTGCGGCAGGAGACCAGCAGTCAGCGCTGTTCGGTCAGCTCTGCTTTGCGCCGGGTGAGGCGAAAAATACATATGGCACAGGCTGCTTTCTTCTGATGAATACCGGAGAACGGCCAATCTTTTCTGAAAACGGACTTGTGACGACAATTGCATGGGGGATTGACGGGACCGTGACGTACGCGCTGGAAGGCTCTGTGTTTGTCGCGGGAGCTGCGATTCAGTGGCTGCGCGACGAGATGCGCCTGATTGATTCGGCAGAGGATTCGGAGTATATGGCACGGAAGGTGCCGGATACGAATGGCTGTTATGTCGTACCTGCATTTACGGGACTTGGTGCGCCGCACTGGGATCAGTATGCGCGCGGGACGATCGTCGGGATTACACGCGGTGTAAATAAATATCATATTATCCGGGCAACCCTGGAATCACTGGCGTATCAGGTGCAGGATGTACTCACAGCAATGAAGGCGGATTCCGGGATTGAGCTGTCGGCTCTGAAGGTGGACGGCGGCGCAAGTGCGAACAATTTTCTGATGCAGACGCAGGCAGATATGATAACGGTACCGGTCGAGCGGCCAAAATGTGTGGAGACGACGGCGATGGGTGCGGCATATCTGGCAGGTCTGGCAGTCGGGTACTGGGATAGTATGGACGAAATACGTAAGACGCGGGCAGTCGATCGAGTATTTACTCCGATGCTCGCAGAAGAGATGCGCCAGAAGAAGCTGCGCGGCTGGGAACGTGCGGTGAAGTATGCATATGGATGGGCGCGCGAGGAGTAGGGCATGAGGCAGACACAATGTATACGGTCTGTTCTGTTGGCAGAGTACTTGTTGTTTGCGAGAATAAAAATGGTCCGGAAGGGTTACGGGAAAATAAAGGAAATCATAGAAAGGAACTGTATTATATATGGAAGGAACAGGAAATAAAAATTATGATGTCATTATCGTAGGAGCTGGTCCCGGCGGTATTTTCAGCGCCTATGAGCTGATGAAAAAGAGCCCGGAGCTGAAGCTCGCCGTGTTTGAGTCCGGCTATCCGCTGGAGAAGCGGCGCTGCCCGATCGATGGGAAGAAGGTAAAGTCCTGCATCAAGTGTCCGACCTGTGCGATCATGAGCGGCTTTGGCGGTGCAGGCGCATTTTCTGATGGAAAATACAATATCACAAACGACTTCGGTGGTACGCTCTACGAGCATATCGGAAGAGAGGAAGCCATCGATCTGATGCACTACGTGGATGAGATCAATGTCAGTCACGGCGGGGAAGAGACGCGGATGTTTTCGACGGCAGGTACGAAGTTCAAGAAGCTCTGCATGCAGAACAAGCTGAAGCTGCTCGATGCATCGGTGCGTCACCTCGGCACGGATATCAATTATATCGTACTTGGAAATATGTATGAGGAAATGAAAGAGCACATGGACTTTTATTTCCGTACTCCGGTGGAGCATGTAGCGGTGACCGACGATGGCTACCGGATTCTCTACGGAGCAGGCGAGTATGCAGACTGTAAAAAGTGTATTATCTCGGTAGGCAGAAGCGGAAGTAAATGGATGGAGCAGATATGTAATGAGCTGGAGATTCCTACCAAATCGAATCGCGTTGATCTGGGAGTCCGCGTCGAGCTTCCGGCAGTTATTTTCTCAGACCTGACCGATGAGCTGTATGAGAGTAAGATCGTGTACCGGACAGAGAAATTTGAGGATAACGTGCGGACATTCTGTATGAATCCGAATGGAATCGTCGTAAATGAAAATACGAACGGTATCGTCACAGTAAACGGTCACAGCTATGAAGGCTCCGATAAGCAGACAGAGAATACGAACTTTGCACTGCTCGTGGCAAAGCATTTCTCAGAGCCGTTTAAGGACAGCAACGGATACGGTGAGAGCATCGCGCGCCTTTCGAACATGCTTGGCGGCGGTGTCATTGTACAGCGGTTCGGCGATCTGGTCCGCGGCAGAAGAAGTAATGCGAAGCGAATCGCAGAGGGCATGGTACGCCCGACACTCGCAGCGACACCGGGTGACCTGAGTCTGGTGCTGCCAAAGCGAATTCTGGACGGAATTATCGAGATGATCTATGCGCTTGATAAGATCGCTCCGGGTACGGCAAATGATGACACGCTGCTCTACGGCGTGGAAGTAAAATTCTACAATATGGAAGTGGACATTGATGAGCATCTGGAGAGCCCGTACAAGGGACTCTATATTATCGGTGACGGAAGCGGCGTGACCCATTCGCTGTCCCATGCATCCGCGAGCGGCGTGTATGTGGCACGGCGGATCGCGCAGGAAAACTAATAAATAAGAAGACGAGGGACACAGCTGGTGGAAATCACCTATGAGCAGGAGCTGACAAAGATCCGGAGTCATCACAGGCCGCGCGAGCTCTCCGGCGGACAGCAGCAGCGCGTGGCGATTGCGAGGGCGCTTGTCGGGAATCCGGCGCTGCTGCTTGCAGATGAGCCGACCGGTGCGCTCGATCAGGCGAGCGGGAAAGAGGTGCTTAGACTGTTTCACCGGCTGCATGAGATGGGCAATACGATTGTCATGATCACGCATGATCTTTCCGTGGCACAGAATGCCGGGCGGATAGTGGAAATTGTGGATGGCAGGCTGCAAAGCCTTTCGTGAGCACGCGGCAGCACCGGAAGCATGCTCAAAAAGGATCGGAACTGCTCAGAAACTGCTCAGAAACTGCTCAGAAACTGTTCGGAAAATGACGGAAAGATGTCTGACAGGTTTTGGCAAAATATGTATGAAATCATAGCAAAATATAGATAAATAACGTGGAAACAGATGGCACACAATTGAGCATCTGGTTAAACCGACATAAATGATGAAATTTTGTCGATAGAAATTAGATATATTTACTCGACTTATACTTGACTTCCGTGCTCAGCAATGGTATCCTAGGCATAGAAAACCGAATTGGTATACAGGTGTCTGCACATCGGTGCAGGTGAAAAGGGAAACGGGTGAGAATCCCGTACAAGGCCGTTGCTGTGTTGGAGTAGCCGTTGCTTGGAAGTCATTAGGAGAGGTTCCTGAGAAGAGAAGCAGCTGTGTCGGATGCCAGAGTCAGAAGACCTGCCTGTATATAACGCACGTAAACAGCTCCCCGGGACCGGGAGTGTGCAGGGCAGCTGCTGCATGGCAGTAGCTTGCAGGAGCGTCTCATCAGGCGATCCGGTTTTATGTGTGCTCACAAGACGGCGATCACAGTATCACCTCTCTCTTATGTTTATTTAGCATCAGAGTACACATGGATCGGAGCCTGCCAGTTCAATTTATGTGTGTTCTGTAAGACTGGACAAAGTAGTCCGTGGTTATCCGAAGACACCTTGATTGAACATCAGGTGCCTTCGGATTTTTCAGTTCTGTCAGACAGGACGTCCGTATTCCACAATCACATATGTATCCGCGTTCGCATATTACGCACATGAAGCCGCAATTTCTGCGGCTGTATTGCGTCTTGGGGTAGTCCGTGGATTACATACTAAATGTCCGTATGATACGAGCAGACAGGAGGATTTTCATGTATCAGGTAGAAGTACAGGTACAGACCCTGCGTGTTCCGGATTGGATTTCGCGCTATTGCCAGCCGGAGCGGTTTGTTCCGCTGTGCAGTGCATGTCCGCAGTACGGAAAGAACTGGGCCTGTCCGCCCGGTATGCCGCAGGTGGAGCGGATTGCAGGAGCTTATTCCTTTGTACAGGTGATCGGGCTGAAGGTTCTTTATGACGAGGCAGTCAGGATCGCGGCACTTACCTCGCCGGAGCGTACAGAGGAGATGCGCCGTAAGACATATGGAGCGGCGAAAAAGCAGATGCTGCATGCATTGCTTGCCCTGGAGGCAGAGTTCCCCGGTTCCATGACGATCATGGCGGGGGGCTGCGAACTGTGTCCGCAGTGTGCCAGGGCAGAAGGAAAGCTTTGCAGGCATCCAAAGGAGATGCGATTTTCTTATTCCGGTCTCGGATTTGATCTTGGCCGGATCGCCGAGGAGGTTCTCGGGATTCCGCTTCTGTGGCAGAAGCAGGGACTTCCGGAATACAATGTGGCGATTGCATCCTTCCTACATAATTAAAATTTTCAGAAAGGAGCACTTATGGAACAGTTTGGATTAAGGACCAAAATTATCATGGGTGATGGTCTGGATTCCCTCACAGCCGGCATGAAAAAAGCGTTTGTTGTCACAGACAGCTTTATGGCGCAGAGCGGAAAGGTGTCTTATGTGACAGATAAGCTGAACAGGGCAGGTGTGGAATGGCAGGTCTTTTCCGACATCGCCGGCGAGCCGGATATCGGAATGGTCACTGCCGGTACAGCAAAGATTACGGAGTTTGATCCGGATACGGTGATCTGCCTCGGCGGAGGAGCTGCTATTGATGCGGCAAAGGCCATTGTATTTATCGCGAAGAAGACGGGCAATACGAACAAGAATATCGAGTTTGTTGCGATTCCGACGACGAGTGGTACAGGCTCAGAGGTCAGCCGTTTTGCAGTCATCACCGATAAGACCAAAGGTATCAAGTACCCGCTGATTGATGACAGCCTGCTTCCGGATGTGGCAGTGCTTGATGCACAGCTCGTAATGAGTGCACCGCCTTCTGTGACGGCAGACACCGGAATCGACGTGTTCACACATGCGGTAGAGGCATTTGTCTCCACAGGCAGAAATGATTTTTCCGATGCCTGCGCAGAAAAGGCAATCAAGCTGGTTAACCACTACCTCATGGCAGTCTATAAGAACCCGAATGATGCGAAGGCACGTCAGGGTATGCACAACGCGTCCTGCCTGGCAGGTGTTGCATTTTCAAATGCGGGCCTTGGGTTGAACCACGGTATGGCACACGCGATGGGAGGAAAATTCCACATCCCACACGGAAGGGCAAACGGTATCCTCCTTCCATATGTCATGAGCTTTAATGCAGGCTGTGCAGAGCAGCTTACGCCGACGGCAAAGCGTTATGCACAGATTTCGAGACTGCTTCGTCTGGATACGAGCAGTGTTCGTCAGAGCGCACTGAACATGATCCGGACCGCACGTACCTTCATCAAGAAGATGAACATGCCATGCACGATCGAGGCGGCGGGTGTGACAAAGGAACAGTTCGAGGCGGAACTCGACGAGATGGCAGCAGCAGCGCTTGCGGATCGCTGCACGGCTACGAATCCTCAGCCGGTGACGGTAGAGGACATCAAGGAAATTTACCGCAAGGCTTTTATAGGTAAGCTTCCGTAAATGGAGGACCTGAATGTCAGAGTTTGAAGGAAAAGAGCGAATCATACAGGAGTTCGTCCCTGGTAAGCAGGTGACGTTAGCGCATGTCATCGCCAGTCCGGATAAGGATCTGTATGGAAAGCTCGGACTGATCGATGCAGAGGGAGCGATCGGCATCATGACGATCACACCGAGTGAGGGCGCTATGATTGCCGCGGATATCGCGAGCAAATCCGCAGATATCAAGGTCGGGTTTGTAGACCGCTTTAATGGCTCTCTTGTCATTACCGGAGATGTCGCAGCTGTAGAGGTGGCGATCCGGGACGTGATGGCTGTACTCTGTGACCGGATGGGATTTGCAAAGGCACCGGTGACGAAAACATGAGCAATGAGACATCAAAGGAAGAAAAGAAAAAGCGCATCATTCTGATCGGCCGGTCGACCGCCGGGAAGACGACTCTGTGCCAGCGGATCAACAATGAGGAGCTTCACTACTACAAAACGCAGACGGTGCAGGTGATCAACAAAAATATGATCGATACACCGGGCGAGTATCTGGAGCGGAGAGGATTCCGTGGTGCACTGATTGTGACTTCCGCAGATGCGGATATTATCCTGATGGTACAGGATGCGACCGAGGGAGGGACGATGTTTCCTCCGCTGTTTTGCAGTATGTTTGCAGGGAAGCCGTGCGTGGGGATTATTACCAAGGCAGATCTGGCAGATGAAGAACAGATTGAGCGCGCAAAGAAGTATTTGAAGGATGCCGGAGCCGGTACCCTCTATGTGACCAGTGCGGTGACAGGAGAGGGAGTGGAACAGCTGGTTCGGGATCTGCACATCCTGTAGTAAGGCGTACCCGTTCATGGCCGGATGGGGCGCAGTCAGCCTGCTGTGCGGAAGCAGACAGACAAAGCGAATTACCGGGAGGCTGGAATGAGACAGGAAATAAAGAGTATAGGTATTGACATCGGTACTTCTACCACACAGCTGGTATTCAGCCGGATTGTTGTGGAAAATGTGGCGGGCAGCTATAATGTCCCGCGTGTATCGATTGTTGATAAAGAAGTAATATACCGTAGCAAGATTTATTTTACACCGCTTCGTTCCGCAACGGAGATTGACGCGGAGGCGGTAAAGAAGATTGTAAAAGACGAGTATGAAGCCGCAGGCATGACACCGGCGGATCTCTCGACCGGAGCAGTTATTATTACCGGTGAGACCGCACGGAAGCAGAATGCAAACGAGGTGCTTGAAGCACTCTCGGATTTTGCGGGAGATTTCGTGGTGGCGACGGCCGGTCCGGATCTGGAGTCTGTGCTGGCAGCCAGAGGTGCCGGTACGGATACTATTTCCGAGGAACACCGCACTGCGGTGGCGAATCTGGATGTCGGAGGCGGCACGACGAACATCGCCGTCTATCAGAAGGGCACACTCCGCGGCGTCTGCTGTCTGGATATCGGCGGCCGTCTGATCAAGATCGCAGACGGGAAGATTTCGTACATCTTCCATAAGACAAAGAAGCTTGCCGAGGATCACGGGATCACGATTGCGGTCGGCGACCGTGCAGACGAGGATAAGCTGTACAGGATCTGCTGCCTGATGGCAGATGAGCTTGCCAAATCACTTCACCTGCTTCCGGCAGATGAGGCACATAAGGCATTGTATACGAATGACGGTGCCATGCTCCCACAAGAGCCTAAACTGCTCGCTGTGACGTATTCCGGCGGTGTTGCCGACTGTGTCTATAACGCCGAGGATGCCGATCCGTTCCGATATGGAGACATCGGCGTACTGCTTGGCAGGGCGATACGTGCACAGAAGGAGCTTTCCGGACTGACCCTGTATCGGGCGAAGGAGACGATCCGCGCCACGGTAGTCGGAGCCGGAACGCATGCCACAGACGTAAGCGGAAGTACGATTCGCTACGACAAAAGTTATCTCCCGATTAAGAACATTCCGGTCCTTAAGGTATCTGCCGTGGACGAGGAAGATCTTAATACATTTGAAGAGGCGATTAAATCGCAGCTTCCGATGTTCCGTTCCGAAGGGAAGCTGGAGCATGTGGCGATTGCCTTTTTAGGTCAGAAGCGTACCAGCTTTAAGGGAATCCAGGAGCTGGCTGATGCGATTATAAAAGGAGCTGAGGAGGTGATTGAGAGTGAGTATCCGCTGATCGTAGTTGTGGAGAACGACATCGGAAAAGTGCTCGGAAATGCGCTCAATGTAAAGCTGCATCACGAGAAGCCGGTCATCTGTATCGATCGGATCCACACATCGAGCGGAGACTATCTCGACATCGGAGAGCCGCTTGTCGGAGGACAGGTGCTTCCGGTTGTCAACAAAACGTTGGTGTTTAATACATAGAAAGAGGTGATATTGAATGATTTTAAAGACAAAGCTGTTCGGCCATGTATATGAATTCAAATCAGTAAGAGAAGTAATGGCTAAGGCAAACGAGGAAAAATCAGGCGATAAACTGGCAGGTATCGCCGCAGAAACTGCAGAGGAAAGAGTAGCAGCAAAATATGTTCTTTCAAATCTGACGCTGAATGATCTGAGAAACAATCCGGCGGTTCCGTATGAAGAGGATGAGGTTACCAGAATCATTCAGGATGATGTAAATGAGCAGATATTCAATACCATGAAGAACTGGACTGTAGCAGAGTTTCGTGAGTGGCTGCTGGATGTCTCCACAACACCGGAGATGATCCGCAGAGCATCCAAGGGTATTACATCTGAGATCGTTGCAGGTGTCTGCAAGCTCATGAGCAATCTGGACCTGATCTACGCGGCAAAGAAGATGCGCGTATCCGCACATTGTAATACAACGATCGGCCTTCCGGGAACATTCTCTTCCCGTCTGCAGCCGAACCACACGACCGACGATCCAAAGGGTATCATTGCTTCCGTTATGGAAGGCCTTTCCCTTGGCTGCGGCGACGCAGTTATCGGTCTGAACCCGGTAGACGACTCTGTAGAGAGCGTTGCACGTATCCTGAAGATGTTTGACGAGTTCAAGAACAAGTGGGAAGTTCCGACCCAGATCTGTGTACTGGCACACGTTACCACGCAGACAGAGGCAGCTCAGCGTTTCGGTGCTCCGCTTGACCTGATGTTCCAGTCCATCGCCGGTTCCCAGAAGGGTAACGAGGCATTCGGACTGACTGCAGCGATGCTGGAGGAAGGCCGTCAGACAATGCTGACCAATTCCACCGCTACCGGCCCGAACGTTATGTACTTCGAGACCGGCCAGGGATCTGAGCTTTCATCTGAAGCACACAACGGATGGGACCAGGTTACCATGGAGGCAAGATGCTATGGCTTTGCTAAGCGTTTCCAGCCGTTCCTTGTAAATACAGTAGTAGGATTCATCGGACCGGAGTATCTGTACGATTCCAAGCAGGTTACCCGTGCAGGTCTTGAGGATCACTTCATGGGCAAGCTGACCGGTGTTCCGATGGGATGTGACGCATGCTACACGAACCACATGAAGGCAGATCAGAATGATATCGAGAACCTGGCAACTCTGCTCGTAGCTGCAGGCTGCAACTACATCATGGGCGTTCCGGAAGGCGATGACTGTATGCTGATGTATCAGTGTACCGGATTTCATGAGGCAGCAGCTCTTCGTGAGGTATTTGGTCTTCGTCCGATCAAGGAGTTCGACCAGTGGCTCGAGAAGATGGGCTTCTCAGAGAATGGTAAACTGACCAAGCTTGCAGGCGACGCGTCTGTATTCATGAGATAAGGAAGGAGGGGACAGTTCCATGGAAGCAAAGGATTTAAAAGCAATTATCGAGCAGGTATTACAGGAAATGAATGTTTCCTCAGACGAAAAGACAACGGCTGCAGTAGCAGCAGCGACAGAGGCAGCAGCTCCGAAGACAGCAGCATCTGAGGGCATCAGCCTGAAGATCCCGAAGAAGGGCGTAGAGCTTGAGCCGTCCGTAATCGAAGACGGATGCCTGCAGGATATCACAGAGATCGACATCCGCAAGCAGTACCTTGTAGAGAATCCGGTAAACGGAGAGGCGTATGCAGAGCAGAAGGTGCTCGCACCGTGCCGTCTTGGTATCGGCAAAGCAGGCGCAAGATATAAGACACTCCCGCAGCTGGAGTTCCGTGCAGCACACTCTGCAGCACAGGATGCAGTCTTCAATGACGTAGACGAAGAGTTTGTAAAGGATCAGGGCCTTTTCATCGTACAGACACAGTGCGACAGCAAGGATACGTATCTGACCCGTCCGGATCTTGGACGTAAGCTCTCTCCGGAAGCAGTTGAGACGATCAAAGAGAAATGCAAAAAGAACCCGACCGTACAGATCTACGTTGCAGACGGACTTTCCTCCGCAGCAGTGGCAGCAAACATCGGCGACCTTCTCCCGGCTATTCTGCAGGGTCTTGACAGCTACAAGATCGATTACGGCACACCGTTCTTCGTAAAATACGGCCGTGTAGCAGTCGAGGATGAAATCAGCGAAATTACAGGTGCAGATGTTGTATGCACACTGATCGGTGAGAGACCGGGTCTGATTACCGCAACATCCATGTCCGCATACATCGCTTACAAGGCTACCGTTGGTATGCCGGAGGCAAGACGTACCGTACTTTCCAATATCCACAGCGCAGGAACCGTTCCGGCAGAGGCTGGTGCACACATTGCAGAGATCATCAAGATCATGCTTGAGCGCAAGGTCAGCGGAACAGAACTGAAGCTTTGATTTAAAGTTAAAAGGAGGTTTTTATCATGAAAAGAGATCCGTTACCGGCAAAGGTCCTGGCGACCCGCCTGATCCCGAATGTATCTGCAGACATGGCAAAACAGCTGAATCTGAAGCCGGAGCACAAGTCCCTGGCTCTGCTCACCGCTGACTGCGATGATGTTACCTATACTGCACTTGACGAGGCTACCAAGAAGGCTGACTGCGAAGTTGTTTACGCGAAGAGCTTTTACGCCGGCGCAGCAAATGCAAACACAAAGCTTGCCGGTGAGATCATTGGTATCCTGGCAGCTCCGAACCCGGCTGAAGCAAAGGCTGGTCTTGAGGCAGCTGTTGATATGATCGAGAATGTATGCCACTTCGTTTCTGCAAACGAGGATGATACCATCTGCTACTATGCACACTGCATTTCCAGAACCGGTTCTTACCTGTCTGAGGGCTGCGGAATCAAGGAAGGCGAGGCTATCGCATACCTGATCGCACCGCCGCTTGAGGCAATGTTCGGCGTCGATGCTGCACTGAAGGCAGCAGACGTAAAATGCTGTGTACTGTATGCTCCGCCTTCAGAGACCAACTTTGGCGGCGCGCTTCTGACCGGTAGCCAGAGTGCCTGCAAGGCTGCATGCGATGCATTTGCATATGCAGTAGAGGCCGTTGCTGACCGTCCGATCGAGTAAGCTTCGGAGAACATAACGGAGGCTTTATAGTATGAACGCATTAGGCATGATTGAAACCCGTGGCCTAGTAGCCGCCATTGAGGCGGCGGATGCCATGGTAAAGGCGGCAAATGTCACCCTGACCCGCAAAGAAGAGGTCGGTGGCGGCCTGGTGACAGTCATGGTCCGCGGCGACGTGGGCGCTGTGAAAGCAGCGGTCGATGCAGGAGCGGCGGCAGCGGAACGGGTCGGAGAGCTGATTTCCATCCATGTGATCCCAAGACCACATGAAGAGCTGGAATGGATTCTGACAGACCCGGATCCCGGCGTAGCTCCAAAAGCCCCCGAAGATGATTCTGACGCGGAGGAAGAAGAGCCCGTACAGACAGAGCAGGCAGCAGCTGAAGCCAAAAAGACGGAAGTCACCATAGAAGAAGCTGCAGCTGTGCCGGAGCATGAGGCGTCAGAGAAAGTAAAGGAGACAGGCACGGAGGTTCCGGAGGAAACAGAAGCAGCCAAACCGGAAGAGACCAGGGCCAGCGAAGAGCAGCCGGAGGAATCAGGGGAAGCAGAAGCATCTCCCGTGGAGCCTGCGGAAGCACTCAATGAGCCGGAAGTGACGGTGGAAGCTGTACCGGGAAAGATCCCGGCCAAAGTTTATAAGCCTGGCTTTCTTTCCTCCATGTCCGTTGTAAAGCTTCGGGAGCTTGCACGGAAGCTTGGAGTGGATAATATGACAAAATCAGATATCCGCTTCGCGAAGAAGCAGGAGCTTATTGAAAAGATCCTGGATTTTCAGGCGAGACAGTGACAGACAACAGGTTATGACAGAATGAATTAGAACAGGAGAACAGGCCATTATGAAATTGATAGACAAAGATCTAATGTCCATGCAGGAAGTTCGTGAGCTGGTAGAATCTGCCAAAGAAGCTCAGCGGGAACTTGCCCGTATGGACCAGGCTCAGGTCGATCGGATCGTCAAGTCAATCGCAGATGCAGGTGTGAGAAACGCAAAGCGCCTTGCACAGATGGCTCAGGAGGACACCGGATTTGGTGTAGTCAGCGATAAGGTCGTAAAGAACGTATTCGCGAGCCGCGGCGTCTATGAGCATATCAAAGATATGAAGACGATTGGTGAGATCGAGAGGGACGATGCGAAGGGACTTCGCAAGATTGCAGTTCCGGTAGGAGTTATCGCAGGACTGATCCCGTCCACGAACCCGACCTCCACTGCATTTTATAAATCAGAAATCGCAATCAAGTCAGGAAACGCAATTGTATTTTCCCCGCATCCGACCGCACTGCGCGCTATCATGGAGACCGTAAAGGTCATCCGTCAGGCGATCGCAGAGGCTGGTGCCAATGAAAATCTCGTATCCTGCATCAGCATCCCGACCATGGAGGCGACCAGCACCCTGATGCACCACAGAGACATCGCTCTGATCCTTGCAACAGGCGGTTCCGCAATGGTAAAGGCAGCATATTCATCCGGAACACCGGCAATCGGTGTAGGACCGGGAAATGGTCCGGCATATCTGGAGAAGACCTGCGACCTTCCTCTGGCAGTAAAGCGGATCATGGATTCTGAGACCTTTGATAATGGTACGATCTGTGCTTCCGAGCAGTCTATCATCTGTGATGAGGACATGGCAGAGGCAGTACAGGCAGAGATGGAGCGCCAGGGCGCATATTTCCTCGACGAACAGGAGAGAGAGCAGCTCGGTCGCTTTATCCTTCGGGCAAACGGCACGATGAATCCGGAGATCGTAGGTAAGAGCGTAAAAACGATCGCATCGCTGGCTCACCTGGATAAGGTACCGGCAGACGCGAGAGTACTTGTTGCAAAGGAGACCGGCGTAGGCCGTGGCCATCCATATTCCAACGAGAAGCTTGGACCGATCATGGGCTTCTATACAGGTAAAGATTACATCGACGTATGCGAGAAGGTCTGCACCATTCTTTATTATGAGGGCGCAGGACACACATTCTCCATGCATACCAAGGATGATAAGATGGTGGATTACTTCGCAAAGCGCGTACCGGCATCCCGTATTATGGTAAATACCCCAAGCGCACTTGGCGGAATCGGAGCTACCACGAACCTTCAGCCGGCATTGACTCTTGGCTGTGGCGCAGTAGGCGGAAGTGCTACCTCTGAAAACGTAGGACCGCTTCAGCTGCTGAACTACCGTTATGTCGCATATGGTCAGAGAGAGCTTGAAGACATCAAGGCACAGATCCCGGATTGTACCGACGGTGTATGCAAAGAGACGATGGATCTGAGCGAGATCGACGTAGACGAGATCGTAAAGAGCGTAATTTCAAGATTACGTAATTATTAATGCAGGACGTTCACCGGTGCAGTCCCAAAGAGGCTGTCCGGTGAAGACAGAAATCAGCGGATTTCGAATCCTAATATATAAGAAGGGAGACCACGAATATGGCTATCACACAGGCACTTGGAATGATCGAGACAAAGGGACTGGTTGCTTCCATCGAGGCAGCAGATGCAATGGTAAAGGCAGCAAACGTTACTCTGATCGGTAAAGAGCACGTAGGCGGCGGACTGGTTACTGTTATGGTACGCGGCGACGTAGGAGCAGTAAAGGCAGCAACGGATGCAGGAGCGGCAGCAGCAGAGCGCGTAGGCGAGCTGATCTCCGTACACGTAATCCCGAGACCGCATGAGGAAGTAGAGTACATTCTTCCGAAGATTAACGTTCAGGAATAATCAATCATAAGAATAACAGGCGCACAGCGCAGAAATGAGGTTTAATATGGCTATCACACAGGCACTTGGAATGATCGAGACAAAGGGACTGGTTGCTTCCATCGAGGCAGCAGATGCAATGGTAAAGGCAGCAAACGTTACTCTGATCGGTAAAGAGCACGTAGGCGGCGGATTGGTTACCGTTATGGTACGCGGCGACGTAGGAGCAGTAAAGGCAGCAACGGATGCAGGAGCAGCAGCAGCAGAGCGCGTAGGCGAGCTGATCTCCGTACACGTAATCCCGAGACCGCACGAAGAGGTAGAGTACATCCTTCCGTCTGTAAACAAATAATGAGTCGCTGACTTGTCAATGACCTACGGGAGGAGGGATAATACGTGAGAGCAATCACGGAAGATTTCCTTCGCTATGAACTTCGAAGCAGCCAGCCGGAGGTGTATGTGATCCCCCAGGGAAAGATTCTCACACCGGCAGCCCGGGAATACCTTCAGCAGCGTAAGATCCGCGTCGAAAAGGAAGGCGGATATACCTATACGCACCAGCTGAAGGCGCCGGTACAGAAGGCTGAGGAACCGGCGCCGGAAGAGAAAAAGGAGGCGCCAAAGAAGCCGGAGCCGACAGGCCGTCCGCATGTTGTGGCGACTGAGGTTCCGCCGCCGGAGGAAGTAGAGATCCCGGTGCAGGTAACTGTACCGAAACCCAAATATGTGGATTATGAGACAAATGCATATTATTATGAAAAGCCGGAGCACATGACTCAGCTCTTTGGAAACAAGCTGGTATGCAAGGATCATCCTCGTATCCTGTTCCGCGGCAAGCTGGATGCACTTCAGGCTGACGTGGTACTGGCGCAGGCGATGATCCAGGCAGCCGGCGGCAGCACAACACTCCTGAATGATCTCGGAGATATTCTGAAGGATTTGCGGGAAATGATGAAATGTGAGGTGCTGGACGAAGAGATGAAGGTGGATGCGGTCATCGGCCTGACCCACGAAGAGCTTCGTGCACAGTCTCATAACCCAATGAAGTATTACAATATCAAGCAGATGGTTCTGCCGGATTATACAATGGGTACCGAGTATGCGATGCTGAACAAGCTGCGTACCTCAATCCGTGAGACGGAGGTGGCTGCATGCCAGGCCTTCCATGACGGGAAGAAGTATATCCGGACAGATATCATAGAAGAGCTGAATCGCTTATCCAGTGCACTGCACATCATGATGTGCCGTCATCTGGCAGGCTGGTACAGCGAAGACGGAGGAAATGAATGAGAGATCTGACAGCAGCTGTTGTGGATGCCGTCCATATGGCTGGATTTGTGGAAATTGAGGTATCGGCCAAACACGTACACCTTACACAGGAAGATGTGGAGGTACTGTTTGGAAAAGGTGCAAAGCTCGAGCCAAAGCGCCCGTTATCTCAGCCTGGCCAGTTCCTCTCCGAGCAGCGCGTGACGCTGATCGGGCCGAAGAAGAGCATGGAGCGGGTAGCGGTATTAGGACCGGTTCGCAGTGCCACACAGGTAGAACTCTCAAAGAGCGATTGTGTGGCCCTTGGAGTCACAGCACCGGTAAGGGAATCCGGCGACATCGCCGGTTCCGGCTCGATCACGATTCAGGGTCCGTGCGGGACACTGGAAGTGAAGGAAGGAGTGATCATCGCCCATAACCACATTCATGTCACAGAAGCAGATTCTGTGAAAATGAACCTGAAGGATAAGGAGCGTGTCGCGGTAGAAGTATTCAGCGACCGTCCGGTGATCTTCAATGATGTAATCATCCGCGTCAGCAAGAATTTTTCCTGCCGGATGCACATCGATTTCGATGAGGCAAATGCCGCTTCGGTAAGTGGTTTTACACTGGGACGGATCATCCGCAAGATTGAGACCGAAGGTGTAGGGCGAAGCAAATAAACAAAAGGAGTTAAGGATATATGATGGATTTGCAGCGTGTCAATGCGTATATGAGCAAGGTGGAGGAGTCCGAGAAGAACGTACTTCCTCACGAAGGAAAACGGCTCAAGACCGGTCTGGATCTGGGAACTGCCTATATTGTACTTGTAGTACTGGATGAAAACAACCAGCCGGTAGCCTGTGAAAAGCGGGCGGCGAGTGTGCTTCGGGATGGTGTAGTTGTAGATTACAGCGGGGCATGCAGGATTGTCCGGGAACTGAAGGAAAAGCTGGAGGAGCGTCTGGGCGAGGAGCTCATCGACTGTGCCATTGCCATGCCTGCAGGAACGGAATCCAGCACGCGGACACACCAGTATGTAGCGGAGTCCGCCGGCTTTGAGGTAACAAATATCGTTGATGAGCCGACCGCTGCAAATGCCATCTATCAGATTTCGGACGGAGTTGTCGTCGATATCGGCGGCGGTACGACCGGACTTGCGATCCTCCATGACGGGAAGGTCGTACAGATCGAAGATGAGCCGACCGGCGGTACGCACCTCTCACTGGTGCTGGCCGGGAACTATCATGTATCCTTTGCAGAAGCAGAAGCAATCAAGCAGGATTATGCCAGACATAAAGAGATCCTGCCGGTCGTGCGGCCGGTGCTCGAGAAGATGGCAACGATCGTCCGCAAATATGTCGATCCGTCAAAGATCGATACGATTTATCTTTGCGGCGGTACGACCTGTCTGACCGGGATTGAGGGAATCTTTGAGAAGGTCACCGGTATCCATACGGTCAAGCCGGCGAACCCGTTTCTGGTAACACCGGCTGGAATTGCGAGAAATTGTATCCTTTCTGAAGGGTAATTCAGAAGAAAGGAGAAATGGTGGAAAGAAATGAAATGGTTGAGCAGATTCTTTCCCGTGTGATGGAAAAGCTGGCAGCGGCCGGTGAGACCGTCACCGAGACAGAACTGATGCAGTCGCTTGCATCAGCTGCTGCACCGCTTCCGGGTCTGCTGGTTCTGACGCAGGAGCATGGCACAGACTGCCATAAGCTGCTGGAGAGTCCGCGGATTAAGGAAAAGTACCGTACCGGCTGTGCCCTTCTGAATGAAGGCGAGACGACCTTGGACGGGATAGAGGCAGTAGTTCTGTTTAATCTGACGACAGAAGCGATGTGCAAGCTGGCATCCGGTATTACCGACACGTCATATACAAAGCTTGCAGCGCAGGCACTTCTCATGGGGAAAAAGCTTTACGTGCCAAGAGAAGAGGTGGAGCTTTACAAGTATCCGGTAGGCGGGCTTGGCTCCTACCAGTGCATGCTGCAGGCACAGCTGACAAAGCTTGTATCCTTCGGACTGAAGATCTGCCCGCTGGCAGAGCTGGAGGACTGCATTTTAGGAGAGAACTCCTGCGAAGCAGCACCGGAGCAGCAAAAGGAAGAGGCAGGCGGCGCAGATACATGCGGCGAGAAGGTGACGGCGCAGGAGACGGCGCCTGAGGCACCGGAAGCAGCGCCGGCACCGGCGGAAGAACCGGAACCGGAAAAAGAAATCACATTTTCCAAAAAAGTGATTACCGAGCGTGATATCATTGAAGCTAATCGCGACGGTGTAAAAGTAATTCGTATAACAGAAAGAAATATTTTAACTGCACTTGCAAAAGATGCAGCATCAGCAAGAAATATTCGACTGGTTCGTGAGTAATGAGCGACAGGGCAGCTTGCGTATCACTCACAGCAGTCCGATGGAACCCGTCAGATGGTGAGTGATACAAGAGCAAAGGAGAATAAATATGCAGGTTGCAAAGGTGATAGGAAATATTTGGGCGACAAGAAAAGAGGAGAAGCTCTCAGGACTGAAGCTGCTCCTTGTAAAGCCACTCGATGTACTGGATGAAACAGTAGACAAATCACCCTTGGTTGCCGCTGATACGATCGGAGCCGGAGTCGGTGAGACCGTTATTATTGTAGGCGGAAGCTCTGCGAGAAATGCAGCCGGTGACGTATCCATTCCGGTGGATGCGACGGTAGTAGGAATCGTGGATGATCTGGAGATTGACCGGTCGGTTCTTTGACCTGAATCATGAGAGAAAAGAGGGTTGCCAATGAACCTGATAGAAATGGTAAAGGCTGCAGGAGTTGTGGGCGCCGGAGGCGCCGGCTTCCCGACCCATGTGAAGCTGAATACAAACGTAGAATATTTTATTGTGAATGCCGCTGAGTGTGAGCCGCTGATCGAGACAGACAAATACCTGTGCCGCACATTTGCAGACCGGATCATCCGCACGATTCCGCAGATCGCAGAGGCGATCGGCGCTTCGAAGAAGGTTATTGCCTTAAAGGGTGCATATGAAAAAGAAATCGCAGCACTTAAGGTGGCGATCCGTGAGCAGAACAGCGACGTGGAGATCTTTGAGCTTGGATATTTTTATCCGGCAGGCGATGAGCAGACACTGATTCAGCAGGTAACAGGCAGATGCGTACCGGAGCGGGGGCTTCCATCCGATGTCGGATGTGTAGTTGATAATGTGGGCACGGTACTGAACATTGCAGATGCTCTGGAAGGAAAGGCTGTCACAGAGAAATATCTTTCCGTAGTCGGAGAGGTAGAGCATCCCATCCAGCTGCGCGTACCGATCGGCACTCCGGTGCTGGAGTGTGTAAAGGCAGCGCATCCGACCGTTTCGGATTTCGCACTGATTATGGGCGGACCGATGATGGGAAAGCAGCTGACCGAACAGGCGGTGATGGAGCAGGCAGTGGTGACCAAGACGACCGGTAACATTCTGGTACTTCCGAAGGATCATTATCTGTTCCGGAAGGCATCCCTTCCGATGGAGACGGTTCGGAAACAGACCAAGAGTGCCTGTCTTCAGTGCAAAATGTGTACAGAGCTTTGTCCGAGATATCTGATCGGTCATCAGATCCATCCGAATTTGATGATGCGCGGGCTGTGGCTTGAACCGACGATCACGGACAATGAAGAGTATCTGCGCATGTACGGAGAGGCAGCGAACTGCTGCAGCTGCGGCGTGTGTGAGATGTTCGCCTGTCCCATGGGGCTTTCTCCGCGTAAGGTCAACGATTATTTCAAAGCGGAGTTTCGAAAGAGAGGCATTCAGGTGCCGAAGAACCCGGAGGCTCACGCAAGAGAGTTCGTGCAGGAGCGGAAGACCCCGACGAACCGTCTGGTGGCAAGGCTGAATTTAAGCCAGTATTATGGAAAACATCCGAAGACATGCGAGGAACTGACAGTGGATACCGTATTTATCCCGTTTTCACAGCACATCGGGCGACCGGCAGTCGCTGTGAAACAGGCAGGAGAGACCGTTGCAAAGGGTGAGCTCATCGCAGCCGCTGCAGAAGGGCTTTCTGCCAACATTCATTCCAGCGTAGATGGAGTGATCGAAGAGATTACGGATAAAGGTGCACGCATAACGTGCAGAAAGGAGTGAGGATATGGGCCTGGCAATTGGTATGGTGGAGCTGAACAGCATCGCCAGAGGCATTGAGACCTGTGATTATATGGTCAAGGCAGCACAGATTCAATTACTCCGTTCGTCCACAGTATGTCCCGGAAAGTATCTGATCCTGATCGGAGGAGAAACGGGAGATGTCCGTGCATCCATGAAAGAGGGAATGCTTCGGGGCGGAGAATGTGTCGTAGACACACTTATGCTTCCGAACGTACATCCGTCGCTGATTCCTGCTATGAGCGGGACTACACAGGTACCGGGGTACGGAGCAGTCGGTGTACTGGAGTTTTTCTCAGTGGCATCCGCGATCACAGCGGCAGACGTGGCAGCGAAGGCTGCAAATGTGACGCTGCTGGAGGTACATATTGGCTACGCCATCGGAGGAAAGGGTTATGTCACCCTGACAGGTGATGTGGGAGCGGTGAAGGCAGCAGTAGAAGCAGCTTCCCGCGGCAGCGAGCTGTTGGTAGGCACCACAGTGATCCCGCGTCCGTCCAAGACATTATTCAATTCGCTGCTTTAAAACTGAATAGAAAAAAACGTGACTGAGTAATCCTGCAAAATGAGGGACATAAGTGTGGGGTTCAGGGAAAGGAGCAAAAATGAGCGTATTTACAAACAGCATTTCAGACTGGGTGCACAATATCTCAATTAACTCTGTCATTATGATGATCATGATGATCTTCATGCTGGTAGGAGCAATTGACAAGATTCGTGGAAACAAAAAGGGCTACGGTGAGAAGTTCGAAGAGGGCTTCAACGCGATTGGACCGCTGGCGATCTCCATGGCCGGAGTAGTAGCAGCAGCACCGGTACTCGCAACGATCTTAGGACCGGTTATTAAGCCGATCTACAATTTATTCGGTGCAGATTCTTCCATGTTCGCAACAACACTGCTTGCATGTGACATGGGCGGTTACCCGCTGGCAATGGAGCTGGCAGGCGACAATGTGGCAATCGGTAAATTCGCAGGACTGATCCTCGGAACCATGATGGGACCGACAATCGTATTTACAATTCCGGTAGCACTTGGAATTATCTCCAAGGACGACCGTTCATATCTGGGCGCAGGTGTTCTGGCTGGTCTGATTACCGTTCCGATCGGATGTATCGTTGGTGGTGTGGCAATGAGCGCAATGACCGAGTATAAGATTGGTGTAGGAACCATTCTTCAGAACCTGATTCCGGTTATCATTATCGCAGCTCTGATCGTTATCGGTCTGTGGTTCGCACCGGCAAAGATGATCAACGGCTTCAATGTATTTGGTACAGGCGTTACAGTTGTTATTACCGTTTTCACAGCAATCGCAGTATTCGAGCAGATCACAGGAATCATGTTCCCGCTGTTCGACGTAATGGCAATAAAGGATGAAGTGACAGGTCTTTCTCCTCTTGACAGCGGTCTTCTGACCTGCGGCCAGATCGGTATCGTTCTGATCGGTGCATTCCCGATGGTTGAGTGGATTACACGTACCTTCGGCGGCGTACTGAAGAAGCTCGGTGGAGCACTTGGAATCAACGAGCAGGCATCTGCCGGCATGGTAGCAAACCTTGCAAACAACATCGCTATGTTTAATATCCTGGGCGAGATGGATCCGAAGGGTAAGCTCCTCAACGTAGCATTTGCAGTATCTGCAGCATTCGTATTTGGTGACCACCTTGGATTCACCGCTGGTGTAGACCAGGCTATGGTTACTCCGGTTATCATCGGTAAGCTGGTAGCTGGTATCACAGCTCTGATCGTAGCAAATCTCCTTGCTCCGAAGCTTCTTAGCAAGATTAAATCCGCAAAATAAGAGCAGGCGAAGAAACTGACAGCCTGAGTAAGCTCAGGCAGGAAAAGAGAATGAATCTACAGCCCGGGAGGAGGCAGAACATGCTAAAATGCCGGGCTGTAAATAGAGTCAGGATCGGAAAGGAATACAGACATTATGAATATTAGTGAAGAACTGATTCGTGAGATTATTACAAAAGTAGTAGAGTCAGCCGCAAGTGAGAAGAAAGCATCTGACTGCGGATTTGAGAAACACATTGATCCGAGCGGAATCATCGGAATTAAGACTTCTACCGTAAAATGTGAGCCGTTTGAACAGGATGGCGTGGCATTAAAGGATGTCGTTACCTTGGAAGAGGCTCCGCGCATGGGCTGTGGCGTGATGGAACTGGATCACACCAGCTTTGAGTGGACGCTCACCTATGATGAGTACGACATCGTACTCGAGGGAACCCTTGAGATCGAGATCGATGGCAGAATCGTTTCCGGAGGCCCGGGCGATATCATCTACATCCCGAAGGGAAGCCATATTCACTTCCAGACAAAGGACAAATGCCGCTACGTTTACACCGTATATCCGGCTAACTGGGCAGAATAGTCAAGCGATTCCCTGAAGCGTAATGGCCGGCAGCCGGACAGGTCGGAGGCGGTCAGAACGGCTAAGGAGAGTCGTCATAGTGCCAGTAAGGAGAAAACTATGAATTTGCATCTGAAGCAGGGATATTATAAGGATATCCGGGCCTGCGAGGAAATTGCAAAAGACTCCGTCTTGTACGAGCGTTACTTTGCGAATGATTACCGGACAGAGGATTATGTCCGTGCTTATTTTCCGGATGACGGGAAGGGACGCCTCTATTTTGCAGAGACCTCAAAAGGGGAAAGGGCCGGACTCATGGTCATCAGCCGGAATGGCTTTACGAATGAGTACCATTATCTGGCGCTCCTGTGTGTAAAAAAGGAATTCAGAGGGCAGGGCGTAGGAGCATGGCTTCTGGAGCAGTTCGAGCAGATGGGCCGCGAGGATGGAAGAAGAAAAGCATCTCTGACGGTCAGCGATTTCAATGTAAAAGCGTTCGAATTTTATAAGGCGAACGGTTACTATGAGGTCGGAATCATTCCGAATGCGCTGACGGATGGAATCGGCGAGCACCTGATGCTGAAGGATCTTTGCTGATCTTGCGATAAGCAAAAAGGCTGCAGGATTTCTATATGGAAATAAGGAAGGGCAGGGGTTGTTATGCAGTTGCGTGACGGCTCCTGTTTTACTTTATTTTTACCCGTTTTACAGGGAAAAAGGTTTGACATTTTTTTTGTCGGGTAGTATAACTGAACAGGGAAAATATTATCCCGATGCAAAACAGAAGCACGAAGCGGAGCGATCCGCGGACTTTACATGGAAAGGAGTGTCATTATGGACAGTTCAGACAGTCATGGTCGATTATGGAACGGCGGCACATGGATGATATGGAATGCAGTAGTTACACTCCGGAAGGAACTGTAGCTTTTTTGTGTGCAATTTCTATATCGTTTCCATTTGCCATCGCCGAAAAGACCGGGTGATGGTATTTTTATACCCATTTTCTGAACGCAGAACGCGAAGCGACAGCGAATGTCCGCTTTAATGGTGGAGTATAAGATACCGAAACTAATGAGCACGGGACGGCAGCGTCTGAACTGCTGTGCTCATGATGTGAGAAAGAATGGAGGTAGAAGGACATGGAAACGAATGAAGTAAAAGAACTCACACCAACCGAAGAAATTCTGGAAATTATCTGCAGCGGGCAATCGGATCAGCAGATTCGGGACGCACTGGATGATTACCATGAAAATGATATTGCGGACGTACTGCCGCTGATAGATAAGGAGACGAGAGAGCGTCTTTACCGGATTCTTGGGGTAGAGCGGCTGTCGGAAGTCTTTACTTATATTGATGATGTATCCGAATATCTGGATGAGCTGCCGCTCGAGGAAGCAGCGGATGTTCTGGAAAACATGGACGCCGATGACGCGGTCGATGCACTGGAAGACATCGAGAATGAGGATCAGAGACAGCAGCTGATGTCCATGATGGACGATGAGTCATCCGAAGATATCCGACTGATCAAATCCTTTGATTCAGATGAGATCGGCAGTATCATGACGACGAACTACGTGTCAATTCCGCAGACCTATACGATCAAGGAAGCGATGCGCTCGGTCGTGCGTCAGGCACATGAGAATGATAATATCAACACAATTTATATTGAAGATTCACATGGAAAATATGCAGGAGCCATGGAGCTGAAGGATCTGATCATTGCACGCGACTATGTGCCGCTGGAGAGCATCGTCAGTAAGAGTTATCCGAGTGTCCGGGCTACCGCGAAGATCTCAGATAAGATCGAACAGCTGAAAGACTATGCGGAGGATTCCATCCCGGTGCTCAATGACGACGACGAGATCATCGGAGCGATCACAGCGGACGATCTGATCGAAGCAGTCGACGACGAGATGGGTGATGATTACGCAAAGCTGGCAGGTCTGACCGCGGAGGAGGATCTGCATGAAACGCTTCTTCAGAGTATGAAAAAGCGTATGCCATGGCTGGTTTTACTGCTTGGCCTCGGACTGGTCGTTTCCAGTGTGGTCGGCATTTTCGAGGCAATCGTCGCACAGGTGGCGATCGTCATGTGCTTCCAGTCACTGATTCTGGATATGGCCGGCAATGTCGGCACACAGTCACTGGCCGTCACAATTCGTGTGCTGATGGATGAGAACATTTCCGGAAAGCAGAAGCTTCAGTTTGTATTAAAGGAAATGCGGGTAGGCGGAGCAAACGGATTTTTGCTTGGCACACTGACGTTTGTATGTGTAGGCTTTTATCTGCACTTTGCAAAAGGACTGGATTACGGATATTCCTTTACGGTTGCCGGCTGTGTAGGTCTGGCGCTGTTTCTGGCGATGATCATTTCGAGCCTGATCGGTACGATCATCCCGATGTTTTTCCACAAGATCAAAGTCGATCCGGCGGTTGCTTCGGGTCCGCTGATCACGACGGTAAACGATCTCGTGGCGGTCGTGACATACTATGGGCTTGTCGGCGTGTTGCTGGTCGGGATGCATCTGGGTGGCTGAGAAGCTGCAAAGCAGTTATTTGGTATAAATAGCAATAGTGCGGAGTAGATCAATTCTGAGAGGGAGAAAGAGAGAAAAAGAAAGAAATGGAAAAAAGCTTGACCGAGGGGAATTCCCTCAAACAGATTTTATATTTTGCATTTCCGCTGCTGCTGGGCAATTTGTTCCAGCAGCTTTATAATCTGGCAGATTCTGTTATCGTAGGAAAGACGCTGGGGATTGATGCGTTGGCATCGGTGGGAGCGAGCAGCTCGCTGAATTTTCTGATCCTTGGCTTTTGCATGGGGCTGTGCGGCGGGTTTGCCATCCCGGTCGCGCAGACCTTTGGCGCAAAAGAATACTCTCTGATGCGACGGTATGTCGTAAACGCATCGGTGCTTGCGGCCGGTATTTCTATCGCAATTGCGGTGGTGACGGCACTGTTTTGCAGACAGATCCTGATTCTGATCCGCACGCCGGAGAACATCTTAGACGGTGCATATTTGTATCTGGTTATTATCTTTATCGGAATCCCATTTACCGTGCTTTACAATCTGGCGGCCGGTATCCTGCGCTCCCTCGGAGACAGCAAAAGTCCATTTTTGTTCCTTGTCATCTCAACGGTCATCAATGTCATCGGTGATCTGGTATGTATTCTGGTCTTTGGAATGGGCGTAGAGGGTGCAGCTATCTCCACGATCGTTGCACAGGCCATTTCCGGCATCTGCTGTGTCCTTTATATGAAAAAACGCTTTGCGATCCTGAAGCTGGAGCGGCAGGAGGAGAAGCTTTCCTCTCACCGGATGAAGATTCTGCTCGGTATGGGTGTCCCGATGGGACTGCAGTTTTCCATCACAGCAATCGGAAGCGTCATCCTGCAGAGTGCGGTCAATACACTCGGCTCGACGGTCGTTGCGGCCTTTACGGCGGGTATGAAGGTCAAGCAGTTTACGATGTCGCCCTATGATGCGCTATCCAATACGAGTGCGACCTTCTGCGGCCAGAACCTCGGCGCACGCAAGATCGATCGGATCTATAAGGGCGTCTGGCAGATGATCGTGATCGGCGTGATCTACAGCCTTCTGGCAGGAGCAGCGATGATTATCTGGGGTGACTGGATGGTCGGCATCTTTGTAGATGCAGGCGAGGCAGAGGTTATTTCCTATGCATATAAGTATATCCGATGCCTTGCGTGGTTCTATTATCTGCTGGCAATCCTCGGCATTCTCCGCAGCGGCGTACAGGGACTGGGACACAGCGGCTCTGCGATGTTCGCCGGACTGACCGAGATGATTGCACGTACCGTCATGGGACTCTTCGTCATCCCGGTATACGGCTTCACCGCTGCCTGCTTCACCGATCAGACAGCCTGGATCGCTGCGACGATTTACATCACGGTGGACTTCTTTATTATCATGAAGAAGGAGCGGAAGAAGCGGGAAGATGTGATTACGGAGGCGTAGGAGCAGAAGAAATATTATGGAAAGATTCCGGAGCAGCATCGGAAAGCAGAATATTATTAAAAGATCAGGGCGGTAAGCGAAGAACGCTTACCGCCCTGGCTCGTTATCCGATTGGATACGTTAGTTTTTCAATTTTACAGGTATGCTTTTTTGTCTTTCGATCGTAGTTGATACCGACAAGCAGAAGATTTCCGTGATAGTCTTTGAGAGACTGAATATATTGCTGACGCCTGATCTGCTCGATGGAACCTTCTGCAGACTGCTCCCATTTTAACTCTATGACAGCAGCGGGTTTGTCGATATGTGATTTACGTGGAAGAAAGCACAGATCCGCAAAACCTTTTCCAGAAGGAAGCTCCCACACAATGGTGTAATATTCCCGGGCAAAATAAAATGCGAGGCTGATCGTACAGCTCAAAGAATTTTCATCGTTATATTGTAAAATAGAAATTTCCTGATGAGCCTGATCGATACCGGCGGCAACTGCGTCACTGTTCTGACGCCAAAGTGCATTTAGAAGTTCTCTTGACGCCTGAATGGAACGGATGACCTCAGGCCAATCCATTGTGCTGATTGCATTGACATATTCTTTGGAGACCTCACGGTTTGGAATGGCAACGGATTCTGTGGTGCTGTGGTAAGTCAGATAGCCGAGGTGGACAAGCAAAGTCAGTACATCATCTTTGGATGCAAAGGTAGTCATATCATTGCTAAATGTTTCAGTATTGACTGGTACATTGCTGCCTGCGAGCATTTCAATGATCGAGTCTTTTAGTCCATCCATATTCATCTGGATATAGACCTTTAAGGCTTCATAGGTTTCCGTCTGATTCCAATATGGCCCGAATTTGTGACGGAGCATGGATTCTACTACGGATTTTGGGCTGTACATAGAATAGGCATGGTCGCTGGCCTTGCTGTGTGAGATAAGTTGATATCCGTTGTACCAGGCTTTGGCTTCGTCAAAATTCATGCTATATTTCTGACATAATGTGGCAACCTCGCTTTCTGTAAAACCAAAAAATTCAGCCAGATCGCCGGGATCCGTCATAGAATATTCTGTAAACATATTTAGAGCAGAATGTGTACCATATTTCTTGATCGGAAGAATACCAGTCATATAGGCCAGGGCGATGTACGACTTGTCCTTCAGCCAGTTGCGCAGGAAATCCAGATATTGTCGTTGCGCTTCTTTATCCTCTCGGTATTCACGAAAAAGACAATCCCATTCATCGATTAAAATGATAAACGGACATTTAGTATAGGAAAAGACATCTTTCATAACCTGTACAAAATCTGTTTCATCCCTCAGCCGCACATGCGGATACTGTTCCTGCAGGTCAAAGATTAAATATTTTTGCAGTTTTTTCAGCATTTCATGAACACTGTGCGTGGAGCTTAAAAAATCCTGCATGTTGATTTTTATTACGTCATACTGATTCAGGTGTTCCTGAAAGGAAGGAATACCATGAATACGCAAATGGCGAAATAGATGCTCAGAGTTTACGCTTCGATCATAGTAGGCAGAGAGCATATTTGCGGCCATAGATTTTCCAAAACGACGGGGACGACTGATACACATAAACTTCTGCTGTGTCCGGAGAACGGCATTGGTTATTTCGATCAGTCCGCTTTTATCTATATAAATTTCAGAGTTTAAAGCCTCTTCAAATTCAATGGTTCCGGGATTAAGAAAACTGCCCATAGCTGTACCTCCTGTCAGATCAGTCTGTGGTTATATTATATATGCTGTGGTGTGAGGATGGCAAGGAGAGTTTGTGCTTTTATGGGCAGATGAAAACGGGCTTGTCTCTTTTCTGGTAAAAGAAAAAAGAAAATGTTATACTATGAAAAGGAGCTATAAAAATGACTGAACAGAGCGAGAACCATACAAGGAGAAATGAATATGCTGAATGCAGAAGAACAAATTGAAGTGCTGGCGCTGGTGAGCAGCACAAAGAATCTGATTCTTTCAGAGCAGGAGAAGGCAGAGGTCACCGTAAAGGGTGCAGCCGACTATGTGACAAATGTAGACGTGGCGGTGCAGGAGTTCCTGAAGCGGGAGCTGGCAGAGCGTTTCCCGGATGTGCGGATGCTGGCCGAGGAGCAGGTGAATACCGGATTTGTGAAGAAAGGAAAATACTGGATCCTTGACCCGATCGACGGGACAACGAATCTGATCCATGATATGAAGCTGAGCGCGGTGGCGCTTGGGTACTATGAAAATGGAGAGATCACGTTTGGAGCCGTATATAATCCGTTCATGGATGAGCTGTTCCATGCGTCGCTTGGCGGCGGGGCGTGGCTGAACGGGAAACGGATCACGGTCGCACATGACCGGGAGCTGAAAGATGCAGTGATCGCATTCGGTCCGTGTCCGTATGAGAAGGAGCAGTACACAGAGGAAAACTTTGCCGTATTTAAAAAACTGTTCCTGCATTCGGCGGACTTCCGCCGCACCGGATCAGCGGAGCTGGATCTGTGCTATATCGCCTGCGGGCGCGTCGAGGCGTATCTGGAGCGCAACCTGAAGCCATGGGACTATTCCGCCGGATCGATTATCCTGACCGAAGCGGGTGGTGAGATCTCAGACTGGGAGGGTGGTGCGCTTCCTTATCTGAAAAATGCAGATATTCTGGGCTGCGCACCGCAGCTGAAGGCAGAGCTGCTGGAGCTGATCCGGAAATAAGGAACCATGCTGTAGCAATTCACACAGGAAAGCAGAGCAGCCCGAATTGCAGAAGCGAGGACACAACAATTGCAGAAGCTGGATCTTGACATATAAAAAAGAAGTTATATAATACATCTGCGATAAATGAGGATGTATGATTATGACAAAAGAGAGAGATTATTTTTTTGATAATGTAAAGGCAGTGCTGATGTTTTTGGTCGTACTTGGGCATCTGTTACTGCCGATTCACGGAGAGAGCTTTCTGGTTGTAGTAAAGCGGCTGATTTATGTATTCCATATGCCCATGTTTGTATTTGTGTCCGGGTATTTTGCAAAGACATTTTATAAGAACGGCCGGTACAATTACCGGAAACTTCTGTATCTGGGAAAGGCATACCTGGTCTTTGTTGTGGCGATTCAGCTCGTATATGCCATCAGCGGATACCAGGCCTTCTCGCAGATAAACCTTTTTTCGCAAAGCGGAGCGCCCTGGTATCTGTTTGCAATGATCGCATGGTACCTTACGATTCCGGCAGTACACGGACGATGTCCGGCGCTTGTTCTGGGACTGTCGCTGGTGCTGGCGCTTGGAGCCGGATTCTTTCAGGAAATCGGGGATTTTTTGTGTCTGTCACGGATCATGGTATTCGGGCCGTTTTTCTATCTGGGATATTATATGGAGCGTGAGACAATGCAGCGGCTGCTGCAGAACAGATATCGAAGAGCCGTTGTTCCGATGGCAGGACTTCTTGCAGTGGGGATTCTGGTATTCGGGCAACGGCTGGAAGATCCGCTGAGCATGGTATATGAAAACTTCTCCTATTATGAGCTGGAAAATGTCAGAAGTGGACTGCTCGTGCGGCTGATACTTCTGCTGGCAGCCTGCATTCTTTCCTGGGCGCTGTTGTTCTTTGTGCCGCAGCGAAAGATGCGGATATCGGCAGTCGGGCAGAATACGATGCCGGTCTATATGCTGCATCGCATTTTTCGGGATATTCTGATGTTCTCCGGTATCTATGAGCATGTTGAGGACGGAGGGCTGAGTGTGCTCCTTCTGTTTGGACTTCTGAGTATCGGCATGATTTCCGTATTCAGCCGTCCGGCTGTTGTACGGATGTGGAACCGGCTGCTGGCATTGTATACACCGCAATGGCTGTGCAGGATCCGCTCGGCAAATGTATAAGGTGTAAGGCAACAGAGATGGAAGAGAAACGGCCGGTGCGGAGTATCACTGCGGCGGATTCGGATCCTTTTCATACAGGAAATGAATATAATCATAGACCTCCTGAAAATCAATGACACAGTCCCCGTCCCATATGGCGACAGGGATTTTTGCGTCGAAGCCATAGATGACCGGATAGATCGCGGCAGAAAAATCATAGACGAGCACTAGGCGCTGGTCAGGATCGATGATCCAGTATTCACGGACACCGGCAGCTATATATTTATTCAGCTTGATCGTGACATCCTTCCTGCGCGTGGAGGGAGAAAGAATCTCGATGACGAGATCCGGCGCGCCGTAGATACAGCGGCGGATGACCTTGCTGCGGTCGCAGACGACCACGACATCCGGCTGTACCATCGTCTTCTCATCGCAGTCGAGCTGCACATCGACCGGGGAGATCATGGGGAGACAGGTGCCCTTTCGGGAACTGACGTGTGCGAGAAGCCGTGCGTGAATGAGACCGGCAATGAGCTGGTGGTCGCAGCCCGGTGCGGACATATCATAGATCACGCCGTCGATCAGCTCGACCCGCCGCTCGTCCGGGATCTGATAATAGTCGGTCAGGGTATACTCACCCTGATGTTTAACCTGATAGGATGCGCCGCTCTCCCCGACCTGTCCGGCGTGGCTCAACTCTTCTTCCGAAAATGCAGCCGCATGCTCCTCATATGAGCCGGGATGGGATGCTGTATCAGCGGATGCAGATGCAGTCTGCGAAGGTGCCGGTACGAGCAGGCTCTCCAGCGCCAGCATCGTGTCATAGCGCGGAGCTGTCGTCGCCCCGCCAAAGATTTTCTGGACGGTACTCAGAGGTACGCCGGACAGCTCCGAGAGCCTTGCGTAGGTATACCCCAGTTCCTTTTTGCGTTGCTTCATTTCTTCCAGTGTCATACGAACACTCCTTTCCGGGTGTTGGCCCAAATCAGACAAGGCCCCGCGTGAACTGCGCAGAGCAATCATCAGTGGTTTGTATATCCATATTAGCATCGGAAATTGCAATTGTCAACTGGAAAATATCCAATTATGGATATAATTGAGCTGGAAATATCCATATATGGATAGAAAATTTAAGCCTCATGATACACGGATTGCTTCGCACTTTATGCATAACATTTTGACCACAATTGATGCCTGCGAATTGCTCCGCTGCGAAGCAGCTCCCGCAATTCTACAAACATTCGAAATCCGCTGATTTACTACGTAAATCGGTACTTTCTCATGTTTGGCGGGTTCCAAGTTCAAAAGCCTTATCATGCAAGCATGATAAGGCTTTTTGATCTTTTACCAATGGCATCGTTAAATATTGTAATTGTATCACAGTGAAAATTCTGTTATACTAAAAACAACTTCGGGCTTTTTCGCAGAAAGCTCTGTTCCTGCTTGAACGCGGATGAGCATTCCCCCGCTTCAAGTGCGCGGAGCATTAAGCTGCAAATGCCCATGGAATAAGAAAAGACTGAGAGAAGAGAAATGGAAAACAAAGAAAAAAGAAGTACCTTTTCCGGGAAGCTCGGCTTCGTACTGTCGGCGGCAGGCGCGTCGGTCGGGCTCGGAAACATCTGGAGATTCCCCTATCTGGCGGCAAAGTACGGCGGCGGAATTTTCCTGCTGATCTACATCATTCTGGCATTGACCTTTGGCTACACAATGATTGTGGCAGAGACCGCGCTGGGACGTATGACGAAAAAAAGTCCGGTCGGAGCGTTTGCCTCGTTCGGAAAGTCCTCCTGGCTGTCGGCCGGTGGCTGGATCAATGCGATTATCCCGGTGCTGATCGTACCGTATTATTCCGTCATTGGCGGCTGGGTCATCAAATATCTGGCGGAATACGTACTGGGACACGGCACGCAGCTGGCGGAAGAGGGTTATTTTAGTACGTTTATTGCAGACGGTATGTCCACGGAGCTGTGCTTTATCATTTTTTCCCTGTGCACGCTGGCGGTCATTTATGCAGGTGTCCGCAACGGAGTGGAGCGGGTGTCCAGGCTGATGATGCCGGTGCTCGTCGTGCTGTCGGTCATCATCGCTGTTTATTCTGTGACGAGACCGGGAGCACTTGAAGGAGTAAAGTATTTTCTCGTGCCGAATCCGGCGAATTTTTCGTGGATGACCGTTGTGGCCGCAATGGGGCAGATGTTCTACTCCTTATCGATTGCGATGGGAATTCTCGTGACCTTCGGTTCTTATATGAAGAAGGATATTTCGATTGAGGGTTCGACGAAAAATGTGGAGATTTTTGACACGGCGATTGCGATCATGGCAGGACTTATGATCATTCCGGCGGTCTTTGCATTTTCTGGCGGCGATCCGGATACCCTGCAGGCAGGGCCGGCATTGATGTTTATCACGATTCCGAAGGTGTTTGCGAGTATGGGACTTGGCACATTCGTCGGTATCCTGTTTTTCCTGCTTGTGTTCTGTGCGGCGGTGACGAGCTCCATTGCGCTGACGGAGAGCGCGGTCTCGACATTTCAGGATGAACTCAGATGGAGCCGGAAGAAGGCGACTGTGATCGTGGGTGTGATTATGCTCGCCCTCGGTACCTTATCGTCACTTGGCTATGGCGTGCTCGGCGGGGTGAAGCTCATCGGTATGCAGTTCCTCGATTTCTTTGATTTCCTGACGAATTCGGTCATGATGCCGATCGCAGCGATTGCGACCTGTCTGCTCGTTTCCCGCGTCATCGGTGTGAAAAAGATCGAGGAGGAGGTACTTCATGGTGAAGGCACCTTTAAGCGAAAACAGATTTTCAATTTTATGATCCGCTGGCTGTGCCCGATCTTTGCAGCGATTATTCTGCTGAGCTCTGTGGCAAATGCGTTCGGATGGATTTCAATGTAAGAAGGAAGACCTGAGTCTTATTTAACCGAATCAAGCAAGGCCCTGCTTCAATTGCACAAAGCAATAAGCTGCGAAGCTAGACCCTGTCAGCAGAGATGCAGGGATGGATTGCGAATATCCGATTGGCAAGCAATTGCAGAAAGAGGGAGAATTATGAAAAAGAAAAAACGGAGCAGAGCCTTGTCTGTACTTTTGATGATGGTGGCAGCCATAGTCTTTCTGTCAGGCTGTGGCGGGAAGCGTGCGGAAAAGGAAGATGCAGACACACTCACCGTGTATTTGTGGAGCACGAACCTGTATGAAAAATATGCACCGTACATCCAGGAACAGCTTCCGGATATCAATATTGAGTTTGTAGTAGGCAACAATGATCTGGATTTCTACCGGTTTCTGAATGAAAACGATGGATTGCCGGATATTATAACCTGCTGTCGGTTTTCGCTGCATGATGCAAGTCCGCTGAAGGACAGCCTGATGGATCTTTCCACAACCAATGCGGCAGGTGCTGTCTATGACACATACCTCAACAATTTTATGAATGAGGATGGAAGCGTCAACTGGCTTCCGGTATGTGCGGATGCGCATGGATTTGTAGTGAACAAAGACCTTTTTGAAGAGTATGATATTCCTCTGCCAACCGATTACGAAAGCTTCGTTTCTGCCTGCCGGGCATTTGACGAGGTGGGGATCCGTGGATTTACTGCAGACTATCATTATGATTATACTTGTATGGAAACGCTGCAGGGGCTGTCTGCAACAGAGCTGTCATCTGCGGCCGGACGCAAGTGGCGTACCGCCTACAGTGACCCGGATAATACAAAGAAAGAAGGTCTGGATGGCACCGTCTGGCCGGAGGCTTTTGAACGTATGGAGCAGTTCATTGAGGATACAGGGCTGAGCGAGGATGATCTGGATCTGAATTATGATGATGTGACTGAGATGTATAAAAGCGGTAAGCTTGCCATGTACTTCGGCAGCTCTTCCGGTGTAAAAATGTTTCAGGATCAGGGCATTAACACAGCTTTTCTGCCATTCTTCCAGGAAAACGGCGAAAAGTGGCTGATGACCACACCGTATTTCCAGGTGGCTTTGAACCGTGATCTGACGCAGGACGAGACACGTCGCCAGAAAGCAATGAAGGTGCTGAACGTAATGCTTTCCGATGATGCACAGAACAGGATCATTTATGATGGCCAGGATCTCTTAAGCTACAGCCAGGATGTGGATATTCGTCTTACGGAATATCTGAAGGATGTCAAGTCTGTGGTCGAAGAGAATCATATGTATATCCGCATTGCGTCAAATGACTTTTTCGCGGTATCAAAGGATGTGGTTTCTAAGATGATCTCAGGTGAATACGATGCAGAGCAGGCCTATCAGTCATTCAACGCCCAGCTTCTTGAGGAAGAATCCACCTCTGAGAATCCGGTTTTGGATTCTCAGAATGCCTATTCCAACCGCTTCCATAGCAGCGGGGGTAACGCTGCCTATTCTGTGATGGCGAACACTCTGCGCGGCATTTACGGGACGGATGTGCTGATCGCAACGGGAAACAGCTTTACGGGAAGCGTATTGAAGGCAGAGTATACAGAAAAAATGGTGGGCGACATGATTATGCCAAACGATCTTTCGGCTTACAGCTGCAAGATGAGCGGAGCTGAGCTGAAAGAGACGGTCAGAAACTTTGTAGAAGGTTACCAGGGAGGCTTCATTCCGTTTAACCGTGGTTCTCTGCCTGTGTTGAGCGGTATTTCTGTGGAGATCAGGGAAACGGATGATGGTTATACACTGAGTAAGGTTACAAGGGATGGAAAAAAAGTTCAGGATGATGATACTTTTACGGTAACCTGCCTTGCAATACCAAAACACATGGAAGCGTATCCGACAGAGGATCATGCTGTATTTACCGGAGGCGATACCTCTGTAGAAGATACCTGGATTGAATATGTTTTGGAGGGTGATGCCATTCTCGCAGAGCCTGAAGACTACATGACTCTGAGGTGAGAAGAATGGGTGTTAAGAATCGCAATACGGGCAAACGCTTAATGGCGGCGATCTTTTGTGTTTCCTTCATAGGGATCGCTTTGATGGGGTTCCTATATTTTGAGTTTGTGTCAAAAACTGTTTATGAGGAAAGCGTTTCTCATCTGACGGAGGTTTTTCATCAGTCTGATACGATGTTAAAGGAACTGGCAAATAAGAACCTGACGTATCTCCATATGTGGGGGGAGTATCTGCAGGATACCTCCGGTGAAAGCGAAATCCGTGATTATATAGAAAAAGCGCAGGAGGAAGCGGGTTTTTTATATTTCTATTTTCTGTCAGCTGACGGAAACTATAAGACGGCGACAGGTGAGACCGGGTATCTTGGATTACAGGAAAATCTTGCAGATGAGATCTGGCAGGGAAATGATATCATAACGAATGTAGCAGTTCCGGGACAATCTCAGATGCTTGTTTTTGCCAGCCCTGACTCTCATGGAAGCTATCAGGGATTTGAATATGATGCGATTGCCATTGCCTATGAAAACACGGATATCGTAGATGTACTGGATATTTCTGCTTTTGATGGAAATGCAAAGAGCTATGTTGTCCATCCGGATGGCCGTGTTGTGGTCGACCGTTCGTTCGAATCATGGGGAAATGCGTATAATTTTTTTGGCGTTTTGAGAGAGCATTCCGACATATCCGAAAAAGAGATCCTTGCGCTTTCGGAGAAGTTTAAACAAGGACATACCGATGCGATGATGGTAAACCTGGATGGAGAGGACTACTATCTGGTCTATGAAAAATCAGATATTCAGGACTGGATGTTCCTGGGACTTGTGCAGGCAGATATCGTCAATGCCAGTATGAACAAATTGCAGCTTAGCACGATGCTCCTTGCGGGTTCAGTTGTGTTCTGCCTTGCGGCGCTTCTTGTTGGACTTATCATACAGAAAAGCAGGGCAAGCCTGAGAAGAAAGGATACTGAGATCCTGTACAGGGACGAGCTGTTTCAAAAGCTGTCAATGAATGTGGATGACGTTTTTCTGATGCTGGATGCAAAAACATATGAGGCAGATTACGTCAGTCCGAATGTGGAAAAACTGCTGGGCATTACAGTAGAACAGATCCGGAAGGATATTTGTATTCTGGGAAGACTGAACCCCGCAGGTTCTGAAGATCCGGAGAAGAATTATCTGGATGGAATCCAGGTCGAAGAACAGCAGGAATGGGATTTTGAATATGTCCATCAGAAGACAGGGGAACGACGCTGGTTTCATAATATTGCAATGGGCAGTGAGGTAAACGGAAAGAAGAAATATATTCTTGTCATGTCGGATCGTACCTCTGACAGGAAAATGAATCAGGCACTTTCCGAGGCAGCCCGTGCTGCGGAGACTGCGAACCGTGCAAAGAGTACATTTCTTTCCAACATGTCTCACGATATCCGGACCCCAATGAATGCGATTATTGGTTTTACGACACTGGCTGTAAGCAATATTGATAATAAGAAAAGAGTCCGGGATTATCTGGGAAAGATCCTCTCATCCAGCAATCATCTGCTCTCGCTGATCAATGATATACTGGATATGAGCCGTATTGAGAGCGGAAAGATCCACCTGGAAGAAACAGAGGTCAGTCTGTCGGAGGTGCTTCATGATTTGAAGACGATCATCAGCGGGCAGATTCATGCGAAGCAGCTGGAGCTTTATATGGATGCCATGGATGTTGCGAACGAGGATGTCTATTGTGATAAGACGCGGCTGAATCAGGTGCTGCTGAATCTGCTGTCCAATGCCGTCAAGTTTACGCCAGCAGGCGGAACCGTTTCGGTCCGTCTGAAGGAGTATCCGGGGACGATCAGCGGCAGTGAGCTGTACGAGATCCGGGTGAAGGATAACGGAATCGGCATGAGCCAGGAATTTGTACAGAAGCTCTTTTCGCCTTTTGAGCGGGAGCGGACTTCTACAGTCAGCAGGACCCAGGGTACGGGACTTGGCATGGCGATCACCAAGAACATCGTAACTATGATGGGAGGATCCATAGAGGTTCAGACGGAACAGGGAAAAGGTACCGAATTTATTGTCCGTCTGCCATTGCGGATCCAGTCGGGGCATCATCGTATAGAGAAGATCGCAGAGCTGGAGGGCCTTAAGGCATTGGTGGTAGACGATGACTTCAATACCTGTGACAGTGTGACAAAGATGCTTGTAAAGGTCGGGATGCGTTCAGAATGGACACTTTCCGGCAAGGAGGCTGTGTTGCGTGCAAGGCAGTCTATGGAGCTTGGGGATGCATTCCATGCTTATATCATCGACTGGCGACTGCCGGATATGAATGGCATTGAGGTCACCCGTCAGATCCGCAGTCTCGGAGACGACACGCCGATCATTATCCTGACTGCGTATGACTGGTCCGATATCGAAGTAGAGGCCAGGGCGGCAGGGGTGACTGCATTTTGTGCGAAGCCGATGTTTATGTCAGATATCAGAGAGACGCTGATGGCCGCTATCGGCCAGAAGCAGGCCGGGACAGAGGATACGATCCTTCCGGCGGCAGGCGCAGATTTCAAAGGCAGGTGCATACTGCTTGTGGAGGACAATGAACTGAACAGAGAAATCGCTGAGGAGCTCCTGAATGAATATGGGTTCCGGGTTGATACGGCAGAAAACGGAGCAGAGGCAGTGGAGACGGTGAAGAATTCCGCACCGGGCGAATATGATCTGGTGCTTATGGATGTGCAGATGCCTGTGATGAACGGCTACGAGGCCACGGAGCAGATTCGTGCACTGGATGATCCGGATCTGGCGGGAATCACGATCCTTGCCATGACGGCCAATGCCTTTGATGAAGACAAAAAGAAAGCCCTGAACTGTGGTATGAATGGATTTTTATCCAAGCCGATTGTTATTGACGAACTGATCGCTACATTACAAAATAACCTGAAGTGAGTTCAGGAATGCCCCGGCGCAGTAAATTTTTCGCTGTAATGAATGTGCACGTCCTCCCGGTCCGCGAACAATACATAAAATACGCTTCCGTATTGCTGACTCTCCACGAGCCGTCCGTGATCCAGCACAGAAATGTAAGATCCGTCAGCTTTTCGAAGATGAAAGTGAATATAGTCATTTTCATTGCCGCTGTCAATCTGTTTCCAGATACTTGCTTCGATCTGTTGCTGCTCGTCTTTTCGAATCAGATTGCGGAAGCTTTTCTTTGTGAGCCGAAAGAGCTCATCCATATTTTGATATCCGCCCATGCGAAGAAACTCGTGGTTGGCGTAAAAGAGTTCGTCATCTCCTTTGTCTGCCTTGTATATGATAAACGCACCCGGGAGGTGTTCGGAGATATCCTTGAATGCGAATCCCAACTGTTTCCGGATTCCTGATTGAAGCCCTTCTTTGTAAGCCATACACCCGTTTTTTCCATGAAGCTTTATTGCATAAAGGGCTGCATCTGCACAGCGTATGAGCTGTGAGCGGCTGGATGCAGATGTCGGATATTCCGCATATCCGAGTGAAATGTAAAAAGGATGTTCTTTTCCCTTGCAGGAGAATGTCTTTGGAGCCATGGTGAATTTCCGCAGTAGCTCTTTTGCATCTTCACAGGTATGATTTGGCAGAAGAATACAGAACTCATCACCGCCATTTCTTCCGAGCAATGCATCAGACGGGAAAAAGGACTTCATGCTGTCTGCCAGACTCTTTAATGCCCTGTCTCCATAGGCATGTCCATAGATATCATTGATGAGCTTAAAGTCATCAATGTCAAGGAGTGCAGCCACAAAATGTGCGTTTGGATTTTTGGCGATGATCCTTTCTGCTAATGCATCAAATCCATAGCGGTTGTAAATATCGGTAAGAGCATCCGTGTGTGCCAGTATTTGAAATTTATCTTGATTTTCCTTCGATACTAACCATACCCGGGTAAGAACAGACAGAAGCAGGACGATAGCAGTAAAAAATCCACTGATTATCGCTATTAATTGAGTGTTCCGCCATCCGCTTTTTGGAGTTACCTCAAATCTCCAGTACTCTTCCCCTATCGTGAAAGCATAAGAAACAGGATGAGCCATCTGGCCATCTGACTGATAAACGACCTTATAAGTGTCACTCCAGGGAGTGGCTGTTTTTGAAAGGCTGTATTCATACCCGAAATTCGTAAGTGCACGGATTGAGTCTGAAAAAATATCCGGAACACGCAGGATAACAATAGTAAATCCCCAGAAATATTCCTGTCCGCCTTCATCCTCCAGATAGATTGGATTGCGGACGGCAATTCCACAGCCGCCCTGCTCCAGCTCGAAAGGGCCTTGTGTGATGATGGTATGATTGTCTCTTGCATAGCAGGAAACTTTTCCACGGTCTTTGTCATGGAGCAGATCAATTTTGCCTGCCTCATTTCCCTCGGCAGGATAAATATCTGTCACAACCCCATCCGGGGCAAGCTGCACGCTTTCAATGGAATCGGAGATAAGATTTTTTGCGATCGTATCAAACTGATGAATCGCTCCGTCTTCACTGATCAACACCTGCTTCAGCGCATCCGTAATCTCAATTCCATTTGTAATCTTATTTTTTATATCTTCACCATAGGTTGCTGCATTTAATTGTGCTGTTACGTGTCTCTGTGCTTTTTCGTGGGTGTCCGTTTTGTATACAATTACACCGGTAAGACATATGCCCAGTAAAAAAACGATAAGGGGCACAAGCGTTTTTTTCTTCACCTGCTTCACCTCGTTTTATACATCGAATATTTCAAAAAAAATATTATAGCACAGAGACCAAAAAAAGAAATAAAATTTTCGAAAAAAACAGGTAAAGTCAGGCATATGGTAGTTTGATTATTTTCCGGAATTCTTTGGAAATTTCAGAATAACTATGGTATGATGATTTTAATGCAGAAGTATTTCGGATAAGGTGGTGGTGCAAAATGGGAATGATGACAGTATATCACGGAGGATATCAGGTGGTAGACAAGCCAGAAATACGAAAAGGGCGTAATACAAAAGACTTTGGGACGGGATTTTACTGTACTATTATTAAGGAACAGGCACAACGATGGGCGAGACGTTATGATACGAAAGTAGTTTCTATTTATGATGTATGTTTCAGGGAAGGCTTAAAGATTAAAGAATTCAAAGAAATGACCGAAGAATGGTTGGATTTTATTATTTCCTGTCGGAGTGGACAAGATCATGATTATGATATAGTGATCGGAGCTATGACTGATGACCAGATTTATAATTATGTTTCGGATTATATGGATGGTGTGATCACGCGAGAGCAGTTTTGGACTCTTGCCAGATTCAAATATCCGACACATCAGATTGTGTTTTGTACAGATGCAGCATTGAAGTGCCTGAAGTATCGAGATTGTGAGGTGTTTTGATGATAGGTGAAGGCAGAGAAAGCAAAAAAGATAATGATCTTTTCTATGCTTGCAGTTTGATTGAATATATTGCACGAAAGACAAAGAACACACGTGCTGATATTGTAAATCAGCTCGGACAAAAAAGATTAGAAAAGATATATGAGCTTGCAGATGTTTATCATTCCGACAATATTGATCGGGTAAGCGATGATTTCATAGAAGAAGCACAGATAAGTACAGGGTTATTTGATAATGTCGGAGAATGTAAATATTCCATTCCATCTTACTGGGATATTGGGAAAGTATATAAACGCCTGATAAAACAGGTGGCAGAATATGAGGATATTGCTATTATTGACGCATTAATTAAGGTCTATCATTCATTTATCAGCGCAAAGATTGACGATTATAACAGTAGTGTCTATTACGAGAATCCCTCATATATATTCGAATCCTACAAAGAAAACAGAATGCTTTAAAGAAAATGGCTGAAATAATTCAATTGATTGAGGGGGTATATAATGAAAACATTTCGGATCAGTGACAAGATAAAGGAGGTTTCCAGAATCGGAATCGGATGCATGCGCATCACCGGTCTTCCGGATGAAAAGACAGTCAGGGAGCTGATCGACGGAGCTATGGAGCTTGGGATTAATTTCTTTGACCATGCGGATATCTATGCAGCCGGAGAGGCAGAGGCTGTGTTCGGAAACGTGCTGACGCCAATGCTGCGGGAGCAAATGGTCATTCAGACAAAATGCGCGATCCGCCCCGGAATCTGTTATGATTTTTCAAAAGAACATATTTTAAAGTCAGTAGACGGAAGTCTGAAGCGACTGAAGACGGATTATGTGGATATTCTTCTTTTGCACCGGCCGGATGCACTGATGGAGCCGGAAGAGGTGGCAGAGGCCTTTGATATTCTGGAAAGCTCCGGAAAGGTCCGGGCATTTGGAGTCAGCAATCATAATTCAATGCAGATCGAGCTGCTGAATCAGTACTGTGGAGGAAAAATCTGTATTGATCAGATTCAGTTTTCGGCAGCGCACTGTCCGACAATTGATGCGGGACTGAACGTCAATATCCACAATGATGCAGGCTGTAATCGTGACGGAGGTTTGATTGAGTATGCACGTCTGAAAAAGATAACGCTGCAGGCATGGTCACCGTTCCAGTACGGCATGTTTGAGGGGATTTTTATCGGAAGTGAAAAATTTCCGGAGCTGAACCGGGTATTGGATGAGCTTTCAGAAAAATATGATGCATCACCGAATGCGATCGCAACCGCATGGATCCTGCGCCATCCGGCAGGCATTCAGACAATTGCAGGGAGCACCAGCCTGAAGAGGATTCAGGATATCTGCAGGGCGGATGACATCGTGCTGACCCGCGAAGAGTGGTATCGCATTTACCTTGCAGCCGGAAAACAGCTGCCGTAAATGCTTCCGGGCATCCGGCTTGCTTGCAGCATAGTATATGTAATGTGTGATAAAAGCACAAGAACGAAAACAGAAAAAATCAGAAAAACAGGATAAATTACCGATAAAAGAGTGCAGCGATTGACAAAACCGGTCGAATAGCTGCACTTTTTTTGCCTGAGAAACAGAAGAATTATCAAACTGCATAAAAAAACCCCTCTAAAACAAAAATCTACCAACCTGTTGCACAAAAGAAAAAAGAGATATTATATGAGCATAAGGAAAAAGAAAACATGTTGAACAGGGGGAAATCATATGAATGAAATCATAGTTTCCATGAACCATATAAGTAAGAGCTTTCCGGGTGTTAAGGCACTGGATGATGTACATTTTGAACTTTGTTCCGGTGAAGTCATGGCGCTGCTAGGTGAAAATGGTGCGGGAAAGTCTACACTGATGAAAATTCTCAGTGGTGTCTACACCAGAGATAATGGTACAATGGAAATATTCGGAAAAGAATATGGTGATCTGACACCGAAGCAGGCCCAGGAGGTCGGAGTAGCGATTATCCATCAGGAGCTGAATATGTGCAGGCACTTATCCGTTGCAGAAAATATGTTTCTGGGACGAGAGCTGTCGGGAAAAATCACATTGGATAACAGGCGGATGCGGCAGGAAGCAAAGCAGATTCTGGATGATCTGAAAATTGACATTGATCCGGATCAGACAGTAGGGGATCTTCCGGTATCGAAGCAGCAGATGGTAGAGATTGCAAAAGCTTTATCCATCAACGCAAAGATTCTGATCATGGATGAGCCGACCTCAGCTTTGACCGCAAAAGAGATCGAGGACCTGTTCCGGATTATCCGTAAATTGAAATCAGAGGGGAGAGGTATTGTATACATATCCCACAGACTGGAAGAGCTGGCGGAAATCGTAGACCGGGTTACGATTATGAGAGACGGACAGTACATCACCAACGGAAATTTTTCAGATATGTCTATGGATCAGATTATCACAAATATGGTCGGACGCGAGATCAAAGAGAAGTTCCCGAGGGTATTGTGCGAAAAAGGGAAAAAAGTATTCGAGGTTAAGCATTTAAATGCAGGAAGAATGGTCAGAGACATCAATTTTTCATTATATGAAGGTGAGATTGTAGGCTTTGCCGGACTGATGGGAGCAGGAAGAACCGAGACAACAAGAGCTATTTTCGGAGCAGATGCAAAGGACAGCGGGGAGATTTGGCTGGACGGTCAGGAAATTAAAATCAATTGTCCGATGGATGCAATCAGGCATGGCGTGGTACTTGCTCCGGAGGATCGGAAAAAAGACGGACTTTGTACCAAATTAAGTATCCGTCAGAATCTGGCGCTTCCGAATCTGGATATGATCTGCAACAAGCTTGGAGTAATCCGCAGTGCAAAAGAAGATCAGCTCTGTGAAGAAGCAGTACGGAATCTTCGTATCAAAACACCGAATGTAGAGATTGACTCCGGGAATCTTTCCGGTGGAAATCAGCAGAAGGTAGTAGTTGGAAAGTGGCTGGCAAGAAATTCAAGAGTGGTTATCTTTGACGAACCGACAAGAGGCATTGATGTCGGGGCGAAAGTAGAGATATACAATCTGATGAATGAGCTGAAAAAGCAGGGAATTGCAGTCATGTTTGTATCTTCGGAGATGCCGGAGGTCATGGGAATTGCAGATCGCATTATCGTAATGTGTGACGGCCGCATTACCGGAGAGGTCATGGCAGAGGAGACGACACAGAACGAGATACTGACGATGGCAACATCGTTTGAAAACAAGAAAAAAGTGAGTTAGTGGAGGGAAAAAAGATGAACAACAAACAAACGGGCCCGGTAAAAAAATTACTGGCAATTCGAGGAATGGGGGCAGCCCTGACCGCTTTTGCAGGTCTGATCATTATCTACATCGCGTTCGGAATGATTAATTCGGCCGTATTTTCCGGACAGAATATACTGAACCTGCTTCGTTCCATGTCTAAATATCTGTTGATCGGTATTGCGCAGAGCTACGTATTGATTACCGGAAATATTGACTTGTCCATTGGTTCTCTGGTCGGTATGAGTGCGATGATCTCAGCAACTCTGATGACGACGGGTATGAATCCGTTGCTCGCCATCCTGATTGCACTTCTGTGCTGTCTGGTAATTGGTGTAGTGAACGGTTATCTGGTAGGCAAATTCAAGCTTCCGCCATTTATTGCAACGCTCGGAACTATGTTCGTGGCAAGAGGTATCGCCTATATGGTAAACGGCAACCGCAATACGGATGCCATTGCAACCGGTATCGGAAAAGAAGCGGCAGATAAATTCCAGAATTTCTTCTATTATGGCAAAACACTTGGTATATACAATACCTTTTGGATAGCAATGATTGTTTTCGTTATTTTCTTCTTTGTCCTGTCCAAGACGAGAAGTGGACGTCACATTTATGCAATTGGCTCGAACGTAGATGCAGCGAAGCTGTCCGGTGTGGATGTAGTGGCGACCACCATTAAAACGTATCTGATCAGTGCGGCATGCTCCTGCCTGGTAGGTCTGATCCTTTGTGCACAGGCTGGTATGGGAAACATGGAAGCGGGAAATATGTATGAAATGTACGGTGTGGCAGCCGGCGTTATCGGTGGTGTATCACCGCTTGGAGGAACCGGTATTCTTCTTGGAACACTGTCAGGTGCAGCTGTATGGCAGACATTGGAAAATGGTCTGAACATGATCGGGGCGCAGGTGGGTATTCAGCGCGTTGTGATTGGTGTGATCGTAGTAGTAGCCGTACTTCTGGATGTAGTGGTACGTAACGGAAAATTTGGAAAGCGTAAATAATCGCTGTATCGATCTGGTACGAGCTAAGCCGCAAAATCTGTATTGCGGATAGTAAATAAAAACAAATTATATTACAGGAGGGTTTTACAATGAAAAAGAAACTGGTAGCAGCTATGTGTGCAGCAACAATGGTATTTGCAATGGGAACAATGGCACTTGCAGAGGAGGAGGTAAAGGCAACAGGGGAGGAAAAAATCGCTCTGATTACCATGGACTCTATTGATCAGCACTGGATTAGCTTAAATGAGGGTGCGCAGAAGGCGGCGGAGGAATTCGGAGTAACCGTAGATTTTATGTCTCCGAATACGAAGGACGATGCACAGCAGATCGAGTGTGTAAACAATGCGGTAGCAGGCGGCTATGATGCAATCCTGGTAGCAGCAAACGGACCGGATGCAATTTCTTCTGCATTGCAGGAAGCAGCAGATGGCGGTGTGAAGATCGTATATGTGGACTCTCCTGCAAACGTAGAAGCATCCGCTACCTTTTCTACAGACAATAAAGCAGCAGGCCAGACAGCCGGTGAAGAAATGCTCAAGGTGCTGGACGAGGCAGGCGTCACCTCAGGTAAGATCGGTATCATCAATGTAAATGCAGCAACCGACTCCTGCGTAAACAGAGAAGAAGGCTTCCGTGCAGCATTTGAAGGAACGGATTTTGAGCTGATGGAGACACAGTACGGCGAAGGCGATGCAGCAAAATCTCAGAGTATTGCAGAAAACTATATCACCCAGGGCGTTGTCGGTATCTTCGGCTGTAACGAAGGTTCCACGACCGGTGCAGGAAATGCCATCAAGGCTTCCGGAAACGATACGATTGTAGGCGTAGGCTTTGATAAATCGGATGCAATCCTGAATCTGATCGAGGACGGATACCTGCATGCAACCATGGCTCAGAACCCGGATGTTATGGGTTACGAAGGCGTAAAAGCAGCAATCCGCGCGATCAACGGCGAGGATCTTGGCGGCGAAGTAACCGATACCGGTGTATCCGTATTGACAAAAGAAGAGAAATAAATAAAGCACAATGTAATGTGAGACCGTCGCAGATTCTGCGGCGGTTTTGCGCGTTAACAAAATTGACCATCATAAGGAAATGTGAGAGAATAAGAAAAACAAAGACACTTTTGGGGAATTCAGGCATTAGAGAAGGTATCTGGGGATGAGAGTATGGAGAAGTTAAAGGTAGTAATTGCAGACGATGAAGAACGGATTTGTCAGTTGATACAGGCATTGATTGACTGGAAGTATCTGGGAATGGAGCTTGTAGGGGTTGCACACAATGGTATTGAGGCTTATGAGGCAGTACGGGAACAGAAGCCGGACATTTTGATTACGGATATTCGGATGCCGGGATTTTCCGGACTGGAGCTGATCGAGAAGGTGAAGGATATATGTCCGGATATGGAAGTGATCATTATCAGTGGATACGCTCATTTTGAATATGCACAGCAGGCGATTCGGTTTGGGGTAGGCCACTATTTATTAAAACCGATCAATAAAGCAGAGCTGACCGAGACACTGGAAAAGCTTGGAAAACGTATCAGCGAGCGGCAGGTTTCGGAACGGGATAAGCAGGTGCTTCTGGAGAAGGCACAGAAGAATGATGATGAGATGCGCAGCAGGCTGCTGACCATGATTTTAAAGGGAGAAGCATTTTCTGTGAATGCTGAAATACTGAAAGCTCAGTACGGAATTGAGTGCAGGCCGGGACTGATACAGCCATTCTGTATGAAGATGGACTGTGAAGAGGATACGCTTGGCTGCTCTTCCGTATCGGTGCTGATGGAAAAATCACTGGAAATCCTGGATCGGAATCTGAGTGGGAAGGGACTGGAGACCATTATAGAGATCCAGGGCTTTTACTGTGTCGGATTGCTGAATTATGAAAGCAGGATGCAGGAGGAGGTCCGCAGACTTCTGAAAAATGCACTCAGTCAGATGGAACTGCAAAAAGCGATTTTTAAGTCCGTAGAATTTTCCATGGCACTTGGCATTCCGGTAAGGGACGTAAAGGAGCTTGGCCGTTCCGGAGCTGAGATACCGGATTTGATCCGGCAGCGTCTGGTCAAAGGCTGTGGACGGCTATTGGAGCATCAGGAAGACTATATGCCGCTTCAGAGCGAAAAATTGCTGGAGAAATATGTCAGGGAAATTACATATGCTGCAGAGGTGATGAGTACTGAGCTGGCGGATGAAGCAGCCATTTACCTGCTGGAAAAAGTCAATGAGATAAAAAAACCGAGAGGCTGCGATATTCTGGAGCTTGTATACAGTGCAGCGGATGTATTTACTGCATGTATACAGATTCCTAATCGGGCAGAATCGCTGATGGCATTTCGCAGACAGTGTGAGCAGTGTTCCGATACGGAAAAGCTGTTTGAAGCACTTCGGAATTTTCAGCAGAAATATATTCGTGAAATCGAAGAGAAAAGAGAAAACGACAGGGTGCGTCCGATTCGCAAAGCCAAAGAATATATACAGAATCATTATGGTGAACCGATTACATTGGAGGAAGTCAGCAGTGAAGTAGGTCTGAGCCCGACCTATTTCAGCGTGCTGTTTAAAAAAACAGAAGGAGAAGGCTTTGCCAGGTACCTGATTCGTGTCCGGATTGAGCAGGCTAAAATCTTTCTTCGCGAAAACAATCTGCCTGTGACAGAAATCTGTCGCAAAGTCGGATATAACGATCTGAAACACTTTACACAGACATTTGAAAAAATAACAGGAGTAAAACCGTCGACCTATCGTAAGCTATATGGCTGATGCGTATCCGGAAAGGAATTACCATGAAAGCAAAGAGAAGTATAAGGTATATTTCGGGGCGCATCTGGTGGATCGGAATGGCAGTGCTGCTACTGCTGCTGCTGCTGACTGCGACACAGGCCATGCTGTTTATGCGCGGCCAGACACCGGTGTGGAGTGTGCTTCTGATGGGATTTGCGCTGGCTGCTTATCTGTCAGCAGCTGTTTTTTGGATCAGTAAACCATACCGGCGGGCAGAAAAAACGATGGAACGTTTTCTGGACGGCTATATTATTCCGGCAGGAGATCGTGAAAAAGAGGTTCTCTTAACACCTACAACCGCGGAAGAAATGAAAGCGATGGATCTGTTTCTGCATTCCCCTCAGATGATGGACCTGAATAAGCGGCAGGCTCAGTATCTGGCACTGCAGAATCAGATCAATCCGCATTTTTTATATAATACACTGGAGAGTATTCGTGGTGAGGCTTTGATTGCAGGGCTGGATGGAGTGGCAGATATGACAGAGGCTCTGGCTAAGTTTTTTCGCTACACCATTACCAAGGTGGAAAATCTGGTATCGGTAGAAGAGGAGCTGGATAACTGTGAGACTTATTTTGGTATCCAGAAATATCGTTTTGGTGACCGGCTGAATCTCCATATCGAATACGATCCGGGGGAATATGAGATGATCATGAACTGTCGGATCCCAAAGCTGACCCTGCAGCCAATCCTGGAGAACAGCATCATTCATGGAACGGAGCTGAAAATCGGAGCGGGTAATCTGTATATCCGTTTTGCCTGTACCCAGGATCGCCTGATAATCTGTATTTCAGATGACGGTGTCGGAATGGATGAGGAGACACTGGCTGCGTTAAATCATAAACTGCGGAGGGGAAATGATTCCATTGGCTCACCGGAAGAAAAAAAAGGAGGAATTGCCCTGGTGAATGTAAACAATCGGATTCATTTGATTTTTGGGGATGAGTACGGTATGCATATTTATTCTGTTCCCGGGCGGGGGACGGATGTGGAGATTACGATTCCGATCACGTCAAATGACCGGGATGTGAAAAACCGGAGTGTGCTGGCATGAGAAAAGAAATTTTGCGGATGGAGAGGGTCACCTACAAGGAAGCAGACATGATAGAGCTGGAGGATTTTAATTTGCAGATCTATGAAGGAGAAATCATGGGGCTGTTGCCGTTTAACGGTCAGGGAATGGTGGCACTCTTAAAGCTTCTTCAGGTGAATCTGCCTTTGTATGATGGCTATATTTACTATAACGGAGAACAGATTAACTCCTGGAGAGAATCCTCCGGGACACATAACCGGATCGGAGTCATTCAGGAAAAAAGCTCGCTGGTTGAGTCTATGACGATTGCAGATAATGTGTTTGTTCTGCGTCATGGCTTTAAGCAGGAGTTCATACAGGAAGAGCTGCTGAATCGACAGCTTCAGCCTTTTCTGAAGGAAATCGGTATGGAAATGCCAGCCGATACAACAGTAGACAGACTGACAGTATTTCAACGCGTCATCGTGGAGCTGCTTCGTTCCGTAGTTGCAGGAAATCATCTGGTTGTTCTGGAAGAAATCGGAGCATTGATCAGTGACCGTGAACTGGAAGCCCTCCATCGGATTTTGCGGTATTATGCGGAAAAAGGGTTTTCGTTTTTATATATCAGTCCGCATTTTGAAGAAGAAAAAAAATTCTGTGACCGGGTGGCGTTTTTAACGAATGGGAGAATCTGGAAAGTGATCCGAAAGGAAATGCTTGAGAGTCAGACCTGGGAGGTTTATGATTACAATCACTACAATATGGAATACACACAGATGGTCCGGCAGCACCTGAAAAAAAGGGAGCGGGAAAATCGAAGCAGGGAGCTATATTGCAGCTGGAGCTTTTTTTGTGAGACAATCCAAAAAAGGATAGAATTTCCTGTTTATCAGGGAGAGTATCTGGCTGTTCAGATTCATGAGAACCGGATTTTGCAGGAAATGATCGAACGGCTGCAGACAGAGACGGTGAAGGATGACAAGGCAGCCATTATTCAGGAGTCACCTACAGAGAGTATGATGTTCCATGGGTTAAGCTATATGGACAATCTTTGCATGTCCCTGTCCCGGAGAATGGGGAATATCTGGAAAAATAATCGCATACGCGGAAGTATACGCAGAGAATATGAAGAGCTTCTGGGAGAGGAGGCATTTGATACAAAAGTTGAGGATTTAAGTGAAAAGCAGAAATATCAGCTGATCTACAGCCGGGTGATGCTGCAAAATCCACAGATTGTATATTGTATCAAGCCATTTAAAGGAGCGGATCTTGCTCACAGGATTCATATCTGGAAGCTGCTGGAAAGGCTGCTGGATTGCGGAATCACAGTGGTAGACATATCCTTAAATCTCTCCGACTCCCTGTCACTGGCAGACCGTCTTTTGATGATCGAAAATGACGGGACTGTTCTGGAAATCGGACAAGAGAATTTTGCGCATGTGCCACGAAACGTGCCATGGGGTTCCTTCTATACAAATATTGTGAATTGATTACCTGTTTTACAGGCTTTCCCGGGCCATCCGGCTCCGTTTCGTACCTGACTACTTACGGAGCCGGACATAGATCCTTTATTTTACTTCTTTTCCATCAATCAGCACATGTCGGATTACACCGGTCAGCTCAAAGGGACTGCCGTCTACAATGACGATATCGGCGTCTTTTCCTTCTTCGAGGGAACCGACACGGTCTGCGATACCGATGTGTTCAGCCGGGTGGATGGTTATGGCCCGGAGCGCATCGTATTCATAAATTAAATCCTTTCGTTTGCCATAGGTAATATGTTGTTTCCTGTTTTTCAATCTTAACAATGTCGCAAACACTATCAGTCGTATCGTAATCTATTAAGAAATGCACATGGTCTTTGTCTGTTTCCATAGCAATTATTTCGTAACCACGAGTATTGGCTATATCAAAAATCTTTTGCTTAACATCGTCAGTAATAGAACCTTTTAGTAGTTGCTTACGATATTTAGTCACAAGAACTATATGTGCTTACGGGCTGTATTTTCGTCTGTTATGATGATTATATCTATTGTCCATAGTTTACTTCTGTTAATTATTGACTTTCACTGGAAAATATTGTATGCTATTCCTAGTGAAATATCAATGAAGGGAATACCTCTATGGAACAGATGACTATAACAGCAAAAGTTCAAATAGTCGCCACTGATACAGATAAAGTTTTGCTTGATAAAACGATGTCTGTTTATCGTGATGCCTGTAATTATGTTTCAGACTATGTGTTCCAAACTCACGACTTAAAGCAGTTTTCACTTAATAAGGTTTTGTATTCTACTCTGAGAGAAAAATTTGGTCTTAAATCACAAATGGCTCAGTCTGTTTCTAAGACGGTCATTGCAAGATATAAGACCATTCTCGAAAATCAGAAAGAGTGGATAAAACCTTCTTTCAAAAAGCCACAGTACGACCTTGTTTGGAACAGGGATTATTCCCTTACACAAAACTGTTTTTCTGTGAATACGCTTAATGGCCGTGTTAAACTGCCATATTTCGCTGACGGTATGTCTAAGTATTTCGACCACACAATCTATAAGTTCGGCACGGCTAAGCTTATAAACAAACATGGTAAATATTATCTTCACATACCAGTAACTTATGATGTCGAAGAAAGTAATATTTCTGACATCTGTAATGTTGTAGGTATTGACAGAGGTATTAACTTCGTTGTTGCAACCTATGACAGTAATCACAAGTCTGGATTTGTTAGTGGCAAAGCCATCAAGCAGAAACGTGCTAACTATTCCAAACTTCGTAAAGAACTCCAAATGCGTCAGACTCCATCTTCAAGACGAAGAATTAAGGCTATTGGCGGGCGAGAAAACCGTTGGATGCAGGATATTAACCATCAGGTATCAAAGGCACTCGTTGAGAACAACCCAAAGAATACACTCTTTGTATTAGAAGATTTGTCAGGCATTCGTAATACTATAGAACGTGTCAAAACCAAAGACCGTTATGTTTCTGTATCGTGGTCGTTCTATGATTTAGAACAGAAACTAATTTACAAGGCTAAACAAAATCAGTCTTCCATTATTAAGGTAGACCCTCGCTATACAAGTCAGTGCTGCCCTTGTTGTGGACACGTTGAAAAATCTAACCGCAATAAGAAGATACATTTGTTTACTTGCAAAAACTGTGGTTACAAATCGAATGATGACCGCATTGGAGCTATGAATCTGTATCGTATGGGAATAAGCTATCTTGTTGATAGCCAAGTACCTAATACAGTTGTAACAGAGTAAACTTTGTTGCAAAGGGTGCCGTCAACCACCCTATGATGTAACGCCACTTTAGGTAGCAATATCTATTGGGGTTAAAGGTCGGAGGTGTAAGCCGTTAGTACGACTGGGCAGTTACAAGCCCATGACCTTTAAATCGTGGGTAGTTGACACACGGATCAAAGGGGTTGATGCCATCGATGGCCTGTACCTGTGGAGTGACAGGATCGTTCAGCTCATTGTAGTCCTGTCCCTCATAGCCAATTCCGTAGCCGTCAAGGCCGATGTGGCAGTGTGCGTCTATAAAGCCAGGATACACGTGATATCCGGAGACATCGATCTCTTCCGCATTTTCAGCAGAAATGTTTTTCCCGATTTTTACAATCTTCCCATGTTCAATCAGAAGATCAGCGACAAAGACGTCCTTTGTTATCGCTGTGTGAAGTATTCCGTTCTTAATGCAAATCATTTGAAAAACCCTCCCCTTGTTCTGGATGTACGCTGGATTTTTATCCGGCTTGTTTGTATATATAGTATATGTAATGTATGATAAAAGCACAAGAACAAAAACAGAAGCTATGATCGATTCCACGTATAACGGAATCCGGAAAGTCCATGTTCACGTTTGAAATTGCCTTTTGTGGACAGATCACCATGAATATCTATAATCACATTGCTGAAATGTCTCATGTAGAGAATGATATGTCCAAAATGAACCTGCCAGAAACCGTACCTGCTGTGGTATAAACCGGAAGCCGCTGTCGTAAAATGTGGTAAGAAAATCAGACGAATATATTTTTCCAAGAATTTGTCGTAAAAATGTGGTCAAATCAAGAAAATCGAGTGCGAAAGCAAGTGAAAAATTCCTGTGAAGTAGTGGCATACGCCATGCGCAGCTCGGGAAAGAGTTCCCTCGCTGTCGGGCTGTCGCCCTATAAAATAGCAAAAAAAGACGTCCTTGCAAGTAAACTTGCAGGGCGTTTTTTTTACCATTTTGCATGGCTTGTAGCGTTCACACAATCTTCACAAAATAATTAGCACTCATCTCTTGACAGTGCTAACAACAGGTGTTATATTCTGAATAGAACAAGATGATCCTTCCGATAAAGAAGCCTGTTTGCCGGTCAGTATATGGTGATCCGGTATGGCTTCGGTGTCGGAAGTTCTTATAGATATCTGTTGAAGGATACGTCTGGTGCAGAAATGCGCGGGACGATGGACAGAGATGGGAGGTACGTTTATGAACATCAGCAAATTTACGCAGAAATCCATCGAAGCAGTGAATAATCTGGAAAAGGTTGCTTATCAGTTTGGACATCAGGAGATCGAGGAAGAGCATCTGCTCTACTCCCTGCTTCATCAGGAAGACGGCCTGATCGCAAAGCTGATTGAGAAGATGGAGATCCAGAAGGAATATTTTGAGGACCGTCTGGATCAGGCATTGAATGGAAAAGTAAAGGTAAGCGGCGGCAGTCCGTATATCGGACAGTATCTGAACAAGGCGCTCGTCAGCGCCGAGGATGTGGCAAAGCAGATGGGAGACGAGTATGTTTCCGTTGAGCATCTGTTCCTGTCCCTTCTGAACAATCAGAGTCCGTCCATGAAGCAGTTCTTCAAGGAATTTGGCATCACGAAGGAGCGCTTTTTGCAGGCCCTTTCGACTGTTCGCGGCAATCAGCGCGTGACGACGGACAATCCGGAAGCTACCTATGATACATTAAATAAATACGGACAGGATCTGGTCGAAAAGGCACGCAGCCAGAAGCTGGATCCGGTCATCGGCAGGGACGCGGAGATCCGCAATGTGATCCGTATTCTTTCCAGAAAGACAAAAAACAACCCGGTTCTGATCGGTGAGCCTGGCGTCGGCAAGACGGCGGCGGTCGAGGGACTGGCACAGCGAATCGTCCGCGGGGATGTCCCGGAGGGACTGAAAAATAAAAAGATCTTCGCACTGGATATGGGAGCGCTCGTCGCAGGCGCCAAGTACCGTGGCGAGTTTGAGGAGCGTCTGAAAGCCGTCCTCGAGGAAGTGCGCAAGAGCGATGGCGAGATCATTCTCTTCATCGATGAGCTGCATCTGATCGTGGGCGCGGGCAAGACCGACGGCGCGATGGATGCCGGCAACATGTTAAAGCCTATGCTGGCAAGAGGCGAGCTGCACTGCATCGGCGCGACGACCCTCGACGAGTACCGGAAGTATATCGAGAAGGATCCGGCGCTGGAGCGTCGTTTTCAGCCGGTCATGGTCGACGAGCCGAGCGTGGAGGATACGATCTCGATCCTGCGTGGCTTAAAGGAGCGCTACGAAGTGTTCCATGGCGTCAAGATCACAGACAGTGCGCTGGTCGCAGCGGCGACACTGTCACACCGTTACATTTCCGACCGGTTCCTGCCGGATAAGGCGATCGATCTGGTCGACGAGGCGTGTGCACTGATCAAGACCGAGCTGGATTCCCTGCCGACCGAGCTCGATGAGCTGCAGCGGAAGATCACTCAGATGAAGATCGAGGAGGCTGCCCTGAAAAAGGAGACCGACCGTCCGAGCAAGGAGCGTCTGGAAGTGCTGCAGCATGATCTGGCCGAGCTGCAGGATCAGTTCAACAGCCAGAAGGCGCAGTGGGACAATGAGAAAAAGTCAGTCGAGAAGCTCTCAGCCTTACGTGAGCAGATCGAAGCATTAAATAAAGAGATCGAGGTTGCACAGCGCAATTACGATTTAAATAAGGCTGCGGAGCTGCAGTACGGTGAGCTGCCGAAGCTGCAGAAGCAGCTGGAGATCGAGGAGGAGCAGGTACACAAGCAGGATATGTCCCTGGTACACGAGAGTGTGACAGAAGAAGAGATCGAGCGGATCATCTCCCGCTGGACCGGTATTCCGGTCGCAAAGCTCACACAGGGCGAGCGTGCGAAGATCCTGGCACTTGGCGACGAGCTGCACAAGCGGGTCGTTGGTCAGGACGACGGTGTCACGAAGGTGACAGAGGCGATTCTCCGGTCCAAGGCAGGTATCAAGGATCCGACGAAGCCGATTGGCTCGTTCCTGTTCTTAGGACCGACCGGTGTCGGCAAGACCGAGCTGGCAAAGGCACTCGCAGAGAACCTCTTCGATGACGAGCAGAATATGGTTCGTATCGATATGAGTGAATATATGGAAAAGCATTCGGTATCCAGACTGATCGGAGCACCTCCAGGATATGTCGGATACGAGGAAGGCGGTCAGCTGACCGAGGCCGTCCGCAGAAAACCGTACTCCGTCGTCCTGTTCGACGAGGTCGAGAAGGCACATCCGGATGTATTCAATGTCCTTTTGCAGGTGCTGGACGACGGCCGGATCACCGACTCGCAGGGTCGTACCGTAGACTTCAAGAATACGATTCTGATCATGACGTCGAACATTGGCTCCGCTTATCTGCTGGATGGTATCGAGGAGGACGGCAGCATCCGTCAGGACGCGCAGGATAAGGTCATGGAGCAGCTGAGGGCTTCATTCCGTCCGGAGTTTTTGAACCGTCTGGATGAGATCATCATGTTCAAGCCGCTGACAAAGGACAACATCGGCAGCATTGTCGATCTGATGATGAAGGATCTGAATCAGCGTCTGGCAGATCAGGAGATCACGCTGGAGCTCGATCCGTCCGCAAAGGACTACATCATCGACGGCGGCTACGATCCGGTCTATGGTGCAAGACCGCTGAAGCGTTATCTCCAGAAGAACGTCGAGACACTGGCTGCAAAGCTGATCCTTTCCGGCAAGGTCGGGATGGAGGATACCATTGTCTTTACCGTAAGAGACGGCGAGCTGACTGCAGATGTGAAGCCGAAGGCAGAGACCGTGACTGCAGCGAAAGATCACTGATGGCTTGCAGCAGCGGAAGGAGCAGACGCAGACCGCGATTGTAGCGAAGACCCGCTTGACCCGAATATTAGATAGACAGAAGGCCTGACGCCCTGCCGCAGAAAATGCGGCGGGGTGGCAGGCCTTTTTTGCATGGCGCAGATGGCTTCTCCGGCGGGCAGAAAAGAAAATTTGTTTGCCTGTACCGCCGTCAGACGGCAAGCAGTTGCATCGCAACAAAAAGCAAGGGATGGCAGAGAATGGCATCATAAAATAGTAGTCGTATGAAATAAAGAAATATGATATCATATCCTCGTACTGCCGAAAGCGGTATAACCCAGAAAACATCGCAGAGACAAGGCGAATAAAAGGAGGCATCTCATGAACACCAATCTTCCGCAGGATCCGATCATCCTGCTCAGCTATATCAACACCCAGCTGCGTGACCACTACGCGACGCTGGCAGAATTTTGCGCAGCGATGGGCACAGACCAGACCGAACTGGAAAAAAAGCTCCGGGCCGTCGATTACGAGTACGACCCGGAGCAGAATGCGTTTGTGTGATTTGTTTTTTTACAGCGTCTGAATTTTCTTCCGGTAAATCCGGCCAAAGAGCAGAATCGACAGCAGGATCGAAGCGACCTCTGCGATCGGGAAGGACCACCACACGGCGTGCAGACCGAACAGCTCTGCGAGGATCCATGCGGATGGCAGCAGGACAAACAGCTGTCTGGCCACAGAGACGATCAGGCTGTACACACCGTTCCCAAGTGCCTGAAAGACCGAGCTGAGGACGATGCAGAAGCCTGCAAACAAGTAGCTCCAGCTGATGATGCGCAGCGCGTTCGAGCCGATTGAGATCATATCTTCAGAAGCGTTAAAGAGCAGCAGTAATTTACCCGGGATGAGCTGGAACACGATGAGTCCGAGCATCATCATGATAAATGCAAAGATACAGCTTAAACGGATCGTATGGGTAATACGGTCCTTTTTGCGTGCACCGTAGTTGAATGCGATGATCGGCACCATGCCGTTGTTCAGTCCGAAGACCGGCATGAAGAAGAAGCTCTGCAGCTTGAAATACACACCGAATACCGCCGCTGCGGTGGAGGAGAACACAAGCAGGATCTTGTTCATTCCGAATGTCATGACCGATCCGATCGACATCATCAGGATGGACGGTACACCGACCGCATAGATGCCCTTTATCGTCGGTGCATCGAAACGCATACGCGTCGGATGAATATGGATCTCGTGATTGCGCGCGACATTGAAGAAGATCGCGAGCAGCGTTGCGACGATCTGCCCGAATACGGTAGCAAGCGCCGCTCCGGTCACGCCCATTTTCGGGAAACCGAAGTAGCCGAAGATGAGAATCGGGTCAAAAATGATATTCAAAATTGCGCCGAGTCCCTGCGTGATCATCGTGTAAAATGTAAGGCCGGTCGCCTGCAGCAGACGTTCCATCGTGATCTGCAGGAAAATGCCGATCGACAGCCCGCAGATGACCGTCATATACTGCACACCATATTCGAGAATCTGCGGGTCCTTCGTCTGCGCTTCAAAAAAGATGCGGGAGCCGAAGAGACCGAACAGGCAGAATGCGGCGAAGCCGATCAAAGCGAGCAAAATGCTGTTATTTGCAGCCTTATCCGCCTGCTCATAATTTTTCTCACCCAGACTGCGGGAGAGCAGAGCGTTGACACCGACACCGGTACCGGAGGCGACCGCGATCATCAGATTCTGGATCGGGAACGCGAGCGAGACGGCGGTCAGGGCGTTTTCATTGATCTGTGACACAAAAATGCTGTCCACGACATTGTACAGTGCCTGCACGATCATCGAGATGATCATCGGCAGAGACATCGTAAGCAGCAGCTTCGGGATGGGCATGACGCCCATCTTGTTTTCCTTTCTTGGTTCGCCGGAGCCTCCGGCGGCTTTCGTAGCTTCCATACAGTACCCCCTCTTGACAAAATAAACAGAATAATCATACGTACGCGCAGGAAGTCACCTCGAACTGTTCCACACAAAAAAGCAGCCGCATAAAATGCGGCAGATGACACGGACGTACGGCTACCTTTATTCTATATTGAGTAGGAGAGATTGTCAATTCATTTCTTCTGCTGTACCATATAGTGTGTAAAAGCATGATTGCGTAAATAGATCCGTTTTTGTCGTCGGAAAATCAGAAAAATCCTGCCCGGCATCACAGAACTTCTTGACAAACCGGGAGAGATTTCCTATACTGGGACACAAAGCGACGAAGGGAACAAGTAAGAGAGGACGGAAGGCACAGAAAGCAGCCGGTCGATGAGAGGCGCGCATGGAACTCCTTTCCGAATACATCCCGGAGCTCCGCACCGAACGGGTGATATGCCCCAGTAGACTGCGGCGGGCGGCATCCGTTAACAGAGTCAGGGTATGCAGTACCCAATGAGGCAGGCAATGTGAGTTGTCTGTGAAATAAGGTGGTAACACGGGATATCAGCTCTCGTCCTTAACAAATAAGGATGGGAGCTTTTTAAATCCCGTCCGATATAGATACTGCAAACAGAAAATAAAAAAGAAAAGGAGCAAACATCATGCAGATTTACGACGAACTTGTCGCAAGAGGACTGATTGCACAGGTAACAGATGAAAAAGAGATCCGTGATCTCGTAAATAACGGAAAGGCGACGTTTTACATCGGCTTTGACCCGACCGCGGACAGCCTTCATGTCGGACACTTCATGGCACTTTGCCTGATGAAGCGTCTGCAGCAGGCAGGCAACAAGCCGATCGCCCTGATCGGAGGCGGTACGGCGATGATCGGAGACCCGTCCGGACGTACCGACATGCGCCAGATGATGACGAGAGAGACGATCCAGCACAACTGCGACTGCTTCAAGAAGCAGATGAGCCGTTTCATCGATTTCTCCGAAGACAAAGCACTGATGGTAAACAATGCAGACTGGCTGCTTGACCTGAACTATGTCGATGTCCTGCGTGAGGTAGGCGCACACTTCAGCGTCAACCGCATGCTGACCGCAGAGTGCTACAAGCAGCGTATGGAGCGCGGCTTAAGCTTCCTTGAGTTCAACTACATGATCATGCAGAGCTACGATTTCTATGCACTGTACCAGAAATACGGCTGCAACATGCAGTTCGGCGGAGATGACCAGTGGAGCAACATGCTCGGCGGTACCGAGCTGATCCGCCGGAAGCTCGGCAAGGATGCATACGCGATGACGATCACACTGCTGCTCAATTCCGAGGGCAAAAAGATGGGCAAGACACAGAGCGGTGCGGTATGGCTCGATCCGAACAAGACCTCTCCGTTTGATTTCTACCAGTACTGGAGAAATGTGGCAGATGCAGACGTCCTCAAGTGCCTGCGTATGCTGACCTTCCTGCCGCTCGAGCAGATCGACGAGATGGATAAATGGGAGGGCAGCCAGCTCAACCAGGCGAAGGAAATCCTGGCATACGAGCTGACCGCACTCGTTCACGGCGAGGAAGAGGCGAAGAAGGCACAGGAGGGTGCGCGCGCACTGTTCTCTTCGGGAAGCGCCGAGCATATGCCGACGGCAGAGCTGACGGCAGAGGATTTCACGGATGGTGCGATCGACATCGTATCCCTGCTGCACAGATCCGGGCTGGCAGCGAGCCGCTCCGAGGGACGCCGTGCCGTCGAGCAGGGCGGTGTAGCCGTTGACAGCGAGAAGATCACGGATCCGAAGGCAGTCATTGCACAGGAGAAATTCGACGGAGAAGGCGTGGTAGTCAAGAAAGGAAAGAAGAATTTCCGGAAGGTGACAGCAAAATAAGAGCTGCTATATCAGTATGATTATGCGCAGAAGGTTCAGCCGGGTGTCAGGAGTGTATCCATTCCTGCCGCCCGGTTTCTTTTCTCATTTTTCTGCCGGAAATAAAGTTTTTTTGTCGTGAGTATGCTATAATGAGCCGGATGAGGCCGCTCATATACTGTAGAAAGCGTATGAGGCAGGCAGGACATGAACAGCAGGTCAGAAGCACCATTGAAGACACAGGCGAAGGCGCAGGAAGGCAGAAAAACAGCAGCTGCGGTCCTGGGGGTTTTGGCTTCCGGGATCTGTGCAGTGGGCGCCGCGCCGCCGGTGCAGAATTTGGCAGCGCAGATGGCGGATGATTCGCCGCGTCCCCGCGTCGCCCTCACCTTCGACGACGGTCCGCATCCCATTTACACAAAAAGGCTGCTCGACGGCCTGCAGAGCCGGGGCATCCGTGCGACCTTCTTTGTCGTGGGAGAAAATATTTCCGGCAGCGAGGAGCTGATCCGGCGGATGGCAGGCGAGGGACATGTCATCGGTAACCATACCTACAGCCACATAAAGCTCTCCGGCATCACGGATGCGGAGGCGTGCGGGGAGGTACAGAAGACAGATGCGCTCGTCCGAGAGCTCACCGGCAGTGGGACGGAGTTCATCCGTCCGCCATTTGGCAGCTGGAAAAAGACGCTGGAATGCGAGCTGGAGATGATCCCGGTGCTCTGGGACGTGGATCCGCTGGACTGGACGACGAAAAATACGGGCGTGATCGTACAGCGCGTGCTGGAGGACGTGGAGCCGGGCGATATCATTCTGCTGCATGATTTTTACGGATCTTCCGTGGACGCGGCCCTGGAGATCGCAGATCAGCTGCTGGCGCAGGGCTATGAGCTGGTGACGGTGGATGAGCTGATTCTGATATGATACAAGGGTCAAAAGGCCATGCGTTTCATGCTTGCATGAAAAAGCATGACTTATTGACCCGCAAAACACCGAAAAGTAGCCATTTTTCGTAGAAAAATGAGCGGATTTGAGATGTTTTAGGATTGCGAGAGCATGAAATGCGGAGCAATCCGTGTATCATAGGGGCCAAACACCTTTTGACCCCAGTATCATAACATCGATAAAAACAGATATATCAGACAGAACCCCTGCGTGAGGCAACAGGCAGTGGGCTGGAAATACAGGAGATAATTATGGATTTATTCGAATACGCACGGACAAAAACAATGCAGACGGAGGCGCCGCTCGCATCCCGCATCCGTCCGCGGACATTAGATGAGGTGGTCGGGCAGCAGCACATCATCGGCAAAGATAAGCTGCTCTACCGGGCGATCAGGGCAGACAAGCTGAGCTCGCTCATTTTTTACGGACCGCCGGGCACGGGAAAGACGACACTCGCCCGCGTCATCGCCAACACGACGAAATCCGAATTCACCCAGATCAATGCGACCGTCGCCGGGAAAAAGGATATGGAGGCAGTCGTGAAGGAGGCGAAGGAGAACCTTGGCATGTACGGGAAGAAGACCATCCTGTTCATCGACGAGATTCACCGCTTTAATAAAGGCCAGCAGGACTACCTGCTTCCGTTTGTGGAGGACGGCACCCTGATTCTGATCGGCGCGACGACAGAGAACCCGTACTTTGAGGTGAACGGCGCTCTGCTCTCCAGATCGGTGATCTTCGAACTGAAGCCGCTGCAGAAGGAGGATATCAAAAAGCTGCTGCAGCGGGCCATGACCGACACGGAGCGCGGCATGGGCGCATATCATGCGGTGCTCGAGGATGAGGCGGCAGACTTCCTCGCAGATGTGGCGGGCGGAGACGCCAGAGCCGCATTGAATGCGGTGGAGCTCGGCGTGCTGACGACGCAGCCATCTGCAGACGGCAGGATCCATATCACCCTGGACGTAGCGTCTGAGTGCATACAGAAGCGGGCCGTGCGCTATGATAAGGACGGAGACAGCCATTATGATACGATTTCCGCGTTTATCAAGAGCATGCGCGGCTCCGATCCGGATGCAGCGGTCTACTACCTCGCGCGGATGCTCTATGCCGGGGAGGATATCAAGTTCATCGCGCGGCGGATCATGATCTGTGCGGCAGAGGATGTCGGTCCTGCAGATCCGCAGGCACTGCAGGTGGCAGTGGCGGCGTCGCTGGCGGCAGAGCGGATCGGGCTGCCGGAGGCACAACTGATCCTTTCCGAGGCGGCGATCTACGTGGCGACTGCGCCGAAGAGCAATTCCGCGACCGAGGCGATCTTTGCCGCGATGCGCGCAGTGAAGGAGCGTCCGGCGACGATCCCGACACATTTACAGGATGCGCACTATGGCGGGGCATCGAAGCTCGGCAGAGGGATCGGCTATGAGTACGCGCATGACTTTCCGAAGCATTTTTCGCACCAGCAGTATCTGCCGGACGAGCTGGTCGGAGAGCATTTTTATGAGCCCTCGGAAAATGGATATGAGAAGCAGATCCGGAAGTATCTGGATTGGATTCATGAGGACTGAGCGCGGCGTGTCTCATACATTTTTGCAGCTGCAGACGCACAGAAAACTGAGACAGAGGAGGATTTGTACATGAAATTAGAAGACCATCCGGAGATCCGGCGGCTGGAGCATGTCGTAAATATCAACTGGATCAAGATCGCAGTCATCGCTGTGGTCAGTGTACTGGTTATCAAATATTCCGATCCGTTCATTGGCGGGATCAAGGAGCTGCTCGGCACGATGCGGCCGCTCTTTTACGGTTTTTCGATCGCCTATGTGCTGAATATTTTTATGAAACGGCTGGAGCGGCTGTACTTTCCGAAAAAGACGGATGCGTGGGTGCAAAAGACCAGGCGCCCGGTCTGCGTATTTTCCAGCGTCATTCTTGTGCTGGCGATTGTGATCTTTATGATTCTGCTCGTCGTGCCGTCCCTGATTGATTCTATTCAGGTGCTGACAAAGGATATTCCGGAAGCCTTCATACGCTTCCAGAAATGGCTGGTAAAGATCTCGGCAGATGCGCCGTGGATCCAGAGCTACGTGGAAAATGTGGAGGTCAACTGGAATTCCCTGTTCGGAAAGATCGGCGAATTTCTCCAGAAGGGCGTCGGCAGCCTGTTTAATTCTGCTTTTTCCATGACAAAGCTGCTGGCGAGCTTTGCATTTACCGGCATCATCTCGCTGATCTTTGCGATTTACATGCTGTTCGGGAAGGAGACGCTCCGGCAGCAGTTTGACAAGCTGCTGCACGTCTATGCGCCGCGCAAGCCGCGCGGGGAGATACTGCGCTTTATAACACTTGCACATGAGACCTTTACGAGCTATATCATCGGTCAGATCACGGAAGCGTTTATCCTGGGCTTTTTATGCGGCACCGGGATGTTTATTCTCCGGCTGCCGTATGCACTGATGACCGGTGTGATCGTCGGTGCGTCCGCCCTGATCCCGGTCATGGGCGCCTACATCGGCGCGATCGTCGGAGCCTTCCTGATCGTGACGATCAGCCCCTTAAAGGCAGTGGAATTTGTCGTCTACCTTGCGATCCTGCAGCAGATCGAGGGCAATGTCATTTACCCGCGTGTCGTCGGCGGATCGATCGGCCTGCCGGGCATCTGGGTGCTCGCAGCAGTCTCCGTCGGCGGCGGTCTGCTCGGTATCCCGGGCATGCTCATCGGCGTACCGCTCACCGCGACGGTCTACAAATGGATCCGGATGGACGTGAGCACGAAGCTGCAGGCAGAAGCAGAGGCAACACAGGCACAGGAAAATGAAAAAAATTTTCAATAAGTATTGCAGTCTACCAAAGATTCGCCTATACTGACTCAGGAACCTGATAAGCAAAGCGGGAAAGTAAAAGCTGCTTCGTTTTGACAGAACAGTAAGACATAGGAGAAATCAGGAGGAATGCATATGACACTGAAGGATCTGCCGATCGGTAAGACGGCGACGATCCGTACGGTAGGCGGCGAGGGCGCGCTGCGCCAGCACTTTCTGGACATGGGCATCATCCCGAAGGCGGAAGTGACGATAGTCAAATACGCGCCGATGGGAGACCCGATCGAAGTCCGGGTACACAGCTACGAGCTGACCCTGCGTCTGGCCGATGCGGAGAAGATAGAGATAGAAGAAGTACACGAGGAAAAAACACATCCGGGTACGTCAAGGATTCCGGCGGGAGCACGCACCCTGCCGCATCCGGGACTCGGTGAGGGCGGCAAATACCATGATAAGGCAGATGAGAATCCGCTGCCGGACGGCACCGTGCTCACCTTTGCGCTGGCGGGCAACCAGAACTGCGGCAAGACGACGCTGTTCAACCAGCTCACCGGCTCGAACCAGCACGTCGGAAATTTCCCGGGCGTGACGGTCGACCGCAAGGACGGTATGATCCGCGGCCGCAAGAACACGCTCGTGACCGACCTTCCGGGCATTTATTCCATGTCCCCATACTCCAGCGAGGAGATCGTGACACGGAACTTCGTATTAAATGAGCACCCGAAGGGCATTATCAATATCGTCGATGCGACGAATATTGAGCGAAACCTGTATCTGACGATGCAGCTGATGGAGCTCGATGTGCCGATGGTGCTCGCCCTGAACATGATGGATGAGGTGCGCGACAATGGCGGCTCCGTGCTTGTCAATGAGATGGAGAAGCTGCTCGGCATCCCGGTCATCCCGATTTCCGCAGCGAAAAATGAGGGTATCGGAGAGCTGATCGAGCATGCATTGCATGTGGCAAAGTATCAGGAAAAGCCGGGACGGCAGGACTTCTGTGACGCGGAGGATCATGGCGGAGCGGTACACCGCTGCCTGCACGGAATCATGCACCTGATCGAGGACCATGCAGAAAAGGCAGGGATCCCGGTGCGGTTCGCGGCGGCGAAGCTCGCGGAGGGCGACCACCTCATACTGGATCAGCTCGGGCTGGATGAAAATGAAAAGGAGACGCTGGAGCATATCATCGTACAGATGGAAGCAGAGCGCGGGCTCGACCGTGCCGCAGCCATTGCGGATATGCGGTTTACCTTTATCGAAAAGATCTGTTCTGAGACGGTCGTGAAGCCGCACGAGAGCAAAGAGCATCTGCGCAGCGTGCGCATGGACCGGATTCTCACCGGAAAGTACACGGCGATCCCGTGCTTCATCGCGATCATGGCGGCTGTCTTTTTCCTGACGTTCAACGTGATCGGAGCAGCGCTGCAGACACTTCTGGAGCTGGGCATCGGCTATCTGACGGACGTGGTGGATCACCTCTTTACCGTATGGAACGTCAATGAGACGCTGCATTCCCTTGTGATTGACGCCGTATTCAACGGTGTCGGCAGTGTCCTTAGCTTCCTGCCGGTCATCGTGACCCTGTTTTTCTTCCTCTCCTTGCTGGAGGACAGCGGATACATGGCGCGTGTGGCGTTCGTGATGGACAAGCTGCTGCGCAAGATCGGCCTGTCCGGGCGCAGCATCGTCCCGATGCTCGTCGGTTTTGGATGTACGGTGCCGGGTGTCATGGCGAGCCGGACACTTCCATCTGAGCGTGACCGGAAGATGACGATATTGCTGACTCCGTTTATGAGCTGCTCGGCGAAGCTTCCGATCTACGGATTTTTCACGGCGGCATTTTTCCCGAAGCATGGAGGACTCGTCATGGTAGCCTTATACTTTGGCGGTATTCTGGTGGGCATCCTCATGGCGCTTTTGCTGCGCGGCACGATGTTTCGCGGCGAGGCAGTCCCGTTCGTCATGGAGCTGCCGAACTACCGGATGCCGGGTGCGAAAAACGTCGGCCAGTTGCTCTGGGAGAAGGCGCGCGATTTCCTGCAGCGGGCGTTTACAGTGATCTTCCTCGCGACGATCGTGATCTGGTTCCTGCAGACCTTTGGCACACACCTGAACCTCGTGGCAGACTCAAGGGACAGCATCCTCGCGGTCATCTCCGGCAGGATTGCTCCGGTCTTTGCTCCGCTTGGCTTTGACGACTGGCGGATCTCGACCGCGCTGATCACCGGCTTTATGGCAAAGGAGAGCGTCGTCTCGACCTTATCCGTGCTGTTTGGCTCCACGGAGGCGCTGCTTGGCGTCATCACCCCGGCAGCCGCGGCGAGCCTGCTCGTCTTCTGTCTGCTGTACACACCGTGTGTCGCAGCGATCGCCTCGATCCGCCGTGAGCTGGGCAGCAAATGGGCAGCTGGTGTCGTGATCGGCCAGTGCGTGGTGGCCTGGCTGGCAGCAGGGGTTGTACATATCATAGCGATGCTGTTATAAAGAACCGTAGAAGAAGCCGTTGTGCGAAAAAAATTCGCACAGCGGCTTTTTTCGTATTCGGACACGAAAGTCACACGAAAACCGAAAAAGCAATTATGCACAAAGATCTATGACTAAAACGGTAAAAACTGTACAAAAAAACGGGAACAGAGCAAAAAACAGTTGATGATTACGGAGTATTACGGTATAATTTATAAGAATATTGCGAAAAGGATTGCGTAAAGAAACAAAAGAATTGGGTGGGAATTTGAACAGCTGCAAAAGAAAAGGTTTGCGGCTATTTTCTATATGTAAAAACTGCAAATGAGATAAAAGGAAGAAGAAGTAATCATACTATATAAAGAAATGTCGTTTTACCGCTTGTTTGGATGTTTTACAGCAATAAAGACGTCATTTCACGGAAACTTGATTGTCTCAATGAAATATTCATGCTATATTTCTTTTGACCATAACTGATGCCTGCGAATTGCTCCGCTGCGAAGCAGCTCCCGCAATTCTGCATCATCAACAAATACAATAGCGACTACGATAACGATTACGATAATGACTATAGAATGGAGAATGACTTATGGCAAGCTGCAATCAACATACCGAAGGGAGAAAGAAAAACAGATGCGGGAACTGGAGGTGCCGGGATCTTGATTATGGATAGATGAAAAATATTCAAATCAGGTGAGAAAAATTTTGAAAACAGGTATTTATCAATACAGAACAGAATATCTGTATTCCTGTAAAACAGAAAAAAGCAGAGTGAAAGGAGAACGACGTATGAGCAGACGAGACAGGGTAAAACGGTATTTGGCGATGCTGCTGGCCTTTGCCATGATCTTTCAGCAGGCGGGCATCACGACCATCGCTGATGAGACAGAGGCAGTAGTGGCGCAGCAGAGCGAGGCGGCAGAGACAAAGGTGCAGGCTGTCCCGGAGACAAGCGCCCCGGAGACAAAGGCCCCAGAGACGCAGGCCCCAGAGACGAAAGCGCCGGAGACAAGCGCCCCGGAGACGAAAGCGCCAGAGACACAGGCGCCAGAGACACAGGCCCCGGAGACGAAAGCGCCTGAGACCAGTGCGCCAGAGACGAAAGCACCGGAGACACCGGCGACAGAGGAGCAGGGAATATCGGAAGCAGCGCCAGAGAAACAGGCTTCCGAGAAGAATGAGACGACGGTTACGGAGACACAGGCACCGGAAACCAGTGCGCCTGAGACAGAAGCGCCTGAGACGAGCACCCCGGAAACCGATGCGCCTGAGACACAGCTCACCGAGGATGCGCAGACTGAGACCGCAGCGACGGAGGGCGAGACGGAAGCGAAAGAAACAGAGACGGAGACAGAGAGCGAAACAGAGACAGAGGCTCCGAAGACAAATCACTTTGCCGCATCCTTTGCAAATGGAAAGGCAGACGTGACTCTGAGCGAAGCTATTTCCGAGAAAGCACAGTTTATCGCAGAGCAGAAGTCAGAAGAGTCTGCTTACTTTGATGATGCCCTGAATATCGTAGGACCATGGCTGGATGCAAAGGGATTGACGATTCTGGATGCAGCAGTATATGACATGTATTTTGAGGAAGACGGAAAAGAGATTGCAGTAAATCAGAAAGCTAATGTAAATATACAGTTTGCTTCTCCGATTCTTACGATGGAACCGGAGACAGGTATTCAGACACAGGTATATGTTCTTCATATTGTAAATGGAAACGTAGAAGATGCAGGAAGTGTTACACGGAACGGTGCAGGCGCTGTGACCGCAGCGTCAATCCATACGAATGGATTTTCACCGTTTGTGTTTGTAAAAGTGGCGAGCGGAGAACCGGTTGTGATACCAAATGGACCGATCGATTTGAGTAATGCACTTTACAACGCAGCAATATCACAAGTCACTTATGGTGGAAAAACAGAAGCATTTGACCCGAACAAACAGTATCCGCGTGATGCGAAATTTACATTTGAACTTAAGTATGCATTTGCTGAAAATAACAAGCCAACTGCATCAGGAGTACGGACAGCAGTATATGAATTGCCGTCATGCCTTTCTGTCGTAAATGCAACAGGTACGATTGAATGTCCGGGATATGCAGGTTCAGCAGGAACATACGAGATTAAGAATGGAGTTGTCACCTTTGTATATGAGGAGGCTTTTCTGAAAGCTCATCCGAGTGATATTAAGGGCACCTTTAATTTTGAAGGAGCACTTTCGAACTCTGCCACTGAAAATAAGGAAGAGGTAGAAATTGATTTTAACGGAAGTGGGACAACTATTCCGATTACAGTCAAATTTGAAGATGGAAAGGTTACAGGAGATAAAATTTATATACTGAATGCAGATGGAACGATTGATTTTACCATCCGGCTGAAAGTGACAGAAAAGGATGTCAAGAATCTTGTGCTGACCGATACGCAGGGCAGCAATCTGGAGTTTGCAAATCCTCCGGAGTTTAGGCTGGATGGAGAATTATTAAATCCAGGTCAGTATACGGTAAGCGGAAACCAGATGACACTGAATCTCGGAGACCGCACACGGGGTGAGTATACACTTACTTATAAAGCAAGGATAAAAGATTTAAACATTAAAGATGGTGATCATAATAAAAACAGGGCAGACTGGACCTGGACCGGTGGAAGTGGTTCAAAAGATACAACCGTCCAGATTACAGAGAGTATTGTTAATAAGAACGGAGCCGTTTCAAATGGAGAAATTACCTGGACAGTAATTTATGTTCCGGGAAATCTCAGCCCGGCAGCAGGAAAGACGTTTACAGATACGCTTGGTGCGGATCAGGAATATACCGGAAATTATGAAGTATATTACGATTCAAACGGAAGCCAGCATTGGGTTGGCGGACAGCAGATCGCATCCGGAGCGCTCAGTGATATCACAGCTGCGGATGGAAAGAGCTTTTCTTATACCTTCCCAAATGATCAGACTGCGAATCGCGGAGCATACAAGCTTGTTTATAAGACAAAGATTACAAAAGATATGTCTGATATCAAGGACACGGTGACGTTTACAAACAAGATTAATGGCGATGGAAAAGAAGCCGATGGAAAGGTAGAAGTAAAACCGGGAGAGAAGCCAAAACCAGATATCGTGAAGAAATCGGTTGTCACAGATAGTGAAAACAGAAAAGCGACCTGGACAATCACGGTTACACCGCCAGAAGGAAAGACAGTAAAAAATCTTGTTATAAAAGATGAATTACAGGATTTCTATAATTGGAAAGGAAAGTATGAAGGCACTGTTACGATAAAAGAGGCTGGCAGTACGCTGACGGAAGGAACAGACTATACTGTTGCGAAAACAGCGGGAGGCAATGGTGTAAATCCGACCATGACTCTGGTATTTTCAAAAGAGATCAGCGGCGTTCTTGAAATTACTTACGCTTCGGATTATACGGATTCAGGTTCTTACAGTGGCTGGGTAGGAAATAAGATTCATTCTTCCTATACGATTGATTATGAGGACAACGAGGAAGATGACAGTGCTTCCGGAGAAATTAAAAATACAGACTTTGTGCTTGATAAGTCTGGTACACTTTCGGGCGGCATCGCAAAATGGGAGATCATTATAAATGATCTGCAACACTGGAAGAGGACAGATCTTCCGGAAAGTACAAAGACCATCACAGATACACTGCCGGAAGGCATGGCCTATGTGGACGGTTCAGCAAAATGCATGCTGTATAAAGAGAACGAGGAGAACAATCCGGAAGAAACAGCTATCACAGCATCCTTTGATCCGTCAACAAGGAAACTGACAATGACGGTTCCGGCACTGACAGGAACAGTACGGGCAGTAATTACATATGATACAAAAATCACGACACTTCCGACAGGTTCTGGAAATGGCGTTACAGTGGACGGTGACAGGATTTCTTTTACCAATAGCGTAACCGTTGGCAAAAAAACGGAGTCTGCAACCGTCACTATGACGAGCAAGGAACTGCATAAAGTCGGAAAGGCAGTTAGCGGACTGAAAAATGTAGTAGAATATGTAATTGATGTCAACTATGAAGCGATGGATCTTCTTCCAGACAGTGATGTATTAGTACTTGAGGACGTTTTGGATGAAAATCTGACGCTGGATACAACGAGCATTAAAGTCACAGACAGAGATACAGGAGAAGCGGTATCGTTTAAACGCTCCTTCAGTACGCTGAATGACGGAAAAACAAAGATGGTGCTTACCATTCCTGATTCACGTGCACTTCGGGTAGTTTACCGTGCTACACTTGTTACTGCAGGTAAGGAAGATGGTAAGACCTACCAGGTATCAAATTCAGCGACCTTAAAGGGACAGAAGGAAAAGAGTACAGAAATAAAAACAGAAGTAAAATATCAGAAGTCAGATGCAACTGTGTCAGGAGGATCGGATTCTGTCAGCATTCAAAAAGTAAATGAAGACGGAAAGTCACTGAAGGGTGCGACCTTTGTTGTCCGGGCAGTGAATCCGGAGACACTGGAAGATAATCCGGCTTATGAAACAATGACGGCAACCAGTGATTCAAACGGAATAGTTACTTTTGAAAAACTGCACTATAATACTCTTTACTATTACGAAGAAACCACGGCGCCAACGGGATACAGCCGGGATACGGAAAAACATTACTTTATCATTAAAAATATAAAGGATGATGCCAAAAAGAAAGAGTATGAAGAATTAAAAGGAAAAGCTGACGCAAACAATATAAGCCTAAATGAATTTACCGGTGGCAATACGGTTATTTTCGAAAATAGAAAAGAAACCACGAGCCTTATGGTAAGAAAAGAGTGGATACAAGAAGACGATATCCCAGCAGATGCAAGTGTACAGGTTCAGCTGTTTGGTAAAGCGAAGGATGGAGCCGAAACACCATACGGTGATACGGCGACTATGAACGCAGAAAACGGCTGGCGTTACACATGGGAAGACCTCCCGATCACGGATAGTAACGGCAATGAAATTACTTACAGTGTGAAAGAAGTTGGCGAATCGGACGGAAAGGTGACGATCAGCGGAAACAAATTTGCAGTGGAAATAGAAGACCTTGGAAAAGAGGGCTTCATAATTGCAAATAAAAAACTGATCGACATCAGCGGAAGCAAGACGTGGGACGATAATAACAATCAGGATGGCAAGCGTCCAAGCGAGATTAAAATTCATCTGTTTGCAGATGGCACAGAGCTGGCTGATAAGGTTCAGACCGTAACAGCAGCGAACAACTGGAGTTGGAGCTTCACAGATCTGCCGAAGTACAAAGATGCAGGAACCGAGATTGAGTATACAATTACCGAGGATGCGGTAGAGAATTACACGACTGTTGTGGATGGTTACAACGTAACCAACATGCATATCCCTGCGACAATCGACATCAACGGAAGCAAGACCTGGAACGATGCGAAAAACCAGGATGGCAAGCGTCCGGATGGCGTAACGCTGCACCTGTATAAGGAAGGGGAAGGCATTGAGAAGGCGGAAGTCACAGATGTAGAACCGACCTGGGTGAAGACTGGGGATGAGTGGGGCTACAGCTACAAGGGTCTCCCGAAGTATGAGGGAGGAAAGGAACTCACTTATACGATCACGGAGGATACAGTAGCAGGATATACAACAAGTGTAAGGGGCTACAACGTAACCAACACGCACACACCGGAGACAATTGACATCGAAGGAAGCAAGACCTGGAACGATAATAACAACCAGGATGGCAAGCGTCCGGGCAGCATCACGATCCGTCTGTATGCGGATGGCAGAGAGCTGACCGATAAGGTACAGACTGTCACGGCATCGAACGGCTGGAACTGGAAATGGGAAGATCTGCCGAAGTATGCGAACGGAACAGAAATCACGTACACGATTACCGAGGATGCGGTAGAGAATTACACTACCGTTGTGGATGGCTACAACGTAACGAACAGCTATACACCAGGCAAGGTGGACGTTCCGGTCACCAAGTCCTGGAATGATGAGAACAACGCAGACGGTCACCGTCCGTCCTCCATCAAAGTAAAACTGATGGCAGACGGAGTGGATACGGGCAAGCGCCTGACACTGAACGCAGATAACCACTGGAGCGGAAGCTTCAGTGATCTGGATGAAAAGAAAAACGGACAGACGATCAGCTACACCGTAGAGGAGGAATCTGTTAACCTGTATACGGGAGCAGTCACCGGAAACATGAAGGAAGGCTTCGTTATTACCAATACCCATATCCCGGAGACGACGGAAGCAACCGTAAAGAAGGTATGGGATGATAACAATAATCAGGATGGCAAACGTCCGAGAGAACTCAAAGTGAAGCTGTACCGTAAGACGTCTGCGGAAGCAGAACCGGAGTTTGTAAAAGAAGTCACTCTGAAAGAAAGCAACGGATGGAGTGTGACAGAGACCGGTCTTCAGAAATATAAGGGTGGCATTGAGTACATCTACTTCTGGGAGGAAATAAGCGTAGCGGATTATGAGTCAAAGAGTGAGAAGGATCCGGCGGATGATACCGTTACGACCCTGACGAATACGCATACGCCGGAGGTAGTCCGGGTGGTCATTGAGAAGGTATGGGATGACGCGGACAATCAGGATGGTAAGCGCCCGGCCGAGATCATAGTTGACCTGAAAAAGAAGGTTGGAAACAGGTGGAATGCTCCGAACGAGCTCGTTCAGACCATAACGCTGAATGAGGGAAACGGCTGGAAGGTGGAGATTAATAATCTTCCGAAGTACACAGATGGCAAAACGAACAATTACAACTGGTCTGAGCACACAGACGGACTGCCGAAGGGATATTATTTCAGCGCTATAGTGACGAAAGGCGAGATTACGACCCTGACGAACAGCTACAGGCCGGAAGAAGTCAGCGTAGCCGTACAGAAGGTATGGGATGATGACAAAAACCGCGATAGCATCCGTCCGGATAGCATCACCGTAACACTGTATGCAGAAGCAGAGGGCGTTGCGAAGCATGAGATAAAGCAGGTAACCTTAAATGAGGCAAACAACTGGACGGCAGCGGTATCCGGCCTTGCAAAGTACGTGAGAGTCAAGCAGGGCGACGAAGAGTACAGCAAACTGTACACTTATACCTGGGAAGAGGAGAACGTACCGGCTGGCTACACGCTGACAACAGCGGTAGACGACAGCGCAGATACCGTCAAGACCATCTTTACGAACACACACATTCCGGAAAAAGTGGAAGCAAGTGTTACGAAGGTATGGAACGATAACAACAACCAGGATGGCAAGCGCCCGACCGGCATTACCGTGAAGCTGTATGGCAAGGCAGGCGGGGCGGCAGCAGAAGAGATCCTGGAGACAACCTTAAATGAAGCAAATAACTGGAAGTATACGAAAACTGATCTTCCGAAGTTCAAAAAGGGCGTAGCTTATACGTACTACTGGACAGAGGAAACACAGCTGCCAGGATATACGGTGGAAGCAGCTCAGCAAAACGGCGAGAAATCATTTGTCACGACGCTGACGAATACGCATGCACCGGAAAAGACCAGCGCTACAGTTGAGAAGAGATGGAGGGATAACAACAATCAGGATCAAAAGCGTCCGGAGAGCATCACCGTTATTCTGAAAAAGAGCGTCAATGGCCTCATAGGAACGGTTGACACTTACACACTGACAGCCGGTGCGGATGGCAGCTGGAAGAAGACCGTAGATAATCTTCCAAAGTATGAAAACGGTACAGAAATCCAGTATTTCTGGGAGGAAAGTCAGGAAGGCCTGAACGGCTACCAGCCGCTTCCGAGTGAGACAGCGAATAACATGACGCTTCTGATCAATGCGTACACACCGGAAGAAACAAGCGTATCCGTACAGAAGGTATGGAACGATGATGGAAACCGGGATGGCATCCGTCCGGAGAGCATCACCGTAACCCTGTATGCAGAGGCAGACGACGTTGCAAAGCATAAGGTAGACGAGGCAGTCTTAAATGAAACAAATCACTGGGCTGCAACGAAATCCGGTCTTGCAAAGAATGTAAATGGCAAACCGTACACTTATACCTGGGAGGAAGAGAATGTGCCGGATGGCTACACTCTGACGACAGGATATGACAGTGAAGACACAGATAAGACAATCCTGACGAACACGCATACACCGGAGACGGTAAATGCAACGGTTGTCAAGGTATGGGATGATGCAGACAATCAGGATGGCAAGCGTCCGCAGGATCTTACGGTTACTCTGATGAAGAATGAGACCGTTGTGGTGCAGACCGTGACCTTAGACGCTGTCCACAACTGGACCGCTAAGGTGGAAAATCTTGCGAAAAATGAGAACGGCACTCCGATCCGTTACAGCTGGGTTGAGGGAACCATGCCGGAGGGCTATAGTCTGGAGAGCGCAGCTGTCACAGACGAGAAAAACAGCGATGATGTGGTAATCGGTACGATTACAACCCTGACCAATACCTACGCACCGGGCAAGGTAAGCGCATCGGTGAAGAAGGTATGGGACGACGCGAATAATCAGGACGGCATCCGTCCGGAGACTCTGCGTGTGAACCTGCTGAAAAATGGTCAGGCCACCGATCAGTTTGTAATCTTAAGCGAAGAAAACAGATGGAGCGCAACGCTCGACAATCTGGATGAGTACACAGATGGAACCTTAAATGAGTACACCTGGTCTGAGGAGCTGCCGAATGGCTATACGGTTACAGTTTCAGACCCTGATGAAGTGGGTACTACGACACTGACAAATACGCACACACCGGCCACCATCGGGGCATCTGTTGAAAAGACCTGGGATGACAACAAGGATCAGGACGGTAAGCGTCCGGAGAAGCTGCTTGTTACATTGATGCGCAGAATCAGAGAGCAGGCGGTTCCGATCTCGTTGGATGATGCGGATGATGCGGATACCAATCCGGCAGAGGAAGTCAAGACCGTAGAACTGACCGCAGCACATAACTGGAAGGCGAGTGTATCGAATCTTCCGAAGTATAAGGATGGTCAGATGTATGAGTACTTCTGGATCGAGAAGGAAGACAACATTCCGAACGGTTATAAGCTGACCAACGAAGTAACTTATAATATCCTTTCACCTGGAGAAGGCGTCACTGGATTTATCACCAGGCTGACCAATTCGCACAAGCCGCAGAAGATCAATGCGATTGTGAAGAAGGTATGGGATGACAACAACAATCAGGACGGCAAGCGTGCACCTGAACTGACGGTAGAGCTGATGAGAAACGGTACGGAAGTGGCAGGAACGGTAACTCTGAATGAGGAGAACAACTGGACCGGCACCGTGGAGAATCTTGACAAGTACACCGGCGGCGTGAAGAACGGATACACCTGGGTGGAGAAAAATCTGCCGGAGGGCTACAGCCTGACTGATACGAAGAAAGAAGTAACAGAAGCAACCGAAGACACACTGGAAGCAGACATTACAACACTGACGAACAGCTACACACCTGGAAAGGTAGAGGCAAGTGTTCTGAAAGTATGGAATGACGGTGAGAATCAGGACGGCAAGCGTCCGGAGACGATCACGGCAATTCTTGTGAAGAACGGAGAGGAAACGGATCAGAAGGTAACGCTCAGTGCAGAAAACGACTGGAGTGCGAGCATTTCGAAGCTGGATGAGTACACGGATGGTACTTTGAATGAGTACACCTGGAAAGAGGCAGAAGTGCCGGAGGGCTATGAGCTGACCTTAAATGAGACAGACGGAACCTTCACGACCCTGACGAATACGCATACGCCGGAGGTAGTCAATGCGACCATCAGGAAGACATGGAACGATGCCGAGAATCAGGACGGCGTCCGCCCGATCGAGATCAAAGTCGATCTGGAAAAGAATGGACAGTTCATGCGGACCGTATCATTGAATACGGCAAATGGATGGGAAACAACAGTTGAGGATCTTCCGAAGTATACCGCCGGTGTGGAGAATATTTACACCTGGGCTGAGCAGGAAGACGGACTGCCGGAGGGCTATGAGCTGACCGGTGATGTGACGGTGGGCGAGGTTACGACCCTGACGAACACACGCGTGCCGGATACGGTATCTGTAGGAGTTCGCAAGATCTGGAATGACGCAGAGAACCAGGATGGCATCCGTCCATCAGAGCTGAGAGTAGATCTTTTGAAGAACGGCGAACTGACCGGTCGGTACGTAATCCTGAATGAAGAAAACGGCTGGACGGCGATGATCACGGATCTGCCTAAGAATACCGCAGTTGCTGAACCAAATGTATACACCTGGTCTGAGGAGCTGCCGGATGGCTATACGGTTACAGTTTCAGATCCTGACGAAATGGGTATTACGACACTGACCAATACACACACACCGGCTGTCATTGAGGCATCTGTTGAAAAGACCTGGGATGACAACGAGGATCAGGACGGCAAGCGTCCGGAGAAGCTGCTTGTTACGTTGATGCGTAGAATCAGAGAGCAGGCGGTTCCGATCTCGTTGGAGGATGCGGATGATGCGGATACCAATCCGGCAGAGGAAGTCATGACTGTAGAACTGACCGCAGCAAATGGCTGGAAGGCGAGTGTATCGAATCAGCCGAAGTATAAGGATGGTCAGATGTATGAGTACTTCTGGACCGAGAAGGCAGGAAACATTCCGGATGGCTACGAGCTGACCAACGAAGTAACTTATAATATCCTTTCACCTGGAGAAGGTGTCACTGGATTTATAACCACGCTGACCAACACCCATACCCCGGAAATGACTGACATCAGCGTAACAAAGGTATGGGAAGACAACAACAATAAGGCAGGCGTTCGTCCGGCGTCGATTCAGGTACAGCTTTATGCAGATGAAACACCGCAGGGCGACCCGGTAGAGCTGAACGAAGAAAACAGCTGGAAGTACACTTGGAAAGACCTTGCTAAGTATACAGCCGGAACAGAGATCAGCTACCGCGTCGACGAAGTCGGCGAGACAGACGGTTATCTGAAGTCTGTAGCGCCAAATGAGGACAAGACGGAATACGTGATCACGAACACGATCACCTCCGTCACGATCACCAAAGTCGATATTTCAGATGCACATGAGCTTGAGGGTGCACACCTTCAGATCCTTGATTCGAAGGGCATCGTCGTAGCGGAGTGGGATTCTGCGAAGGAAGCACATGAAGTGACCGGCTTTAAGACCGGAGAGTTATACACGCTGCGCGAGACAGTAGCGCCGGATGGATACACGATTACAACGGATACGACCTTTGAGCTGGATGAGCATGGTAAGCTGAAAGAAGACAAGACGACTACGAAGACAAAAGACGGCGTTCTTCTCGTCGAAGACACCGCCACCTCCGTCAAGGTCCGCAAGGTGGACATCACCAACGCCGAGGAGCTTCCGGGTGCGCATATTCAGATCTGGGAGAAGACCAGCGAGGGCGAGAAGCTTGTCACGGAATGGGATTCTACGAAGGAAGACAAGGTAGTAGAAAAGCTGAAGACCAACACCACCTATATCCTGCGCGAGACAGTAGCGCCGGATGGATACACGATCACAACGGATACGACCTTTGAGCTGGATGAGCATGGTAAGCTGAAGGCAGACAAGACGACTACGAATACCAAGGACGGCGTTCTTCTTGTAGAGGATGCGCGGACGGTAGAGGTATCGAAGGTAGATCTTGGCACCGGCGAAGAGCTGGACGGCGCACACATTCAGGTGCTGGATAAGGCAGGAAACATTGTAGATGAGTGGGATTCCAAGAAGGGTGAGACACACAAGGTAAAGAACCTTACAGTCGGTCAGGAGTATACACTGCGCGAGACCGTTGCCCCGAATGGCTATACGCTGACGACGGATACGACATTTACGATCGACCGCACCGGTAAGGTGACAGGAACAGTAACGATTAATAAGGACGGCGTTCTCCTTGTCGAGGACACCGCCACAAAGGCAGAGATCACCAAGCTCGATGCCGCAACGGAAGCACCGCTTTCCGGCGCAGTGCTGAGGGTGATTGATGCAAATGGAACTGCAGTAGATGAGTGGACGACAGATGGACAGCCGCACGTGATCGAAGCGAAGCTGAACACAGGCGCGACCTATCAGCTGATCGAGGTGAAGGCTCCGGACGGCTATGAGATCGCTGATCCGATTTCCTTCACGATGAAGGCAGACGGCACAACGGATCCGGTAGTCATGAAGGATGCGATGACCAGAAGTGAAAAGGCATCGGTTTCTGTTACGAAGAAGCTGACCTTCTCCGGTGAGGAGATCAGCGCCGTGGATGCCACCTTCTATGTGGCACTGTATGCGGATGAGGCATGCACAAAGCGGATTTCCGAGATCATGCCGCTCGTATTTAAGAAAGCGTCGAGCGCTACGGTTACATTTACAAATGTGGAGATCGGCAGAACGTATTATGTCGGTGAGTGCGACGCAAATGGCGTGAACTTTGTATCCAGCGTCATAGCAGGCAATGTGGCCTACGCAGCGATATTTGCAAATGGCAACAAGGCGACCGTGACAGAGGCAGATGGAAGTACGACCGTATACTTTGAGAATCAGTTTGCGACGATTCCGGACGGATTCTACAAAGAAGGCATTCTGACGATCACGAAGAAGCTGCTCGGAAGTGACAAGAAGGCGAAGAACAGCAATGAAGTATTCTATGCAGGTATCTTCTCCGATGCGGCATACACTCAGCTTTCCGGCGACGTGTCCGAGAACATCGTGGCACTCGACCTGGCAGGCGGCTCTGAGGCAGAAGCAGAAGTGTTCGTGGCGATCGCACCGGGCGGATCTCAGACGCTGTACGTCACTGAGGTAGATGCAAACGGCAAGCCGGTAGCAGGCGCGGCAGGCTTCAAGTATACCGTTCAGGTAGACAAGACCTCCGTGACACTGAGCGAGGCAAACACAGAAGCGCATGTGACCATCACCAATACAGAGACTGAGACAGAGACCGAGTCTGAGACGAAGAAGACCACGTCGGTAAAGACCGGCGACGATACACCGATCGCACCGTACATGGCTCTGATGCTCGCGTCGATGGCAATGCTCGCAGCAGAATTCATCTGCAGACGCAAAAGACGCAGCGAAAAATAAAGCTGTGAAAAAGCAGTAAAGGAATAAAAGTGAGGGGACATCCGGGAGACAGAGTGCTTCCGGATGTCCCTTTTTTACGGATTGACTTTTCTTTCTTTCTTAATTACAATAAAAAGAAAGAAAAAAGAAAGAAAAAGAAAGGAGACAGGATGCTGATATTTGAAAATCTGAATGTAGAATTTAAGCAGGAATATGTTCCGGATATTCGAAAAGAAGTAATGGGATTCGCCAATGCAGAAGGCGGAAGCATTTTTGTCGGAGTACGAAAGGACGGGACAGTGCTCGGCGTTGCAAATCCGGATGAAGTCATGCTGCAAATTGTAAATTCCCTGAAGGATTCGCTGGCTCCGGATGTTATGCCGTTTGTACGGGTAAACACGGTCAGAATAGAAGAAAAGCAGGTCGTCGAAATTCAGGTGACGACCGGGACAAACCGCCCGTATTATCTTCGGGAAAAAGGACTGAAGCCAAGTGGGGTTTACGTCAGAAAGGGGAGCTCTACGCAGCCCATGACAGAAGAAGGAATCCGTGAGATGATCCTTCAAAATAGCGGCCGTCCTTTCGAATCATGCAGAAGCATGAATCAGGAGCTGACCTTTCAGACACTTCAGATGGAGATGCAAAAGCGGTCGTTGGAAATCGGATCACCACAGATGAGGACGTTGAAATTGATCGGAGAAGATGATCTTTATACAAATCTGGCGTTGCTGTTGTCGGATCAATGCGAGACGACGACAAAGGTTGCACTTTTTCAGGGGACGGATAAAGAAGTGTTCCGGGACAGGAAAGAATTTTCGGGTTCTGTTTTGAAGCAGCTTGAGGATGTATATCAGTTCATAGATCTGGTCAATAAGATAAAGGCGACCTTTTCTGGTCTGGATCGGACAGATGTGAGGGATTATCCGGAAGAAGCGGTGAGAGAGGCACTGCTGAACAGCATCGTGCATCGGGATTACTCTTTTAGCGGCAGCAATCTGATCAATATCTATGACGACCGCATTGAGTTTGTTTCCCTGGGCGGACTGGTCGCAGGACTGGAATTAAAATCGATCTTCCTCGGCGTATCACAGTCGCGCAATCCGAGTCTGGCTGCCGTATTTTATCGGATGCGACTGATCGAGAGCTATGGCACCGGGATTGGAAAGATCCGGCGCGCCTACCGGGGCTGTGAGGCGCACCCGGAATTCGAGACCGCAAAAGGCGTTTTCCGCGTGACCCTTCCGAATCGAAACGAAGTGCCACGAAAAGCTACGCAGACAGCGGAAGAGACTCAAAAGGCCGACATTCTGGAAGAACAGAAAAACAGAATTCTGGCTTATGCGCGCAAAAATGGCAGCATTACACGAAAAGAGGCGGAGAATTTGATCGGGTCCGGGACGACAAAGGCATTTCGGCTTCTAAAGCAGCTCTGCGCGGCAGGAAAGCTCAGACAGAAGGGAAGCGGCAGGCTGAGTACTTACGAGACCAGATAAAAGATACGGATAGGAGACATCCGGAAGATTGAGAACTTCCGGATGTTTCTTTTTGTCAAGGCAAAGCCCTATTTTCCATTGTGAAGTATCCGAAGTCGGATACGGAACTTTGGAAAAGAAAAAACCACTTGCTATGCCGGTGGTACTGATTTCCATGTGGACTTCACCTCCTCCCATTGTCGGGTATCGGTTGGACAACATAATTAGTATAGCATGGGGAAGGAGGAAAGGGAATCAGAAATATGTTCTAAACCAAGATTGCCGCAAAGTGTAAAGCATGCTATAGTAAAGAGAGCTTTATATATACAGTAAGATCAATGCTCTGGCAGGCCGGAGCACAAAGGAGATACTATGATTAAAAATCTGATTTTTGATATTGGCGGGGTACTGGTAGACTTCCGGCCGGCGGGGGTGCTGAAGGATATGGGTGTTTCAGAGGAACGGGCGAGGGTGATTCTGCGGGAGTCGATCGCGAGTCCGCTCTGGCATGAGATGGACCGTGGCGCGATCCCGGAGGAGGAGATCATCGCGGCGATGCGCGGGAATGTCCCGGAGGAGATGCGGGCGGATTATGACCGTTTTATCGAGGAGGGAAAGCCGTATCTGACGATTCCGTTTGCATATTCTGCGCAGTGGCTGAAGCAGTTCCATGACCGTGGATACGGGGTGTATATTCTCTCGAACTATCCGGTGAGCTATTTTGAGGTGCACAAGGCGGGCTTCGAGTTTCTGAAGTATACAGATGGACGGGTCGTATCCGGCTATGTGAAGCTGCTCAAGCCGGACCCGGCGATCTATCGGTGCCTGCTTGAGAAGTATCAGCTGAAGGCGGAGGAGTGTATTTTTGTGGATGACCTGAAGGCGAACGCAGAGGGGGCATGCTCAGTCGGGATTCACGGGATTCAGTTTCTCTCGTATGAGGATGCGAATGAGAAGATTGAGCAGCTGCTGCGGGAAGAAAATGGTGAGAAATAATGCCATGAAATGTCTGATTGAGATGGAACAAACAGGCAAGGTGTAAATAAAAAACAGAAATGAAGGGGGATAAACACATGGATTTTACAACGACAAAACTGCTGCACGGCGGCGACTACAATCCGGAGCAGTGGCTGGACCGGCCGGACATTCTGGAGAAGGACGTGAGCATGCTCACGGAAGCAGGCTGCAATGTGGTCAGCCTGGGTATTTTTTCATGGTCGACGCTGGAGCCGGAGGAAGGGGTATTCCACTTTGAGTGGTTGGAGAAGATCATCCAGAACCTCTATGAGCACGGGATTTCCACGATTCTGGCGACACCGTCCGGCGCGCGTCCGAAATGGCTGGCAGACAAGTATCCGGAGGTGCTGCGGGTCGATGAATCCCGCCATCGGAATCTGTTCGGCGGACGGCACAATCACTGCTACACGTCTCCGGTCTATCGAGAGAAGGTGGCGCTGATCAATCGGAAGCTGTCGGAACGGCTGGGCAGTCATCCGGGTGTGATTTTGTGGCATATCTCGAATGAGTATGGCGGTGAGTGTCACTGTCCTCTGTGCCAGAAGGCGTTTCGGGAGTGGCTGAAGGAGCGCTATGGTACGATCGAACAGCTGAATAAGAGCTGGTCGACGACGTTCTGGAGCCATACGTATCAGAGCTTTGACCAGATCGAGAGCCCGTCGACGCGCGGTGAGCTGGAGCTGCATGCACTGAACCTGGACTGGAAGCGTTTTGTGACGTATCAGACGGCAGACTTTATCCGCCATGAAATACAGGCCGTGCGCGCAGGCGGAAGCACCCGTCCGGTGACGGCGAATCTGATGTATTACTATGATCCGCTGGATTATTTCAAGCTCGCGAAAGAGCTGGATATCGTCACCTGGGATACGTATCCGTCCTGGGGCAAGAAGGCAATGATCGAGACAGCCTATGACAATGGAATGTGCCACGATCTGATGCGTTCTCTGAAGCGCAAGCCGTTTTTCCAGATGGAATCCTGTCCGTCCGCGACGAACTGGCAGGGAGTCAGCAAGCTGAAGAAGCCGGGCGTGCTCTTCGCACAGTCGATGCAGGCGATCGCGCATGGCGGTGAGGGCGCACTGTATTTCCAGATCCGTCAGAGCCAGGGCGCATCGGAGAAATTCCACGGTGCGGTCATCGACCATTATGGCGAAAATGATACGCGGGTGTTCCGTGAGGTATGCCGGGTCGGCGAGACGCTGAAGGCGATCTCGGAGCTGGCAGGCAGCGAGGTGAAGAGCCAGGTGGCGATGATCTACGACTGGGACAGCCGGTGGGCGATGGAGGACAGCAAGGGGCCGCGTAACGACGGGCTGCACCATCAGGAAATGCTGCTGAAGTATTACCGGGCGTTCCGCAAGCAGGGCATGAACGTCGATTTGATCGATATGGACTGCAGCATCGAGGGCTATCAGGTGCTCGTGCTGCCGATGACGTATATGTTCAAGCAGGGCTTTGCAGAGAAGGTGCGTGCATTTGTGGAGCAGGGCGGCGTGCTGATCACGACGTACTGGAGCGGCATCGCGGATGATACGGACCGCTGCTATCTGGGCGGGACGCCGCATGGCCTCATGGACGTGCTCGGACTGCGCAGTACGGAGATTGACGGGCTGTTTGACTGGGAGGAGAATCAGTTCATGCCGGTGGATGGCAATGAGCTGGGGCTGTTCCGGGAGTATACGTGCAAATATCTCTGCGATCTGGTCAGACTTGACGGTGCGCAGGCGCTGATGACCTACGGCAGTGATTTCTATCAGGGCTATCCGGCGCTGACGGTGAACCGTTATGGAAAGGGCAGCGCGTGGTATGTAGCGGCAGATGCGGAGCAAGTGTTCCAGGAGGACTTTATTGCGAAGCTGCTGGAGCATGAGGAGATATGCGGCGCCGTACCGGGGGAGATCCCGGAGGGGCTGGAGGTAACGACGCGCGAGACAGAGGATGTGCGCTACTACATTTATCAGAATTTTGGCACCGGTCGTGTGATGCTGCCGCTTCCGGAGGGTGAGACCGAGACGGTATTCGGTGATCCGAAGCAGGAGCTTGAGCCGTATGGGCTGGTGGTGCTGCGGCAGAGGAGATAGGCAGCCTGACGAATTACAGAAAGGTATTAGACTTATTGTGAAAGGAACAGGAACATATGCGACTTGAAAAGCTTCAGAGCTATATCGAAGAGAAGGGCTGGAAACAGGAATATACGGAGGAGGGCGGCTGTGGCAGCCTTGATTTTGAACACCGCGGACTGAGCTATCATGTGTGGGAGTTTCAGGAGGATGGCTACGGCGCGGAGAGCAATGTGGAAAATGTGGGCAGGATGAAGGACTATCGCGGTAACTATGAGGAGGAGATTCTGAGTGTTGTAAAGACGTGGTAGCGGGGGCCGGAGGAAATAAGTGCGCAGATCTTGGGGTTAAAGCCTTGGGATCTGCGCACTTTACTTTATTTGGCAGCTTCGCCCTGCAGCCGCTCACGTATCTCTACACCGCGTCTGGTGGCAGCGAGGCCGCCGCGTCCGGTCTCGCGGAGGGAGACATCCATGAGGTCGCCGACTTCCTTCATGGCGTCGATGACCTGATCGGCCGGGATCATGCTTTGGATTCCGGCGAGCGCCATGTCAGCGGCAGACATCGCGTTGACAGCGCCGATGACGTTGCGCTTCACGCACGGTACCTCGACGAGACCGGAGACCGGGTCGCAGACGAGACCGAGGAGATTTTTCAGGCTCATGGCGACGGCGGCGAGAATCTGTTCACAGCTGCCGCCGCGCAGGTAGACGAGTGCGCCTGCCGCCATCGCGGAGGCGGAGCCGATCTCTGCCTGACAGCCACCGGAGGCTCCGGCGATGCTGGCGCGGGTCGCGATGACCTGACCGATCCCGGCTGCGACGAAGAGGGCACGGATCGTATTCGGATCATCACGGAAGAGCGGAATGAGTACAGCCGGGAGGACGCCGCAGGCTCCGGCGGTCGGAGCGGCGACGATCCGTTTCATGCAGGCATTGGATTCGCCCATCTGGAGCGCCTGTGCGATGACGCGTCCCATCGCATCTCCGCACAGGGTATTGCCGGCAGCCACATAGTCGGCCATGACGCCGCCTGCGCCGCCGACCAGCCCGCTGTTGGATTTGCGGGATACGTCGTAGGAATCGCTGGCGTCACACATGCTTTCCCACATGGCAGTCATCTGGCGGATCGATGCCTCGCGGTCGACGAGCCGGTCCTTGCTGTCTTCCCGGAGCACTGCCTCCGCGAAATCGATGGATTCTTTCTGACAGATCGCAAGGATCTGCGACAATGCTTCAAATGCCATAAATCTGGCCTCTCTTTCTATTTATAGTATCCCGTTTCATCCCGGCAGCTTTGTTACCGGGAGGGCATGCCACTTTTGCAGCAATTAGCCGGGCGCTTGTCTCACTGCTCTGCATTCAGATACGTTACCTTGATCACTCCTTCCAGACGCGAGAGCCACCGGAGCGCTTCGGCGGGGATATCCTGGTCGGTCTCGATGACCATCACGGCATAGCCGCCGCGGTGGTTCCGGTAGAGCTGCATGGTGGCGATGTTTACGGACTTGTGCGAGAGCATGGAGGTGACCTCTGCGACGTGGCCCGGCTGGTCCAGGTTGTGGACGATCAGGGTCGGGGAGTCGCCGTTGAAGTTTACGTTGATGCCGTCGAGCTTGTTGACCATGATGCGGCCTCCGCCGAGGGAGGAAGCCTGTACCTCCAGCTCACGGCCGCCTGCCGTGGACAGCTGCAGGATGGCGGTATTCGGATGCGCTTCTTTTAATTCGATCTTGTCAAAGGTAAATGCGAGTCCCTGCTCCACGGCGAGTGCAAAGCTGTCCGGGATGCGGATGTCGTCCGGCTTCATGCCGAGCAGACCTGCGACGAGCGCACGGTCGGTGCCGTGGCCGGTGCCGGTAGCGGCAAACGAACCGGAGAGTGTGATCTTTGCAGTGGCTGGCTGCCCGCCGAGCAGCCGCCGGGCGATCAGCCCGATCCGGACGGCGCCTGCCGTATGGGAGCTGGAAGGGCCGACCATGACCGGCCCGAGGATATCAAAAATGTTCATGAAAGCTCCTTTCTCTATCAAAAGCAAATGCAGCCGAATGACAGGAATGCATTCTGCTATGGATAAGTGAATGAAATAAAATGCGAATATCCACTTTATGTAAGAAAAGCAGAGCAAACGCTCTGCTTTAGTCTGTGCAGATCATACAAAGTTTATTCTATGTGATCTGGTAAAAATATTCAACTGGAAATTGTGAAATTTAGTCTGAGACTGGTGCTGCTGTATCATACCCTTCCAGAAACGAGTGCCGCACGCCGTGCTGCTTGTAGCCGATCACGGTATCGAGGTTTACATTTTCCATGCTGCGGAAAATGTTGCCCTCTACGTATGGGTTTGTCTTTTTCATCTCGGCGATCATTTTTTTGACTTCCATGCGTTTGGAGACGCTCGTTCCGTCCGGACGGCAGGTCGTGCACGTATCGGTAAAGCGGCAGGCGCACTGGATGAAGTGCAGGTCATTGTAGTCACGCCAGTGGATGATGTCGGCCTCGCGGATCAGGTACATCGGGCGGATGACCTCCATTCCGTCAAAATGGATGCTGTGCAGCTTTGGCATCATCGTCTGGATCTGTGCGCCGTAGAGCATGCCCATGAGGTTTGTCTCGATGACATCGTCGTAGTGATGGCCGAGTGCGATCTTATTGCAGCCCAGATCCATTGCCCTGCGGTATAGATAGCCGCGGCGCATGCGGGCGCAGAGATAGCACGGGGATTTGTCGATATTGTAGACGGCATCGAAGATCTGTGTCTCGAAAATGGTGGCCGGGATGCCGAGCATGCGGGCGTTTTCCTCGATGATCTTCCGGTTGGCTGCATTATAGCCCGGATCCATGACGAGATAGACGACCTCAAACGGGAATTTATTGTGGCGCTTCAGCTCCTGAAACAGCTTTGCCATGAGCATGGAGTCCTTGCCACCGGAGATACAGACTGCGATCTTATCGTTTTCCTGGATCAGCTCATAGTCGCGGACCGCCTTTGCAAAGCGGGAGAAGAGCGGCACATGGAATTTGCGCCGGATGCTGTCTTCGATACGCTTCTGGCGGGCCAGCCGGGCTTCTTCTTTTTCTTCTTCACTTTCATCCGGCGTATCGCCTGCCAAGTGGGCGAGTAGCCAGCCGTTGTATCCGCCGGTCAGGCTGCGCGACGGGATGCCGCGGCGGTTCAGCTCGGAAGCGAGCTCCATGCTTAAAATACCGCGTGCGCAGTAGAGGATCGCGGTGCGGCCTTTGAGCAGCTCCGGTTCGGAGGTGAGCCGGTCGACTACGGCTTCCTGCGGGATGTGGATCGCGCCGTTTGCCATTCCGTAGGCAATGCTCGCGTCGTCACGGGTGTCAATGAGCTGATAGGAATCCTGCGGAAGCATTTTCAGCTCCTGCGGGGTGATTTCGATCTGTGTATCTGCCATGGGGGTCTCCTCTTTCTAATAATTGTGCTGGGATGCTTGCGAATATACGGAACTCCGCGTGCTATCTTATCACAAGCGCTTATTTTTTTCAACACGGCAAAAAGACTCCGGCACCTCATTTTGGCCGGTGCCGGAGTCTGGAAAAGGGGGAGCTTTGTTACTCGCCCAGTACGGTGCCGTCTGCGAGCGTGATCGTATGTCCGTTAAAGTCGATCGTCCCATTGTTGGTCAGGGAAGTGATCGTGCAGTCGCCGATCAGGGTCCAGGTGCTGCCTTCCTCTACGGTGACGACTGCGTTGTCGTCGACGGCGGTTCCTCCGTCGGCATTTTTTGTGATGTTGATCATGCCGGTGAAGCTGCTGCTGCCGGAGAGCGTCAGCGCGAGCGTGGAGATGCTGTCTACGATGATATCGCCCTCAAGCGTCTGGTCGTCTGCGGTAAATTCGACCTGTGCGCCGTTGCTGCCGGCAGTGCCCCAGCCGTGGCTCGCACTGTTGCCGGTCACATTCAAGAGGTATGCATCGGAGTCGTTGTTAGTCAGGGTCACGCCGGTAAGATCGATCGTGCAGTGCGTATTGGTCACGTAGAACATGTCGCCGTTGTTCGAGGTGAGTGTTCCGCCGTTCATCGTGAAGGAGGAGGTACCGACCTCTGCGTCTCCGGACATGGACTGATAGATCATGACATTGTGTACGTTTTCATCGGAGCTGGTACCCTCTGTATTGCTCATGTTTCCGGTTACGTCGCAGTTGTCAAGGGTGATGGAATTCTGTCCTTCGATGACAAGTGCTTCTGAATTATTAGCTGTCAGCGTGGCGTCTGAAACAGAAATCGCTGCGGTCGAATAGACAGCCGGTGAGTTGTAGCCGTTGGAGGTATAGGTGCCTCCGTTTACATTTACGGTGCCGCCGCCCCGGTCAGAACGGATGGCTGCGGCTGAATTTCCGGATGTATCGACGGTCAGGCCGGAGGCTTTTGTAGTCGCGCCGCCGGTCGTCTGGATTCCGCCGGAATTATCTGCGGTCGTTGTGATCGTGGAGTCTGAGATCGTGACAGTCGTACCTTCCCCGTAGCTGAATACGCCATTGCCGTTTTGTGCAGAGGAGGTGACAGTCGCGCCGGTGATCGTGACGTCTGCGCCGCCGGTTGCGAGCAGTGCTGCGTTCATGCCGTAGAAATCGCCATCCTCGGTGTTGGAGCTTGAACCGGAGGATTTGTCGACGGTGATGCCGTCTAAGGTGACGGTCGCTCCGTCGATGCGGACCGCATTTTCGTCATCTCCGGTGGATGTGTAGGTTTCATCTGAGACGGTGGAATCCTCACTGATGGTCGTCGCTGCATCGCCCTGTGTCACTTCGCCGGAGCCGCCGAAGCCACCCGGAGCGCCGAAGCCGCCCGGAGCGCCGTTGCCGTTTGGAGCACCGCTTCCGTCCGGTGCGCCGATTTCTCCGTTTCCGCCCATGTCATCCGGATGGGTGGAGAGGACAGTCACCTGGGTGACATCGCCGTTTTCATCAAATTCAATGGAGAGGATGGAATCCGCCGCGATATCGTCGAGGGAGCCTTCCTCGGTGTCATTCCCGTTCTCGACAAGGATTTCCGTATCGGCAAAATCCAGCGTCAGAGTGTCATCGCCTGCGGTAAAGAAGTCCATACCGTTGCCGGCATCATCCGGCTTTTCCGGCGGGGTCTGAGCATTGCTGTCGGCTGAGCTCTCGGAGCCTGGAGCGGCATTGCTGTTGTCATCCGGTTTTTCCGGCGGGGTCTGAGCATTGCTGTCAGATGAGCCCTCGGAGCCTGGAGCGGCATTGCTGTTGTCATACGGCTTTTCCGGCGGGGTCTGAGCATTGCTGTCGGCTGAGCCCTCGGAGCCTGGGGCGGCATTGCTGTTGTCATCCGGTTTTTCCGGCGGGTTCAGCTCGCCGACCTGCAGATCGACGCTGCTGCCGTCGATGTCTGTGACCTTCGCGGTGATCGTCTGACTGCTGTAGTCACTGTCTGCGAATACGCTGACGCCGCCGAAGGCTGCTGCGGAAACGGAAAGGGAAAGTGCATATAAGAATAATTGTCTTTTTTTCATGGTAAATTCCTCCTTGTGGATTGAACTGTTTTCTTTGCTTCCTGACCAGCATTATAGGACGCCAACCTTAGACTTAGCTTAGAAAAAAAGACTTCACAGAATGATTTCTGTGAAGTCTTTGTGAAGTGCGCCTAGCGGCGCACGTTTGGAATTTTTGTGCTGAGTGAACGTTGTCAGGAGCGAAAGAAGACCGAGAAACAGATTTTGTTTCCATCCTTATATTCTGCTGTGATCTGTCCGCGGTTCGCCTCCGTGATCGACTGTGCGACCGAAAGACCGATACCGTAGCCGCCTTTTTTCTGTGTGCGTGCCGCATCTGCCCGGTAAAAGCGATCGAAAAGACGGGCGGGTGGGACGTCAGGGAGGGCGTCACAGGTATTGGCGATTTGCAGCAGTGTACCGCGTCCCTCTTTTTTCAGCGTGACCGTTACAAAACCGCCGTCGTTCGTATATTTCAGTGCATTTTCCAGAAGGATCGAAAGGAGCTGCGTGATATGTCCCTGATCCGCGTGGAGCCAAAGATCCGGCCGGATATCGGATCGCATAGTGATCCGGCGCAGCGCAAACGGCTCGGCGAAGGCATCGGCATTTTCTTGTACGAGTGCACTGAAGGAAAAGTCTGTCGGTGTGATCTGCAAGGTGGCCTCGTCCATCCGCGCCAGTGTGAGCAGGTTTTTCATCAGACCGTTTAAGCGGTTCACCTGTTCGCGGATATTTCGGCTCCATTTGTTTTCTCCGTTGTAGAGCTCCATCGCGTCTGTGTTCGCCAGAATGATCGCGAGCGGCGTCTTGATCTCATGACCGGCGTTTGTGACGAACTGCTTCTGCTTCTGCATGTTTTCTGCAAACGGGCGGATGGCGCGCTTCGAGAGCAGGATCACGAGCAGCAGCATGAGGATCCAGCAGAGTACGCCGAGCGCGGCGGAGAGCAGAAGGACACGCAGGGAGGAGAGGAGATCCTGCGAGGTGTCCAGAAAGATGAGCACGACCTCTTCTTTTTCTTCGTCTGCACGCACGGAATATTTGTACCTTCCGCTTGTGCCGTCGGTGTCGGCAGCCTGCCAGATGGCGGAGGCGAGCGCAGCCGCGTCCTCCTCGCTTAAGGTCGAGACGCGGGTGACATCGGTGGAGAGGACCTCCCCGGTAAGATCTGTGCGCACGACAAAATAATTGGAGGAGAGGATCGCATCCTTTGCATTGCGTTCCTGTCCAAACGGAGAGGGCGGCTCCGGCGGCTTATCGGCATCCGGAGCTGTCGATTTGTTCCCGGAGAATGGCTTATCCGGAAATTCGCCGAGCTCCTGTGCAGTGATCCAGCCAAGTGTACGGCTCGTCTCCTTTTCGGAGAGGACGATATTTGTGATATTGATGCCGCCGAGCAGGACCAGGAGCAGGACGCTGATGGCGGTCATCGAGGTGATGACAAATTTTTTCTGCAGCGCACGGATCATGCCTTCGCCTCCAGTGTATAGCCGACGTTCCGCTTTGCGCGGATCGCGCAGGAAGAGCCGACGGCGGTGAGACGCTTCCACAGATAAGAGATATAGACCCATACGACGCCTAGCTCTGCGTCGGTGTCGTATCCCCATATTTTTACGAGCAGATCTGCAGAGGAGAGGTAGATACCTTGATTGCGTATGAGCAGCTCCATCAGCTGGTATTCCAGACGCGGCAGCACGACGCTTCCGGTCGGGCCGGAGAGCTCATAGCTGGCCGTATTTAAGGAGAGGTCTTTGCAGCGGAGAATATCCGGGGAAAATTCCTCCCGGCGGCGCAGCATCGCGCGGATGCGGGCCAGCAGCTCGCCCATTGCAAATGGCTTCGGAAGGTAATCATCTGCCCCTGCATCGAGTCCCTGGATCCGGTCCTCCACCTCCGTTTTGGCGGTGAGTAGCAGGATCGGAGTCCGGCAGCCTGCAGCGCGAAGCCTTTGCAGTACCTCAAGCCCGCTTAATTTTGGCATCATGATGTCGAGGATGATGCCGTCATAGGTTTCGCTGAGTGCATAGGAGAGCGCATCCTCCCCATCGGAGACTGCGTCGACGAGATAGTTGTGATAGGTGAGGATGTCCACGACAGCTTCTGCCATCGTGGGTTCATCCTCTGCAAACAAAAGCTTCATGCTTTTTTCGGCTCCGGATAGTCGACGCCAAATGTATCTACGGTCATCGATTTGATTTTCTGTTCCTTCATCGGGCGGTCACGGAAATCCGTCGGGACATCTGCGATCTTATTTACGATATCCATGCCCTCGATGACTTTGCCGAATGCAGCATAAGCGCCATCCAGATGCGGTGCATTCTTGTGCATGATGAAGAACTGGGAGCCTGCGGAGTCCGGATGCATGGCGCGGGCCATTGAGAGGACACCCTCGGTGTGGCGAAGGTCATTTTTGAAGCCGTTCTGGGAGAACTCACCCGGAATCGTGTAGCCCGGGCCGCCCATGCCGGTACCGTTTGGACAGCCGCCCTGGATCATAAAGCCGTTGATGACGCGGTGGAAGATCAGGCCATCATAGAAGCCCTTCTTTACGAGGCTGATGAAGTTGTTGACGGAGTTCGGAGCGACCTCCGGGTAGAGCTCTGCCTTAATGCAGTCGCCGTTTTCCATGGTAATGGTTACGATTGGATTCTGTGCCATTTTTCTGTTTCCTTTCTGATACATATTTATAAATTGCTGTCAAAACACCTTTTGACCTGCCATCCCGATTATAACTTTTACAAGAATGGAATGCAAGGCAGAAAACGGGTTGCGTTATCGGGCGGGTATGATAGAATGGTGGATAAAGGATTGTGGTAGATGGAAATGCTGAAAAATGTTTATTATAAATTAGAAGAAAACCATCAGGCCGGACTGTCGGAGCTGTTTGAGGAGCTGGAAGCAGAGGGGATTTGCCGGATAGTGGCCGGTGAGAGAAATAAATCCTGGCAGAACCGGGAGGCAGTTCCGGGTAGCCGTGGGGATACTGTGATTTCGGATGCGCTCCTCATCACGGATGATTGCCGGCTGGCAGAGCAGGCAGAGACGGAAGGGATTGCCTGTCTTGGCATCTCGGATTCAGACGGGTATTTTGCCGGTGCCGCGATGGTACTGCCGGATCTGCTGGATGTGGATGTGCAGATGCTGAGGGAGTGCTACTGTCATTTCCATGGGATTCCGGCGACGATTGCCGAGGATGGGTGCCTGATTCTTCGGGAGCTTGCCGAAGAAGATGTGGATATGCTTTGCCGGATCGGCGAGGAAGACGGGATGGAGTATGCATTTTGCGGCTCCCAGAGGAAGGCGGGCTTTACGCCGGAGGTGCTGAAGGCGTACTGCAAGGAGCAGTACCGGCTGTATGGATATGGCCTGTGGGGCGTTTTTTTAAAGGAAGCGGCCTGTTCCGGGGAAGCGGACGGGAAGGAGCGCCTGATCGGCTGCTGTGGGTTTGCGGAGGCTTCGGAGCACGAATCCGGCCATGGCCTGCAGCTGGAGCTGGAGTATATGCTGAGCCGCCCGTACCGGCATCGCGGCATTGGGAATGAGATGTGCCGCATGGCGCTGCAGTATGCCGGTGAGTATTTGCGCGTGGATACGGTCTGGGTGCAGGTGCATGAGAAAAATGTGGCGGGATATGCGCTGGCGCGCAAGCTGGGATTTCATCCGGCAGATGACCGGGGAAAATGTAAACACGACGGAGTTGGTTTACTTGGTTTGACAAATCAGCGCTCTGCCGATATGATGATATAAGGGTCAAAAGATCATGCGTTTCATGCTTGCATGAAAAAGCATGACTTATTGAATATGATAGAAATGGCCTCATGAGCGAATGACAGAAAGTAAGAATATGGAGGAGCTATGCTTTTTAATTCACTGGAATTTCTTTTGTTTTTTCCGACAGTATGTTTGTGCTACTATGTGATCCCACATCGGATCCGGTATCTGTTCTTGCTTGTGTGCAGCTATTTCTTTTATATGTGCTGGAACCCGCAGTATGCATTGCTGATGCTGACGTCGACGGCGATCACGTATGCATCAGGGCTGCTGCTGGAAAAAGCGAAACAGAGCAAAGAGGAGAAGAGGCGAAGACGAAGGATGCACTGGTGTGTGGCGCTCTCGTTTATCAGTAACCTTGCGATTCTGTTTTTCTTTAAGTACTTTGATTTTGCAGCGGATACGGTCGTGCGGCTGTGCGCGCTGGCACAGATCGAGGTGCAGCGTCCGGCATTTGATGTAGTTCTTCCGGTCGGCATTTCGTTTTACACGTTTCAGGCACTTGGCTATACGGTTGATGTGTACCGTGGCGAGATTTACGCGGAGAAGAATTTCCTGAAATATGCGTTGTTTGTGTCATTCTTTCCGCAGCTTGTGGCCGGACCGATTGAGCGTTCAAAAAATCTGCTGATTCAGATCAATGAAAAGCATCGCTTTGAATTTGTGCGTGTTCGTGATGGACTGCTTCTGATGCTGTATGGATATTTTCAGAAGGTCGTGCTGGCGGAGTATCTCGCGATAGCGGTGGATAATGTATACAATACATGCGCAGAGCGCACCGGCTACCAGCTACTGATCGCCACGGTTTTGTTTGCGTTTCAGATTTACTGTGACTTCGGAAGCTATTCGAATATCGCAATCGGCGCAGCGAAGGTCATGGGCTTTACGCTCATGGAAAATTTCAATACCCCGTATTTTTCCATGTCGGTGGCGGAGTTCTGGAGAAGATGGCACATTTCGCTCTCTACGTGGTTTCGGGATTATCTGTACATTCCGCTCGGCGGCAACCGGAAGGGAAAAGTGCGGAAATGGTTCAACCTGATGGTCGTCTTTTTAGTGAGCGGTCTGTGGCACGGGGCGAGCTGGCATTATGTGTTCTGGGGCGGATTAAACGGAGCCTATCAGGTGCTCGGTGAATGGATGCGCCCGGTTAATAAAAAACTGAAGCAGTGGTTCTGTGTGGATGAGACATCATTTAGTCACCGGCTGCTGCGGATTCTGCTGACCTTCAGTCTGGTCAGCGTAAGCTGGATCTTTTTCCGGGCCGGTTCGGTGTCGCAGGGAATAGACATTCTGAAGCGGATCCTTGGATGTTCTGGCACATACTGGTTTACATGGGGCGACAATCTGACGGTCATGGGGCTGACGGAGCAGACAAAGGATGTGCTGATCGTTTGTCTTGGTATTCTGGCGGCAGCAGATATTTGTAAATACCGGAACATCCATTTGATTGCATGGATTACGAAGCAGGGAATCTGGTTCCGCTGGCTCATCTATTTTACAGCGATTTTCGGAATCCTGATTTTCGGTGTGTACGGGCCGGGCTATGATGCGAGCCAGTTTATTTATTTTCAGTTTTGAGGTTGGAGATTTGAATGATGCAAAATAAAGCGGTGAAAGGCTGGAGATGGCTTTTGGCAGCGGTTCTTTTTATTGGGATCGGGCTGCTTTTATATGGAAGGATTTCAGAGGTGCTGCGCAGGAAGAGCGGTGCGGAAGCGGATATGATTCATACCTTTTACGATGTGAAAAAGGATTCGCTGGATGTGCTGTTCCTGGGGAGCAGCCATCTGTATTATGGCGTGCAGCCGAATGTGCTGTGGCGCGAGTACGGGATCGCCGCCTATGATATGGGAAGTGCGGAGCAGACTGTGGCATCGTCCTATTTTCTTTTGAAGGAGGCGCTCGCGTATCAGAGGCCGGAGGTGGTCGTGCTGGAGACGTATTATCTCTGGTATCCAGAGCTGTATAATGGCGAGGCGAGGCTGCGGCAGGCGTTTGACGGAATGCGGTACGGAAAGGCAAAGCGTGAAATGCTGGATGTGATGCTTCCGGAGCTGGACTGGAAGGAGCGGATGACCTACTGTCTGCCGTTTTTGAAATATCATGAGCGGTGGGATGCGCTGGAGGATTATGACTTCCATACGAAGCCATATCTGAGAGGGGCACGGATCGACTATACCGTTGCGAAGGTGGAGGATCCGGGGCTTCCGGAGGAAGCGTCTGATTTGCCAAAGCTCAGTCTGGAATATCTGGAAAAGCTGTGGAAGCTTTGTGAGGAAAATGATACAGAATTGGTACTGCTGGCGATTCCGTACGGCTCGGAAGCGGACATAGACCGTTATCTGAAACGTCAGGGCATGAATCTGACGCTGGAGGACTGGGCCAGGGAGCGCGGGATTCCGTTTCGGTTTTATCAGAAGGAGGAGCCGGAGCTGATCGATTTTGCAACAGATTTCCGGGATCAGACGCATCTGAATACAGAAGGTGCCGGGAAGCTTACGGCGGATCTGGGTGCATGGCTGGCGAAGGACTATGCATTGCCGGATCACAAAGGGGACCGCGCATACAGCAGCTACGAAGAGGATCTGCAGCGATACGAGGCAGATACGGTAAAAGCAAAGGAGCATCCGGAGAACACAGCGGATGCGGCCGATAATTCATAAATACAACAGGGCATGCTTCCTGACACAGACCAGGGACGGCAAGAATGTGAGGCGGCCAATGGACTATTACTTTTTGATTATTACAATTATAGATATTTTTACGCTTAGCATCATGTGCGTGTTTGTAAGATATAACGGAATACTACGGAAAAGGCTCAGGTTCTGGTTTATCAGTGCATTTTTGCTGATTATTCTGATTTCGATACTGGAGCTTCTGACGATTGTGGTGGATGATGGACCGGCATCGCTTCGCTGGCTGAACATTCTCGCAAACTATCTCGGGTTCGGACTGACACCGGCGGTTTCCATTGTGCTTTCTTTTACACTTGGGAAAAACCGGTCACAGAAAATAATGGCTGCCGCAGAGCTGGTATATCTGGCAGTGCTCGGTATATCGCTTCTGTTCGGAGGTGTTTTTTCCGTTGACCGGAACAATCATTACATGCGCGGCGATGCGTTCTGGATCTATCTTGCCGCTTATCTCATGAGCATCGTTTATCTGCTTGTCATAACGGCCAGAACGATCAGAAAATATCAGAATAAGAGCAAAAACTGCATTTATCTGATTGCTGTTTTTCTGAGCATAGGCTCAACGATACAGGTGATCTGCCCTCAGATACACGTGACATGGCTTTGTGTCACGCTTCTGTCCATCCTTTATTACGTATACTGTAATATTATGTGGCAGGAGCTGGATGGGCTGACCGGGCTTTTGAATCAGAGCAGCTATCTGAACAAAACCGCATCGTTCAATCAGGATGCGATATTGATGGTGTTTGATCTTGATGATTTTAAGGATATCAACGATCAGTACGGGCATTTGAAGGGAGATCAGTGCCTGGTCGAGGTCGCAGACAGTATTCGGAATGCTTATTTCAATGACGGGCTGTGCTACCGGATTGGCGGCGATGAATTTTTTGTCCTGCTCAACAGCGATGCGGATACAGAGGCCTGTGAGAAAAGGCTGCAAAAGGAGCTGGAAAAAAGAAGAAAAACGCTTGCTGTTTTGCCGGAGGTTTCCTTTGGCTCTGCAGTCTTTCGGGTCGGAGATGATATCAATAAGGTCAAGGATATGGCGGATCTTCAGATGTATCAGATGAAAGCGATGCACAAGCGCTCAAAAATGTAAAAAAGGCCCTCCGGATGAGACAGGATATGTCCATCCGGAGGGTTTTTGTCTGTTTTGCGGGGGAATGCTTATCTGCGTTCAAAAAGAGATTCCGTAAAAGGAATATTCTCCGTAGCGCCGCGTTCCGTCATACGGGATCTGCACAAAGCCGTTTTCCTTGTGGAGTGCACACTGGATCAGCTTTTTGGTCAGATCCGGGACGTCTTCGCGGGTAAGGGCCTCATCGATGTCGAGCCAGAGGACCTCACTGTTCTCGTTGTGGTCGGAGACGGCGTGTCCGGATACATAGTCAGCAGAGAAGGCGACATACCAGTCCTTCTGATTGAAACGGATGCCGATGAGCTCCTTCGGCTCGACGACGATGCCGGTCTCTTCCATATATTCGCGCTTCAGAGCCTGCTGCGGTGTCTCACCCGGCTCTACATAGCCGCCCGGCACGATCAGACGGTTCTTGCCGACACCGTAGGTGTGGCGGGCCAGCAGTACCTTATGGTCGCGGATGACGATGCCGGTGACAGACTGACAAAAATGCTGCTCATTCATAATAATGACTTCCTTTGTTTTCTCAAGTTTTAACCGGATCAGGCAAGTCCCCTGCTTCAATTGTGCAAAGCAATAAGCAGTGGGTTGGGACTTGCCTGCGCTTTCTATACCTCCAGCACGACTGCCTGATATCCGGCGAGGGTGAGCGTTTTGCCATCCCTTACGAGTGTCGGAAGGTTATTGAGCACGACCTTTTTCAGCTCCTGCGGAATCGTGACGGTCTGCGGCTCGGTCTGATAGTTGCCGATGACGAGCAGTGTTTTCTCGGAAGATTTGCGGTAGTAGGCCATCAGGTTGTGGCGGTCCTCCCATGCCGGGATGCACTCTCCGTATACGACAGTCTCGGCGTACTCCGGATTTTTGCGAAGTGCCGTCAGCTTGCGGTAGTACTGGTAAACGGAGTCCGGATCGTTTCGCTGGCTTTCCAGGTTGATCCGTGTGTAGTTCGGGTTCTCCGTAAGCCACGGGGTGCCGGTTGTGAAGCCTGCATGTGCCTTGTCATTCCACTGGAACGGTGTGCGGGCGTTGTCGCGGCTGTGGAGGGAAGCGACCTTCATTGCTTCTTCCGGAGTCAGTCCGGCCTTTATGGAGACTTCGTACTCATCCAGAGTGGCGATGTCGTCGATCTGGTCGATGGAAGTAAATTCCATATTCTCCATGCCGATTTCCTGTCCCTGATAGATGAACGGAAGTCCGCGGAGCATGACATTCATCGTGGCCAGCAGTTTTTTGCTCGTAGGAGTCACTTCACCATCCGGAATATAGAAGGAAACGCCGCGCGGTTCATCGTGGTTCTCGATGATATTCGAGAGGAATCCGATGTCGCCGATCTTTCTCTGGCTCTCGAAGCAGCGATTCCGGTAGTCGTCCGGCGTAATGCGGGTCGCAGCATACCAGCCGAGGTCGCTTTTACCGAAGGTCGTCTCATTGAAATCAAACATGGTAGAGAAGTAGCCGCCGTCGCCGATAAAGAGAGGAAGGTCACCCGGTTTTTCGTCGAAGACTTCGCCTGCGGTGAAAGCATCGTATTTGGCAAAGGTGCGGTCGCGCATTTCTCCGAGAAACTCGCCGACGCCGGTCGCTTCCTTGAGCATTAACTGTATCGGGGCAAGTCCGTCGTCCCGGTCTGCCGGATAATCCTTAAACGGAAGTGCCTTTTTGATGTTGATGATGGCGTCGATGCGGAAGCCTGCAAGGCCTTTGTCGAGCCACCAGTTGATCATGGTATAGATTTCTTCACGAAGCTCCGGGTTTTCCCAGTTCAGATCCGGCTGCTTTTTATGGAAGACATGCAGGTAGCACTTGTCCGGGTGTCCCGGCAGCGGCTCCCATACCGGCCCGCCAAAGTAGGAGCGCCAGTTGCACGGCAGCTTGCCGTCCTTGTAATCTTTGATATAAAAGTATTTGCCATATTTTCCGTCAGGATCTTCGCACGCCTTCTTGAACCACTCATGCTCATCGGAGCAGTGGTTGACGACGAGGTCCATGAGGATGTGCATATCACGCTTTTTTGCCTCTGCAAGCAGCTCCTCCATGTCCTCCATCGTGCCGAAGCGCGGGTCGATGTTGTAGTAATCCGAAATGTCATAGCCCTGATCGGCCAGCGGGGAGCAGTAGATCGGGGAGAGCCAGATGATGTCGACGCCGAGCTCCTTTAAATAGTCCAGCTTGCTGATGATGCCGCGCAGATCGCCGATGCCGTCGCCGTTTGAGTCACAGAAGCTCTTCGGATAAATCTGATATGCTACTTTTTTATGCCACCATTTACGTTCCATTTTATATTATTCCTCCTGTATAAATATGTCGGGGCAGTTTCTTCAGAGTCCCTAACGGATGCCTGCGAATTGCTCCGCTGCGAAGCAGCTCCCGCAATTCTACAAACATTCGAAATCCGCTGATTTACTACGTAAATCGCTACTTTCTCATGTTTGGCGGATCCCAGGTTTAAAAGCCTTATCATGCAAGCATGAACGGCTTTTGAACTTGTGATCCTAGCATCAGGTCAAATTATCTTAGTTAAGGACCACCCGCGCCTCGTACGGCTGCAGTACACCTGCCTTGTGCTCCTTGTAGTTGGAGATCAGCTCCTCGCTAAAGCCGTTTTCGAATAAGTCGCACGGCTGCTCGGTATCGGTGAAGTTGCAGGCAACGGTCAGCGTCTGGTCATCCAGTGTCCGTGTGTAGGCGTAGATCGTCTCGCTGTCCTCCAAAAGTCCGTGGAAGGTACCGTAAACGACGATCGGCAGGCTGTGGCGCAGCCGGATCAGCTTCTGGTAGTAGTAAAAAACAGAATCCGGATCTGCGAGGGCTGCCTCGGTGTTGATGGCCGTGTAGTTTGGATTTACATTGATCCACGGCGTTCCGGTCGTGAATCCGGCATTTTTGCTGCTGTTCCACTGCATCGGTGTACGTGCGTTGTCGCGGCTGATCAATTTCAGATAGCTCATCATTTTCTCCGGGGCGACGAGACCGCTGTCGACATATTGGTGATAGGCGTTGATGCTCTCGATGTCGCGGTAGTCCTCAAGGCGGTCAAAGTACACGTTTGTCATTCCGATCTCTTCGCCCTGATAAATGTATGGGGTGCCTTTCATCATATGCAGGCAGGTCGCGAGCATCTTTGCGGAGACGACGCGGAACTGCTCGGAATCATTGCCGAAGCGGGAAACGACACGCGGCTGGTCGTGATTGTCCCAGTACAGGCTGTTCCACGCCTTGCCCTCGAGCTCATACTGCCATTTGTTCAGGATCGGGCGGAATGCGGAGAGCTTCGGCTTCTCATCGGACCATTTTCCGATCGGTCCCGGTACGCAGTCAACATGCTCAAACTGGAAGACCATGTTCAGCTCGGTCTGCTCTTTGTTTGCGTATTTTTTTGCCTCTTCGATCGTGACGCCACCGGCCTCGCCGACCGTGAGCAGGTCATATTTGGAAAGCACGCGGCGGTTCATTTCCTGCAGATATTCGTGTACGTGCGGGCCGTTGCAGACATACGGAGAAAAGCTGCCGTACAGCCCGTCTGTGACCGGGCCGTCCGGATAGGACGGATCCTTGGAGATCATGCTGATGACGTCCATGCGGAAGCCGTCGATCCCCTTGTCGCACCACCAGGTCATCATATCGAAGACAGCGTCGCGCACCTTTGGATTCTCCCAGTTCAGATCCGGCTGCTTTTTGGAAAAGCAGTGCAGATAGTACATATCGGTCGCTTTGTCATACTCCCATGCGGAACCGCCAAAGCAGGAACCCCAGTTGTTCGGCTCCTTGCCGTTGACCGGATCCTTCCATATATAATAGTCACGGTATGGATTATCCTTGGACTTGCGGCTCTCGATGAACCATGCGTGTTCATCGGAGGAGTGATTGACGACGAGGTCCATCACGATCTTCAGATGATGCTTGTGCGCCTCGGCGAGCATGCGGTCAAAGTCCTCCATCGTACCGAACTCGGTCATAATATTCCGGTAATCGGAGATGTCATAGCCATTGTCATCGTTCGGGGACTGGTAAATCGGGGAGAGCCAGAGTACGTCGACACCGAGCTTTTCCAGATACGGCAGGTGCTCCGTGATGCCGTTCAGATCGCCGATCCCGTCTCCGTTGCTGTCTGCAAAGCTGCGTGGATAAATCTGATAAATGACGGCCTCTTTCCACCAGGCCTTTGTTTCATTTCCAATCTTCATCATTCTTACCTCCATAGCCGGCCGCCCAGGCAGCCGTTGATACTTCTGACGTTTTGTTTGTTACAGTATAATTCCAAAAGAGAGAAAAATCTACCTCAAAATTGACTCAAAACTACGTTATTTTGACTTCTTTGAGCGAATCAGGGAAGTCTCCCGCTTCTGTTGCACAGAGCAGCAGGCAGGGGGCCGGTACCGGCGCGGAAAATCATATATATCCTTGCTTTTTCATTGTGTAGTTGCTATAATTTGACGCAGGTCGCGAAGCGACCGAATATCCGTTTGACGGTCAATATCACCGGTTCGGTGGTTGACGTTTGCAAAAAAAGGCAGAGAAAAAACGATCCGGGCTGTATCCGCAGGATATTGCGGCGGATCAAAGAGGACAGAATATGAATATAATTAAAGGCAGAAAGCTGTCATATGAATATCAGAAGCTGGACGAAGAGGGAAATGTCGAAGAGATGATCAGGGCCGTGGATGATGTGGATCTGGATGTGAAGGCCGGTGATTTTGTCGCGATCCTTGGACATAATGGTTCCGGCAAATCGACCCTGGCGAAGCATCTCAATGCGATCCTGATTCCGACCGAGGGGACGCTCTATGTGGACGGAAAAGATACGAGGGATGAATCGAAGCTGTGGGAGATCCGGCAGAGTGCGGGCATGGTGTTCCAGAACCCGGACAACCAGATCATCGGCACGATCGTCGATGAGGATGTCGGATTCGGCCCGGAAAATATGGGTGTGCCGTCAGCGGAGATATGGAAGCGCGTAGAGAAAAGCCTGAAGGCGGTCGGCATGTGGGAGTACCGCGACCATTCGCCGAACAAGCTCTCAGGCGGACAGAAGCAGCGCGTGGCAATCGCGGGTGTGGTAGCGATGCAGCCAAAATGCATCGTACTCGACGAGCCGACAGCGATGCTTGATCCGAGTGGCAGACGGGAGGTCATCCGTACGGTGCAGGAGCTGAACCGGAAGGAGCACGTGACGGTCATCCTGATCACACACTATATGGAGGAGGTCATCGAGGCCGACAGGATTATCGTGATGGATCAGGGCAGGGTCGTGATGCAGGGCACGCCGAAGGAGGTTTTCTCCCACGTGGAGGAGCTGAAGGGCTATCGGCTGGATGTACCGCAGGCGACGCTGGTGGCATATGAGCTGCAGAAAAAGGGTGTGCCGCTTCCGGATGGCATTTTATCGATGCGGGAGCTCGAGCAGGAGCTGGAAAAGCTGCGCCCGGCATCCGCAGAAAGGACAGAACAGCATGGCAATTAAAATTGACCATTTAAATTATGTATACAGTGAGGGCACCGCATTTGAAAAGCATGCATTAAAGGATGTGAACCTGGAGATCCCGGACGGGCAGTTCATCGGCGTCATCGGACATACCGGATCAGGAAAGTCGACTCTGATCCAGCATCTGAACGGGCTTTTGAAGGGAACGAGCGGAGCCATCTATTATAATGGAACGAACATTTACGGTGAAGGCTACAATATGAAGGAGCTGCGCAGCAAGGTCGGGCTGGTATTCCAGTATCCGGAGCACCAGCTGTTCGAGATCGATGTATTTACAGACGTCTGCTTTGGCCCGAAGAATCTCGGTCTTCCAAAGGAGGAGGTCGAGCGGCGTGCGTATGAGGCACTGCGGCTGGTCGGACTGAAGGAAAAGAATTTTAAAAAGTCGCCGTTCGAGCTTTCGGGCGGACAGAAGCGCCGTGTGGCGATCGCCGGGATCCTTGCGATGGAGCCGGATGTGCTCGTGCTCGATGAGCCGACCGCGGGGCTTGATCCGAAGGGAAGAGATGACATTCTGGATCAGGTGAAGCGTCTGCATGAGGAGCGGCATATCACAGTCATCCTCGTTTCCCACAGTATGGAGGATGTCGCGCGGTACGTCGACCGGATCATTGTCATGAATAAAGGACAGGTGCGGTTTGACGGCGTGCCAAGAGAGGTGTTCCGGCATTACCGTGAGCTGGAGGAGATCGGACTGGCTGCGCCTCAGGTGACGTATCTCATGCACGACCTCGCGGCTGCGGGCTGGGAGGTCGATGTGGATGCGACGACGGTAGAGGAGGCTGCGGATGCGATTTACCGCTGCCTTGGCAGGTGACTGGTCTGTCCGCAGACGGGTCAAGGTGCTGCAGTGCACAAAGGTGAATGGAGAAAATTATGTTAAGAGATATTACATTAGGCCAATATTATCCGGCGGATTCCGTCATTCATAAACTGGACCCAAGAGTAAAGCTCGCAGGCACGATGGTGTTTATTATCTCCCTGTTTGCTTTTCATTCTATAGAAGCATATATTGTGGCGACACTCGCGCTGGCAGCTGTGATCCGCATTTCAAAGGTGCCGTTTCGCTTTATGGTGCGCGGCCTGAAGTCGATCATCATGCTGCTTCTGATCACGGTCGTCTTCAATCTGTTCCTGATTCCGGGTACGCCGGTCGTTCATTTCTGGAAGCTGACGGTCACGCGGGAGGGTATCGAGACGGCGGTGGCGATGGCGGTTCGCCTCGTTTACCTGATTGTCGGCTCGTCCGTCATGACACTGACGACCACGCCGAACAATCTGACGGACGGTCTGGAAAAGGCGATGCGCCCGCTAGGAAGGCTTCACGTTCCGGTACACGATATCGCGATGATGATGTCAATCGCACTGCGTTTCATTCCGATTCTGCTCGATGAGACCGATAAAATCATGAAGGCGCAGATGGCGCGGGGCGCGGATTTTGAGTCCGGCAATCTGATGCAGAAAGCAAAAAATATGGTTCCGCTTCTCGTGCCGCTGTTCATCTCCGCATTCCGCAGGGCGAATGATCTGGCGATGGCAATGGAGGCAAGAGGATACCACGGCGGCGAGGGACGTACAAAAATGAAGCCGCTTGTGTATGTCAGCCGGGATCATATGGCGTATCTCATACTGCTGCTGTACCTGATTGTGATGTTTATAGCGAGCCGGGTAAATGTGATTGAGACACTGGTGATATCAGTGCTTCACTGGTAGAAACGGAAAGGGAAGCTGTCATGAAACGTGTAAAACTGATTGTCGCCTATGATGGCACCAACTACTGCGGGTGGCAGGTGCAGCCGAATGGCGAGACGATCGAGAGCATGCTCAACCGTCATCTTACGGAGCTTTTAAAAGAGGAGATCCATGTCATCGGTGCGAGCCGGACGGACTCTGGCGTCCACGCGGATGGAAATGTGGCGGTCTTTGATACGAATGCCAGGATGCCAGCGGACCGCATCTCCTATGCGATGAATACACGCCTCCCGGCAGATATCCGGATACAGGATTCCTGCGAGGTGCCGCCGGATTTTCATCCGCGTTTCCAGCAGACGGTCAAGACCTACGAATACCGGATCTGCAACCGCCGCTTTCCGAATCCGATCGAGCGGTTGTATTCTCTTTTCTATTACTGGGATTTAGACCTTGAAAAGATGCAGAAGGCTGCGTCCTGTCTGGTCGGGACGCATGATTTCACGAGCTTCTGTACGAAAAAGGAAGAGGTGACGAACCACGTGCGCACGATCTATGAGCTGGATCTGACCAGGAGCGGAGATATGATCATCCTGCGCATCCGTGGCAACGGCTTCCTCTACAATATGGTCCGCATCATCACCGGCACCCTGCTTCGGGTCGGCGGCGGGATGATCGCACCGGAAGAGATCCCGGACATCCTTGCGGCAAAGGACCGCGGGCGTGCCGGAGAGACCGCACCGCCACAGGGGCTGCGGCTCGTGAAGATCGAGTATCCGGAGTGGGAAGAAAAGAACCGTTAAGCCATCAGTTGCCCGTATCTATGGCTTCATAGTCCTCGATATATTTTTGCAGCTTCGGGAATGCACCTTTATAAATGAGGGAGAGCAGCTTGTCCAGCCTGCGCAGTGCCATCTGCATTTGCTCGGCTGTGATGAGCCGATCCCGGAACGCATCCGCCAGCTCATCCAGATCCACGACCCGCACGAAGCCGTCCGGGTAGACGATGACATCTGCGAGCAGATCAGTAAAGACATAGGTCTCTGTCTCCGGATCGTAGGTGTGGCAGATGATGTCACAGTACCAGCTGATCAGATTCCCGTCGTGGTCATAAAACTTGCTGACCTTGAAGCCGCGGTCTATAAAATAGCAGGAGTAGCCGTGGTGCAGCGTCTTCTTCGGGTGAATCGTGTCCCACTTTGTAATAATCACTTCCGGATCCCGGTAAAGTATCACGTCCTTATCAAGAAGCAGACATTCTTCTGGTATCACTCGTTTTCGGTATAATTTCACGTCACCCATCTGATTTCTCCCTTCCGGCCCGGAAGCCTGATGCGTCCAGGCTGTATGAATTTTGTATTTACATAGTCTTTTGTACACTGCCTGTAGGATGTCAGGTCAAGCGGATATTCGCAATCCGCTTTGCTACTTGCTCATAACCGAATGCTGCTTTGCAGCTTATCAGGAGTGGCTTGCACCACTCCTGATACAAGCAAGTCCCAACCCACTGCTTATTGCTTTGCGCAATTGAAGCAGGGGACTTGCTTGATTCGGTTAAAATCTGTCGGCGGTCGAAAATTTATAATGAGAATAGCAGAAACGCGGCAGAAAGTCTATATAAAGATGTGCTTCCTGACACAAAAATTTGGAAAAACGGAAGAAAAAGAGGGCCTTTCCGAAGATGAGTGAAAAATTCATTTTCGGAGGGGCTTTTTGACGTTTTTGTAAAGCGCAGGGATGAACTACCTATGGCAAACGAAAGGATTTAATTTATGAAATCGGTGTGTATCATAATTATCAACTGGTATTTCAGACCGAGCTTCGGATTCCACTTGGCTATGAGAAAAAGACCGGGCAGGCGATCGCGCTTCCGCTCAAGCAGTTCGGGCTGCTTCGCGTGTTCAGCTCCGTCTATCTGCTGGCGAAGCGGTATCAGATATAGAAAAATGATTATGGATTTGTGAAATTAAAACACAAAAAGTTGCAAACAAGAATAAAAAGTAATACTATAAAAAGAGATATATCTAAAACAAAAAAGATCTTTTCGGAAAATAAGAAAATACACCAATAAAAGACCAATACAAGTGCGCACCCCGTTGCTGATTTTACCCAAACATGCTATAGTGAAAGGAGAAACGGATTGGAGAAAACCGAAGAAAGTAAGACAACACAACAGAATATTGACTTTGTTACATCATCGGAAGGATATCGCCCATTGCAGGATCTGAACCTGATTGATGACTACAAGATCCGAAACTGATTTTACAGAATGGGCTGACAGTTGTGTTTTTAAACACAAAAGGAAGGGATGTCACTGGGGCAGAGCCGGAATTGATAGCGTTTCTTCGTTTTGTAGAGAACAGCACGGCGGAAGAAGCACATCTGTCCGAAGACCCGCGTATTCAGGAGATGTATAAAAAGATCAATACTCTGAAGAACAGCGAGACTGTGGAGGCGGACTATATGACGGCAGAAGAGTATAAGAGAAGGCTACAGGAAGAGGCAGAGGAAAAAGGGAAAATCAGAGGGGAAATCCAGACGCAATTAGATATGCTTCAAGTGGTGATGCGGAAGTTTGGAAAGACTGCTGACGAAGCAATGGATATGCTGGAGATTGCGCCTGAAAGACGAGAGAGTTATAAGGAGAAGCTGCAGAAAATGGCACTGCAATAATAGACAAATAAAAAAACAGTTGGAATACTTTGCACCGTATGAGGCGTAAATATCCCAACTGTTTTTTTGCGATTTTATGATGATGCAGAATTGCGGGAGCTGCTTCGCAGCGGAGCAATTCGTAGGCATCAGTTGGGTCAAAATACCTTTTGACCTCAACATCATTTTATGCGATTGCTTTTTATAGCTGCACCAGCAGCTCTTCATGCAGCGCTTTTTTCACCCGCTCGAAATTTCCATTTTCCGGACACTGGATCGATACGACAAGTCCGCTTTCTGGCAGGATGGTCGAGATCTGGCCGTATGCGCCGTCGGCGCGGTAGGAGTTCGGATAAGGGCTCATCCAGAACTGATAGCCATAGCCTACAGACCACGGATCGTCCGTCTTTGGGAATGTAAATTTTGGCGTGGAGACTTCCCTGACCCAGGCTGGATCGAGCAGCTGTTGGCCATTCCAGCGCCCGTTTGCCAGATACAGCTGGCCCAGCTTCATCATCTCGGTGCAGGTGAGGTACATCCCGCCGCCTCCGTTTGGATGTCCCTGCGGGTCATGCTCCCAGAGGGGCCATCCCATATCCATAGGCGCAAGAATTCGTTCATACAGGTATTCACCCATACGTTTTCCGACCGCCCGTTCCACCATATGCCCGGCGAGGATGCTGTCGGCGGAAGAATAGCAGAATTCAGTTCCTGGCTCTGTGAGCACCGGTTGGCTGAGCATATAGCGCTCGTAGTCCGGTGCGCCGACGCCGGGACGGCGGTGATTGTTCATGAGAAGCGCTTTTCCAAAGCCACTCGACATACAGAGCAGGTGCTTTAGCTGAATTTTTTCGAGGCGTGGATCCGGATGCTCCGGCAGCTTGTCAGGAAAGGCATCGACCAGCCGGTCATCCAGATGCAGGACGCCATCGGATATCGCAAGCCCGACAGCGGTGACGGTGAAGCCCTTTGTGTGGGAGTAGATGTTGCGCGGTGCATTTGGCGCATAGTGCATTTCCCAGAGGATGCGGTGCTCGTCGCCCACGCTGATCGCCTCCAGCGGCAGATTTTGATTACTTGCATAGTGATGAAAGTGTTGCAGTTTTGCTTCCAGTGACATAGTATCCTCCTTCTGGTCAACTACCCACGACCTAAAGGTCATGGGCTTGTAACTGCCCAGTCGTACTAACGGCCTACACCTCCGACCTTTAACCCCAATAGATATTGCTACCTAAAGTGGCGTTACATCATAGGGTGGTTGACAGCACCCTTTGCAACAAAGTTTACTCTGTTACAACTGTATTAGATACTTGGCTATCAACAAGATAGTTCATTCCCATACGATACAGATTCATAGCTCCAATGCGGTCATCATTTGATTTGTAACCACAGTTTTTGCAAGTAAACAAATGTATCTTCTTATTGCGGTTAGACTTTTCAACGCGTCCACAACAAGGGCAGCACTGACTTGTATAGCGAGGGTCTACCTTAATAATGGAAGACTGATTTTGTTTAGCCTTGTAAATTAGTTTCTGTTCTAAATCATAGAACGACCACGATACAGAAACATAACGGTCTTTGGTTTTGACGCTTTCTATAGTATTACAAATGACAGCAAAGGATGAAATGACAGGGAAAATATCTGTCTGACTTTGGCATCATTTTATCGCCAGATCCGTGGAGGGTCAAGCATTTCCTAATGGTTATTTTTCGGTGCTTCTTTTTCATGCAAGCATGAAACGCATGACCTTTTTATTCTAGTATCATACAATCCATAAACAATATGCTTGTTCTAAATAAATAGTTATATAAAAATACTTGCAATATCTAACAAAAAGTGATAAACTACGTGTAACATCTAAAGATCTCTGGCATACGCAAAATTCCCTGTAAGCAAATGGTCAGACAAGATTTTCGCAGAAGAGAGAAGGAGATTTTCTCTGGTCTGGGATGATTTTGTGCTACCGAAAAGAAAGGGAAGACGGATTTATGAAGAAAAAGACATTGATGAGGGGCCTCGCCGGGATGCTGGCGGCCGGAATGCTGGCGGCCGGAATGCTGTGCCTTATGTCGGTGACATCGTATGTAAATGCGGCAGAGCAAGGGTATGTACAGACAACGGAGAGATCTGCGGAATTTTATGGAGTGAATGCAGAAACGCAGGATTTAGACATAACTACAAATGAGACGGACAGCCTGGAAATAGCAGATACAGGTAAGCATGCTTCAGGCGGCTCCGACGCGGATAAAAGCGCGGAGAGTGAACTGGATAAAATGCCGCAGGAGTCAGAGCGGACAAATCATGCGGATGAAATACCGGATGAGAACGGTCAGGTCGGATGCGCGGATGCAAATGAGAAGGATGCAGAGTGTGCGGATGCGACTGAGAAAATGACGTCAGAATCAGATGAGACCGGGAAGATGGAGCCAGAGTCGGACGCGACCGAAAAAATGACGTCAGAATCAGATGAGACCGGGAAGATGGAATCAGAGTCGGATGCAGCTGAGAAAATGACATCAGAATCAGATGAGACCGGGAAGATGGAATCAGAGTCGGATGTAGCTGAGAAAATGACATCAGGATCAGATGAGACCGGGAAAGAGGAATCAGAATCGGATGCATCCGAGGAAATGGAGTCAGAGCCGGATACGGAAAAGGAGAGCGAGGAAACGCTTCCGGATTTCTATGAATACTGGCAGGATGGGCCGATGCGACGGCTTGGGATGTCCGGAATGAGACGGGCGGGGAATCCGACGGTGAAAAGGGATGAGTCACTGATCCTGCATTATCTGGATTTTCCGTGCTATTTCAAATATGTGACCAATCATGGGATGAGCACGGGAGGCAAGACCGTGGCAGCTTACTGTGTTTACAATACGAGAGAGGCTCCGGAGAATGAGGCATACAAGCCGTCAGGCGACGGCCCTTTTTCTAAGGAGATTACATACTGCCTGTACAATGGCTGCCGGTATCGCGGCAGTACGGCATACAATTCCAGGTATTCTGCCGGTGACTGGAAGAAGGATTACTACATCACACAGATTGCGGTGCATATCATCAACTGTCAGCAGGGCCGGGAGACCTCGATCGAGAAGAAGCTGAAAAAATCGATGGATACGAAGGTTTATAATCTGGCCTACAAGATGGTAGAAGATGCCTATGCAGATACGACACAGGTTAGTGCAGACAATAATCAGACGATGGAAGTGACCTGCAGTATTTCTCCGACGACGCAGGATACGTGGGTGCAGCAGGCAGATGGGACCTGGCGGACACAGGCAGAGTTTGTCTGCACTTCGAATCTGCCGGGTCGGATTATCGATGCTGCCCTGATGCCGGAGGGGACACTTCCGGACGGCGTGAGCATTGCGAAAAAGGAGGAAGGAGATCTGCTGTCACCATTTTGGTTCACAGCGACGGATGAAGCATACCGGAAGCTGAGCCGGGAGCGGACGGAGATCAAAGCGACTCTGGAGGTGAGCTGTGAGGAGTATGGAGGCTGGTGGTATGTGCCGGTGAACAGCAGTGTAAAGCGTCAGTATGTTACCTACCTGTCGATGGATGAGACAACGATGGTACACCCTGAAGCACGCACGGTGACTGCTTCTGCGTATACGCCATATTTTGGTGTGTCTTTGCGGAAAAAAGATGCGAGGGATCAGGCAGGGGTGGCGGATGCCGTGTATGGACTATACGCGGATGAAGCCTGCAGTATGCTTGTGGCGCAGTTCCCGAAGACCGGTTCTGACGGCACAGCGGAATTAAAGGATCTGGAGCTGACACAGGACGTCTATTATGTGAAGGAGCAGAGCGCTCCTGCGGGCTATTGTGTGGATGAGAGAGCCTATCCGGTTCAGGTATCTGCACAGGCAGAGGTGCAGCTGGAGCTGGTCGATCAGGTACAGATGACGCAGCTTCAGATTAAGAAAGAGGGTGAATTGCTGACAGGAGCAGATATCCGTGACGATGGAGTGACGTTTCGTTATGAGGTGCGGGCGTTATCCGGAGCAGTGTTTGATCTGTATGCAGCAGATACCATAAAGAATGAGAGAGGTGTGGCGGTATACGGAAAGGATGCGCTCGTTGAGGGCGGACTGACAACGGGAGCTGACGGGTATGCGATAAGCGGAAGGCTTTATCCGGGAAGCTACTATCTGATTGAGAAAAGCGCACCGTCTCATATGGTCAGCGACGGTACAAAGATTCCGGTAGAATTGAAGACAGAAGATCAGAGGAAGGAAGTGACGGTGACACCCGTGACGGTTCGCAATCGACGTCAGCGCCTGTCGCTTCAGGTGAACAAAAAGGACAGCGAGACAAAGAACGGAGTCGCTGCGGCTGCATTTGGGGTATTTGCGCAGGAGGAGATCCGGGACTGGAACGGAGACGTGCTGATACAGCCGCAGACATTGCTTGGTACGGCTCATTCGGATGAAAATGGCCTGGCAGCATTTCAGGCGGATCTGCCGTGTGGATACCGTTACTTCGTGCGGGAGCTTACGGCACCTGTCGGCTATCAGTTAAATAAAGCGTGGAAATATGAGTTTTCTTTTGAAGATCATCCGGAGCTGGAAGCACAGGAAATGACAGCTGAGTGTATGGAGGAACGTCTGAGAGCTTCTCTGCGGCTTCAGAAGGTGGATATGGAGACGGCAGAAGTGCTCCCGCAGGGGGATGCGTCTCTGGAAGGGGCAAAGTACGGACTGTTTGCCAGAAGAGACATTGTACATCCGGATGGAAAGAGCGGCGTGATCTACCGTGCGGGAGATCAGGTGACGGTCCTTACGACGGATGGCTCCGGACGTGCGGGGGCTACAGATTTATATCCGGGTCTCTATTATGTAAAAGAGCTGGAGGCTCCGGCAGGATATGTGCGGGATGAAACAGAATATGAAGTAAAGCTTGCGGCCGATCAGGAAGTGGATACAGATGGCGTGATCCGATGTGAGCTGACAGTCGCTGATCAGGTGAAAAAGCAGCCATTTCAGCTTTTGAAGGTGTCAAATGATGGCAGTACAAATCCGCAGCCGCTTCCCGCAGCAGGATTCACTGCGTGGCTGCTTTCAGATCTGAGTAAGGATGCGGCCGGAAATTATGTGACGGAAGGAATTACGCCGGTCGTGCTCGGCAGTCAGGGCGAGACGGAGCTGTTTACGGATGACCGGGGGTATCTGTGTACGATCGCGTTGCCGTATGGTACCTATCTGTTCCGGGAGACGACGGTGCCGTCCCAGCACAGGCCAGTGAAGGACTTTACAGTCGTGATTTCCGAACATCATCCGAACGAACCGCAGCCATGGCGGATATTTATGGATGATCTGTTTATGGTCCGGCTGAAAATCACGAAAAAGGATGCGCGGACGCAGGAGCCGATCCTGATTCCGGGCGCTGGCTTCCGTATCTGGGACAAGCAGAAGGAAAACTATGTGGAGCAGGCAGCCTCCTATCCGGACAGTGAGCGGATCAGCGTTTTTTATACAAATGAGACGGGAAGCCTTACCATGCCGGAGAAGCTTGGACCGGGCAAGTACCGTCTGGAGGAGGCAGAAGCTCCGGAGGGATATGTGCTGTCGGAGGAAACGATTGAATTTATGATTTCTGATGACATGGCCTATCGGGTGGATCCCATCAGCGGTGATCCGCTGATCGAGCTGGAAATGGCGGATGAACCTGTGGATGGAAGCATCGAAGTGTTGAAAACAGGAGAGAAGCTGACCGGGTTTGTGGATAACTTCTCCTATACGGCGCTCCCTCTGGAGAATATCACATTTTTCATCGTGGCGGATGAGGATATTCTGACGCCGGATGGGCAGAAGGATGCAGAGGGTAACCGCAGAGTGCTTTACAAAAAAGGTACAAAGGTGGCAGAGATCACGACAGACGAAGCGGGAAGCGGCAGTTTGGAACGTCTTCCGCTTGGCCTTTATCGACTTTTCGAGCAGAATACTCCGGATGCTTACCTGGAGGAGTCCGAAGGCGTGCAGGTATGTCTTGCATACGAGGGAGCGAAGCAGGCAGTCGTACAGAAGCGGGCAGCGATCGAAAATATCCGCAGACGGTGGAAAATCGGTATCCGAAAAGTGGATAACGAGACAAAAAAGCCACTGGGCGGTGGAAAATTTGGTTTATATGCAGGGGAGATACTCTGTGATACGAAGGGAAATGTGCTCTGCGGGAAGGATCAGCAGATAGCGGCTGCGGTATCAGATGCGAATGGCGAAGCGGTATTTGACGCAGATCTGCCACTTGGGATTTATTATGTGAAAGAGCTGGAGGCTCCGGCGGGCTATGTAAAGGACGAAACGCCGATGAAAATTGATCTTGGAGCCGGTATACCGGAAAAAGTGGCAGCACAGATCAGTGAAAGAGAAGAGCTGGAGCTGACCGTGGATCCGGATGGAAGCAATGTTATGTACCTGACCGTTTCTGATATACAGACGACGGTAGAGATATCGAAGCAGGATGTGACAGACTGCGCAGAAATTCCGGGGGCGAAGCTGACGGTGTTTGATGAGCAGGAGCATATCGTTGATACATGGACATCCGGGGAGAAGCCACACAGTATCCGGGGACTGGAGCCCGGCCATGCGTATATCTTACGGGAGGAGACGGCACCGTTTGGCTATGTAGTCGCAGAGGATGTGACGTTTACGGTCGAGAATACCGGAGAAGTGCAGCCGGTGCATATGTTTGATAAACATGCCATGGGACAGCTTCGAATCGAAAAACGTGACAAAAAGACAGATCAGCTGCTGGAAGGTGCTCATTTTGAACTGCGGGATGAAGATGGCAGCGTACTGGAGGAGCTGGTGACAGACAAAAACGGAGAAGCAGTCAGCAGCGTACTGGAGATCGCGACATTCGCAAACGGGCGGGCCGGGAAGGAAAAGACGTATACCCTTGTGGAGACAAAAGCACCGGCAGGTTATCAGAAGGACGATCAGGAATATAAGGTCCGTTTTGCATATGAGGATGATCATACGGAGGTTGTGAAGGTGCGGCAGAAGGTTCAGAATGTAAAGGAGTCAGATCACGCGACACCGCCGAAGACCGGAGATGGGACGCCGCTTGGAGAATGGCTGCTCGTGCTGCTTCTTTCAGCCGGGATTTTTGCCACAGGTGTTGGATTGGCTTTGCGTCGGAAAAGCTGGATGCAAAAGCATATAGAATAAGCATTTCGCCGCGGAAGGTGCGCAGAGCACGAAGCGGGGTGCTTTACAATCGGAAATGAGGAAGGTGGAGAAGCGGGACTGTGCTCGGGTTTTGAGTGACAGTCCCTTCTTCTTGTGGTATAGTATAAGGAGAGGATGAACGCAGATAAGCATTCCCCCGCAATTCTGCAAACATTCGAAATCCGCTGATTTACTACGTAAATCGCTATTTTCTCATGTTTGACGGATCCCAAGTTCAAAAGCCTTATCATGCAAGCATGAACGGCTTTTTGACCCTGGCATCATTGTATTAAGGTTAAAAGATGCCTTACGGATTGTTCCGTACTTCGTACTCCCACAATCCTGCCCAATATTCGCATATCATGGAGCTTGCGCTCCACTTTTATGCTCATATCGGGGCGGGTCATTAAGCCATAAAACCACTCCTGTGCAAGCACATCGTGGTTTCAGGCTTTTGACCCTGGCATCATTATATTGGAGGGTAAGGAATTGGAGACAGGAATTAAAGGTACAGACATATATCGTTATATAGAACTGCTGGAGACCGGGAAAAAGTTTATGAAGATGATGAATAAGTACCGGTGCGCAATCATGGAGGTGGAGACGAAGCTGAAGGTGCTCAATGCAGAATTTTCACTTCAGTATGACCGCAATCCGTTTGAGTCGATAGAGAGTCGCTTAAAAAGTCCGGAGAGTATTATGGAGAAGCTGGTGCGCAGGGGCTATGAGTTTCACGAGGAAGATCTGGAACGCACGATTGAGGAAAATCTTTACGATGTGGCCGGAATCCGGGTAGTCTGCGCATTTCAGGAGGACATTTATCATTTATCGGATCTTCTGATTAAGCAGGACGACATTCGGCTCATCCGCACGAAGGATTACATCAAGAACCCGAAGCCGAACGGCTACCGCAGTCTGCATCAGATTCTGGAGGTTCCGGTATTTTTAAAAGAGGGAAAGACCTTTGTGAAGGTCGAGGTACAGTTCCGCACCATTGCAATGGATTTCTGGGCAAGTGTGGATCATAAGCTGCGTTATAAGAAGGATGTAAAAAATGAGGAGGTCATCACCGAGCGACTCCGCGTCTGTGCGGAAGCCATCTCCGCTCTGGATGAAGAAATGCAGAATATCCGGAACATGATAGAGGCATAAAACTCTTTTCTTCATTTAAAGAGTGTGATAGAATGAACCCTAACAGTTCCGCACAAGGCAGCCTGGCTCAGCTAGGTGGAGGCAAATTTATTTGCCGGAGGCTGTGTGAGCCAGGCTGAGAGGGGCGGGACGCCCCTCAGCCACAGACAGAAGCTACCGGGTGAGGTAGCGGATAGCTTGCGAAGCAAGCGGGTCTGTGGCTTGTGCGGAACGTCCGGAATAGAAAACGTAGGCAGCCCCTCTCAGCCAGGTGGAGGCAAATTTATTTGCCGGAGGCTGTGTGAGCCAGGCTGAGAGGGGCGGGACGCCCCTCAGCCACAGACAGAAGCTACCGGGTGAGGTAGCGGATCGCTTGCGAAGCAAGCGGGTCTGTGGCTTGTGCGGAACGTCCGGAATAGAAAACATAGGCAGCTACCCACCCACAATACACAAAACAGGAAGGTTGACGACGAGATGGATCATGATATATCAAAAAATAAATCTCAGATGAAGTACAGTGGTAAGCTGATGCGTCACTGGTACTGGTGTATTTTTCTGACGCTGATGCTGCTCGTGCTGACGGCAGTGGTACTTTATATTAATACATTAGCCGGAGTAATTGTCGGAGGCTTTACGGTGATGGTATACCTGACCATCCTTGGCCTGGATGTGTATTACCGGCCCAAGGTGCTTGCAGAGCTGCTGGATTTTTCACGGAAATACAGTGAGATTGAGCGGGACATGCTGAAGGAATTCGTCGTTCCGTACAGTCTTGTTCAGGCGGACGGAAAGATTCTGCGCATGAACGATGCGATGTGTCAGCTGACCGGAAAGAGCGACAGCTATCACGGAAATATTTCTGCCGTTTTTTCGCAGCTGAACTCAGCACATTTTCCGCTGGATTCAGAGGAACGTGAGGTTGAGATCGAGCATGCAGGGCGAAGGTACCGCGTGTGCATGAAGCGGATCCCGTTTGAAGAGTTGATTGACGACAGTGCAGTGGTGGAGCGGATTTCCGGTTCCTGTTTCGCAGTAGCGCTGTGCCTGTTTGACATTACAGAGCTTTCCGAGTATAAGAAAGAGACTTACGAACAGAATCCGGTAGTCGGGCTTTTGTATATGGATAATTACGATGAGGTGATGGAGAGCGTAGAGGAAGTGCGTAGATCCATGCTGGAAGCGCTCGTGGATCGACGGATTACGAAGTATGTTGCGACGGCGGACGGGCTGATTAAGAAGCTGGAAAAGGATAAGTACCTGCTCGTTATCAACCGCAAGAGCCTGGACACGATGGAAGAGGATCGCTTTTCAGTGCTGGAGGACGTCAAGACGGTGAACATCGGAAATTCCATTGCAGTGACGGTCAGCATCGGAATCGGTATGAACTGTGGCGGATATGCACAGAATTATGAGGCGGCCCGTGTGGCGATGGAGATGGCGCTGGCGCGGGGCGGCGACCAGACCGTTGTGAAAGACTATGACAAGATGGCATTTTTCGGTGGAAAGACACAACATTCCGAGAAAAATACCAGAGTACGGGCGCGTGTAAAGTCGCAGGCGTTGCGTGAAATGATTGCTTCACGGGAACGCGTGATTGTCATGGGGCATCAGATGACGGATATTGATTCCTTAGGTGCCTGTGTCGGTGTTTGCCGCGCAGCAATGCAGGTCGATAAACCGGCGTATATTGTGCTCGGTGAGATCAACAGCAGTATCCGCCCGTGGGTCAACATGCTGAAGTCCAGCGATGAGGCTTATGAGAACATTTTCATTACGCATGAGAAGGCAATCGAGCTGACGAATCAGAATACGGTCGTGGTCGTAGTTGATACGAACCGTCCGGGCATCGTAGAGTGCGAGGAGATTCTGTATCTGACGAAGACGATCGTTGTGCTGGATCATCATCGGCAAGGGACGGAGAAGATAGAGAATGCTTCGCTGTCCTATATTGAGCCGTCGGCATCCTCAGCCTGTGAGATGATTTCCGAGATCCTGCAGTACTACGACGATGAGACGAAGCTCAAGCCGTATGAGGCGGACTGCATGTATGCCGGTATCATCATCGATACGAACAATTTTGTGGCAAAGACCGGAATGCGAACATTTGAGGCGGCAGCATTTTTAAGAAGATATGGTGCGGATGTAACGCGCGTGCGCAAGGCCTTCCGCAGTGATATGGAGACTTACAAGGCCAGGGCGGAGGCAGTCCGGCATGCAGAGGCATTTATGGGCTGCTATGCGATCAGCAACTGTCCGAGCGAAGGTCTGGAGAGTCCGACCGTGGTCGGCGCGCAGGCAGCAAATGAGCTGCTGAATATTGTTGGTGTAAAGGCTTCCTTTGTGCTGACCGAATATGAAGGGAAGGTTTATATCAGCGCCCGTGCGATTGATGAGGTAAATGTTCAGATCATTATGGAGCGCCTTGGCGGCGGAGGCCATATGAATATTGCCGGTGCACAGCTGAAGGATACCGATCTGGAGGGCGCAAGGGTGAAGCTGAAAGAAGTACTGACACAGATGACGAAAGAAGGAGCGATTTAATTATGAAGGTTATTTTATTACAGGATGTAAAGGCACTTGGAAAAAAGGGCGAAGTTGTAAATGTCAGCGACGGATATGCAAGAAATATGCTTCTGAAAAAGGGGATTGGTAAAGAGGCAAACGGCCAGAACATCAATGACCTGAAGCTGCAGAAGGCCAATGAAGAGAAGATCGCAAAGGAAAATTTGGAGGCAGCAAAAAAGCTGGCCGAGGAGATGAAGGATAAAGAGATCAGGGTTTCCGTCAAGGCAGGCGAAGGCGGACGGGTATTCGGATCCGTATCGACGAAAGAGATCGCAGAGGAGATCAAAAAGCAGCTTGGCTATGAGATCGATAAGAAAAAGATTTTACTGGATGCACCGGTGAAGGCACTTGGGTACACCGAGATCGGTATCAAACTGCACACCAAAGTGACAGCGAAGATGCGGGTACATGTGGTAGAGGGATAAGCAGCAACACGGAATAACCAGACTTTGCAGGGTACTGCGCAGTCTGGTTATATTTTACGGCGGAGATCATAACAAAACGGAGCAGATTTCCGCTTGTTCAGGAGGAAATAGATTGTGGCAGATGAATTACTGAAACGGGTCATGCCAAACAATGTGGAAGCAGAGCAGTCGGTCATCGGCGCGATGCTGATGGACCGGGATGCGATCACGATTGCTTCGGAGATTCTGACGGTAGATGATTTTTACCAGAAGCAGTACGGGATTTTGTTTGAAGCGATGGTGGAACTGTATACCGAGAATGTTCCGGTCGATCTGATCACCCTGCAAAACCGGCTGAAGGAGAAGGATGTGCCGCCGGAGATCAGCAGTCTGGAATTTGTCCGGGATATGATTACGAAGGTTCCGACCTCTGTCAATGTAGGGACTTATGCGAAAATTGTGTCGGAGAAGGCAGCCCTGCGCAGACTGATCCGGGTAAATGAGGAAATCGCCTCGGCGTGCTATGCGGGAAAAGACAGCGTAGAGGAGATCATGGAGGACACGGAGAAGAAAATTTTCCAAGTGCTACAGCGAAAGACAAATGATGAATTTGTTCCGATCAAGGACGTGGTGCTCAATGCGCTGGATAAGATTGAGGCGGCCAGCCGGATGAAGGGAAGCGTTACCGGAATGCCGACCGGCTTTATCGATCTGGATTACAAAACATCCGGCTTCCAGCCGTCGGATCTGATTCTGATCGCAGCCCGTCCTTCTATGGGAAAGACGGCATTCGTGTTGAATATTGCAGAATATATGGCGTTCCGCAGCAATGAGACAGTCGCGATCTTCAGCCTCGAGATGTCCAAGGAGCAGCTCGTAAACCGTCTGTTTGCGCTGGAATCCAGGGTGGATTCCCAGATCCTCCGTACCGGAAATTTGAGTGACAATGACTGGTCCAGCCTGATCGAGGCAGCCGGTGTGATCGGCCGGTCGAATCTGATCATTGATGACACGCCTGGTATTTCTGTCTCAGAGCTTCGCAGCAAATGCAGAAAATACAAGCTGGAGCACAATCTCGGCATTATCATGATCGACTACCTGCAGCTGATGCAGGGCAGCCGCAAATCGGAATCCCGCCAGCAGGAAATTTCGGATATTTCCCGGTCGTTAAAGGAGATCGCGCGTGAGCTGCAGGTGCCGGTGGTAGCACTGTCTCAGTTGTCCCGTGCGGTCGAGCAGCGTCCGGATCACCGGCCGATGCTTTCTGACCTGCGTGAGTCCGGGGCGATCGAGCAGGACGCGGACGTCGTCATGTTTCTGTACCGCGATGACTACTACAATCACGACACCGAGAAAAAAGACGTGGCTGAAGTCATCATCGCCAAGCAGAGAAACGGCCCGATCGGAACCGTAGAGCTGGCATGGCTCCCACGCTACACCAAGTTCGCAAATATGAAGAAATAACAGTTTTGAGCTGCTTTAGCAGCGGATAGTTTGCAACGCAAACGGATCTGTGGCCTGCTCAGAACGTCCGCAGTCAAAGCGGATATTCGCAATCCACTTCGCTACTTGCTCATAACCGAATAGCTGCTTCGCAGCTTATCAGGAGTGGCTTGTACCACTCCTGATACAAGCAAGTCCCAACCCACTGCTTATTGCTTTGCGCAATTGAATCAGTGGGTTGGGACTTGCTTGATTCGGTTAAAAAACGTATAACAGTTCTACTTTCCCTCTCCCCTGCATATACATGTATCATAGGGGTCAAAATACCTTTTGACCACAACATCATCAAATGATGATGTCATAAGATACCGGATGGAAAAAGGGGAGAGGACTTATGGAAGAAAAAGAATATTCTGTATCAGAAGCGGTGCGGCTCATCGGTGTAGAGTCGCACGTTTTGCGTTACTGGGAAGAGGAACTGCATGTCCCGGTCGGAAGAAGCACGCAGGGACATCGCATGTATTCCGAGCGCGACATTGCGCTGTTTCGACGCACAAAGGAGTTGAAAGACTGCGGGATTCAGCTGAAGGCGATCCGGCTGCTGTTTGAGGGGGAAGAGCGGCTGAAGGATCAAAATGATGGATCAGAAGAAAAAGAAGAACAGGAAGCTCAGCAGATCGCAAGGAGTGTCTGGAAGCTGGACAGGCTGCAACCGCTAAAAGAGATCCATGTGCAGGCTGATAAAGTATTAGCCGAAGGGCAACAGGCAGAAGAACCGTCATGGGAAAGCAACAAATACGGTGCCAGTGAAGTGCAAAATAAGCAGGAGCGACGAGAAGAGAAAACAGTAGAACAAGATGCGACGTATGAAACAGACGACGGCCAGAATCAGCCGGCGGAACATCGAACGCAGGACATAGACGACTCTTCGGAAGAATCCGAACCTCCGGTCTTTGAGATCGTCCCGGATGAGAAAAAAGAAAATATGCGCCGTTTTGAGGCGATCCTGAAACGGCTGATCGCAGAGGTTGTGGAGGAACAAAACGAAAAGCTGGAGAAGGTGCTCTGTGAGATGATCCGGGAAGAGGCTGCAAATCTGTTTGAGCTGTATCAGTCTGCTTTAGAAGAGGCTGCCGCAGAGCGGGAAATGCAGAAAAAAACCTGGCTCCGCACATTTTTAGAGAAATGCTTTGGAAAACGGTAAGGCTATAATTTTGCAAAGTCAATCGGATATTCGCAATCCGCTTCGCTACTTGCTCATAACCGAATGCTGCTTCGCAGCTTATCAGAAGTGGCTTGCACCACTCCTGATACAAGCAAGTCCCAATCCGCTGCTTATTGCTTTGCGCAATTGAAGCAGTAGGTTGGGACTTGCTTGATTCGGTTAAAAAGCAGTCGGGCTGCATTGACCCAACTGCTTTTCTGACGGATTCTGCAATCCGTTTACATTTGAATTACTCAGCAGAGATAGCGCCGGTCGGACAAGCTGCTTCGCAGGTGCCGCACTCAAGACATGCATCAGCGTCGATAACGTACTTGCCATCTCCCTCAGAAATAGCGTCTGCCGGGCACTCGCTTGCACATGTTCCGCAAGCTACACACTCATCAGAAATAACGTATGCCATGATTGTATCCTCCTTATATTTTACGTATTAGATCTCGTTGGAAATCTTTCATTCATTGTAATACAAAACGTCGGATTAGACAAGTGTGAAATCTGTTTTAGGGTGTATTTCTGCAGAGACATGGGTTAGTTTAGCCTTTTTCCAGAAACGGACTTGCCGTTTCTGGGAAGCTATACTCTAGGAATCGCTTCGCGAACCCTATCGTTAGATTTGCGGCGCAAAAAACGCGCCTTTTCCAAGAAACGGACTTGCCGTTTCTTGGAAGCTATATTATGATAAACTCAGTACCGCACTGTGGTTTAACAGTTTGATAAAAGGTACTCAGAATTGGCACAGCACTTGTGCAGACACTATACTGTACATGGAATTTACAAAAAACGGAGGAAATGATTATGGCATCGGTTACAATTACAAAGGATATGACGATTGGAGAGCTGCTCGATATCAATCAGGGGCTGGCACCGGTTCTTATGGCTGGCGGGATGCACTGCATCGGCTGCCCGTCTTCTCAGATGGAGACGCTGGAAGAGGCTGCTGCTGTGCATGACATTGAGATTGATCTGCTGCTGGCCCGGCTGAATGCATTTCTGGAAGCGCTGGAAAGCTGAGGGGAAAGAGAAGCTTAACAGAGATTTAAAAGTATCTTTAAAAAATTGAGATAAATTTGCTTGTATTTTACCGGGAAAAGTGTAAGATGAGACCGGAAGTGAAAACAGAAGATACAGGTGGAAGATACGGATATGGAAGAAAAGAGAAGCGGAGCGCTTCATGAAGGCAATAAAAAATCCGGAGGGCAGGCACGGAAAACCAGTGCACCGCGTTCCAGAAGAGAAAAGGAACAGATCTGGCTGGAGCATCTGAAAAAAACGATGTCACCGGCGCAGTATGAAGCATATGTAGAAAGAGAGAAAAAGCGGCGTTTGATGACCGGCATTGGAATCGGAGCAGGCGCTGTTTTTTTCCTGCTTCTGGCAGGATCGATCGGCGGACGTGTGGTGCACAGCCTGAAAAAGCCGGCATCAGCAGGAACTGGAGCGGCTGTGGTGCAGACGGAGACAGAGACAGGGGAGGTCAGCATTTACGCTGAAGCCGATGCGACGCTTGGAAGCACCGGATGTGTGCTGCTGCATTCGCCGTTTATCAGTTCTTATCCGGATGCGGAGGGCAATTATGATTTTTCGTCGATTTTTAAATATATTACGTCATATTACAGTGCACCGGATTTTATGACCTGCGAGTTCGAAGGCACTTTATCGGGATCAGATTATTCCGGTTATCCGAATTTTAAGTCGCCGGATGCGATTGTGAAAAACGTGCGGGACAGCGGCGTAGATCTGCAGATGCTGGCAACAAATCATGTATATGATGGACTTTCCACGTCCTTTCATCGGACGATGGAGGTCTATGAAGAAAATCAGATCGCCTATACCGGCGTGCGCGAGACAGCCGAGGATAAACCGTATTACCTTGCAGATGTGAATGGCATACAGGTCGGTTTTCTGGACTATGTATATGAGACAAAGGGCAGTGGCGTGGATATTAATGGTATTCCGGTCAGCTCGGATGATGTGGGATTGATTAATACGTTTGACTACGATGCGCTGGATGATTTTTATGCGGAGGCTGATGAACGGATCCGGGACATGAAAAAGGAGGGCGCACGGTTTATCGTGGTCAACCTTCACTGGGGGACGGAGTATCAGCTGAAGGAGTCGGAGCAGCAGCGGGAAATTGCGCAGAAGCTGTGTGATCTTGGCGTAGATGCGCTCATTGGCGGGCATCCGCACTGTTTGCAGCCGATCGATGTCTTTCAGAGCGCAGATGGAAAGAAGCAGATGTTCTGTATCTTTTCCGTTGGAAATGCACTTTCGAATCAGAGAACTTATCTGATGGATGAGATGCCGACCGGACATACCGAGGACGGCGTGATGGTGACACTTTCCCTGCATCAGAACACCAATGGCACGGTGGATATCTCCGGGATCGATCTGTTGCCGACCTGGGTATACCGGTTCCAGAACAATGGATCGAAGTATTATATCCTTCCGCTGGATGATGTGGATACCCTTCCGGAGAAGACCGGAATCACTGATCTTGGCGACCAGCCGGAGGATTCCTATGAGCGGACGATGGATGTGCTGGGAGAAGGACTGGAGAAGGCGCGTGCAGCTTTTGAACGCAGATAAGCATTCCCCCGCTTCAAGTGTGCGAAGCGACTGCGTTTATGAGCAAGTAGCGAAGCCAGGTCCTGTCAGCAGAGCAGCAGGGATGCAGGGATGGATTGCGGATGTCCGCTTTACTGTTAATACAGTAGTTCCGGGCTTATCTGGGGGCCGTTGCGATAAGAACGAGACAGGCAGTAGTTTTACGTGATTCAGGGCGTAAAATTGCTGCCTGTTTTTTTACTATAACGCATTGTCTCGCCCGTTGTTTGAGAAAATGAAGCGGGAAGCGAGAAAACACTTGATTTTATCGAACATATGTACTAATATAAAGAAGAACAAATGTTCGGGCAGATAGCTTGTCTGTGAGATCAGTGAACATCAGCAGTGAACATCAGCGAGCGAAAGATCGAAAGGAGTCCTCGTCATGCGCATTGACCAGCCGCGTACCCTCATCGAAAAACTGAATATCCTCTCCGATGCGGCAAAGTACGATGTGGCCTGTACCTCAAGCGGGACCGATCGTGGCGGCAGCGGACAGGGCATGGGCAATTGCATTGCAGCCGGGATCTGTCATTCCTTTTCTGCGGATGGCAGATGCATTTCGCTTCTGAAAATTCTCATGACGAACGACTGTGTATTTGACTGTCACTATTGCGTGAACCGTGTTTCGAATGACGTGGAGCGTGCGACCTTTACCCCGGATGAGATCTGCACGCTGACGATGGAGTTCTACCGGAGAAATTATATCGAGGGGCTTTTCCTGAGCTCCGGCGTACTTCGGACTCCGGAGTATACGATGGAGCTTTTGTATGAGACACTGTCTCAGCTTCGTATCAGACATCGTTTTGAAGGCTATATTCATGTCAAGGTGATTCCTGGTGCACCGCCGGATCTGGTGGAGCGGATCGGATTCCTTGCAGACCGCGTCAGTGTGAATCTGGAGCTTCCGACCTCGGAGAGCCTCCGGCTGCTTGCACCCCACAAGACCCGGAAGCGGATTCTCACGCCGATGCGGCAGGTACAGGATACCCGTGCGCAGAATCAGCATGAGCTGGTGCAGTATCGCAGCGCACCCCGCTTTGTCCCGGCAGGACAGAGTACACAGATGATTATCGGCGCCACACCGGAGAATGATTTTCAGATCATTTCGGTTGCGGAGTCTCTCTATCAGAGGTTTGCATTAAAGAGGGTCTTTTATTCGGCGTTTGTTCAGGTCAATGAGGATCCGCTGTTGCCCGTACTCCCTGGCGGGCCGCCGCTTCTGCGGGAGCATCGTCTGTATCAGGCAGACTGGCTGTTACGTTTTTACGGATTTTCTGCCTCAGAGCTGCTCAATGAGCGTCACCCGAATTTTAATGTATTTCTTGACCCGAAATGTGACTGGGCGCTTGCGCATCTGGAGCAGTTTCCGGTGGAGGTATCCCGTGCAGACTATGCGCTGCTTCTTCGGGTGCCGGGCATCGGGCCGAAAAGCGCACAGCGGATCGTAAAAGCGCGCAGACAGGGACGGCTTGATTATACCTCTCTGAAGAGAATGGGAGTTGTGTTGAAACGGGCTGTTTATTTTATCACCTGTGAAGGGCGACAGATGTATCCGCTTCGGATGGATGAGGACTTTATTTTGCATAATCTTCTTTCTTCGGAAAGGAACGAGCGTGGGACGGCCGGAGTCAGTTACCGACAGCTTTCCTTGTTTGACGATCAGGCATTTTCACCGGAAGAAGCAGGGACACAGCTACGCTCCCTGTAAGTTCGGTGGCAGGCATTGAATGAGCACGTCACAAGAGGGGAGAATGTGAAAACTATGACCGTTTTTGAATGTGAAGATTCCTCCGATGGTATTTTCACCGGCATTTATGATGCATGGGCCAGCCGCCTTGGCCATGCGAATGTCCGGCTGCAGCTGCAGGGCATGCATACGTTGGAGCTGTTTACACAGTACCGGCAGGTCGTGCCGGATGCCGGGAAGGCAGAGAAGGTCGCGCGTACGATTCGCCGGAAGATGGGAGAAGAGTCCTATCAGATCATTTTTCGCGCGGCGATGGCGAAGTCCGGGGAGAAGGCAGACTGCATTTACCGCACATTGGTTCAGGGACTGTCTTCCCATATCAGTGAGAAGGAGGCAGCCGCGATACTGGAGCATCTGACAGACCCGGCGATCTGTAAGGTATTTGAACTGTCGCGACGTGTGTGGCATGAAGCACATCATTATATGGGCTTTGTGCGTTTTTCCGAACTGAAAAATGGCGTTCTGTTTTCCGAGATAGAGGCGGAGAATCAGGTGCTGCCGCTTTTAGCAGACCATTTTGCGGACCGCCTGCCAAATGAGGATTTTCTGATCTATGATCGGGCACACGACCGCTGTCTGCTGCATCGCAGGCAAAGGCCGTGCGTCCTTGTAAGGGATGTCAGACCGGATACGTCCTTTTCCGATCGGGAAGAGGAGATACAGCGGCTGTGGCTTGGATTTTGCCGCAGTATTTCGATCGAAGCGCGGGAGAACCCGGCTCTCCAGCAGCAGATGCTGCCGCTGCGCTTCCGGAAGTGGATGACAGAGGAACAGAATGCATTCCCCCTTCACCCGCCGCTTAATGCTCCGTGCATTTGAAGCGGGGGAATGCTTATCTGCGAGCGGACATTCGCAATCCATCCCTGCAGCTCTGCTGACAGGTCCTGGCTTCGCCACTTGCTTATGAACGCAGTCGCTTCGCGATCTGCGTTCAAACAGGCGAAATATCCGTGATAATTTCGGAATTTCTGTGTAATCTGCCGTTCGCACTTTCGTTTTTTTTAAGAAATAAATTTTCGGATTGGCCGGAAGGGCAAAAGAAGAGAAGCGAATTTAGATAATCTGACAAAAAACGCGGAAAATGTGTAAATTCTCCGAAAAATTCATGAGTTGACGGATGCAAAGAGGTGTGAGATAATACGCGCGTCACAAGGAGGTCGGCTTTTTGACAGCGCATCGCATAGAGTGCGGAGCATCATTGAAGGAGGATTTACTATGTTAGAAAGAAAAATTCGATTGAACGCTGTGGCTGACGTGAAAGAGTTCGTAAGGGCAGCAGAGAAGTGTGAGTATGATGTGGATATATTTTATAATCGGGTAGTAGTAGATGCAAAGTCTATTCTCGGTGTAATGAGTCTGGATCTGACGAAAACACTCACGGTAAAATATTGTAAAGAAGATGAAGAGATCCTTGAAGGGACGCTGGATAAATTTGAAGACGTACAGCCGAAGGGATCAGTAGCATAAAACAGTCTATTTGGCTAATACAGGATTCAGCACAGCGAAACAGGGGCTGCCGTAGCCGGAGGTTTCGACGGAGTTTCAGATTCGTCGAAGCTTCCGGCTACGGCAGTCTTTTTGCAATATGTTATGATGATGATATCAGGGTCAAAAGGTCATGCGTTTCATGCTTGCATGAAAGAGCATGACTTATTGACCCGCAAAACACCGAAAAGTAGCCATTTTTCGTAGAAAAATGAGCGGATTTGAGGTGTTTTAGGATTGCGAGAGCATGAAATGCGAGGCGGATTTCGAATATCCGATTGATATGAAGAGAAAGCGGGGGAGGCATATGGAGGCGGAAGAAAAAGTCCTGAATATCAGAATTTCGGTGCGGGATCTGGTGGAATTTGTCCTGCGGTCGGGCGATATCGACAACCGTAAAGGCGGCGGTCTCGGAGAGAAGGAGGCCATGCAGGAGGGCAGCCGGATTCATCGAAAGATTCAGGGCAAAATGGGTAGCGCTTACAGGGCAGAGGTACCGCTTGGCATCACGCTTCCCGGGGATGGGTATACGCTGACGGTCGAAGGCCGTGCAGATGGGATTTTTACAGAACAGGATACGGTATGGATCGATGAGATCAAGAGCATGTACCGGGATCCGGATACCTTAAAAGAAGCCATACCGGTGCATCTGGCGCAGGCAAAATGCTATGCGCATATTTATGCGCTGCAGCACGGACTGGATGAGATCGGGGTGCAGATGACCTATTGCAGCCTGGAGACAGAGGAGATCCGGCGATTCCGGGAAATGCTTCCGACGAAGGAGCTTTCAGGCTGGTTTCAGGAGGTGACAGATGCCTACCGGAAGTGGGCGGAGTTTCAAAGAGACTGGAGGGAGCTTCGCAGGGCTTCGATTCAGGGACTGGAGTTCCCATATCCATGGCGGGCCGGTCAGAAAAAGCTGGCGATGGATGTGTATCGCACGATCCTTCGGAAAAAGAACCTGTTTTTGCAGGCGCCAACCGGTACCGGAAAGACGCTCTCTACCGTATATCCGGCGGTAAAGGCAGTCGGGGAAGGGCTGGCGGAGCGGATTTTTTATGCGACGGCCAAGACGATCACCCGGACCGTCGCAGAAGAGGCATTTTCTGTCCTGCGCGGGAATGGACTTCGTTTAAAGACGCTGACGCTGACAGCCAAGGAAAAGGTCTGCCCGTGCGGGGAGATGGTATGCAATCCGGATGCCTGCCCGCGTGCAAAAGGGCATTTTGACCGTGTAAATGATGCAGTGTTTGAAATGCTGAATGCCGCGGATGCATTTGACCGGGATGTTATTTTGCAGCAGGCCGAAAAATGGAGAGTCTGTCCGTTTGAGATGAGTCTGGACGTATCCTTATGGTGCGATGCGGTGATCTGCGATTACAATTATATTTTTGATCCGCGTGCGAAGCTGAAGCGCTTTTTTGCCGAGGGAAGGGGCGAGTATCTGTTTCTTGTGGATGAGGCACACAATCTGGTCGACCGTGGACGGGAAATGTTTTCGGCAACTTTGTATAAGGAAGATTTTCTGGAGGGAAAACGGGCAGTCGAAGAGCACAGCCGGAAGCTGACGCGTGCGCTGGAGCGTTGTAATGCATGGCTTCTGGATCTGAAGCGGGAGAGCACGGAGCTGAAGGTGCATGAAGATGTGGGGATCTTTCCGGTCTATCTGATGAATCTGTGTGGCCAGATTGAGGAGGTGCTGGAGAAGCTTGCGGATACAGAGGCAGGTGAGCGGATGCTGGAGCTCTATTTTTCGGCGCGCAGCTTCCTGGAGGTCTGCGACCGGCTCGATGACAGCTACGTGATCTACTCGGAACTGTGTGCGGATGGGCGGTTTATGCTGAAGCTTTATTGTGTGGACATCTCCGGAAACCTGCAGGAGTGTATCAATAAAGGGCGCAGTACGGTCTTTTTCTCCGCAACGCTTCTGCCGGTGCAGTATTATAAATCATTATTAAGCACAGCTCCGGATAATTATGCAATCTGTGCCACCTCCACATTTCAGCCGGAAAAGCGACTCATCCTGCTCGGGACAGATACGAGCAGCCGGTATACGCGGCGTGGTGAGGAAGAATACCGCCGGATTGCGACCTATATCTGCGAAGCATTAAGGGCGAAAAGCGGCAATTATATGGTGTTCTTTTCCTCTTATCGGATGATGGAGGAGACGGCGGAGGCGTTTACAGAGATTCTGGAGACGGAAGAAATGCATCCGCAGCTGATTTTGCAACAGCAGGGAATGACGGAGGCGGAACGGGAAGCATTTCTTATCCGATTTGAGGAGACACCGCCGGAAGGGCTGATTGGGTTTTGTGTCATGGGCGGTATTTTCAGCGAAGGGATCGATTTGAAGGCAGAGCGGCTGATCGGTGCGATCGTGGTCGGCCCGGGATTGCCGCAGGTATGCCGGGAGCGGGAGCTTCTGAAGAATTTTTATGATGCAAGAGGCGAGGATGGCTTTTTCTATGCCTATCTCTGCCCCGGAATGAATAAAGTACTGCAGTCAGCTGGGCGGGTGATTCGTACAGAGGCGGACGAGGGTGTCATTTTACTCCTGGATGAGCGTTTTGCGGCAGCGCGTTACCGGAACATGTTTCCGGCGGAGTGGCAGGCACCGCAGACGTGCACGTTGCAGACGGTACAGGGATGCCTTGCAAAGTTCTGGAGTGAGCGACAGACGGAACGTATATGAGATGCAACTGTCTGTATGGCAGTGGACTGAATGTATGTGAAAGGCGGAATCACGATTTCTCGAAGCGAAACTTGTCAGATACGCTCGCTTGTGTTAAAATTCGCATAGATGACGGGAAACTGCCGAATCATCAAAACAGAAGAATACAGGCAAGAGCCGGGAGGTCTGGAATGAGTAAAGTAAGAAGGGTTTATGTCGAGAAGAAAGAAGCGTTTGCAGTAGCAGCGAAAGGTCTTGCACATGAAATCAGTAGTTACCTTGGTGTGGAGGATGTGACGAATGTCCGTCAGCTGATCCGTTATGACGTAGAGAATATTTCCGATGAAGTCTACCAGAGAGCATGCAGTACCGTATTTTCTGAGCCACCGGTAGACCTTCTTTATGAAGAGCAGTTTCCGATTGCGGAAGATGAGCGGGCGTTTGCCGTTGAGTTCCTTCCGGGACAGTTTGACCAGAGAGCGGACTCAGCTGTTCAGTGCGTGAAGTTCCTGAAGGAGGATGAGGAGCCGATTATCCGTTCTGCGACCGTTTATGTGGTAAAGGGACAGGTTACCGATGAAGAATTCGAGGCAATCAAAAATCTTTGCATCAACCCGGTGGATTCCCGTGAGACCGGATTTACGAAGCCGGATACCCTTGTGACAGAGTTTGAAGAGCCGAAGGATGTCATCACGTTTGATGGCTTTACGGATATGGATGAGACATCCTTAAAGACGCTTTATGCTTCCTTGAATCTGGCAATGACCTTCCGGGATTTCCAGCATATTCAGCGTTATTTCCAGAGCGAAGAAAAACGCAATCCGACGATGACAGAGATCCGGGTGCTTGATACCTACTGGTCAGATCATTGTCGCCATACAACATTTTCCACAGAGCTGAAGGATATCATTTTTGACGACGGCTATTATAAGGCGCCGATTCAGGGTACTTACGAAAAATATCTGGCAGCGCACAAAGAGATTTTTCAGGGACGTGACGACAAATTTGTCTGCCTGATGGATCTTGCGCTGATGGCGATGCGCAAATTAAAGCGGGAGGGCAAGCTGCAGGACCAGGAGGAATCCGATGAGATCAATGCCTGCTCGATCGTTGTTCCGGTCGAGATCGACGGTAAGACCGAGGAGTGGCTTGTAAACTTTAAAAATGAGACACACAACCATCCGACAGAGATCGAACCGTTCGGAGGCGCAGCGACCTGTCTGGGAGGTGCGATCCGTGACCCGCTTTCCGGACGTACCTATGTCTATCAGGCGATGCGTGTGACCGGTGCGGCAGATCCGACCGTGTCTGTGAAGAAGACCTTAAAGGGCAAGCTTCCTCAGAAAAAGCTGGTGCGTGAGGCAGCACACGGCTACAGCTCCTATGGCAATCAGATCGGCCTTGCGACCGGCTATGTAAAGGAGATTTATCATCCGAACTATGTGGCGAAGCGTATGGAGATCGGTGCAGTCATGGCAGCAGCTCCGCGCTCTGCCGTGATCCGGGAAAATTCTGATCCGGGCGATATCATCATCCTGCTCGGCGGCCGGACCGGACGTGATGGTATCGGCGGAGCAACCGGTTCCTCCAAGGTACACACAGAGGCCTCTATCGAGGTGTGCGGCGCAGAGGTACAGAAAGGAAATGCACCGACCGAGCGGAAGCTGCAGCGTCTGTTCCGTCGGCCGGAGGTCAGCCATCTCATCAAGAAGTGCAACGACTTCGGAGCAGGCGGCGTATCGGTAGCGATCGGCGAGCTGGCACCGGGTCTTCAGATTTATCTGGATAAGGTACCGAAGAAATATGCAGGACTGGATGGCACGGAGCTTGCTATTTCCGAGTCTCAGGAGCGTATGGCAGTCGTTGTCGATCCGAAGGATGTTGAGACCTTCCTTGCCTATGCGGATGAGGAAAATCTGGAAGCTGTCGAGGTGGCGGTTGTCACAGAGCAGCCGCGTCTGGTGCTGATCTGGAGGGACAAGGAGATCGTAAACATTTCCAGAGCCTTCCTTGACACGAACGGCGCGCATCAGGAGACGTCCGTCGAGGTGGAGATGCCATCTGAGACAGACAAATATTTTACAAGAGAAGAGGTTGCAGATGTCCGCAAAAAATGGCTGGAGACACTGGCAGACCTGAACTGCTGCTCGCAGAAGGGACTGGTCGAGATGTTTGACGGCTCGATCGGAGCGGGCTCTGTATTTATGCCATATGGAGGAAAATATCAGCTGACCGAGACGCAGACGATGGTGGCGAAGCTTCCGGTGCTTAAAGGAAAATGCGATACGGTTACGATGATGAGCTATGGCTTTGATCCGTATCTGTCGAGCTGGAGCCCGTATCATGGGGCTGTCTATGCGGTACTGGAGTCGATTGCACGCATTGTCGCTTCCGGCGGAGACTACAGCAAGATCCGCTTTACCTTCCAGGAATATTTCCGCAGAATGACCGAGGATCCGAAGCGCTGGAGCCAGCCGTTTGCCGCACTGCTTGGTGCATACGAGGCACAGATGGGCTTTGGACTGCCGTCGATCGGCGGAAAGGACAGTATGTCCGGCAGCTTTAATGAGATCGACGTACCGCCGACCCTCGTTTCCTTTGCAGTCGATACAGCGAAGACAGGCGATATCATCACACCGGAGCTGAAAAAGGCAGGCAGTACACTTGTACTTCTGAAGATTGAAAAGGATGCCTATGACCTTCCGGTCTATGCACAGATCATGGATCTGTATACAAAGATCCGGGAAGATATTCAGGCCGGAAGAATGATTTCAGCATATGCGTTGGATGGAAAGGGTCTTGTAGCTGCACTTTCTAAGATGGCATTTGGAAATGGCATGGGATTTGAGATTTCTCATGATGTAGATGCACGTGACCTCTTTACCGCAGGCTTCGGTGATATCGTAGCGGAGGTTCCGGACGGAATGCTCGGCAGTCTGGCATCGACCTATACGGTAATCGGACATACAGCAGATGATGGAACATTCCGGTATCGCGAGACAGCGCTTCCGATCGATGAGGCGCTTGCGGCATGGAAGGGAACCTTAGAGCGTGTATTTAAGACAGAGTCCGGACTTCCGACGATCGGAGGAGGGCTGGATCTCGATGGCAATCCGACGGACGAACCGACGGCGGTACTGCTGGCAGGAAAGGATGATCCGAACCGGATTCCGACGACCGACGGTACCTATTGCATCGATAAGATCTATGTATGCCGCCATAAAGTGGCGCGTCCGCGGGTATTTATTCCGGTATTCCCGGGTACAAACTGTGAGTATGACAGTGCAAGGGCATTCGAACGTGCAGGGGCAGATGTGACGGTAAAGGTGTTCCGCAACTTAAGCGCAGAAGCGATCCGTGAGTCGGTAGATGCATTTGAGGAGGCAATCAGCCAGGCACAGATCATCATGTTCCCGGGCGGATTTTCCGCAGGCGATGAGCCGGATGGCTCTGCAAAATTCTTTGCGACGGCATTTCGGAATGCGAAGCTGCAGGAGGCAGTAGAGAAGCTGCTGAATGAGCGTGATGGACTGGCGCTTGGTATCTGCAACGGCTTCCAGGCGCTGATCAAGCTCGGACTTGTTCCGAATGGTGCGATCACCGGACAGAAGGCGGATGCTCCGACTCTGACATTCAACACAATCGGACGTCATATTTCGAAGATGGTATATACGAAGGTCGTAAGCAACAAGTCCCCGTGGCTGGCACAGGCCAGACTTGGCGGCGTGTATGTGAATCCGGCTTCACATGGTGAGGGAAGATTTGTTGCAGACCGCGCATGGCTGGAAACATTATTTGCAAACGGTCAGGTGGCGACACAGTATTGTGATCCGGAGGGAATGGTATGCGCCGGGGATGAGGAGTGGAATGTGAACGGCTCCTACCTGGCGGTTGAGGGTATTACGAGTCCGGACGGCCGGGTATTTGGTAAGATGGCGCATTCAGAGCGCCGTGGAGATTCCGTTGCGGTAAATATTTACGGTGAACAGGACCTCAGGATTTTTGAGTCGGGAGTAGCATATTTTAAATAATGAGACGGACAAAGATAAAGACGGATAACGTCGAACAGTTAATGGAAATTGTGAGATCTCTTCAGCGTGGGGAAGAACCCACGCAGGAGAGTATCCGGGAGAGTGCGGAGCGTGTGTCAAAGACAGACGCTCCGATGTCAGATGGGCCGATGTCAGATGAGCCGGAGTCGGATGCGCAGACGGAGGAAAAGCGGACCGATACTGAAGCGGACTGGGACGCAGAGGACGATGCGTTCGTCCGATCTCTGGAGGAGACCGATGCCCGTATCAGTGCGAGACGGGAGCGATTTACGAAAGAGGAAGAGCAGTCGGCGGGCGGCAGAGGGCTTGGAGGGCTCTGGCAGAAGGCGGCCGGCTATCTGGAAAGCCGGAGGGCACAGCAGGAGTCTGAAGAAGACGACGATTACGAAGACACAGAGGAAGAAGCACTTCCTTTAGATGACACAGAAGCGCCAAAAGCAGAGGCGGATCAAAGGGCAGAAGCTGACGGAACAGAAATGCAGACGGATGCAGAAGCGCAATCCGGTGGTGTAATCCAGTCACTGGTGACAGGCATAAAAAACAGAAAAAAACGGATCAGACGCAGCCGGGAGAAACTTGAGGATGCGAATGATGCAGATGATGATATAGAAGAGACACCCACTGAGCAGAAAAAGCAGCCGGAGAGGGAGGCGGCATCATCCGAAGAGGGGCAGGAGAACGCAAAGGAGAATGAGGCAGAGCCACAATCGGAGTCTGCGCGCCCGGTAAGTTCCCGCCCTTGGAAGGGGATCCTCCCGAAAGGGAAGGGGACACGCTACCCTGAGCATCTTTCCCGGAACACAGGATATGGGGAGACGCGCAGTGGTCTGCTGCGTCGGGATTCGATCCTGAGAGACCTGGATGAGGACGAAGAAGAGCCAAAGGAAGAGCTGCCTGTCGAGCCGGAGAGCCAGAATGTATTTGAACGGATCACCGGAAATGCCACCGAGGCTGCTTCGCCAAAGCAGGATGAGCAGCGACAGCCGGAGGATACAACGGATACCACTAAGGCTGCTTCGCCAAAGCAGGATGAGCAGCGACAGCTGAAGGATACAACGGATACTGCCCAGGTTACTTCGTCAGAGCAGGCTGAACAGTCAGAGTCGGCCGAACAGCCACAGCCGGAGCAGACCACGGATACTCCTGAGGATGCTGCATCTATTAAGATCACGAACGCGAAAAAGCGCCGGAGAAAGACAGCGGCAGAGAAGGAAGAAGAGCTCCGCAAGGGCTTTGCACCACAGAAGCGTACGGCGGCAGATATGCTGCTGGCAGCGCGCGAATGTGTACAGGACGGGATAGAAGCGCTGAGGGACAAAGGAATTTCCAGACGGGAAATGGCGATGATCACAGCGGCAGCGGTATTTGTCCTTTTGCTTGTTGTTTTGATTTTTCAGGCGGTGGGCGGCAGCATTGCCAGTCGACGCAAGAGTGAGAATGTCACAGCGGATAGCGGGCTTCGCATTACGGTAGAGGATGAGCCGGAAAACTGGTGCAGCTCCTATCCGGTACAGCTGAAGCTGTCTGTGACGGATGCGACGCTGCAGTCTGTGCAGGTCAATGGTACAGGCTATACGCCGGATGCGTCCGGACTGATTACGGTCGGGGCGAATACAGATATTCTGGAGATAGAGGTGGCCACAGATCAGGGAACACGCAGTGCGCGGGTCGAGATCCCGAAGCTGGACGGGGAGCCTCCGGTCGTACATGCGTCTCTGCAAAAGGACCGGATCGAGCTGACCGCAGCGGATGCGCGCTCCAGCGTGCGCGCACTCTATTATGCCGTCGGCCCTGAGACGGAGTCGGAGCTGGTGCCGCAGTATCAGAAATATACCGAGCCGATCAGTTATACAGAGGGTATGCTTTACCGTTTCTATGCCGAGGATGCGGCAGGCAACCGCAGTACGCCGGTTGTGACAAATATGAAGACGGCAGAGAGCCTTACCGTATCGCCGGAAACGCTTGCCCTGTATCCGGGCGAGACGGCAGCGCTTACGGTAAAGGTTGAACCGGAATATGCGTTGCTGGAGAACCTGAGCTATGAGAGCCAGAATCCGGATTTGCTTTCTGTCAGTGACGGCGGAGTGGTCACGGCGCTGGCAAATGGTACCGGGACAGTCAGGGTCACCGCGGACGGTGTGTCTGCTGCAATCTGCACAGCAGAGGTGTCTGAGTCGCGGACAGTCACGGTCAGTGCGGTTGGCGACTGTACGCTCGGGACAGATGAAAGCTTTAATACGAGCACGAGCTTTAACGCGTATGAGGCAATGAACGGTACCTCATACTTTTTCCAGAATGTCCGGTCGATCCTTGAGGCGGATGATGCGACCTTTGCAAATTTTGAAGGGACGCTGACGACTGAGACAGCACGGGAATCAAAGGAATATGCATTTAAAGGCGATCCGTCCTACACGCAGATTCTGACAGACGGATCCATAGATGTCGTCACCCTGGCGAACAATCACAGCAGCGATTATGGGGCAAAGAGCCTGACCGATACAGAGGAGGCGCTGGATGCGGCCGGAATCGATTACTGCATCGGAGATAAAATCGCAGTAAAAGAGGTAAATGGTATACCGACTGCCTTTATTGGAATATATGTCCTGAATGACGGAATGGCGCGGGAAGAACAGGTAAAGCAGACGATTGCAGCTGCAAAGCAGCAGGGCGCAAAGCTGGTGATTGTCGCATTTCACTGGGGCACGGAAAAAGCGGCGGAGCCGGATGAGACACAGAAATCGCTGGCGCATACGGCGATTGACTGTGGGGCAGATCTGGTTGTCGGTCATCATCCGCATGTTTTGCAGGCGATAGAGTACTATAAAGGGAAATACATTGCTTACAGCCTCGGTAATTTCTGCTTTGGCGGTAATAGTGCGCCTTCTGATATGGATACGATGATTTTTCAGCAGACATTTACAATCGAAAAAGGGGAGGTGCAGGCAGCTGCAGCTGCAACGGTGGTGCCGTGCAGTATCTCCTCGACCGCAGGCTATAACGATTATCAGCCGACCCCAACGGAGGGGGATGCCAGTGCCTCTGTTATTGACCGGCTCAACACGATGAGCGCAAATTACGGTGTGACTGTAAATGCGGACGGAACGGTGACTGCTTCCGGGACACAATAAGAAGAAATAGCTTCAGAAAATGGATTTGAGAGATGAAATGTGACACGATTTGTTGCATTTCATCTTTTTTTTGGATCTGAAACCAGAGCCATTTAAAAGAAAAATAAAATGACACTTATTGAAACAATATGTTGATTATAGGCTGCATATGTGATACGATGAACAGGATGTGAAGAGATGTGGCAGAATTGCCCAAGGAGGAGCTCTTCACCGGGAAGGGGAAAGGTATGTCTGATGTTTATTGTTATGTAATGAAGGGGAGTACATTGCTGCTCGCAGATGAGCGCAATAAAAAACACCTGCTGGATCTGCTTCTTTGTGCGCACAGAGCCTGCAGCTGCCCGGTATATGCGTTCTGTGTTACCGATGATGCCGCATATTTTATTACAGAGGCGGAAGATATGTACACACTGCAGATGCTGCAGGAACGTGTCACAGAGCGCTTCTGGAAAATATATGAAGGCTTTCCGGACACGGAAGGGACGCGCTGGCTGCATGCGCAGCGTATTGAGGCGATCCGTTCCATGTCTGAATTTGCCAGAAGATGCAGAGCCGTACACCGGCTGCCCCTGAGCCTTGGCTACGTCCGCCGGATCGGGGACTACTGGTGGAGCAGCTATCAGAATTATCAGCAAGGGTATCACTGGGGCATGGTGGACTGCAGTGTGCTGCTGCAGTTTTTTTCTTCGGATCCACAGGAGGCCTTTCACCGGCTGCGGCTGCATCACGGGGCGAGAAGGATCCGGAAAAAGCTTCCGAAGGAAGCACATTCGTTTGATGATACTATATATGATAACGAAGTGCAGGCGGAGGCATGACGTAAGAAACAGTATTTCTTAAAAAAAACGAAACTTTATGACAAAGGAATGGAAACGTGTTAGAATAGCGGGGCAAGGAGAGAGATATATGCAGCAAAGCGGATTGTAATATCCGCCAAATGGAGGAGAGTGGCATGATGAAGAAGAAGGCAGCTGCGCTTGCAGCGCTGGCTCTTGCAGGTGTTATGATTCTTACCGCCTGCAGCTCGTCAGAGCAGGAGTCGGATCAGCAGTCCGCAGCCAAAAACGATACGATAAAAAATGGAACAGAAGTACAGACAGAGGAGTCGCTTCAGGCCGTTTCCGGTACGCAGAGCGTGAGCGGTACAGCAGTCAGTGTGGCGGGCGAGAGCGGAAGCACCTCCGATGCGATAGCCACAGCACCTGCCCAGTCAGAGACGGCGGCTGCCGGGGGGACACAGACAGCGCAGACCTCCGGTACGGCGGCCACAGAGACGGAGAGTGAAAGTGAGAGCGAGAGCGCGGACGGCGATATCTGGAGCGGGACCTATGTCGCAGACGATGAGACGCTGACGATTGCGATGGCAGAGGATACCCAGATATCCTTTTCCTTTGCGGAAGCCGGGATTTCCGGAGTTGCGGATGTGCGTGGCAGTCAGGCAGTATACAAAGGAGACGACCATTATGTGATTGTGTTCAATATCAATGGAACGCTCCTCGATGTATCTGTTTCGAGTGAGGAGGACTACGATGCATCAGATTCTCCTCTGATCGGTACGTATGTGAAGGATACAGAGCAGTAGAGATCTTGTGATTTTTGAACGCTTTACTGAAAAAAGTTTCAAATCCCTTCTGAATTTCAGCGAAAATAGTGTTGCACTGCAGATGAGAAAATGCTATGATGTCATGCGTATTTAACCGAATCAAGCAAGTCCCCTGCTTCAATTGCGCAAAGCAATAAGCAGTGGGTTGGGACTTGCTTGTATCAGGAGTGGCACAAGCCACTCCTGATAAGCTGCGAAGCAGCTATTCGGTTATGACATATCATAAGGAGGGGCCCGCTTGCGGGAAGATTCCTTGTGATCCTACAAGTAGCGTAGCGGATTGCGAATATCCGCTTGACCCATATCAGCTGCAAAGCAGCCATTCGGTCGGGATCAATTCACCTAGAGTTCAGAAAATGTGCCGGATATACGGCGCTGCAATGAGGAATAATATGAACGAGAAGCTTGAAAAGATTAAAAACTGGTTCAAACGATATCCATATATGATCGCACTGCTGTATATGGCGTTTTATCTTAAGGCGTTTGAGTGGCTGGAGCAGAATATCGTACCGAGATACATTATTCATTGTAAGCTGGATGAGATGATCCCGTTCTGCGAGGCATTTATCATTCCGTATGTATTCTGGTTTCCGTATGTGGCAGGTACCTTTATCTGGTTCAAACGCCGCGGATGGGAAGATTACAAGAAGCTTTGCCTGATGATATTTTCAGGGCTTACGATCTGCCTGGTGATCTATTACGTATTCCCGACCGGGCTGAATCTGCGTCTGGCGCAGAACCCGCATGAGACCGGAATTCTGTATAATATGGTCCGTTATCTGCGCGGCATTGATACGCCGACGAATGTATGCCCGTCCATTCATGTGATGAACACGGTAATGATCTTTCAGGCCGTATGCAGCCTCGATCATCTGAAGCATCGGAAGCTGACGATTGCCGTGCATTTTGTGATCATGATCCTGATCTGTGCATCGACGGTACTGTTGGATCAGCATTCCGTGATTGATGTCGTCTGCGGAGCGATGATGAGCTTTGTACTGCACGGTCTTGTATATCAGGTAGAGTGGAAGGATGCACTTGCAGCGAGCCGGAAGCGCAGAACACTGTTCCGTCGGACGTGAGTAAGATGCAGCTTCAGCTGCCCGAAACAGGCGGATAAAATTTCTTGAAAAAATTTTCAAAATTTGCTTGACAATTCACTACAATTCATATTATAATAGCGAAGCAAGTTGAGGAACGGTAAAGCAAATCACACTTCGCTATATGGGGTCTTAGCTCAGCTGGGAGAGCATCTGCCTTACAAGCAGAGGGTCATAGGTTCGAGCCCTATAGGCCCCATACCAATTAAATATGGCGGAATAGCTCAGTTGGCTAGAGCATACGGTTCATACCCGTAGTGTCGAGAGTTCGAATCTCCCTTCCGCTACTGCAGAAGCCCGCAATTTCGATTGCGGGCTTTTTGTCTCAGCTGAGAGTCCGAACTCCGGCTGGAACAATGCTTTGCGAGGATGCGAAGCGATTCTAAGAAGAATTGAGGTGGAATGATGCGGATTGGGATGGGCTATGACGTACATCGTCTGGTAGAAGGAAGAAAACTGATTCTCTGCGGGGTAGAGATTCCGTATGAAAAAGGACTGCTCGGACATTCCGATGCAGATGTGGCACTGCATGCGATCATGGATGCACTGCTCGGGGCAGCGGCACTCGGGGATATCGGGAAGCATTTCCCGGACACCGATCCAAAGTATGAGGGGGCTTCCAGTATGAAGCTTTTGAAGGCAGTCAAAGGGCTGCTGGATGAGAAGTGCTTTGTGATCGAGAATATTGATGCGACAATCATCGCGCAGCGCCCGAAGCTGCTTCCTTATATGGAAGAAATGAAGAAAAATGTGGCCGGTGTGCTGGAGCTTACAATGGACCGGGTCAATATCAAAGCGACGACCGAAGAGGGACTTGGTTTTACCGGAAGCGGAGAGGGGATTTCCGCGCAGGCGGTGTGCCTGTTGCAGCCACTACTCGATGGTGTGGCGGATTCCCGCATGACTCCTTCCGGATGCGCCGGCTGTAGCGGCTGTTTGCGAAACTGAGAAAAGAATTGACAAAGCCATGTGAGTTGCTTAGACTAGAGGGTGTTTTACTTATTTCTAATAAACAGTAAAAAGGGAATCCTGAGTTCATGGGAAAGGGACAGCAAAATGAGAATTTTTAATACAGAGACGAAGAGAAAAGAAGAGTTCGTTCCGCTCGAGCCGGGCAAAGTGCGCATGTATGTGTGCGGACCGACCGTTTACAATTTTATTCATATCGGAAATGCACGTCCGATGATCGTATTTGACACTGTGCGCCGCTATATGGAGTATCGTGGGTATGAGGTGAATTATGTATCGAATTTTACGGATGTAGACGATAAGATCATCGCAAAGGCCAACGAGGAGGGGGTAAGTGCCCAGGAGATTTCCGAGCGTTACATCGCAGAATGTAAAAAGGATATGGCCGGCATGAATGTGAAGCCGGCGACGACGCATCCGCTCGCCACACAGGAGATCGACGGCATGATCGACATGATTCAGACGCTGATCGATAAAGGCTACGCATACAATGTGAATGGTACCGTCTATTTCCGTACCAGAAAATTCAAGGATTACGGAAAGCTTTCTCATAAGAATCTGGATGACCTGCGCGCAGGCAACCGTTCCCTTCTCGTGACCGGTGAGGACCAGAAGGAGGATCCGCTGGATTTCGTACTGTGGAAGCCGAAAAAAGAGGGAGAGCCGTCCTGGCAGTCTCCGTGGAGTGATGGCCGTCCGGGCTGGCATATCGAGTGCTCCGTTATGTCGAAGAAGTACCTTGGCGAGCAGATCGACATCCATGCAGGCGGAGAGGATCTGATCTTCCCACATCATGAAAATGAGATTGCGCAGAGTGAGTGCTGCAATGGCAAGATTTTTTCCAAATATTGGATGCATAACGCATTTCTGAACATTGACAACCGCAAGATGTCCAAATCGCTTGGCAATTTCTTTACCGTGCGTGAGATTTCTGAGAAATATGATCTGCAGGTGCTGCGGTTTTTCATGCTCAATGCACATTACAGAAGTCCGCTCAACTTCAGTGCAGAGCTCATGGAGTCTTCCAAAAATGCACTGGAGCGTATCCGCAATGCGGCAGCGAATCTGAAGTACACGGAGGAGCATGCGCAGGCAGAGACCATGAGTGAGGCAGAGCAGCAGCTGGCAGCAGGCATTTCAGAATATCGGAAAAAGTTTGAAGAGGCGATGGACGATGATTTCAATACGGCCGATGCGCTTGCAGCGATCTTTGAGCTCGTCAAATTTGCGAACAGCAATGTGAACGAGAACAGCTCCCGTGCGTTTGCGAAGCTGCTCCGAGATGAGATTCTGCAGCTGATGGATGTCATGGGACTGATCGCAGAGCCGAAGGAAGAGCTGCTGGATGCGGACATTGAAAAGCTGATCGAGGAGCGTCAGGCGGCGCGCAAGGCAAAGAACTTTGCACGTGCCGATGAGATCCGCAACGAGCTTCTGGAAAAGGGCATCACACTTCTCGACACGAGAGAAGGAGTAAAATGGAAAAGAGCATAATTTCTCTGGAGGACAGCCTGGATAGCGTATTCGGGCTGTCCTCTAAAGACTGGAAGCTGTATTCCCCGCTGACGCTGGCATATCTGGGGGATGCAGTCTATGAGATGGTGATTCGTACGATCTGCGTCAAGCGTACGAATATGCAGACTCAGAAGCTGCACCGGAAGGTGACAGGCTACGTCAGCGCGAAGGCACAGGCGAAGATGATGGACGCCCTGATAGGAGAGCTGACCGAAGAAGAGGAGAGCATTTACCGCAGGGGCCGCAACTCCAAGCCGTATACAAAGGCGAAAAATGCGAGCATGGAGGAGTATCTGAAGGCGACCGGATTTGAGGCGCTGGTCGGGTATCTATATCTGCAAAAGGAATATGAGAGAATGAACGCCCTGATCGCGCATGGGATCGAAGCATTGCAGGAAAAATAAAGTTATAATGGAGGCCGCATGGAGAAGGCGGCAGAAAAGAGAGAAGATATGAGAAAAACAGAGCAGGACCGGAGTCGGCGCAGACCGGAGCGGCGTGACGGTAATACCGGAAGAGGCAGAGCAGAAGGCTACGGTGCAAGAAAGGAACGCACCGGGAGTGACCGGACGGAAATCCATGGAAGACATGGGCAGGCAGCCGGAGGGGAGTTCCGGAAACAGAAGTATGATAGAAGCGCAGAATATCTGGCAGCGGCAGATACAGACGGAGCAGCGGCGCAGGAAGACGGACGGATCATTGAGGGGCGCAATGCCGTGCTCGAAGCGTTCCGTTCCGGCAAGACGATTGACCGTCTGCTGATTCAGGACGGCTGTCAGGATGGACCGATTCAGACGATCAAGCGTGAGGCAAAGCGCTGCGGTACCATCATGGACTTTGTACCGCGGGAACGTCTCGACCAGATTTCACAGACCGGTGTTCATCAGGGGGTTGTCGCTTATGTGGCAGCCTACGAATATGCAGAGGTAGAGGATATTCTGGCAAAAGCAAAGGAAAAGGGCGAGGATCCGTTCATTATCCTGTTGGATGACATTGAGGATCCGCACAATCTTGGCGCGATCATCCGTACCGCAAATCTTGCGGGCGCACATGGCGTTATCATTCCGAAGCGCCGGGCAGTCGGGCTGACCGCGACAGTTGCACGTACATCGGCAGGCGCACTGAACTACACGCCGGTAGCGCGTGTGACGAACCTTGGTGCCACAATTGACCAGCTCAAAAAGGAAGGCATCTGGTTTGTCTGCGCAGATATGAACGGCGAGATCATGTACAGGCAGAACCTGACCGGGCCGATCGGGCTGGTGATCGGAAACGAAGGGGACGGCGTGAGTCGCCTTGTAAAGGAAAAATGTGATTTCACTGCGTCGATTCCGATGAAGGGGGATATTGATTCCTTAAATGCATCGGTGGCGACCGGCGTACTGGCATTTGAGATCGTACGTCAGCGCGGATTTGTAAAATAAAAATCGGGCGGCAGGCTCACGGACAGAGATGTGGGCTGCCGCCTGTTCTGACATGGAGGGAATATGAAGCGGGATGCATGGTGGATGGATCGCGTCCCCGGACGCATGAAACAGGCTTTTCAACGGATTGAAGCACATATGACAGCATCGCAGATTATGGTGACGGGCTTTGCACTGGCAATCTTCGCAGGAGGAATCCTTCTGTCGATGCCTTTTTGCAATGCAGATGGGCACTGGCTGCGCTTTATCGATGCACTGTTTACCGCGTGCTCAGCCGTATGTGTGACCGGACTCGTAACGATCGTTCCGGCAACGCAGTTTACACTGACCGGCAAGGTGATCCTGCTGATTTTAATTCAGCTTGGCGGGCTTGGCATCATCGCCTGTACGATGGGAACGTTCCTTATTTTAAGGAAACAGATCACGATTCGCAGCCGCGTGATGATTCAGGACAGCTATGATCTGCATTCAATGACCGGAATTGTTATACTGCTGCGCTATGTGATCCGCGGCACGTTTTTCGTAGAGGGCTGCGGAGCTGTGCTTTATGCTGTGCGCTTTATCCCGCAGTATGGTCTGCTGCGCGGTCTCTGGTATGCGCTATTTCATGCCATCTCCGCATTCTGCAATGCCGGAATTGACATTCTCGGCGAGACGAGCCTGCAGCAGTATGTCGCAGATCCATATATAAACGTGGTAACGATACTGATTATTGTTGTGAGCGGACTCGGATTTCTGGTGTGGAAGGACCTGATGCTGGCTGCATCGCGTTTGTACCATCGGGAATATCCGCTTTGCCGGGTGATCCAGAAGCTGAAGCTGCACACGAAGCTGGCGCTTGTGATGACGGTCTCGCTGGTTGCGATCGGTACAGTCGGAATTTTCTGCATGGAATATTCGAATCCGAGGACCTTAGGCGGGATGCCGGTCGGAGAAAAATGGCTGGCGGCAATGTTCCAGTCGGTGACGACGCGGACCGCGGGATTTTTTACAATCCCACAGGATCGTTTCCTGCCGCAGTCACAGCTGCTCTCGTGTATTCTGATGTTTATCGGCGGTAGCCCGGGAGGAACCGCAGGCGGCATCAAGACGACGACGATCGCGATCCTGTATCTGACCTGCTGGTCGGTGCTCAAGGGTACGGAGGACACCGAGTGCTTCCGGCGCAGGATGCCGGCAGCGAATGTACGGACGGCATTTTCCGTGCTCACGGTCGCTGGGACTGCCGTGCTCACAGGGACGATGCTGATTCTCGTGCTTGAGCACACCGGACTGATCCCGGCGTTTTATGAGGTCGTATCGGCAGTCGGGACGGTTGGCCTGACCGCAGGCCTGACGCCGGTGCTCACGACGGCCGGAAAGCTTGTAATTATTGTGCTCATGTATATGGGGCGCTTAAGCCCGGTGACTTTGGCACTGCTCTTTGCATCCCGGTATAAAAAGCACGGGAAAGGCCGGAAGCTTCCGGAAGAACGGATTATGGTCGGATAGCCGGCAGGAGACACGGGCATCCGGTAATCAAACAGCGAAGCAGAGTATTCGCGGGAAAGAAGGTAACATGAAAAAACAGTATGTGGTATTCGGCGCAGGCCGTTTTGGAAGAAGTATTGCGGTGACCTTACAGAGCCGCGGCTGCGAGGTGATTGTCGTGGACCGGGATCCGGAGGTGATCGAGGACATCGCAGATGAAGTCAGCTATGCCATCTGTGCGAACGTCGAGGATCCGGATATTTTTGCCGATCTTGGCATGAAAAATCTGGACGGTGCGATTGTGGCAATCACGGAGAGCCTGGAGGCCAGCATTGTGACGACGATGATGTGCCATGAAATGGGGATTCCGCGGATTATGGCGAAGGCAAGGAATGAGATGCATGAAAAAATTCTCCGAAAGGTCGGCGCGACCCGTGTGATGTACCCGGAGGTTGAGATGGGACGAAGGGTGGCAAAATATATTGTGGCGGACAATTTTGCCGACTGGATCGAGCTGTCCCCGAAGTACAGCCTGGTGGAAATGGCAATCCCGTCAGCCTGGATCGGCAGAAGTATCCGGACGCTTGGAATTCGCGAAAAGTATCATCTGAACGTAGTTGGTATTAAAAACGGGGATGAAATGCGTGTAAAAATCGATCCGGAGGCTCCGCTTTTAAAAGAAGAGGTACTGATTGTCGTCGGAGAGGATGCGGACCTGCAGCAGTTCCAGAACTGACGCAGCCGGATGGAAAGGAAAATGTCTTGAAGAAATATGGAAAAGATTACCGGAGGGCTGCAGACGGCTATGAGTATATCGGAAGCTGGTATAAAACGTCGCTGACCGGAGATGCTTTAAAGAAAGAGGCACGTTTTTTCTGGATTTGCCTTGCCGTGATGTCAGTACAGTTTGTGCTCGGTCTTTCACTCAATAATGCAGGGAGCCGGATACTTTGGATTCTGTTGCCGTTTGTAGCGCTGTTTCTTCCGTTATTATACGGATGGATGGGAAGTGCAAAGCTGTATGGAATTGGAAAACGTCTGGAAAACGCCCGTGCAAATCAGGCGGCTTCGGACGCCTTGCAGGTACAGATTCCAAAGGCACATCGGAGCCATCTGCGCCGCTCGGAATACGAGCAGTCGTTCCGTCGTCTGCTGCGCAGCTTTGTGGCCGGGGCAGTGCTGTCCAACGCTGTTTTTCTCGCGGATATTCTTGTGCTGGTCAGTAATGCCGCGCTTGGTTCGGTGGCAGGCGAGGCTGTTTTTGCAGGAAATGCGGCTGTCCTGGCAGTTCTGAATCTGGTCTGTGCGGTGAAAAGCTGGAAGGTGCATGCGTCTGTCCGCGCAGAAAATGAAGTGTCCGCGCCAGAAGGACATTACAACGAAAACGTACCTAAAAACTGACAAAAATGCTAAAAAAACGTAAAAAATGCAGGCAAAAATATACAAAAATTCCGTTTTCTTGACGCTCTGCAAGGATTGTCCATTGAAATATATTCAAAAAATGTTATAGTATAGAGGTACTTATTGTGACGGGGAGGACGGGGAAGACCAGCTTGTTTTTTTCTGACAAACGAATAAGTGAATAAAAAAAAGGAGGATATAGCATGAAGATGAAAAAGGTTCTGTCACTGATCATGGCAGGCGCAATGGTACTTGGAACGATGAGCATGAGCGCATTCGCAGAAGAGACCGAGGCAGCCAGTGAAGCGACAACAGAGGCCGGCAGCACAGCTGCGGCAGACACGACAGGGGGGACTACACCGCTTGTAGTCGGCAGCCTGAATTTCTCAGAGAAATTCAGCGCATTTTTTGCAGAATCCGTACCGGATCAGACGATTGTCAATCTGACAAATCTGTATCTGATCGAAAACGACCGTTCCGGCAGCATTATTTACAACGGTGCAAATCCGGAGGGCGAGACGATCGCGTACAATGGCACGGATTACACGTACCATACACTGGCGAATGTTACCGTTACCGAGAACGAGGACAACACCGTGTACAATCTGAAGCTGCGTGATGATGTCGTATTTTCAGACGGCACACCGCTGACCGCAGATGATGTCATTTTCTCCATGTACGTATATTCTGATATGGATTATGACGGATATGCAACCTTCAGCGGAACTCCGATTAAGGGACTTCAGAATTACCGTCTGAACTCCACTGTAGCGGATTCTATCACAGATGAGGATGTTGCGGCAGCACTGACGGAAATGCCGGAGGGCCTGGCTGCTTCTGTAAAAGAGGCAATGAAGGAACTGCTTGATTCTGAGTATGACTGGGCAGATGCTGCATGGGAGGATTACTCCGCAGATTACGGTGTAAACAGCGGAGCAGAGTTCTTTGCACTGCTTTACGGCCCGGAGGACTACAGTGTAGAGGGGAAAGACCGCGAGACGATCGTGAACGACGTTCTTGAGAATTATGGCACCGATTATGCTGCGCTGGCAGCAGCATACGGAGATGAGGCTTACTTTGATGAGACCGTTGCGGAACTTGCAAAGGAATACCTGGTAGCAGAGAAGACCGCTGCAGGTGAAGGCGAAGAGGTACCGAATATTGAAGGTATCAAGAAGCTTGGCGATTATGAGATCGAAGTAACGACCGATGGCTTTGATGCGACTACCATTTATCAGCTCGGACTGATAGTCTCTCCGCTTAGCTACTATGGTGATCCGGCGCTGTATGATTATGACAACAATCAGTTCGGCTTTACCAGAGGCGACCTTTCCGCAGTACGCGAGAAGACCGCCAAGCCGATGGGCGCAGGCGCATACAAGTTTGTAAAATATGAGAATAAGACCGTTTATCTGGAAGCAAACGAGAATTACTATAAGGGCGAGCCGAAGATCAAGAACATGCAGCTTCGTGAGTCCGCAGATGCTGACTTTATCCCGGGCGTAGAGCAGGGTACGATCGACCTGGCAGATCCGAGCGGAAGCAAGTCTGCATTTGAGCAGATCAAGAGCATCAACTCCAACGGTGAGCTGGATGGCGACCGCATCAATACCAGCCTGGTAGACAACCTTGGCTACGGCTACATCGGTATGAATGCAAATAATGTCTGTGTAGGCGACGAGCCGGGAAGCGATGCCTCCAAGAATCTTCGTAAGGCAATTGCAACGGTTCTTGCTGTATATCGTGACGTAACGATCGATTCCTACTACGGAGACGCAGCAGCAGTCATCAACTACCCGATCTCCAATACCTCCTGGGCAGCACCGCAGAAGTCTGATGCAGACTATGAGGTGGCATTCTCCAAGGACGTTGAAGGCAACCCGATTTATACAGATGATATGACCGATGATGAGAAGTTCGCAGCAGCGCTTGAGGCGGCAAAGGGCTTCTTCGCAGCAGCAGGCTACACCTTCGGTGATGACGGAAAGATGACTGCAGCTCCAGCCGGCGCAAAGCTTTCCTACGAGGTTATGATCGGTGCAGCCGGTACCGGTGATCATCCGTCCTTCGCAATCCTGACCGATGCAAAGGCAGCACTTGCAACTATCGGCTTTGATCTTGAGATCAACGATATTACAGATTCAAATATCATGTGGGATGCAAACAATGCAGGTACGAGCGAACTGTGGTGTGCAGCATGGCAGGCAACCCTGGATCCGGATATGGTTCAGATCTACCACAGCACAAAGGGAAGCTCTAACCATTACCGCATCGCGGATGAGACGCTGGATGCAGACATCATGGATGCAAGATCAACCGCTGATCAGGCATATCGTAAGTCTGTATACAAGCAGTGCCTGGATATCATTATGGACTGGGCCGTAGAGATTCCGGTATACCAGAGACAGAATTGTGTCATCTACAGTACGGAGCGTATCAATGCAGATACCTTTACTCCGGATGTGACGACCTACTACAACTGGTATGCAGATGTAGAGAATATGGAAATGAACTAACTGACGGAAACGGAAGCAGACAGCAGTACTGCGAAGAGGTTTTGCGCAGTACCGGCTGTCAATGAAAAAGGGATGACAGCCCACCGGATGGTGGGCTGTTGTACGCAATACAGAGCGTACAGCAAAAGGGTTCCTGGACAGGCGTCTGTGGTCGGAATACCTCAGAGAACCGGGAAAACGGTACTCTGAGGCATTCCGATCATTGAAACAGATCAGAAAAAACCGGAAAGGAGAAGCAATTGCATGAAAAAATTTGTAATACGGCGGGTATTGCTTGGCATAGTGATTCTGTTTTTTGTATCACTGATTATTTATTCGATTGAGCGCAGCCTGCCGACTTCTTATGTAAAAGGAAAAGCGATGGCGATGTCGCAGAAACAGGGTGCCAAGCCTTATGAGGAGCTGCTGGCAGATCTGAACGCCTCCTACGGACTGGATAAGCCGGTACTGGAGGGGTATTTTGTATGGCTGAAGGATGCCGTTCGCGGTGACTTCGGAGAGTCCTGGGTTTGGACACAGCCGGTAACACAGAAATTTGCCAATGTTATCTGGTATTCCTTTGCCCTAAGTGCGGTGGCGTTTGTTCTGGAAATCATGATAGCGATTCCGCTGGGAATTATTTCCGCGACAAAGCAGTACAGCAAGGCGGACTATGCGGTGACGGTATTCGCGCTGATCGGCATTTCCCTGCCAACGTTTTTCTTTGCGACGATCCTGAAATGGATTTTCTCCATCAATCTTGGATGGTTCGACCTGTATGGTATCGTCGGGCGTATGCATGAGACGTACGGAAGCGTCGGAAAGGTACTGGATATGGCAAAACATATGGTACTTCCGATCGTGACACTCACGATTGTCAGTGTCGGATCCCTGATGCGTTATACCCGTACCAACATGCTGGAGGTGCTCAACGCAGATTACATCCGTACTGCACGGGCAAAGGGCCTGCCGGAGAAGAAGGTCATCTACCACCATGCATTCCGCAATACGCTGATCCCGATCATTACGATTCTCGGAAGCTCACTTCCGGGTCTGTTCGGAGGAGCCATGATCACAGAGACACTGTTCCAGATTCCGGGAATCGGTTATACCTCTTACCAGTGTCTGGTGCAGGGAGATATTCCGTTTACGATGTTCTACATGACATTTCTTGCAGTACTGACGCTGCTGGGCAACCTGCTTGCAGATATTCTGTATGCAGTAGCTGACCCGCGTGTCAGAATCAACTAGAAGGGAGAGAGAAAATGAGCGACAATAAAAATACAGCGACTGCGCTGGATGATGAACGCCGGGTAAAGGTACTCTCTCCGGGGCAGCTGGTAGCAAAGCGTTTTTTCCGTAACCGTCTGGCAATGGTCGGACTGATTATTCTGGTTACGATGTTTGTTTTCTCCTTCATCGGAGGAATGGTGAGTCCGTACGGTGAGAGTGAGGTGTTCCGGAAAACGGAGGCGACCTGGAAGGATTATGCCGGTGCGGGCTACAACAGCAATTTCATTTTCCGGTCTGTAGACGGACAGGAGCTTCCGGCTGCGGCGCAGCAGAAATTTATCCTGGCAGTCAATAAGTCACAGGAGAGCTTTGATGCAGACGGAGTGACCTACATGCTGGAAAAATGTGGGGAGGATTTTTATACGCTTTCCTCACAGCAGGCACTTGCAACCGTACTGACATTAAAGGGAAAATCCTCCTTTAAGGAAATTGGAGATGCGACGGTGACGGATGCAATCAAAAAAGCCTACGAGGAGGCATCCGAAAAGGAAGAGACGACCTTTGAGGCGGATGGTCAGACGTACTTCATTAGCAAATCCGGAAGAGAGGAGACGATTTCCGGAGGAGGCGAGATCGCGCTGGCGACCAAAAAGGTATTCAACGCAGCGAAGGCAGATACCGGAAGTGACTATGCTTTTGAGAAGGAAGCCTTGCTGGCAAGTGAGGCAAATGCATCGACCTTTACCTGTGACGGTGAGACGTATGATATGCAGATACTGGAAAACGGTGCGACAGAGATTTCAAAGGATGGAGAAATCTATGCGACGATTTCAAATCTGCTTGTATCTCCGCAGGCGAGCGGAACCTTCCTGTCACTGGAGTTTAAGGAAGCGGCGGAGCAGGCGATTCTGGCAAAGGAAAAAACCTTTACGGCAGCAGATGAGTCCGGCGAAGAAATCACCTATCAGCTTCAGAATAAGAATCAGCAGTATATTATCCGTGTGCAGAAGCAGACCACAGTGAATGATACCTATCATAAGCCGTCAGTGAAGCACTGGCTTGGAACGGACGGAAACGGTATGGATATGCTGACCCGTCTGATGTACGGCGGACGTATTTCCCTGATGATCGGTTTTGTCGTTATCGTGATCGAGATTGTCCTTGGTATTATCATCGGCGGCTGCTCCGGCTATTTCGGCGGCTGGGTGGATACCTTACTGATGCGTGTCGTGGATGTCGTAATCTGTATCCCGGCAATGCCGCTGTATATTATCATCGGTTCCATCATGGATTACTACAAGGTCGATCCGCGTCTGCGAATCTATGCCCTGTGTATCATCCTCGGACTGATCGGCTGGCCGGGCATTGCACGTATGGTCCGCGGACAGATCCTCTCCCTTCGTGAGCAGGAGTTCATGATCGCGACAGAGGCGACCGGAGTGCGTATATCCCGGAGAATTTTCCGTCACCTGATCCCGAATGTCATCCCGCAGCTGATCGTCATTGCGACGATGGGACTTGGCGATGTCATCCTGATGGAGGCGACCCTGAGCTTTTTGGGAATCGGTGTAAAATTCCCGTATGCGTCCTGGGGAAATATCGTCAATGCGGTAAATGATGTCTATGTACTGACGAACTTCTGGTTTGTATGGATTCCGGCCGGTTTCCTGATTCTGATTACGGTACTTGGATTTAATTTCGTGGGCGATGGCTTAAGAGATGCCTTTGACCCGAAGATGAAACGGTAGGTGTGCATATGGGACTGTTTGGAAAGAAAAATGAGAACTACATTTCCTCAAAGGAGACAAAGCGGATTTCAAAGGAGAACCGTCGGATCACCGGAGAGATTGAAAAAAAGCGGAACCGGAAAAACATTCCGGAATCTGAATATATCACTACGATGAAGAATCCGGATAACGTCGTGGAGTTTGACAATGTCCACACATATTTCTTTACCGATATCGGAACCGTCAAGGCAGTGGACGGTGTTTCCTTTGAGGTGCCGCAGGGCAAGACGGTAGGAATCGTAGGAGAGAGCGGCTGCGGAAAATCCGTCACGAGTCTTTCTCTGATGCAGCTCGTACAGCGCCCGCAGGGACAGACGGTAGAAGGGGAGATCCGTTTCAACAGCGGAGATAAGGTCTACAACATCGTCAACACGCCGATCACAGAGATGCAGAAGCTGCGCGGCAACGCAATGTCTATGATCTTCCAGGAGCCGATGACCTCCTTAAATCCGGTATTCCGGATCGGGGAACAGGTGGATGAGATCGTCGCACTGCACAATCCGACTATGAGCAAGGAGGAAGTCAAGGCGCGTACGATTGAGATGCTCAAGCTGGTTGGTATCGCAAACAGCGATGGCGTCTATCGGATGTATCCGCACGAGCTCTCCGGAGGTATGCGTCAGCGTATCTGTATCGCGATCGGTCTGGCGTGCAACCCGCGTCTGATCATCGCCGATGAGCCGACAACGGCACTCGATGTGACGATTCAGGCACAGATCCTGGATCTGATGCGCAACCTGAAGGACAAGATCAATTCCTCGATCATGCTGATCACACATGACCTCGGTGTTATCGCAGAGATGGCAGACTATGTCGTTGTCATGTACGCAGGACGTGTCGTGGAAAAGGGAACCGCGCGGGAGATCTTTAAGAATCCGTCGCATCCATATACGATCGGACTGATGCGTTCCAAGCCGGTAGTCGGCAAGCAGGTCGACAAGCTCTACAGCATTCCGGGCAAGGTACCGAATCCGATCAACATGCCGGACTACTGCTACTTCAAGGATCGCTGCGAGCTCTGCTGCGAGAAATGCTCCGGCAGCTATCCGGGCGTTATCAAGCTCAGTCCGACACATGAGGTCAGCTGCTACCGGTACGCAGACCGTCCGGAGGCAGGATGGCTGATGGGAGAACATCTCGGAAAGGAGGGCGCTTCCGAACGGTAAAAAAGGTGTTCCGGTCAGAGACAGCATGACAGCTGCCGGCCGGGAATGCAAAGGTCCGCATATAAGCCGGAGACACCGGTGATATGTGGGAAATTTCGGGAGTAGAATTGACTATGACAGAAAAGAAGAATAAAACAACGCAGGAAGCGGATAACATCCTTGAGGTGTCCCACCTGAAAAAATATTTTCCGATCAAGGGCGGCATGTTTGGCCGTCAGGTCGGAGCGGTCAAGGCAGTCGACGACGTTTCTTTTACCTTAAAGCGCGGTACGACGATGGGACTGGTCGGCGAGAGCGGCTGTGGTAAATCGACGACCGGACGTACGATCCTGCGTCTGATCGAAAAGACGGACGGACAGGTACTGTTCAACGGTAAGGACGTCTATGGACTGTCAAATAAAGAAATGCGGGATATGCGTACAAAGATGCAGATCATTTTCCAGGATCCATACTCCTCCTTATCCCCGCGTCTGCCGGTCGGTGAGATCATCGGCGAGGCAGTAAAGGAGCACAATCTGGTACCGAAAAACGAGTATCAGGATTATATTACAAAGATTATGAATGACTGCGGACTGCAGAGCTATCACAAGGATCGCTACCCGCATGAGTTCTCCGGCGGACAGCGTCAGCGTATCTGCATCGCGCGTGCACTGGCCCTGAATCCGGAGTTTGTAGTCTGCGACGAGCCGGTATCTGCGCTGGACGTATCCGTGCAGGCACAGATCATCAACCTGCTGAAGACCCTGCAGGAGGAGCGGAATCTGACGTATCTCTTCATCTCTCATGACCTCTCCGTCGTAGAGCACATCTCCGATTCGATCGGTGTCATGTATCTTGGCGGCCTTGTGGAGACCGGAGCGACCGAGGACATTTTCGCAAATCCGCTGCATCCGTACACACAGGCGCTTTTCTCCGCGATTCCGATGCCGGATCCGGATCTGAAGCGGAACCGTATCATCCTGGAAGGAAGCATCCCATCCCCGGCCAATCCGCCGAAGGGCTGCAAGTTCCACACCCGCTGCAGCCGCTGCATGGAGTGCTGCAAGACGGAAGAGCCAAAGGCAAAGGACATGGGGAACGGACATGTTGTAAAGTGCCATCTGTACGATTGAGTATAGCTGCCAGTTTTCTTTGACGGAAGACTGGCAGTTCTTGTATACAGGCCGATACGAAGAATCAGACAGACGATATAAAAGTAAGCGCTGAGAAATCAGAGAGGAAGAAAAGGAGAAGCGGATAAAAATGAAGGAAAAAAAGAAAAAACGCAGACAGGAGGAGCTTCCTGATTATACCGTTGCGCACATGGATGTCGATGGCATGCCGTGGAATTCAAAGCGTCCGTGGCAGCTTCTGCCGGGAGACCCTGCAAGGGAGAGCCGGAAAAAGAGGAGTCTTCAATATGCAGAGCCGGATGATGCACAACAGGATGGCGAGGATGCACTTTCCGCATTTCTCGCAGAACAAAAACAGGACGAGCTGACAAAGGAAGAACGTCGCTCTCTTGTCTGGCTCGCCCTGAAGGCTTCTCTGGCAGTCGGCGGTGTGTTTGTGCTGGCTGCGTTTCTGTTTCTTTTATTTTGTGTAAATGTATGGTTTCAATAAAAAAGGAAAGTAGCGGCGTGGCGAAGTCTGCAAATATCGGGTTTAATCCGCATGCGGCTCGATCAGAAAGCACGGCTCTGCCATTGTCCGCTCCATGATCACGGCCTCGCGCAGTGCCGGGTCTGACATCTCGTAGTAGTCGGAACCGGTGCGGTTCAGCCGCTCAATGGAAACGCTGCGGTTCGCGCGCTTCGGCATGTCGTAGAGAAAATGAATCTCATCGGTGCGGTATTCCTCGTCGAATTCCGGGTCGTCCTCCTCTTCGTAATACGGGTCAAAGAGCAGCACCCGCCCGTCATCGGTCAGCCCGGTCAGCAGGACATAGTGCGGGCATTCGAGAATCAGGCGAACCTGAACAGCCGCGCCTCTTTTGAGCGCCTCATACACCGGGGATCCCGGAAGGAGCGTCACCTCATCACCGGAGAGAAATTCGCAGTGGATCGGAAAGCAGCGCGTCTCTGCGAAATGATTCATCCAGTTCGTGAGATAATGCATCGCCGCTGCCGAAGTGCCGCGTCGACACAGCTCTCCCTTCGTATTATACGTGTCCAGCGTGTAGAGCATAATAAATTTTACAATATCCGGGAAAATTTCCTCCCGGTCAAAAAGATAGCGGACGCCGTTCAGAAACGAAACCGGTCCGCAGTCATATTCGCTGGTCTGATAGTTTAAAACATTTTTCATAAGTAAATCCCGCCTGTTTTCTCTTAAGAATTATTCTCAACTACTGTATCGTCTGCAGGATGATTTGTCAAGATTTAACTGTGAATCTAACTTTTACTTTTATGATAATGCCGGGAGAATTCAGCAAAAAAAGAAATTCTTTAATTTTTTCTGAAAAATGTATTTGACATTTGAACTGTGGTATACTAAAATAAATTAACCAAATCATATAAAACATATAGAGATGGTAGGAAAAGCGGAGATTAGCCGCTTGCAGCAAAGCGCCGGGTGCAGCCGGACGCAAAAGGAGGAGAACTATGAAAAAGCTTATGCAAAAGGTAACCGGTGTTGCGCTTGCCACACTGATGGCGGCATCGTCCGCAGGGCTTGGCGTGTTTGCAGCGGAGGACGGCGCGGATAAGATCGTGAATATCGGCGTGACCGATTCTCTTGGCGGAGTGAATCCCCTGATGATGGATCAGACAGAGATCAATAAGTATGCGGCGGACCTGCAGTTCCTTCCGCTCGTGGAGCTGGATCCAGAGCTGAATTTCCAGCCGATGCTGGCGGATTCTGTGACGACTGAGGACAATCAGACCTTTACCGTGCACATTGATGACGCGGCGACGTGGTCAGACGGGACTCCGGTGACAGCCGAGGACGTGGAGTTTACGATCCTGCGTCTGGCGAGCCCGGTTGTGAATAACACAACGATGATGCTCTATGCATTTGAAGGCATTGGCGATGATGGATTTACCGAGGAGGGCGCTGCTTCGATCGACGGTATCAAGGTTGTAGATGACAAGACGATCACCTTTACTGCGAAGTCTCCGATGGCGCTGACGACGTTTGAGAATACGTATGGGCGTTACATCCATACACTGCCGAAGCACGTACTTGCTGATTATTCCGATGAAGAGCTGATGACCCTTGACTGGTTCAATCATCCGGATGTGATCAGCGGACCGTATTTCCTGACCGATTATGATACGGATCACTATGTTTCTTATGAAGCAAATGCAGATTACTGGAAAGGCGCACCGAAGATCGGCAAGCTGAACCTCAAGATCGTAGAGGGCAGCCAGATATACTCCGGCCTGCAGTCCGGTGAGATCGACATCACACATCATACGATGACTGCGATCCCGCAGGAGGATTACGAGAGCATCGAGTCTCTGGACAACGTAAAGACGGTATACGGTCTTCCGATCACGAACCAGTCTGCATTTATCCAGACCGCAAACATTCCGGATGCGAGAGTACGTCAGGCACTTCTGTATGCCATCGACCGGAATCAGCTCGTAGAGCAGCTGCTGAAGGGACATGGAGAGGTCGTAGACGGATTCCTCTCTTCCGCAAGCCCGTTCTTTGACGATTCCATCGAGCCGACTCCGTATGATCCGGAGAAGGCGAAGGAGCTTCTGGCCGAGGCCGGATGGGACGGTTCCCAGACACTTCGTTTCTATGTGAACTCCGGCGACAGCACTTTTGTAAATGGTGCACAGGTGCTTGTGGCAGAGTGGGCGGCAGTCGGCATCAATGTAGAAGTGACGACCGTGGATCTGGCGACGCTGATGACCGTTGCAGGCAGCACGGATTATGATATCATGGCAGTACAGTATACCTACGCACCGGTTGATCCGTATCCGGATGTAGACTGGCTGCTTAGCGGTGAGGGAAGCTGGACCGGATATACCGACGACTCTGTGAAGGAAGCGCTTGGTGGGACACAGCAGACGAGTGATATCGAGGAGATCAAGGGCCTGTACTCTGTCGTTGATAAAAAGGTACAGGAAGATGTGCCGATGTTCTCCGCTTATGTCATCAGTGCTCTTGGCGCAGTAAGCAACCGCCTGACAGGCGCAGAGCCGAGCGCATATGGCTTCTTCAATGATGTGCAGAACTGGGATATCGCACAGTAAACAGGGCTGTTCTTTGGATGAAATGATGCCAGGGTCAAAAGGTATTTTGGTCCCTATGATACACGGATTGCTTCGCATTTCATGCTCTCGCAATCCTAAAACACCTCAAATCCGCTCATTTTTCTACGAAAAATGGCTACTTTTCGGTGTTTTGCGGGCCAATAAGTCATGCTCTTTCATGCAAGCATGAAACGCATGACCTTTTGACCCTGGTATCATCACATCATACAGATCAGGAAAATCCGTGTCTTCGCCTTCCGGCGTGGACAGGGATTTTTCCTGCGTTATAACCATGACAGATCCGCTTTACGCAAAGCAGACAGAAAGGGAATACAAATGTCGCATTTACTTGAAGTAAAAAACCTGACGACCGCGTTCACGGGCGATTACGGGACGACCGTCAGCGTAGATCATGTAAGCTTTCATGTGGATGAGGGCGAGGTCGTCAGCATTGTCGGAGAGTCCGGCTGTGGAAAGAGCGTGACCTCTTTGTCCATTATGGGGCTTCTGGGCCGTGGGGGATCGGTCATTGACGGATCGGTACTGTTTGACGGCAAGGAGTTGCTTACGATGTCGGAAAAGGAGCTGGATCAGATTCGTGGCAATGAGCTCACGATGATTTTTCAGGATCCGCTGACGTCCCTGAACCCGGTATTTACGATCGGGAGCCAGATGATGGAGAGCATCCGCATCCATATGCATCTGTCAAAAAAGGAAGCCGCAGTGCGGGCAGAGTCGCTGCTTGCCCGGGTCGGCATGCCGGATCCGCATGCGATCATGAAAAAATATCCGCATACCCTTTCCGGAGGTATGCGCCAGCGTGTGATGATTGCGATGGCGCTTGCCTGCAATCCGCGCCTTTTGATCGCCGATGAGCCGACGACGGCGCTGGATGTGACAATTCAGGCACAGATTATGAATCTGCTCAAAGAGCTGCAGCAGGAGACCGGGATGGCGATGATTCTGATCACACATGACATCGGAGTCGTGGCAAACATGGCGGACCGGGTACTCGTAATGTATGCCGGACAGATGATCGAGCGGGCGCCGTCTAAAGAGCTGTTTCACCATCCGGCACATCCGTACACGCAGGCATTGCTGGATACCGTGCCGACGATCCGCGACGATGCCGACCGGCAGCTTGTATCGATTCCGGGCATTGTGCCGGAGAGCTACGATGACATCACAGGGTGCCGGTTCGCAGACCGCTGTGCTTACGCATGCCCGCGCTGTGAGCAGCCGCAGGAGGATTATGTGATGGGGGCGGAGCATACGGCCCGGTGTATCGTGATGAAGAACCGGTGGGAGAGAGCGGATGAGTCAGAAAAGCAGAAGTCTCAGCGACCGGAAACATCGGTTTGTGAGGAGAAAGGGGGCAGCGCCGGTGAGTGAGAAGACACCTCTGATTCAGGTCGATCACCTGAAGAAATATTATCCGATCAAGGGTGGGATTATCACCCATGTGACGGGAAATATCCATGCGGTCGATGATGTCAGCTTTTCGATCACAGAAGGAGAGACGCTCGGCCTCGTCGGAGAATCCGGCTGTGGCAAGTCGACGATCGGACGGCAGCTCGTCGGGCTGGAGACGCCGACGGAAGGAAAAATTTATTATCAGGGAAGCGATATATCGGCTTTGAAAAGCAGGGAAATGCATCAGATCCGCACACAGCTGCAGATGGTTTTCCAGGATCCGTATTCTTCCCTGAATCCGCGCAAGCATATTTATGAAATTCTCTCCCAGCCGATGCTGTACCATCATATATCGACAAAGGCGACCATTGAGAAGGATCTGGAACGGCTGCTTGATATGGTCGGATTGCCAAAGCACGTGCTGGGACGGTATCCGCATGAGTTTTCCGGCGGACAGCGTCAGCGGATCGGGATCGCAAAGGCTCTTTCCCTGAATCCGAAATTTATCGTCTGTGATGAGCCGGTATCCGCTCTGGACGTATCAATTCAGGCGCAGATCCTGAATCTGCTGAAGAGCCTGCAAAAGGAGCTGCATCTGACGCTGCTTTTTGTCGGGCACGGGCTCGGCGCGGTCAATTATGTCAGTGACAGGATCGCAGTCATGTATCTTGGAAAAATCGTGGAGATCGGAGAGGCGAAGGAGATCTTCCGCCATCCGGTGCATCCGTATACGCAGGCGCTGATCGAGGCAGTTCCGGTTCCGGATCCGGAGGAAAAGGATCGCAGGAAGGAATTTCTTGCCGGAGAGATCGGTGACAGTGCGAATCCGCCGATGGGCTGCCGGTTTCACCCGCGCTGCCCGCATGCGACGCCGGAGTGTGCAAAGCAGGTGCCAGAGCTTCTGGAGCTTGCCGGATGTCCGGGCCATCTTGTGGCCTGCCCGGTAATGGCTGAGACTAAGCCGCAAAAGACCGGGGCAGCCAAAGCTGCAGCTGCCGGGGCTTTGACAGATCAAAAAGGAGGGCGCAGAGATGTATAAATATATTATAAAGCGAATCCTGATCGCGATTCCGGTGCTGATCGGCATTACGGTCATTGACTATGCGATCATGTGCATGGCAGGCTCTCCGCTGGAAATGATGCAGGGACCGCGTGTCTCACAGGCTGCGTTGGAGGCAAAGAAGATCGCGCTTGGATTGGATAAACCATTTTATGTCCAGTACTTTGTCTGGCTGGGGCAGCTCTTGCATGGCAACTTGGGCTATTCTATCAAGTCCTCGCAGGCAGTCAGCGAGATGATTGCAAGCCATCTTGGGCCGACGCTGCTTCTGATGGGCGTTTCTCTGATCGCCAGCCTGATACTGGCGGTTCCGGCCGGTATTTACAGTGCAATTCACCAGTATGAGAAGGGAGATTATGCAGTCGTGACGGCTTCCTTCCTCGGAAGCAGCATTCCGGGATTTTTCCTCTCCCTGCTTCTGATCTATGTGTTTACGGTAAAGCTTGGATGGCTGCCGTCGAGCGGTATGACGACGCTCGGCTCGTCGGGAGGTGTGAAGGACATTGCAGCGCATATGATCATGCCGGTGCTTGTGCTCGCCTTTTCCATGGCGGGCAGCAACATCCGCTACATCCGAAGCGCTGTGCTTGAGATTTTGCAGCAGGATTATCTGCGCACCGCAAGGGCAAAGGGTATCGGCCGTTTTCGCGTCATCAACAAGCATGCGCTGCGAAACGCACTCGTTCCGATCGTGACAGTGATCGGTATGGAGATTCCGGTGCTCTTTGGCGGAGCAGTCATCATTGAGCAGGTCTTTTCCTGGCCCGGCCTCGGCCTGATGACAATGAGTGCGATCACCGCACGCGACTACCCGGTGATCATGGGCGTCTGCCTGCTCTCCGCGATCGTTGTGCTGGCAGCGAACCTTGTGACCGATATCCTCTATGCCCTCGTAGATCCGACGATACAGCTTGATTAACAGTTTCGCTGGCAGCAAAACGGGAAGCTAGGGTTCGCGAAATTTATTTACCGAACCATGGATTCATGTTTTGGGATGGGCGGAACGCCCATCAGCCGCAGACTCGCTTTATAGGTGAGTCTGCGGCTTGCTAGCGAAACATCCGCATGTGTTACTATAAAACAGGAGAAAAACTATGCAGAAAAAAAACACCCGGGAAGCCGGAAAAAAGAAAACGCAGGCCGCAGTCAACGAGAGCTATCTGCAGACTGTGTTTCGGCGCTTTCGCAAGCATCGGCTTGCTTTAGTCAGTTTTATTGTGCTCGTGGCGCTCGTCGGAGCGGCGCTGCTTGCTCCATGGATTGCGCCATATGATCCGAATGCGATCGTCGGTCCCTTCAGCGGAGCGCCGACATTGCAGAACTGGCTTGGCACAGACCAGATCGGAAGAGATGTCTTAAGCCGTCTGCTGTATGCGATGCGGATCTCATTGCTCGTCGGCGCACTGGCGACTCTGATCTCGACGGTGATCGGCGTTGTGCTCGGGCTGATCGCAGGCTACTTTGGAGGGATCGCAGACATGCTCATCATGCGTTTTACGGATATGGTCATGTCCTTTCCATACATCCTGCTCGTGCTTGTGGCGGCAGCAATCTTCCGTCCCGGCCTCTGGAACATCATTTTGATTCTCGGCTTCGTCGACTGGCCGGGTATTGCCCGCCTTGTGCGCGGCAACGTGCTCAGCCTGCGCGAGACGAACTTTGTAAAGGGCAACCTCATCGCCGGAATGCCGGTGCGCCACATACTCTTTTCCGAGATCCTGCCAAATACCGTGGCGCCGATCCTCGTGTACGCGACCTCCGTGCTCGCACTTTCCATGCTCGATGAGGCGGCCTTAAGCTTCCTTGGCCTCGGCGTACAGCCGCCGACCTCCAGCCTCGGCAACATGCTCAACGGTGCTCAGTCCCTGACCGTGCTCACCAAGCAGCCCTGGCTCTGGATACCGGCCGGCACGCTGATCGTCATCCTCGTCATGGCCATCAACTTCATCGGCGATGCCCTGCGGGATGCCTTGGATCCGAACAGCCGGTAATCTTAGAACGTCAAGAGAATATTTGAACACAGCAGAAGTCCTCTGAGAAAAAAACTCAGAGGACTTCTTTCGTGGTGAGAATCGTTTTCTGCTCAATTCCTTTTCGCCCTTTTTCAGAGATGGATAAGCGGAGAAGAGCGTTGAATTCACAGACAGTTGCTTTGAGTTTCTTGACACCTGCCAGAGCTGTTATTATAGTAAACATATAATAAAACGGAAATGAAAATAAAAAGTTATAGTATCAGGAGTAATTGCGTATGAAAAAAAGAACGGCATTTATCATTTGCAGTCTGGCAGTTCAATTAATGACAGTGCCTGTATATGCGGCTGGCTGGGATCATGATATGTACTTTTCTCATGAAAAGCGGGCGATTGTATTTGACTTTTCAGAGGTACGGCTTCAGCTACCAGAGGAATGGGAAGGTAAAATTGCGATTGAGCAGACGGAAAAGGAAATACGGTTTTACCACGATGCATCGCGTGCTGCATGGCTGAAGAGCGGGAAGACAGATGAGAGTGAGAATGGCCTGCTATTTGCACTTGGAGTAGCTGCCGATTATCAATTGCCGGAGACAGATAGCGAAAATTGGTATGGCACTGTTGGAAGTGGGACGGAAGGTTTATATTATCTGAAAAAACCAATAGCAATGCGAGGGTACATGGAAGAAGATTCTATCTGGGATTCGTGGAGTGAGACAAACTGTCTGATGCCGTGGGTTACGGCAGAGCTGATAGACGAAGCAGATACAGAGAGGATACAATCGGGTAATAGTCAGATTCCAGTAGATGATTATACGGCGCTGATAGAAGCCGGAGGTTCCATGATGGGAACGGTACTGGAACGGGAAACGGATGAGTCTACCTCACAGACGAGGATCCTCCTGCAGGCAGATGACGGGAGAAAGCTTACGTTTACCTCCTGTCAGTGGACGAGCCGACTATGGGGAGAATGTGGTGATTATGTGCAGCTGATATGGCTGGGAGATTTGTACGGGCAGCCGCTGATTCAGTACATGAGCCGAACATCTTCACGGGAATCTTATGACGAAGGAATCAAAGAGGCCAGAGGCAAGGTATGCAGTCTGGATGGGGACGAACTGGAAATTCAAACGGCTTTGGGAGGAACCTTCCGCCTGACAGACCAGATGGCGGTAAAGCCGGATGAGTATACGATGGACAGTACCGTGTGTGTAGAATATCTTGGCGAAAGGGTTGCGGCATATCTGGTACGAGTGACAGAATTAGATAATTAAACATATAAAAACAGACATAAAGAAACCTCTGAAAAATGACGCTCAGAGGTTTCTTTATGTCTGTTTTTAGGTCTGAAATGCGAAAGGCGGACACTTCGTCCAAGTTGACGGACAGTTGACGTTTCCATTCTCTTAAGATGTTATATTTTTATCCGACAGCTTGTGAACTTGCTTGATAATTTCAAGGCAAACCTTCTGCTCTTCTTCCGATGCAGATGAGAGCAGTTCCATGATCTGCTGAATGGTAGGATTCGTAAAACCAGTTTTATCCGGAAAGCAGTCATAGAGCAGGAAATCAAGCCCGATCTGCAGGGCATCACAGAGCTTCTGCAACGTGGTAAGAGGTGTTTCTGCACGTCCGGTTTCAATACGGCTGATTTCGCTGACCGAAAAGGATGCCAGTTCTGCAAGCTGTTCCTGAGTCAATCCCTTCACCTTTCGTGCTTGGCTCAGACGTAAACCAATGTTTTTTCTCATATTCATATGTGTACTCCTTATGCGTAGTCTAACAGGTCACATAAAAAATGTTAAACGCATGACAAGCTCTGGCGGTACACAAATATGCGCAGTTAGGAGGTGAGAGAAGAAATTGGATATAAAAGATAACAAGTATAAGGAAATATGTGTTATGATGTATTCTATGTGGACACTGCATTATCGGGAAATATCTCTTGCGGAAACGCTCCGGTCATCGCTGCATATGATTCTCGGATGGTATCAAAATACCGGAGATAAAAAGCTTCTGGAATTGATACGGCTGCATTTACAGGCCTATGTGAATACCGGAAATTCATTGAATCCGGAGATGGAAGAGATTCGTACCGCCCTGGAAACGTTAGGGCAAGGTCAGGAGGCATTTCGACCGGATGCCGGTTTTGGTGGCAGAAAGATTCAGCTGACAAGGACGCAGGTGCGCAGCATGATCGGCAGATGGCGTCCGACAAAGGAAAACCCGATGAGCATTCATGAAGTCGTCGATGACATCATAGCTAAGGTGTCCGGGCATCAGAAAGGACGGTATCTGTACACATATCATCGCTTTGCAGGAAGTGACGATGAGATACCGGATGCTTATGAACTGATTATAGAGGAGCAGGGAAGCTACTTTTATGATGTGAGCAATTTCCGGTTTTATACTTTTGCAGAATCAAATGAGAAAAAATGAGGGAGGAAAGGCGAATGATATCCATTGCAATCGTAGACGATGAGCAAATGTATCTGGATAAAGAAAAGCGTATCACGGAGGAATATTTTCGCAGGAAAGGACAGAAATGCAGGATCGAGCTTTTTCAGGACGCAGAGTGGCTGCTCTGTGAACTGGAGGAAAAGAAATTCGATATTTATGTACTGGATGTCGAAATGCCGGGCAGGAATGGCCTTGATGCAGCTAGGGGTATTCGAATGCTGTATCCGGATCCAGTCATCATTTTTGCAACGAATTTCATTGATTATGCAGTAGAGGCTTACGAAGTCAATACCTATCGCTACATACCGAAAGAAGTGCTGGTGGACAAGCTGACAGCAGCCTACGATGCACTTTTGCCAGGGCTGATGGAGCGGGAGGAAAAATATTACGTCATCGAGAAAAAAGGCAACATCGAAAAAATCAGCTATGATGATATTTACTATCTGAAAAAAGACGGAAAATATACGGTGCTGATTCATAAAAGAGGTGAAGGCCGTGTGCGGAAATCGCTGAGTGAGCTGTTTGAAGAGCTGGATTCTGAGGAGTTTCTATTCATTGAGAAAGGCTTCATTGTCAATATCAGGCATGTCATGAAGATGAAGGATCATGTCCTGTATATGCGGGACGGTTCGAAGCTTCCTGTGGGGATTCAGCGGGTAACAGAAGTGAAACGAAAAATAGCAGAATACTGGCGGTGTTAGAGATGATGATATTAGGGTTAAACACACTTGGAATCATAATTGAGACAGGCCTTGGTATCTGGATTTTTTCGAAAGCATTTCCACGCAGGGCAGAAGATGAGTGGGGCTGGAAGGAGGTGGTGAATGAGGCGGTATTGCATGGGATTATATTTAGTCTGATATTTCACAATTTTTTTCATCGTTATGGGAGTGATGTAAAAACTGGGATTATAATCGGATGGATTGTTGCAATTGTAGGCTACCGGTATACGATAGTAAAAAAGCAGATGTTTTCTAATGCACACATTCAGAAAATAGATTTAGTATTGTCAATATTAGAATGGTTTTCTGTATGCGGTTTTTTAGCATGGAATTATTGGCAGTGTTATATATCGATAGGAATGGTGTGGCTTGCAAATATTTTTTTGCCGTTTTTCTTTTATAAACGATATAAGTGTAAAATTTATCAAGCATACATCTGGAACGTCTTTTACTTGGTAACGGTACAAATTATGAAGTGTGCTTATATGGCTTATAAGGGAGCAGCAGAACAGAAAACATTGATGGAATTAAATTATAATGGGGGCATGCATACATTTGTAGCAGTAATAATTCCTCTGGCTGTGTATGGAGCTATTTTTTTCCTGACAAAATGTTTTCCTGTTTACGATGTAGTAAACAAAATGCTTGGAGAAAATAAAAAATGGATGGTTCTTACGGCAATCGGCGAGAGCATAATACTAAATTTTTTTACAGATTTAATAAGATGGGAAAATATAGCTGTTTATAAAGCCAAGATTATAATTATTATATCTGCATTAATAGTTATATTTATAGTGACGGGACTCATCTTACTGTTTAGAAAATCCATGCTTGCTGAACAAGAAGTATTATTTATGAAGAACGAAGCGATTAAAAAACAGTATGAAGAATTAAGAAAAGCATATGAACAAAATCGCTGTTTAATACATGATGAAAAACATCGTATGCAATTTATTGAAGAATGCTTAGAGAATGGAGATATAGAACGGGCGAAAATATTTATTCAGAATGCTCACAATGATATGAAAAAGAGTAAAGGGAAAACGTGGACAGGTATTCCGACACTTGATTTTCTATTTAACATGAAATGTGAACAGATGGATAGGCTTCACGTTGAATTTAAGTTTCATGTAACACTGGATAGAATTCCAATAGAGGAAGGTGATTTTATTGTACTTCTTGGAAATTTGTTAGATAATGCAATTGAGGCAGTAGAAAAATGTGAAGTGAAGCAACGTATTATTGAATTGAAAATAAAGCAGATAAATAATATGTTTATGATTTTAATTAAAAATTCGAATGCGGTGCTTCCAATCCAAAAAGATACACGTTTTGTATCATCTAAAAAGGATTCTTTTAACCATGGATATGGAATTGCAAGTGTTAAAAGTATTGTGGATAAGTACAGCGGCGAGACAGACTTTGTTTATGATAAAAATATGTTTCAAGCAAGAATTAATATTATAGTAGGACAGGAGAAAAGTGAATGAAAGAGACAAAGAATTGGATTAATGAGATTAGAGAGGAAATAGATGAGGCGAAAGGGTTGCAGATAGAAGGCTCGGAAAGCATTGTAGAGCCACAGTTTGTTACACTTGGAGGAGGGACGATTGCAACAATTTTGTGTTGCTAAATGAAATTGTATTTAGAACTGTGCAAATTAAAAGAGGTGAACAACTATATAAAAAGAATTGAATTATTTTATAACTTGACATTTATGAAAAATGGGAAGTACGCATGAGCAGCAGACAAAAATTAGAAACTTTATGGAACAGCCAGCTAAATGAATTACTGGCGAAGAAAAAGAACAATAATGAAGCGAAAAAAGAAACAAACGAAGCAATAGAGAAATACAAGGTACAAAGTGCGCAGGGTCTGGCCCTGCGTATGCTGATTGCAGATATTCAGCATGCAAAAGCAACGGATGGACTGTGTGGCATGACACCGGAGGAGGGGTATCAGGATTATTTACAACGGTATTTATCGTCGACGGAGCATGTGCAAAAGCTTTGTGACCGTTATCCGGAGCTGATGCGTGTCACTGAACAGGTAATGGAACAGGCAGAGGCATTTTTGCAGGAGTTTTTGCAGCGCTTTGAAAATGATCGCAGAAAAATTGCGGAGGAGATATGCCCGGGTGTGGAGCATGCAGGGATCTGTTCGCTGGGTTTGAAAGCAGGGGATCCGCACAATGGAGGGAGAAGTACGATTCGGGTGCAGCTGGAGAATGGTGTCTGGCTGTATTACAAGCCGCATAGCATCAGAAAAAAGGCACTCTATCAGACACTTTACAATCGGATCAGCAAGTCACTGGGATTGTCCTGCCTGCCTGCACCATATCTGGATTGCGGTGCGTATGGATGGGAGGCGGAGATAGTCAGCCGGGGATGTGATACTGTTGCAGAGGTACAGAGCTATTACTATCGGATGGGAATCCATTTGTTTTTGGGCTATGTACTGACTGCTTCTGACTTGCATGGGGAAAATCTCATTGCCTGTGGCGAATATCCAATGCTCATTGATTTTGAGACATTTCCCGGATATGCACCTGACGGAGAGCGGAAGAGTTCGGTTCTTACTACGGGACTCCTTCCGGTGCTGACGTGGGGAGCAGGTGGGCAGGCCGCTGTGATCAGTGCTCTTTCGGATGGTGAGAAGATTCGTACACCTTTTCGGATGCCGGTAGTCAAAAATGAGGGAAGATCCGATATCTGTATTGCACATGAGCCGATCGAACTGCAACTGACAGAATGCGTAGTGCGCTTGCAGGGACAGGCAGTGAATCCAGCAGACTATACCGAAGAGCTGTGCAGGGGATTTGCGGATGCATACAGGGATTGCCTGCAGGATTCCGAGGCAGAGAAATTGCTGGAACAGTTTTTTGAAGGGCGTTTTCGAATCCTGCTCCGACATTCGCAGCAGTATGCCATGTATCGGCTCACATCGCTGCATCCGGGGGTGCTTGGAAGTACAGAAGAGCGGCGGAAGCTTCTGGAAGTTCTCTATGAAGAAAACATGAGTGAGCGCACAAAACGGTTGCATGACTATGAAATAGAGTCATTAATGCGGATGGATATTCCATATTTCGAATTGGCCGGAGAAAGCAGAAGCCTGTACGATGGAGACGGGAATGAATACCCGGAATATCTGCCGATGACGCCATTGGAAGCGTGGAAAAGAAAATGGAAGCATTTGGGCAGGGAGGATGAGGTACAGCAGGTTGTTTTGATCCGGCTGTCTGTGGCACTTTTGCAAAAAGAAAAAATGAAGCGAAGCAAAGTACCGCAGATTTTATCACAGATGGAAAAGCAGCGCTACTTAAGAACGTATATTTGCAGGATCGGAAAGTGGATTTGTGATACGGCGATAGACTCTGGCGTGCGGGTCGACTGGCATGGACTCCGGTTTTACAGCAATGCAAAGTGGCGGATTGTTCCGATGGGTGTTTCTCTGTATGATGGGCTTTCCGGGATTGCAGTGTTTCTTGCACAGTATCAGGTCTGTTTTCGGGATAAACGTGCGGAAGCAATGTTTCAAAAATTAAAAGAGCAGCTGTTTCAGCATACGGATCAGCTGCTGCAGAGCAAGAGTCGTTCCGATCAGAAGACGGGAGTGCTGGACGGGGAGGGTTCGCTGGTAAAGGCATATCTGATGCTGTATCAGATTACCGGGAAACAGGAATATCGGTGGTATGCGGAACGACAGTTTCAGTATATAGAATGGGTGTGGGAGAAAACGCCATATTTGGATTATATGAATGGAAATGCCGGGGCAATTGTGTTGGCTGCAGAATTGTATCGGCTCGTGCAGTCATCCAAATATCTGGAGCTGTCGGCGCAAATAGAAGCGAAGCTGTGGACACAGGCAAGAAAAATGGAAGCAGGTGCAGGCTTCTCAGATGAAGGGGAAATGCCTTTGGCCGGAATGGCGCATGGCAACAGCGGATTTCTGATGGCATATGCAGCGCTGCTCAAGATGCTGGAGCAGGCAGGGGATATGGATGAGAAAGTACGGGAATACAGGCGTAAGGAATATCAGGATAAGATTTTACAGCTGTTATCTTATGAAGATAGCCTGTACTCCGAAGAACAGCAGAATTGGCTCGACTATCGCGAAAGAGGAAAGCCACGTGTCATGAATGCCTGGTGTCATGGCGCACCGGGTGTGCTGCTGTCCCGCATGGAACTGGCAAGGTATATGGATTCAGAACAGATACAGCGGGACATCCGGCGGTCGGCAAAGGCTCTTTTTATGCAGGAACCGGGAGATCATATCTGCCTGTGCCATGGGATTGCAGGACATCTTCTCATCATGAAAAAGTACCTTTCTGAGTATGCGGAAGATATGCCAGAAGATTTCGAAAAGCAGGCGTATCAGAGCCGTTATGAACAGCTACTGGCAGAATTGTTGCTGCATCTGGAGGGGTATGGAAAGCAGGTGGCGCATGAGTATTATAATCCGTCATGGATGAATGGAATTGCGGGTGTGGGAAGTGCACTTCTTGCAACTTTCAGGGGCCTAGATTTTGAGTGACACATGACAGGAAGGTATGGAATGAGACAGCCGAGAGGGGTGATAATGTTCTTTGGCAGCATATCACTTGCATGGCTGTCTCATTTTTACGGGCTAAAATAAGCGGCTATTCTGGTAAATGATCCGCATATCTTTGCAGTGAGATATTTGCCCTTGTCTGTGTGCGCAGAGCTTACTTTGTCTGGTCAAAGTATCCCTGTATCAACTGACGGCGGATGCGATTCACATACTGCCGCGACATTTGCATCCGTTCGGCGATTTCTTTGTCGCTGAGATCCTCGTAGAAAAACAGGGAGAGGATTTTGCGCTTTCCGCCTGCTTCCGGAATGTTCCGGATGTAATGCTCGATGTCGAGAAGGGAATCGTCGTAGGAAAAAGAATCGGGAAGATCTGCATTGGTATCGTCGATGTTTTCGGTTTCCGGAGCAGAGAGATAGCGTTTGCAGAGTGCATAGTAGCGATTAATGACAGATGTTTCGATATAGCTGATACATTTTCCTTCCGGACAGGCGGGATCGAGATGTGTCAATGCTTCGAGAATGGTGAGACACAGTTCCTGAAGTGCGTCCTCATAGTCCATACAGTGGATCTTTCCGGCATATTTCTTTGCGAGTGGCATCATACGTTTCAGAATTTCTTCACAGGCATCGGCAGAACCGTTGTGATATTCTTCCAGCAGCTTCGTAATTGTAGTCAAAAGACATACCCCCTTTTGAGGGGAAGTAGAGAGCTGCGGTCAAATCAGAAACAAAATTCTGAAAAAATTTGAACGCAGATCGCGAAGCGGCTGCGTTCATGGGCGAGTAGCGAAGCTAGGCCCTGTCAGCAGAGCTGCAGGGATGGATTGCGAATGTCCGCTTTACAGCCACAATACGAAGCAAAGAGAATATAACAGGATGCTTTACTGAAATAATTGGTCAGACAAGCAAATACAGAAAACTGGCTGAAAAGTTTACAATTTAGTAGAAAAAATATCCTTAAAAGATGAGCTTGCAAACTCAGAGTTTATCAGAAAGGAGGAAGTGCCATGGACGGTACAATTCTGGATGCAGCCTTGTCACAGGGAATCTGGGCAGTACTTGCCGTTTTTCTTTTGCTTTACGTGGTAAAAGAAAATGAAAAAAGAGATTTACGGCAGGAGGAACGGGAAAGGAATTATCAGGCGATCATCAGTCAGCTGACAGAAAAGCTGAATATCCTTGATGAAGTGGAAAACGGAATTGCGGATATTAAGAGCTTTTTGTCTGCGAAACTGACAGATACTCCGGAGAAAACTGAAAAAGACAGCAGAACGTAACAGTCGTGCAGGAAAGCAGATGCACAAAAAAAGCCTGACGGGATTGGCCTTCAGGCTTTTTCGGCATTTTTGAGATGAAAAAGGACATAATCTATGAGATTCCGGACACGTGCGGGAGTCTGTAAAAATGACGTGTTAGCATACAGGCGGGCAACGGTAAAGTGGGTATTTGCAAGGAAAATCAGGAATGGATGAAAGAAAAAACAATTTAAGGAATGCTTAAGAAAAAGCTCAGATTAACTTCCTTGGATAATAGTGGAAAAGGCGTAAAATGGAATTATCCTGAGGCGGCGGATCTGAGCGAAGATGAGAGGACGTTGGCTGAAGTAACTACCCGTGCAAATATAGCTGTTTGGCTCGTTGCTCGCGGGAATAAAAGATATGCGAGTCGAGAAGACCTCGCAGGAAAGGACTGGATATGAAAGGGAAGGCAGTAGTATTGGTGCTGGCAGGAGTTGGAGTCATGTCTGGAATGACATTGAGTGCAGGAGCGACGGAGGATCTGTGGAGCTATGAGCTGGCAGCGGATGGAGCAGGCGATCAGGTATATCAGTTCCGGGATGTGGAGTTGACGATTCCGGCAGACTGGGACGGAAAATACGGACTGGAGGTTGATGAGGATGCAAATTTCCCATATGGAACGGTATCTGTTTATCATAAGGCATCACAGGAAGCACTTTCAGCAGAGTATGGTCAGGAAAATTCCGGTGGATATTTGTTTACACTGACATGCAGCGATGATTATGATTTTATGGATGTGCTGCCGAGCTATCGGATCATTGGAGAGACAGATGGTTATATTTACTATGTAAGTCTTCCAACGGATGTACAGGGCTATATGGAAGATGATGCGATTTGGGCAGAGTGGCTACAGCTTTCCGGGGATACCGATTGGGTGGTAAGTAATATCACTGTGACAAATCCGGGTGAAGGAGTTGTAGATATGGATCAGCTGTCACAGAATGCATCGGATGCGGCACAGGATGCGGATTATATCCTTCCGAACAGTTCGACAAAGTACCTAAGTGAATCCGACCTGAGTGGAATGAGTGCAGATGAGCTTCAGATGGCAATTAATGAAATTTATGCGCGCCATCACCGCAAATTTGTGACGAAGAGTATCCAGCAGTATTTTGATGGGAAGGGTTGGTATAGTGGTACGATAGCGGCAGAAAAATTTGATGTAACGGTATTGAATCAGTATGAAAATGAAAATATTGCATTGATGCTTCGCTGTATGAGCAAAGCAGGGACATCGCAGGGAGCTTCTTCTGGTACGGGCAGTGCAACAGCCGCTTCCGGCATGCAAATGACAGCGACAGCCACAGTGAATATCCGTAGTAAAACGACGACGAGCAGTCCGGTAATGGGCATTGTGCCGCAGGGGTATACAGTGACAGCGCTTGGAACGGCAGTAAATGGATGGGTACCAGTCAACTACAATGGAATTCGCGGCTATATTTCACAGGATTATTTGAAAACCGGGGCAGGAATGAGTACAGATTCTTCTGAAAATATTGCAAATAACAATCGTGTGAATACTCCTTCTTCCAATACAGAAAATGCAGACCAGAGCCAAAACGACACAGATGGAGTCGTGGCGGCGGTACAGGTGTATGCGGGAAGATATGCAGAATCCAGTATTTATGAAGGAATTCCAATGGAACAAATGCCAGACTATTACACTCTTAATATCAGTAACGTGACAGAAACCACCTTTGATTTTTCTGTGAATCTGGTGGACCGTGCGAGCAATGGAGTGGAGTGCCTGCTTTCCGGAACAGCGGAATTTACTGGTGATGGTTCAGAGGCGGTATGCTATGGAGGAAATGGCGACGTGTTCTTTACATTCCCGGACTACCACGGGGCTTATCCGGATGTCACAGATATTGAAGTTTCAGGAGTGGCAGAGCTGGCAGGAAAAGTCATGGTGAACAATGGAGTTCCGGGGCATGAGTTTAGTTAAGTAAGCTGCATGCTTGAGTAAGGGGTGTCTTATGACACCCCCTCATTTTAGAATACTGGATACGATCAGCCTTTTTTCATATATTTTGCAGCCATATATGCAACATACCGTTCGCCTACCAGAGCAAAGTACCAATTATTTGAAGTGACACGGGCTACTTTTACTTTCTCGCCCTTTTTCAAGCTGGGATATGCAGAGAAAATGGCATAATTGGTGTTGTCTCCGGTACGAACCTTCAGACCGGCAAGATTGCAGGTGGCGGTAAATACGCCTAATGCCTTATACTGGGCTTCTGCCTTCTTGCGAGTAGTCGGGCCATAGATGCCGTTTGTGGTAATGCCATTTTTTCCCTGAAAGCTTTTTACAGCTGCGAGAGTAGCATTGCCAAATTCACCATCTGCGCCGGAAGAACCACAGTCATAGCCGAGCATCATGAGCTTCTGCTGCATTGCTTTTACTTCCGGGCCAGAAGAACCTAATGTCAGTTTCTGTGTGGTGGAAGTTCCGCCAGTGTTGTCACCACAATAACGAAGGACACAATCCCACGGATAATTGTAGTAGGCTGAAACGCTGATTTCCGTGCCATCCTGATCACCTTCTGCCGGGTTTCCGCGGTCAGAGTGCGCAGCAACGTCCTGCTTGTTTCCAACATACATTTCGGTATGGTTGATCTCATTTAACAATACATCTCCCGGTTGAAGTCCTGCACAGGTGTTGAGATCGCAACTTGAGGTTACGTCTTTGAACCCGCATTTCAGAAATGCAGCCTTCATGTCTCCTGTGTAAGTGGCGCCTGCAGTTTTAACAGGTACGCCAGCGTATTCCCATGCACTGATGATTGCGGAGGAGCAGTCGTAATCCGGTCCCCAGCGTCTGGACTGGCTGTAGCCATGGTCTTTGCTATTTGCTAAATCAATCATCCACTGTAAAGCTGTTTCAATTTTTCCCATAATGTAATTCTCCTTTGAAAATAATTATTAGATCACCGGCGATTCACCTTATAAAGAGAGGGAAAAATGAGAATTGTAAACAAGAAGTGGAAATATTTGTATAAGAATTGAGCAGAAAAATAGGGAAGCAGGATGTAGAAACAAAAAAATAAAAAAATTGAAAAATATGTTTGACAAACTGCAGAACCTATGGTAATATAAATAACCGTAGCGGAGATAACTTGCTGATGTGGCACAGTCGGTAGCGCACCTCATTGGTAGTGAGGAGGTCACGGGTCCGATTCCCGTCATCAGCTCTTGTAGAAGCTACGGAAAGCCTCGAATCTTAAGAGATTCGGGGTTTTTTCGTTATGCGGAAGTGGGGTTACAGTGGGTTACAAGGGTTCCCTCAGTGTTTCCTCGGAAATAAAAACTCCGGCCACGATGACATGTCCCTGCATCTGTGGCCGATCCCCCTGAAAATAATTCTCTATTCATTTTACTTAATTAGTCTTAAATCAGTTGTGTTCTTTATTGTCTGCTGCGAAAAGATGACAATTAAAGAATGCAGTTCGTCCAGTTTTTCTTGCGTTGCCGTATTGAATTCTTGTTGCTTTCCGTAGAACTCAAGCGTGACATCATAATTGCGATGTACCGTTTCTTTGATCGAGCCGACATCATCTTTGAGAATCACAACGTCAGATCTGAGTTCTCCGACATCATCCTTAAGTCCAGCTACGTCCGTTTTGAGAGTGCCGACATCATCTTTGAGATCGGCTACGTCTGTTTTGATGGGAGCCAGTTTTGTTTCCAGCAAGTTTCCAATCGCCAGCAAATCTTCCTGCGTTAATGCCATTCTGTATATCCCTCCTTTCTATATACAATATAGCATATTTATATTGTAAAATCCACAGAAAAATGGCTCCGCGGTGCTTCGGGAGCATGCAGCTGTGTAGCACACAGAAATACGAATGTCCGTCGTATGAAAAACAAAATTTGACATTAATGTGATGACGTGGTAAAATGGCAAAATATTAAAATATTATGAACAGATGGAGTGGAAGGGCTATGGTTCGTTACTTTTTGAAGCGCCTTGGCATGATGCTGGTCGCGCTGTTTATGATTATCCTGCTGACGTTTGTGATCGAGCATTCGATTCCGGGCGGGCCATTTACAAGCGACCGAAAGGTTACGCCGGAGGTAGAGGCAGCGCTGAATGAAAAATATCATTTGAATGACCCGTTACCGAAGCAGTTTCTCGATTATCTTGTGGGAATCCTGCACGGAGATCTGGGACCATCCTACAAATATACGGGTAAGGAGGTCACGGACTTTATTTCTAACGGTTTTCCGGTATCTGCCAAGCTTGGAGGTATCACAGTCATTTTCGTTGTGCTGGCTTCATTGCCGCTGGGTATATTGGCTGCAGTGAAAAATGGAAAATGGCAGGATATGCTGGTCATGGGCATTGCGACGATCGGAGTTACGATTCCGTCGTTTGTCATTGCTTCCATTTTGATTTATGTATTTTCATTTCGGCTGAACTGGCTGCCGACGTTCGGACTGGACAGCTGGAAGGGCTATGTGCTCCCGGTTATTACGCTGGGCGGCTATTCCGTCAGCTATCTGGCGCGCCAGATGCGTTCCAGCCTGCTGGAGGTGATGGGACAGGACTACATCCGGACGGCCCGTGCAAAAGGGCTCTCAGAGACAAAGGTCATTTTCAAGCATGCATTGCGGAATGCACTGATCCCTGTCATCACAGTGCTTGGACCGACGATCGCAAATCTGCTGACAGGAAGCTTTGTCGTAGAGCAGATCTTTGCAATTCCGGGTCTGGGCGTACACTTTGTCAACAGTGTTTCCCAGCGTGACTACACGACGATCATGGGCGTGACGGTATTCTATGCGGCGTTCCTGCTGGCGATGGTATTCCTGGTGGATATTTTCTATTGCCTGATCGATCCGAGAATTAAATACGACTAATATGACAGGATGATGCCAGGGTCAAAAGGTCAAAAAGCCGTTACAACATTACAACAAGAAAAGGACACAGATACAATGGAAAACAAATGGGAACTGCTTGAGTCCTCCAATGAGGACCGGGAAAAAATCTGGACAAAGAACCGCACCTTTGCAGGAGACGTATGGTTCCGCTTCCGTCATAAGCCGACGGCGATCGCAGGACTGATCCTGATTTTGGTGCTTCTGGTTTTTGCGTTTATCGGACCGTTTTTTACAGACTACAGCTATTCAAAGCAGGATCTGGATCTGGTCAACATTCCGCCGCGTATGACGGTTTATGTGACAAAGGATCATTCAGGTTATCTGTATATCACCCAATCCTTAAAGGTCGTATGGGTAAATCAGGACGGGACACTCGGACGTCAGCTGACGAAGCTGCGTGATGAAAGCGCATCTTCGATGGTCATTTTTGACTGCAATGGTGAGGAGATCGGCCTTTTCTATGGCATCAAGCCATATCTGATCGCAGATCCGGCGACCCGCGTCATCTATGAGACTGCGCAGGTCTGGAATCGCTCCTATATCCTGGGTACGGACAGCCTCGGCCGTGATATCCTGACACGCCTTATGTACGGCACACGGGTATCACTGCTGGTTGCATTTATCGCAGTTGTCGTAAACATGGTGATCGGTATTGTCTTTGGCGGAATTTCGGGCTACCTGGGAGGTATGGTCGATACAGTAATGATGCGTATTGTCGATATCATCAGTACGATTCCACTGACGCTGTACGTCATCCTGATCATGGTGCTGCTCGGTGCGGGCATCCAGAGTATTATCATCGCAATCGGTACGACCTACTGGGTCGATATGGCGCGCGTTGTACGCGGCCAGGTACTGAGCCTGAAAAATCAGGAATTTGTCATGGCGGCAAAGACGATCGGCTCTTCGACGAAGACGATCCTTCTTGAGCATTTGATTCCGAATTCGATGGGATCGATCCTCGTCACAGTCACGATGCTGATTCCGTCAGCGATCTTTATGGAGGCATTTTTAAGCTACCTTGGCATTGGTCTGCAGCCACCGCTCGCGAGCCTCGGCACGATGTGCAACGATGCGACGCAGAATTTGCGGACCTGCCCGTATCAGCTTTTCATTCCGGCACTTGTGATCTGCCTGATTATGTTTGGCTTTAATTTTATCGGAGACGGACTGCGCGATGCACTGGATCCGAAACTGAAGAAGTAGGAGGCGGAGTATGGAACCGGTAATACAGATCAAAAATCTCAGAACCTCATTTATGACGAGCAACGGAGAGGTACAGGCCGTGCGTGGAGTCAGCTTTTCCGTTAATCCGGGCGAGATCCTCGGTGTGGTCGGAGAGTCGGGAAGCGGTAAGAGTGTGACTTCGATGTCAATTCTCCGACTTCTGGCAGATACGGCAGTGATAAAGGAGAACTCCGAGATCCTTTTTGAGGGAGAGAACCTTATAAATGTAAATAAAAAGAAGCTGCGGAGCATCCGCGGTGAAAAAATATCAATGATTTTTCAGGATCCGATGTCCTCAATCAATCCGCTGATCCCGGTTGGCAAGCAGGTTGGTGAGATGATCAGAGAGCATCACAGGGATCGCAGCCAGGAAGAAATCCGACAGGAGGTGCTGGAGCTGTTCCGCAAGGTGCGGATTCCGGAGCCGGAGAAGCGGTATGGCTGTTATCCGCATGAGTTTTCCGGCGGTATGCGTCAACGTGTCATGATCGCGATGGCATTGGCGAATAAGCCGAAGCTGCTGATCGCCGATGAGCCGACGACGGCTCTGGATGTGACGATTCAGGATCAGATCCTGCGGCAGCTGCGGGAGTTGGAAAAAGAATACGGGACGAGCATCATTTTCATCACACATGATCTTGGCGTTGTGGCAGAGCTCTGCGACCGTGTCGTCGTTATGTATGGTGGTCTTGTGATGGAGGAGGCGTCGATCGACGATTTGTTTGAGCATCCAGGGCATCCGTATACGATGGGCTTGCTGGCGTCGATGCCGGATATCGAGCAGGATAAAAGCGTTCGGCTGCAGCCGATCCCGGGATCACCGCCGGATATGACAAATCCTCCGAAGGGATGTCCGTTTGCACCGCGCTGCCCGTATGCGCGTGCCATCTGTGCAGCAGAGCTTCCGGACTTTGTCTCCGTAGGGGAGCGGCATCAGACGCGCTGCTTTTTGCAGTATGAGGATGCACCGGCAGATGCGCACAATCCGTTCAAACAGGATAAAATAAAAGAGTGAGGGACAGGCAATGAGTGGAGAAAATATACTGGAGGTCCAGAACCTCACCAAGCATTTTAAAATATCCGGGAAGCAGATCGTCCATGCGGTAGATGGCGTGAGCTTCACCTTGCAGAAGGGGAAGACACTCGGACTGGTCGGCGAGAGCGGATGCGGAAAATCGACCTGTGCGCGCACGATTATTCGGATGTACGATGTGACAGACGGGAAGATCCTGCTGGACGGGGAAGATATTACCAGTCTGAAGCAAAAGGAGCTGAAGCCTCTGCGCAAAAAGATGCAGATGATCTTTCAGGATCCGTACGCTTCGCTGAATGCCCGTATGACGGTACGCGACATCATCGCGGAGCCGTTGGTGGCGCATGGAATCGTAAAGAAAAAAAGTGAGGCGGATGCGATCGTTTATCCGATGCTGGAGCGTGTCGGTCTGACGAAGGAGCATGCCAGCCGTTATGCACATGAATTTTCCGGCGGCCAGCGGCAGAGAGTCGGTATCGCACGTGCACTCGTACTGCAGCCGGATGTCGTGATCTGTGATGAGCCAATCTCTGCCCTGGATGTGTCGATTCAGGCGCAGGTCATTAATCTTCTGAAGGATTATCAGGAGGAACAGGGGACGTCCTATTTGTTTATCGCGCATGACCTTTCTATGGTGCGCTATGTATCGGATGATGTCGGCGTCATGTATCTGGGACAGCTTGTTGAGCTCTCAGAGGCGGATGAGATCTATAAGCATCCGCTACATCCGTATACGAAGGGACTGCTCGGCAGCATTCCGGTCGCGAATCCGAAGCTTGCAAGGAAAAAGGTAAACAGCAGCATCGAGGGCGATATCCCGAGTCCGATCAATCCGCCGACGGGCTGCCGCTTTCATACAAGATGCCCGTATGCGAAGCCGGAGTGTGCGCAGGTAATGCCGCAGATGAAGGATATGGGCGGCGGCCATATGGTGGCCTGCCATTTATATGATGATACAAGGGTCAAAAGGTCATGCGTTTCATGCTTGCATGAAAAAGCGTGACTTATTGACCCGTGTATCATATGATTAAACGGTTTTAAGGGCCATGTGCCCTGGAACATAAATAGTATCATCACCACAGGCGCCGGGATACGGCGTGCTGTCAACCACACAAGGAGGAGAGAAAATGAAAAAAAGACTGAGCTTTCTTCTGGCAGTCGGAATGATCTGCGCAAGTGCATTTCCGGGTGTCGCAGGTGCAACCACAATCGATGACTTGATGCAGGCCGGTACAGAAGGTGCGGAAGAGGAAACCGCAGGGGAAGCTGCGCTCGCAGACGCGCAGGAAATCACTTTTGTACTGAACAACCAGCCGGATGGTATCGACCCGAACGTGACGAACAATTCCTTTGCGACTCCGTTTCTGATCAACTGTTTCGAGGGTCTTGTGACTTATGACGCAGCAGGTGAGGTCGTTCCGGGTGAGGCAGAATCCTGGGATGTCAACGATGATCTGACCGTTTATACCTTCCACTTAAGAGACGGACTGAAGTGGAGTGACGGAAGTGCACATACAGCACAGGATTATGTATATTCCGCACTGCGTGTCCTGACACCGGAGACTACGGCACAGTATGTAAATATGATCTCCGATTACGTTGTAAACGCACAGGAGTACTATGACGGAAGCGTATCTGCGGATGAGGTCGGCATCAAGGCACTCGACGATACGACGCTGGAATTTGATCTCAAAGCTCCGTGCCCGTATTTTGTAGATCTCGTAAGTATGTGGGTATACGATCCGGTACAGGAAGCAACGATCGAAGCCAACGGCGACAAATGGACGAACGCAGCAGATACCTACATCTGCAACGGCCCGTTCAAGATCACCGAGATGAATATGGGCGAGAATGTGGTACTCGAGAAGAATGAGAACTACTGGAATGCGGAAAATGTAACGCTCGATAAGATTAATTACCGTTACATTCTGGATACCTCTACAGCACTGACTGCTTATGAGAGCGGCGAGGTAGACGGTGTGAGATCCATCCCGTCCAGCGACTATGCACGGCTGAAGGCAGAAAATGCAGGTGTACAGATCGAGGCAAGCTACGGAACCGTATACTATGATTTCAACTGTGCAAAGGAGCCGTTTAACAATCCGCTCGTGCGTAAGGCACTCTGCCTGGCGATCGACCGTGAGGCTCTGATCAACAACGTGGCTCAGGTAGAGGCACAGCCGGCATACAGCTTCCTTGCTCCGGGTTATGTGGTTGACGGTAAGGATATCACAGAGGGACGTTCTGATTACGGACTTTCTTCTACCGCAGATGTAGAGGGGGCAAAGGCAGCGCTTGAGGAGGCTGGCTATCCGAACGGCGAAGGCTTCCCGACCGTACAGCTTTCCTTCTACTCAGATGACAACGTAAAGAAGATTGCAGAGGCAATCGCAGAGATGTGGCAGACAAATCTTGGTATTCAGGTAGAAGTGACTTCCTCGGACTGGGCTGTATTCTACGATGCGGTACAGGCCGGCGAGTATGATGTGGCAGCAATGGGCTGGAGTGCAGACTATGTCAATCCGATGAGCTTCCTGCCGCTGCTCTATACGGATGATGTATCCAACAACGTCTTCTACAGCAATAAGGACTATGATGCGGTCGTTGACCAGATCAAGGTAGAGAAGGACAGCACAAAGTTCGCAGAGCTCGTTATGCAGGCAGACGAGATTGCCTCCAACGAGTATCCGGTACTTCCGCTGTATTACAAGTCGAACAACTATCTGCTGAAGGATTATGTAAAGGGCGTTTATATGACCTCTTCTTCTAACATTTACTTCAAGGACGCACAGGTTCTTGCTCACTAAAACCGTGAAGCTTGCAGATCCCCGGGCCACATAGCTGTGGACGGGGATTTGTCTCTACACAGGAAACAGAGAAGCGGATAGCAAACAGGAGAAATTATGCGTTGTATAATAGTTACGGAAGGTTTTGGAGATATGGTCTTTGAGCTGTATCCAAAGCTTGCTCCGATTACAGTAAAAAATTTTGTTGACACAGCACGCAGTGGGTTTTATGATGGACTTGCGTGGTGCAGAATTGTAAAGGGCTATGTGATTCAGGGAGGTTCCCCGGACAATGATATCATGACTGACAGCGACTGGCATATCAGGGGGGAGTTTGAAGAAAACGGAATCCCGAATACGATCCGGCATATCCGCGGTGCAATTTCAATGGCACGGGATGATGCATATGATACGGCAGGGACGCAGTTCTTTGTTGTACATCAGGATGCGGCAAAGCTGGACGGCAGATATGCGGCATTTGGACAGATGGTTTCCGGTTTTGAGGTGCTGGATGCGATTGCAGATGTGCCGACGTCCGGACCGGATACATGGAACAGGCCGCTTACGATGCCGGTGATCAAAGAGATCCGCATCGAAGAAGAATAGATAGAGCTGAATTCTTACACAGGACGCAGGGACTACGGCAGTTACCGTGGCCCCTGCGTCTTTGCGCCATGGGGCGCGCCATGTACGTCCGGGGTGGGGGCTTTGGAAGTGACGGATCAGGCACGACGGCAGCGTTGCGGGGGATGGAAAAGCTGGCAGATCTGTGCTGCCCGCGGAAAATAAGAGAAGGGAATATGGGGGAATTATGAATTATTCAGATATTCTGATTTATATTATGGAAATGCTCGGATCAGTCGCATTTGCGTCGTCCGGCGCAATGCTCGGGATCGAGCGGAAAATGGACTTATTCGGGGTAAATGTGCTCGGTGTGACGACAGCAGTGGGAGGCGGTATGATCCGCGATCTGATACTTGGGATCACGCCGCCGGTAATGTTTCAGGATGCATCGTATGCACTGGCAGCGGTAGCGACTTCGACGGTCCTGTTTTTTATTGCCTATATCCGACAGCAGCTCTTTTCCGGCAGCCTTGCAGTCTGGTATGACCGGATCATGCTGATCTGCGATACGATCGGCCTTGGGATCTTTACGGTGGTCGGCAGCAGTGCGGCGATCGACGCAGGATACGGTGATAACCGTTTTCTGATCGTCTTCGTAGGCGTCCTCACAGGAGTAGGCGGAGGAATGATCCGGGATATGATGGCCGGAACAATGCCGTATATTTTTGTGAAGCACATTTATGCGGTGGCGTCCCTGGCAGGCGGATTGCTTTTTGCTTTGATCTATCCATATCTGCCGCGCCTTGGCAGCATGATGACCGGTGCGGTTTTTGTAATGCTCCTGCGCTATTTTGCGGCGAGATACCGGTGGAATCTGCCGCGTATCCGCTGATCACTGTTCCATTTGCCGTCCCATGAAGCCGGCGGCGCATTTGACGAGTGCCTGCTCGGTCTCCCCGATGGGGTGCCGGACATCGCGGCAGCGCAGGATTACGGATCCGATGACATCTCCCTCACAGAGGATCGGACTGATGACCTGCGGCATCGTTTCATCCGAATCGTCCCGGGTGATTTTAACGGGATTTTTGGATTGGACATCAGAGATGACGTATTCTCGTTCACTCATGATCTCCTCGAGCTGTCCGGTGACCGGAGTACCGATACTCTCCTTTTTTATGCCGCCTGCGACAGCGATGACCTGATCCCGGTCTGTGATGCAGACGCTCTGACCGGAAGCGGAGGCCAGTGCTTCCGCGTATTCTTTTGCAAAGCTTCCAAGCTCCCCGATCGGGGAGTATTTTTTTAATATAATTTCCCCTTCCCGGTCTGTGAAAATTTCCAGCGGGTCGCTTTCACGGATCCGCAGTGTCCGTCGGATTTCTTTTGGTATGACGACCCGTCCGAGGTCGTCGATTCTTCTTACAATTCCAGTGGCTTTCATAAAAATTCCTCCATTTATAGTACGATCCGTTTCTGGAAATAGTATCTGTAAATAAAAGGGTTTTATACATACGAGCAGCCTTCTTGTTGCCGTCCGTCAGGCGGGACAACGGAGAAAAACGAAAAAAGTTCTGGTATCTGCCTGAAAATAATGATAAAATAACATTCTGTGAAAGAGTATAAAGAAGCAGAGAATGAATGACAGGGAGGAAATCCAGATGAAATACCGTGAGGAGATCAGCAATATGATGGCGAAACGCCGTCATGAGGTACTGGAAGTGGCATTTACGCTGTTTGCAGAGCGAACGATTGAAAAGGTATCGGTGAATGATATTGCTTCTGCTACGGGGATCGGAGTGGCGACGATATTCCGGTATTTTGGGACGAAGCTGTCGCTTTGCGTGGAGCTGGGCGCGCTCAAGTGGAATCAGTTTGCAAAGGAGATTCGACGAAATTATGAGGAACAGAATTGTGTAAAGAAGACAGCTTACGGGGAATTCTGCTTTTTTATCGACAGTTATCTCTTATTATATAAAAAACATCAGGATCTGCTGCGCTTTAACGCGAGCTTTGATCAGTTTGTACTGCACGAACATGCCAGTCCGGAAGCACTGACCGAGTATTACAACAGCGTGACGCAGTTCTCCGATCTGTTTCATGAGGCATGGGAGAAAGCGCAGACAGATCATACTCTCCGCACGGATATTCCGGAGCAGCAGCTGTTTGTAGGGACGATGTATATGATGCTCACGATGATGCAGAAGCTCGCAAGCGGCTTGATCTACCCGCAGGAGACCGATACGCTCATTCCTGAGATTTTGAAAATGGAACAGCAGATGGTGCTGGAGTACGTGAAGGGCGAGGCGATGAAGGAGACATTTCGTGGATAAGCTGCGCAGGTAATACCATCCGTCCTATTTTTCTGTAATCCATTAAAACGGCAGGACGTTTACAAACGCCCTCGAAACTGCTGATGCGGTTATGATATTGGTGACATATGAGCAAATTTATCAAGCCCTTCTCCTGACGGAGAGGGCTGTTTTTTTAATTGCGCAGAGCAATAAGCTATGAAGTTCTTCAGCTATGAAATATCAATTTTCGGCAGTTTTTAACTTTTGTGAGATAAACGACAATAATATTAAAAACTATGCTGATGCAATACAAAACAACGAATGATGTAAAGAGAATAAAGTAAAAAAATAGAATAATGAAAAAATATGCACATAAAGTACAAAAAATAACGCGAATTTTCCATTAAATAAACAAAAATGAAGATTTATAATAAATGCCATAAGGAGGGTGCGTATGAGAGAGAATTTTATTCAGACAAAAGGAGAGCAGTTTTTCCTGAATGAAAAACCGATTCTGCTTCGCGGCTGGGCGCTTGGGTCATGGATGAATTTTGAACATTTCATGATGGGGCTGCCGGGAACGAATTCGATGATACTGGATGCATTTTCTGAGGTATACGGGGAAGAGCGGAAAGAGGAATGGCTGGATGCCATGCTGGAGCATATAGTATCGGAAGAGGATATTGTATACATGAAAAGCATTGGCGTAAATTCTGTCCGTATCCCGTTCGGCTATCATTATTTTATGGATGATATGCAGCCAAGTGTTTTTCTGGAAAAGGGATTTGAACGGCTAAACCGGGCAGTGGAACTGTGTGCGAAGCATGAGATGTACGTGATTTTAGATCTTCATTCAACACCGGGTTCGCAGAATACAGACTGGCATTCTGACAACATTACCGGGCAGGCGTTGTTCTGGAAATATCGCTGTTTTCAGGATCAAGTGCTCTGGTTGTGGGAGGAACTGTCGGCGCGCTATGCAAATAATCCGTGGATTGCAGGATACGATGTGATTAACGAACCGGGATATGGATTGAGCCGGGAGCAGATCAACGGATTTTATCATCGGGTGATTGCGGCAATCCGGAAACATGATAAAGATCATATTCTTTTCCTGGAAGGAATTGATTTCGGAAGAGACTTTACACCGCTTGCAGAGTTTGATGATCCGCAGATTGCATTGACGGTACATTTTTATCCATTTGTTCTGGAGGAGAACGTACTGGATCCCGAGATGAGCGATACACACCGCATGGAAATTTTCACAAAAATTTTTGAACGGCAGTTAAAGGAGACCGGAAGATTCCATCGGCCGATCTGGTGCGGTGAATCCGGGTATGAAATTTTGGATGGACAGGAGTCATTTTATGCAATGCTTCTGGAACACAATATTATCCTCTGTGAAGAACGTGGGATCTCGTGGAATCTCTGGACATACAAGGATGCAGGACGGATGGGGCTGGTTGTTCCTAAAAAGGAGTCCGACTGGATGCAGCTCCGCCGAAAGCTGGCAGAACACTGGAGTCACGACTGGGAACAGAAGGTTTCTATGAAAGTGACGCATATGCTTGGGGACACTTATTATCAGCATTTAAGTGATGCACTGGCTTATGATCTGGATTTCCGGGTGCGCTCGATCCAGCACCGGATCGCAGTAGAGCAGCTGTTGAAGCCGGCCCTGAGAGAGATTCCGTGGGAGAAGATGAAGCACTATCCCGGCAGTTTTTCTTTTGAACAATGTGAAAAAAGAGAGATTGTTGCCGAAAAAATAAAACAATTTATTAAGGAGAAGGAGGAAAAGCAATGAAAAAGAAACAGCTGGCATGGGTATTAACAATGGCGATGACCGCAGGAATGCTCGTACCATATGGAGCAGCGGCAGAGGAGGCAACGGAGGCAGAGACTACCGGAACAGAAGCAGCGGCCGGAGAAGTCAAGGATCCGTTTGACTATGATTATGTCAGTGAGGATGTAGATGCCGATCTCACGATATACCGTTACTATGCAGATACAGATAAGGTGAACCTGGATTATGCAATCAATAAGATGCAGGAAAAATATCCGAATCTGACTTTTACGATGGAGCATCGTACCGATTCTGACGGATCGACCCTGCGCACCTGGGCGGCAGTCGGAGAACTCCCGGATATTTTCGAGATCAACTCCGCAGAGGTATATAAGACGCTGAAGGATGACGGGACACGGTATGTTGTAGATAACGAGGTGGAAAACACGAAATTCTATGATCTGTTTTCCAATGGAGAGGCAGCAAAAGAGGCAAGAACAGCAGATGACGGGCACCAGTATGGCTTTGGCTGTGAGGCAAGCAACTTAGGTGAACTCTTCTATAATAAAGAGTTGTTCGATGAGCTGGGAATCAGTGAGCCGACGAACTATGAGGAATTTAAGGCTTCTATCCAGAAGCTGGAGGATGCAGGCAAGGTACCAATCGCACTGTTTGGTGCAGAAAAATGGCCAGCAACAACGATTTTTTCACTGGCATCTATCGCAGAGGGACAGCCGCAGGGACTGGATGCAGTAAATGATGGCACTGCATCAATTTCTGATGATGTATACCGCGCAGCCGCTGAAAAGTATGTGGAGATCGCAAACATGGGTGCATACGGAAAAGCAGCATTGTCCACAAACTATCAACAGGCTTATGAGATGATGTACTCAGGTGAGGCAGGCTATTTCCTTTCCGGCGCATGGTTCTTCCTGACACTGGAAGCAGACGGCATGGGTGAGAAGATTAATTATTGCAAGTATAACGTATTTGCAGACGATGCGGTTAAGGAAGATGTCAGATGGAATGCGCTCGGCGGATATCAGACAGAAGCAAAGTATTCCGTAAATTCCCAGCCGCCGTGCGGACTGGATACAGAAACAGTTACCTACCTTGGTCTGGAAATGGAATACTGGACCCGTGTTTCCGCAGGACTGGAAGGAAACATGACGACGGTTATCGGAGACTTTGAGTTTAAGGGTGGCACAGGGTATAAAGATTACTATGATAATTACGGAAATTATAAGACCGTGTGCAACTTCACAGGTGACCTGAGCAATGGTGATTTTGTGACGACCGCAGACAATGCGTGTGAGATGGTAATTTCAGGTAATTACACAACCGCAGACGAGCTGATCGACGATATCGCGGCAGGCGGTTTCTGATCAACAAAGGATTATAAAAATGAAAACACAACGCGGTTAGAGACAGGCAGAAGTAGTGTGGATATCCGTGTGAGTAGTTATCAGGAAGAAACGAGAGGGCGGGCTGGAAGCGATGGCCTGCCCTAATTTTAACCGAATAAGCTGCGATGCTGCTATTCGGTTAATGGGCAGGGAACGAAGCGGATTGCGAGTATTCGCTTTGCACTGTGGACGTAAGAGGGAGGACGAACTATGAATTCGACCCTGTTTAAGAAGAACAAAAGGTGGCTTATTTTATTTGCAGCCCCTGCAATTATCCTGTTTTGCGTGATTATCGTCATTCCACTTTTTCAGACACTGTACTATAGCTTTTTTGAATGGAATGGAATCAAAGTGGCGGCTTTCAAAGGAATTGAAAATTATAAAAAGCTGTTTCATTCAAGGGAAATTAATACGTCGTTCATTAACAGTATTGTGTATGCGGTATTTTTGGTCGTATATCAGGTTGGGCTTGGAACGGCGTTTGCATTCATTCTGACCCAGTCAAAGATAAGAGGAAAACTGATTTTTCGAAATGTGTATTTTATTCCGGTGCTGCTTTCTGTATCGGTTGTGTCGCAGCTTTGGATTCAGATTTATAATGCAGAGTTCGGATTGATCAATCAGTTGGCAAAGGCACTTCAGATCGATTGGAGCCAGAACTGGTTGAACCAGAAATGGACGTCGTTGTTTGCCGTAGCGTTTGTAGAGTCCTGGAAGGGTATGGGCTATATCATGCTGATTATTTATGCAGGCGTAAGGAATATCCCGGAAATTTATAACGAAGCAGCGAGCATCGATGGGGCTACAGCATTTCAGAAATTCCGTTATCTGACACTGCCGCTTGCAATGCCGACAATTCGTGTTACAATCGTGATGTGTATGACGAACGGCTTCCGTGCCTTTGATACAACGTATCTGATGACCGGAGGCGGTCCGGGAATCTTCACGTACAACCTTACGATTATGATGTATCAGGCTATGATCGGAAAGAATGATTATGGATATGGCAGTGCGATCGCGGTACTGATTGTCATGGTGTGCGTCGGAATGATGTATGTCGTCAATCAGGCGACTAGACGATATGATCGCATTTATGAGTAAGGGGGCGAGAAGATGAAGCGAAGAGCAGGAAAATTCCTTTTATATCTGATTCTGATCGTTTATGCCATCATTTCGATCTATCCGCTGCTCTGGATGTTGCTGTATTCTTTCAAGGATAATACAGAGATTTTTGTGACAAATCCGTTCGGATTTCCGAAAGTATGGCATTTTGAGAACTACATTGATGCATGGAAAGCATTCGATGTCGGAACGTATTTTAAGAATAGTATGATCGTGGCATTCTTTACGATTCTGCTTGTAGAGCTGTTTGCGTTGCTGTTTTGCTATGTGGTAGCGCGGGTGCAGAATCGGCTGACTCGGTTTTTCCATTTCCTTTTGTCTGCAGGTATGTTCATTCCGATTCAGGCGATTATGATTCCACTGGTCATCGTCGTGCGCCGGTTTGGTCTGACCAATTCGCTTTGGTCTGTTATTGTGCCATATGTGGCACTTGGCCTTCCCTTTGCGTGTATGTTGTTTTATGGTTTTTATCTTGGTATCCCGATCGAGCTGGAGGAATCGGCATTTATGGAGGGTGCGAACCTTGGCACAATTTTTTTCAGGATCATCCTTCCGCAGATGAAATCGCCGATTGTAGTCCTTGTCATTTATCAGTTTATGAGCTGTTGGAATGAGTTTAATCTCGCGCTGATTATGTTGACAAAAAACCAGATCAAAACGTTGCCGCTCGGGCTGGTGAATTTCTGGACAGCCTATCAGGCGCAATGGGGACAGGTCGGAGCAGCAATGATTATGGCCAGTGTGCCGGTGCTTGTAATTTACCTGTTTTTCAGCAATCAGATTACAGATGCAATGTCCACCAGTGGTATGAAAAACTGAAAAGAGAAAGGGAAAATGAAAAAGAAAAAATCTTCCTCTATTGTAGTGCGGCTGCGGATGGCGTTCCTTATGCCGTTTGCTGCATTTATCCTTATTGTGATCAGCATTCTTGGCTTTCAATATCGAAAACGGGCGATGGATGATATTGTCAGTCAGCTGACCTATGAGGACGAGATTTTGGCGCAGGCGCTGGAGGCGCGGATCACAAATACACAGAGCTCTGTCAATTCGATTATCATTAATTTAAATCAAACGATTCCATTCTGTCGATTGAATCATTATAAGGGACCGGAGATAGATGCGGGAATGCGAAAACTGATCTACCAATGCATGGTAAATACGTTTATTACGTTTTATAACACGGATCAGGTGATCGTTGTCTGGAATAATGGCGTGACATGGTATGAAAACTGGACAGAGAATTATTCCATGCAAAGCGGCGGGGAGGAGCTGCTGCGGGAGATGGAGGAACAGGGGGTAGATAATTCCGGGAAATGGCTGCGAAAAGTCAGCAGCTCGAAGATCGCAGGAGAGGGGAGCTATTTTGCCAAGCGGTATGTCGATATCGCGACAGGAAAGCAACTGGGCTATGTGATTTTAAAGGAAACAGATGTCTTCGCCGGTGTACACAGCGAAAACGCGGATCGGAGCATTTATCTTTTTGATTCATATGGAAGATTGATCGAAAGTTCGAATGTACAGGCAATTTCAGAGCGGGATTCATGTAAAACAAAAGAAGAGGAAGCGGAAGTCTCAAATCGCTGGCGAAAGCAGTTGGAAGGAATGGAGAGCAATCACCGACAGCAAATCAATCAGTTGAAGATTGCAAGACAATGGCGATTGTTTTCAGTCACAGATATGAGCAGCGCTATGGAAGATCTGAATCATTCAATCATCCGGATTCTTCTTGCTACGTTGATCGTTTTGATTATGATGTATATGATTGTCTGCCGGATTATTGATCAGATCATTCATCCGATCCGGGAGCTTTCCGATCATATGCAAAATACGCAGGAGCAGTTGCCGGAGCCATTGCAGATGCTGGTAAAGGATGACGAGGTCGGTATTCTGATTACTAGGTTCAATGAGATGGCAAACCGCAACGGGCAGCTGATCCATATGCTTCTGGAGGAAAAAAAACAGCAGGAGCGTCTGAAATTTTCCCTGCTGCAGTCACAGATCAAACCACATTTTTTGTATAATACCTTAGATACGATTTACTGTTTAGTATTGATGGGAAGAATGGAGGAGGGAAGCCGAATGACGAAGCTGCTCTCTGACTATTACCGGCATGTGTTGAGCAAGGGCATGGATTGGGTGCTCCTGTCGGAGGAGGTACAACAGACAGAGAAGTACCTTCAGATTCAGCTGATTCGTTATCGGGATATCATGGACTTTGAAATTCTCGTGGACGAAAATGTGGAAAATATCAAAATTCCGAAGCTGACTTTACAGCCGCTCGTGGAGAATGCGATTTACCACGGGATCAAGCCGCTGGGACGAAAAGGGCATCTGACAGTGCATATTTCTCAGAAGGAGCGGACATTACAGATCCGCGTGATGGACGATGGCGTGGGGATGTCGCCGGATGAGTTTGAGGAGTCGATGCAGCAGGAGCATCGTAGCGAAGAAGGCTTTGGCCTGCGCAACGTCGTCGACCGTTTACGGATCTATTATGAGACAAGATGTACGGTGAAGCTGGAGAGGTGCGAGCAGGGGACGACGATGCTGATTGAGATTAAGATATGAGGAAAAAATGGGGTGGTGGAATGACACGGATATTACTTGCGGATGACGAATCGATTTTCCTCGAATTTATGCAGACGATTTTAAATTGGGGAAAATATGGCTGCGAAATCTGTGCCTGTGTGAAGGATGGAAGGGCTGCGCTGGATGTGATTCTGTCGGAGAAGCCAGATGTGGCATTTATCGATATCAGCATGCCTCTCATGGATGGAATCGAGGTATGCCGGGAGGTGCGAAAAAGGAAGCTTCCGGTAAAGCTGGTTATCGTGACCGGGCATGATGAATTCTCATTTGCCTATCAGGCGATCAAAATCGGAATTGATGATTATCTGCTCAAGCCGTTTACTCGTGAGGAACTTACAGAAGCGGTGCAAAAGGCTGTGCAGGGACTTGAACAGGCCGAAGCGGCAGGCAGCGAGAAAAAGCTTGAGAATATGGGGGAGGGAAAGACGAAGTATGAGATTATGTCTCATGCGATTGAAGAGTACCTGAACCAGAACTACGGGAAGAAGTCGTTGTCACTTCAGGAGGTTGCCACGGCGATGGGCTTTGAGAACAGCTATCTGCGTAGGGTATATAAGATGACGAAGGGTATTACGATCATGCAGAAGCTCGAAGATATCCGGATCACGAAGGCAAAGCAGTATCTGGAATCCGGGAACTATCAGAATCAGGAGATTTCAGAGCTGGTTGGTTTTTCAGATCCGTTTTATTTCAGTAAACGTTTTAAACAGTGCTGTGGTATCACGCCAAGCGAATACCGGCAGAAGAACGTGAAAATATAAAAACGTTTAATACGAACGCATCCGGTTCACCATGTAGCCATTCGCAAAAAAAGTATCACCGGTACGGAAGCAGATATCTGTACCGGTGATACTTTTTAGGTTATATTACTGTTCTTTGGAAGCGTTCTCTGCTTCATTGACCTCATGTCGGTGTAATGCAGCCTCCACAAAGCCGCGGAACAGTGGATGTGGGCGGTTCGGACGGGATTTAAGCTCCGGATGCGCCTGTGTGCCGATGAAGAACGGGTGATCCTTGAGCTCGATCATCTCGACGATGCGTCCGTCCGGAGAAAGTCCGGATAAGGTCATGCCCTTATCGACCAGAATACGGCGGAAGTCGTTGTTGACCTCATAGCGATGTCTGTGGCGTTCATGGATCTCTTCACTGCCGTAGAGCTCGTAGGCTTTGGTCGTCTTATCCAGAATGCACGGATAAGCGCCGAGCCGTAAGGTGCCGCCGATATCCTCGACTCCGTTCTGATCCGGCAGAAGAGCGATGACAGGATATGGGGTCTGCGGATTCAGCTCGATGCTGTGCGCATCCTCCAGACCTGCTACGTGGCGGGCATATTCGACGATGGCAAGCTGCATGCCGAGGCAGAGGCCAAGGAACGGGATCTGATGCTCACGCGCATAGCGGATGGCTTCGATCTTTCCTTCGATGCCGCGGTCGCCGAAGCCGCCCGGTACGAGGATGCCATCGACATCTGAGAGCAGGCTGTCTGCATTTTTAGCTGTGACATCCTCCGAATTGATCCAGCGGATGTTGACGGTGGCGTGGCTGGCAATGCCGCCATGCTTGAGCGCTTCGACAACGCTGATATAAGCGTCATGAAGGGAAATATATTTGCCGACCAGTGCGATCGTTATTTCGTGGACCGGAGAACGGAGTGCCTCGACCATCGACTTCCAGTCAGTCAGATCCGGTTCCGGACACGGGAGCTCCAGGCATTCGCAAGCTACCTGAGCCAGATGCTCTTTTTCCATCGCAAGCGGCGCTTCGTATAGGTAGTCGACGTCCAGATTCTGGAGAACACGGCTGCTCGGAACATTGCAGAACAGGGCAATTTTATCTTTGATACCCTTGTCGAGCGGATGCTCCGAACGGCATACGATGATGTCCGGCCAGATGCCCATGCCCTGCAGCTCTTTTACACTGGCCTGGGTCGGCTTCGTCTTCATTTCACCGGATGCCTTTAAATAAGGAATTAATGTGACATGAATCAGAATCGCGTTTTCATGGCCGATGTCGTGCTGAAACTGTCGGATTGCCTCGAGAAACGGCTGGCTCTCGATGTCACCTACCGTGCCGCCGACCTCAATGATCGCGATCTGTGTCTCGTCGGTCGTATAATTGCGGTAGAAACGGCTCTTGATTTCATTCGTGATGTGTGGGATGACCTGCACCGTGCCGCCGCCGTAATCGCCACGCCGCTCTTTTTGCAGAACGGACCAGTAAATCTTTCCGGTGGTGACATTTGAATTTTTATTCAGGCTCTCGTCGATAAAACGCTCATAGTGGCCAAGATCGAGGTCGGTCTCGGCGCCGTCGTCGGTCACGAATACCTCTCCGTGTTGGATCGGGTTCATGGTGCCTGGGTCGATATTAATGTACGGGTCAAATTTCTGCATGGTTACCTTATAGCCGCGTGCCTTGAGCAGACGTCCTAAGGAAGCCGCGGTAATGCCTTTTCCGAGTCCGGAAACGACACCGCCTGTTACGAATACGTATTTTACTGGCATAGTTTTCCTCCTGTACTGTTTTATGGTGTGTGATGTGTGTGTTATAAAAAACTGTTTTATTATACCTCGATCATTTGCCAAATTCCATCCTTTTTTTGCCGGAATTTCACAAAAAATTTAGAAACCATTTTGTTTTCGGTATTGATTTATATTTTGGGTATACTTATAATGGTATAGACTGTATAAAAGGACGGGTAACGCCTGATCTGCAGATACAGGAAGCGAATGAGGAGGAAGCTATGGATAATAATCAGCAAAATGACAATCGCCCGAACGGTCCGGGCGGCGCCGGGCAGGGGCCTAACCGGAACCGTTCTGCTTTTATGGTTTTTCTGGCGATCACTGTGGCTGTGCTGCTGGGCATGGCGCTGTTCAACGGGCTGATGGGCAGCAGTGGATCAGAAGAAATTTCCTATGACAAGTTTCTGGAATGGCTGGACAATGGCTATATCAAGAGCGTGACCGTGAACGGCTCCAACCTTGAGGTCGAGCTGAAGGGGGATGCGCTGCGCTCTGCGATCGGACAGCGTACGGTAACCTATTATACCGGCAATATGAATGATCCGCTGCTCGTACAGAGACTGGAGAAGGCAGGCGTCACTTACAAGCGTGAGGTCAGCAGCGGGATCACGGATCTTTTACTGAACGTCGTGCTGACCTTTGTACTGCCGATGGTTTTACTCTGGATCGTATTTGGCCTGCTGATGCGCAAGATGGGAGGCGGCGGAGGCGGCATTATGGGTGTCGGCAAGAACAAAGCCAAGGTTTATGTGCAAAAAGAGACCGGTATTACGTTTAAGGATGTAGCCGGACAGGATGAAGCGAAGGAGTCCCTGCAGGAGGTCGTAGACTTTCTTGAGAACCCGGGCAAATATACGACAATCGGTGCGAAGCTGCCGAAGGGTGCGCTGCTCGTGGGACCTCCGGGTACCGGTAAGACGTTGCTGGCAAAGGCAGTTGCAGGCGAGGCAAGGTGCCCGTTCTTCTCTATTTCCGGATCAGATTTTGTGGAGATGTTTGTCGGTGTCGGAGCATCGCGTGTGCGTGACCTGTTTGAGGAGGCGAAGAAAAATGCGCCGTGCATCATCTTTATCGATGAGATTGATGCGATCGGAAAGAGCCGTGACAGCCGCTACGGCGGAGGTAATGATGAGCGTGAGCAAACGCTGAATCAGCTGCTTGCGGAGATGGATGGATTTGATACGTCGAAGGGGCTTCTCGTACTTGCGGCGACGAACCGCCCGGAGGTGCTCGATCAGGCGCTGCTGCGTCCCGGCCGTTTTGACCGGAGGATCATCGTAGACCGCCCGGATCTGAAGGGACGTGTCGATGTCCTTAAGGTACATGCAAAGAACGTCAATATGGATGAGACAGTCGATCTGGACGCGATCGCACTGGCAACATCCGGAGCTGTCGGATCAGATCTTGCGAATATGATCAACGAGGCAGCGATCCTCGCAGTCAAGAAGGGACGCAAGGCAGTTTCTCAGAAGGATCTGTTTGAGGCAGTCGAGATCGTACTTGTCGGTAAAGAAAAGAAAGACCGGATTCTGAGCCAGGAGGAGCGCCGCATCGTATCTTACCATGAGGTAGGCCATGCGCTTGTCAGTGCACTGCAGAAGGATTCTGAACCGGTACAGAAGATTACGATCATTCCGCGTACGATGGGTGCGCTCGGCTATGTCATGAATGTGCCTGAGGAGGAGAAATACCTCAATACGGAAAAAGAGATCCGCGCAATGCTTGTTGAATTTGTTGCGGGACGTGCAGCGGAGGAGATCGTATTTGATACAGTTACGACCGGTGCGTCAAACGACATCGAAAAAGCGACCCGCGTGGCTCGCTCGATGGTGACGCAGTATGGTATGTCGAAGAAGTTCGGACTGATCGGACTGGAAGTACAGGCGAATCAGTATCTGGACAACCGTCCGGTGATGAACTGTTCTGAGGCGACGGCCGCGGAGGTAGACGCAGAGGTCATGAAGGTGCTCAAGGAGTCTTATGATGAGGCAAAGCGTCTGCTTACCGAGCACCGCAAGGCACTGGATAAGATCGCAGCCTTCCTAATCGAGAAAGAGACGATCACCGGCAAGGAATTCATGCAGATCTTCCATGAAGTCGAGGGGATCACAGAGACCGATCATAAGGAGCCGGAGGCGCGCATCAGGCAGCGACCGACAGAAGAGACTTCCGCAGAAGAGGTTTCTGCAGAAGCACAGCCGGAAGCAGGAGACGTCATTGCATTGCCGTCGACATCGGAGGCAGATATCGCACAGCCGAAGACAGAAGAAGCTGCGGGCGACATGCCGGAGGAAGCACCGACTGCCGGAGAGGTTCAGAAAGATACCGCAAAAGACGAAGTACATGATAATGGGAGCGAAACGGTACAGCCGGCGACAGATGAAGCTGCGGGGACATCCTTGGAAGAGAAAACAGATCGTCTGTAATGTACGGGCAGAAATGAAAATGATGAGATCATGAAAATGGCAGGATGCCATATGCCGGGCCGGGAGTATGAAGGGATACATACTCCCGGCTGATTTTATATATGTGAATTTTTATTAAGAATTCCAAAAGAAAATTGATCTCTTCGGACAGGTGTGGTATTGTATGTAGGACGTTCTTAAACAGAAAGACGAATGAGGTGATCAATTGAATATTTTGAAAAAAATACAGGAGTATGCCTGCAGGCGGCCGGAGCAGATAGCGATCCGGTGCGGCGACAGTGCGCTGACCTATGGCGAGCTGTGGAACTATTCAGATGGGCTGGCAGCCTGGTTTTTACAGACACAAGGAGACGACCGATCGCCGGTAGCGGTTTATGGCCATAAGGATCCGTGGATGCTCGTATGCTTCCTTGCCTGCGTAAAAGCCGGAAGAGGATATTGTCCGATCGACCGCTCAGTTCCGCAGACGCGGGTGGAGATGATTCTGCAGGCAGTACCGTCAGGGGTTGTGCTTACGACAGAGGCGATGACGGCAGATGCCGGAACAAAGCAGGTACTTGTGTCGGAAGAGCTGAAAGCACTGGCAGAAAAAAAGCATCCGGAGGTTCCGGAGACCGCGTGGGTATCAGGAAAAGATACCTGGTACATTATTTTCACATCCGGAAGTACCGGTACACCAAAAGGCGTGCAGATTTCTGCAGACTGCCTGAATCATTATCTGGACTGGTCTGTCGGACTTGGATCTGCCGCAGAAGAAAAGGATGGTCAGGTATTTTTGAATCAGGCGCCATTCTCCTTTGACCTCTCGGTCATGGATCTGTACACTTCGCTGGCGAGTGGCGGTACGCTGTACTGTCTGGAAAAGACGGTACAGTCGGATTACCGGCTGCTGATGCAGTCGCTTGGAGCATCCAATGCCAATGTGTGGGTATCCACACCGTCCTTTGCGGAGGTGTGTCTCTCGGAGAAAAGCTTTTCCGAAGAGCTGCTTCCGAAGCTGCAGGTATTTCTGTTTTGCGGTGAGACGCTTGGCAATCGTACCGTGCAAAAACTTCAGGAGCGGTTTCCGAAAGCAGCAGTCGTAAATACATACGGCCCAACCGAATCGACCGTGGCAGTCACGGATGTGCTGGTGACACCGCAGATGGCACGTGAGACGGAGCCGCTTCCGGTCGGCCGTGCAAAGCCCGGGACACGGATTGAGATCCGGGATGAAGCAGGGACAGTGCTGCCGGATGGAGAAAAAGGTGAGATCATCATTTTAGGTGACACGGTGAGCACCGGCTATTATCGGCAGGAGGAGCTGACAAAAAAGGCGTTTTTTGAGCAGGCGGAAGGTGCGGGCGTGATCCGTGGCTACCATACCGGCGATAAGGGCTATCTGGAAGACGGTATGCTTTTTTACTGTGGACGGATCGATCTGCAGATCAAGCTGCATGGATACCGGATCGAGCTCGAGGACATTGAAAATAATATCCGGCGGATTCCGGGAATTGAGCATGCGGTTGTATTGCCAAATCTGCGCGATGATAAGGTGAAGAGCCTGACAGCCTACGTAGTGGAGCGGGAGCTTCCAAAGGCAGAACGTGAGGAGATGGCAAGGCTGAAGCAGGAGCTGCTGCAGTTCGTCCCGGGTTATATGGTGCCGAAGAAATTCGTATTTCTGGAGCAGATGCCGATGACAAACAACGGAAAGGCGGATCGGAAAAAGCTCGCGGAGCTTGGGAAAAAGCCGGAGCGTAAGGTGATGGTATGAGTTATTATGAGGGACTTGCATTTTTTCTCTGCCTGATCGGAGTGTTGCTGATTGCTGCGGTGCTTGGTTATCTGGAAAAACCGCTGAAATGGTTTAGCTTTGTTGTTTCGTTGCTGTTTGTAGCGGGCGTGTTCTGGGGCTCCTGGCTGAATTTTTTGTATCTGGTGTTGTTTTATGTGTGGTCACTGGTGCTGATTCTCGGATATTTTTCCATCCGGCAAAAGGGAGGCAGAAAGGAAGGCATTTACCATGTCTTTGTACTGCTCTCACTTGTGCCGCTTGTGATCTGCAAGGTGTCTCCGCTGCTTCATATGAGCCTGTTCGGATTCATCGGTATTTCGTATCTGACGTTCCGGGTTGTGCAGATGATCATCGAGATCTATGACGGAGTCATCAAAGAGGTATCGGCGCTTGAAATCACAGCATTTCTTGCATTTTTTCCGAGCTTCAGTTCCGGCCCGATCGACCGCAGCCGCCGGTTTCTGGCAGACTGGAATCGCGTGCTGAAACGAGAGGAGTACATGGAGCTGTGCGGTACCGGTATCTGGAAGCTGCTGCTCGGCGCGGTATATAAGATGGTCATTGCTGCAGGCGCCTACAAGGTGATGGGCTATTTTGATACCGGGACAGAGTGGTACCATTGGGTTGGGTATGCCTATGCCTATGGTATTTATCTGTTCTTTGACTTTGCTGGCTATTCCCTGATGGCAGTCGGCAGTTCGTATATGCTTGGCATTGAGACACCGGAGAACTTCCGTCAGCCGTTTATCAGCCGGGATATCCGGGAGTTCTGGGACCGCTGGCACATTACGCTGTCGCACTGGTTCCGCGATTTTATCTTCACGCGGTTTGTCATGTACAGCTCGAAGAAAAAATGGTTTTCAACGCGGTTGCAGAGGGCCTGCGCGGGATTTTTCGTCGACATGGGTATCATGGGACTGTGGCACGGCATTACCCCGTCGTATATTTTATATGGCCTGTATCATGGACTGCTGCTGGCGGCGACAGAGACTTATCAGAAAAAGTCGAAATTTTACAAGAAGCATAAAAATAAGACCTGGTATCAGGTCGTCTCATGGGCTGTAACGATGCAGCTCGTATTCTTCGGATTCTTCCTGTTTTCAGGGAAGCTGATGGAGCTTGTCGGATTCTGAACGCAGATAAGCATTCCCCCGCTTCAAGTGCGCGAAGCGACTGCGTTCATGAGCAAGTAGCGAAGCGGATTGCGAATGTCCGCTTTACTGTCCGCTTTGCTAGATCAGGTATAGCACCTTCGCAGCTTATCGGGAGTGGTTTGCACCACTCCTGATACAAGCAAGTCCAAACCCACCGCTTATTGCTTTGTGCAATTGAAGCAGGGGACTTGCTTGATTCGGTTAAATGGAAGAGAAGATCATAAGGAAAAGGAAAGGAGTATAATATGAGAGAAGAAGTATTGGATTTATTGGCAGAGATTTGTGAGGATGATGTAGTGAAAGAAGACCTGGAGACGGAACTGTTTGAGTCCGGGCTTCTGGATTCCCTCGGGTTTGCAGAGTTTCTGGTGGATCTGGAGGATCATTGCGGTATTGTGATTTCTCCGTCAGAGGTAGAGCGTGCAGACATTGATACGCCGGAGAAAATCCTGAAGCTTGTAGAGGCAAGGAGCGAAGCGTGAGAAAGATAAAGGCTTTTTTGGTGGCGCTTTTGCTGTTTGCGGTGACAGTTATCGGCTGCCATTTTTATATCAAAGACAAGGCGTCGGTAGATTCGACTGCGTTTGGCACAATGCCGAGCGAGGAAAAAGGAAAGCTCCGAGCGGCATTGACGGAAAATATGAGCGAGAATGGTTATCCGATTTTCGGTTCTTCTGAATTTCAGCATGGAAAAGAGAATTTTTATCATCCGTCACAGGTGTTTTCGGGTACGGACTTTCAGCCAATGCTGATAGGGGCAGGGTATTATCAGTCCCTGAGCCATGCAATCACGCTTGCCTCGATTGAGGATAGCATGAAGGTGCGAAAAGCGGCGCTGATCCTTTCACCGCAGTGGTTCCGCAGCACCGGGGTTGTCGATCAGGCTTATGCCTCCCGCTTTTCCGAGACACATTATGCAGGGGCAATGGCAAATGAGAAGCTGGACGATGAGACGAAGCAATACATTTCCGACCGGACACAGAAGCTGCTGAATGTAGATACAAAGACGCAGAAGCGTGTGAAGATGTACGATGATGTGCTCTGGAAAAAGAATTCGGATTTTATAGAGGCGGCGCAGGAGACACTCTGGTCGGCGTTTCTTTCAGAAAAAGAGGATTTCCAGACAATGCTGCTTGGCAGCTCTAAGGAGCTGAAGATGTGTGAAAAACGGCAGGCAGATGCGCTGGAAAAGATGGAAGAGGAAGGACTGCTTACGAAATCCAAAGAGCCGGACTGGACAGCGCTGCTTGCGCTGGCAGAGCAGAAGGGCGAGGAAGAGAATCAGAATCAGTTCTATATGGATGAAGCGGCCTATAAGCGTCTGGAGCCGCATCTATCCAAAAAGGAAGGAATGAACAGCGATGCCTATAAGGGCTATCAGACCGGACCGGAATATGACGATCTGGAATGTTTTCTGAAGGTTTGTCAACAGCTGGAGATTGAGCCGCTGATTGTAATTGTTCCGGTAAATGGTTATTATTATGATTTTACCGGTTTTCCAAAAGAAGCCAGACAGAACTATTATGAAAAGGTTCGCACACTGGCGGAATCATACGGGGCAAGGATTGCAGACTTTTCGGATCAGGAGTATACGAAGTATTTCTTTGAGGACCGTGTGCATCTTGGAAAGAAAGGATGGGTGATGGTGGATGAAAGTCTTTACAACTATTATAAAGAAGCTTGAGAATCATCCGCGGTTGCAGTTTGCATTGCAGACAGCAGGGTTCTATGTGCTGCTGATGGTACTGTTTTTGTACTTCATGACGGCAAATCTCTCTTCCGCCCCCAAATTCGTATATTCACAGTTTTGATTACAGGGATCCAAGTAAAAGGCCACCGATCATGCTTGCATGAAGAGGTGGTCTTTTACTTGGATTTTTATTTGAATTTTTTATTTGGATCTTTTATTTGGATCCCGCCGCCCATCTTCCTGACGCGCCGCACGGCAGTACCAGTCCGCTTTCGGTGACCGGCAGGCCGATTTCCTCAGACTCTACGTGTCCACCGTATTTTTTCAGTTCGGTGGCGATCATGTATGTCAGCACGGCAGGCGCGAGGCCGGTCGTGTAGGAATTCACGAGGAAGAAGAGTGGCTGATCACTCAAAAGCTGAGCAGTCAGACGGATGAACGGATGGATTGAATCCTCAATTTTCCAGATTTCCCCCTTTGGTCCCCGGCCATAGGAAGGAGGATCCATAATGATACCGTCATAGTGATTGCCGCGGCGGATCTCGCGCTCTACAAATTTAGTGCAGTCATCCACGAGCCAGCGGATCGGCGCATTGCTCAAGCCGGAGGCTGCGGCATTTTCCTTTGCCCATCCGACCATGCCCTTCGAGGCATCGACGTGTGTGACAGCCGCGCCTGCCTTGGCTGCTGCAAGGGTGGCACCGCCTGTATAGGCGAAGAGATTCAGTACCTTGACCGGGCGGCCGGCATTTTTGATTTTTTCAGAGAACCAGTCCCAGTTTGTGGCCTGCTCCGGGAAAAGACCGGTGTGCTTGAAGCTGAAGGGCTTGAGCTGGAAGGTAAGCTCCTTGTAGTGGATGCTCCACTGCTTTGGAAGATTAAAAAACTCCCACTCACCGCCGCCCTGCTTGCTGCGGTGATAATGGCCGTTCGGATGCTTCCAGCCGTATTGCTTTCTTGGCGTATCCCAGATGACCTGTGGATCCGGGCGCACGAGCAGGTAATCGCCCCAGCGCTCCAGCTTTTCTCCACGGGAGGTATCTAATACTTCATAATCGTTCCATTGATCTGCTATCCACATAATTCTTATACTCCATTTCTATTAGATGTAAGCACAAAATCTTTTGTACAGAAAAATAATTCAAGTGTAGCGCTTTCAGTATACGCGATTCAATAGGGGGAATCAAGAAAATATTTTTCCTCTATTGTCATTCTGATAAAAATACAGTAGAGTAAAATAAAAATGATAAAGACGATCAGGGAGGATGCATTATGGCAATTCAGATCAGTTCGGATGGGCGTACGTTTACGCTTCAGACGGAGAAGAGTTCCTATCAGATGATGGCAGATGCACATGACGTGCTGCTGCACTTATATTATGGAAGAAAAATAGCGGCGGAGAATCTGGAAGAACGTATTTTCAGAAGTGATGTCGGGTTTGCGGGCAATCCGCCAGAGGCTGGAGAGGACAGAACCTATTCGCTGGATGTGCTGCCGCAGGAGCTTCCGGGCAGCGGAGTCGGTGACTATCGGGAGGATATGGTACGGCTGTACCATGCAGATGGCAGCTGCGCGGCAGATTTTCGGTTTGAGAGCTATGAAGTACAGGAGGGGGCTTATCGTATTCCCGGGCTTCCGGCAGCCTATGATACCGGTGAGGAGAAGGGCGAGACACTCGTGATCACGATGCGTGAGACCGCCTCTGCCGTGAAGGTAAAGCTCTATTACGGCGTATTTGAAAAAGAAAATGTCATTACACGGACGGTTTGCATTGAGAATCAAGGAAAGGAAGCAGTCATATTGGATAAGGCGCTTTCTTGCAATGTTGATTTCCTCTTTGGAAACTGGGATCTTATTTATTTTGAAGGACGCCATGCAATGGAGCGGATTCCGGAGCGCGTGCCGGTGCGGCATGCAAAGGTGGAGATCGGAAGTATTCGCGGCACGTCCAGCCATCAGTACAATCCGGCAATGATATTATGTGATCCGGCGGCGACGGAGGATTTTGGAAGCTGCTATGGCTTCTGCTTTGCCTACAGCGGCAATTTCGTGGCGGGAGCACAGAAGGATCAGAGAGGTCTGACCCGCGTGCAGATGGGAATCAACCCTGTGCAGTTCCGCTATACCCTGGCTGCAGGGGAAGCATTTTTTGCTCCGCAGGTGCTTATGAGCTATTCTTCAGAGGGCTTTACCGGTCTGACCCATCAGTATCATGACTTGATTCGGGAGCATATCTGCCGCGGCGCGTACAAGCATGCGAAGCGGCCGGTACTGATCAACAACTGGGAAGCGACGTACTTTGATTTTGATAAGGAAAAGATCGTGAAGATCGCACAGCAGGCACATGAGCTCGGCATCGAGATGCTCGTGCTGGATGATGGCTGGTTCGGTAAACGTGACAGCGACAACAGCGGTCTTGGCGACTGGTATACGAATGAGAAAAAAATGGATGGTACCATGGGCGAGCTCGGAGATGAGATCCATGCGCTTGGCATGAAATTCGGCCTGTGGTTTGAGCCTGAGATGATCAATGAGGACAGTGATTTGTACCGCGCGCATCCAGACTGGGCGCTTCGTATCCCGGGACGTGAGCCGAACCGCGGACGTGACCAGCTTGTACTTGATATGAGCAGGTCAGAGGTGCGTGAATACCTGTATGAACGGATTTCTTCTATATTAAATGAGGCAAAGATCGATTATGTAAAATGGGATATGAACCGCAGTGTCTGCGATCTGTTCGGACATGAACTTCCGCCGGAACGGATGGGTGAGCTTTATCATCGGTTTGTGCTTGGCGTTTATGAGTTAAAGGAGCGCCTGCTGGCACACTTCCCGCAGCTGCTTCTGGAGGGCTGCAGCGGAGGAGGCGGACGGTTTGATGCCGGAATGCTCTATTATGCGCCGCAGATCTGGTGCAGTGACAATACCGACGCGATTAATCGCCTGACGATCCAGTATGGTACCTCTTTCTTTTACCCGGCCGGGACGATGGGAGCACATGTCTCGGCAGTGCCAAACCACCAGACGGGCAGAGTGACGCCGTTTACGACGCGCGGGCATGTGGCGCTCTCCGGTACCTTTGGCTATGAGCTGGATCTGAATCTCGTATCCGCAGAAGAAAAGCAGATGGTAAAAGAGCAGCTTGCAGAATTTGACCGTTATTATGAGCTGACACACGAGGGAGACTATTATCGTCTGGCGAAGCCGGGTGAAGCCTTAATGGCATGGGGCTTTGTGGCGAAGGATCAGAGCCGGGCGATGGTGACGGTTGTGAGTACCGATGTCGAGGGCAACCCGCTGGCACAGCACGTTTCGGTAAAGGGACTGGCTGAAGGGCGGAACTACCGTTGCTCTTATAACGGAATCGTACACGATGGAAGCGTCTGGAATAGTTGCGGCCTGACCTTAAAGAAGGTGCTGAAGGAGTACGAAAGTCTCCTGATAGAGTGGACGGAAGTATAAAAGCTTGTATTCGAAAAAAAACAATACTTTTTTCAAAAAAGCCCTTGCAAAATCTTGGGCTTTTTTGTATAATGCAAACGTTGTGACATGATAGCGTAGAAGCGTGAGGTTGCTGCAAGCTTCGAGCCTGCAGGTTTTCCGTGGAGCGAATGTCAAGTTATGAAACTGGCGACAAGTCACTGTACCAATAGTAAAGAAGTCCATCTTGAATGGAAACACCGTGAAGATGTCAAAGGACACACACGGGAGAGTGTACAGTCACCGCTTGTCGTACTGAAAGAGAGTGCGAAAAGGAGGCGACTTTTTTTATGGCAAGTCAGGTAATGAGAATTACATTAAAGGCGTATGATCATCAGTTAGTAGACGCATCTGCTAAGAAAATTATCGAAACTGTAAAGAAGAACGGATCTCAGGTGAGTGGGCCGGTTCCGCTCCCGACCAAGAAAGAGGTTGTTACGATTCTGAGAGCAGTACACAAGTACAAAGACTCCAGAGAGCAGTTCGAGCAGAGAACTCACAAGAGACTGATTGATATTACGGCTCCGACCCAGAAGACAGTAGATGCGCTGTCCAGACTGGAAATGCCGGCTGGTGTCTACATCGACATCAAGATGAAGCAGAAATAAGCATCACATTTCAATGAGAGCAAATCCTATCAGGTTGATATAGAAGTAACGCCAAGTTCCACTTATATCATTCCCTGTCAACTAGGATGATCGCCATAAAGGTGATCCGCTGTAGAAAAACAGGAGGTAAAAGAATGAAGAAAGCGATTTTAGCAACAAAAGTCGGAATGACTCAGATCTTCAACGACGACGGAGTTCTCACTCCGGTAACTGTTCTTCAGGCTGGACCGTGTGTAGTAACACAGGTTAAGACAGTTGAGAACGATGGTTACAGTGCAGTACAGGTTGGTTTTGTTGACAAGCGCGAGAAGCTGGTGGCTAAGCCGCAGAAGGGTGCGTTTGACAAGGCTGGTGTCTCCTACAAGAGATATGTCAGAGAGCTGAAGCTCGACGACGCTGAGAGCTATGAAGTAAAGCAGGAGATCAAGGCTGACATGTTCGCAGCTGGCGACAAGGTAGATGCTACCGCTATTTCCAAGGGAAAAGGCTTCCAGGGCGCGATCAAGAGACATGGCCAGTCCAGAGGACCGATGGCTCACGGTTCCAAGTATCATCGTCATGCAGGTTCCAACGGTGCTTGTTCTGACCCGAGCAAGGTATTCAAGGGAAAGAGAATGGCAGGACACATGGGCGCTAAGCAGATTACCGTTCAGAATCTTGAAGTAATCCGCGTAGACGCAGAGAACAACCTTATTTTAGTAAAGGGCGCTGTTCCGGGACCGAAGAAAGCACTGGTAACAGTCAAATCAACAGTGAAATCCGGTAAATAAGCCTGAGTTCAGGAAAGGAGGAAGACACATATGGCAAACGTAGCTATTTATAATATGGAAGGCAAAGAAGTTGGCACGATGGAGCTCAACGATGCAGTGTTCGGTGTAGAGATCAACGAGCATCTGGTACATCTTGCAGCAGTAGGCCAGCTTGCAAATAAGCGCCAGGGAACACAGAAGGCTAAGACCCGTTCTGAAGTTTCCGGAGGCGGAAGAAAGCCGTGGAGACAGAAAGGAACCGGTCATGCAAGACAGGGTTCGACAAGAGCTCCGCAGTGGACCGGCGGTGGAGTTGTATTTGCTCCGGTACCGAGAGATTACACAGTAAAGATGAACAAGAAAGAAAAGAGAGCTGCTCTGAAGTCCGTACTGACAAGCAGAGTACAGGAGAACAAGTTCCTGGTTGTTGATGAGCTCAAGTTCGATGAGATCAAGACCAAGAAGATGCAGGGTGTTCTGGATGCTCTCAAGGTTAAGAAGGCACTGGTTGTTCTGAAGGACAACGATCAGAACGTACTTCTTTCTGCAAGAAACATCGCAGACGTAAGAACTGTTCTGACAAGCACTCTTAACGTATTCGACATTCTGAAATATGACACAGTAGTAGTTACAAAGGCTGCTGTAGAGAACATCGAGGAGGTGTATGCATAATGGCAGATATCAAGTATTATGACGTCATCCTTAAGCCGGTAGTTACCGAGAAGAGTATGAACGCTATGGCTGATAAGAAGTACACATTCCTGGTTCACACTGATGCGACCAAGAGCCAGATCAAGGAAGCGGTTGAGAAAATGTTCGAAGGCACCAAGGTAAAGAGTGTTAACACCATGAACCTTGATGGAAAGAACAAGAGACGTGGCATGGTTGTCGGAAAGACAGCTAAGACCAAGAAGGCAATCGTTGCTCTGACCGAGGACAGCAAGGACATCGAGATCTTCGAGGGACTGTAAGATACGCCCCGGGGAGTTGAACCTCATTTATCTGCTGAGAAGCAGGACAATAACATCGCATGATGCCCCACACTTTGTGAGGCTTCATGGTATGAAAGGAGAACATCATGGGAATTAAGACATATAACCCATATACACCTTCCAGAAGACATATGACTTCTCTTGACAATTCTGAGATCACGAAGAAGAGCCCGGAGAAATCCCTTCTGGTTTCCAAGAAGAAAACTGCTGGCCGTAACAACCAGGGTAAGATCACAGTAAGACACCACGGTGGCGGATCCAGACAGAAATACAGAATCATCGATTTCAAGAGAAATAAAGATGGTATCCCGGCAACGGTTATTGGTATCGAGTATGATCCGAACAGAACAGCAAACATCGCACTGATCTGCTACGCAGACGGCGAGAAGGCTTACATCCTTGCACCGCAGGGCCTGAAGGACGGCATGAAGCTCATGAACGGACCGGAGGCTGAGGTACACGTAGGAAACTGCCTGCCGCTTTCTGAGATCCCGGTTGGTACTATGGTTCACAACGTTGAGCTGTACGCAGGCCACGGCGGACAGATGGTTCGTTCCGCTGGTAACGGCGCACAGGTAATGGCTAAGGAAGGCAAGTATGCTACACTGAGACTTCCGTCAGGCGAGATGAGAATGGTTCCTCTGAACTGCCGCGCTACCATCGGTATCGTTGGAAATGCAGAGCACAGCCTTGTTAATATCGGTAAAGCAGGAAGAAAGCGTCACATGGGTATCCGCCCGACCGTTCGTGGTTCTGTCATGAACCCGAATGACCATCCGCATGGTGGTGGAGAAGGTAAGGCCGGTATCGGACGTCCGGGCCCGTGCACACCGTGGGGCAAGCCGGCTCTTGGCCTGAAGACCAGAAAGAGCAAGAAAGCTTCTAACAAGCTGATTGTAAGAAGAAGAAACGGTAAAGGTATTAACTAGGATTTGAGAATAATAAGGAGGTAACCAAATGGCTCGTTCACTGAAAAAAGGACCGTTCGCAGACGCGAGCTTACTGAAAAAGGTAGACGCTATGAACGCTGCAGGAAGCAAGCAGGTTATCAAGACCTGGTCCCGTCGTTCCACGATCTTCCCGCAGTTTGTTGGTCATACGATCGCAGTTCATGACGGAAGAAAGCACGTTCCGGTATACGTTACAGAGGATATGGTAGGCCATAAGCTTGGTGAGTTCGTTGCTACAAGAACTTACCGTGGACATGGCAAAGACGAGAAGAAGTCCGGAGTTCGCAGATAATTTCCGGTTACGGTTATAAGGCTGTGCGGAGGGGCTGTTGCTTTACTCCGTCGGCCAACTCCGGAAGATGAGTTTCCGGAGAAAAGAGGAAAGCCCACAGGGCACAGATTTTGAAAGGAGGCTACATCCAATGGCTAAAGGACATAGATCCCAGATCAAGAGAGAAAGAAATGCTCAGAAGGATACAAGACCGTCAGCAAAGCTGTCTTACGCTCGTGTTTCCGTTCAGAAAGCATGCTACGTATTGGATGCCATCAGAGGAAAAGATGTACAGACTGCACTCGGTATCGTTACTTACAACCCGAGATATGCTTCTGAATTAATCGCTAAATTACTGAAATCAGCAATTGCAAATGCTGAGAACAACAACGGAATGAGTGTTGAGAACCTGTACGTAGAAGAGTGCTACGCAAACAAGGGACCGACAATGAAGAGAATCAGACCGAGAGCACAGGGTAGAGCTTACAGAATCGAGAAGAGAATGAGCCACATCACTGTAGTGCTGAACGAGAAATAAGGAGGACAATCATGGGACAGAAAGTTAATCCGCATGGTCTTAGAGTCGGTGTAATTAAGGACTGGGATTCAAAATGGTACGCAGAAGCAGATTTTGCAGATTGCCTGATCGAAGACCACGAGATCAGAACATTCCTGAAGAAGAGATTATTCAGCGCAGGTGTTTCCAAGATTGAAATCGAAAGAGCATCTGACAGAGTAAAGATTATCATCCACACCGCAAAGCCGGGCGTTGTTATCGGTAAGGGCGGCGCTGAGATCGAGAAGCTGAAGGCTGAGCTGCAGAAGCTTGTTTCCAAGAAGCTGATCGTTGATATCAAAGAAGTAAAGAGACCGGACAGAGATGCACAGCTTGTTGCTGAGAACATCGCAGCACAGCTTGAGAACCGTGTTTCCTATCGTCGTGCACTGAAGTCCACTATGAGCAGAACAATGAAGTCCGGAGCACTCGGCATCAAGGCTGCAGTAGCAGGACGTCTCGGCGGAGCAGATATTGCACGTTCCGAGTTTTACAGCGAGGGAACCATCCCGCTTCAGACCCTTAGAGCAGATATTGATTATGGTTTTGCTGAAGCAGACACCACCTACGGCAAGCTTGGCGTAAAGGTATGGATCTACAAAGGCGAAATACTTCCATCTAGAAAAGAAGGGAGCGATAAATAATGTTAATGCCAAAAAGAGTAAAACGTCGTAAGCAGTTCCGCGGTTCCATGAGAGGAAAGGCGTTAAGAGGAAATACAATTTCATACGGTGATTTCGGTCTTGTGGCTACAGAGCCGTGCTGGATTAAGTCCAACCAGATCGAGGCAGCCCGTATTGCAATGACCCGTTACATCAAGCGTGGCGGTAAAGTTTGGATCAAGATCTTCCCGGATAAGCCAGTTACAGCAAAGCCGGCTGAGACTCGAATGGGTTCCGGTAAAGGAACACTGGAGTACTGGGTAGCAGTTGTTAAGCCGGGCCGCGTAATGTTCGAGCTGGCAGGTGTACCGGAAGAGGTAGCCCGCGAAGCATTGCGTCTCGCTATGCACAAGTTACCTTGCAAATGTAAAATCGTTTCTCGTGCAGACTTAGAAGGCGGTGATAACAGTGAAAATTAATAAGTATGTAGAAGATTTAAAGGCAAAATCAGCTGCAGAATTAAATGATGAATTAGTAGCTGCTAAGAAGGAACTTTTCAATCTGAGATTCCAGAACGCAACGAATCAGCTTGATAACACCAGCAGAATCAAAGAGGTTCGCAAGAACATCGCCAGAATTCAGACCGTTATCACAGAGAAAGCTAATGCGTAAACTGCTGCGGCAGACAGATTGAAAGAAAGGAGAAATTTCCGTGGAAAGAAATCTTAGAAAGACCCGTACGGGTAAGGTTGTCAGCAATAAAATGGACAAAACAATCGTTGTTGCAGTAGAAGACCATGTAAGACATCCGCTTTACAACAAGATCGTAAAGAAGACTTACAAGCTGAAGGCTCATGATGAGAACAACGAGTGCAGCATCGGAGATACAGTAAAAGTTATGGAGACAAGACCGCTCTCTAAGGATAAGAGATGGAGACTTGTCGAGATCGTTGAAAAGGTTAAATAGTATATTAGGAGGTATATCGGCATGGTACAGCAGGAAACCAGACTGAAAGTTGCTGATAACACCGGTGCAAAAGAGCTTCTTTGCATTCGCGTTATGGGCGGTTCCACCAGGAGATATGCAGGTATTGGCGATATCATCGTTGCTTCGGTTAAAGATGCAACGCCAGGTGGTGTTGTTAAAAAGGGCGATGTTGTAAAGGCTGTCGTAGTTCGTACAGTAAAGGGTGTTCGCCGTAAAGACGGTTCATATATCAAGTTCGATGAGAACGCAGCAGTTATCATCAAGGATGATCTGAACCCGAGAGGAACTCGTATTTTTGGACCGGTAGCAAGAGAGCTTCGTGAGAAGAAATTCATGAAGATCGTATCTCTGGCTCCGGAAGTATTATAAGGAGGACCTGAAGATGAATAAGATCAAGACTGGCGATACAGTAAAAGTAATCGCAGGTAAGGATAAAGGCAAGGATGGCAAGGTGCTCGCAGTAAAGGACGGCAAGGTTCTCGTTGAGGGTATCGGCATGGTAACAAAGCACACAAAGCCGTCAGCAGCAAATCAGCAGGGTGGCATTGTGAATAAGGAAGCTTACATCGACGCATCCAACGTTATGCTTCTCTACAAGGGCAAGGCAACCAGAGTCGGCTTCAAGATGGATGGCGACAAGAAGGTCCGCGTAGCAAAGGCTACGGGAGAAGTAATTGACTAATTAAAGAGAGGAGGTCGTACAGGTGAGCAGACTTAAAGAAGTTTATCAGAATGAGATCGTAGATGCTATGATCAAGAAATTTGGATATAAGAACATCATGGAAGTTCCGAAGCTTGACAAGGTCGTTATCAACATGGGTGTTGGTGAGGCAAAGGACAATGCAAAGCTTCTGGAATCTGCCGTTAAGGATATGGAGACCATCACCGGTCAGAAGGCTGTCCTGACAAAAGCTAAAAATTCAGTGGCAAACTTCAAGATCAGAGAGGGCATGGCAATCGGCTGCAAGACAACACTTCGTGGTGAGAAGATGTATGATTTCGTAGACCGTCTTATCAATCTTGCACTTCCGCGTGTCCGTGACTTCCGCGGCGTGAATGCGAACGCATTCGATGGCAGAGGAAACTACGCTCTTGGTATCAAAGAGCAGCTGATTTTCCCGGAAATCGAGTACGATAAGATCGATAAGGTAAGAGGTATGGACGTTATTTTCGTTACTACCGCTAAGACCGACGAGGAAGCTCGTGAGTTACTGAGACTGTTTAATATGCCGTTCCAGAAATAATCCGGCATGGTATTCATAGGAGGGAAATTTCATGGCTAAAACAGCAATGAAGATTAAACAGCAGCGTACACCGAAGTTCTCTACCAGAGCATATACACGCTGCAGAATTTGCGGACGTCCGCATTCAGTCCTGAGAAAATACGGTATCTGCCGTGTTTGCTTCCGTGAGCTGGCATACAAGGGCCAGATCCCGGGTGTGAAGAAAGCATCCTGGTAAGAAGCGTTTTATAGAGTAAGAAACATGAGTGGCAAATGACCCGGACGGGGCGCGGCAAGGGGCGGCGGGCCGGAAGGGGGATGTAGTGAGAAGCACGTGTATCTCACTACTCCGAACTGCCAGACTCAGAAATGCGAAGCATTTCTTCGTTCACGGCGTTTCGCCGTGAATCAAAATGGAAATTCAGTCCTTAGCAGGCAAGCCTGCACGGCCTGATTTCTCATTTTGAGGCAGTTCTCAACGTTAACGTGAAAAGTCTGATTAAATATTTAGGAGGAAACTATCATGACAATGAGCGATCCGATCGCAGATATGCTTACAAGAATCCGTAACGCAAACACTGCAAAACATGACACTGTAGATGTACCGGCTTCCAAGATGAAAATTGCTATCGCAGACATCCTGGTGGACGAGGGATATATCACAAAATATGATCTGACCGAGGATGGCGCTGTAAAGACTATGCACATCACCCTGAAGTACGGTGCAGATAAGAACGAGAAGATCATCACCGGCATTAAGAGAATCTCCAAGCCGGGTCTTCGTGTGTACGCTGGCAAGGACAACCTTCCGAAGGTTCTCGGCGGACTTGGTGTTGCGATCCTGTCCACAAACCAGGGCGTTATCACTGACAAGCAGGCAAGAAAGCTTCAGGTAGGCGGAGAAGTACTTGCATTTGTTTGGTAATTTTGCGAGTTATTTATATTTATATATACAGCTCACTGAAAACAGAGGGGGCGCATGTCCCTCTCCGAAAATCTAAGTAAGGAGGAAAAAGGCATGTCACGAATTGGTAGAATGCCAGTCGCAATTCCGGCAGGAGTTACTGTTGAGATTGCAGAGGGTAACAAGGTTACCGTCAAAGGACCGAAGGGAACTCTGGTAAGAGAGCTTCCGCACGAAATGGAAATCAAAATTGAGGATGGCCACGTAATCGTTTCAAGACCGAACGATCTGAAGAGAATGAAATCTCTCCATGGTCTTACCAGAACACTGATCCACAACATGACGATCGGTGTAAGCGAGGGCTATACAAAGACTCTGGAAGTAAACGGTGTTGGTTACAGAGCTGCTAAGGCAGGCAAGAAGCTGACCCTGAACCTTGGATATTCTCATCCGGTAGAGATGGAAGATCCGGAAGGTATCGAGACAAAGGTAGACGGCAACAAGATCGTCGTATCCGGAATCAGCAAAGAGAAGGTTGGCCAGTACGCAGCTGAGATCAGAGACAAGAGAAGACCGGAGCCGTATAAGGGCAAGGGAATCAAGTACGCTGACGAAGTAATCAGACGCAAAGTTGGTAAGACTGGTAAAAAATAAATAAGGAGAGTGTGAAGAATGGTTAGCAAGGAATCAAGAGCAAAAGTTCGCCTGAATAAACATAGAAGAATGCGTAATCGTTTCGCTGGCACAGCTGAGAGACCGCGTCTTGCAGTATTCAGAAGTAATAACCACATGTATGCTCAGATCATCGACGATTCAGTTGGAAATACACTGGTATCTGCAAGCACACTTCAGAAGGAAGTAAAAGCAGAGCTGGAGAAGACCAACGACGTAGATGCAGCTGCATACCTTGGAAAAGTAATCGCAGAGCGTGCACTGGAAAAGGGCATCAAGGAAGTTGTCTTTGACCGTGGCGGCTTCATCTATCAGGGTAAAGTCAAAGCACTTGCTGAAGCAGCAAGAGAAGCTGGACTGGAATTCTAATAAGGGAGGATAAGACACATGAGACATGAAATTATTGACCCGAGCCAGTTCGAGCTGACTGACAAGGTAGTGTCAATCAAGCGTGTATCCAAGACTGTTAAGGGCGGACGTACCATGCGTTTTACGGCTCTGGTAGTTGTAGGTGATGGAAACGGTCATATCGGTGCAGGACTTGGAAAGGCAACAGAAATTCCGGAAGCAATCCGCAAGGGAAAAGAAGATGCCATGAAGAAGCTGATTCACGTAGATATGGACGCAAACAAGAGCGTACCGCATGATTTCATCGGTAAGTTCGGCGGCGCTTCCGTACTGCTGAAGAGAGCTCCGGAAGGTACCGGTATCATCGCTGGTGGTCCGGCACGTAACGTTCTGGAGATCGCAGGAATCAAGAATATCCGTACAAAGTCACTTGGCTCCAACAACAAGCAGAACGTCGTTCTTGCTACGCTGGAAGCACTGAAGCAGATGAAGTCTCCGGAGGAAGTTGCAAGACTTCGCGGAAAATCTGTAGAAGAGATTCTGGGCTAGGAGGTCTGAACAATGGCAGAGAAACTGAAAGTTACATTAGTAAAATCCCCGATTAGTGCTATCCCGAAGCACCGCGCAACGGTTAAGGCTCTTGGCCTGACCAAGCTGCAGAAGACTGTAGAGCTTCCGAACAACGATGCAGTCAAGGGAATGATCGCTCAGGTATCACACCTGGTAAAAGTAGAGGAAGCATAAGTTATATTTCAGATAAGGAGGTGTCATCATGGATTTATCAAACTTAAAGCCGGCAGCTGGCAGCGTACACAGCGATAACTTCAGAAGAGGACGTGGCCACGGTTCAGGAAATGGTAAGACGGCAGGTAAGGGACATAAAGGTCAGAAGGCTCGTTCCGGAGCTCCGAGAATCGGTTTCGAGGGTGGCCAGATGCCGTTATACAGACGTCTGCCGAAGAGAGGCTTCACCAACAGAAATTCTCTGGATATCGAAGCTATCAATCTTGGCGCACTGGAAGCATTTGATAATGATGCAGAAGTAACCGTAGAGGCTCTGCTTGAGAAAGGCATCATCAAGAGTGCAAAGGATGGCGTAAAGATCCTTGGCAATGGTACTCTTACAAAGAAGCTGAGCGTAAAAGTAAACGCTTACAGTGAGAGTGCAAAAGCGAAAATTGAGGAGCTGGGCGGAAAAGCAGAGGTGATCTAACATGCTCGAGACACTGAAAAATGCGTTCAGAATTAAGGATATTCGAAAGAAATTATTCTACACATTCTGTATGATGGTTGTCATTCGTATGGGCTCGCAGCTTCCGATTCCGGGAGTAAACCGCAACTACTTTTCACAGTGGTTTGCACAGCAGTCCAACGATGCGTTTAATTTCTTTTCTGCATTTACCGGTGGCTCCTTCGAGAAAATGTCTATTTTCGCGTTAAGTATTACGCCTTATATTACTTCATCCATCATTATACAGCTCCTGACCATTGCCATCCCGGCACTGGAGGAGATGCATAAGGATGGAGAAGATGGCAGAAAGAAAATTGCCTCGATTACGCGGTATGTCACAGTTGCACTTGCCCTGATCGAGAGTATTGCAATGACCGTCGGCTTCGGAAGATCTGGTCTGATTCCGGATCTGAACTTCCTGAAGGGCTTTATGGTAGTGACAGCTCTGACGGCTGGATCTACTTTGCTGATGTGGATTGGTGAGCGGATCACACAGAATGGCGTTGGAAATGGTATTTCCATCGTCCTGATGATCAACATTCTTTCCAGCATTCCGTCAGATATCACCGGACTGTTTGAGATGTTCGTAAAAGGCAAGACTCTTGCGCACGGCGCTTTGGCAGCTCTGATTATTATTGCAGTCATTCTGGTAACGATCGTTCTTGTCATCGTGCTCAATGATGCCACAAGAAAGATTCCGGTACAGTATGCCAAGAAGATGCAGGGTCGGAAGATGGTAGGCGGCCAGTCTACATTTATTCCGTTAAAGGTCAACACCGCTGGTGTTATCCCAGTCATTTTCGCATCTTCCCTGATGTCGATTCCGCAGATGATTGTTGCCTTTACAGGTGCAAATGTTGGCACCGGCATCGGCGCAACGCTGATTGGAATGCTCAGCCAGAATAATTGGTTTAATTTCAGTCATCCGGTATATTCTATCGGTCTGGTGCTGTATATTGTATTGAACGTCTTCTTTGCTTATTTCTACACATCCATTACCTTCAACCCGATTGAGGTAGCAGATAATATGAAGAAACAGGGAGGATTCATTCCGGGTATCCGGCCGGGTAAGCCGACGCAGGAATATCTGGAAAAGGTATTAAATTACCTTGTATTCCTCGGAGCAGCAGGACTGATCATTGTTGTGCTGATTCCGATCTTCTTCAATGGCGTGTTCGGTGCGCAGGTATCCTTCGGCGGAACATCCATTATCATTATTGTAGGAGTAATCCTCGAGACATTAAAACAGATTGAATCTCAGATGCTGGTTCGCAACTATAAGGGATTCTTGTCAGACTAAGAAGTGTGCTCCGCTTCCTGGAGGGATCAGGGAACAGAAACCGGCCATACAGTCCGGAGTCTGTTCCTTCACTCCGGAGGCGGGGCTTCTTTGTATTTAACCGAAGCAGCATTCGGTCATGACATGTATATCCACTTTGATTTGAGAAAGGACGACGAACATGAAAATTGTAATGCTTGGAGCACCTGGTGCAGGAAAAGGCACGCAGGCGAAAATGATCGCAGCAAAATATCAGATTCCGCATATCTCTACCGGAGATATTTTCCGTGCGAACATCAAGAATGGAACGGAGCTCGGTAAGAAAGCAAAATCTTATATGGATCAGGGACTGCTTGTTCCGGATGAGCTGACCGTAGATCTGGTTATTGACCGCCTTGCACAGGATGACTGCAGGAACGGCTATATTCTCGATGGATTTCCGCGTACCATCCCGCAGGCAGAGGCTCTTGATGCGGCACTTGCGAAGCTTGGCGAAAAGATGGACTATGCAATTGATGTAGATGTACCGGATGAGAATATCGTATCCCGTATGTCGGGCAGAAGAGCCTGCACCGGATGTGGTGCGACCTACCACATCGTATACAATCCGTCCAAGAAGGGTGAATGCTGTGAAGTATGCGGTGAGAAACTGATTCTTCGTGACGATGATAAGCCGGAAACCGTACAGAAGAGACTGAATGTATATCATGAGCAGACACAGCCGCTGATTGATTACTATACGAAGCAGTCCATCCTGCGCACCGTAGACGGAACACAGGATATGAACGATGTATTTGCTGAAATCGTAAAGATTCTGGGGGCGTAATCATGTCAGTAACGATTAAGACAGCACATGAGATAGAGCTGATGCGCGAAGCAGGAAGACTGCTGAATATTGTACACAAGGAGCTCGAGGCGGCGATCCGTCCGGGTATCTCTACCTGGGAGCTGGATAAGCTCGGTGAGCGCGTGATCCGCAGCTTTGGCTGTGTGCCGAATTTCCTGAACTATAATGGGTTTCCGGCTTCATTTTGCATCTCTGTAAATGATGAGGTCGTACACGGAATTCCGCGCAAGGATAAAATTCTGCATGAGGGCGATATCGTCAGCATCGACGCAGGACTGATTTACAAGGGAATGCACTCCGATGCTGCACGCACCTATGGCGTCGGAGTGATCACACCGGAGGCACAGAAGCTTATTGATGTGACGAAGGAGAGCTTTTTCCGTGGCATTGAGTTCGCAAAGGATGGCCATCACCTGCATGAGATTTCAGCAGCAATCGGCGACTACGCAGAGTCCTTCGGCTATGGCGTTGTCCGGGATCTGGTCGGGCACGGCATCGGCCATGCGCTTCATGAGGATCCGCAGATTCCGAATTTCCGCCAGAGAAACCGTGGACTTCGTATCGTAAAGGGGATGACTTTTGCGATTGAGCCGATGATCAATGCCGGCCGTGCGGATGTAGAATGGCTGGATGACGATTGGACGGTTGTGACAGAAGACGGAAGTCTTGCGGCACATTATGAGAACACGATCCTGATCACCGACGGTGAGCCGGAGATCCTGACACTTGCCGAGTAGGGAGGCGCCATGAAAGGACGTGGAAAGAAGCAGCCTGTGAAAGCAGATGTGATCGCAGCCGGACTGCAGCAGAGGCTGCAAAATGGTGAACCGTTGTCGGCAAATATGCTTGCGGTGTCAAGAGCCGGGCACGATAAGGATGTTCTGTACGTCGTGCTTGCCCAGGAAGGATCTTATTTGTGGCTTGCAGACGGAAAGCGCAGGAGCCTTGCATCGCCGAAAAAGAAGAAACAGATGCATGTACAGCTGATCACGCATTTGCCGGAATCACTTCTGGAGCAGATGCAGGAGATCCGGCTGGATGCCCATCTGAAAAAAATAATCAAATCTTATGAACTGCGGATGGATCAGAAACCGGACGCGGAATAAAAATCGGCACAGATTGCCCAGTAGAAATAAAAGACCGGAGGTATAGAATGTCAAAAGCAGATGTTATTGAAGTAGAAGGAACCGTACTCGAGAAGCTCCCGAACGCTATGTTCCGCGTGGAGCTGGAAAACAAGCATGTTGTACTTGCCCACATCAGCGGCAAGCTCCGCATGAACTTTATCCGGATTCTTCCGGGTGATAAGGTCACCATTGAGCTGTCCCCGTACGATCTGACAAAGGGAAGAATTATCTGGAGAGATAAATAAGCCTGATACAGGCAAGTAAATGAAAGAAGGAAACTTGCTTGACCTGGTTAAAAGAGCGCCGTATAGGATGGAAAAGTCCTGTGCGGCGTTTTTTGTGAGTTAAGTGAATATTTGCAATCCGCTTCTCTACTTGTCTGATTCGGTAAAAAAGGCATGAAGCAATTCTTCAGCAGGATATGGAGAATTTTGTAAAACATTCCAAATCTTGAAAAGATAGAGAAAAAATGTGAAAAACGCCCCCAAAAACTCTGTGAATATGTTACGATAAACCTATCGCGTGTTTGAACAAATAAAGATATCAGATGTTTGTGAACGTACAGGCAAGAACAGGAGGGGAAGATGCAGCAGATGACTTATCAATCATCCGTAGAAAAATGGGGCATGCAGGAAATTGTCTGCAAGGGCACATCGACCGGCAATCCATTCACAGAGCGACGGATTCGCGGGTGTTTTCAGGGGGCACAGGAGACCGTCTGGGTGGATGGATTTTATGACGGGGATGGTGTGTATAAGGTGCGGTTTATGCCGTCGTTTGAGGGGGAGTATACATTTCGGGTTGAGGGAAACTATGGCGACGAGATGGCTGTGTGTGAAAGTGCAAGACTGCAGGATTTCAATTTATCAGGTATGGACAAAGTGGGAGGCGAGAACGGAAAGCTCACCGGAAGCTTTACCGTGACACCGCCTTCCGCGGACAACCACGGCCCGGTGCGTGTGGCGAATACGTACCATTTTGCTTACGAGGATGGCAAGCCATATTATTCCATCGGTACGACCTGCTATGTCTGGGATCTGCAGTCAGATGAACGGATTGCCGAGACCTTACAGACGCTAAAGGAGAGCGCCTTTAACAAAATCCGTTTCTGCATTTTCCCGAAGCATTATGATTACAATCTTGGCGAGCCGCGCTCCTACCCGTATGAGGGAACGCCGATGGATTCTACTGTGCTCACGAAAGACAATTTCCAGGAGTACACCGGAAAGACGGAGGGAAATCACTTCGATCTGACCCGGTTCAATCCGGCGCATTTCCGGCATATCGAGTGGTGTGTGGAGCAGCTGCAGGCGCTTGGCATTGAGGCAGATCTGATCGTAATGCATCCATATGACCGCTGGGGTTTTTCGTGTATGACCCGTGAGCAGGATCATCTCTACTGGAAATATGTGCTTGCACGGTTTGCGGCGTACCGGAACATCTGGTGGTCGCTGGCAAATGAATACGATATTTTTCCACACAAGACGATTGAAGACTGGGAGAGCTATGCAAAGCTGATCTGTGAGCATGATCCGTACCACCATCTTCGTTCGATCCATAACTGCATTGCATTTTACGATCACAGTCGTCCATGGGTGACGCACTGCAGCATCCAGCGCCAGGATATTTATAAGACAGCGGAGCTGGTCAATGAGTGGCGGGAGCGGTACCGCAAACCGGCCGTGCTCGATGAAATTGCCTACGAGGGAAATATCCAGCACGGATGGGGCAATATCAGCGGTGAAGAGATGGTGCGCCGTTTCTGGGAGGCTGTCTGTCGTGGCGGCTATCCGGGACACGGAGAGACCTATCTGAATAAGGAGGATGTGCTCTGGTGGTCGCATGGCGGTATTTTGCACGGAGAGAGCCACAAGCGTTTTCATCTGCTGCATCAGATCATGGAGGAGACACCGGGCATCGGACTGGCGCCGTATGACAGATGCGGCTGGGATGAGGTATGCGCAGTGCCGGAGAGTGAAAAATGGGGCACAGTAAAGAGCTATTATCTGTACTACTACAGCTTCATGCGCCCATCCTTCCGCGATTTCTATTTTGATGACGATACGAGCTTTACGGTGCGCGTCATCGATACGTGGAACATGACGGCAGAGGATCGCGGCATCTACAAAGGAAAATTCCGCATAGAGCTGCCGGGGAGACCATATATGGCGGTGCAGATCCGGAAGGTGAAGTAAGGGCATTCATAAAATTTTACTGCTGGCGTATTCTTCCAGATATTGGTTGTATTCTGGAAGAGTTTCGTCTGCATTTTTGCGCTTTGACTTGCGTAGAGCATAATGTGAAAAAGCAGAGAAAAAAGATTGGAAAAATGTGTAAAAATAACGCTTGAAAAATCAGCCGGAGCATGTGATCGTAACAGTGCGGATCATGGTCGCTGTTTACGCCTTTGCCCAGGCGATGCTCCGGCTCATCTCCGGTTCCAGTGAGCCGATCATCTGGTGTTTTATGGCGGCGAAGCTGGTGAGCGCGTTCTGGACGAATCCGGTAGTGAGGTCAGAGCTTTCGCATTTCTACAAAGTTTGAGAAACGCGGAAGGGAAAAAGAGACTTTTCCGTATTCATGCGTATCAATGACGCCTTTTCGCCTTAAACGATCCCGGTAAACGGAAAATAGTTCCGAGGACATTTGCAGGCGGGTGCGCAGTTCTTTTACCTTCAGTCCTTCGTCAGGTGAAATACTGAGCAGGATCCTTTGATCCTGTTCGGACAATTCAGACCAGATTTTGCTGTAGACGTATTCTTCCAGATACTGATCGTACTCCGGAAGGATTTCGTCTATATTTTTTGTGCTTCGGTTTTCCCAATATAAATATCCCAATACCTGAAATGCAAATGGATAGCCTTTTGTTAAGCTGGTCATTTTACTGGCAGATTCAGTATCAATATTAAAAATTTTCATATAATGATTGCGCACAGCGGTATAGTTCAGAGGTTCCAGCAGCAGCTTTGGTGCGCGGTACAGAAATGTGAGTGATTTATCATTCTGCAGATCATAAAGATTTTCGTATAAACCGGTCATCAGCAGAAAGATTGGCTGTTCCTGACGGAGAAAAATTTGAAAGGAGCTGACAAAAATACGGATATATTCGGAGCAGGTCACTTCGTCGATCGTGATTAACAGCCGTTTACCGGATTCTTTGATTTGACCCAACATCAGTTCCAGAACATTTTCAATATCTGTGGCAGGAGCAGAGTTTTCAACTGACAGACCCAGTCCAAAAGCCGAAAAATCCAGTCGGGCATTCAAAAATCGTGCGTGCATTTCCGGGAGACTGTAAATTTTAGCAGCCAGACTCTGCAAAAGATCTCTTGTAGGATTTAATTCAATGACGATCCAGGAATCATCTGCTTTCAGTTCATTTGCAATATTCGTCATCATGACTGTTTTTCCAGAGCCTCGAACGCCGGTAATCATAAAAATCTGATTCGATGGAACCGGGGCCTGAAAGGTTTCCAGAATCTGCTGCGTCTGTGAAAGCCGGGAAATGTACTGTAATGGTTTTTTTCCGAAAGAAAGAGTAAAAGGATTGTTCATAACACGATCACCTCTTATATAAGTCTATATAACTTTCTAACTATTATATAACTTTATATAACTTTTGACAAGTGAAACGATGGGAAAGTCAGGAATGCTGTGCGCCGTTCATCTGGCGCATTATGTCAGCGAAACTGGTGATCGTGTTATGAATGGATTAAGAAGCCTAATTGTTCAGACAGCCAAACGCAGTTGCGCGCATGCGCAGGTGATGATATTCTTCAAGGTTGGGCTGCAGGTTGTGCATGTATACGACGGAGACACCGGTAGATGGGTCTGCCTCTGCCCAGGTGCCGGAGCCGCCGGTCCAGCCGAACTGTCCAATGTTTCCATTGTTCTGTCCAACATGCCTGTTCATGAGTGTTCGCATTCCATAACCATAGCCATACCCGGCCAGATATGTATTTGAGAAGTCCTCTTCAATCATCGTCGGAGTCAGGGTGTTCGAGCGAATCAGATCGATGGTCTTGCGCCCGATGATCCGCCTGCCGTTATGGATTCCGCCGTTTGCCAGCATCTGCATCAGCTTTGTGTAATCGCGGCAGTTTGTAATGACCCTGGCAAAACCGGGAACAGTGCCGAGTTTCCCGACAAACTTTGCTTCATGTTCAGCGGTGGGGATGTACAGTGCATCTGCTTCGCCGAGCTGTTTTCCGGGTCGGAGATAATAATCCTTTACGAGTCTGGATTCCAGATCGTTAAACAGGAAGTTTGCGGAACTTTCCATATCAAGTGGCTCAAACAGCATTTCCCTGATTACCAGCTCAGCAGGTTTTCCAGACAGAACCTCAATCAGTCCGGCCATAAGTTCGCTGGAGAAGCCATAGAGAAAACGGGTTCCGGGTTCGAACGCGAGCGGGGCAGATGCTGCAGCCCGAATCTGCTCGCGAAGCGTGAAGTACCCCTTTTCCCGGAGTGGCTTCATAGCCTTTGCCATGGCAAGCGAAGTAGGATGCGGAACCGGAGCCCCGCCGATAATCAGCTCATAGGGAAGGCCGCTTGTCATATTGAAGACATTTTTTATTGTGATCGGGTGTTCGGTAGGCACCTCTTCGAGTGTTCCGTTGGATCTCTGAATGATTTTAGTGGAATGCCGAAATTCCGGAAAATATTCGTATAGCGGATCTGTCATTAAAAATTTTCCCTGTTCATACAGCATCATTCCAACGGTATACATCGCGATTTTGGTCAGGGATGCCTGACGAAAGACATTCTGGGCTGAGAGTGGAATCTGATGTTCCACATCAGAATATCCAAAGTAATTTTCATATAAAATTTCTCCTCTGCGGGCAATCATACAGCTGCAGCCGGGAAGACCGTTGTCTACATATCCTTGCAGAAGCCGGTCCAGCGCTTTAAAATCAGACATAATAAAACCTCCTTTTTTGCCATGTCAGGCACATATTTGTAATTCACTTGTAGCTTGCCTGATTCAATCTCTAGATCAGTCCATATGCGGCAGTACGTACGCGGTGATGGCAGGAAAGCTCATCATTTGGAATCAAATTGTGCATATATACGATTGAAAGCTTTTCGGATGGATCTGCCTCGCACCAGGTGCCAAAAGCACCGGTCCAGCCGAAGGCACCAATGGAGCTGTTCATATTTCCGCGTTCCGGTGCGATGACAGTGCGGACACCGCAGCCATAGCCGTATCCGGCATTATAGGCATCTTCAAAATCAATCTGCTGCTGTGGAGTAAGGCTGTTGGCACGCATCAGATCAATCGTCTGACTGCCGATCAATTGTCTGCCCTTACAGGAGCCACCGCAGGAGAGCAGCTGCATCAGCTTGGAATAGTCATCTACTGTTGAGAAAAGTCTGCGCCATCCAGCTTCATGCTCATCGCCGCTAAGATGCTTTTCATCAAAAAAGGTAGGCCCGTTTCCAAGAGAACCATCCTCTTTTTTCACATAAAGCTTTACCATACGATCAGAAATATCCCCGAAAAAGATATCTCCGGTATCGTTCATTTCCAGAGGATCAAAAATCATATCCCGCAGTGCCTCATTTACCGGTTTTTCACATACGGCTTCGATAATTCCGGCGGCCAGCTCGCTGGAGAAGCCATAAAGCCAGTGAGAGCCAGGCTCGAAGGCAAGTGGAGCATCAGCCATTGCCCGGATCTGTTCCCGAAGGGTATAGTGCCCTTTTTCCCAGAGGGGTTTCATACAGTTCTGCATGCCCTGAAGGGTAGGGTCTGCGGTCGGGGCATCGGAATTACAGTAAGGAAGTCCGCATTTCATGGTGAGGGTATCGCGGATTGTGACCGGATGTTCCGTCGGAACGACATCGATATAGCCGTTTGCATGACGGACGTATTTTTTGCTTGTGGCCCATTCCGGAAAAAATGTGCTGACGGGATCTGACAGAAGAAAGGCACCGCGCTCATACAGCATCATCATAGCGGTATACAGTGGGATTTTAGACATGGATGCGAGCCGAAATACGGATTTATCCGTGAGGGGAGTCCCGGAAGTATCCGAATGGCCAAAGTATCCTTCGTATAGGGTAGTGCCATTTTGGACGACCTTCAGCGCACAGCCCGGGATGCCTTTATCCACAAAGCTTTGCAGCAGCAGATCAAGATCTTTTACAGATGACATAGTAATACCTCCTTATGAAATGAAAAAATATTATTGAATGACTGTTTCAGAAGCAGTCTTTCGGTTGAGATGAAGCTGATAAGCAGTAAAGCAGATAACTCCCAGGAGAAAAAATCCTGCCATGCAGAAGAAGACGCCCTCATATCCGAATTGCTCTGCGACTTTTCCGCCCCAGATCGGTCCAAGTCCCTGTCCGATATCCGCACCAATATAATAGGTGCTTGTAGCGACACCAATTCTTGCGGCATCCACCCGTTTGACACAGGCAGACTGAAGGGAGATTTGCCCGCCGACATTGCCGAAGGCTTTTATAGCCGCTGCAATGAGGATTGGTACAAGAATGCCGGATTTACCGATGAGAATCATGGAGCCTGCACCGGCAAGCAACGAAAGATTTACAATAAACAGCAGATTGGCCCGGTCGATTACTTTCCCGACAAGGAGACGCAGGACGAAAAGGACGATTGCGTTTACAGAAAAGAACAGGGAAATCTGAGCAATCTTACTGGATTCGCCGAGGAGGACAAGGAAGGAATTTACGATTCCGTTGCCCATGGAGAAGAGCCCGGCGATCAGTGAATAGAAAATACATTCCTTTGCAATCAGGCTGCTAAATGACAGAGAATGTCTGCCTTCCGAAGAATGGCCGACAACTGTTTCATAATGAAAAGCGGTCTGCAAAACGACGGCTGCGAGCAGCGTAGAAGCCGCTATGATAAAGAATAGAGCTCTGTATCCGAAGGCATCCCGGATCGCAATCCCGATGGTTGGTCCTACGATTTGTGCCAGTACCTGACCGAGCCCATAGTAGCCGAGGCCTTCTCCCATGTGGTCATCCGGAATAAATTCCGTAGCAAGCGCCATATTGGCGGTTCCATTAATGCCAAACAGTGCGCCGTGAAGCACGCGCATGACAAGAAGGATACTTACAGTCGGAGATAAAGCATAGAAAACGATGACAAGCGCGATTAAAAAGGTAGTATAAACGCAGATCCGCTTTTTATTGAGAAAATCCGAGAGAAAGCCTCCTACCGGTCGGAAAAACAGCGCAGTAATCGAAAAGATTCCGGATATCAATCCGACGGCGGTCAGTTCTGTGCCAAACGAGACAGCATAGGATGAAATCAGGGTGGTAATCATGTTGAACCCGAGCGCGGTGATCAGACTGACCGCAATTAGAATCAGAAAGCCGGCGTTCATAAGTTTTTCTGGTTTTTTCATAGACTAATCTCCATTTCCGCGCTGATGAAAATCTGGCGCTAATTATTTTGCTAATTTAAATCATAATATAAGCGAAAAGATATGTCAATATATAAGCTAAAAACGCTAAAAAAGAAAAGCGTTATTGACAATAAAAATGCTAAGTAATATAATTTATACAAGTATTACAGAGGGAGCTAAAACGAAATAGCTAAATGGAGGAGGAATATGGAATTAGAAAGAATAACACCTGAACAGGCTGGAATTTCAGGAGAAAAAGTTAAAGAGTGTATCCAGAAGCTGATGCATGATGAGACGCAGATGCATGGGTTTATGGCGGCGCGGAATGGGAAGGTTTTTGCAGAAGGCTGGTGGACACCGTATGGTCCGGAGCGGATTCACTGCAACCATTCGCTTGGGAAAAGCTATACGGCAGCAGCGATTGGAATTTTATATACGCAAAGAAAGCTGAAGCTCGAAGAGCGGGTGGTGGACTTATTTGCAGATGAGCTGAGGCAGTATGGAATCGAACCAGATGAAAATATGAAGAAGCTGACCGTCTATCATGTCCTTACGATGACCAATGGCATGGCGCGTCATCCGATCATGGATGCCGAATGGCTGAAAAATTACCTGGCAGAGCCGGTAGTCGCAGAACCGGGAACGGAATTCCTTTACAATTCCTCCGGTTCCTGTCTGCTTGGTGCTATCGTGAAGAAAAAGACCGGTAAAGGGATGAGGGAGTTCCTGAAAGAGTTCTTATTTGATAAAATAGGAATAGACGGGGAACGCTTTCAGATTTTCAGATTTCCGGACGGATATGATGCAGAACCCGGCACAGCGTCTGTGACGGAAGATAATCTCCGTTTGGCAATATTATTTATGAATTACGGAAACTGGAATGGAGAGCAGATCATTGCGGAGGACTGGATGCACATGGCTATGAGCTGTCAGATTTCGACAGAGCCAAATGGCGGTACAGAGGATTATCGGCACGGTTATGGATTTCAGCTCTGGAACAGTGCGATTCCGGGCGTTTACCGTTTCGACGGGGGACAGGGACAGTATGGCCTGATCTGGCCGGAACGGAAAATCGCAGTAGCAATTCACGAGGGAGCTGTGATGCCGGAAGGCCCACAGATTACGCTGGATGTCCTGTATGAGTACTTGCTGAATGAGATGCGAAATGAGCCACTTCCGGAGAATCCCCAGGCAGATGCAGCACTTCTGGAGTTTGAGCGGAATCTGAAGGTGCCGGAGCAGGAAGCGAATACGCTGTATGTACCGACAGAGTGTTTTTCCGGAAGCTATGTCGTTGTATCAGGGGACGGAGATCCTTGGATCAGCGTTGCACCGGGCGGATACAACTTCTTCACCTGCTTTTATCACGCTGATAAAAAACAGGCATTTACGGATTTTACACTGAAAATGGATGAGCAGAAGTGCGTATTCACAGTGGACGGTTATGCGGTCTTTGAAGCATATTTTGACGGAAAGCATCATCCGGTTTACACAGATAATGTGCTTCCGGAGATAGGATGGAATTGTTCTTATGCCAGATATCTGGATGAAGATACCTTGCAGATTACGACAAAATGGCTGAATGGATGGTTCGATGACCGGATTGTAATGAAGAAAAAGGGAGATATTCTGGAGATGACTTTCTATAAGGATCGACTGACCGTTTCAGATAACCGTTATACGATAAAACACTGTACAGCAAAGCGGCAGCAGTAAAGGCTGCAGAAAGAGGAAAATATGGGGGATTTTACAAAGCTTGATGATCTTCTGACCGGGTTTGCAGGAAAAACATTACCAGGATGTGCGTGTGTCATTCGAAAAGGGAACGAAATTTTACATGAAAGCTATGCCGGCTGGGCAGATATCGAACAGAAAACAGCAGTGGATCGGGAGAGTGTCTTCCGACAGGCCTCCACGACCAAGCTGTTTACCTATGCGATTATGGGAATGTTGTATGAGGAGGGAAAGTTCCTTTTTTCCGATCCGGTCAGTGAATATCTGCCGGAGTGGAGGCACACAGTCAGATGGCAGCGCAGGGAAAACGGAACGATTGAGCTTGTGCCATTGGAGCATCCGATCACAGTCCGGGATGCGGCAGCTATGATGTGCGGCCTGCCGTATTGCATGTTTCCGGATCCGAATGCGGCAGATCCGACTGTGAAGGGCATGAGTGAGAAGATGGAGCAGCTTCTGAAAAACGGAACTCCGACGTTGCGGGAGGAGGTTCGGCAGATGGCGGAGGTTCCGGTATATTTTGAACCGGGTACACACTGGCTGTACGGATTTGGAAGTGAGATCATCGGGGCAATTGTGGAAGAAATCACCGGAAAGCCGCTGAGAGTCAGCTTTTCCGAACGGCTGATCGAACCACTTGGGCTGAAGGATACCGGCATGTGCCTGACTCCAAAAATCAGGAAGCATCTCGTGACGATGTACCGGAAGGAACATGGAATACTGCATGCGCTGGGAAAGGAAGCGGATGCTTCGCTGGAGCCGGACGCAGTACCGGCAGGCGCAAGAGTACAGCTGCTGACCAGCGCCGGGGATTTTTCCATATTTATGAGCATGCTTGCAAACGGGGGAAGGTATGATGGAGTCCGGTATCTTGCAGAAGGAACTGTCCGGATGCTCACGTCGGATCAGCTTGATGGGAGTACACGCAGAGATTTTGAAAATCCATATCTTGCAGGCTATGGCTATGGTCTTGGATTCCGGGTGCTGAAAAGGCAGGCCGGAGGTTTTCACAATGGTCATCCGGGGGCATTTGGGTGGACCGGTGGTACCGGAACGTGGGTAGAAGCAGACCCGATAACGGGAATTTCCATTGCCTATATGCACAATATGATACCAAATGAAGAACTGTATCACCACCATCGCATGCGTAATGTGGTATATGGATGTTTATAAAAAAGAGAAAGGCAGGAATTAAAATGGCATTTATAGAATTGGATCTGCGATCTGGCTATTTGAACAGCCATGAGGAGGTGTGGATGATCCTTCCGGATGAGAAGCCGCCCAAGGACGGCTATCCAGTCCTCTGGCTGTTCCACGGAGCACATCAAGACTGCTCCGAATGGGTTCGGAATTCATCTGTTGAGCGGTTTGCGAATGAGCGGGGGCTGGCAGTCATTATGCCGACGATGCTACACAGCTATGGCATGGATATGAAATATGGTGCAGACTATTTTTCCATGGTTACAAGGGAGCTGTGGCCGGAGCTGCACTGGATGTTCCCGTGTCTGTCACAGAAAAAGGAAAAAAATTTCGTTGCAGGCGCATCAATGGGCGGGTATATTGCTTACAAATGGGCGCTGACCTGCCCGGAACAGTTTGCAAAGGCAGGCGGCTTTGCAGGCTCGATCGACATTGTGTCGGTGCTGCACAAACATATCGGAAAAGGGAAGCCGGATTTTGGACATTATCTGGAGAACTCCTTTGGTTCGCCGGAGGCAATCGAGCATACAAAGGATGATCTGTTTTGGCTGGCAGCAAAACAGCAGAAAGCAGGAAAGCTTCTTCCGGAATGCTGGATGGTATGCGGAACAGAGGACTTTGGGTACGGACTTTGCAAGGCAGCCTGTGAGCGATTGAGCGGCATGGGACTGGACGTCACCTGGCTGGAGGATCACGGGGAACACAATTTTGCAATATGGGACAGATATATTGAGCCATTTTTTGACTGGCTCGGGCTTTGGAAGGGAGGTGTTCGGTAATGGCAGTGCTCAGTCTTCGGTTTCAATCAAAGCTTCTTGGATTTTCCACCGCAGTGCGGATTTTAATTCCGACTGAATGGGGGAAAGAATTTGACTATAAAGCATACTATGAGAACAAGGAAAAGCTGCCGGTGCTGTGGCTTCTGCATGGGGGCAGTGATAATTATGCAGACTGGCATGACTGCACGACAGTTCAGATTTTGGCAGATCAATACAAGATTGCCGTCATCATGCCGGATGCCCAGAACAGCAGCTATTCCAATATGGCGTTCGGACCGGCCTGGTTTGACTATATGACGCAGGAGCTTCCGGAATATCTTTATCAGCGTTTTCCATTTTCCAGGGAGCGGGAGAAGAATTTTATTGCAGGAATGTCGATGGGAGGCTTCGGAACGCTAAAAATTGCACTGCGTTATCCGGAACGTTTTCTGGCAGCCTGTCCGATCGCATCGGCAGTACAGCTGACAAACCAGTATGTGCATCACAGGACAGATGAACGCGAATGGTTTGGAAGAGAATTTGAAAAGATTTTTGGTCATTACGAGCATCCGGAAGAGCTGCTTGGAAGCGAGGAGGACTGCTACTGGCTTCTGGATCAGGCTCTGGAACAGAAAAAGATCCTTCCGGCATTTATGATGGCACAGGGAACAGAGGACTTCACTTATAATGGAAATAAAGAATTTTATCAGTATGCCACAGCAAAGGGAGTTCCGGTAAAATGGGTGGAGGCACCGGGAGTTCATGACTGGAACAGCTGGAATCTCTATATTCCGCAAGTATTTTCATTTATAAAGGAACAGATGGATCGATAAGAAAGGAGGAGTAATAGATGGGAGTCCTTCGATATGAATTTTATTCTAAGCTGCTTGGAAAACAGATAAGGCTCTGCATGGTACTGCCGGAACAGGCACATGCCGGAAAGCTTCCGGATGCCACCTTATATCTTCTGCATGGGGGCGGCGGTAATGCGGAGGACTGGCTGCGTTACACGTCTGTTGAACGCTATGCGGATGAAAGGCAGATGGCAGTGATCATGCCGGAGGTGGATGGCACTTGCTTTTATGCGGATATGAAATATGGGTATCCATATTTTACATATTTGACAAAAGAGATACCGGCTCTGGTGGAAGCGCTGTTTCCGGTGAATAAAGAGCGTGGCAGGCGGTTTGTGGCAGGGTTGTCTATGGGGGGATACGGAGCCTGGAAGTGGGCATTTGCCGCACCGCAGTTTTTTGGAGCGGCAGCGAATTTGTCGGGTATTTCCTTTGTGACAGAGGTTTTCAAAAAGGGCGGATTTGCATTTGCAGACGATGAGAATGGAAATAATCCGCTGGTGATCCGAAACTGGGGAAGCCTGGATGCGCTTGCGGGCAGTGTCAGTGATTCAAAGACGTGGGTAGATCAGGCCGTCCGGGAAAAGACGGATCTGCCTGCATTATATTCCGGAATAGGAACAGAAGATTTTAGCTTTGCAGATTCTGTGCGCTATCTGGCGTATTGTCGAAAACAGGGGCTGGAAATTCACAGCCTGGAAATTCCGGGGAAGCATGAGTGGAAGGTATGGGATACACTCATTTCGGACTTTATGGACTGGGCAATGCTTCATGCGGTTCGATGAAAGGAGAAGAAAATGGCAGGAAAAGAATATTTGGATACATTTTTATCAGATCTGGTAAAGACCGGACCGGCCGGCTGTGGCTGTGCGGTAGCAAGGGACGGAGAGCTTTTATATGAAAATTATTTTGGTTATGCCGATTTGGAAAAAAAGAAAAAAATAACAGCTGACAGTGTTTACCGACAGTATTCTGCGACCAAGGTTCTTGTATGCACAGGAGCAATGATGCTTTATGAGAGAGGAAAGTTTTTACTGAATGATCCGATCTATGAGTATTTTCCGGAATGGAAGCATACGATGGTTGCAGAAACGCAGGAGGATGGGGCAATTCGCCTTCGGGAGGCGAAACGGCCGATCGAGGTGCGGGACTGCTTTTCCATGGCAATGGGAATCGGCTATGGCGGGCCGGAATATACGCATCAGATGATGGAGAAGAGCCGTGCACAGCTGGCGGCATCAATTGGGGATTATACACTGAGAGATGATATCCGGGCAATGGCATCCGTTCCGGTGATGTTTGATCCTGGTGAGCACTGGCTGTATGGTTTCGGACATGAACTGGTAGCCGGATTGATTGAAGCGGTATCGGGAAAAAGCGTCGGACAGTTTTTGAAGGAAGCACTGTTCGATCCGCTGGAGATGAAGAACACCGGATATCATTATTTTGGAGACATCCGGGAGCGCATGGTGACGCCGTATCAGCTGGAGGACGGAAAAAGGACGCCGATTGCTTATTCCATGTTTGATGAACGGTTTGAAGAAAATGCAAAGTATGAAGCCGGTGGAGCAGGACTGTTTTCTACGATTCCGGATTATCTGAGATTTTCACAGATGATGGCCTGCGGCGGCGTATGGAAGGGAGAGCAGCTGATCGGAAGAAAGACAATCGACCTGATGAGGACGAATCAGTTGAATGATCAGCAGCTGAAGGATTTTGCGGCACCGTATCTTGACGGCTATGGCTATGGCCTTGGCGTGAGGACAAGGCTGGACGGCCGCCGGGCGACCGGAAACACATCCGTTGGTGAGTTTGGCTGGACAGGCTATATGGGAACCTATGTGGCAATTGATCCCACAGAGAGGATGAGCGTTGTATATATGCACAACAGTGTGCCGAATATGGAGCAGTATGTGCATCACAGAGTACGAGATATCGCGTTTGGAATGCTCTGATGAGCGAATGGATTGCAAAATGGAATATCAGAATATCTGAATTCTAAATGGAAAAAGAAGCAGGCAGGACACTGGAAAAAATGTCCTGTCTGCTTTCTTTTTACTCAAATGAATTGCATGATGAAAACGGACGAAACAGCTTTGTAACAAAGGCGCGGAAGCTGTGCCGCCATACCTGCCAGTCATGATAGCCTGATGTCTCAAAATAAGTAATGTCTATGCCGAGCTCCTTCAGATGCTGAACCGTACGGAGATTTTGTTCGTAAAAGTTTGACTCTTCCGTTCCGGTTGAGAAGAAGAACAGATCGAACAGCCCATTGAACGTCCTGGCATCGCTGAACAGTTCTGTATAATCATCATAGTGATCTTTGATGATGAAATAACAGCTGAACAGACCGGCAGAAGCAAAGAGTTCTGGAAAGTGAAGGGCGGCAGCCTGCGCCTGAAATCCGCCCATGGAGAGTCCGGCAACGGCGCGGGTTCTGCGGTCCGGGAGAGTACGGTATTTTTGGTCAATGAACGGAATGCAGTCTTTCGCCAGTACAAGATCAATGGCTCCTCTGGCCGGATGCTCGCTTGCGTCCGGCAAAAATGCATAGCCATCATTCATGACAAGAATCATTTCCTGACACTGACCGGCGGCAATCAGATTGTCCATAATGTAGTTGACCTTGCCCTGCCAGATCCATCCGGTCTCGGTTTCACCGCCTCCGTGCTGCAGATACAGAACAGGATAATGCTTTTCCGGATGTGTTTCATAGCCAGGAGGCGTATAGACAAAGCAGGAGCGGTATCGAGCGGTCACGGTACTGTTGTAATAATCCATCCGGACAGTGCCGTGTGGGACGTCCTGCAGAAGATAAAAACCAGAGTCCGCATCCGGAATTTCAAAATAATTGATAGCGCGGAAATCGCCGTAGCCGATTGGAGCGAGGTCATTGCACATGCGTGTGCCATCGACGATATAATCATGATAATGAAAACCTGCCGGAAGACCTTCTGCAGTGCCGGTCCAGTCGCCATTTTCTTGTCGATAAAGAGGAATTCGTTCAGAAAAGGCGCCTCCGAGACCCTGCACAGCTACGGAATGCGCGCCGGGAGCACGGAAGACAAAGTGTACGGTTCCGTTGCGATCAACGCTGGCGCCGGAGGGAACCGGAATGTATTTGCCCATCGGATGTCCGTCTGGATCTGTGATACGGATCAGATCCTTCTGTGTGGGGTCAAAATTTAGTGCATATGAGGGCAGTGACTGATTTGCAAGATATTTTTCCATATTCATATCATTTCCTCCGTTCCAAATGCCTGCTTTACAAAATCGCGCAGGCTGTAACGCCATACGTCCCATACATGATAGCCTGGATATGCGGCGCCGGACAGAACATGGGCACCCTTTTCCTGCAGGGAGTGGATCGATGCAAGTGCGGAAGTGCACATTGGTTCCTGATCGCCATTTGAGAAGAACAGCAGATCCAGACTTGCGTTGAGCTCTTCCGGGTTTTGAAGTAAAGCGGTATAGTCATATTCCGGACGTGAGATGGGAAAGCCGCCGCTGAAGACGCCAATGCGGGAAAAAAGATCCCGATGTCCCATACCAATGGCAAAAGATTGCACAGAGCCGAGTGAAAGGCCGGCGATGGCACGATTTTTCCGTCCGGCGGCAACACGGTATTTCTGTTCAATAAATGGGATACAGCCATGAATTAGTTCTGTTTCATAGTCGCCAGGGAAGAAGGTCGGATCCTCATCCGGGAGAAATGCATATCCGGCATTCATGACAAGCAGAATCGGTCTGCATTTATTTTCTGCAATTAAATTATCCAGAATCAGGTTTGCTTTGCCCTGCCAGATCCATCCGGTCTCATTTTCTCCTACTCCGTGCTGAAGATATAAGACCGGATATGATTCAGTGTGTGCGTGCTCATAACCCGGCGGGGTGTATACCCAGCAGGCTTTGATACGGCCGGTGACCGGGGAACGATATTGTTCCATACGGATATCACCGTGAGGAACGTCGTTTAAATAGTAGAAAGAAGAGTCTTCACCGGGCATTTCAAAATAATTGATCGGTCGGAAGCAACCATAGCCGATCGGAGCATGTGGATTGAGACAACGGTTGCCGTCAACAAAGTATTCATGGTAATGGAAGCCTTCAGGAATGTCATGCAAGGTGATTTCCCACCAGCCGTCCTCTTCTGTGGAACGCTTCATGACATGGTGTGTATTTCCCATGCCACCTCCGATTCCGGCTACCTCCACGCACGTTGCATCCGGCGCAAAGAAACGTAAGACGACGGTACCGGGAGCCGGAAGTGCAACTGCGGGAGCCACATCATGGTAGCACATGTTTTCGTAATCCTGTCCGTTCTCAAAAAAATTTCCCATTGCAGGCATACGAAACGGGGGATCAAAAAACATCATGTGCGAAATAAGCGCAGGGTTGTTTTTGCAATAGCTCATATTTTCCTCCTTTTAGCTAAAAAATAGTAGCAAAATGTTTAATAATATGATATAATTATTTTAGCAAAAAGTCAATAAAATAGAGAAGCATAATGAAAAAACAGATGCTGAAATGTGCTAAAGACAGAATGGGGGAGGTGTAGTGTGAAAGAAAGAAAAAAGGTTAGTATGAAGCAGATTGCAGAACAGCTTTCCGTATCGCTTGGTACCGTGTCACTTGTATTGAATGGAAGAGGCGATGAAATGCGGATTTCGGCAGAGACACAAAAACTGATTCTGGATACAGCAAAGAAACTTGGGTACCCACTGCGAAAGCAGATGGCAGGGAAAAAGATAATCGCGATTTTTCTGTCGGTTTATGAGAAAGTCATGATACCGGCTAATCCGATTATGATTGGTGCAGAAAAAGAGATACAGGATGAGGGACTCGCTTATGATCTGGTTTTATGCCCGTTTACTTATGATCGACTGAGTGAAAAGTATGCATACCTCAGTTCTGAGTTTTGCAGCGGTGCGGTGATATTTGCCCTGTCCGATAAAGACATGGAAGACCTGGAAAAGCAGGAGCTGGATATACCGGTTGTTGTCTATAATTGGGCGAGCGATAAATTTGCATCTGTTTATGTGGACAATTACGGCGCAGGGATGCAGGCTGCCAGGGTCTTTTCTGAAAAAGGGATTACCAGTGCCGGTGTGGTTTCTTCCTTAAATCCAAACAAATCAAGTGCCATGCGAAAGCTCGGATATCTGGACGGATGCCGGAAGTTCGGAATAAAAGTGGCCGAGGAACAGAAAATAGACTGCTTTATGAGTGTTGGTGGAGGGAGCGAGGCGGCGGAACAGCTACTGGCTCAGCCGGAGCTTCCGGAGGCGCTGTTTACAACGAATGATGCAATTGCACTTGGAATTATGAGAAAACTGCAAGAAAAGAAAGTTGCAGTTCCCGAGCAGATCAGTATTTTATCCTACGGTGGAAATGAGTGGAATGAGTGGGTAACTCCGTCATTGACAACGCTTCGTCTTCCGATTGAGGAAATGAGCAGTGCCTGCGTTCAGCTTCTGAATACAATGCTGACGACAGGAGAGTGGATACCGATATCCAGAATATTTCAGCTGGAGCTGGAATACCGGGAGAGTTGTACAAAAACAGAAAAATAAGAAGAAAAGAGGAAAGAGGATGCCATTATTTTTAAAGGAATTAAAAAAGGAGAAACGAAGTGCGTGGTTGTTCTACCCGAATATGCCGAATCGGTCTGAGATTAAGGTATGTTCTGTTACTGTGGTAAGGCCGGAGGCTTCAGAAGAGTCGGTACAGCGACTTCTTAGGGCGGGGCTGGAGCAACTGGCGCAGGAGAAACATCTGATTCTGTGTTTTCCGAATCCGGAAGAACGAGGATGGAATCAGGAGGGCTATCAGGAAGCAGATATCCGAACGATCGCAGCCTTTCAGGAAGCGATGAACCGGAAGGACGATGAACCGGTGCCGGTAAATGAGAAGGGGATTCCGACCTATGAATTTATGCAGAGTACCTGGCATCCGATGAATGATACACATTATTATATCGGAATCGACTCGGGCGCTTCCATACTGGCGGCAATGATGGCATTGCGTCCGCAGAATATGGCGGCCATGGTATTGATTGGCGGAGAAGTGGATAAGAAGACCATTGAGAAGGCGGTTGCATCTCCGGTTCCGGCGTGGCTGTACGGGTGCGGGGAGCGCTTGAAGCACTATGTATGTAAGACAAATGGTGTTGAAAATTCGGACAGAACAGATACACAAGGTGAATACTGGAATGCCATAAACCCGGCATGCAGGGTCGTACTGAAAAATGAAAAGGCAGAACTCAATACGGAAATTCTGGAACAGATCTGGAAAGAGCTGTTTTCCAAAACGAGAAGGCTGAATACCTCTGTATATGGCGACTGTGCAGATCGAACCGATCTGACGGATGCGGGCTTTGAATGGTTCGTAGATAATACAGAAATCGATGGAACTCCACATACCTGGCTGGTGCATGTCCCAACAGCGGTACGTAACGGGCAGAAAAATGTCCCGGTTGTCTTTTTTTATCATGGAGGTTCGGATAACCCGAGCGAAGCGGCGGAAATGAGCCGGTTTCATGAAATCGGAGAAAAGGAACATTTTATTACCGTTTATCCGTGGTCGACGAACCGGGCAGGCTGGAATATGGAGCTGCTAAAGGATCAGGCGGATGATCTGGCTTATTGTAAGGAACTGATTCTGTATATGCTGAAGCATTATCCGGTTGATCCGTCGAGAGTCTATCTTTCTGGTTTTTCAAACGGGGCAGGAATGGCACAGACTGTGGCAATGATTTATCCGGAACTGGTGGCAGCACTCGGACATATTGATTCGAACTGGCCGGGGGTACGCTATGGAAGAGTGGAAGTTGATTATCAGACCGTCGAGCCGATGCGGATCGCACTTGAAAAACAGCAGGAGAGACAGATTGACATGCCGGTGTGGTATACCTACGGGACCAGGGAGGCATCTTCTCCGGTGTGCCGTGGATGCTCGCAGCAGCATCAGTATGATTTCTGGAAACAGTTTAACCGCATAGAGGTAAAGTCAACCAGAGAGCTGGAGGATCCGCTTCTTCCGGAGCACGGAGTTGACGGAGATACGAGTGAAACGCTTTACCCGGATATACAGCACCCGGATCATTATTATACGGTTCAGCATTTCTTTAATGCAGAAGGACGGAATTATTATAACTTTGCACTCATGCATCACAAAGGTCATGAGGTGGCACCAAAGGATGCACAGCTGTCCTGGAATTATATGAAACAGTTCCGACGGGAAAAGGATGGAACTGTAAAAGTAAGTCTGGAGAATTAGAAGGGAGAAAAACGTATTATGAAACAGTGGAAAGCTTTTTGGGCAAAGCCGTCACATGTGGCATATCTCTTTGTAATGCCGGTTGTTTTACTGCTTTTGATTTTCCGATTGATTCCGACAGTGGCAGCTTTTGTATGCAGTTTTTTTGATATGGATATGTTCCTTGTCGGAAAAGGATTTGTGGGATTTCAGAACTATATAGAGGCATTTGCGGATAAACGTCTCTGGAACAGTCTATGGGTCACGATCCGGTTTACTCTGATAGAAGTAACGGTTCAGATGGTGGTCGGACTGGTGTTGGCGGCACTTCTTACAAGAAATACTGCGCGCAATAAGATTTTCCGTGCGGTTTATTTCCTGCCGATTGTATGTTCGGCAACGGCAGTGGCAATTATGTGGCGGATGTTCCTGCATTCAAATGTCGGGATTATGACCTACTGGTTTGAGCTGATTGGAATTAAAGGAGTAAATTTTCTGAATGACCCGAAAATTACATTTTATGTCATCGTATTTATGTCGGTTTGGCGGTCATTTGGAATCAGTACGGTTATTTTTGTATCTGCCATGCAGAATGTGCCGCATGAGTTATATGAGTCGGCGGATCTGGATGGCTGCAGCAGGCCGAGACAGTTTTTTGCGATTACCCTTCCTGTGATTAAAGATACATTTTCGTTTGTATTGATTACGCGGTTTATTGGCTCCTTACAGGTATTTGATCTTGTATTTACAACAACAGAGGGCGGGCCGAATTACACGACGGAAAGTCTGGTTTACTATACTTATGTAAAAGCTTTTTCAAATAACCGGATGGGCTATGGTTCGGCGGTTTCCATGTTTTTATTTGCAATCATATTAGTGATCACAGTGATTTTTTATGCAAAACTTTTTAAAGATGAAGCGTAAGGGGGAAATATCATGCAGCGTAAAATGAAAACTGCTATCAGCTATACGATCATTACAATTATTCTTACCGCATTGGCGCTGGTAATTTTGATACCGGTTGTGTGGATTGGCATTTGCGCCTTCCGTCCTCAGACAGAGCTGATGCAGTATCCGCCTAAATTTTTTGCAGAGCAGCTGACCCTTCAGAACTTTATTGACATAGCGAAAAGAATCAAGATATGGGGCTATGTGAAAAACTCTCTGCTTTACTGCCTTGGCTCTACGATTCCGGGAGTATTTTTGAACTCTCTTGCGGGCTATGCGTTCGCAAGGCTGGACTTTAAAGGGAAGCATGTGTTGTTTATCATGGTGCTTGCCACGATGATGATTCCGTTTCAGGTAATCATGGTGCCGTTGTTCCTTGAAGTGTACAAGATGGGCATGTATGATAATTTTGCGGGTCTGATTATCCCGAACCTCGGAGCGGCGATGACGGTATTTATGACGCGCGCATCATTTGCGGGGCTTCCGAAGGAGCTTGAAGAGGCCGCCCGTATTGACGGTCTTTCGGAATTTGGTATTTTCTGGAAAATCATGCTTCCGCTTGTAAAGCCGACTGTTGTGACGGTTATTGTACTTGGAATCAACGGTGCATGGAATGATCTGATGTGGCCGCTGATCGTGACAAGCAATACGAGCATGCGGACGCTGACCAATGGTCTGGCCATGTTTGTCGATTCCAGCCTTCAGTATGGAACTGCGTTTGCAGGTGCATTTATTTCAATCTGTCCGATGCTGGTGCTGTACATTTTCGGGCAGCGGTATTTTGTAGAAGGAACGGCAACAAGTGGCCTGAAGGGCTAAATTTAGCAAAAAATAATTGCTAAATATAATTGACTTTATTAGCTAAAAGTGCTATGATACAGCTATAAAAACTTCTGCCAGATAAGGACAAGGGGATTGCACGAATCAATGGCAGAAGCAGAGAACGGAAAAATAAAATGTACAGGGAGGTACGCAAATGAAAAGACGGGGAATGGCAACGGTTCTTGCAGGCACGATGGTACTGAGCATGCTCGGAGGTTTTGCGGTTCAGGCAGATGAGGAGAGCTATGATCCGATTACGATTCAGTTTTGGAATGGCTGGACCGGATCAGACGGACAGGTTCTGATGGAGTACGTGGACAAATTTAATGAGACGAATAAGTGGAATATTACAGTGGAAATGGATATGTCCTCTGAGTTCCGGGATAAAATTACGACAGCAATGGCAGCGGATGCAGCTCCGGCACTGATTCTCGGAAATGCGGCAGATAAGTATACCTATGATGGAAAGCTCAGAAAGCTCGATGAGATATGGGATAATACTGATATTAAGAAAGAGGACTTCGTTTCTTCTTATCTGAATTCGCTGTCGACAGATGACGGTCTGTATGGTGTACCGTTCCAGATCAGTTCCTATGTCATGTACTGGAACAAAGATCTGTTTGAAAAGGCAGGGCTGGATCCGGAGACACCACCGGCAACCTATGATGAGTGGACAGAGATGGCACAGAAGCTCACGGACCCGGACAGCCACGTATATGGTTCCGGACTGAGCTACACCAATGTCGGAGCAGATGCCTGCATCATGCAGATGTTTGGTGGTCTGGAAGTCACGGAGCAGGATGGAAAGTGGCATGCAAACTTTGAAAACAATCAGGGGTATATCGACTTCGTAAGCTGGTTCAAGACACAGTTTGATAATGGTTCGAATCCGACGGAGTCTGATCTGGACACCATGTTTGTATCCAATCAGCTTGGCTTGTATATCACCGGCGCATGGCTGATGGCGGATCTGAATACATATGGCATCAATTATGGTGTTACAACATTGATTGAGACACCGGAAGGCGGGAAACAGGCACCGTCGAATACACAGTGTTTTATGGTGACAAGCTCTGCAAGCGATGAAGAAGCACTTGCAGCAGAGCGTTTCATCTCCTGGTGGCATACTGGAAATGATGACGAAGCGATCGAGGATACCGCGGTCTATGCATGGTCTGACCGAATTGGATACCCGACCTACTACATTCCGGTAGCAGACAGCGAAGGATATCAGAATAATGCAAATATGAAGGCAATTACTGTTACAGATCCGGAGTATTGCATGGATTCTGTAGCACCTGGTAACTTCCGCGCATGGGCACCGATTTTGAGCGGACCTTTGACACAGTTTTTTAATACCATGACATTTGATGGAGACACATCCACCGTTCTGGAAGACTGCCAGAAGGAAGCAGAACGTATTATCAACGAAGAGTATGGATATTAAGTCCGAACAGACGCTTTAGAGCACAATTGAAAGAAAGCTATAAAATAAGCGGGGGGGAGTGCAGCGTCACTCCCCCCTGCTTATGCTAAAAAGGAGTGGATTGAGCTTTTGTTGTGGATGTGATAAAATTATCTTGTATTTGTCAGAACTAAGATAAGAAAGAGATGGAGTGTGGCAGATGGCAAGAACAGCGACAGTACAGATAAAACAAATTGCAGAACGGGTGGGGCTATCCCCGAGTACCGTATCCATTGTCTTGAACGGACGCGGAGATGAAATGCGGATTTCGAAAGAATCTCAGAGAAGGGTTTTGGAAGCTGCAAAAGAGATGAGCTACCGCCCGGCCGGGAATGCGCGGCATCCGCGGACGATAGCAGGGGATCAGGCAGAAAAAACAGTCGGAGTATTCTGGAATGAGAACTTTGGCGAAGATACTATGAGCCGCTATTTTTCCGGATTATTTAAAGCATCAGAAGAGAACCATTATGATGTGGAGTTTGTAGTGAAAATGTTCCGAAATGGCGAGCTTTCTGCGTTAAGAGATCATATGAATCAGAAGCGCTACAGTGGAATCCTGATCTGTGGCGTTTCAAGCGCAGATATGGAATACCTGAACGAGCAGGAATTTGATGTCCCGGTTGTTGTAAACCGACCCAGCAACAAATTCAGCAGTGTCTGTGCGGATGCTTATGAGATCGGTGCAGAGTGTGCACGGATGTTTGCAAAGAGAGGATTTCGGACGGCCGGAATTCTGAGCGCGAATGCCGGAAGCATCGGAATCGGACTGCGGGAGCTTGGCTTTTTAAATGAATGCAGGACGAGCGGACTTACGGTGCGGGACGAGTGGATAGTAAAGGGAAAAAGCATGGACATGGAGACGGGATATGAATGCGCAAAGTCTTTTTCCGAAATGAAAGAGCGACCGGAAGGACTCTTTATTCTGCTGGATTCTCTGGCGCTCGGGGCGATGATGCAGTTTAAGGGTTCCGATATAAGAATTCCGGAGGAGATGTCGATTGTAGCCTACGGATTAAATCCAATGCTGCGGCATATTTCCCCGTCTGTTACGATGATTGGTAATTCTATGGTGGATACCGGAAGAAATGCAATTGATATTTTGATGACGGTGATGAACAACAAGATCAGTATGCCAATCAGTAAACTGATTCCGTTAAAATATGAATTTGGTGAAACCTTCCGACTGGCCGGAATGGAAAAGAAGTGAGAAACGGAGAGACAAATATGGCAGCGAAAAGGCAGGGAAGTGTACAGATCAGGCAGATCGCGGAAGCGCTTGGGGTCTCAGTCGGAACCGTATCCATTGTTCTGAATGGCCGCGGAGACGTGATGCGTATTTCAAAGGAAACGCAGAAGCGGGTACGGGATATGGCAAAGGAAATGAACTATCAGCCAAACATTTATGCAAGAAGACTCAGAAGCGCGGCGCACGAGAAGGCGGGAAGGGTGATTGCAGTTCTGTGGAACAGTGCATATTCTGATTTAATGATGGGGCAATTCTTTCGCGGGCTACATGAATATCAGAAAAAACATGACTGCAAAATGGAATTTTACGTGCAGATGTTTGAAAATGATAAACTGAATGAAATGCAGGCACTTCTAACGCCGCTGCGGTTCAGTGCTGTGATTATTTGCGGAATATCGGATCAGGATTCAGAATTCCTGAATAATACGCAGTTTGACCTTCCGATTCTGGTGTTGTTTCGAAGTGAGGAACGATATCACTGTATTTACGGAGACGATTATGCAGTGGGCGGCAGTATAGCTAGGCTTTTCTCTAACCATGGGCATAAAAAGGTCGGTCTGATCGGCTGTTCCAGGAAGGGGCGTAGCGGCAGTATGCGGATGATGGGATTCCTGGAAGCATGCGAAAGGGAAGGACTCCGGATAAAGCCGCAGTGGCATATCGAGAAACAGGAGCGCAATTGTGGGGCAGGATACGCAGCGATGCAGGAGATTCTGCGGCAGGAGGAGCGTCCGACAGCAATTTTTTCTGCCTCAAATGAGCAGGCCCTGGGAATTGTAATTGCGTGCAGGGAGGCAGAGGTTCGTATCCCGGAGGACATGGAATTGATTGTATATGGAGACAATGACGCATTTGCGTATTTTTCACCGTCGATCAGTGCGGTTTACCTGTCATTAGAAAAGGTGGCCGAAGCCTCGGCAGAGCTGTTAGAGATGGTAATGAACAATGCGATCACCCTGCCAATGGCTAGGATAATGCAGGCAGAATATGCATTTCGGGACAGTTGTGCAGGGGTTGCCGACTGACAGGAAGAAAACTCCTGAGATGGGAGTTTTCTTTTTAAACATGAGCTAAAACGAAATAGCATTTAGCCGAAAAATAGAGAACAGGAGAAAAATGATGCAGGGATTTGTGAAGGAAAAGGAATTTTATAAACAGGCGGCCTGTATAGCCATTCCGATCTCGCTTCAGTCAGTGATTACGATTGGCGTGAGTATGATGGACAATATTATGGTCGGTGCGCTGGGTGAGACGGCATTGTCAGCAGTAGCGCTTGCCAATCAGTTTATCGGTATTTATCAGATCGGCTGTATGGGAATCGGAATGGGCGCCAGTGTATTGACAGCAAGGTTCTGGGGAATGAAGGACATCACATCACTGAAAAAGGTAGTGACGATCATGTTTCGGATCTGTATCGGACTTGCACTGCTTGTATTCATGGCACCGACGCTGCTTATACCGGATCGGTTGATGAGGATTTATACGGAGGAGGCAGAGGTAATTGCGCAGGGGATACTTTATTATCGGTGGATGGTACCGTGCTATTTGCTTCATGGGCTTACACTGACGTCTACGCTGATTCTCAGAAGCACAGGACAGGTTCAGATTCCGCTTGTAAGTTCTGCCGGCGCTTTTTTTGTCAATATATTTTTTAACTATATTTTTATTTTTGGAGAATTGGGTGCGCCGAAAATGGGAGTACAGGGTGCTGCACTTGGTACTTTGCTGGCAAGAATTTTTGAGTTTGTATTTATATGTGGATATTTTTTTGGAAAAGACCAGAAAATCGGGTACCGGATAAAGGATCTGTTTGGAGAGTGCGCTTCGCTGCTGAGAGAATATATAAGAGTGGCGCTTCCGGTGGTTATTTCCGACACACTGCTGGCGCTTGGAAATACAGCAGTGGCGATGGTCATGGGACGGATCGGAAGTGGATTTGTATCTGCAAATTCAATTACGGCGGTGATTCAGCAGATCAGTACGGTTCTGATTCAGGGAATCTGTCATGCAGGGTGCATTATCACCGGACATACACTTGGACGCGGAGAGCAGGAAAGAGCACAGGAGCAGGCATGGACCTTTCTATGGCTCGGAGCGATTGTAGGGGCAGCCGGAGCAGGGATTATTTTGCTGATCCGTTCTTATGTAATCGGGCTTTATAATATTACACCGGAAACAAAGCAGATTGCATGGAAGCTTATGGATGCGATTGCACTGATTGTTGTATTTCAGTCGGTCAACGGAGTAATGACAAAGGGTGTGCTCCGGGGCGGTGGGGATACTCGTTTTCTGATGGTAGCAGATGTTCTGTTCCTCTGGATTGTATCTGTTCCGCTCGGAGCACTTGCCGGACTGTACTGGCATCTGGATGTTTTTTGGATTTATGTATTTTTGAAGCTGGATCAGGTGATAAAAGCGGTCTGGTGCGTATTTCGTTTAAAGAGCCGAAAGTGGATCAAGATGCTTTCAACGCAGCTAATTTGATTTTTACTATATGGAAGAGGAAGAACGGGTTCCATTTAGAGTCAGGCAGATTTCTTTCCACTTTCCGGAACGGTAGCGCAGGGCAATGATACCGGCCCGCAGTACCTGATCGGTTGTAATGGCCAGCCATGCACCAGGGAGTCCCCAGCGCAGATACCGGATGGCGAAGATGGCAAGACCCGGACGGAGAAGCATTACCGTAAAGAAAGTAAGCTTGGCGACAAACTTCGTGTCTCCGGCTCCGCGCAGCGCTCCGGAGACAATGAACTGGGAAGACTGAAATGGCTGGATAAAGGCAACGATCCAGAAAATTTCCACACAGATCGCGATACAGGCTTCATCATTTGTATAGAGGGAAGACAGTGGGCGCCCAAACAGTATAAAGCTGATTCCAAGCATAATTGCGACAATCATACCGGCACGCCGACAGCGGCTTGTGTAGGCTTGCGCCATATCCGGACGTCGTTTGCCGAGACTTTGTCCCATAAGTGATGTGGCAGAGATGGAAAACACCTGTCCGTTCATCAGGGTAAGCGACTGGATGTTCATGCAGATCTGATGGGCTGCGAAGTCCAAAGTGCCAAGCGAGGCAACTGATTTTGAAAAAATCATAGATCCGACCCGCATCATAAACTGCTCCAGCGCAGCCGGAAGTCCGATATGCATGATTTCACGGATATCCTCCGAAACAGGCGAAAACGAATCCTTCAGGCTGATATGAAGATAACATGATTTTTTGGCGATAGCGAAAAATGCAAGGAAGCAGGCAACGATCTGACTGATTGCCGTGGCATAGGAGGCACCAGCAACTTCAAGTCGCGGGAATCCCATTTTTCCTCCGATGAGCAGGTAATTCAGGATGATATTTACAAGATTGGCAATTGAGTTGTAGTACATGGCAGTTTTGGAATCGCCAATTCCGCGAAGAACAGCTGTGATGACACTTGTGAGTGTAAAAAATAAGAAGCTGGCCATCTGAATCTGCAGATAGGCAGTGCCTGCGTTTAAAATGTGCTCATCTGCAGCTCCCATAAAACGTACCATTGGGCGGGAAAACAGAAAACCTGTGATGGAAACAAGAATGGCAAGAAGCAGATTCAGCAGAAGCGCCTGCCTGGTATAAGAGCAGGCTTTTTCCTGTTTTCCGGCACCCTTTGCCTGTGCGACAAGGGCGGTGGCACCGACATTGATGGACATGGACATTGTCATCAGAATAAATTTTGGCTGGGTCGTAAGCCCGACTGCGGAAATCGCCCATGTACCCAGTCCGCCGACCATAATCATATCCATCATGGAAACAAGGGAGCTAAGCATCAGCTCAACCGTTGCAGGAAGGGCAATGCGTAAAATGTCCTGGTATAGCATGGAAGAAGTAATACCATCAGGCAGGCGTTTTGAGACACGTTCACTTTTCATATCACGGTCAGATCCAGACGGAAGCTGATCGAGAGCAAATGTATGATTCTTGGAGTACAAAATGCAGATACCTCCCTTTGATAAGTAGAATATGAAATCATATTAGCATTCGGTGATTGTGATGTCAATAAAAAAGCTAAAACGAAAATGCAAATATCCGTAAAATAGATAGATAGATGATTAAAGAAGAAAATAAGCTAAATAGCTAAATTATAATAAATCACAAATGCGAGAACTTAAAACTGCTTAAAAAGCAGAAAAATATGTGAATTATGGAGAAAAAAAACAAAGCAGAAGCTTTTACATTGACAAAAATTAGCAAAATAAATATAATGAGATTACTAAATGTTATAGCAAAACATTGCTATATATAAGTGCGAACACTGTCAAATGGACTGGCTTTGTTTGTGGGAACAGATACGGTAGAATATGGTGCCGCGTTTGCGGGCGCACTGATTTCGATTTTACCGATGCTGGTGCTGTACCTCATTGGCCAGCGGTATTTCGTAGAAGGTACTGTTACAAGTGGACTAAAAGGATAAACAGGGTAAGGGAAAAACGATGGGTATTTTAAGATACAACTATCGCTCAGAGGTACTGGGCATGCATACGGATATTACAATTACTTATCCGTCTGGGCAGTATACGTGTTATACGCCGGAAAAAGAAGGAAATTCGATTTTTAAGCGGGGAAACCTTCGGTATAAGCCGGATATGAAGTTGCCGACAGTCTATATCCTGCACGGAGGAGGAGATGATGACAGCCTGCTGTACCGATACACACGGCTGGAATATTATGCGGAGCAGAACCAGGTTATGACAGTTACGGCTCAGGCACACGACAGCTTTTTTATCGATACGGCATATGGAATTCCATACTATACCTTTTTTTCAGAGGAGCTTCCGGTGGTGGTGCAATCACTGTTTGCATCTTCTGCGCGAAGAGAAGACAATTTTCTGATCGGTATGGCAATGGGAGGAAATGCGGCTCTGATGATGGCGATGAAACGTCCGGATCTGTTTGCTGCCTGTGTGGATTTATCCGGAGGGATTGGCTGCAGCCTGGACAGCAAATATTTTGTGGAGAGCTTTGACCAGATCCGGATGCCGAAGATGTATGGTGCCTTTGATGATCCGAGAAAGCTGGCAGATTCGGAGTTTGATATTGGATATCATGCCAGAAAGAATCTGAAAAATGGGGTAGAGCTTCCGAAACTGTATCTTGCAGTCGGGGAAGATGATTTTATCCGGGATGTGGTGCGGAAGGATCGGGACGAACTGATTCGCCTTGGAATACCATTCCACTATGAAGAGGCACCGCATCTTGGCCACGAATGGGATTTCTGGGATCAGTATATGAAGAAAGCGCTGGACGAATGGCTGCCGCTTCCCGGGCGGAAGAAAAAATAAATAATGACAGATAAAATACTGTGGGGACAGAAGATGTTTCACAGTATTTTTTTGCTTTACAGGGGATTACGTCCGGTAAAGTAAAACGCTCAACATATTTTTTGAAAAAAGTAAAAAATCAGATTGTGCGAAGATAAAAAATCATTTATACTTAAGCGTTGTATTTACACCCTGAAAAATATCGTGACGGGCTGGCGAAAAGGACATAGAAGGGCAGTCAGACTGCGCGTCTGCAGAAAAACTGCGGGATGATTTGCAAAAAAACGAGGAGGAACTATTATTATGGACAACATGAAAAAACGCACTGCAGCCGGTACCGCAATGGCGCTGGTCGGAGGAGCCTTCTGGGGGCTTTCAGGCGTGTGCGGACAGTATCTGTTTCAGACAAAGGAGATGACGGCGACTTGGCTGGTGCCGGTGCGGCTGTTTGTGTCAGGACTTTTGCTGCTGGCGTTTTTCCTGGCCAGGGATGCGAAAAGGACACTTTCGGTTTGGAAAAATAAAAAGACAGCGATAGATCTTCTGATCTATTCTTTTGCTGGCATTATGCTGTGCCAGTATGCGTACTTTCAGACAATCGAGTGGTCGAATGCGGGGACGGCGACGGTCGTTCAGTATATCGGCCCGGCATTGATCGTTGTATTTGTGTGCATTACGACGCACCGGAAGCCGCTTCCGAAGGAAATCGTGGCAGTCGTTCTGGCTCTTGCTGGTATCTTTGTGATCGCGACGCATGGCAATCCGGGGACGCTGGTGCTCTCGAGACGTGCGCTCATCATGGGGCTGCTCTCTGCGTTTGCGGTAGTTGTCTACACCGTGCAGCCGGTAGAGCTGCTGAAGCAGTATGAGGCGCCGATGATCCTTGCATGGGGAATGCTCATTGGCGGAACGGTGCTCATGCTCGCATTTCAGCCGTGGAACCATATGCCGATTGTGGATGCAAAGATGATCGAGATTGTACTTTATATTATTGTGTTTGGAACAATGGCGGGATTTTCGATGTACATGCAGAGCGTGAAGCTGATCGGAGGCGTGAAAGCCGGGCTGTATGCCTGCATTGAGCCGGTAGCGGCGACAATTCTGTCGGTTGTGTGGATGAAGGTGCAGTTTGCACCGCTGGATCTGCTCGGATTTGTGCTGATCCTGGCAACGATTTTTGTGCTGGCGATTCCGACCAAAGAAGAGAGACGGGGAGCAGGCATCAAAGGATAAAAGGCAGACAGAAGGAACTATTCATACTTAAAACTTAAAAGAGAGTATCGTTCCGTCATCAAAATTGTGACGGAAGATACTCTCTTTTTTGTGGTCTGCAGTCAGTCTATAGGGGCAGAGATCCGGATAGATTAAAAATTCTGTAATCGATGTCTTGCGAGTGCGTTTCGTGTCTTTGCGATTTCCAGATTCAGCTTTGTTGCTTCAATCGGAGTGTTGTATCTGGTATACTGCGCAGTATAACAAAATGCTGTAAAAAAGCAAGCGATTCGCGCGGAAAATAGGCAAAAAACCGCTTGCATTTTCCAAAAACCGGTGCTATACTGATAGACGAGCTTTCGGGGAGACACACTCTCTGTGTCTTTTTTTGCCCAAAAGTTCGCGAAGCAGAGAACAAATGGTGAAAGGAGGATTAACCAATGAAGGTTAGATCATCAGTAAAACCGATCTGTGAGAAGTGCAAGGTCATCAAGAGAAAGGGCAGCATCCGGATCATCTGCGAGAACCCGAAGCACAAACAGAGACAGGGTTAATTTAAAATCGGCGGAACTGACGATGGTTTTCCATCCGTCACAGACTGTTCGGACGGAGTTCATCCGGAAATGATTCTTACCTTATTATGGGGATTATGGAAACATTTCGGAGAAATGCAGAAGAACAGCAACAGAAGTTCAATATAACGATGGAATAAATGAGAATACAATTCTTTTTATATAGATAGTAAGGATTTTATTTCGTTGCGATATTGCTTTTAATACCGATCCAGGATTTTGGCAGTCCACGATTCTGTGCGAAACCGCTGTGCGCAGAAGCTGTATGCCTCGCAAGGATGCTTTCAGAGGTTCATGGCTTAATGGATTGGAAAGGCCGCAGGTGTGCTGCGGCTGGGCAGTGAATATTGCCCCAGTTAGAGACAATAAGAAAATGGAGGAACAATTACATGGCTCGAATTGCTGGTGTAGACTTACCAAGAGAAAAACGTGTAGAGATCGGTCTGACTTATATCTACGGAATCGGCAGAACAAGTGCAGACAAGATTCTCGCTGCAGCGAATGTAAATCCTGATACTCGTGTCAGAGATCTGACAGATGAAGAAGTAGGAAAGATCCGCGATATCATCGACGAGCATTACATGGTAGAGGGTGACCTCAGAAGAGAGACCGCTCTGAACATCAAGAGACTGCAGGAAATCGGATGCTACAGAGGTATCCGTCACAGAAAAGGCCTTCCGGTTCGTGGTCAGAAGACAAAGACCAATGCAAGAACCAGAAAGGGTCCGAAGAGAACAGTAGCGAACAAGAAGAAGTAAGCATTACAGTAATGGTGCGTACGACATTTAATTTGAAGAAAGTAGGTTAGTTTAGATATGGCAGCAGCTAAAAAAGTTACCAAAAAAGTGACAAAAAAGCGTGTAAGAAAAAACGTTGAACACGGACAGGCACATATCCAGTCATCCTTCAATAACACAATCGTTACTCTGACGGATGCACAGGGAAATGCATTATCATGGGCAAGTGCTGGCGGTCTTGGATTTAGAGGTTCAAAGAAATCTACTCCGTATGCAGCACAGATGGCAGCAGAGACTGCTACAAAGGCAGCATTAATTCACGGTCTGAAGACAGTTGATGTATTCGTAAAAGGCCCGGGATCAGGACGCGAGGCAGCAATCCGTGCGCTTTCCGCAAACGGTCTTGATGTAGTAAGTATCCGCGACGTGACACCGGTTCCGCACAATGGATGCCGTCCGCCGAAGCGCAGAAGAGTCTAATCAGGGAGGTCTATAGAAAATGGCAGTTAACAGAGTTCCGGTCCTTAAGAGATGCAGATCACTTGGTCTTGATCCAATTTATTTGGGAATCGATAAAAAGTCTAACAGAGAGTTAAAGCGCGCAAACCGTAAGGTAAGCGAGTATGGCCTTCAGCTTCGTGAGAAGCAGAAAGCAAAATTCATCTACGGCGTACTTGAGAAGCCGTTCCGTAACTACTACAAGAAGGCAGACAGAATGCAGGGTCAGACTGGTGCAAACCTGATGACGATTCTGGAGTGCAGACTGGATAATGTAGTCTTCCGTATGGGTCTTGCAAGAACCAGAAAGGAAGCTAGACAGATCGTTGACCACAAGCATGTTCTTGTAAACGGCAAGCAGGTAAATATCCCGTCCTATCTTGTAAAGGTTGGCGATGTAGTAGAAATCAAAGAGAAGTGCAAAGGATCTCAGAGATATAAAGATATCCTTGAGGTTACCGGCGGCAGACTCGTTCCGGAGTGGATCGAGGCAGATCAGGAAGCTCTGAAGGGCACCATCAAAGAGTACCCGACCAGAGAGATGATCGACGTTCCGGTAAACGAAGTGCTTATCGTCGAGCTGTATTCTAAGTAATCTTAACGTCACCCTCAACCATAAGCAACCCAGAGGACGCACGTTAAGGCGTGCGAAGGTCATTGGATTCCTGCGGGAATCCATGACATATAAGGAGGGCCGAAATAGTGTTCGATTTCAACAAACCAAAAATTGAAATAGCAGAAATGTCAGATGATAAAAGATTTGGAAGATTTGTAGTTGAACCGCTCGAGAGAGGCTATGGCACAACCCTGGGAAATTCCCTGAGAAGAATTATGCTTTCTTCCCTGCCGGGTGCTGCTGTAAGCCAGGTTAAAATCGACGGTGTGCTGCATGAATTCAGCTCTATCCCTGGCGTAAAAGAAGACGTTACAGAAATTATTATGAATATCAAATCACTGGCGATTCGTAATACCAGTGAGACGAATGAAGCAAAAGTTGCGTACATTGAGTTCGAAGGTGAAGGAGTCGTGACCGGTGCTGATATCCAGGTGGATCAGGACATCGAGATCATGAATCCGGATCAGGTTATTGCCCATTTAAATGGCGGTGCAGACAGCAAGCTCTACATGGAGCTGACCATTACCAAGGGTCGTGGTTATGTCAGCGCAGACAAGGGCAAGACAGATGATATGCCGATCGGCGTGATTGCAGTTGATGCAATTTACACACCGGTAGAGCGTGTCAACCTCATGATTGAGAATACGCGAGTAGGTCAGGTTACCGATTACGATAAGCTGACGTTGGATGTATATACAAATGCAACTCTGGCTCCGGATGAGGCAGTCAGCCTTGCAGCAAAGGTATTAAGTGCACACCTTGGTCTGTTCATCGATCTGTCCGAAAATGCAAAGTCTGCAGAGGTCATGATCGAGAAAGAGGACAATGAGAAGGAGAAGGTTCTTGAGATGAACATCGATGAGCTGGAGCTTTCCGTTCGTTCCTTCAACTGCCTGAAGCGTGCAGGAATCAATACCGTAGAAGAGCTTTGCAATCGGACTTCCGAGGATATGATGAAGGTGCGTAACCTTGGTCGCAAATCCCTCGAGGAAGTACTTGGCAAGCTGAAAGAGCTTGGTCTCTCCCTCAATCCGAGCGACGACCAGCAGTAAGAAAAGCAAGACCCTCAGAGCCCGGCTGTGGGCAGCGGGATCCGGAACAGGATTCCTGTTATGAGGAGGACACGAAGGCAAGCTTTCGGATTCAGAGCATATGTCTCTGGATTTGTGAAAGATGAGACAACGTGCGATCAATAAGACCGATGAGCCTGATCACACGTCCCGAATGGAGGAAAATAAAAATGGCAGGTTATAGAAAACTCAGCAGAACATCCGATCAGAGAAAGGCTCTGCTTAGAAACCAGGTAACAGCTCTCATCTACAGAGGTAAGATCGTTACCACAGAGCAGAAGGCGAAGGAAGTTCGTAAGATCGCTGAAGGCATCATCGCTATGGCAGTACGTGAGAAGGACAACTTCGATACCGTTAAGGTTACCGCTAAGGTTCCGCGCAAGGATCAGGACGGTAAGAGAGTGAAAGAAGTCGTAGATGGCAAGAAGGTTACCGTATACGATGAAGTTGAGAAGGAGATCAAGAAGGATCAGCCGAGCAGACTGCACGCACGTCGTCAGATGCTGAAGGTTCTTTACCCGGTAACCGAGGTTCCGACCGAGGCAGCTGGTAAGAAGAAGAACACGAAGGAAGTTGATCTGGTTGCAAAGCTTTTCGACGAGATCGCTCCGAAGTATGCAGACCGTAATGGTGGTTACACCAGAATCGTTAAGATCGGTCAGCGTAAGGGCGACGGAGCTATGGAAGTAGTTCTGGAGCTGGTATAATTCCAAGATAGTAAGAGATCCCTCTGTGAGGTCGTGATGAGCGATCAGCAGAGGGATTTTTTGTATGCTCTTTTGAAAAAATATTTGACTGACAAATGAGGATAAATTCGATATAGTATTAATATAATTTCTCAAAAATCAAGAGGCATTTTCTGTAGTGACAGGAATGGGGTAGTCAAGCGGATATTCGCAATCCGCTTCGCTACTTGTAGGATCATAAGGAATCCTCCCGCAAACGGGTCCCTCCTTATGATATGTCATAATCGAATGCTGCTTTGCAGCTTATCAGGAGTGGCTTGCACCACTCCTGATACAAGCAAGTCCTAACCCACTGCTTATTGCTTTGCGAAATTGAAGCAGGGGACTTGCTTGATTCGGTTAAAAAATAGGAAACAGAAGAAAAAGGAGTAAGCAAAACGCATGGGAATCAGACTAATAGCAAGTGATCTGGATGGAACCTTATTTACGGATGAAAAGGCCATTTCAGACGAGACGCGCAGGACATTAGAGGAGGTTACGGAAAAAGGAATTTTGTTTGTTCCGTGTACCGGAAGGGCATTTGCTTCCGTTCCGGAGCTGGTGCAGACGCTTCCTGGCGTTCAGTATATGATCGTATCAAATGGAGCCGCAATTTACCGTGTGGAAGATGGCGAGCGGATATATGGCTGTACGCTTTCCGTCGATTCGGTGGAGCGGATTCTGGAGTTTCCGATATCGGAGGAGATGACATTCGAAGTACAGATTCAGGGACAGTCCTATACGGAGCAGCGCTACATTGATGATCCGGCCCGATTCGGGGCGACCGGTTTTGGCGTACAGTATATCCGGACGACCCGACATGCCGTGGAGGATATACAGGCGTTTGCCCAAAAACATAAGGCAGAGCTGGATGGTATGGCTTTCGTGAGTGCGGATCAGATGCTGCGGGAATCCTTTTGGAAGCAATTGGAGGATTCTGCGCAGGATATCCGTATCACATCTTCGATTCCACATCTGATCGAGATCGGTCACATCGACGCAGACAAGGGAAAGACGCTTGGACATTTTCTGCAGATGCGCGGCATTCCTGCAGATGAAGCGATGGCATTCGGCGATGCGGGAAATGATATCTCTATGCTTACGGCAGTCCGGTACGGGTTTGCGATGGCAAATGCGACTGACGAGTGCAAGGCTGCAGCATATGCGGTCGCAGAAGAGAATAATGCGGACGGTGTGGCGAAGATGATCCGGAAATATTGTCTGTAAAATTTCAAAACAAATAAATTCTCTCTGTGATGTTTCGGAATTTCATGGTAGAATAGAAAGCACCAAAGAAAAGAAATCAAAAAGTACACGGGGGTAAAATGTATGCTTTACACAATTAAAAATGAAGCACTGAAGGTCGTGATCGATAATCACGGCGCAGAGCTGCATTCCATCCAGACGCTGGATGGCACGGAGTATCTCTGGCAGGGTGATCCGGCAGTCTGGAACGGACAGGCGCCGAATCTGTTTCCGTATGTGGCCCGGCTGACAGATCAGAAGTACACCTTTGAGGGCAAAGAGTATTCCATGAAGATTCACGGGTTTATTAATGCAGTGGATCTGTATGTGGAGACGGAGGAACGGGATCAGATCACGTTCCGCTATGACAGCGGCGAGGAGACGCTGACACAGTATCCGTTCCCGTTTATCTACCGAATCACCTATCTGCTCGACGGTCATACATTAAAGATCACGAACAAGGTAGAAAATATCGGGGAGAAACGCATGTATTTTGGCCTTGGCGGACATCCAGGCTTCAATGTACCGCTGGAGGCGGGACTTTCCTTTGAGGATTATTGTCTGGAGTTTTCAGAAAAGGCAAATCCATCCAGAGTCCTCTTCACAGATGACTGCTATCGAACCGGTGAAAATGTGGACTATCCGCTGGAAGACGGTGTGCGCATCCCACTGCACCATGATCTCTTCGATCGTGATGCGATCGTATTGAAAAATGTCGATCACCGCGTGACGATCCGTTCTGATAAAGGAAAGCGTGCCGTGAGCCTTTTCTTCCCGGACTTTCCGGCGATCGGTTTCTGGCACATGCCGAAGATGGAGGCACCTTATGTGTGTCTGGAGCCATGGAGATCTCTTCCGTCAAGAAAAGGTATTGTGGAGGATTTCGCGCAGCAGGAGGATCTGGTTGCGCTGGATGGCGGCAAGATCTATGTAAATAAGTGGAGCGTGGATATTTTAGAGTAGAGGATGCGGAGCGGATTTTAGCTGAGATATGTCCCGGCGGAAAAGTCAGGCTGGCTAATTGTCCGCGGGAATAAAAACGGGTCACGGCGACAATGCCATGACCCGTTTTATTCCTGCGGTGTGCAATCCTAAAACACCTCAAATGTACAGACAGGAGGAGCACATGAAATTTTTCCATTTATCCGATTTACATATCGGACTGAAGCTGATGAACCGGGATCTGCTGGAGGATCAGCGCTATATTTTCCAACAGGTGACAGCACTGGCGGAAAGGGAGCAGCCGGATGCTATCGTGATCGCCGGGGATATTTATGACAAGGCCGTGCCGTCGGCGGAGGCGGTAGGGCTGTTCGATGAGCTGATCGTCGGACTTCGGATGGCTGTGCCCAAGGCGGCGATCATGCTGATCAGCGGCAACCATGACAGCGCACCGCGTGTGAACTGTTTTCGAAGCGTGCTTTGTGCACAGAATCTGTATATGATCGGAATGCCGCCGCAGACAGAGGCAGATCAGATCGCACAGGTGACCTTAGAGGACACCTGCGGACCGGTTCATTTTTATCTGCTTCCGTTTGTGCGTCCGTCCATGGTAAAACCAATTCTCGGAACCGACGAGAACGGTGTCAATTTTTCTTATGATGAGACGGTGCGTCGGCTGCTGGCAAGAGAATCGATCAATACCACGGAGCGAAATGTGCTCGTCACACATCAGTTTTATCTTCCGGCGGGAAAGCTGGCAGAGGAGATTGAGCGGATGGATTCGGAGACGCGGACGGTCGGGAACATCGATCAGATCAGGACAGATATGCTGGAGCCATTTGACTATGTGGCGATGGGGCATATCCATAAGCCGATGCAGGTCGGAGCAAAGCAGTACGTGTATTGTGGGACGCCGTTGGCGTGTTCTGTGAGCGAAGCCGGTCAGGAAAAGGGAATCCGTATGGTTGAACTGAAGGAAAAAGGAGCAGAGCCAAAGATCACGGTGCTTCCGCTTGTACCGTTGCGACAGGTGCGGGTGGTGAAGGGAAGCCTGACAGAGGTATTGCAGCAGGCCTGTGAGGACTATGTGACGATCATTCTGACTGACCGTGTAGACCTGGATGTGATCGATCTGCAGGAACGGCTGCATGCGGCATTTCCGTATCTGCTGGAAATTCGTCGAGAGGGATTGCGGACGGTCAGTTATGAACGACAGCAGACGGAAGAGGCAGTGCGGAATCCATACGAGCTGTGCAGCGGTTTTTTTCAGGAACTGGACGAGGAAGAGAAAAGACTGCTGAGGGATGTTTTGCAGACCGTACAGGAGGTGAAATGAGATGAGACCCACCCATCTGACGCTACAGGCGTTTGGTTCCTATGGGGAACGGACAGAGATTTCATTTGAACGGACGAATCAGAACTTGTTTTTGATCACGGGTGATACCGGAGCTGGGAAATCGACGATTTTCGATGCGATTGTATTTGCTCTTTATGGGGAGGCAGGGTCTACCGCGAATAAGAAAGATGGTGTCGTACTGCAAAGTCAGTATGTCGACTATGCGCAGGAGCCATTTGTGGAGCTGGTCTTTTCTGAAGGAAATGGCAGCGACCGCAGAATTTATACAGTGCGACGTGTGCCAAGGCATCTGAAACGGATCACGCGAGGAGCTGCCAAGGGAACCGGGACACGGGAGATCACCGGAAATGTGACTCTGACTATGCCGGATGGCAGCGATTATCCGGCAAAAGAGGCAGACGCAAAATTAGAGGAGATTGTCGGATTGACAAAGCACCAGTTTATGCAGGTGGCAATGATCGCACAGGGAGAATTTATGGAGCTTCTACGGGCAAAATCAGACGCAAAAAAGCTGATTTTCAGGAAGCTGTTCCATACGGAGCTGTATGCACAGGTGACGGAGGAGCTTGCGAACCGCAGACGGGAGAAGGAGCGGGAGCTTGCGATTGTGCGGACGATGGTTCAGACGGCGGTTGCCCGGGTGAGCGTTCCCGGGGATTATGAGAGGGCAGAGCTGCTCAGCCAGCAAAAGGAGCGGGTGCTCTTTGGCGAACTGTCGACCATGGAAGCGTTTCTGGAGGAATTACGGCTGCTGTGCAGCTGTCTGAAGAAGCATTGTCAGGAGATAAAAAACGAATGTGAGGCAGTTGTTGAACGCCGGGATCAGGTAAAGGCTATTGCGGTAGAGGCAGAGCATATCGAGAAGCTGTATGTGCAGCTGCATCAGGCGGAAAAAGAGCTGCAGATGTGTGAGACAGAAAAGGATAAGATGCAGGCACTTGCCGAGCTTACCAGAAAGCTCCCGGTGGTCTGGACACTGCAGAGTATGTATCAGCGCATGGAGGATGCACGGACTCAGCTGGCGGAAACAAAGAAAGAGCAGCACCGGCTGCAGGCTGCGATTCCAAAGTATCTGGAGCAGGAGCAGGCTGCAGCAGGGGCAGAGAAGCTGCAGAAGGAACATCTGGATATTTGGAATGAAAAGCTTGGTCAGACGGCTGCGCAGGTGGAAAAGGCGCAGGAGCTGTTTGAAAGGATTGCACGGGAGAAGCAGAAGCAGGCAGAACGAAAGCAGGTGCTGGAAAAAGCGGAACAAATGGAAAAAAGAGCGCAGAATGCACAGCTTCAGCAAGAAGAACAGACCGGATTGTGGAAAACACAGATGGAGGCGCTTCAGACTGTGGATAAGCGTCAGGTACTCTGGGAACAAAAGCATACAGAGGCAGAGGAGCTGCTTGGGGACTGGAGAGAGCTTGGAGCGTTGCGAAACGAGATGCGGATTCTTCAGAAATCCGGCATGGAACTGCAGGAGCGTTATGCAAAGGTTCGGCAGGAGTATCAGGCTAAGCATGCGTACAGTGAGCAGGTACGGCAAGCTTTTCTGGATGCACAGGCAGGCTTTTTGGCACAGCAGCTGGTCGAAGGAGAGCCCTGTCCGGTCTGTGGTTCGAAAAGTCATCCGGCTCCGTGTCAGATTCAGCCGGATTTGCGTACCCTGTCGCGGGATGCAGTCGATCAGGCCAGAGCGGAGGCAGAGAAGCTTCAGGCCGAGCAGGAGCAGCTGGCCGGGGAAGCAAGAGAGGCAGCGGTGCAGTGGCAGGAGAAGAAAAAGGTATTTGCAGATATGGGGCAGCGTTTTTTACAGCGGATAAAAAGAAATATTTCCGTTGCCTCCGAACAGCCTTCCTTTGCAGAAATGCAGGGGTTGCTGGATGCGTGGAATCGGGAGCTTCAGACAGAAGGAGAACGCATCCGGGCCGGGCAGGAGCAGCTGAAAAAGCTGCAGGCATCTCTTACGCAGGCAGAGACGCGAAAAAGACAGCTGCAGGAGGAACTGGAGCAGGCGCAGCAGGAGGTAAAAACCGCGGCAGCCGCTTTTGAGGGAAGCCGCGCGGCGCTTGAGAGCCTTCAGACTTCTTCCGACTTTCCGGATGCAGCGTCTGCATCACGTGTGCTTGCAAAAGCGAAAGCACAAAAGGAGGCACAGGAGGAACGTTACAGAGCCGCAAAGCAGGCAGCAGAGAATGCAATGCAGCAGCGAAGAAAGGCAGAGACCTTGCTGCAGCGCTATGAAACAGATCTTCCGGTGCAGCAGCGTCAGCTGCAGGAACGACAGGCTCAGTATGAGAGCGAGCTTTCTGAACGGAAGCTTTCTGAGGCAGAATGGAAGGCGCTGGCAGGGATTTATCGTCGGGAACAGGAGGAGCCGTTCCGGGCACAGATCGATGCATATACTCGCAGATATGCGGCAGCGGAAAAGCTGGCAGCAGCTACGAAGGAGGCAATCGGAGAAAAGCCTCAGCCGGATATGGAGGTGATTCGGGCACAGATGGAAGAGGCGGAGCGGCAGCTTCAAAATGTGCAGAAACGCCAGGAGCAGGCGCAGCAGCTGCATCGGGAAAATACGGCGGTGCTTTCGGAGCTTTCGCCAAAGCTTACGAAGCGACAGCAGCTGGTCGAAGAGCATGCACGGCTCGATACTCTGTATCGGATGGCATCCGGAAATGTCAGTGGTGCCCGGATGGATCTGGAAACCTATGTACAGCGGTATTATCTGGAAAAGATTCTGCAGTCTGCCAACCGCAGATTTTACGAAATGTCTGCCGGCCAGTTTGAACTGAGGATGTATGAGCTGGAAAAGGCCGGAGAGGGAAAGAACCGGGGACTGGATCTTATGGTATACTCTAACGTGACCGGGAAAGAGCGGGAGGTGCGGACGCTTTCAGGAGGAGAATCTTTCATGGCAGCTCTGTCGCTTGCACTTGGGATGGCGGACCAGATTCAGGAGAGTTCGTCTGCGATCCGGCTGGATATGATGTTTATTGATGAAGGCTTTGGCTCTCTGGATGAGCATTCCAGAAGTCAGGCCGTGCGCGTGCTGCAGGAGATGGCGGGCGGTTCCCGACTGATCGGAATCATTTCCCATGTGACCGAACTGAAGCAGGAGATCGAGGATCAGCTGATCGTCCGGAAGGATGAGACCGGCAGTCATGTCCGCTGGCAGATCAGCTGATAATCTGACATATTTTCATAAAAAATGCGTAATAATTGGTGGAAACTGCTACTTGACGGATGACACGCTACTTGTTATAGTATGAATAGAACAAAGAAAAATGTTCAACACCGAGTAGCTGCTTCGCAGCTTATCAGAAGGAGTTTGCACTCCTCCTGATACAAGCAAGCCACCCCTGCTGCTTATTGCTCCGCGCAATTGAAACAGGGGTCTTGCTTGACTCGATAAAAAATAGATTTCCAGGCTGGCATCAGATATAACAATGGCTGTGAGATGGGAAGGTGACAGATATGGCAGCAAAGAGAGATTATTATGAAGTGCTAGGCGTCAAAAAGGACGCTGATGAAAATACAATCAAAAAAGCATACCGGAAGCTGGCGAAGAAGTATCATCCGGATTCCAATGCCGGAGATGCCGGTGCGGAGCAGAAATTCAAGGAGGTCACTGAGGCCTACAATGTGCTCAGTGATAAGGAGAAGCGAAAGCTCTATGACCGGTTCGGACATGCGGCCTTTGATGGCAGTGCACCGGAAGGCGGCTACGCGGGTGCCGGAAACGGAGCCGGCTTTGGCGGCTTTGGCGGAAGCGGTTTTCATGGCTTCGGCGGTGGAAATCCTGGCGGCTATCAGGAGTATCATTTTGAGGGCGGCGATATGGATGACATCTTAAAGCAGATGTTCGGCGGAACCGGCGGCTTTGGAAGCAGAAAAAGTTCGCAGCGCGGCTTCCGTGGCTTCGACGGTGGCAATGGTGGCTTCTATCAGTACGGAAACGGTGCAGGCAATGGCGGTTTCCATGGCTTCGGCGGGGACTATGATGAGAACGGTGAAGATCTGCATGCAGATGTATCGATCAGCTTCGATGAGGCAGCCTTTGGCTGTGAGAAGCGGATCACGCTCTCAGACAGCCGGGGCGGCGCAGGTAAGACTCTGCAGGTACACATTCCGGCGGGTATCGATACCGGCAAGAGTATCCGGCTGCGTGGAAAGGGCATGCCGGGTATTGGAAAGGGCGCTCCGGGCGATCTGCTGCTGCGTGTGACCGTCGGCGAAAAGCCGGGCTTTGAGCGGAAGGGCTCGGATGTATACACCACGGTGCAGATTCCGTTTACGACGGCTGTATTTGGCGGCGAGGCGGTTGTGCCGACGCTGTATGGCAATGTGGTCTGCAAGATCCGCGAGGGTACGCAGTCCGGCACGAAGATCCGCTTAAGAGGCAAGGGTATTGTGTCAATGAAGGATGCTTCGGTACATGGCGATCAGTATGCAGTGGTCCAGATTGCGGTGCCGACCCGCTTAAGCGAGGAGGCAAAGCGGAAGCTGAAGGAATATGAGGCAGCAGCCCAAGGTGCTGAAAGGACAAGGCAAAGAGGAGCGGCATAATGCTGCAGAAGCCTGAAAAATAGGGTGGTGCGATGGCGTATAAATATGAGAAGGTAAATCAACAGCTGCTGGTTCCTCAGATCGAAGATCAGCTGCTGATGTATATACAGGAGAAAAACATTGCGATAGGATCGAAGCTTCCAAGTGAATATAAGCTGGCAGAACTATTCGGAGTTGGAAGGAGCACTATCCGGGAAGCAGTTAAGAGCCTTGTTACGAAAGGGATTCTTGAGGTAAAAAGAGGATCCGGAACCTTCGTGACGTCGACAAAGAGGGTTGCGGATGATCCGCTTGGTTTCGCACAGTTTGAGGATAAATACAGGCTGGCGATGGAGCTGTTTGAAGTAAGAATTCTCCTTGAGCCGGAGGTCGCAGTCGCGGCGTGCCGGAATGCGACGGAGGATGATAAAAAGCATATCAAAGAACTGTGTGATGAGGTAGAGCGGTTATATCTTGAAGGAAAAAATCATATTCAAAAGGATATGGAGTTTCATGAGGCAATCGCAAAGTGCAGTGGAAACCGTGTGGTAGAGGTGCTGATACCGGTTATTCTTACAGCCATTACCACGTTTGCAAATCTGACAAACAGGAAATTGCAGAAAGAGACGATAGAAACGCACAGGGCGATTACAGATGCGATGCTCCAAGGAGACAGTATGGGGGTAAAATGTGCGATGATTATGCACCTTACCTATAACCGGCAGATGCTGATTGAAATGACCCGGATAGATAAAAGTGATCAGACAAGTTGAAATGACAGCTATTAAATGAATTCAATAAAATACACAAAAAACCAACCTTTTTAACAAAAAGAGGTTGGTTTTTTTGTTAAAAAAATGGAAAACACATGTAGATTTGAAATAAGGCTACCGCAATCCCATTGGCTTTAGACAATGGGTTAAGGTAGCTAAAAATCAGAAATTATTGTATACTCATGGCATGGGAACATGGAAATCTAAAAACAGACACAAATACCTATTACAATATCACATTATTTTCGTCTGCAAATACAGGAAGAAATTACTGGTTTCGAGACAGATATCAGATGATATAAAGCAGTTTTCATATAAGATATGTCAAAGGCACAGTGTTATTATCAGATATATGGAAACGGATAAAGACCATATTCATTACATGATAGAGACAGAACCAACAATGTCTATTAGTAAGATTGTAAACCTGATGAAGAGCTATACAACATACCATATATGGAAAAGATATCCCCAATATTTACGAAAACAATTTTGGAAAGAACATACCTTTTGGACAGATGGATATTTTGCATGTAGTGTAGGAAATGTATCGGAAGAAATGCTGAAAAGATATATAGAAAATCAAGGTTGAGAAAGAGGGTGACAGTGGATGTTAAAGGCATATAAATACAGAATATATCCTAATAATGAGCAGAAAATACAAATTGCAAAAACATTTGGCTGTTGCCGTTTTGTATATAATCAGACACTGGCATACCGGAAAGAAGTATATGAGAAAGAGAAAAAATCAGTTAGTAAAACCGACTGTAACAATTACTGCAACAGACAATTAAAGAAAGAATATGAATGGCTGAAAGAAGTGGACAAATTTGCTCTGACAAATGCGATTTACAACATGGATGCTGCATATCAGAAATTTTTTAAGGAACATGCAGGTTATCCGAAGTTTAAGAGTAAACACGATAATCATAAGTCATATACAACAAATTTTACGAATGG
>CABIZF010000002.1:449952-615097 GCA_902363135.1 Lachnospiraceae bacterium
GGAAATAGAGTAAAACTGCCTAAATTAAAAAATGTAAAAGCAAAACTGCATAGAAATTTTAGCGGGCAGATAAAATCGGCAACGATATTACAAATTCCGAGTGGAAAATATTATGTATCAATTTTAGTGGAAACAGAACATGTGGAACTGCCACATGCAAATCAAAATACAGGAATAGATTTAGGTATTAAGGAGTTATGTATTACTTCAGCTGGAAAGAAATACGAAAATCCAAAAATCATCAGAAAATACGAAAAGAAACTGATAAAACTGCAAAGGCAGTTAGCCCATAAAGAGAAAAGAAGTCAAAATTACTACAAAACAAAGAAAAAGATAGCATTATGCCATGAAAAAATAACAAATACCAGAAAAGATTATCTGCACAAGATGTCCCATGAGATTATCAGCGAAAACCAAGTGATAGTTTCAGAAGATTTGCAGATAAAAAGCATGGTAAAAAATCATCATTTGGCAAAGTCTATAAGTGATGTATCATGGTATGAGCTTACAAGACAGTTAGAATATAAGGCAAAGTGGAATGGCAGAAAATATATCAAGATAAATACATTTTATGCTAGCAGTCAGCTGTGTTCAGCCTGTGGATACCAAAATACAGAGACGAAAAATCTATCGGTAAGGGAATGGATATGTCCTGTCTGTGGAACAAATCATGACAGAGATATCAATGCGGCAAAGAATATACTGGAAGAAGGATTAGGACAAATAGCATAAAAGGAATAACAATATAGGACAGGGACTGTCCGAATTAACGCCTGTGGAGATAGTAGGTTACGAGGTCTGCGAAGCAGGAAGCCCATTGGCTTTAGACAATGGGTAGTTCACACAACTTGCGATAAGATGAATGAAATTATATACTTAGCCTAGATTATTCTATACATGAATTTTCAAAAATTATAGGCGTATCTGCCCAGACATTACGAAATTTGGATGCCAATGGAAAACTTCATCCGCATCATACTGCAGTAAGTGGCTATAGATATTATTCTGATGAGCAACTCAATTAGGTAATAAATGTAAAGCCTAAAAAACGCATTACAATTGGATATTGTCGCGTTTCCAGCCGTAATAAGAACATCAATAAGAGTCAGAAAGTAAAGAAATCAGAAAAACAGAAACGCAGATTACAGCGTAGTATCTCTCGTTCTTACGAGAAAAATAAGAAAGGAGAAAGTTACTGTAAAACAAATAATGTAATCAAAAAGGAAAAACTTTTATTAAAACGAAATCACAGATTAACAAACATCCGTAAAAATTATTTAAATCAGACCATATCGGAGATCGTAAATCGAAAACCAAGATTTATATGTATGGAAGATCTGAATGTCCGCTTTACTATAAGTGCAGCGATAAAGGAATCCAGCTTATTGTGGCTGACCGGTTTTATCCATCATCAAAGCTTTGCAGCTGTTGTGGAAACATCAAAAAAGCTTTGAAGTTATCTGACAGAGTTTATAGATGTGCGTGTGGGAATATGATTGACAGAGATTTCCAGGCATCTATAAATCTCAAAGCTTATGGAGAAAGATTTGCAAGCTAACACGGAAACGTTAATGCAAATATGTACGGATACGTTAGTCCGGAATTTACGCCTATGGAGAGTACAAGAGCTTGTGAGTAGATTGATATTTATATCATCAAAAGCATACTCGTTGAAGTAGGAATGGAACATAGAAGTTTATAACTTTTTATAAGTTTTCAGTAACGGAAGCAGACATGCTGAGAAGTGAAGAAGTAAGAAAGCTGGCACCGGAGATGGATCCTCTTCGCATGGGAATGGGCTGGAAGGTAAGTGATCTCTCGAAGCCTCAGGTTATGGTCGAGAGCTCCTATGGAGACAGCCATCCGGGGTCGGCACACCTGAATATTTTCGTGGAAGAAGCGGTAAAAGCAGTCAATGAAAATGGAGGAAAGGCTGCCAGATATTTTGCAACCGATATGTGCGATGGCATCGCGCAGGGGCATGATGGCATTAATTACTCCCTTGCACACCGCGATGCGATCACGAATCTGATCGAGGCGCAGGCGAATGCGACTGTTTTTGATGGCGGGGTATTTATTGCAAGCTGTGATAAATCCATGCCGGCTATGCTTATGAGCATCGGTCGTTTAAAGGACATGAGCGCGATCGTAGTGACCGGCGGCGTCATGGAGGCGCATGAGCTGCCGAAAAAATATATTGTCGATGACCCGGCCTGCAAAATAAATGAATTACTCACGCTTGAGCAGATTGGTAAATTTGACGCATGGGAGAAGACCGGAGTCATACCGGAGGAGCAGTTGGATTATTACAAGCAGCATGCATGTCCGAGCTGCGGAGCATGTTCATTTATGGGAACTGCCTCGACTATGCAGATCATGGCAGAGGCGCTCGGACTTATGCTTCCGGGAACGGCCCTCATGCCGTCTACGGCGCCGGAACTGAAGGAGGCATCCTATCAGGCGGGAAAACAGCTGATGGATCTGATTTCAAAAGGAATAAAGACATCGGACATTGTCACAAAGGAAAGCTTTGAAAATGCAATCATGGTGCATGCAGCGATCTCAGGGTCAACAAATGCAACGATGCATCTTCCGGCGATTGCGCATGAATTCGGATTTGAAATCAGCGCAGACACCTTTGATAGATTGCACAGAGGTGCCCATTATTTGTTAAATATCCGCCCGTCAGGAGATTGGCCTGCACAGTACTTTTATTATGCAGGAGGTGTGCCGCGTGTCATGGAAGAGATCAAGAGCATGCTTCATCTGGATGTGATGACAGTGACAGGCAAGACTCTGGGCGAAAACCTGGAGGAACTTAAGAAAAACGGATTTTATGAGCACTGTGATGAGATCCTCCGTGAAAAATCAAAGCTGTTCGGAAGAAATATAGACCGGGAAGACATCATTCATTCCTTTGAGCATGCGAAGGGGACAAACGGAAGTATCGCGATCCTGAAAGGAAATCTGGCGCCGGAGGGCTGCGTGATCAAGCACACGGCATGTCCGGAAAATATGTTTCAGGCAGTGCTCCGTGCAAAGCCGTATGACAGCGAGGAGGCCTGCATCAGTGCCGTGCTGCATGGAGAGGTAAAGCCGGGAGATGCAGTATTTATCCGTTATGAAGGGCCAAGAGGAAGCGGCATGCCTGAGATGTTCTATACCGGTGAGGCAATCTGTGCCGATCCAAAGCTGGCATCGAGTGTGGCGCTGATTACGGACGGAAGATTTTCCGGAGCATCCAGAGGACCGGTGATCGGGCATGTGTCCCCGGAGGCGGCAGCAGGAGGACCGATTGCATTTGTGGAAGAGGGCGACCTGATCGAGCTGGATGTCCACAACAGGACGATATCCATCGTTGGCATAAAAGGAGAACGGAAAACGCCACAGGAGGTGGAGCGTGTTCTGGAAGAGCGGAAGAGCCGGTGGAAAGGGTTTGAAAGCAAGTATACACATGGACTCTTAAAGCTCTATGCGCAGCATGCCGTGAGTGCGATGAAGGGTGCTTACATGGAGTAGCAGTTTGCAGGTTGAGAAAGGAGATTAGACAAATGAATACGATGATTGAGAAATTAGCGGAAATGCTGGTAGTGCCGGTTGTGGTACTGGACGATGAAAAGGACGCAGAAATGCTGGCTGATGCCCTAGTAAAGGGTGGACTGCCGTGCGCGGAGGTTACCTTCCGGACGGCTGCGGCAGAGGAATCCATCCGGATCATGAGTACAAAGTATCCGGATATGCTGGTTGGAGCAGGAACGGTGCTGACCATTGAGCAGGTGGATAAAGCTGTGGCGGCGGGTGCAAAGTTTATCGTCAGCCCGGGATTTGATCCGGAAATCGTTGACTATTGTATCGAAAAAGAGATACCGGTCCTTCCGGGAGTGGTCACTCCTTCCGAGGCAATACAGGCGGTAAAGAGGGGCCTTGAGGTTGTGAAGTTTTTCCCGGCAGAGCAGTATGGCGGAGTGGCGACGATAAAGGCACTGGCAGCGCCGTTTACCATGCTGAAATTCATGCCGACCGGCGGCGTGAATGTGAAAAACCTGAAAGACTATCTGGGCTGCAGTAAGATCGTATGCTGCGGCGGAAGCTGGATGGTCAAGGGCGACATGATCAAGGCTGGTGAATTTGATAAAATTGCCGAGATGACAAAAGAAGCCGTTGAACTGGCGCACAGCATTCGAAAATAAAGGAGACTACGGATATGAACCTTAATTTAAAACCAAAGAGTGAATGTAAATATGATGCGGTTTCTCTTGGCGAGGTAATGCTTATCTGTGTTCAAATTTTTACACATTTTCCGAAAAAAGATGTATAATTGACGCAGACCATGCATTGATCTGTCAGCTGATTTATGAGGTTAGGACAGTGGGCAGATGCATGAGAAAAGCGTGATAAAAATGAAGGGAAAGAGGTAAAAATCATGAATTATCAGATATTAGATGTAACAACCGGTACGGCGCCTGTACCTGCAAAGCTTTACACGTATTTTCTGGACAATTCTCCGGAGATCGATTCAAAGCGCACCCGTCCGGCGATCGTGCTCTGTCCAGGCGGTGGCTATCGCTTCACTTCCGACCGGGAGGCAGAGGCCGTAGCGATGCAGTTTCTGGCAGCCGGGATCCATGTCGCGATCCTGCGCTATACCGTAGCACCGCAGGGTGAGTATCCGCAGGCACTCCGCGAGGTGGCCTGGTCCGTGGCTCATATCCGGGAGCATGCCGCGCAGTACCATGTGGATCCGGATCGGATTCTCGTGATGGGATTTTCCGCAGGCGGGCATCTGGCAGCCTCCTATGGTATGTTCTGGAAGAACCATACCTTTTTGGCAGAAGAGCTTGGTGTATCGTCCGATCAGCTTCGTCCGAACGGGATGATCCTTGGATACCCGGTCATCACTTCCGGGGAAAAGGCACACCGGGACTCCTTTGTGGCACTTCTTGGCGACCGTTACAATGCGCTCGTAGAAGAGATGTCGCTGGAGCATCAGGTCAGCGAGGATACACCGCCGACCTTCCTCTGGCATACAGAGACCGATGAGCTTGTCCCGGTCGAGAATTCCATGTATCTTTTTGAAGCACTGCACACCCATCACATTCCGGTCGAGATGCACATTTACCCGACCGGTGAGCATGGCCTGAGTCTTGCAAACGAAGAGACAATCCGCAGCGACGGAACCGGCATCGTACCGGCCTGCCAGAGCTGGATTGGCCTGGCGGCAGCGTGGGTGAAGCGGCTGTAGAAACAGAGGTAAAGAGGTTATTAACAGCTAAATGTAAACTATAAAATTATACAAGTATATGTTGAGCTTTATAAGATATTAGAGTAGAACATTATTGAAAGGAGTTGATGCTTTGAGTAAATATTATTCTATACATGAATTTTCAAAAATTGTAGGCGTATCTGCCCAGACATTACGAAATTGGGATGCCAATGGAAAACTTGGATATTGTCATGTTTCCAGCCATAAACAAAAAGATGATCTGGAATGACAGATTGATAATGTTAAGACATATCTTCTGGCAAAAGGACAGCCAGCTAAGAAACTTATCCGGGAATTGACACAGGAGGAAGCAGATGGTAAAAGCCATAAAAGTAATGCTGATACCAAACAATGTACAGAAAACGAAGATGTTTCAGTACGTAGGTGCCTCAAGATTTGCTTATAACTGGGCTTTGGCCAGGGAAATAGAGAACTATGAAAAAGGCGGCAGATTCCTTTCAGATTCAGAACTCAGGAAAGAATTTACAAAGCTTAGACATTCTGATGAATATGCATGGTTACTGAATATTTCAAATAATGTAACCAAACAGGCGATCAAAGATGCCTGTACTGCTTATAAGAACTTTTTCAAAGGTTTGCAGAAATTCCCAAGATTCAAGTCAAAAAAGAGATCAATGCCGAAGTTCTATCAGGACAACGTTAAGATACGATTTAGTAATACCCACGTTAAATTTGAAGGCTTTTCCTCCAGCAGGAAAGCAAATAAACAAAAAATGAATTGGGTAAGACTTGCAGAACATGGACGTATTCCGACAGATGCTAAATATATGAATCCGAGAATATCCTTTGACGGGCTAAACTGGTGGATCAGTGTATGTGTGGAATTTCCTGACTGCAGGGAAACACTTTATGATGACGGAGTCGGCATAGACTTGGGAATCAAAGATCTGGCTGTCTGCTCTGATGGGGCTAAGTATAAGAACATCAATAAGCGTCAGAAGGTAAAGAAATTAGAAAAACAGAAACGCAGATTACAGCGTAGTATCTCTCGTTCTTACGAGAAAAATAAGAAAGGGGAAAGTTACTGTAAAACAAATAATGTAATCAAAAAGGAAAAACTTTTATTAAAAAGAAATCACAGATTAACAAACATCCGTAAAAACTATTTGAATCAGACCATATCTGAGATCATAAATCGAAAACCAAGATTTATATGTATGGAAGATCTGAATGTCAGCGGAATGATAAAAAACAGACATTTATCCAAATCAGTTCAGGAACAGGGATTTTTTTTGTTTAGAAAACAGCTCGAATACAAATGCAGCGATAAAGGGATTCAGCTTATTGTGGCTGATCGGTTTTATCCATCATCAAAGCTTTGCAGTTGTTGTGGAAACATCAAAAAAGATTTGAAGTTATCTGACAGAGTTTATAGATGTGCGTGTGGGAATATAATAGATAGAGATTTCCAGGCATCTATAAATCTCAAGGCTTATGGAGAAAGATTTGCAGGCTGACACTGAAACGTTAATGCAAATATGTACGGATACGTTAGTCCGGAATTTACGCCTATGGAGAGTACAGGAACTTGTGAGTAGATTGGTATTTATATCATCAAAAGCATACTCGTTAAAGTAGGAATGGAACATAGAAGTTTATAACTTTTTATAAGTTTTCAGTAACGGACCATCTCTGATCCTCTTTTTTTGCTTTACAGGAAATTGCATCCTGTAAAGTAAAAACGCTTCGCGAGGATGCACACTGTGGCGTAAGCGGAAGATGTCGCAAGCGACCGCCGCAGGCGCAAGCAAGTGGCGTTTCTGATACTGTGACGATCGTGGTACAGAAAAAGAAAGTAGCCGCTTCCGGTATTTCGAATGTTAGCAAATCACTGAAGCTGAAGCGCGGAGAGAAATACACATTAGCTCCGGTGATCAGCCCGATCACGACAGCAGACAAGGCAAGCTACCGCTCTTCGAATAAGAAGGTCGTAACGGTCAGCAAGAAGGGCGTCATCACCGCAAAGAAATCCGGAACTGCCAAGATTACGGTAAAGGCCGGAAAGAAGAAGGTTACCGTGAAGGTGACGGTAGAGAAGGTGGCTCCGACCGGAATGAACAAAGTGCCGGAAAGCAAGACACTGAAAAAGGGCAAATCCTTCACAATCAAGCCAAAGCTGACGCCGTCCGGAGCAGAAGCCAAGATTACCTACCGCAGCTCCAATAAAAAGATAGCGACCGTCAACGCAAAAGGCAAAGTGACAGCGAAGAAAAAAGGAACAGTGACTATCACGGTGAAGGCCGGAAATGTGATCCGCACCTGTGTGGTTACAGTCAAGTAGTTTAACCGAATCAAGCAAGTCCCCTGCTTCAATTGCGCAAAGCAATAAGCAGTGGGTTGGGACTTGTTTGTATCAGGAGTGGTACAAGCCACTCCTGATAAGCTGCGAAGCGGCTATTCGGTTATGAGCAAGTAGCGAAGCGGATTGCGAATATCCGCTTTAACAAGTAAAATAAGCATTATTGGCTTTTATAGTTTGAAAAAGGAGCAGTCGGAATTTTGGCTGCTCCTTTTTCTCAGGTCAATGTTACTTCAAGATCCTGCGGAAGGCAGAAAAGTATAATTTTGGTTTGCTTAGCTTCGAAGAAGCCAGTCAATCAGATTTAACGACTTAATGCCGTCATAGGAATTAATAAAACTTCGATCCATAGACAGCACGATTTTCTCGTAGTTATCCGGGATCATGCGCAGTGGACGAAGCTCCCGTTCACGGGTTTCCGGAGACTGCATGCTTTCTGTTACCTGAATATAGACTTTATCGTTTGGCTTTTCCGCCACAAAGTCGATTTCTGTTTCACCGATTTTTCCGATATACACACGGTAGTCCCGGCGCAGCAGTTCCAGAAACACAATATTTTCAAGGATGTGTCCACGGTCTGCATCGCGGTAACCAAGCAGCATATTGCGGAATCCCATATCAATGATATAATTTTTGCCCAGTGTTTTGAGTAGCTGTTTGCCTTTTACATCATAGCGCTCCACTGAGAAAAACACGAAAGCATTGCGGAGCATGGAGATGTACCGTTCTACGGTTTTTCCTGCGATGTTTTTGGCTTTTACAGTCGGAATATCGCCCTCATTGGCAAGTATATTTCCGATGCTGTTTGGAGAAGTAATGCTGCCGATGTTAGAGCACAGAAACAGCATAATCTTCTGGAGCATCGCCTGATTGATACCGTTGTTTCGCTGCAGGATGTCCCGTAGCACTACGGTGGAATAAATGCCTTCCAGAGCCTGGTTACTTCTCGTTTCATTAAATTTGTATTCTCTTAGAATAGGCATTCCGCCGAACTGAAGGTATTTTTGGAATTTTTCCTCCATACTGACATCAGGTGCGAATTCATAAAAGTCAAGAAATTCCCTGAATGACAGAGGAAGCATTCGAATTTCCACATATCTGCCGGATAGCAGCGTTGAAAACTCTGTGGACAGCAGATAGGCATTGGAACCTGTGATGTAGATATCCACATCAAAATCCAGCCGGAACGATTCAATAGCCTTTTCCCAGTGTTCTACCGCCTGAAGTTCATCGAATATCAGGTAGGTCTTTCCATCCGGGGAAATGCGCTTGCTGACGTAATCGTAAAAGAAAAGATAATTCGTCAGGTCACGGTAGCGCAGGGATTCCATATTCATGTGTATAATGTGAGCATCTGGAACACCATTTTCTGTCAGATATTTGTGAAACAGATCCAGTAAAGAGGACTTCCCACAACGCCGGATACCGGTAACAATCTTTACCAGATCAATATCTTTATTTTGTATCAGCTGGTTCAGATATTGGGGACGATTAATAAGATCCGTCATAGTACACCTCCTGAAAGTTTTGATTCTAGTATACCCAAAAGTCTGGAAAAAACAAGAGCTTCTAACTTATAAAGTCGGAAACTTTTATAAAAAATATAAATTTTTAACTTTAATAGAATCATCCACAAAAATGGACAAACTGTCCCTGCGAAACTTGATTAAGTTACTTTGAACGCAGATAAGCATTCCCCTGCTTCAAGTGCGCGGAGCACTAAACGGCGGGTGAGGGGGGAGGCTTATGTCAGTGGGAGTTGAAAGCTCCCACTGACAGATCGCGAAGCGACTGCGTTCATGAGCAAGTAGCGAAGCTAGGCCCTGTCAGCAGAGCTGCAGGGATGGATTGCGAATGTCCGCTTTACACTGTCAAGGTACGTTAATAGAAAAAGTAAAATAAGTATAGCAGGATTATTATAGATTTGGAAAAGAGCAGTCAGAAATTCGGCTGCTCTTTTTTAGGTCAACTTATCCACATACTTTGTTGAGATGAATCCATTCCATATATGAAAATAACAGGTTCATCTTTCAGTTTAAACTTTCAATCATTCTCTCTATGATCCGCTTTGCCTCGGCCGGTGTATAGTAGGCATTTTCATCCATATGCAGCAGAAAATCCTGAAAGATTTGCAGGATAAACGGATCTGCAATGGCAAAACACATAAGCTCACCGTCATTTGTCTGGTAGGTCAGAGGGCAGACATTGCCACAGAATCCCATGCGGAGATTTGGGGACAGATGACTGAGCGGTGCTTTTAAAATCCGGTAGGAACCATCATGGCAGCAACCGGCGATTTCGCGAAGAATCTGGATGCGCTGCTCAATGTTTAAAGGATGATAGAAAATCGGCGGGACTTCGTCCATCAACCCTTTCTGTAAAAAGCGGGTCATGCCTGTCTCTGTAAAATATACAATGAATTTCCCTTCTTTGATTCGCCTAAGATTGTCAGAACACAGATCGTTTGCCATAGAGATGACAGCGTCAGCCATAGGAAGCTCGTAATTGAAAATATCTTCTAACAGTTTTCTGTGTAAAAAGGAAAGAATGCATGCTTCCGGCTGAATGACGATCATCTCATCTGCAGAAGTACGATTGTTTGCGATCAGCCGAAAAGGGGTTGAAAGATCATTCGTACTGACCGGGTAGGAGAGAAAGGGCGTCTGACAATGGTCCAGATGTGAGAGGAATAAATTCCACAAAGCTTGCAGGATGTCAGCATCCTGATACAAAATGCCCATCTGATAATCTGAAGAACAGGTGATTGCAAATTCTGAAGTCAGGATCATATATGGCAAAACAGAAAGATTCTGAGATTCATTGGTGTAGAAACAGTGAATCCGATAATCCAGCTTGTTCATATAGATCGGGAACAGATTTCTCAGGTAGTACAGTTCATAAAGCTCGTGTGATTCAGTAAAGCGGACTGTCCGGTTCAGGCCGAAAATATGGTCGATCTGTAAAGAGTCGGTGGGTCGTATTGTGGATAGAAGCTGCAATAAAAAAGGATAGTCCGGCTGCAGAAAAAGAGCGATCCGTCCATTTTTCTTAGCAGCTTCAGACAGGATAATCTGGCGCACCGAAGAATCCACGGCCTGTCTGGAATTTAAGAGCAGACAGTTCTGCCCCTTTTGAAAATAGTCGCCGGAATATTGGGGGGGGGGCAAGAGTATGCGAGGCCGGGGAAACATTTGGAAAATCATACAAAAAATGTTCAATACTTTTGTGGATATAATAGGTATCTTCGCCCATACGGGCCATTTTCCAGGATTCTTTGAGCCGGTTTGTTTCAGCGGGAGTCAGCTGTATAAAGCAGGAAATTTGTTCTACCAGCTGTTCCGATGCAGGTTCTCTTTTTCCGTTAATAAATTTATAAATGGTAGAGCGCTCAAGATTGCAATAGTGTGCCAGCGCACCTACCTTGATATCCTTTTCATGAATATAGTTTTTTAGCATATCAGAGAATACAGACATAAGTAAAAATGAAACTCCTTTGTATATTTAAGTAATATCCACAGTATAACATACGGACAACGCACGAGGTAACAAAAGCCGAGAAAAAAGGATAAAAAAAGCTGTCCACAAACCGCGCCCCATCTTGTAAGGGGAGAAGAAAAATTTTACTATTTACCTATCATCGGGGGAGTAATTACCTCCAACTAGTAAAAAATCATATTATACAGACAGTTGGTTACAGGGAGCATTAAGGTATGAAGATAAAAGAGAATTATGTAATGCGTGAAGTGGCGGGTCAGGCAATTGTAATCGCGGTAGGAGAAGAGAGTAAAAAATTTAAGGGTATGATAAATTTAAACCGAACCGGAAAGGACGTATGGACGGGATTGGAAAAAGGATTGAATTTAGCCGAAATTGTAAAGAAAATGGCAGACGATTATGAAGTAGATGAAAATACAGCAATGCAGGATATTGAAAGTATGGTAAATAGATTGCTTAAAATTGGAGTTTTGGAAAATTGATACGATTTGCTGAAATAGAAGATATCATAAAAAATAAGGGGATATATGTTGGAATTATAAATGGTAATAGCATGTTTCCTATGCTGCGAAGTAGAAAAGATACCGTTATTATTAAGTCGTTTACGGGCAGATTAAAGAAATATGATATAGCGCTTTATAAGAGAAAAAATCAATATATACTGCATAGAATTGTGAGGGTTATTCCGGATGGATACATTATTTGTGGTGATAATTGTGTGAGTTTGGAAAGTGATATTACAGATGAACAGGTTGTTGGAAAACTGGAAGGATTTTATAGGGGAGAGCAACCAATTTCAATAAATGGGTTTGTTTATAAATTGTATTGTAGGATATGGGTAGCCTTGTATCCTGTTCGTTGCTTATTGAAAAAGTGTAAAAATAAGATGGTGTTATGGCAGAAGTGAAAATAAATTTAGCAAATATGACCGTTCGCATTGAGGGTGTATATGATACGTTACGAGAATATTGTAAGGAGTATATTGCTACGGATGAAAAAACAGAAGATTTTTCAATTGTAATTACTCCGGCGGACATTCAGAGAGAGCGAGAAAATGGAGAATATGAGCGAAATTCTGATAATTATATAGAGATAATTATGGCTCTTTTAAAAGTTGCAGATGAATTACCGGGCAGAAATAAAGTTTTAATGCATGGAGCGGTTGTAGCCTGGAAACAGGCAGGATACATTTTTACGGCTCCAAGTGGCACAGGGAAAACAACGCACGTCAGGCTCTGGAAAAAATATTTGGGATCAGATGCTGAGATTATTAATGGGGATAAGCCTATCTTAGAGGTAAGAGAAGATGAAATTATTGCTTATGGGACTCCCTGGGCTGGAAAAGAAAGATTGCAGAAAAATAGTTGTGTGCCTGTTAAGGGAATCTGCTTTTTAAGGCAGAGTGAAAAAAATAATATACGTAAGTTAAATAAAAGCGAAGCACTGGTGTTATTGTTACCCCAGATATACATAATGTCAGATTCAAAAAAGGCAGGGAGAACGTTAGAACTGTTTAGTAAGATGCTGGAATGGATACCCGTATATGAATTTTATTGCAACATATCAGAACAAGCAGTGCGGTGCAGTTTTGATGCATTGACGGATCAATAATAAAGGAAAGTTTGATAAATTATGATGCAAGGAGCGCGTGTAACAAAGAAACAGAATAATCAGAATGAGTATGAAAATGCGGTCAGGTATATAGTGTATTTACTGAGATGTGCATTGAATCAAAAGGAACTTAGAGATTTACCGGTAAAATGTACGTGGGAGACAGTATGGAGATTAGCAGAAAGAAATTGCATAGAGGCTCTTATTGGAAATTATATTCAAAAATACGGAGAAATGGTTCCAGCAGAAATCCGGAATGAAGGGAAAAAAGCTTATAATGCTACATTATATCGTCAACTATACTTTGATTTTGAACGTGAGAAAATTGTAAAGGAGTTGGAGAACCAGAAATTAGCATATCTGATGTTAAAAGGTATAAATATTTCGAAGTATTATCCGCAGACAGGTATACGCTGGATGAGCGACAACGATATTTTATGTAGTTATATTCAAATGGATGAAGGTGGTGGATACCGAATAAAAGGTGAAACAAGCGAGGAAATTCAATATTGGGAGAAAAAAGCACGTAATGATATACAGATAGCAATGGAAAAATGCGGTTTTTCTTTAAAGCAAAAAGGACCTTGCCATGATGCGTATATAAAGCAACCGATGTTCAAATTCGAAATGCATCATCAGCTATTTCTAAAATCTTTTGATGAAGTAAAAGCAGAATATTATCAAAATCCGTGGAAGAAAGCGATTCTGGACGAGCAAAGTTCCTATTTATATTATTATTCGAAAGAGGATGAATATTTATATTTTATTACGCATGCGTATAAGCATTTTTCGGGGAGCGGAAGTGGTATACGAACATTGACGGATCTGTATGTTTATATAAAAAATAATACATCTATGGACTGGGCTTATATTTCATCGCAACTAAAGATTCTGGAATTAGAAGAATTTGAAAAATTGTTGCAAAATACAGCAATGCAGGCATTTTCTGTGGATGGAAAAATCACGGAGGAAGAGTGGAATGTTATTTCTTATATGCTCGGAAGTGGAACATTTGGAACCTCTCAGAATCGAATTAGGCATTGTCTGGAAAGTATGAAATTGAACGACAATAAAGTATGGCATTATATAAAGGACAGACTATGGTTAGATGAAAGTGTGATTAAAGAAAGTTTTCCATTCTTTTATCGACATCGTATTCTTAGAGTATTTATGCCACTATATCGTATTATGAGAGGGATGTTAGTACATCCGAGAAAAATATGGGTGGAATGGGAGATTTTATTTAGGACAGTAAAAAATAATAAATAATATTGTGCACAGAAGGGATGCAAAGTTATGAGGCCAAAGAAAATAATAGCGATAGGATTATCTATGGGAATGATGTTGAATTTGATGTCCGTATCTGCGGTTGAATGTGTAGTAATAGATGAACAGAACGAAGATATTGGAGGGATTTCGGTACAATCAGAAACAGAGATAGAAAACGAAGATTTGGGGACTTCTGCACAATCCGAAATAATAGTAGAAGACGAAAATTTTACACAATCCAGAGAAACAACAGACAGTGAAAATTTGGATGAGATTTCCATAGAGTTAGAATCAGTTATAGAAAATGAAAAGTTAGAAGAAGTTTCTGCGCAATCAGAGACGGTAATTGCGAGCGGAAAGTGTGGAGAGAATATCACATTCAAATTAACGGGCAATGGTGTACTGACACTGTCTGGTAGTGGAGCGATGCCTGCGCTGGAATATGACTGGAAATCTTATCAGCCAATTTGTGGCTGGGGAGATTACATAAGCAGTATAAAAAGGATCATAATTGAGGATGGAATTACATCAATTAGTCAATATTCTTTTTATGATTGCGAAAATTTGACAGAAGTTTCGATACCTAGCAGTATAAAGGCAATTGGATATGAAGCATTTCATTGGTGTCATAATATAACGAAAGTCATGATTGATGGACTTGATTCATGGTGTGATATTGATTTTGATGAAGAAAATGCAAATCCGTTACAATTCGGCGCTGATTTGTATATAAATGGTGTGAAACAAACACAGATCAAAATTCCTGAAGGAATTACTGAGATCAAACCATATGTATTTAGCAGAAACTGGAACAATAATGAGTCAAAAGCATCAATTACAAGTATATTGTTACCGGATACAGTCACAACTATTGGGGAAAATGCATTTGCATATAATTATTTACAGAGTATAAATATTCCGGATTCCGTGCTAACAATTGGAACAGAAGCGTTTGCTGGAAATGACTTTTCAACGATAGAAATATCAGAGAATGTGAATGTGATCGATGATGGAGTGTTTAGAGATTGCAGGAGACTACAGAATATAAAAATCCCAAATGCAGCTCGAAAATTGGGTGAGGGATTGTTTGTGAATTGTATTAAACTGGCAAATGTTGAATTGCCGGAAAAAATCGAGACGATACCGGCGACGATGTTTGCAGGCTGCACATCTTTAACACAATTCAAGGTACCAGATACTGTTCAGTCAATTGCAAGCTCGGCTTTTGCAAAGTGCAGTAATTTGGTAAATATAGAATTGTCAAATCAGATACATACCATTGGCGATTACGCATTTAGTGAGTGCTCTGGTTTAAGAAAAATAAATTTACCAATGGAGCTGGAATGTATAGGCGACAGCGCTTTCATGGGATGTAAAGCTTTGGAAGAGGTTGACATACCGGGTAAAGTTACAAGTATTGGCGCACAGGCTTTCAGACAGTGTGAAGCTTTAGCAAAGATTATAATGCCGAATACGGTTACAGGAATTGGAGAAGCTGCTTTTTTTGGCTGTACGATGCTGGAACAGTTTAAGATACCGGAAAATACAGGAATGATTCAGAATTATACGTTTTATGGATGTACAAAGCTGTCATCGGTTACATTTGCTGAAAATCTGACTGCAGTAGGTGAATCTGCATTTCAGAATTGCGTTGCTCTTAATAATATGGTTATTCCAGCGAGTGTTGTGGATATAGGAAAACGGGCGTTTTCTGGATGTGAAAAGATGGAAAGTGTAATATTGCCATCTCAGATTAGTAAAATAGCAGATTACACATTTTCAGGTTGTAAAAACTTAAAGATGGTACAGCTTTCAGATGGGATGACTACCATTGGAGCGTATGCATTTGAAAATTGTAATAGTCTTTCAGAAATAACAATACCTGAAACAATAGTAGAAATACAAGATTTTGCATTTACAAATTGTGCTGCTGTAAATCGCATTGATTTCAAGGGGGATGCACCTCAGATAGGTACAAATGCATTTACAGGAGTGACTGCAACCTGCTATTATCCAGCGGATAATGCATCATATACACCGGAAATTACAACGCAGGATTTTGGCGGAAATCTGATATGGACATATGAGGGAAAAACAGAAGAGGAAGATAAATGTGGAGAAAATCTTACCTGGAAGTTGGCAGAAGATGGCAAATTGGTCATTACCGGGACAGGAAGAATGTTTGATTATTCGATTGCTGACTATCAGTATGCTCCGTGGTATGAGCAGAGAACAGAGATTACATCCATAGAAATAGATAATAATGTGACTTATATAGGAAATTATGCATTTTACAGGTGTAATAAAGTATCCGACGAGAAGACAGAATTGCCGGAAAAGCTGGAAGAAATAGGAGAAGGTGCTTTTAGAAATTGTTCTATAAAATCGGTAGATATCCCTTTATTGGTAAAATGTGTTGGAAAAGAAGCGTTTGCATGGAGTGGTTTAGTAAGCGTCTCCCTTCCTGCCAGTCTGCAAGCTTTGCCGGAAAACATGTTTGCTGATTCTCATCATCTGAAAAATGTGGCATTTTCAAAGGGGTTAAAAGAAATTGGGAAGAAAGCATTTGCTTTATGCTTTGAATTGAATAGTGTCGATATACCGGAAGGAGTGATTTCTATAGGAGATGAGGCATTTCTGGCATGTGGAGCATGCAAAACCTATGGAATGTATTACGATTGCTATAATTTTACTAAAGTCACCCTGCCATCTACATTAATGACAATAGGAGCAGGGGCCTTCAGAATGTGCCAGTGTTTGCAATCTGTTAATATTCCGGAAGGCATTACGGAAATTAAGGATAGCACATTTGAGGAATGCTATAAATTGGCCAATATTATAATCCCAAAGAAGATAAAAAAGATTGGAAGTAATGCATTTTACGCTTATAAAGCATCCAAAATCATGACATTTTCCTGGAATGCACCGGAGATTGCCAGTAAAGCATTTGGTGGTGTAACAGCTACCTGCTATTATCCATCAAATAATCGGGAATGGACATCCAGTATGCTTCAAAATTACGGAGGAACGCTGACCTGGGTTGCTAAAATAATGGAAGATGGGTCAGGAAGTGGAGAGTCTGGTACTGGAGAAACAGAAGATGGAAAAGGAAATGAGACGGGCGACGGAAAGGAAGATGGAAAAGGAGATGGAACGGGGGAAAGTGAATCAGAAGGAAATACTTCCGGGGGAAATACTTCCGGGGGAACGGGAACAGGGGGAAGCAGTTCTGGAGAAAGTGGAAATACAGGTGGGACAGCAACAGAAAAAGACTTTGGATTTTCTGCTCATTCGTTAACATTAAATGGTGATATTGGTGTGAATTTTTATCTGGAATTAGATGAAACGATTTTAAAGGATGACAGTGCAGTCATGGAAATGACAATTGCAGGAAAGGAGAAAACAAAAATAAAAGTATCCGATGCAGTTGCAAAAGGTTATCAGGAAGTGAAAGATACAGATGGAAATAGCCATCAGTGTTACAAATTTACCTGTAATGTATATGCAAAGCAAATGACGGATAATATCGTTGCAACTTTGAAGACATCTTCAGGAACCTGGAAAGAAGTGTATTCAGTACAGTCTTATGTGGATAAGGCTCAAAACAGTGGAAATGAGAAATTAAAAAAGCTTGCGACTGCCATGGCAATATACGGTGGGTATGCCCAGATACTGTTTGGTTATAACACAAATAATTTGGCCGGAGGTAGTTTGGGTGATGTATCAGCGGTGACAAAAGATATGTTGTCTGAGTATGAATATGTAGAATCTGGAGCAGAAGAGGGGCTGAGTTTTTACGGGACAAGTCTATTGCTGAAAGAGCAGACTACTATAAGGATGTACTATCAATTGACGGAAGGAAATATAGAGGATTACAAATTTGCAATAGATGGAAAGGAGGTTCAGCCAATACAGTCAGGTGATAGCAATATCTACTATATAGAAATGAATAATATTGCGGCACAGGATCTGGAAAAAGCGCATGTTTTTACAACTGGAAGTATTACCATCAGCAATTATAGTGCATTGAGTTATGTAAATAAAGCTTTGGATAGCGAGAAATCCAGTGAAAATAATAAGAAAGCAGCAGAGGCACTTTATTTATACTGGCGTGCAGCAGAAGCATACTTTTCTTAAAATTTTTAAAATGAAAAGGAGAATAAAACAGATGAAAGAAGTATATGAAAGCCCGGACTTTGAAGTGATAGAACTAGAAGGAGAAATAGCAACTGCAAATACAATAAAAGATAGCAATGAGACAGATATTCTTAATCTGTATGTGGGAAAGTAATAAGCTATTACGACATAAATAAGTATAAAGAGAGATGTCAGAGGACATCTCTCTAAACCCATTGCTTAATGGAGGAACAGATTGAAAGGAATAAGAAAAATAAGAAAAATAAGATATTTTGCTTTGAGTGCGGGAATCATTTTCAGTCTGGTTGGCTGTTCTGTAAATAATAAAGATGAAAAAGAAACGAATGTAGTGAATGAAGAAATTGCTGTTGGTAGCAATTTGAATGCAAAGCAGAGTGGCACTTCAACGGAAAAAAACAGTGTAAATGTAAAAAAACAGCAAAATAATAGTGCTCAAAAAAATGATAAAAAGAAAATAGGTAGTCAGGTACTGGACAAACAGCAGGATGTAAAGCAGAAAACAGAAGAAAACAAATCACAGGATACGAATGGAGAGGCAGAGGAAAGTAAGCTACAGGACATGAATAGAGAAACGGAAAAAAGGCAGGGAGCTCTTTCAGATATACCAGAAAAAACCGAAGATGCAGTAAGAAAAGAAGAAAACGAGATGGAAATCATTCCAGATAAATAAAGAAAATCATCGCCAGACGTTGCGTACTTTAGGTGAATGAAAGGGTACTTGTGTAGATGAAACGGAAGAGTACATTAAAATGGATTTGGAGTGTGACGGGAAATGTAAAATGGCTGGTAGGAATTTTGACTATGGTACAAATGGTACTAAGCGTGAATAGTATTGTAGTTGCGTTTGTTTTACGGCGAGTCATAAACGTGGCAATGGCAGGTGCACAGAGAAAATTTTGGAATACTGTCATACTTTTGGCTGGAGTATTGTTATTACAGATGCTGCTTTCAGCGCTGAATCGTTTCGCAAATGAATATACTGAGACGGTTGTCGAAAATCGTTTTAAACAATGGTTATTTTCTGCGCTTTTGACTGGAAAATATGCTTCGGTGACAGCGGTGCATTCTGGTGAATGGATGAATCGCCTGACTTCGGATACTACGGTGGTGGCCGGAGGAGTAACGCAAATTGTACCAGACATGATCAGCATGCTAATAAGGCTTATTGGTGGATTGGTTGCGATTCTGTGGTTAGAACCGTGGTTTATCTATATTCTGGTACCGGGCGGTATGGCAATGCTTTTACTGACTTATGGATTCCGAAAGATTTTGAAACGTTTGCACAAAAGTGTTCAGGAAGCGGATGGAACTTTGCGCATTTTTTTGCAAGAACATCTGGAAAGCTTATTAATTGTTCGAAGCTTTGTAAAAGAACAGCAAACAGCGATAAAGGCAGATGAATTAATGAAAAGGCATAGAGCCACAAGATTGAAGCAAAGTAATTTTTCAAATCTCTGTAATCTCGGATTTGCTGGAGCAGTAAATGGGGCTTATGTGCTTGGAATAAGTTTTTGTGGGTTAGAAATTTTAAACAGCACAATGAATTATGGAGATCTGATGGCAATTATTCAGCTGATTGGGCAAGTACAGAGTCCTTTTGCAAATATTGTAGGACTTTTTCCACGTTATTATGCTATGTTGGCCAGTGCGGAACGTTTGCTGGAAGCCAAGAATTTTGAGCCAGACAGCACGAAACTGCTTTCTGAAAAACAGGTTCAGAAATTTTATCAAACAGATTTGCGGGCAATTCATTTGAATGATATAGGTTTTACTTATCGCTCACCGGTACAGACAAAAAAAGTATTATTAATGCCAGGTGTATTAGAGCATATGAACCTGACTATTCAAAAGGGAGAATATGTTGCTTTTGTAGGTCCTTCTGGCTGTGGGAAAAGTACAGTTTTGAAATTAATTATGTGTCTGTATCCGCTGGATTCAGGGACACGGATACTGGAGACAAAAGAAGGAATGCAGCCCCTTACAGCATCATGGCGTAGTTTATTTGCTTATGTTCCTCAGGGAAATCAGCTGCTTTCTGGAACTGTAAGGGAGATTATCGCCTTTGGTGACCAACAGAAAGCAGAGGATGAAGAAGAAATTTATCGGGCTATTCGGATTGCTTGCGCAGAAGAATTTGTGAGAAAGCTGGATAAAGGGCTGGATACGCTACTGGGGGAACATGGTCAGGGGCTTTCAGAAGGGCAGATGCAGAGAATCGCCATTGCGAGGGCAATTTTTTCCGGGCATCCGATTCTTATATTGGATGAAGCAACCAGTGCCTTGGATGAAAGGACAGCTGAAAAGCTCTTAGAAAATTTACGACGAATGACAGATAAGACGGTATTAATGGTGACTCATCGTGTGGATCAAACCAGATTTTTTGATAAGAGATTTTGGTTTTCTAAAGAAGGCGTTTGGCAAATTGAAGACCGTAGGAAAATGGGATTTTGAAAAAATACAATACTGACTGATGATAAAAGAAAGTATTGTATTAAGTAATAAAAGCATCAGATGGTAATTGGTTGCTAAAACAAGGAGGAAGAGGACATGAAGAGAAAAAAGCTTGCGCTGCTGCTGGCCGTATCACTGACCGTTACTTCATTTTCGGGAACGGGTCTGACTGCGTATGCGGAGGAACTACCGGAAATCGTAGAAGAGACGGTGGACGAAGAACAGATGAATGAATCTGCCGAGGTATATGAGGAAGAGAAACCGGCAGTGGACGAAGTGACTGTTGCAGCGGATATCGAAACGGAAGCGGATGTGGCAGAGACTCCATCTCCGGATACGGATGAGACCGAGGCAACGGCGCTGTATGGAGACTTTGTAGAGTCTGTTGAGGTGGTCGATGAGGCAGACGCGCCAGCTGTTTATATGGAAGCAGACGAAGGCGATGACGCAGGATTTGAGGTTAAGAGGCGGTATCAAACGCTCTATGTACAGCCGGAGCAGGATATAACGGTAACTATGGAAGTAGATACAAAGGTGCCGCTTTCTTATCAGTGGTATGTAGAGGATGAAGAGGGGTGGGAAAAAATTGAAAATGCGACAAATGAGGAGTATTCTCTTGCAAATGTTGTCAACAATATCCGGCTGAAATGTGTAGTGACGAATCCGGCAAATGGAAAAACAGATGATACTGTATACAATATTCGTATAGACAGCGACCTTTTGATCGGTTCTTACACGGATGAACTTTATGTGGAGCCGGGAGAAGAAGGTGTATTATCGGTCTTTGCGTCGACGGAGTATGGAGAACTCCAATATAGATGGTATGCGGGAGATGATGAGGAACATTTAAACTGCCTTTCAGAAGAAGCGCAGTGCAAGGTACCGTCAGAACGGAAAAGGTATGTATGTGCTGTGTCAGACGGATATACAGAAGAGGAAGTCGAGTGTGTGGTACGTGTGGACAGCGGCTTACAGGTAAAAAGTGAGAGCAAAGAGTATTCTGCGAAAGTGGGAGACAGAGTAGTACTGTCTGTGGAAGCATCGACCAGAAGTGGAAAATTGCACTATCAGTGGTATAAAGAGGGTGACGATGGAGAGGAGGAAATTAAAGGCGCAAATGGAGCGGAGTATGAACTTACTGTAGAAGATGAATATCCGGCAGATTATTCTTGTCTTGTATGGGATGATTATGATAATTACAGATCAGTAGAGCATGTGATTAAGGTGGATGCAGATGAAGAACCAGATGAAGATCATTCTGACTGGTGGGAGGAGGAATGCACTGTTACACTATATGTAGCATTAAATGACACGGCAAATTTATCGGAGGATATACCTGTACAAAGTGAAGGGCTTCGCTATCAATGGTACCGGGAAGATACGGATGAGAACAGAGAATTAATCAAAGGTGCAGATGAATCTACATTGAACATTCAGAATGTAACAAAAGATGAAAAATACATTTGCGTTATATCAAATGGTGAAAAGAAGAAAGAGGTAGTATATGAGATAATGCTGGATACTGGCTTTTATGTGGAAGATGTTGTGCACTATAAATATATCCGGCCGGGTGAACAGATAAAACTGTCTATAGAAGCATATACGGGAACAGGTGAGCTGACCTATGAGTGGTATAAAGATGGGGGAGACGAGGAAGACATACTTCTTGGCCGGGAAGCAAGTATTACTGTAGATGAACCCGACTATTATTATTGTAAGGTTTCAAATGGGTATGAGACAGAGTATGTGGGCTACCGTGTGTATCCAGATGTAAAACTTGAGTTTACCTCACAGGGTGGTGACGTGAAGGTCGCAGCGGGGCAGACGGCGACGCTGGATGCGACCGCGAAGACCAATTATGGAACGGTACTTTACCAGTGGTACAAAAATGAGACAGAGCTGTACGGGCAGACGAAACCGGTGCTTGAGACACTGCCGGTTACCCACAAAGGCCGCTATGACGAATATGTCTGTGAAATTCAAAGCTATGTGAATGGAAAGCATTATAGTACCTTCGATGAAAAAATAACATTTCTGGTAAGCATGGAGACCGGAAGGGAAGGACTGATACTGGAAGCCCCGGAGCATATAGGCGTTGCATATGGAGCTCCTGCAGAAGTAAAGGTTTCTGCCAGATCGGATGAAGGGGCACTGAGTTATACTTGGTATGCATATAGAAATTTTGAGGATCAGTTCTTATCCAAAGGAGATACCCTGCAACTGGGAGCTGTTACCAAAACGGAATTATATCGGTGCAAGGTTTCGGACAGAGTTCAGACGAAGTGGGCAAATGTAATGATAGGACCTTCTGAACAGGTCAATTTGCTGGCTGAGAGTAAAAAATATGCGAAATCTATTGGCTCGGATGGAAGCCCAAGCACTGCATATTTTATAGAAGGTAGTACTGCCTGGTGGAGCTTTACACCGGATCGGACAGGAAGATGGTCAATTTATTGCAGTAACGGTAGTGAATTTTCAATCTGGAGATCGGATGGGAGATTTCTGGGAGACAACGTTTCTGAGCTTGAGAATAAGGTGACTGCTGATTTGCAGGCAGGAGAAACTTATTATGTAGTGTGCTATTCTGACTCAATGATACGTGGAGAAGTTACACTTGAGGCGATGTATTTAGACGGCGATTCTCATGAACATTCATGGGATGCGGGAATGATCACAAAGCAGCCGACCTGTGGAACGGCTGGAGAGAGGATTTATACCTGCAGTGTATGCAAAGAAACCTATACGGAAGAGATCCCAGCGACCGGTGCACATATGATGGTGACAGTAACAGATCGCGCAGCAACGTGCGGAGCAGCGGGCAGCCAGCATCGTGAATGTACCGTATGCCACACAAGGGAAGCGGAAATGGTAATCCCAGCGACCGGCGCGCATACGATGGTGACAGTAACAGACCGTGCAGCGACGTGTGGAGCGGCAGGCAGCCAGCATCGCGAGTGTACAGTATGCCATACGAAAGAAACGGAAACAGTAATTCCGGCAACCGGAGCACATCAGTTTGGTGCTTACGTCGTTACGAAGCAGCCGACGGTTCTCGAGACGGGAATCCAGACCAGAACCTGTGCCGTGTGCCATATGACCGAGAGCGCAGAAATCGCAAGACTGAACGGAGTCATCCATCTGACGACGAAGAAGCTTCCGCTTCAGGTAAAAAAGAACGTACAGCTGAGCCGTATCCTGAAGGATCTGGCAGCAGGCGATTCGATCGTTTCCTGTGTAAGCAGCAAGCCGAAGGTGGCAACCGTTGACAACAGCGGAAAGGTAGTCGGAAAATCTGCCGGAAAGACCAATGTGACGATTACCCTTGCAAGTGGGGTTTCTGATACCGTGACGATTGTGGTACAGAAAAAGAAAGTAGCCGCTTCCGGTATTTCGAATGTCAGCAAATCACTGAAGCTGAAGCTCGGAGAAAAATACACATTAGCTCCGGTGATCAGCCCGATCACGACAGCAGACAAGGCAAGCTACAGCTCTTCGAATAAGAAGGTCGTAACGGTCAGCAAGAAAGGCGTCATCACAGCAAAGAAATCCGGAACCGCCAAGATTACGGTAAAGGCCGGAAAGAAGAAGGTTACCGTGAAGGTGACGGTAGAGAAGGTGGCTCCGACCGGAATGAACAAAGTGCCGGAAAGCAAGACACTGAAAAAGGGCAAATCCTTCACAATCAAGCCAAAGCTGACGCCGTCCGGAGCAGAAGCCAAGATTACCTACCGCAGCTCCAATAAAAAGATAGCGACCGTCAATGCAAAAGGCAAAGTGACAGCGAAGAAAAAAGGAACAGCGACTATCACGGTGAAGGCCGGAAATGTGATCCGCACCTGTGTGGTTACAGTTAAATAGTAAAATCAAAATACTTTGATAATCTGGAGAAGGAGCAGTCGGAAAATTCGACTGCTCTTTTTCCAGATATTCCATTTAAAAGTAGCCTTTGGAAGTAGACTTTGAGGAAACTTTGTAGTATACTTTATAAGAATTAACTTGAAAGGCGAATTCTTGTAGTTCGCCCTTTTATTTCAATACAAATTAGCACTCGATAAAGAAGAGTGCTGACAAATGAGGAGGGGACATATATGATTACAATACCGGTACATGATTTATTATTGCTTCCAGGTGTGATGTTCTATTTTAAAAAGGATATGTTTCCCGACAGACGGATTACGGCAGAGGATGTCGGAGAAGATATATTGTTTATGATGCTGAAGGAGGAGAAGAAAGCGTCCGAGCTGCAGCCGGATGATTTTTACCCGATCGGTGTATCCGGAAAGATTGAAGGGATCGACGATGAGGGAAATGTGCGTGTGCAGGCAAAGGAGCGGGTAGAGCTTTCTGACATCGAAATCACACCGGAGGGAGTGACAGCAGATGCCAGTATCTGTGCGGAGATTGATGATCTTCCGGAGCAGGAGGAGAAAGAACATTTTGGAAAAGTCAAAGAGGATCTGCTGAATTTTGCAAAGGAGTTCAGCTGGGGCATGTGGGCGAGAGGAATGATCCTGCGCTGGAAGAGCCTGTCCGAGGTGGCGTGCGCGCTGTCAAGCTATCTGAATATTCCGTGGGATGAGAAATATGCTCTTCTCGAGACAAATTCCAGGAGGCTGCGAATGGAGCAGATTGAGAAGGCAGTCTATGAGCTGATGGCGGTTTATCATGTGAGCGAGGAGGCAGAGAGCGCACAGAAGGATGCAAACGAACAGCTCTACCGGGAGGCCGCTTTAAAGAAGCAGATTGATTTTTTGCAGAAGCAGCTTGATGAGATGCATCCGGAGAATATTTCTGATGTGCGTCGCTTCGAGACAAAGATCAAAGAATCCGAAATGAATGAAGAGGCAAAAAAGGAAGCCGAAAAGGTGCTGAATCGGATGAAGCAGGAGGGCAAGGACGGACATGAGTACGGGATGCTCTATGATTATCTGGATTTTATCACGAGTCTTGACTGGAAGCCGCAGGAGATGCAGAATATTGATCTGAAGGAAGCAGAGCGGATTTTGGATGAGGATCACTATGGGCTGAAAAAGGTTAAGAACCGTATTATTCAGCAGCTTGCAGTAATGGCGTTGAATAAAAAACAGTCCGGATCAATCCTGCTTTTTGTCGGAGCGCCAGGTACCGGAAAGACGAGTATCGGGCAGAGCATTGCGCGGGCGCTGCACCGCAAATATGTGAGGATCAGTCTTGGCGGTATCCGGGATGAGGCAGAGATCCGCGGACACAGAAGGACTTACATCGGTGCGATGCCGGGCCGGATTATGGAAGGCATGAAGCGCAGCGGCGCGTCGAACCCGGTGATGGTACTCGATGAGGTGGATAAGCTGGCAAAGGATTATGGCGGAGATCCGGCGAGTGCGCTGCTCGAGGTACTTGATCCGGAGCAGAACAACAGCTTTACGGATCACTATATGAATGTTCCGTATGACCTGTCGAATGTTTTATTTGTCTGCACGGCGAACTCGGTCGATACAATTCCGGAGCCGCTGCTGAACCGGATGGAGGTCATCCAGTTCCCTGGTTATACGGCGGTGGAAAAAGCTCAGATTGCGAAGAAGCACCTGTTGCCGCGCGCCATGCAGACGATGGGGATTCCGGTGCAGGGACTGAAGGTATCAGACAAGGCGATTGCCCGGATTATCTCAGAATATACGGCAGAGGCCGGTGTGCGCGGACTGAAGAAGCAGCTGGATGCGCTCTGCCGGTATGTGGCGGTGCAGCTCGTGAAGGGTGAGGAAAAGAGCATTTCCGTCAGTGCAAAGCGGGTACCGGAGTTTCTGGGACGCTGCATGCTGCAGCACGACCGGATTCTGGAGCATCCGCAGCCGGGTATCGTAACGGGGCTTGCATGGACACAGGCCGGAGGCGAGATTCTCTTTATCGAGACAGTATTTACAAAGGGAAATGGCAAGCTGACGATCACCGGCCAGCTCGGCGATGTGATGAAGGAGTCTGCGGCGATCGCCGTGACGCTTGTGAAGGAGCTTTATCCGGAGAAAGCAGAGCTGTTTGCGAAGAACGATCTGCATATCCATGTTCCGGCAGGTGCGGTACCAAAGGATGGTCCGTCGGCGGGCATTACGCTTGTGACAGCGCTGTCCTCTCTCGTGTCCGGCAAACCGGTCAATCCGGAGATCGCAATGACCGGCGAGGTATCGCTGCGCGGTGGCGTCATGCCGATCGGCGGTCTGCCGGAGAAGCTGATGGCGGCACAGCGCGCAGGCGTGAAAAAGGTCTATATCCCGAAGGACAATATGCCGGATCTGGAGGATGTCGCAGCAGAGGTAAAGGAGAAGCTGACGATCGTTCCGGTGAAGAAGATCACGGATGTTTTGAAGGCGGAAAAAGTCATGGCATGAGAAATGGGGGAAAAGTCAAGAGTAAATGCGAAAAAAATTAAATAAATTTTATCAGGCCCCCAAAAGGGCGTCCATTTGCTCTTGAAATACTGCACTGGCTGGCAAAAATCCGAGGATCTTCCGCGGGTAGTTGTTCAGCCAGTTTGTTATTGTCTGGATCACTTCGGCGCCGATCTCGTCGAAGTTCGTCCCCTTTGGCAGCCAGCGGCGGATCATCTTGTTGAGGTTCTCGTTACTTCCGCGCTCGTATGAGCTGTACGGGTGGCAGTAGTAGCACTTCGTCCGGGATCCCTCCGCCAGTATGCTGCGCTCTATGCCGGGGCAGTCCGCAAACTCGCTGCCGTTGTCTACGGTGATTGTTTGGAACACGCGAGGGAAAAGCTCACCCCATTCTTTTTCCAGATCGTCGAGGGCCTGCACCACGCTGGCCGCGCTTTTGTCCGGGAGTTTGGCCGTGATCTCATTCCGGGTGAGTCTCTCGGTCAGGACGAGGATCGCAGCCTTTCCCGGTCTGGCACTCACTACGGTGTCCATTTCCCAGTGCCCGAAGGTGGAGCGCTCGCCGATTATATCCGGGCGCTTTTCTATGCTTTCGCCCTTCGGTGCGCGTTTCTGAGTCTGTACCTTGTGGTAGCTGCGCTTCTTGTCACCCTTGACCGGGAGGTCTTTGTTTGTGAGTCTGAGGAAGATCCCCTTCTCGATATAACTGTAAATGGTGTTTTTGCTCTTGATCTCTATGTTGAACCGGAGCCCTTGCGCCTTGATTTCTCCCAGCACGGCCTCCGGGCTGTACTTTTCGTCTGCGATCTTGGTTTCTATATATTCAGCGAGGCGGCGATCGTTTCCGATTTTCAGGTCGGCGCCTTTGGCCGCAAGGTTGGCCCGGTATTTCATTTCGCTGAGGTCTGAACTGTATCGGGTTTCCTCTGTCCAGTCACTATTCCGGTGCGTGTACTGTCCACGCTGCAGCTCGCGGTATATTGTGCTAATATGCACGCCGACAACTTCCGCGATTTCTTTCGGAGTCTTGCCGTCATTGTTCAGGGTTTCGATCCGGATCCTGTCGGATTTGCTCAGGTGTTTGAATCTTCTCATGGGTTTACCTCCAATATACAAAAAATGAGGGGCAGCCGAAGCCGCCCCCTTGAATGTGTGGTGCTTATTTCTCATACTCTGCTAAAAGCTCGGACGTTTCCGCGTCTGTCACTATATCTGAGAGTTTACAACTCAGTGCTTTACAGATCCGCAGCAGCGTGGAGAGCTGCGCCTTGCTTATATCCCGGTCGCCCTGTTCATATTTCTGATACATTCGGACGTTTACCCCGGCGGCTTCCGCGAGCTGCGACTGGGAGAGGCCAGCGGCCTGTCTGAGCTTTTGCAGTTTTTCGTTTTTATAATTTACCTTTACCGTGATTTCCATGTGTCGGCCTCCTTCTTGACTTTGTTGTAGCCGGTGGATATAATAAAGGCGGTGGGTGGGAATTTCCCACCGCCGAGCCTTTAGGACTGCTTAGGTTTTTGATTTGGCTTTATTGTTATCGTGATCCGTTCCACCGCTTCACTTCTTAAAGCCTTTTCGAGAACTTCGAGCAGTTCTTTTGTTTGCTTTTCTTTCTGTTCGTCCACCGTTGTGTCCTCCTTTCGCTTGTTCTGTTTTCCTCCTTTTTTCTTACTCAGGTTTTCCCTTACCTTGTAATATTATTATACACCTACGGGTGTATATAGTCAAGCTCATTTCCTGCATTTTCGCACTTTTTCGCATAAAAAAAGAGACGGTTTCCCGCCTCATTTTTCATATTCCAGCAGTGTGCAAACTGGCACGTCGAGCACTGTCGCAAAATAGTTTAGCTCGAAGTCCGGCACCACGCGGTCGCCGGTTTCGATCCGGCTCACTGCTTTCTGATTCAGATTCAGCCCAGCCAGTTGCAACTTGGCGGCGAGCTGTTCCTGAGATATTCCCGCCCTTTCGCGGAGGGCCCGGATCGCAGGGCCGGAGGCGTTGCACGTTCCATTCGTGTGCTTGTAGAGTTTCAACCTTTCACCCTCCTTTATCCCAAACATGACTGATAGCTTCTTGACTTTACCATGGCCGGGCGCCTATAATTATCCCAAACATGACTAAAAGCGAATAAACGCAAAAAAGAATTAGGAGGGCATGGCATGGTTGGAAAGAAGGGCCCGTTCGGCGGGTTTTGTAATTATGGAATTTTTGGGATCTGGGGAAAAGATCCGGGGACAGGAAAGAAAAAGTACAAAAAGGTGGACGCCATTTCAGAAGCGGCAGCAGTAGAGAAGGCGGCAGCTCTTGGCTGTGTGGATCCGCAGAGCGTTGAGGTGATCCCGTTCCTCCCGCCGTCTGAAAAGCAGCAGCGGTACGCCGCAGATCTTGGTGTTCGTCTGCCGGAAGGCTGCACGGTTGTGGACGCCACCGCGTTGATCAGCAGGGCAGAGATCGGAGACGATCAGGATCCCGCTCCCGGTCTTGTAGAGTATGCTCAGAGCTGCGGCGTTTGCTTTTCTACGCTGGCCGGAGAGGGTGGCTTGCTTGACTGTATGGTTTGCCAACTTCCGATCAGGGAGAAGGCGATCCTTTTCGCCCATGCAGTTGCTGCCAGTGTGGCCAGTTCCGGTCTGGCGGATCCTCGAAAAGCTCCGCAGTATTTGAAGTTTTGCCAGTTTGCCGATCAGGTGGCGGCGGATCCCGCTCTTGCGAAGTCGGTGGAGGGCCGCGATCGCTACGACTTCCAGAAGCCAAACACGAGATCGAAGGCATACAAGGCGGCGCTGGCCTGCTTATAAAAAATAGCCCGGTAGGAGATAACACTCCCGCCGGGCTTTCTTTATGTCCTGAACATGTCAGGGGCCTATTCTGTTTTAGATTCAGCGGCCGGAGCTTCGGCTGCGAGCTGCTGCACCGCAGTGGTGGCGATCGTTGCCGCTACGCTTGCCGCGGTTGTTGCTGCGTCGGCCGTTGCTGCCTTGATCTGGGACTCGCTGGCGGCCTTGGTTTCTCTGCATACCTGCTCGATCTTGGTTTCGAGCCATGCGTCGAAGTCGCCGTAAATCTCACGGAGGGCGGCCACGGTTGTGTCGCCGAGGATCTCCAGTGTCTTGTTTTTGGACTTCTCGAAGGCTTCGAGCTGCTTCTCTTTGGTGAATTTGCCCTCGGCTTTCAGTGAGTCCGCGAACGTCTGGGCCGTGTAGGCCACGGCCTGAGCTACGGCGTCCACTGCCATGTTCATGTATTTGGTGGCTGTCTCATTGTCCAGATCTTTCTCGATCTGGGCTGTCTGGCGTTTGAGCAGCGCCACGAGGTAGGCGCCACCGGCAGTAATGAGCAGGCAGAGGATCGGCGTCGCTGCGTTGAGGATCTGAGTCATAGCTTCGTTCATGGTGTTGGTTCTCCTTTCTGTTTTCTCCCGGATAGTACGGGCAGTTTTTACAGTCTGCTGCGTCGCACGGTGAGCCGTCCCACTCCACGAGGGAGCGGATCCAGATCGCATGGACGGCCACGGCCACGATCAGTAGCAGGACACTGGCAGCCGTGCTCATTTTGAGACGTTGGCCGCGTCCACCCAGCCGTAGACATTGGACTGGCTGTCAGTGTGTACGATATGGTACGGGTGCTTTGCGCCCTTCACAATTCTGGTGACTTTGGCCGGGCCAGCTTTCGGAGATCCGGCAGCAGTCGAAGCTGCAGCGCTTCCGTAGTGAGGGCCACCAGAGAACTGAACCACGTCGCCGACTTTGATCTCAGAGCTTGCAGATCCGGCAGCGTTTCCGCCGTCGGTCGTTACGATTGCGTCGAAGCCCTTCGCTTTCAGCTTTTTGACTTCGGCGTCGGCGTTTTCTTTCTTGGAGTAGGCGCCGGTCTGTACCTTGTAGAAGCCGCCGGACTGTTTGAGAATGGCGTCAAAACCGGCAGCCTTCACCTTTTTGAGCTGAGCGTCGGCGTTTGCTTTCTGCTTATAGGCGCCGGTCTGGACGTAGTATTTCACGCCGGAACCGCCGGACGGGGTATTATTTCCGCCGGAGTTGCCGGAGTCAGTAGAGCCGAGCAGTGCGTTGATTCTGTCGGCGAGCTCCCCATATCTGGAATAAAGCCAGTCGCCGGGGCACGATTTATTCGCGAACCAGCGGTGCGCGGTGAGGACGATCTCGTTCGCCTTCGGCTCGTATGCGAGAGCCTTCTCCTTGCTGCCGAGCCAGAGCACCTTCGTTTTTCCGTTTCTCTTGCAGATGTCAGCGCAGAGCTTGATCAATTTCTCGTAAACTGCGGATTTCATGGCGTATGGTTCGGCCTTATCGCTGGCGCACTCGATCGTGATCGCTCGCTGGTCGTTTGCGTTGCTGGAGCTGCACCAGCTCCGGTTGCACTCGTCCACGATCAGGCAGACGCGGCCGTCGTACCCGATCCCGTAGTTGCAGCTTGCGTCCCTGCCTTTAGGGAAGCAGGCGCCGATCGTTTCGGCAGATAACTGGCCGACTACGCAGTGCGGTGTCAGACGGTCGATCGAGTGGGTTCTCTTTCCGCTGTGGTTAGGGCTGTAAACTGTGCAGTCCACTAATGAACTATTGCTCATGGTTTTACCTCCTTGTGTGTCGTTGGTTGTCTTGGTTGCGTATTTGTCGAAGTAGGTCTGCCCGTAGCTGGCCCGCTTCGTCTGGACGCTGGCGCTCTGATCCTTTGGCTGTTCATATTTGAGCAGCACGGCGTCGGAAGCCTGTCTCACGCTGGTGGCTTTTTTCAGCACGGCCAGCACCGCGGTGTAGCTTTCGGCGAGTTCTTTCCAGAGGAAGCCGAGCTGAGTCTCCAGATCTCCGATCGAGGCACCGGCGGCCTTGACATAATTCAGGAGCGCCTCCTTGCGGCTCCAGTATGTCCACTGGGCGAGGCCGTAGCCTGCGGAGTCATGTGTGAAGTCGGTATACTTTCCGGAGTCCACCGCGTCGGTGTAGCTGTCGTCTGTATAGCCGAGCTTTTTCTCGTAGGTGTTCTGGAGGTTGTGAGGGTTGAGCCCGCTCTCCGCGAACAGGTTCCCCATGAGCCCGGCGGCCCCGTATGAGTTCAGGCCATTGCCGGTGAGGAAATTCCAGATCTTTTCCTCGTTGTTTTTTCCAATGAGTGACATGTTCCACCTCCTTAGAAGTCGTTGAAGTTGTCCGCCTCTGGCTGCACGCCGTTGGCGTTCATCAATTTGATTTTGTTTTCAGCCTTGGCCTTCGTGTAGTAAAAACCGGTCGCGCTCGCCATTTCAGCGAACACGGCCGGGATCAGGTAGGCGAGGGCTGAGGCGTCCATGGTGGAGTAAATAATCCAGCAGGAAAAGACGGTAATTAAGATCGTCACGATCGAAACGCCGCAGAGAATAATTTTTGAAAATTCCACCTTTTTGCTGGTAGCTGCAGCCTCTCTCATTCGTTTGATCTGCTTCCTGAGCCGACGGTTTTCGGATGTCAGCTCTCGGATCTGTTCCTCCGGATCTGTTTCGGTTTCTACCGGTTCCAGCGTTTCCTCAGTCATGGTGCCACCTCCTTAGCTTTCATAAATAGATTCGATCCCCTGCCTCGTCAGAAAGTCCTTCTGCTCATGTTTGACCTTGGCGGCATAGTCGAGGGCCGCGTGCATATCACCGTTGCAGTGGGCGTCCGGGATCCGCTGCACGGCTCTGGCCGTGGCTTCTCCGAGGGCGATCGCGGCGTTTACTCCCTGCACTAAAAAAAGCTCCTGCTGTTCGTGGAGCTTTTCGCGCTTGTCCTGAGCTTCTCGTCGCTGTTTTTCTTCCTTCTCCAGTTTCTTGCTCTGTTTCTGGATTTTCTGCTCGATACACCAGAAGCAGAACCCAGTGATCGCCGAAGGAAGGCAGGCGATCAAAACTGATTCAATTCCCATTGTGTCACCTCCTGCGGCAGCTCTATGTCTGCCATTTCTTTGCGTTTGAAAATAATATTTTTCTCGATCCATTTCTGGAGCCCGTGAGTGGAGCAGTGGCCCATAAGTCCGAAGTAGCTCTGCATGGTCGCGTCTACCGCGTCGAAGTCGATCAGCCCGGCCTCGTACTCTTTCGCTATGTAGCGCATACGTGCCTTCATTTTCTTGACCGACTGAGCTGTCGGTTTGCGGTACCCCGGATAGATTCGGCAGCCCACGAAGGTGATCCCGTGCTTGACGAGTCCGATCGTGGTTTTGCTGTTCAATTCGAGGTGCAGGACTTCGTTCAGATACTTCTCGATCGCAGCCCTCCACCGGTTCAGTGTGGCCGCGTCAGGATAGAGTAGCGCCATGTCGTCCATGTACCTGTCGTAAAAATGGGCTTTCAGCTCGTGCTTGATATACTGATCCAGCTCATTGAGGCAGACGTTCGCGAGTAGCTGGCTCGTGAGGTTTCCGATCGGCATACCTACCTCGAACAGTCTTTCAGACGGTGGGATCTCGTCGGCGGACTTTCCCGGAGGCAGTCCAAAGGGCGTATGGTCGCAATTTATAATCGTTTCCATAAGCCAGAGGTAGCCGTCCTCGTTCGGGAACTTCCGGCGGAGTATGTCGAGCAGTACCCGGTGATCCACCCGGTAAAAATACTTTGATACGTCCAGTTTCAGGTAGTACCATTTGCCCGGCTTCCGATCCACGAGCGTACACCAGTATTGAAGCCGGTCGGCTGCTCTGGTGGTTCCTTTTCCCACCCTGCACCCGTAGCTGTGGTATATCATGCCATTGTCGAGGTGTTGGTTTGTCTGGAGGTAGATCGCCCACTGCACGACACGATCCCGGAAGCCCAGAGCCATGACGAGCCGTTTCTTCGGTTCATGGACATAGAACTGCCGGTACCGGCCCACTTTGTAGGTGTGCCAGATCAGGTCGTTTTGTATGCTGATCAGGTTTTCCTCCAGATTCGCCGCGAAGGCGGTCACGTCGTTGCGGTACCACTTCTCGCTTGCTGCCTCGTGGTATGCGTCCAGAAGATTCTCCCACGAGTATATTCTCTCCAGAAGGGAGGGCTGGTTTCTTGGATCCATGTCCTCGTTCCTCCTTGTGTTGTCATAATTATGGCCCGCGTTGTGACATTCCTCGGCGAGATCTTTCCTCTGCGGTCGCCACGCCGCAGGATCCGGATCCCCCTTCTGCCCGCATAGCAGACAACGGCCAGCCTGCGCGGTTTGCTCGGTGTCCCCGGTGGCCTCCACCGGCAGAGCAGCACGAGCGTGTATCTTTGGCCTTGTCGGCCGGGAAATGCATCCCTTTTGCCTTGGTGTTTCTGTTGAGCCTTGGCCCTCAGAAAATAAACAAATAAGGCAAGAGCGGCACGGAAGCCGATGTTCGTGTTCGCATTGCTGCGGGAGTTGTTGCCGTTGAGGTAGAACACACCAGCGTTCGCACCGTTGTTCCAGTTGCCCCCGCGATACACGCAGCGCCTCCTTTATCTCGACACATTCCCCACGGGCTTTACTCGTTCGACTTTTTCCAGCCGCCGAGCATACGCCCGATTTCGTTCAGCTCCTTGCTCCATATTTCGTGGAGCCCCGGAGAGATTAGGCGATCCTCCGGGGAAACTGCTGTGTCTACGAGAGAGCGCAGCACGTCCAGCTTGGTGTCCATTTTGTTCTGGAGCTCTACCCGGCGCGAGCCTCTGGACCGGTTGGCCTCAATGCAGAGCTCCAGCATATCCATGAACGCCGCCGTCATGTGTTTGCGATACTCGAATTTTTCGGGTTTTCTCATATTTGCGGTGCGTTCGCTCACCCGGATCATGCTCCGAACGATACGCTGCCGCAGTTGTAAGTTGTCCATGTTGTTACTCCTTAAAAGGGTAGAGGGTGGCTTGGTGGGCCACCCTCATGCCAGATTTTCAGATTGCCAGATTACCGGATTTCCGGGATATAAGCGGCACGGAAGCCGATGCTCGTGCCCGCACGGCCGCGGGAGCGGTCGCCGGCGAGGTAGAACACACCAGCGATCGCACCGGGGTACCAGGCGCCCCCGCGAAACACGCAGCGCTCGGCTACGCCGTTATTCCACCACATGTAGTCGCCCTCGTATACGTCAGTAGTGACGTCAGAGTCCGGGAGAAGGGCGAGAGCGCGCAGCATAACCTTGGCAGCGTCTCCGATCGAGCTGTCGGCAGCAACCTGATAAAAGGCGCAGCTTCGGCTTTCATCTTTGGCGTTGGTGATCGAAGTAGAGTACGTCCACTTGTTGTTCACATAGTCCAGTTTTACGGTTTTACCGGAAACATGGGCGGAGCTGTCGGTCGTCTTGCTCTCAGGATCCACGAGGGCGCCGTCTGCGGCGTTGATAGCCTTCCAGCATGTGCTCGTTGCGTTCTGAGGGTTGTCCGGATCGGCTGCGTCGTTGTTTGCGAGGATCTGAAGCTCGCCCCAAACAAGGCGGATTCCTCCCTGCCATTCCCACACGTTGCCGTTCAGATCCCAGATACCAGCCATGGTCTTGTCGTGGCTCCATGAGATCGGGCCGGTGCCAGTTGCAACTCTCGCGATCTTGCCGCTTTCGTAGTAGCTCGGCACGGCTTTGTAATTACTTTCGCGGCTGTCTTTGCCGTAGTTGTTGTTACCATACGGGAGGAAGCCGTTTTTCTTGCACCAGAGAGCGATCGCGGCCCATTCTGCGTTAGTGCTCAGGTGCCAGCCTGCGCCCTTGGCCTCGCAGCGTGCGCGTGCGGTGTCGAAGTTGATACTTGCGGTCGGATCTTCGCCCGGCAGGCTGTACGCTACGGAGTTGTAAACCTTGGCCTGATACTTGCCGTAGTAAAAGCCGGGGATTTCCACGCCGTTGACGATAAAGGCCGGGTGGGTGCTGTCATTTCCGCCGGTGAGTACGTCCGAGTTCTTAAACTTCGGGATATACACCAGAACGGAAGGGAGATCGGTGTCGTCTGTCTTGACGACGTTGTTCGGGCAGATCATTTTTACTGCCAGATTGGTGAGGTCAAAATTTGCCATTTTCTTGTGCTCCTTTCTGCTTATTCAATGCTCCAGAGGATCAGCTTCACCTCTGCCATGTCGAGCGGGTTCTTTGTGCGCTCTACGGTCTGGCGGTTGGTATCGCCGGACTCGTCGGCGCCTTCCTGCGGTTCGATCGGTGTCTCGGTATAGGTTGCGGCCGGGATCTCGATCTGGGCCACATAGCGGCCGCCGGGCTGGGTGCCGAGCATGAGATCACCGCCGCGATCCATGCACACGTCGAGGGTGCGGGCCTCGTCGCCCTGATACTTGGTAACCTTGACGCTGAGTGCGTCGTCGTCGAAGCTGAGACGGTAGCCGTCCTGCTCCCACTGGATCTTTTCGCCGGTATTCTTCTCGATCACCTGCACGTCGTTGATTTTTGCCATGGTTTATTTACCTCCTTTGATTCTTAAAATAAGGGTGGCGCTCTCGGCGCTTCCGTCGTACTTGACCTTGAAGCCGTTGAGCTGCTTGTCGTAGATCTGGATCTCGCCGACATTTCCGGTGTGGGCCTGAATATCCGCGTCCACGGTGTAGTCTGTGTTGTCGCGAGTGATCGCAAGGCTCACGGTCTTGGCGGAGTTGTTGAACGGATAGCTCGCCGTGTTTTTCAGTTCTACGACGTGGCGCTCGATCTCTGTCTGAGACTGGAGCTCTCCGGCTGCGATCAGGAGCATGGCAGCGGCCACGCTGGCGTCTGTGATCCCGCTCTCCATGTTGTTGAAGTGGGCGGCGCTCTGATCGGTTCCGGCCTGAATGACCTCGCCGCTATCGACGTCTACCACTTTGTCGAGCCATTTTGTTGCGTTATACATGTGTCTGCTTCCTCCTTCCTTTATGCTGTGACTTCATATATCGGGATCGTGATCTTGATCATGGTTCCCTGTCCGGCCACTTTGTTGATAGTTCTCTGCTGGTATGCTGCCTGCTCCCCGTAGGTGTCGATCAGACGGGAGGCGTTGATCGTGCAGGCGATAGAGTCCAGCGTCGGGAACGTCGCCATAACTACCACGTTTTCGCCTTCGATCTTTTTCTGGTTGATCGTTCCGCGGTGCCATGTGCCGTTTGTCTGAGCCTCGACATAGGCGAGAGAGCGGAGCCACTGCTGCCGCCTTCGTCCCATGTAGGCTTCGCCGAAGTATGCCATTTTGTGCCCTCCTTTCGGTTTATTCCCCGCAGCGCTTAGTTCCGCATTTTACGAACGGATAGCAGAACAGGGCCGCCTTTTCGTTCGTGGCTGCTGCGCGTTTTATAACTGAGCCCAACGTCCCCGGCCGTGGAGTTATTCCACATTCAGGGTAGTTGTAGCGGAACGCCTCGGTGTCAGGCTCGGCTGCAGCCGCTTGCTTTACGACGGCGCCGAGTGTTCCGGGCTGCGGATATGTTCCGCAGGTTGTAGTTCCGGCGTGAGTGTAGTCGTATAGGTACGGCTTCACTTCCGGATCTGTTTCAATGCTCGGCTTTATCACGAAGCCGATCGTGGCCGTTCGCGGGTTGGTACCGCATTTTACAAAATCATAACGGTGCAGCTTCGTGTTCAGCGCACACTCAATACCGGGATCCGGCCCCTGCTGCCAGTAATAGAAAACGCCCGCGATATGTGAGCGCACATTTTTGGCAGCCTGAACGGCGTCAACAAATTTATTAAAATTTTCGCCGTCGGTGTTCGCGTTTGTGGTTAGAGCCGCGAAGGTGTACGGGGAGTCGTCCATCTCGAACCACTCCATGACATAGCCCTCGCCGAAGTATGCGCCGATCAGACGCTCAACGGCCCACTTGGTACCGCGTTTTCTTTTGATCTGCTGCGCGAGCTTGATTGTGTTCCGCTTCTCTGTCAGGCTCATGCCTTCGGAGTCGTACCAGTCAATGTCCAGCTCCCACGCCATTTCGTTGCACTCCGCCTCTGTGAGCTCGTCTACCTTGTCCCATGTGCGGATTGTGGCCAGACGTTTGCCCGGCTCACCTATGAGCTTGTTCACGGCCTTGCTGAGTGCGATCGCTGCCTCGTCGTCCTGCATGAAGGCGGGCAGCAGTTTTATAAAATCCATGTTTGACACTTTCATGCCGCCCATGCTGTCCACCTCCTTTATCCTCTGACGATATGCTTCACGGTCTTTTTACCGGAGAACTTGGCCACGGTCGTGCTGTTGAGCTCGGTGTATTCCGGTTTGATGATCTGCACACGGGTGGCTCCGATCAGATCGTCGGCCCAGTCAGGGCAGAGGATCCGCTTCCGGAGCTCGTCTGGGTTTATGTCCTGATTCAGTGTGGAGCCCTGCCAGTTGATATACTGATCAATAGCCCCGCCGGATCCTTCCACGTTCTGCACTACTTCTGACTCGTTGGCTTTAGTGGTGTAATAGGTGAGCTCTATGTCATACTCGTGAGTTTCCGGAGCTTCCACCGTTACCATGTCAGTGAGAGGGCGAACGTCGTCCGCAGAGCAGGCAGCCAGCACGTCGGCCAGCACTTCCTCGCTCGGAATCTGTCCTCCGGCGCAGATCGGCACGATCTTGACGCGGCCGTACATATTGCGGCCGATCTGGATCTTTACCGCCTCGGCTCCAGCGAGAGATCCGGAGAGTGAGAGAGTCAGAAGCTCGTCTGCATACTCGGCCGTATAGTCGGCCCCTGCTGTGGCTTCGGATCCGTCACTCAGGAAAACCACCAGAGTGTCCGGCAGGAGATTGGCGCCACCTTGGAAGGCGTGCCCGGCGTATGTTTTCAGTGTTCTGGTGATCGTTTCCTTTTCGGATTCCACCACTGCGTCCGTGACGAGAGAGTTCGCGGACAGCGCCCAGTATTTGTAGGCTTTGGCCGGGCCTGCGGTGCTGAGTTTGTTCTCAGCCTCTCGGATTCTCTCACGGTACGGTTCGTCCTCCTCACGGTCGCCTCCGCCTTCTGTTATGGTCAGGTTTGTTACTCCGTCGAGCAGTGGAACGTCGGAGACGTCCACGATCTCGGAGACCTCGCCCTCGTCTATGTTGTTGTAGTCCGTGCCGCCTTCCTCGGCGGTTGCTGCCACGTCCACATAGAGGCTACCTGCATAAAGCACGGCTGTGGTGTCTGTCAGGAAATAGTGAACGAAGTCACCTGTTACTCGAAGTCCGGCCGGTATAATGATATTAGAGCCCACCGCTTCGGTAACTGTGAACCGTAGGGTGGTAGTGGCATAGGTAGGATCGAGACGGATCACGTCTCTGTTTTCTCCCAGAGCGTCCAGAACAGTGCCCCTTGCATATCGGAGCATTTTCTGGCGGCAGGCGTCGTTTACTGTGTTGTAAACAGTGACGATCACCTTCGCCATGGTGTCGCCGAAGATTCGGCGCTCGTCACCGGGGTAGAGAGGCTCGCCGACGCCGTTCTCTAATTCTTCCAGTATGTCGGTGTAGATTGTTTCGTCGGTTGTCTCTATGAATTTGAGCTCGCTCATGCGTCCTCGTCCTCCTTTCTTTGGATAATGTTCACGATCATGCCGAAGTCGCCAGAGAAGGCAGCCGCCGGATCTGAGGCGATACTGTCAGACTCCACGCGGGGCTCGAAGGTTTCCAGAACCCACTCCGCGTCAGCCACGGCCTCGTCGGTCGCGTTCGGTTTGTCGATCAGAGTCCCGTCAACGCCGCGCACGCGATCGTATGCGACTTCACCGCGGACGATCCTCAGCAGATTGGCGGCGCACACTTCCGGGCTCCCGTTTCCGCTTGCTCTCATGGCGTCACCTCCTTATGCGAGAGTTACTTCGGACAGATACACCCAGCTATTGATCCCGTTAGGGTGGCCCAGTAGCACCTTGTTTTGGCTGCTCTTGATCTGGCTCACCCTATGCTTTCGTTGTTTTACCCAGTTTGGTATCTTCTGGCCGGTTGCGTACCTGCTGCCGGTCGGCTTCACATAGTCGCCGACTTTGATCGTTTTCTTTGCGGCCTTTTTGGCCGCTGTGTTGGTTGTTTTCTTGACGGACTTCGAGGCGGTGCTCGCTTTCACATTCAGCGCGGTGGTGCTTACCTTCACGCTGGTGGTGGCCGGATCGTATTCCTTGAATGTGAAGGAAAGAGTGGCCAGAAGTAGCCGCCCCTTGCCGTCCACCTTTGTGTTGCTTACCGCGACTTTTCGGAGCTGGAGCTTCGGCCCCAGCTTCTTGCCGCCGAGATAGAAATAATTCACTTTTGTGACGAGAGCCTTCCAGCTCTGGATCTCCGCCCATACGTCAACGCCTGCGCCTGAGTGCAGCACGGTGGTGAATGAGAGGGGGAAAAGCTCGGTGCCTCGTTCGTTAGTCGTCTTTTTGTCCTCGGTGCTGGTGTTTTCGTCGGCCACCTGCTCGTAGGAAAAGGCCAGCCCCTCCAGCGCGACGACTTGCTTTGATGATACGGCCCATTTTTTTGAGCCCCACTGTGCCATTGTTGGCATGGCTGTACCTCCTTAGTTTGGTTTTTTAGTGGATCCGCTGCCCGTTTCGACGCCTCCGTGGGTGTGCCCGCTCAGGCTTATGCCGCGAGCTGTGACGTCGCCCTTCGGTACGTTGATATTACCGGCCGAGAGGCTCGGCAGGTAGCACCCCCATTCACCGTCCGCCCGGCCCAGCAGCAGCCCGGTGGAGTCGTCAAACTCCACATAAACCACCGCCGTGCCTTTTGAGAGGTTTCCGGTGGATCCGCGGAGGTGCCACGGGATCGTGATCTTTGCGGTTGGCTTAGCCCCGGCGTCAGACGGTACAACGCGGGCCGTGTTTCCTGATATGCTGGCGATCGTGCCTTTATTGATGTTTCCCATTAGTAGCCCTCCAGAATGTGTCGGAAGTAGATCGTGGATTTATTTCCGACAAAATCATGCCGGACTTTATACACAAAAACGGTACCGTCCCACATGGTTGCCCTTGGTGTTGATAGTGTCAAAATGCTGGCGGCTGCATATCCGGTCATAAGTGACTTGGAAAAGTATCCGGATCGGGCGAACTTGTTCGCGTTCCGCAGCAGCCCCTTGGCGAAGCGTGCCGCCTCTGCATTGCTGGTTACCTGAATAGGCACCGCAGGGCGGAGCACTGAGCTGTTGGAGCTGTTGGCTATAAATTTTCCGGAGTAGCTTCCGCTTGCAATTTCGCAGGATCCGTACATTCCGCCCCGGTTGTCCTCATAGGAGAAAACGCCGTTTTCATCTACGGAGAGACTACCGGCTGGAGTCTGCCCCTCTATGTACTGCTCGTTATACGCCAGCAGCTTGCCGTCAAATATAAGCATTTGGCAGCCTTCCAGAGTGCAGAGCCGGTGGAATAGGGCGAAGTCTGTCTCGCTGTCCTGTTTGATATACGGGTAAACCTGATCCGTGCAGCCGTAGTTCTGGAATGTTAGCCCGTGATTTCCTGCGAACTCATTCGCCAGTTGTAGGAACCGGACGCCCTCCCAGCTTTTACTCTTTTTTGTCTTGCCGCTTTTCGGCATGGACATGGCTCGGATCGTAAAAAGCCCGTTTTCTGGTTTCATGGAGTGCACGAACATTTTCCCGGTATCACTCGCGCCTTCTTTGAATTGCACGGTGTCACCTTCGGCCGGTTGCCACTTGCTCCATGTTCCCTTGGTGTCATTGAAGCGGATCACGAGGGTGTCGGCTTGCTTTTCTGCGAACATTTCGTGCACGCAGTAGTTCACCGACACGTCCCCGTATATATCCACCCCGTTGTAGTAGAGGTTCACGCGCTGTCGTCCTCGTCCTCAGAGTCCCGACGCCACGGCGGCAGAGTTTCCGGCGTCTCTGCACCTTCGACGATCGGCAGCCGGAGGGCCACGTTCGCGTCGAAGATCAGCACGTCCGCATAGTCGGGGTTAAATTCTGCGATATAGTGCGCCAGCATTTCCTCCCCGTACATTTCGAGGGCCAGCGCGTCGAAGGTGTCCCCTTCGCGTGTCGTGTAGTCTTTGTAGCCTGTTACTCTACGCATATTGAGCCACCTCCCGCATTTTTATAAATTCTTCCAGCCAGTCGAAGAACTCGGCCTCGTGGGCTTTGAGCTTCGCCATGAAGTCGTCCGCGTCGTCGCCGGTTCCTTCTGTCTGGATCTGTGGGCTCCATGTGAAGCCGGAGAAGTCGTAGTAAACTACCACGCCGCCACTGTCTGCCAGACTTCCGAGAGAGAAGTCGTCCAGAGTCAGAAGCCTTCCGGCCGTGCTTGTGAGTCCTTCGCCAGAAGATCCGCCGGTTGTGCTTGCAGTGTTGAACACTGAGGTGATCATGGTTTCCAACTTATCCCAGAGGGTTGCAAGAGGAACCACCGCCTCGGCGCCAGCTTCACCACCAGCCAGAAGATTGTTACCTGCTGCGCCGAAAATAGTCGGGCGCGTCAGAATACCGCCGTCCTTGTACCATGAAATACCGAAGTGTGGTACGCTTGGCGGGTTGATCGAGAAGCTGCCGCTGATACTCACATGAGGGAGTTTCAGGTGTGGCAGGCTCCACGAGAAATTAAACTTTGATTTTAGGGCGCTGATCGCGTTTCCTACGGCGTCCCTTGCTGCCGACATTTTGCTGCTGATCGTCGAGTAAATACTGGAGAACTTACCCGACACTGTGCTGAGTGCGGAGCTGAGTCCCGAACTCATGGTGGAAGTGATTCCACTCATTAAGCTGGAAACGGTAGACTGCGCGCTGCTCAGCTTGCTGCTGATCGTACTCCGGACGCTTTCCCATTTGGAGGAAGCGGCAGAGCTTACGCTTGACCATGCGGAACTTGCCACGCTGGTGATCGTACTCGTTGCCGAGCTTACGGCGGAACTGGCCGCCGAGATCTTGCTGCTCACTGTGGAGCTGATTGTGCTCCAGAGAGAGGAAGCCGTGGAGCTTACGCTTGACCATGCGGAACTCGCCACGCTGGTGATCGTGCTCGTCGCGGTGCTTACTTTCTCCTTGGCTGCGTCGATTTTGGAACCGATCGTGCCTTTGATTCCTTCCCAGAGGGAGGAAGCCGTGGAGCTGATCGCGTTCCATGCTGCACTTGCTACGTTGGAGATCGCAGTCGTCACCGTGGTGATCTTTTCTTTTACGGCGTCGATTTTTTCGCCGATCACGCTCTTGATAATCTCCCAGATAGAGAGCACCGTGTCCTTGCAGTTTTCCCAGATAAACCGAAACGGCAGCGTGATGATCTGGAAGGCTGCGCTGATAATTTCCTTCACGGCCATGATCCCGACGGTCACAATGTTTTTAATTGTTTCCCATGCTCCGGACAAAAATCCGGTGATTGAGTCCCAGATATTCGTGAAGGTGTCGTGGATCTCGGTCATGGTTCCGGTAACGCTCGAATAAATTCCGGATAAAATTCCGGAGAAAAACGAGACGATCGCGTTCCATGTGTCCGTGAAAAATGTTTTGATTCCCGTCAGGATTCCGGAGAAAAACGACGAGATCGCGTTCCATGTGTCTGAGAAAAATGTTTTAACATTCGTCCAGACGGTTTCCCAGTCGGTGCCGAACCAGCCCAGAACGGTGTCCGCCAGAGAGGTGAACGTGCTGATCCAGTTCTCGAAGGTTGCCACAACGAAGTCCCAGACTGCGCCGAAAACTTCTTGGACGCCCTGCCATACCATGTCCCAGTCACCGGTAAAAATTCCGGCGAAGATGTCAAACAGGCCGGTCAGAATGTCGAGGGCCTCGTTCAGAATATTGCTGATCTGCTGGAATACGCCCTCGAAAATCGGAGCGAGCACCTCGCAGAAGCCGTCCCAGACTGCCTTCATTACTTCGGTTATGTCCTCGAACTCGAACCCCAGCGCGTTGAGCCTGTCCACAATTCCTTGCCCGAACTCGTCGAACTTGGCCTTGATTCCGTCCCAGATCGCTGTGATCTTGTTCCTAAATTCTTCGTTGTTTTTCCATAAATTCGTAAAGGCGAGAGCCACGGCCGTGATCACTGCGATAATAGCAATAGCCGGAAGCGATACGCCTCCCAGTGCTGCAGCGAGTTTTACCAGTGCGCCCTTCACCATTGCGATCTTGCTCGATATGGTTCCCCAGTTCATAGCCGCGATAACGGCACCGAGGCCGCTCACCGCTATGGTCACTTCTGGGATATGTCCGCCGAGCCATTCGATCGCCGGGATCACGCCGTTAGTGATAAACTGCACACCTGCTCGTAGCTTACTTTCCAGCGCGTCGTAAATTTTGAGCCCCAGTTCCTCGAAGGCGCTGTTCATTGCCGCCACGTCGCCGCTGAGGTTGTCGTTCATAATATTGGCCATTTCCTCAGCGGATCCAGAAGCTCCGCGGAGTTCTTCCTCGTACCCGGCGATATTGTCCATGCCTTCGTTGAGGATCAGGTTCAGGCCCTTGGTGGAGTCTGCGGTAAAAGTGGAAGATAGCGCGACGGCTCGTTCTGCGTCGCCCATTCCATTTGTGGCGGCTTCCACTTCTGTGAGAATGTCGGTGAGATCTCGGAAGTTGCCCTGTGCGTCCATTACGGCCACGGAGGTTTCTCCGATCTTGATCGCGCCGTCCTTCATTCCGTTGGTTATGTCTCGCATAATCGCGGCCATGGCGGTTCCGGCTTCGGATCCTTTGTAACCTTGGTTTGCCATTCCTTCGAGCAGCGAGGTGACGGTTTCGACGTCCTGCCCGGCTGCATTTAAGTTGGCTGCGCAGTTCTTGTAGGCTTCGCCCAGTGCTTCGGCCGTGGTGTTGCTGTGGCTTTGCGCGTAGGAGAGCAGATCTGCGAAGTATGCGGCGTCTCCGGCCTCCATGGCGAAGGCGCTCAGGTAGTCCGTTACCATATCGGAAGCCGCTCCCAGTTCCATGCCGGAAGCGGCGGCCAGATTCAGAACGCCACCCAGCGCACTTGTGGACTGATCGGCGTCCCACCCGGCGAGGCTCATGTATTTGAGGGCCTCGGCTGCATTGCTGGCCGAGAAAACCGTGGTGGCGCCGTATTCTCTGGCGCAGGCTTCCAGTTTCTCGAAGTCCTCACCGGTTGCGCCACTGATTGCCGATACCTCGGACATGGTGCTGGTGAAGTTTTGGCCCAACTCTATGACGTTTCCAACCAGATTTTTGATACCATCCACCGCTCGCATGATCGCGTCGGCTGCGAGATTTGCCAACGTAGCCTTAAACATGGTGAAGCCGTCGTCTGCCTTTTTGGCCGAGCTTTCGACTTCCTCCAGAGAATTGTCCAACTTGTCCGCTGCGTACTCTGCGTCCGAGAGCTTGGTTTTGTTCTCGTGCAGTTCGCTGGATAGGTCTTGGATCTGTCGAGCGAGTTCCCGCGCTTCGTCGCTGGTTTCCCCTTGTTCGGTTGCAACGTCAACGTATCGCTGTTTTAACTGTTGGAGGGTGTCCTCCTGTTTGGAGATTGTAGAGCGCAGCGTTTCAGCTTCTCCGCCTGCGTCGTCCATGGTTTCGGACAGGGCACGGGCGGCTTTCTCTGCCGCGTCCAACGTGCCGCGATTTTCCGTCAGTTCACCGGACAGTTCTTGGATTGTACTCGCGAGCTGTTCGGCTTCCTCGGTTCCTTCTTGGCCGGTCACAATGTAGTCGGCGTAGCCTTGTTCCAGATTTTTGAGGACTGTCTCCTGCGTGCTGATCTTTGCCGCTAACTGTGCGGAGGCACCGGCGGCTTCGAGCGTTTCTTTGCTCATTTCCTCCAGACGAGAGACGGCCGCGTTTATGGCCGATTGAAGGGAGGGGCTGAGGGATCCGGCGATCTCTATCGTAGATTGTAGAGTATGGTCTGCCACGTCCTCACCTCCTTGTGTGTTTTGGCCTCCTTATGTTTAGCGGCCGATTTTTCTCAGCGCGTTTTTTTTCGGCTGCGAGATCCTCGGCCGCTTCTGCATACTCTATGATGAAGTCAGTTACTCGCTTTTTTTCGAGCTCTGTCGTGCTGGTGTGGTAGACTCTGGCGTAGTCGCGGTAGGCTCTGCGGAGTCGTTTTCCTGTGGTTCCGGCTCCGATTTCAGCATAAAATTTCGGCCGAGGGCCATTACCTCCACAACGTCCGCGCCCTTCATGCGCTCCAGATCGGAAAAGTCATAAGTCGGATTCACGGCCACGATCGCAGCATAGCCGAGGTAGAGGTGGAGGCCGAAGTCGAACTCTGCCGCTGCGGACACGGACAGATTCTTCATACCTGCGGCCGCTTTTCTCTTTGCCTCAGCAGTTGCGAAAAGCACGCCGTCGATCTCGTTCGTGTCGTACTTCATTTCTGTGATTTTGTCCCCGTTGATCATTACGGGATTTTTCAGAGTGAGGGTTCCGTTCATTTTGTTCTCCTTTCAAACAAAAAAAAGAGCCCGCCAGTGACTTGACCGGCGGGCCGTGGTTATTTTTTGATTACTGCATTAAAGCAGGTTGTTGATCTGGCTCATGTAGTCCTCGCCGTTGATACGGAGGATCTGAGCCAAACGGTCAACGCAGCAGATCTCGACGCCATTTGCGTAGATCTGGAGCCTTGTCACGTTGTAAGTGTTCTCGGCTTCGGTTGCGCTGCCGACTTCGACGCCCAGCTCAGGGAATGAGCCCGGCATAGTACGCACAAAAGCCTTGCAGCCTTCGGTTGCGGTGGATCCGTCGGATTTTACGACATTCTGAACCCAGCGGAACTCGAAGCTCTGCTTTTTGAGGCGGTTCATGCGGCGCAGGCCGTTGTCTACGCCGATCTTTGTAATGGAGAGCTCCATGTTCTCCAGAAGTCCGATCAGTGGCACGGTCATGTTACCCATGGCCTGCACGTCAGCGGTTAAAAATTCAATACCGGGCAGAGTGAAGGCGACGTCCTTCGCCACCAGAGTGCTGTCCGCGTATACAGTGTCGGCCACTACCGGGCCTTTAATATCGAGCCATTTTGCCATTGTTCTGCACCTCCTTATTCAGTAGCAAAAAAGGACTGGAAGCCTTCGTCTGTGTAGCATACGCGAGCGGTGCCAGACTTGAACGGAGGCGTGTTAGTTACGGAGAAGTCCCAAACGAAGTCGCCGTTCAGCATGTTGCTGGTAGGGTTCGCGCTCTCCACAAATTCCACGGACGGGGTACCGATCAGGGCACCGATTCCCAGAAGGGTGTCGAGCTTTTCCTTTTCAAAATTCAGCACGCTGTCCTTGTCCTGCGGAGTCATAGGGCTGTCGATCTCAGTTCCGTGATCCTTCTGGAAGCTGTTCGTGATATGCTCCAGCATACGGATATTTACGTCGAAGATCGCGCGGGCGTCCATGCTGCCGTTGTACTTGTACGCAGCAGTATGAGGGCCCCACAATACCCAGCGGCCACCCCAGAAGCAGGCTGTTGTGATTCCTTTTTCGTTGAGCTTGTTCGCGGTTTCCTGATCGAAGCCGCGGTTCTTGGAGTCCTCACCGAAATACTGGCTCGTGGCCATGATTTCCTTGTTGGACGGAGATTCAAACGGAACGCCGTCGTGGCTCAGGTCTACGCGCTGCATAGTGGCGGCGCCTACTGTGGACAGCCAGAAGATCCGGCCGTTGCCGTCCTTAATCTTCGGCCAGTATACCTTCGAGAACTCGCTGGTGTAGCCGTTGTCAATGGCCCATTTCTGAGCCTTTGCGAGCGTGTCGATCTTGGTTCCTTTGTCCTCCAGAGGAACGTCGGCGTGAACGAAGCCGTCCCAGTGGCCGTTGAGTTTCTGGATAGTGCTCACCATGGCCTTGTATACGGCCGGGATATGACTCCAGCCCGGAGCTGCCAGAATATTGAGCACGGCGTTGTGGTACTGATAGAGTAGAGCCATGGAAGCCAGTCCGGTATATTCTCCGGTTTCGGTTTTCTCACCGATAATGTCGGCCGCCTGCACCTTGGAAGTATCCACGGTGTCGAAGGTTGCGGAGAGTTCGGCCCCGTCAGTCTCTTTGAGCAGTGTCACGGTTACTGTGTGCTTTGCCATGCTATAAGAGAGAGCATAGTCCACGCCCTCGGCCTTGTCAGCGATCGCGAAGGTGTCGAGAATGATCTTGTCGCTCTCAAACTCTGCCTTGCCGTCTGTGAAGGTCAGGGCCTTTGTGGTTTTCTGTGCGGATTTATGCACCGCAGGATCGAGCACGTTCACGATATAGATCGGGCCCACATTTCCGACGGTGTTGTCGAAGTGCTCAGCGAACGCAGAACCGAGGGTGAATGTTTCCCAGTCGTCGGAGTAGCCGACGAGGCTCTGGACTTCGCTCATATTGGTTACTTTTACCGGCATATTAACGAGATCTTTGTCAGCGTAACCCCTGATCAGGTTCACCGGTGCGGTGCCGATATACGCGGCCACCACGTCGGCCTGAGTGACGGAAGCCACTTTGCTTTCGCCGATTTCGCCATATGCGCCATGCAAATATGCCATGTTTTAGTCCTCCTTATAAAAATTCTTCGTATTCTTTCGGGATCGCCGGAGTCGTTCCGATTTCCAGCGCGAAGCTGATCCAGCTATGCCAGTACGGGTAGTAGTCCCAGACATTGCCGTCCTCTGTGAACGGGCCGAACTTGATCCCTTGCTCTTTTACGAGCCTATGGCCTGCGATATATTCCGCAGTTTCGATCTCGCGGAGTACGAGGTCGGCCAGATTGTAGCAATCGCGCCAGCCGTCCATGTTTCGCGAGTATGTTTTGGCAGCTTCTCCGGTATTGACGTAGTAGGAGTAGCCGCCGGTTGCCTTCGCGTTTTCGCGAGGGTTGAAAATCTCCCCGCCGTGTTGGCCGGGATTCCAGCAGGCGAGGCAGAGCCGGATCTGGAGCTGCCTCTTTTTCTGAATAAGCTCGTCGCTTCCTTCCATGAGCTGAACGCAGACGGAAGGGATCGGAGCGGCCACGTTTGGCGGCAGCCGATCCTTTCCCGGAACGTATAAAGGGAACGCCGCGGGGTTTACCATAACGACGTCGTAGCCGGTGTCGTTCCGGTAGTCGTCCGGCAGTTTGAGGGTGATCTTGCTGCATACGTTTTCAGTGAGCCAGCTCACTATTTTGTCGATACTGTTTACCAGTGTCATGCTGCCGTCACCTCCTTAGCTCATGCGATTCTGGCGAACCGCGATCTGTACGAGTCCCATTTCCGACGTGGTAGTGACAACGATCACCTCACGGCCGTCCAGATTGAGAAGGCGGCCGGGATCCAGATTTTCTGGAAGGTCGGAGGCTTTTCCCATGATCACCATGTCGGCCTCGTCCATTCCATGAATACGGTTGTCGCCGATTTTGCTCAGCTTGGCCATTATGTCACTGTCAATTACCACCGGGACTTCCTTCCCTTCGATCCGGTGAAGGTCTGCGAACTCGTCCAGATTCAGGAAAATGTCCGAGAGATCCTGCTTTATTTGGTCTTTGAAGCTCACGAGCTTACGCCTCGGAAGGTTCCGCCTCGATTTTTGCGGAGCTGTCGGCTTTGACCTTGGCTGCCTCGATCAGGGCGATCACTTCCTTTTTGCTGCGGACTGCGCTCGCGTCTACGCCATACGCTGCTGCAGCTTCTCTGAGCTCTGTCATGTTCAGGCCGTTGTATTCTGAGAAAGTGCTTTCCGGCTCCGCCTCATACACGGCCACGCCAGCCTCCACCAGCTCAGCCTCGCGGGCTGCGTTGATAGAGAAGGCAGGAGAGTGTTTCGTCATAGGTTCCACGGTTCCGTTTTTAACGAGCCCGTAGGTGCCTTTGATCATTCGGATCATGTGCTCACCTCCATTATTCCGGATCTGCTGCGTTCAGATCCGGGAGATCGTCGCCGTCTGTGTCCTCGTCGTCAACCATGCCGCCAGCGTTTACTTCTGCGGCTGCGATCGCGTCCACATAATCGGCTTTCTTTTTGCAGCCGGTAACGTCAACGCCGAGATCCCCGGCGAGGTTCTGGAGCTGCTGGATCGTCATTTCTTCGAGCTGGCTCTTTGCAAGGTGGCCGGTCACTTCCTGCTCGTCCGCCTCGTCTACTTCGATTGCGCCGCCGACGTATTCAGCGACACCAGCAGAGACGAAGTGCTCCGCCTGAGTGTCCTCGCACTCAAACGGGCCGTCCGCTGCTGTCATTCTTTTGTGGGCGTGCTTGGCGTCATAATAGCCGACGGTTCCCACTGTTACCCTGATTTTTCTCATGGTTTTGCTCCTTTCTACTCGGTACGCTTAGTTGATAACTTTCGCCACGCTGAACGGGCACTCGTTGTTAGGCATAGGCAGCGGTGCAGAGCTGAGAGTGAGCTCGCGGATGTTGTGAGCAGCGTCGCTGATATACTTCGGCACGTTCACGCCGGTGTAAGTATGGAACTCGCCGTCGGTCTGCTCCACCTGAGTGATCGCGCCGTAAACAGTACGGCCAGCAGCCGGAGCGCCTACCGCGATCATGCCCTGCGGGATATACTGCTTTACAGTTCCGTCCAGCTCGGTGTATGTGTCCTCATAAGTGAGGAAGTCGATCATTCGGCCCTTGATATTCAGGCGGGCGATCTTGGAAGCACCGGCAGGCAGAGTCTCAGGATCTACGCCTCCGATATTGTAGTTGCGGTTGTCGAGCAGTTTCAGGATCCACGGATTGCGGAGGAAAAGATCCGCAACGTCTGGAGCCATGAGGCACTCGGTCGCAGGGAGCCCTCTTTTACTCAACATGGAGATCATGGCGGCCACGTCGTCGATCATCTGCTTGCCGCCTGCCTCAGTGTCGGCCCAGTCTGCGGAAGGGGTATATTTTGCCGGGTTGCTGGTGCCGTCATAGTAACGGACTTCCTTTTCCTCGTAAGTGCCGAGGTCGTCCGTGTACTCGTGCATAATGCAGCCGTTGGTGAAGATTACCTCGGCAGCCATGGCCTCTTTTCTGCGGGTGTTCATGTCGCGGAGTTCGTCGAGATCTCCGAGCATGATCACGCCCTGCCTCTGGGCCGGAGTCAGGTTAGTATAAAGAGCCTCCCCGAAGCCTCTCTTTTTCAGGTCGTCAATGGAGAGTGGGCGCTTCGGTGCCATATGCGCCGGAGTGAAGCGCTTCATGGTGTAGCCTTCGCGCAGGATCGTGATCCCGCCCTTGCGAGGTGCTACAAAAGGTGCCGCTTTCTTGGATCCCTTGCGGTATTCCACCAGCACGTCGTCAGTGGCGAACACGTCAGAGGCGGCGTTAGTAGGGAAATAGCGATCCAAAAGGAAAGAGTGAAGCGGCGGGAGCTGCTGCACGGAGGCGAGCAGTGTGTGGGTATCATAAAAATTAAAAGCCATTTGTCTGTCCTCCTTGTTTTTTAGTATGCTACGGCGTCAGAGAGCAGGATTCCGGCAGAGCGGAGCGCTTCCTTGTCCGTTTCGCTGATCGCATGGCTGTTGTCAGTGATCAGGCTGTTCTCGTTAAAATGGCCGGTACGGTATGCAGTCGCCACCGCGTCGGAAGCCGTTCCGACTTCCACGTCGTCAGCCAGCACGCAGTTGGCCGTCAGCGTCTCGTCGCTTTTCGCAGTGGTACCGAGAATTACACGCAAGCCGTCGCCTGCTGTACCGGCGGAGAGTGCCAGAACAGTGCCGCGCTTGTAGATTTTGGCTTCTGTGGCTTCCTTGCGGATCTTCACAGTGAAAACCTCTGCGGGCGGGTACTGGCCATTGATCAGGTTGTCGAAGCTTACGGCCCCGATCGTCTCGTCGAGTCTTTTACTCATTACTTCATACCTCCTTTGGTCTGGTTATAGGCGGAAACTACCGCCTGAATGTCTGCTGCGTCCTGTTCCTGAGCGCTTGCAGGCGTGCCGCCGTTAGGTGCTGCGCCTACGTCTGCGGCTCCGGATTTTGCTCCCTCTGCCTGATATGCTGCGAGGAAATTCTGGCCTGACGCTGCGCTGGCCTGCATAACACGGAAGCAAAGCTCCTGAGCTGTGCAAGGTTTGTCGCCGTACTTGGCGTCGTGTACGAGCTGCTGATCCGGGATAGAGGCGGCGATCGAGTCGATCTGCTCGATTCTCTGGCGCTCTGCCGCCACAGCCTCGCTGGAAGTGTTCTGCGCTTCGGTTCTTGCGTTGGCCTCAATCTGGGCCACGATCTCCGGGTATGCTGCTCTCAGTTCCTTCTCGTCCATAGGTTTGTTACCTCCTTCTTTTTTTGCCGCCTTTGTGGTCGGCTTCTTTTTATTTGCTCCGGGCTTTGCAGCCGGTGGAGTCGCGATTGCTTTCACCGGGATAGTGCCCGGCACATGCTGGAGCCCGTCAACATTGTGGCGTACTCCATTAACAAAAAGCACCTTTCTGTCGGCGCTCATGCTCATTTCTGGATCGTCCTCGTCCTCTTTGATCGCGTCAGCGAATCCCTTCTCCAGAGCTTCGCGGCCGGTGAACCACGTCTCCTTGGTCATCATGCTGCGGAGAGTATCGACTTCGATCCCTGTCTTGCTGTTGTAAATCTCGGCCACGGCCCGCTCGCTGGCGTCCATGCCTTTCATAAGCTGCTTCATGTCCTGCATGTTCATGTAGTCCCAGAGCATAACGCTTACGCCGTGGATCATAATTAGGGAACCGGGGTACACGGTCACGGTATCACCCGCGCACATGATAACGCTCGCAGCGCTGGCCGCGATTCCCTCGACAATGACGTTCACCTCACCGCTGAGAGCTTTCAGCGCGTTGTGGATTGCGATCCCGGTGTAGAGATCGCCGCCGCAGCTATTGAGCTTGACGGTGATGTGCCCCTTGTCTTTGACTGCTGCCAGATCCTCCATGAAGCCCTCCGGTGTGATGAAAAGGCCGGGCTCCGGTTCGCCTGTCCACCAGTCAACGGGCTGCTGGCTCATAACGTCGCCGTAGAGAGTGATTTCTCCCTCGTCGTCGCCGGTGCTGGCCATATTCCAGAACTTTGTCGCCGTGGGAGCTTGTGGAGCAGCAGCCGGGCCCATGATTAGGCCGCTATGTTTGGTTTTCATTGGCTTATCCTCCTTGTATGGTTTGCTTTATCTGCTCGCCGATCACGAGGCTGCGGAGAGCCACCGTGCCCCTCTCGCGAGCTGTTTCAGGGTTGTGCGGATTGTCGTCGCCTTCTGGCGGATCCTGTTCACCGTCCGGTGCTGCTGTTCCGGTGCCGCTCTGGTGCGGATCTGGCGGATTGCCTCCGAGCTTTTCGTTTTCACGTCTGAGCTGTTCCACGTTGCTGTCCCATTGGCCACCGTTGAGGCGGATCGTGCTCTGCTCGTGAGTGGAGAAGCCTTCACTGCACGCGAGGATCTCGGCCGTGATTTCCTTCACCGGATCGAGCTGTCCCTGAGACGGGCCGAGCCATTCGCTGCCGAGATACGCGGCGCGGATCGCTGGATTCTGGAAAAAGCCCGGCGCATATATGCGGCCACGGGCCACGGCTTCACTCATCCACACTTCATAGCACGGGCGGCAGAAGTCGTCCGCTAGCCATTCGCGGCGCATTTTGAACGCCTTCCACGCTTCCAGCAGAGCAGCACGGCTCGCACTGTATGAGGCGTTGAAGGATTTCAGGAGCAGATCGCTGGGAATTTCCAGCGCGGCGCCTACTTGTGCACTGATCGCTACGGCGAACTTGTCGAAGCTGCCGTTCGGGTGCGTCGGGTTTGCAAATTCTACGCTTTCACCCGGCCCCATGACATTGATCTGGCCCGGCCCCATGCTGTACTCGTTCGGGTTCCGCATTTCTCCGGGTGGTACCGGATCCACCTCATTGAATGGCATTTCATCAGTCGGGGCTTCTGTCTTAATGAAGGCAGTGTAAAAGCTCTCGACGACTGCGGCCATGAGTTCGGACTCAGTATACCTGCGAAGCTGCAGCAGCGGCTCGATCACCTGCGCGAGATAACTCACGCCGCGGTACTGATCCGGGCGCTCTGTGTCAATGACGTGGAGCACATTCGGAAGGCCGGTGCTTTGCTGGTATGCCAGAACGCGGGCCCATTCAGTAACCGGAGCGCCGAGCTCATACGGGTAGTTGCTGCGTATGTGATACGCTACCACCATGCCGTTCTTGTCTACTTCCACGCCGTCGTATATGGTGTTGCCCGTTTCTGGGTTCTTACCGGTTGTGTAGTAGAGCGTAGTCCCGGCCCCGTAGTTGTTCGGTGTTGCGATTCTGTCGGACTCGATCAGGTGGACGCGGAGAGAGTAGGGGAGCAGCCGAGTGGTTTCGTACTGCTTGATTAACCCTATGCAGTCGCCGGAGAGCAGCCACGAGATCAGCGCGAGCTGCTGGAGCCCGTAGAAGTTATTCATGCCGGTGGCGTCGCAGGCTCTCTTGTTGCTGGCCCAGAGGGAAAACTCTCGCTCTGTTTCTTTCTGCCACCGTTCTGCCTGATCCGGTGAGAGTCCGAGCACTTCGCGGTCGATCCGGCTTTTAAGCCTGAGCCCGACGCCTACCACGTTTGTGCGGTTGGTTTTGATCGCCGAGGTAGCGATCGGCGCGGCCATGTATAACATGCGGGCACGCTGTCGCATGGTGTAGTTGTTGAAGTCTATGTCCTCGTGAGCGGATCCGCTGGGAGCATTAAAACCTTTCACGGCTTTTTTTCTCCAGCTTGCGCCCGCCTCTCCGTAGCCCTTATTCTGAGGGCGTACGTTATCCGGGAGATATAGCCCCCTCGTTTGGTCGTACTTCGTTTTTCTCACCTCCTTGCAAGTAATTAAAAACGGCAGCGGCCGCGGTATCTAAAGGAGCGAAAATGTCCCGCAGTCGTCGCCGTAGTAAAGCCAGCCGATCGGCCAGCGTTTACCCATTTACCAGTCGCGGGGGACTACCCCCACGGCGCGGCGAGCAGATCCGCCCGCCAGTTCGGCCTCCAGCTCGCGGACTCGCTTTTGCAGCTTCGTGATCATGTCCTGAACGGAAGCGAGCGAAGTCTGGTACCGTTGCAGGTTTCTGGAGCCGATTGTGTAGAGCTGCACCCCGTCCTTGCTGAGCATGTCAGCCTCACGGGCCAGATACGCACTGAGTCGCGTCCTCGTTTCTGTGAGCTCTTGCTGTATGGTTTCTTTTGATCTCATGGGTTCACCTCCTTACCACTCGTCGAAGTAGTTCCGGGCTGCCGGTTTCGGTTTTCGGCGCTGCGCCGGTTTGGCCTGCGGTGTTTCTTGGACATTTTTCAGACGTCGCTCCACCGCGAACATGTCCGGATCTATGATTTTTAGCCCGGCGTTCGCATAGTTTCGGCAGTCGAGGGCCTCGTTCCGGTTGTGTCCGGGGATTTTTACCCAGTGCCACTGGTTGCCGCGCTTTGTTTGCGTGAGCTCCAGACGCTCGGAGAGCAGGCCGTTGAAATAGTAGGTGTCGTAGCCGCAGGACTCGTGGATCGGAAAATGGCAATATTTTGGGCCAGCCTCCTGAACTTTCAGGCTCGACATGATCGTTTCCTTTCCGGCGTCAACGCCGAGTGTGTAGAGCCAGCAGGTGATCCGCTTGTTGTCCTTGATCGGAACCTTTGACGGAGGCGTCACGAACGGGATCCCGTCGCCGCCCTTGCCCTTGATAGCAAAAACGCGCTTGTTCTTACGCTCACGGCAGCGAGTGTATACCTCTTGGGTGTAATGGCCGCCGGAGTCCACGCAGGTGATTGAGATCCGCAGCCCTTTTCCGTCCTTGAAGCGGTAAACGTGGTCGATCACGTCGTCGAGCTGCTGCCATACCTCGTCGGTGTCGGGTTTTCCCATGATGTAGCCCTTTTTTATGCCCCACGTTTCACCGTAGAAGCCATGGCCCACGACTTCATACTCCAAACGGTTGTCCTGAGTATCTACGCCGCAGGTGAGAACGAGAACGCCCTCCGGAACTTCGACGGGAGAGCCGTCGGCATTGGTGCCGTAGTCCTCGCGCCGGGCCAGCATGGTGTCCTCGTCGGCTATGTCGCCGCGATCCTCCCAGAGCTCACCCAGCAGTGTGTTGTAAACTACTTTGAGCTTTTGCGGATCGTCCTTAGCTTGCAGAAATTTGAGCGCGATCTTTTCCCACGGAGTCCATGGAGAAGAAAAAGCGTTCAGCCAGAAGGAACGGACGCCCTCGTCGTAGGCCGCCGGGTTCTCGGCGATCCACTTTGCGGGCTGCTTCCGCATTTTTTCCTCCGGTACTATGCAGCCGCAGGAGGGGCAGCACCATGTAATCGGGCCCACGATCTTGTACGCCTTTTTCCCGCGGACTTTGGCCACCGTATGTTCAAAGTGTACGCGGTCGAAGGTGATCTCGCCGTACTCTCCACACTCAGGGCACTGGTGGCACCAGCGTTCCTGTGTTCCGAGGTAGTAGCTGCTTTCGATATTTGAAGCGCCTTTTATGGTCGGAGTTGATACCTCGACGGCCTTCGCATTGTAGAACGTGGCCTGTCTAGCTTCGGCCAGGGCCCACGGATCACCCTCAGCACCGGCAGACACGGCCCAGCGGTCGCGCTCGTCGCCGAGAATGTAGCGGGCGGGAGTGGAAGCCAGAGCGGAGGCGCTGTTGGATCCTGTGATCGTGAGCATACCGCCGGGGAATGACTTCTGGAGGATTGTGTTCCCGGAGTCTTTGCTTTTGACGTCGGAAACTTTCGCCCTCAGCACCTTGCTATCTCGTATCATTGGAGCGATACGGAGGCGTGAGAACTTTCGGGCGTCGTCGAGGGAAGGCTGGACGAACAGGATCGAGCCGGGATCTTGGTCGATAATGTAGCCGATTATGTTCAGCTCCAGCTCAGATTTTCCCACCTGAGACGCTGCCACCATTACGATCTTACGGATCTTCGGATCCGTGAACGCTTCCATAGGTTCCCGCAGGTACGGCGTGCGCGAAGTGCGCCACGGGCCAGACTCCGCGGAGTTCTCCGGGGATAGGCGGCGGTGTCTATCGGCCCATTCGGCCACCGTCAGATCTTCGGGTGGCTTAAAGTTGCGAATGGCCGGTGCTATGGCTGCGTTGAGTTTCGCGGTGGATTTTTTAGTCGTCGGCTTCATCAGCGGCCACTATAACGTCGCTCCAGCCTTCACGATCCCGCACCCGCCGCTGATATACCGCCGGATCGTAGTTGTAGTTTGCGAGCTCGTTCAGAATTTTGTAGCACTCCGCCCGGATCAGTGCCGAGGCTTCGTTGGCGCTTGCCACCTGCACAACGTCCATGGCCAAACGTCCGGGGAGTGCCATTATCATGCTGCGGACAGTGTAAACGAGGTCATTCGTCACGGCCTCCACGTCCTCGCTGCGGTGCATTTTGCCTTCGAGCTCTTTCAGTTGCATGGCTGCCATGTCTGCCTTACTGCGTTTCATGTCAGCCTCAGCCCGCAGCTTCTCCATTTCAACCTGAGCGGTGTCGGCGCTTTTGGCCTCTCGGCCGTTGGCTTTGTCACTCAGGTAACGGATGTAAGATTGCACCGTCGGAAGCAGGTCGAACATATACGGCCGCTTCTGGGCGGCTGGAATAATTCCCTCTTTTGCGAGCTGCTGGATCCGGCGGTCGGTGACGCCGAACAGCTTCGCAATAATGGCAGCGTTTTGGAGATTCTGCTTGCCCTCCGCCATGGCGCCACCTCCTTTCTTTGAGGCAAACGAAACGAAACGGCCTGAAAAAATTTTTCTGAGTCTGCGCGTGTTTTGGGCTCGCCAGCACCGCAGGCGTTTGGCGGCCCGGACAGTACCTTCGGGCTGCGGAAAAATTTCGGCGCGGTTGCTCGGTCGAGTTGCTTTGCCTTTTGCTTCTTTGCTTTGGTCGCTTTGTTTCGCTGTTCTTTGTTGCTGTTGCTTTTGGTTTCGCTTTGGCTTTGCTGTTCGATTGCTTCGCGCTTGGCTTGCTGCTTGGCGCGTGTTCGTTGGCTTGGCTTTGGCTCGTAGCTCGGAGCGTTTGGCTATTTCATTACTTGATCTATGTAATGGTTGAAGCGTTCGCCGAGCTTCTCGGAGATTGTTGTCTCAATGGTTTGGCGTGCTTTGCCGTCGATCATCTGAGGCACGGACAGAGTACGCACGGCCTCGATCGGGGAGCGCCCCCTCCCAGTCTTTTGAAACGGAAGCATGGAGCCGCCGTTTCCGCCAGTGAGGAACACGTTCGAGCCGAGGCTCACACGGGATCCCTTAATGATCGTCGCCTTGACTTGGTACGGCCGCGGTGGTCGAACCATTGCAACGTCACCAGCTCCGGCGATCAGTTGGCCGGGGATTCTGATCGGCTTCTTTTGCTGAGCGCTTGGTCTGGACTTCGGGCTCATTTTGAAATGCGTCGGCGTCAGTGTCCGCCCCTTATAAATGAGGGAGGCACTATCAACTTGAACCCCCGCCACTTGGATTGAGCTCTGCCCCCTCCGAGGTTGTTGTTTGGCCTCGTTGATTGCGGCAGTGTCTACCCCGTAGTGTTCGCGGATCCCCTTCGATACCCACGCAGGCGCACGGCTCATAAAGTCGTTGACGGTTTTCTTGATTGCCGTCTGCCCGCCGTTCTCCAGTTTGTTGAGTCGCTTCACAATATCCTTAGCTCCGGAGCATGTCACGGTGAAGCTGCCAGAGGTTCGGCGGCTTTGGCCGGTATAGAATAGACCGCCCATGTGTTTGCTCCTTCCTGTGGAAAATTTGCACCCCTCCCAGTTCTTTTCTGAGGGTAGGCACATAGGAAAAACCGCCCGGATCTTTATCATGTCCCCGGACGGCTTTCGCTGTTATACAGAGTAGCACGGTGGTTTATCCCCTTTTATCCCTTTTTGTCCCTTTTTATCCCCCCTGTGTGCTCGTGAGCGTTCCGTCTGCGGCTTTCTCCTGAGTGTGTGCGTATTTCTTCGGGCGCGCAAAAAAGCCCGCCGTCGGCCTTCCTGTGGCTTCTGGCGGGCGTTGTTATCCCTGTTCTTGTTTTGCTCTGTATATTTTGGCCAGCGATTGAAGCGCCGAGCCGTGTAGCTTGAATGTTCTTTTGAGGTAGCGCTGCTCGTGTTCGTCGTAGTCCTCCCGGCTACCATGAAGGGCGGCACATACTGTCCACCAGTTCGCTGTGTCGAAGTAGTGCATTTCTAACACGGTCTGCTCGTCTGGCTTTTCCATTTCGGAGATCAGGGCCTCCAGTTCGCTGCGTTCCTGATCCTCGTCTGCGATCATGCGGCGGATCGTTTCCTCCAGTGTTACCTTCTGGATCACTTGCCGTTCTTGTTTGCTGGTTCCGTCGCCACCGCCTCCGGATATTCCGTCGAAGCTCGGCGAGGATATGGAGCCCATGACGGCCTCCAGATTCTCCAGCCGTTCGATCTGGTTGTCGATCCTGCGGTGGAGTGCTGCGTAGCTTTCCAGCTTTTTCTTGATCTCGTCGGTTTCCTTCGGCTGTTTTGCCTCACTGTTCTTGTGCATGGGTTCCACCTCCTTTCGCTGGCTTATTCCGTGAACATTCTCTCGAAGTGCTCGCGGCCCAGCTCTTTGCCCTTCCTGAACAGTCGGATCCCGGTCGTCTTGCCGGTTGTCTTTATGTAGCGCTTTACGATCACGTCCACAAATGCAGGCTCCATTTCCATGACATAGGCAGGCTGCCCGACGCTTTCCGCAGCGATCAGAGTCGTGCCGGATCCTCCGAATGTGTCGAGGACACCCTCGGCCCACTGTGTATTGTCCAGCAGTTTCTCCAGTATTTCCACCGGCTTTTGTGTCGGGTGGAGTTCATTCCCGGAGCGGGTGGCTTCGATCACATTCCCGTAGCCCTTGTGGTTGTCCCATGCTGGCTTTGTCCTGTGGGCGAACATGACGAGCTCATGCTGAGCCCTCCAGCCGTTACCCATTCCCGGTGTTTTCTTATTCCAGACGATCATATTCCGGATCGCAAGGCCCGAAGCCTCCACCAGATCCCACAAATAGAGCCACATTCTCCAGTCTGTGAAGATGTAGGCCACCTTTATGTCGGTAGCGGAGAGGACGGCCCTCATCAGCGTTTGGTAGCCTCTGGTGCTGAGGTTGTCCGAGCTGATCGTTGGCGTTTTCTGCCCGCCGTTGCCGTCGGACTGTTTTGTTCCGATACTTCCGACGGACTTCCCGGACTCCTGAAAACCTCCGGAGCAGTACGGTGGATCTGTGAGAAGGATCTCCGGGTGCTTTCCGTCCAGCAGCAGGCGCATGGCGTCCTCGTCCGTGGAGTTTCCGCAGACAACGCGGTGGCGTCCGAGGATCCAGAGGTCGCCCTTCTGGGTGATCATTCCGTCACCTTCTGGAGCTTCCGGGATCTCGTCCGGTTCTGTGAGATCATTGTGCAGGGCTTCGGCCAGTCCAGTGACAAGGCTTTCCACTTCCTTGTCGGTGTAGCCGGTCAGCTCCATGGGGATCTCGCCGGTGTCAATGTCGGCGAAAATGTCAGCCAGCAGCTTGTTGTCGATCTCTGCCAGCTCTGCGATCCGGTTGTCAGCCACCAGATCGGCGTATTCCTCGGCCTCGTTCGTGTAGTTCTGGTAGTCCACCGGCACTTCGGTGAGTCCTTCGAGCTTGGCAGCAGCGAGGCGGCCGTGGCCCTTTACTATGAAACCGGAGCGCTTCGACACTGTGATCGGCGCCCTCCACCCGGTCTGGCGGATAATGCGGCCGAGTGCTTGGATCTGTGCGTCCGGGTGTGTGTTCGGATTCTTCGGGTTGGGGATCAGCTTCTCTATGGCCACGATCGCGTCATGTGCGCAGAATACCGGTACCCCTCCAGCGGTTGCCTTTGGCTGCGCTTCTGTTTTATAGTCCATGTTTTCGTTCCTCCTTTATTTTGATAGGCCGGTGGCAATACGGGCACGTCCCGGCTTTGATATTCTTCTTTGTGACCGCGCTCGCGATCTCGTAGTACATGTGGCAGCTCGTTGAGTACCACTCTTTAAAGCCGAGCCCCGGCACCCATAAGCAGGCGCCGGTCTCTTTGCTTGGCCAGCTCACTTTTTACCCTCTGTCCGGCGGTCGCCCGGTGCGCACTTGCCGGTTGGTAGTTGTACGGTATCAATAGTTTGGGCTGCTTTCAGGATTCTGCGGCGGTAGTGCTTCCAGCTTTCGTCCTGTTTCTTTACGACGCCATAGATCGGGCCCACATTGGAGAGGGTGAGCTGTTCCATGGTTTCGTATTTCGGCAGACTGCGCGGGGAAAACCCCAGCTTTTCGCGGATCCTTTTCTCGTAGTCGGTGTTGTTTTCGCCTTTATTTCTTCTAATACCATAAATGGGGCCGACGCCATTTAGCGTGAGCCCTTTCATGGATTCGTCCAGAGTGCGGGAGATCTTTCTCCTGCGATTGTATTCCCTGATCTTTTTCCCGGTTCGCCCGATCCAGATCAGGAGAGTGGCCACCCAGAGAGTGATCAGCAGCAGCGCGGTTGGTACCCACACGAGCCCGGCGATCACCACCGGCCAGCTCATTGATATAATGCCGCAGGCTTTCAGGATTGCCAGCATGGCCACGCCTGCGAGTGTTGCCAGTGTGTAGAGTAACGGCCAGCCCATAGGCTTGTTCTTGTTATCGTCCATTTCGTCCTCCTTTTCTTTTAGCTGCTCGTCTGGCTGCACGGTTCGGCCGCACCGGTTCTTGTCTGATAGGCCAGAGGGAGAGTGGGGCCGGTTTTTCCTGCTTGCTCCGCAGCATATCTCCGCCGATCTTGTGGAGCGCTTCCGAGTAGCTCAGCGCGGTGCTTTCCGCGAGTCTGCGAGCTTGTTTTTCTATGTCGTCGAGGTCACACTCCAGATAGAAGGCCAGCACTGCGGCGTATTGCCTGCACCTGAGTGCCTCCAGCACGTCCCTTGTTATTTTTCTGTCGGGGAAGTAGTGCCTCGCGTCTATTTTGAGAGAGTAGAGCCCCTCTGCGTTATTTTCTTCTTTCACGCTTTGCCCTCCTTCGCTGCGCGCGGTTTGGGCCTTCCTTTCGGAACGGTGACAGGAGCCCAGCCTTGATCGCACACTCAGTACAGAGCATTTTCGCGCCCTGTTCTTTGGCGAGGCGGTCGGCTTCTGGGTGTTTCCAGCATTTCCGGCCGCATGTCGGGCACTCGACTGGCTCCCAGTCCGGGTGCTTGGCCTGCACGTCGCCGTTCAGGTTCTTGTCCAGTGGCAGGCAGATGATCCCACCCCGGTCAGTCTGCTTTCTAGGTGTCAGATCGAAGCCGTGAGCCCGGAGCTGTTCGCGGGTGTTGTTGGTGCTTTCTTCCTGCTTTACCTCCAGCACTTCCACCTTGTCCAATGGCAGGCAGAACGAGCCCTGCGGCTCCCATTTCTTCGCCTTCCAGTTCTCTGCGAACTTCTCCAGCGTACCGAACGGGCAGAGGCCAGCCTCGGTTTCGGTCTGGAATACGGTCTGCATGACTGCCTCGTCCTCTGAGTCCTCCCAGCCGTAGAGGTGCCAGCTCTCGCGGTTGTCGTAGTCCCACTGTGAGAACCAGAGCACATGGCCGTCGATCGGCCAGCCGGTGCCGGTCACTTTTCCGGTGATAACTTTCGGTTTATATTCCATGGTTTTGTCCTCACTTAGAAAAATCTATTTAATGCGATAATGAGCACGATCACGGCCACGAAGGCGATCGTGATGTTCTGCTGTCTGAGCCCGTCCTTTTCTCCAATAACTCCAAAAAGCAGGAGAGCAGCCACGAGGGCCAGCACTATGTTTATGATCAGCATGTTCTTGTCCTCCTTTGGTTTGCCGGGAGAGCTTGGCCCTCCCGGTATGTTCCCGACATTTATGTCGGCCACATTATGCAATGATCGTGATCCTTTCACGTTCCGGAACGTCTGCCAGTGCTTTGACGAGGTAGTTCTTCACGTTGTCCACCGCCTGAGACTTCCAGAGGCCACCGTCAGCAGCCACCAGCTTGAAGGCAGGGGCTCCGCCGCGTCCCTCGCTGATTCTGAACACGAAGTCACTCGCGGGCTGCGGAACTTCCAAAAATGTGCGGTACGGGATCAGGCTCACCGGATTAGGAACGAAGGCGGCGTCCTTCGTGGTTACTCCGGTTTTGATGATTGCCTGTTGACTTACGCCGTCGTCTGAGAAGGTTCCCTGCTGTGTGTTCACGATATTGCTCGCCATAATGGTGACGGCTTCGCGGTCGTCTGTTTTCTGGAAGCATGACTGCATGGCCACGAGGAAGCTCTCCTGATCATATTCGCGGCCGTATTCAAACTGCGGCAGCAGGGCGTTGACCTCGAACAGAGTCTCACGGTCACGCTCGGCCAGCAGCCCGGAGTAGAGCAGCACCTTTGTGGCGCTTACCACCTGAATGATCATTCTGTCGCGGAGTTCCTCGCGGCTTTCCTTGATATAGTCCACCAGAGAGGTGAGAGTGGTCGTTTTGATCGGCTCGGCCTTGTCGGCTGCGTCGTAGCGTCTGAGATCCTTCGTGCAGTATGTCCGGCCGTTGATCTCGATTGTTTCTGGCTTTTCAGCCTTTACGGCCAGCCCTGTGATATATGCGATTGCTTCTTTGATTCCTTCCATTTTCTTGACCTCCTTATGCTTCTTTTGCTGGTGCGATTTTTACCACCTTCATGTTATTGCGTCCGCCGGTTGTCTGGCGGTCGTCCGTAGGCTGTCCGGCGGTTTCGTATGCCTCGCCGGTGTCCGGATCGTAGTCACGGCCCGGAACTAATTCAGTAGCGGCAGCAGGTGCCTGTTTTCCCCTGTTTTTAAGATCCAGAGGCTTGCCGGTCGGATTCTGTCCCGGTGTAGGAGCCGCAGCTTGTGTTTCCTCTGATTCCGGATCCTGATCGGCGTCCGTGAAGTCGGAGAGATCCATCTGTCCACGGATCTGCCCGTCGTATTCGGCGATCTCGATCTGGCCGGTTCTCATATTGACGCCCATCACCATTTGCGTGTCGATTGCTTCGGTAGCTGCGAGCTTGGTCGTGACAGCAATCTGGGTTCCTACCATTTGGCGGGTTTTGTTCGGCGTAAATTTAAGGCAATACCGCACAAAAAAGCAAAACGAAGCCAAATTATGATATAATGAACGCATGGATAAACAGATGACGATTTCCGCATTCAGCGATGAGTTGGCGCAGGTGCGGACAAAGAAAAGAGAGTTTCTGACTCAGATCGAACGAATTGTCCCGTGGAAGGAATGGCTATCCCTGATTCGGCCGTGCTATTACAAAGGAGAGCGTGGCAATAAACCCTATCCGCTGGAGACTATGCTGCGGCTGTATCTGCTGCAAAATCTGTACGACCTGAGCGATGAGGCAACCGTAGCAGAAGCAATCGACAGTCGTGCATTTTCGGATTTCTGCGGTGTCGATTCCAGCAATCAGGTTCCGGACGGCGATACCCTTGGCCGTTTTCGCAATCTGCTGATCAAGAACGGACTGCAGGAAAAGCTGTTTGCCCAGGTGGTCGCCGCGCTTATGGAACGAGGTCTCATTCTGAAAAAGGGAACGATTGTGGATTCCACCATTATTTCCGCCCCTTCTTCTACGAAAAACAAGGAGAAAAAGCGGGATCCGGATGCCCATCAAGTGAAAAAGGGCAACACCTGGCATTTCGGCTATAAGGCACATATCGGCGTTGACAAGGACAGCGGACTGGTTCATACCGTGGAGGCAACGCCAGCCAATGTCCATGACGTCACAGAAACATCAAAGCTATTGACCGGAGAAGAAGAGAGCGTTTACGGTGACAGCGGTTATCTCGGTGCGGGAAAACGTGATGATGCGATTATCCGCAACAAGGCTGGCCGCAAAATCAAATACAGAATCAACCGTCGTCCATCCCAAGTGAAGAAACTGAGCAAAAGCGGCCAGTATGCCGCAAAGAAAGCAGAACACGCAAAGTCCTCTGTCCGCGCGAAAGTAGAGCACGTATTCGGTGTCGTCAAGAAACAGCTGCGTTTCCGAAAAACACGATACCGAGGGCTCGAAAAGCAGAGAGCCAAATTCAATATCATGTTCGCATTGGCGAATCTGATTCTGGCTGACAGGCCCTGCCTGGCAGCTTGAATCAGTGCGCTCTGTGGGCAAAAGTATGGGGCAATCCTATTGCTTTTTACTAAATGGCTTTCCAACAATGTGTATTTTAGCATTTGTGCGGTGTTGCCTTAATATTTACCGTGATCTGGCGCTTAGTGGTTGCTTCTGTGTTCGGATTCTGAATATTTTCAGCCACCTGCATGAGCGCCTCGTTGAGTTTCTCGGCGAAGGCTCCGCCTGCGAGAGCTTCGAGGTTGATCTTTGCCTGTACTTTCTGCTTTTTCATGTGCTTACCTCCTTACCGCAGCCCATACGGCTGTATTTTTTCCGGTTCTTTTGCTCGGTTTCTTTCCGACGACTTCCAGAACTCCGGCGCCTTTCAGCTCTGTGAGTCTCGGCGCCACGAAGTTGCGGTCGTAGTATTTCAGGTGGCCAGCAGCCACCAGCTCGTCGGTGATTTCTTCCACGGTCATTGACCGATTTCCGAGGGTTTCCAGTATTAGCTTGCAACGCTCGCCGCTGCGTGTTCGTATGCCGTCGTAACTTTGGCGGCGTGTCTGTTTAGTAATCCCGTTCATGGTTTCCTCCTTATCTGAACCGGCGGAGCAGTGGCCCCGCTGGCTCTGGTTCTTTTATATGTGCCATGTGGCAAACTCGCGTCCGGTGCTTTCCGGACTCCGCCACACTATGACGGCAGAAGGAAACGGAGCTGCGTCCTCGCCGTTTCCGTCCTCGTCGGTGAATTTCAGGCGGCCGCGGAGGAATCTCACCTCGCTGGCCTTGCCGAAGATCCAGTCGTGAAAATATGCCGTGTCAGTCCGCGAAGGAATGAGCATAACCACGGTGGTGCCGGGCTTCCGGCTTTCTTCGTAGCCTTTGCGTACCCAGTCTGCGATCGCTCGGCCGTATGGCGGATTGCAGAACACGCGATACCCCCCCAGTCTTGCTTTAGGCCGTCGTCGTCCGGCGTGAAGTGTTTCGCGCACTTGGCGCTTTTGTCGGTGCTGGCCGGATCCAGTTCAAAATGAAACTCGCGATCCAGTTCCGCGAAAAAATCCGGCGGAGTGCACCAGCACATGTTTTTACTGCTCAGCAGTGCGTCGTTCATTGGCTTGATCTCCTTTCTGTGATTTGTAGAGCCCGCAGCCGTTCCCGTTGTTCATACACGGATCCGGGGAGGCCATGTGGTGCATACAAATTTTTAACGGTTCGCCCGTCTGTTTGTTTATGAGCTTTCCGCTCAGCATGGCGCAGGCTTTTGAAATTACAAAAGGCCCGACTCTGCGGAGCTCGCAGTATTCGCATTTCATGGCGTGCCTCCTTCCTCGGTGTAGTCGATCTCCACACCTTCCAGCAGTTTGAGGATCCCGGCGATATATTGCACGCGGTACGGTTCCAGATCTTCGAGCTTCATGTGTTTGCGCCCGTAGATCTGCTTCATGTCTCGCCATACTTCCCACGGTACCCGGTAGAAGTTTTCCAGCCCCACGCTCACCATGATGAAGGCAGCAGCTCCGAGCTTGTGGTGCAGCGTCAGACTTTCCACCTGCTCAGGAGTGAGGCGGCTCTGGTCGATCTTGTCGCTGTCGGTGTGTTTCGCCTCAAATACCACGGCCCGGCCACCGGTGAGCGTTCCCTTGAAGTCCGGCTGTCCGGCTTTGGTGTAGCAAGCAAGAAAACGGCCCTGTCGGTCTGGCTTCCTGAGTGGCTTCATGGGCTCCGGAGTCTTTTCAACGAAGGCCACGCCCTTGTCGCAGTACCAGTTCAGGCTTGCGGTGATCATATTCTCGAAGTGTTCACCGGCTCGCTTGCTCTGGAGTCCTTTCTGGCTATGCTGCACCCGTGCAAGGGCGGTGCTTGCTGTTGGATCCGGGTAGCCTTCGCCATTTCTTCCCGGAACCGTGTCCCAGCTCATTGATCTACCTCCGAGTCTGCGCCTTTGTCGGCCTCCAGTGTGATGTCGTGGCCGGGGTGTCGTCTGAGCTCGATCGCAAGGTCTAAGATCATTTCGCCATTGATCCGCACGGTGGTGGATTCAATCGCGGCGACGCCGTTCAGGTGCCCGACGTGAGAAGGGAGAACGATCAGTGCGTCACCGATCGGAAGTGTTTCGGCTTCGCGGTTTCTGTAAAGCTCGGCAGCGTCCCGGATCGGGATCTGGTGCTGCTTTGCGTATTCGATCTCGCTCCTCATGCCCTCGCTCGGATTCTCGATACCGTAAACCCAGAGCTCGTCACACATGGCCAGAAGTGAGAGGCCCATGTCCATGCCCGCGGCGCGTTCCTCCTGCTTGGTGTCGTCAAGAAACTGGGTAAAATATACATGAGGCGCGATCGGGATCACGTCGTCCCAGAGCTCGACGGCTTCGCGACAGTAGCGCTGGGCTTTTTCTATGTTCTTTTCAACGTCCCCGCGGCACGGGGAGCAGATGTAAACCAGTTTTTTTCTCATGCACTTGCTCCTTTCATGGTTTTGCTCAGCAGCTCATTGTATAAATTCCGGTAGAGATCGCGCTCAGTTTCGAGCTTGATCTTTTCAACGTCTGGATCCTGCTGGACGATCCGGAGTGGCTGCTTGCTTATTTCTTCCAGTAAATGCTCCGCTTCTTTGGCTGCGGGCTTCGGATCCATGAAGTCGATCCCCAGAGAGATTGCCAGAGCAGAGTCCACGGCTGCGAGCTCGCTCTTTGTCAATTTTCCGATCAGCGTCCCGATCCTTTTCACGCTTACGCTGTTTACCTGTTCGCATAAGACGGTAGAAGGGGAGAGTGCGCTCCGGATAAATACATGAGTGGGGAGGTCGTTCTTTGGTTTGGTGGTCATGTATACCACTTCCACAACCTCGCTGTTTTCGTTGTTCTTGTCATTGGAGACGATCACCGCAGGGCGGCCGCCTCTCTGCTCGCTTCCGGTTTCCCGGTATGTGCTTTCGATATAATAAATTTCACCGCGTTTCATGGTTTGGCTCCTTCCTGAGCAGCCTCAGTGAGTCGCTGCTCTTGTATTTTGCAGGTGTCGGGGTTAATCTCTATCCCGATATAGTTCCGCCCTTCTTTGAGGGCTGCGGCTCCTGTGGTTCCACTTCCTGAGAATGGATCCAGAACCGTGTCGCCCGGTTTGCTCCCGGCCAGTATGCAGATCTTGGCCAGTTCCTCCGGGAACGTGGAGAGGTGGGCGCCTTTATATGGCCGTGTGGCGATCGTCCAGACGTCCCGGCGGTTTCGTTTGCCGGTTTCATTTCTCTGGAGCCCGTGGCTGCCTCGATCCACCTCGGCGTTGTTGGCTTTGGCCTGATCGTGAGTGTAGGCAGTGCCGCCGCGGAAGGTTTTTGCGTTGCCGCGCTTCCGGCCGGGCTTTTTCGGATCGTACCCGACAGCCAGCTCCTTGACGGCCTCGGCGTCGTAGTAATAGGCGGCCGCTTTGCTGAGTAAAAAAACATACTCGTGAGATCTTGCCGGTCTGTCTTTGGCGCTTTCTGGCATGGCGTTGGGCTTGTTCCAGATAATGTCCGCCCGGAGGTACCAGCCGTCACTTCTGAGAGCCAGAGCCAGCAGCCACGGGATCCCGATCAGATCCTTGCGCTTGATCCCTCCGTCCTCGATATGCCTCGCGTAGCTGTCGCCGATATTCAGCCAGAGGGTGCCGTCGTCTTTCAGGACTCTGGCGACTTCCCGGAAGGCTTCCACCAGTTTGCGGGTGTATTCCTCCGGAGAGCTTTCGGTTCCGAGCTGATCGGCTGCTCCGTAGTCTCTGGCGTTGTAGTAGGGTGGTGAAGTTACGCAGACGCTGCAGCATTTGTCCGGCAGCTTTCTGAGTTCCTCCAGTGCGTCACCTTGTAGGATCATCCCAGCACCTCCCCTCTGAGTTCGAGCTTCGTTTGTTCGACGCTCTGGCTCTCCAGTCGGAGGGCGCCGCGGGTGATAGCCTCCATTTCCTGCTCTTTCCTGCGGCGTTCGCTTTCCCTGTACTCTATCAGGCGTTGGCCTTTGTCCGGAAGGGATCCGGCCGCGTTGTCGATCTTCTCGGTTAATTGTGCCGGTGTCATGCTGCGAGACTTTTCCCGTTCGTACATTGGCGTGTACTGTTGCATGAAGGCTACCCGATCCATGCCGGGCTTGCCGCCTATGTATGCGCTGCGGTGCATTTCCCAGAGGGAAGTCCAGCCGATTGACTCAACGGCCCGCGCCACCAGAGGTGGGAGCTGGCGGGAGAGATCTCCGTGGTTGAATTGTCCGGCGCTGTACATGAGGTCGCTCACGGCCAGCCATGCCTTGTCCGGCTCTATGAGTTCCGGGTGCTGGATCTCCAGCATGATCTCCCGGACTTCGGCCACACTCGGCGGCCATTTGTTTGTTGCAATGTGTTTTTTTACTGCCAGCGCTACGATCCCGGATTCGTCTTGCTCAAACATCATGGCCCAGAGATTCACCGTGGCCTCGATTGCTTTCGCGTCCTTGAACTTGTCAAAATTCGGGTAGGCGGTGACGACGATCGCCACCAGTCGAGCCGCGTCTGCTTTTGTCATATCTCGAAGCCTCCTTCCTCGTCTGCGATTATCCCCGCGAGCACGTCCATGGTGTCAGGTTTTCCACAATTTCCACCCGGTCGCTGTTGATAGCTTCCGGATCCGGCAGGTGGGAGAGGTTCGTCGTCCCAGCGTCCCTGATTGATCCATGTTGACGGGTTGGGAATGAAGCGGCCACCTTCTCGCAGCCATTGTTCCGAGGTTTTAGCTGTTGCCACTGCCTGCATGATCTTCTCGAACAGTTCAGCGTCGGGTTTTGCCTTTTCCCATGCCTTCTGTGCTGCTTTCTTGCCGACTTTCTTCGGGTATGCAGTCCAGAACTCTGCGAAACGTCGTTCCTGAGCGCTTGGCTGCTTCTCGGCTGCGGGGGTTATGGGGGTATCCCCCTTATTTTCTGGTCTACTCTGGTCTACTCTGGTCTGGTCTACTCTACCTGCGGTCTTTTTCTGGTCGCTCTTGCTTGCGTCCGCAGACTGTCCGGCGGTCGTCCTCCGGTCGTTTGACTTAGCAGCAGCGCGGCGTGCTCTCGAACGGTTTTTCTCATTTTCTCGTTGTTCGATCAGCTTTCCGGTGTACTCGCTCCAGTCGTGGATCTCCAGAACGCCGTCCTCCGTTACGTCCAGCAGAGACGCAGAGGTCAGGGCGGCCACAAATTCCTCCGGATCTTTGTCCCACTGGGCTGCTCTTGCGATCATTCTGTCGGATATTCCAGCGAGGGATCCGTCCGGTGCGTTATCAATGGCCCAGAGCCAGAACGAGATCAGCAGGCCGAGCATGTGAGCCGGTTCAATGTCGAGCTCGTCAGCAGCAGCCAGCACCTTGCGGTGGTCTTTCAGTTGTTGGTGAATTTGGATCCATGCCACTGTCGGCACCTCCTTTCGTGGTTTGTTTCTGGTTTGGCCGTAGAGTTCCGCCGGTCTGTCCGGCGGTCGTCCTTCGGTCGGTGTTATTAGTTAAAAGGAAGCTGTCCGTCGTCCGGTATGTCCATGAATCCGTCGTTGTTGGCGGGCTGAGGATTGCCATTTGCGTTGCCTCCGTTGCTGTCTGCGAAGTAAATGTTTGAGGCCACAACTTCCACGGCCTTGCGGTTCTGCCCGGTTTTCTCGTCCTTCCATTTACGGGTGGAGATCCGGCCCTCAACTACGATCTGGCGGCCTTTGGAGAGGTAACGGCCGCAAAACTCGGCGCGTTCTCTCCAGCACACGATCGGGATATAGTCCGGAGCGGCGTCCTTGTTCTTACTCGGTACCTGCACGGCGAGGTCGAAGCTCGCCACTGCCGTGCCGCTCTGTGTGTATCTGATTTCAGGTTCCTGAGCCAGACGGCCCAGAAGCTCCACATGATTAAGCATTGTCTTGTCCTCCTTGTTGCTTTGCGTTGTCCATAGCGGCGCAGGCTTCGTCATACTGGGCCCGCGTCAGGTTGTGTGGATCCTGCTGTCCGTATTTTTTCAGGATCCATTCGTTGATCGACTGCTGAGAGTACCCGGCGTCCTCTCCTTTACGGTAGAGGCGGGAGAGCTGAGCGTCTGAGAGTGGTCGTGCGGCGCCTGAGCGCCCCGTCTGGCCATTTTGTGCCTGCGGCTGGGTGTTTCCCTGCCGGTTCCCGTTCTGAGCTCCTGTGTGCTGTTTCTGGCTCTGCTGAGGGGGTTCGCTGCTGTGGTCGCTCATGTCTGGATCGTCGTCGCCCTGATCAATGCCGAACTTCTCGAACAGGTAGTATTTGAGGCAGTACGTCCACGCGGAGCCTTTGGCCTTGTCCGGGCCTCCGTCGTTCGTTCCGATTGCGTGTAGAGTAACTTCCAGAGTCTCATCCGGGTTGTCTGCGTTCGTCCAGCGGATCGTGAGGTCGGCCTCGTACACCCAGACAATGCGGTCGCCGTTTCTGGTGTGCTGCGTGAAGTTGGAGTAGTAGATCGGATCCCCGTTTTCGCTGTGCCGGGTTGCCTGCTCGCCTACAATGTCAAAATTGACGCCGAACTCATTCATGGCCGGAGTGAGAAGCTGGTACACGTCGAAGATCTTCGCGAACTTGTACTTTACGCCGTCGCTGTGGGCCTTCTGGGTGATAGAGGGAACGGCTTCGCGCAACTTGATGAACTTCTGCTGCAGCGTCAGCGGTACCGGTGGGGTGGTGGCCGTCTTTGTGGCCGCCGTTTCCTTGGTTGTTGCCATGCGCTACCTCCTTACACGTCCACCGTGAAGGTGTCCGGTTTCTCAATGATCTGCACGCCCTCCACCAGCTCGCCGGTGGTTTTGTCTACGATCTGGCCGCCTACAATTTCGAGGCGCTTCCTGAACTCGCCCCACTTCGGCTTTTCAGTGTTCTGGATCATATCCTCATTGCCGGAGGCTTTCAGATAGGCCAGCAGTGTGTCGTCGTCCTGTTTCATGGTGCTGCCGCCGATTTTCTTCACCAGAGTGCCGGAGAGAAGGCGGTAGCTGTGTTTTGTCTTGGTTGTCTTGTGCGGGACTGTCTCGAAGTATTCCGCGAGCTTTCCAGTGAGAAAACGGGTGCCGTTTTCATATCTGCGCTGAGCAGCGTCAATTCTCTGCTGGATCTTCTCGATCTGGCTTTCGCCCAGTGCGGTGATCCGGTCGAGCTCGGTCTTTTCTTCTGCGATTTTTCGGCAGGCCCAGTCGGCGCAGCCGTCGTCAGTGATACGCCATGCCGGGCGTGGAGCGCTTTCGGTTTCCTCTGCGTCGAACATGTTCATGTCCATGCTTTCCAGTTCGTCCAGTGTTACAGCCGGAGTTCCCGGCTCTATGGTGGGTGCTGCGATTGTTTCTTTGATTTCTGCGGCCTGCTCAGCCTCAGCTATTGCTTTCTTTGTCGTTGCCATGGTTCTGTTCTCCTTCCTTTGCTTCCAGAGCCTTGCGGGCTTTCTGGAGTTCTGCCTGCGTGTCTCTCAGTTCCTTGTCCTTGCTGGTAAAAAACTGGTACCACTCGCCTGAGCTTTTCTTGTACTGCTCGGCTTCGGCCTCAGCAGCGACGGCGCGTTCCGCCATGCTGGCAAGTGCAGCCGTGAGCTCTGCGATCACGCTTGGCTTGTTTTCGTTATTCATTCGGTTGCCTCCTTAAAAAATCGGTGTCCGTTAATGGTCATTACATAGATCTGGGACTCGTGCCACTCGCTGTCCGTGAGAGCGGGAGCGTAAAAGTATTTGATCGGCTCGGTCGTTGCCACGATCCCGAAGTCGAACACGTCCTGCACGGCTTCGAGGGCTTCCTGAGTCGGTTCCGGGCGGCGCTTGCTATATGCGTACACGCGCAGCACTTCGTCCGGTCGGATCCCTTCGTCCTCACAGGTCTGGAGAATACACTGAGCTACTGCGATCTTTCCGGCGAAGGGTTCGCCTCCAGCTTCGGCCGTGAGCACCTGAGCGATCTCCAGTCGCTCGGCGTCAGTGAGAGCGTAGCGCTTCTGGATCCCTGCCTCTGCGGCCCATGCGTCTGTGACGTCCTCCCAGCTTACGGCTTGCCCGTCCTTGTAGTAGAAAACGTAGGGCTGAGATTCCTCGGCCGCCGGGCTGCTGGTTGTGACCGGGGCTGTTTTTGTCTGGGTGTGTTCTGAGAACATACCCACGACGCCGCGCGCCGCGAACACAATCACCACTGTGGTGACTGCCAGCCCGCCGATCCTTTTCCAGTTCAGGCGCTTGCAAAAACGGCGCAGCCGGTATAAAATAGGCTTAGGCTTTCGCGTGGTTTTTCGATTGCCTGTGCGGCTTCCCGGTTCCGACGGGTGGCCGCTTCTTTTTTCTTTGTACCCGGTGTATTCCACCGGGCTGTATACTTTCAGCGAGCTGCTTCGCATTTCTGTTACCTCCTTCTTTGTCTGAGTTTGGCCGGGAGCGTATAGCTCGGAGCCTGCATGTATTTGTTGAAATTCTGCGGCCAGTAGGCCACCTTTTCGATCCGTTTCCCACTTACTCCATACTTCGGGTTATATCCGAACACGTTCACATAGTTGAGAAGATCGGAGCGTTCCGCGTCCATGGCCTTGCACACCTCAAACAGTGCCGCCACGTCGTCGATCGCTCTGTGGGAGTTCTGAACCTTGCCCTCCAGCTTATAGGTGAGGATCGCGTTCGCCAGCTTGTGAGGATATGCCCGGCGGTCTTTGTAAACGGTCAGGCTGTCCAGATAGTCGGCAGCTTTCAGAGCCTCCGGGCCGCCGTTTCCGTGTCTCCTGAGCATTTCAGTAGTAAACAGGAGGTCAAACTGTGCATTGTGGGCTACCAGAAGGACACGGCCGCCGCTGATCAACTCAGTGAAGCGAGCTGCAGCCTCAGCCTCGGTGATTCCTTCGTTTTCGAGCTGCTCGTCTGTGATCCCCGTCAGCTCGACGATCTTCTGAGGGATCCGCTCACCTTCCGGCAGCTTCACGAACACGTCGGCACTGTCGGCCATGCGGAGGGTGCCCCGTTCGGTTTTCTCGACTCTGATCGCTGCCAGTTCAATGATCTGGCAGCTCTCAGCTTCGAGCCCGGTTGTCTCAGTGTCAAAAAATACGACTGCTTTGTATTTCGTGAATATGTCCCGGAGCTCATTCATGGTCGTTCACCTCCGTTTTGATTGTGATCGAGGTTGTGGCTGCGAGCTTTAACTGCTTAGCGGTCAGCTCGTACATGTCCACGGCTGCGTTCACCTGAGCCAGTGTGGCGCTGAGTTTTGCAGCCTTGGCGAGTTCTTCGTCTGTTGCCTTCTCGGCCAGTTCAGCGAAGCCTTCCGGATCCTCGCCGTGCGCGGCTTCGTATAGCTTCTGAAACTGCCGGGCGAGTGCCTGCTTGATCCGTCCGATAAAGTCCGGAGCTAAAATGCTACGCTTTTTCGGTTCTGGCTGCTTCTTGTCAGAGTCCAGATCGTCCAGAGTGTCAGAGTCGCAGATAAACCGAACGCAAGCGGCACGGAAGCCGACGCCCGCGGGCGCAAAGCTGCGGGAGTAGTCGCCGAGGAGGCAGAACACACCAGCGTGCGCACCGTAGTTCCAGCCGCCCCCGCGATAAATAACCCGCTCGCCGTTAGAGTCGAGCCAGAAGTATTCGTCGCTTTCGTAGTCGTCGGCAGGATAGAGGCCGAGTTTTTTCAGCTTGTCCGGTGCGTCCATGTCACTGCGAACTTCCAGATCCGTGAACTTTACGCCGTCGTAGTCGGTGCCGTCCGGGTGTACCGGCTGGAGGGTGATCTCTCCGTCGTGTACGTTGTAGTAAACCGGATCGCCGTCCTCGGTGTAGATCGCCTCCCACTCCGGCGAGTCTTTGGACTGATCCGAGCCATAGGCTGCGCCGTTGTTCGGGATCACCTGCGGCATACCGTTCATAAATCGAACGCCGCCGACATGCTCCCAGATATTGCCGCACATGTCAGCTACGCCGTAGGCCGTGCCGTCATGGTTCCACTGAACCGGGCCGGATCCGGTCAAGGTCTTGCCGCAGCCTCCTTCGTATGTAGTGCCGGCCTGCTCCGGGTGGCTGTGACTCTTACCGCTTGCGGTGTTTCCGGTCGGCATGGTGTCGTTGTCCCAGCTCCAGAAGCCGAGAGCCACCCACTCGTCGTTAGTGATCAGGTGCCAGCCTTCACCCTTGCTCTCGCAGAGGCGGATTGCTTCGTCGTGGCTGATATTCACAGCCGGTTTCATAAATGGGAGAGAGTACGGAACGCCGTCGATCAATGTGTTCTGGTACTTGCTGATCGCGTATTCCTTAACCTTGCGGCCTCTCAGGGTGTCAGGGAGTCCCAGCTCGGACGGGGTAAAAACCACCATAATGTCCGGGCGCCCGTTTTTGTCGTAAATTACTTCGTTTCTCATGGTTTTGCTCCTTTTCTGTATTTGCTGCGGCAGATCGGGCACTTGTAGCCGTACCACGGGATCACCGCCTGCTTGCTTACATTCCAGTCCAGCCCGCACTCTTGGCATACTTCATAGCGGCAGCCGTCGCGCCGGGCATGAGTACGGGCCCGCTTAGGTTTCGCGAGTCGTTCATGGGATCACCTCCTATCCAGCGGCCAGCCTGCTGCATAGCTGCCTCATAAGTAGCCGCTTGTATTTCTTCCGGGTTCTCCATTTCCGTGCGTGTTTGTATAGGTGCCACCATTTCGGGTGGGTGTTGGCTCTATATAGTAGGGAGTCCACAAAAGTGTCCACGGCTTTTCGCGCGTATTGCTGGAACTTCTGGAACCGATCCGCGAGCTTGTCCATGAGTTGTCGGACTGCGCGAGCTGCTGCCTTCATTGCGTCGGCGAGAGCGTCGAGCAGGGCAGTGGCGGCAGGTGGGCCGATCTGGATCGTGAGCTCTGTGTGCTGAGGTTCTGGTGGTGACTCGTCCGGGAGTGGATCGCTTCGCGCCTGATCCGCAGCTATGAGCTGCTGGCGTTTCTCGTAGTCCTCGACGCTCATGTAGCCGTCGAATATATATGGATCCGGTTCCTCGGTGGTTTCCTTGCCGTACCATGGCATATCTGCCGGGAGATTTTCCGGGCGTGGTATCGGCTCAGGAGGGAAGGCCGTCGAGTTTTTCAGGAGATTGCAGCCGCCTTCGTAGTGCCAGAGAATACCGGCCTCCAGTTCTGCGATCGTCATGTTCTCGCCGAAGTGCCCGCAGTAGTAGCCGTTCACCATGACAGCGTTCGGATCCTGTTCCAAAATTTCGGTGGCAGTGCTCAGATCCTCCAGCTCGAAGGTGTCAGAGTCTTGGTTGAGCCAGACGCTTTCCGCGTGCCAGCTTCGGCCAGTTTTCCATATAATCACCCACGCTATACCGTCGCGGATTTCTTCGGCGTACTGCCGAGCTATTTCGTGTAATGCTGCCATGTTGTCGCTCCTTTCTTTTTTATATAGTGGGGGATTTTCGCCCGCGGCACTTAAAGCTCTCAATGAGTCGGCGCTGGGCGAGTTCGGCGCTATACTCTCGGCGCATGTTCTTGTCGAGCTGGCCGGTGTCGCCTCTTTTCAGTTCTTTATAGATAGTCGCCACATGGACGCCGAGGTCGATCGCAATGTCGGCCGGACGTCCTCCGGCTGCGTATTCCGTCTCGATTTTCTCGCGGTCGCCGAATGTCAAATATCGGTAGTTTCGCACGTTCTCACCTCTCTTTCTGTGCTTTTCAGGTAAAAAAATAATGCGTCCGGAGGCTTTCGCTTCCTTTCGCATTTAATATTATCTTTTCCGTGGCATGAGAAATGGGAAAAAGACACTTTACAGCTGTTTGAAAATGTGATAAAATATCATCCGCAATTGAACAGAGAACTTTGGTATAATTGGAAACGACACATGTGTGCTTTGCTCACTGATAACGAACAACACACATGTGTTTTTTTGCGCCCATTTATCAGGATACCAGGAGGATGTAAATGCAATGCACGAACAATCCGCAGGTATATAATTGAGGGACTTCCCCTCAACATCTTATCAAAAAAGGAGTACAATTATGCAAAAGTCAAAGTTACAGAACATTCTTTTTACTATCGTAATGGCGTTTGTCATGGTGTATGCCATGGTATGTTACAACATCGCGCTCGACAAAGGACAGATGTCAAATGAGATTTTCCTCATCGCCTTTCATGAGATTCCGATCATGTGGCCGATTGCCTGCATTCTGGAGTATTTCGTTGTAGAAAAGCTTGCTACAAAGCTGGCATTTCGGTTTATGACTCCGCAGGATAAGCCGATTTTTATCACGCTTGCGATTTCATCCATGATTGTCTGCCTGATGTGCCCGACCATGAGCTTTATTGCAACCCTGCTGTTCATGAATCCGGGAAAAGAGATCATCGCGCTGTGGCTGCAGAAGTGGGTGCAGAATTTCCAGATGGCACTTTGCTGGCAGATTTTCTTTGCAGGACCGGGTGTGCGGAATTTCTTCCGGCTGTTTGAGGGAAAGAAGAAGGCAGCGAATTAGACAGTCGCTGAGAAACGTGTAAAGAACATCGCAGAGAAGCCGATCGAGGTGGAAGAAGAGATAGCAGAAAAGTATCTGAGCTGGAAGCAAGAACAGAAGGCGGATCCGAAAGGATCTGTCTTTTTTTGCTTTGCATGAATTGCTGACTGCAGAAAAAGCAAAAATAACAATGTGGACGCGCGACCATACATTGAGGTGTTGTGAAAATAACGGATAAAAAGTAATATAAATGCATGAATAAAATAAATGTGTAAATGCATAACGAAAAACATTAAAAAACTAGTGCAATATGCACAAAACAAAAAAGAGGGTAAAACAAAACGAAATACAAGGATAGTAAATGCTACAATTTGTGAACCGAAATAAGAAATGAATGCCTGTATTATAGTCGTATAGAAATCGCATAGAAAAATATTTGAAATCAGAAGAATATTTTCGGGAGAGAAAGGTGAGGTTCACATGGTAACAAGGAAAGACATCGCAGAGCGGGCACAGGTTTCTGTTTCAGTTGTATCAAGGGCATTGAATAATAGCGGATATGTGAATGCAAAGAAGCGAGAGCAGATTTTACAGATTGCAGAGGAGTTGGGCTACCATCCGAATCCGGTTGCCATGTCCCTGATGACGCAGCGCACAAAGCAGATCCTGTTTTATTGTAAAGATATGCGGAATGCATTTAATATTGAGGTTTACCGTGGAATGCTGGCGGCTGCCGGACAGCAGGATTATATGGTAGTGGTAAATGGTACGCTTGATTTTCGAAAAGTAAAAGGGATTATGGCGGATGGTTTGATTTTGCCGAATGAAACAATTGCAGGTCTTTATCTGGAGGCTACCGGGAAAAATTACCATTTGCCGGTTGTGGCTGCCACCTACGGAGATTCGATTTCTTTTTCCAGATCTATGCCGGTCATAGAGTGTAATATGTGGGATGGGATGAATAAAATGCTGGACTATCTATGGGAGAAAGGGCATCGGAGGATTGCACTGGTTACGCCTTATCCGATGGATTCTACTTCAGCGAGGAGCCTTGCATGGTGCAGTTTTATGAAGGAACGTGGCGGAAGTCACTGGAAGGATTATTTTTTTGAAGTTAATAAGGAAAACCTGAAACAAGATATTCGTAGTTATGGACTTATGGAAGAGATTCAGTGGGGGGCTCCGCTGATTGAGGAAACTTATTTTGAAAAAGGTGAACTGGCAGCCGAGCTATTTAAAGAAAGACAGTCAAAGGCGACAGCAGCGGTCTGCTTTAATGATGAGATGGCGTTGGGCTTCTGCAAGAGGATGAGAAAGCTGGGCTATCGGATTCCACAGGACGTCTCCGTAGCAGGCATTGACGGAGCCTATGCCAGAAAATACGCAGATCAGAAATTAACTTCGCTGGCGGTGAATCCGGAAAGGCAGGGGCAGAAATGCGTGGAAGTACTTTTGGATATGATTCAGGGAAAAAAGATCCGCTATGTATCAAAAATTCCAATGAAAATATTGGAGGGTGAAACCGTTCGGGATTTGTATGAACGCAGATAAGTTAAGGAAAATACCCCTCACTGTGAGAGCAAAGCAGGGGGATTTTATAAAAAGGAACCAAAATAAAAGGAGGATGTAAGAATGAAAAATGCAAAGAGATTTCTGGCAGGGACCCTGGCAGCAGCGACCGCGATGTCTATGATGACATGCGCACAGATGACAGTATCTGCAGACGAGGAGATTTCCGGAACAATTGAAGTAGGTGGCTGGCCGTCGGGAGACGATGCGTTTGAAGCAGCTATGGAAGGCTTCAATGAGCAGTACCCGAATGTCGAGGTAGAGCTTGTATTTACCGATACGACTGCACATCATCAGTCACTGCAGACGGCACTGGCAGCAGGCTCAGGAGCACCGGATGTAGCGATGGTAGAGGGTGCTTACATTGCACAGTACCGCAACAGCTCCGCATTGACCAACCTGTATGATTTCGGTGCAGAGGATCTGAAGGATGATTTTGTGGAATTCAAATGGAATCAGGCAATTTCCGATGATGGCAGCAGAATGGTAGCGCTTCCGTGGGATCTTGGCCCGACACTTTATTATTATCGTACAGATGTATTTGAGGAAGTCGGACTCCCGACCGATCCGGATGAGGTGGCCGAGCTGATGAGCACCTGGGATGGCGTGCTTGAGGTAGCAGAAAAGGTATCTATTCCGGGACAGAGATGGTTCCTTCCGTCTGCAGCATATCCGTATCAGTGGATGTTCATCAACCGTGACTACTATGATGAGAACCTGAACCTCAAGCTGGAGCGCGACGGTGATCTGGACTGCCTGGCAGCCTGCCTGAAGATCCGTGAGAATGGATGGGATATGAACGTTGATATGTGGTCCTCAGAGGCATATGCAGCATATGCGGCAGGCAGCTGTGTAACAGTAGCAGCAGGTTCCTGGTTCTCCGGATTCCTGAAGACCGATATTGATCCGGATGGCGCAGGACACTGGGGTGCAACCGTACTTCCTGGTGGACTTGGTGCAACGAACTGGGGCGGTTCCTTCCTTGTTATCCCGGAGCAGTCTGAGAATAAAGAGGCAGCATGGGCATTTGTAAAATATATGCTGGCAACGACTGAGGGACAGAACACCATGTTCAAGGCAGTTGACTACTTCCCGGCATACAAGCCGGCATGGGATGCAGCTCCGGAGCTTTATACGGAGGGTGATGATTACTTCGGAGGACAGGCACCGAATTCAATCGCAACTAAGATCGCAGCAGATGTACCGGTTGTTTACAATACGATCATGGATGTAACGGCAGAGGGTTATCTGTACAGCTCCTTCAACGCAGGTGCTGAGGCAGGTGAGACACCGGAGCAGATCCGCGAGAGACTTGGAAACGATATCGAAGCAGCATGTGCAGAGCTGAAGGAGCAGCAGATTCAGAATCTGAAGGATGCTGGTGTATGGAACGGAGACTGATTAAAAAGACAGTCATGACAGGCATCACACATAGGAAATGTATTTAGCACTTTGTGTCAATCCTGAAGAAAATAGGAAAGAGATGGCCGGAGTAAAATCCGGCCATTTTTATCTCAATCGAGAAGACTTGAAAGCGGATTGCGAACGTCTGCTTTACACCGGTAAGATAAGGAAGGTGAAAACAGTGAGTTTAAAAAAGAAAAAGGGGATTCTCGGTACTCTGTATGCAAACAGAGTCGCATATGTTTATATCGCTCCATTTTTCATTTTGTTTGGTGTGTTTAATCTGTTCCCAATGGTTGCAGGCTTTGCGTTAAGCTTTTTCCGCTGGGACGGACTTGGTCCGATGCATTTTATTAAACTGGATAACTACATAAATCTTTTTAAAGATGTGCTGTTCTGGAAAGCACTGAAGAATACATTATTTATCGGTATTATTGCCCATATTCCGATTTTGCTTGGCGGACTTGTACTGGCATACATTCTGAATTCCAAGCTTGTGAAGGGACAGAACATTTTTAAAACTATTTATTTTATGCCGATGGTAACGAGTTCCGTTGCAATTTCCATCATTTTCATGAATCTGTTTGGGTATAACTATGGTCTGATCAACTATCTGCTCAGCTTGTTCGGAGAGGCTCCGGTCAACTGGCTTGGTGGCGACGGATCACTGATCAAGGTTGCAGTCATCGTCATGTTCGCATGGAAGTGGATTGGGTGGAACATGGTTATCTATCTTGCAGGTATGCAGGGCATCAGCAATGATATTTATGAGGCGGCGGAGATTGATGGCGCGTCGCATGTCCGGATCGTATTCAATATCTTGATTCCGCTTCTGAAGCCAATTATTCTGTTTACGCTGATTCAGTCTACGATTGGTATGTTCAATCTGTTTACAGAACCATTCATTCTGACAAACAGCAGCTGGTCCGGCGGTACGAACAATGGTGGACTGACTTTGATGATGTATCTCCTGAATAAGGCTCCGCAGGGTGGAAATGCATATGGCTATGCATCTGCGGTTGCATATGTAATCACGATTATGATCGTTATTATTTCTATTGCGCTGAATAAGGTAACTGCAGAAAAGGATGAGATACCGCAGAAGAGAAGAAAGGGGAGAAGATAAGTATGAAAACGCTGTTGATTTTACTGGCAGCTATTGCAATTGTCCTGATCGTGATCTCGATTGTGCATCCGGTTGGAAAGAAAATTGCATTGTATGCGATTCTGATTGGGATTGCTCTGATTATGCTGCTCCCGTTTTATATGATGTTTGTTATGTCGACGCTGAAGACGAATGAGATTTATTCCTTCCCGCCAATTGTGACCTTTGGCAGTAACCTGCTCGCTAATTTCGCAAGCATGAACAAGCAGGTCGATCTGATCCGGGCATTCCTGAACAGCTGTATCGTTACGTTTTCCTATACGATTCTGGTATTGTTTTTCTGCTCAATCGGCGGTTATGCATTCAGTGTTTATGATTTTCCGGGTAAAAAAGTGCTTTTTACAATTTTGCTTGGCACAATGATGATTCCGGCAACAGCAGGTATGATTCCGTGGTTCATCATGATGAGTCGTCTGGGCTGGGTCAATGACTTTAAGGCATTAATTATTCCGGGGTGTGCAAATGCATTTGGTATTTTCTGGATGCGCCAGTATTGCCAGAACAATATTCCGAAGGCCCTGATGGAGGCAGCACGGATTGACGGATGTAGTGAGTGGACGATTTTCTTCCGTGTCATCGCGCCGATTCTGAAACCGGCCTATGCATCTCTTGGCATTATGCAGTTTGTAAATCAGTGGAATGAATTTACACAGGCATTGATTATCCTGAGAAAAGAGAAAATGTTTACGCTGCCACTGCTGCTTCGTTCTATGGTATCTGACCGTGGTACAGATTATGGCGCAATGATGTTGGCAAGTACCTGCGCAGTACTTCCGCTTCTGGTCTGCTTCCTGTGTGCGTCGAAATTCTTTATGGATGGATTGACAGCAGGTGCAGTGAAAGAATAAGATGATGCCAGGGTCAAAAGGTCAAAAAGCCGTTCATGCTTGCATGATAAGGCTTTTGAACTTGGGACCCGCCAAACATGAGAAAGTAGCGATTTACGTAGTAAATCAGCGGATTTCGAATGTCCGCTTTACAATACAAAAAGGAGATTGTGACTATGAGCAAGATTATTAACGGTGACAACCTCACCCTCGGTACGTGCTACTATCCGGAGCACTGGCCGAAGACGATGTGGCGTGAGGATCTGGAGCGGATGAAAAAGACCGGAATTGAGGTCATCCGTATTGCAGAATTTGCGTGGAGCAAAATTGAACCGGAAGAGGGCGTGTTTACTTACGAATTTTTCGATGAGTTTCTGGATCTGACAGATGAGGTCGGGATGAAAGTGATTTTTTGTACGCCGACAGCGACGCCGCCTGCATGGCTGACTGAGAAATATCCGGAAGTATTAAATGCACGGATGGATGGTGTGCTGCTGCGGCATGGTGCCAGAAGGCATTATAATTACAATTCACCGGTTTATCAGGAGCTCAGTGCACGGATCACCGGAAAGTCTGCATCTCACTATGCAAAGCGCGACTGCATCATCGGCTGGCAGCTGGACAATGAGATCAACTGCGAGGTGGATGTCTTTTATTCGGAGAGCGATACCGTCGCATTCCGCCGGTTCCTGAAGGAAAAATATGGGACGATTGATGCATTAAATGAGGCGTGGGGAACCGCATTCTGGAATCAGACCTATACGGACTGGAAGGAAGTATACGTGCCGCGTACGACGATCAGTGACTCTACAAATCCACATGAGGTGCTGGACTACACAAGGTTCGTATCGGCGAGCGCGCGGCGGTTTGCAAAAATGCAAAGCGATATCATACGCAGATATTTAAAGCCGGGCGATTTTATCACAACCAACGGGTTGTTTGTCAATCTGGATAATCATGCGATGCGCAGGGAAAGTCTGGACTTTATTACATATGATTCTTATCCGAATTTTGCATACTGCCTGGATATGTATTCAGATAATCCGAAGAATCTGCGCGACCGCAAGTGGAGTCGGAATCTGACGGAGACACGTTCGGTTTCGCCGGTCTTTGGCATTATGGAGCAGCAGTCCGGAGCAAATGGGTGGAATACCCGCATGGAGGCACCGACGCCGCGCCCGGGACAGATCACCTTATGGACGATGCAGTCGATTGCGCATGGAGCGGATTACATCAGCTACTTCCGCTGGAGAACGTGCACGATGGGGACAGAAATTTACTGGCATGGCATTCTGGACTACTCCAGTCGTGAGAACCGCCGTATCCGTGAGGTACATGATGTCTATGAAAAGCTGCAGGGCATGCAGGAGCTGGCTGGTGCGCGCTATGAGGCGAAGGTCGGTGTGCTGAAGGATTATGATAATATATGGGATGCACAGCTGGATGTATGGCATCAAAGAGTTGATGAGGCGAGCCAGAAGGCTCTGTTTGAGGCGGCTCAAAGGACACATACGCCACTGGATTTTGTATATCTGACTGAGACGACAACTGCGGAGGATCTGACAGGGTATTCGCTTCTGTTCTACCCGCATATGACGATCGTGACAGAGCGTCAGGCGGAGCTTCTGAAGCAGTATGTGGCAGCAGGTGGAACGCTTGTCATCGGCTGCCGCAGCGGCTATAAAAACAGCACCGGACAGTGTGTGATGGACACGCTCCCAGGTCTGCTTTCGGAGCTGACAGGAACAGACATTCCAGAGTATTCCTTTATCGCGCCGGATGCCGGAACGGTGACGGTCGACTGGGATGGCACGACGATCGAGGCAAGTGTATTTGCAGATCTGTTGGAGCCGCTTGGTGATGCGAAGCTTGAGGGAACGTATACCTCAGATTATTATTCAGGCTCCGGGGCGCTGGTATGTAATTCCTATGGAAAAGGAAAGGCGTACTACTATGGAAGTGCATGGAATGAGATGTCGGCTGAGATTTTCCTTCAGAAGCTTGGTGCGGCGAATCCGTATCGTGATATCGTGACGGTTCCGGAGGAATGTGAGATCGCAGTCCGCAGCAAAAATGGGGTGCGCTATCTCTTTGTGCTGAATTATGAAAAGCATCCGGTGGAGATTACCCTGCACCGGAAGGGAACAGATCTTTATACAGGAAATGAAATCGAAGGCAGCCAGACACTGGACGGGTATGGGACAATGGTAATCCGGCTGTAAAAAATAAAGCATAATGGCTGTCATGCCCCGGAATAAAAATTGACCGGGTGTGACAGCCATTATTTACTTTACGGGCGCTTGGCGAGGCTCAGCTACCCGCATTCTTCTCTGAAAGATATGCCATCGTTCCATCAAACACTGCCTGTACGACCTGATCCTGGTACGTGGTCTGCTGCAGCTTTTCCTCCTCCTGCGGATTAGACAGAAATCCGCATTCCACGATAACGGTCGTTCCTTCCGAGCGCTTCAAAATATAATAGCTTCCATTGCCCTTATGTACTCTTGGGCGGGCGATGGCAAGCTCTGTGTTCAGGCTGTCCTGAATACACTTGGCGAGTGCTTCTCCATCGGCGGAGTGCTCATAAAAGAAGACCTGAGGGCCGCAGACAGACGGATCCTGATAGCTGTTCTGGTGGATGCTGATGGTCAGGAGCGGCTCTTCCCCGGCAATGATGGCGACGCGGCGCTGCATATCCTGTGCCTTTTTGTGGGAGGAGTCCGCATCATAGAGTCCGTCCTCTGTCTCCCGGGTCAGAACGACACGGTAGCCGGCGTCTGTAAAAAGCTGCGCCAGCTTTTTGGCATAGATGAGGTTCAGTGCTTTTTCCGTGATTTTGCTGTTTCCGGTCATTCCCGGGTCATCGCCGCCATGTCCCGGATCGAGGACGATCGTTCCTTTGCCGTGATCCTGCGCAGATACGGGAGCCAGTGAAGCGGAAGCATCGTCGGCCGTATTCTGACGGGCGGAAAAGCCAGGAAGGAAAAAGGCACAGAGGAGCAGGACAGCCAGCATTCCATATTGCAGGATTTTTTCAATAAAAGCTCTTTGTTGGTTATGCATCTTATATCCTGCCATTATTTCAAAGTCAGTATTATGTATATGAATTGGACACTCCGTTCAGAACAAAAACAGCGTGTTTTTCAGTGAAAGCTATGTTATAATAGTTGTGTATGCATACGTGAAAAACGGAAAGTACTGCGTGGTATACGTACGAGCCGCAGTCAACGACGGTGTATAAAGGTGACGGAAGCAGCTTTGCACTGACGCTTGCGGTAAATGAGATCCGGCGGTATGAGATTCGGGAAGGAGAATGATACAAAATGGAGGAACGATATTTTGCTCTGCTGATTGACGCGGACAACGTGTCTGCGAAATATATCACGCCCATTCTGACAGAGCTTTCCAAATATGGCGTGATTACTTACAAGCGCATTTACGGGGACTGGACAAGCACCCTGCATTCCGCGTGGAAGGAGGAGCTGCTGACGAATTCAATCACGCCGGTTCAGCAGTTCAGCTACACGACCGGAAAAAATGCAACCGATTCAGCGATGATTATCGATGCAATGGATATCCTGTATGCAAATGATGTCAATGGATTCTGTATTGTTTCCAGTGACAGCGATTTTACCCGTCTTGTGAGTCGCCTGAGAGAGAGCGGGAAGATGGTCATCGGAATGGGCGAGAATAAAACACCGGAGCCATTTCGGAAAGCCTGTGATAAATTTACAATTCTGGAAAATCTGCTGCAGGAGCAGAATCCGGGGACGACGGATGAGGATCTGGCGCATGAGGGCCTGAGCCGGGAGAAGATCGAAGATGAGATCATCAAGATCGTGCTGGAAAATCAGGACAGCAACAAAGCGACCGGGCTTGGCGAGGTCGGAAGCCGTCTGGTCAGCCTGTATCCGGATTTTGACGTCCGCAGCTATGGCTACAATATGCTGTCTAAATTTCTGGAGCAATTTTCGCGGATTCAGCTCGTGAAGCATGGACATATCATCAATGTGGCGTTGCGGGAAAATGCAGGACAGAAGGACGTGATTGATGCCTATGTGCTGAACCTGGTGCGCAGTGCCGGAAAGGATGGCATGGAGCTTAGCATGATCGGGAATAAGGTCTATGAAAAGAACAAGGATTTTAAGATCCGTGACTACGGTTATGCACAGTTCAACAAATATGTAAAAAGTCTTGATAAAATCTGCGTGACGCAGGAGGGTGCCCAGATGATTGCGAGGTATGTAAAGTAATGGAAAATGAACTGTTTGAAAAGGCGCCGGTGCCGAAGGCGTATTTCACAATGGCGCTCCCGGTCGTGATGGGGATGGTTGTCAGCCTGATTTACAATATGGTTGATACGTTCTTCATTGCACGGACACAGAATACCAATCTGGTGGCAGGTGTATCCCTGTGTGCGCCGATCTTTACACTGATGATTGCACTGGGAGATATTTTTGGCCTTGGCGGGAGCTCTGTGATCTCCAGGCTGTTCGGAGAGAAGCGGGAAGAAGAGGGAAAGAGGGTCAGTGGCTTTTGCTTTTACGCCGCAATCTTATGTGGTGTAGCTGTGACCCTGCTGATGCTGTTTCTTCAGATGCCGATCCTGCGGCTGCTGGGTGCAACAGAGGATACGATGGAGTATGCACGGCAGTATTACCAGTATATGGCATATGGTGCGCCCTTCATCATTGTCTCGCTGACACCGAGCAATCTGATCCGGACGGAGGGACTTGCCGTACAGTCGATGATCGCGACAGTCACAGGATCCATTGTGAATATTATTCTGGATCCGGTCTTTATCTTTGGTTTTGGGATGGGTGCGGGCGGAGCGGCGATCGCTACGGTGCTTGGAAATGTGGCTACAGATATTTTGCTCATTTATTTTGTGAAAACAAAGAGCCATAAGCTGACTATATCCCCAAAACAGATCCGGATTGAGGCGGTGACGCTTGGCGGGATTCTGGCGATCGGCATCCCGGCTTCTATTACGAATATCATGCAGAGCTTCGGTATCACCTTGACGAACCGTTATCTTGTGCAGTACGGTACCGACAAGGTCGCATCGATGGGTATCGCTATGAAGGTGAATATGATTGTGGTTCTCATTATGGTTGGCTTTGCATTCGGCGCACAGCCGCTGCTGGGCTACAATTATGGCGCAAAAAATACAAAACGCCTGAAAGAAATCCTGCGTTTTGATCTGATGGTGGAAATCGGATTTTCTGTTGTTGTGGCTGCGATCCTTGCGCTGCTCGCGCCGCAGACGGTAAATCTCTTCATGCATGATGCCGCAATCATAGAATCCGGCAGCCTGATGCTGCGCTGCATGCTGATCTCGACACCATTGATTGGTGTGGTGCTTGTATTTACGACACTATTTCAGGCAGAGGGGAAGGCCGTACCGGCGCTTTTACTCTCAGTTAGCCGTCAGGGCGTGCTCTTCGCCATCTGTCTGATCATTTTGTCTGTAGTGCTGGGCTATCAAGGCGTGATCTGTGCGCAGGCCACGGCAGATGTGCTGACGGCGCTGCTGGCGATCAGTCTTTATGTGGGAACAGAAAAGAAGCTAAGATGAGGAAAATTTTATAGACGGAAGCGATCCAAAATAATAAGGGTGCGGCGGATTGCCGCACCCTGTGCTTTTGTGAGTCGAAATTTCAAGAATGCCGGAGGCTATATCAGAACACATACTCTTTCAGTCTTCGGAATGCCTCTTCTACCCGCGAGAACGGAAGCGCAAGGTTCACGCGGATGCTCCAGGTACCGTGGAAGGGGCGTCCGTCCTGCCAGCCGACACCGACATCCCAGCCGGCCTTCAGAAGCTCATCCATGGTTTTCCCATGCGCCAGACACCATTTTTCACAATCCAGGAAGAGCATATAGGTTCCCTGCGGACGGGAAACCTCAATCCCTTCAAACTGTGACCAGATCGTCTCACAGGCAAAGCGGACGTTTTCACTTAAGACCTGACGGAGCTCATCTACCCACTGATAGCCCTCAGCGCGGTAGGCACCGATCAGGGCATGGACAGAGAGAACATTGGTCTCATTGTAGACAGCCTTACTGCTCTTGGATTGCAGACGGTCCCGCAGATACGAATCGTAGACAATATGGTAGCTGCCGACCAGACCGGCGAGGTTGAAGGTTTTGCTCGGTGCATAAAAGGCGAGCGTACGGTGTCTGGCATCCTCACTGACCGACTGTGTCGGAATGTGCTGGTGTCCGTCCAGAGTGAGGTCAGACCAGATTTCATCAGAGATGACGATACAGTCATTTGCTTTGTAGATCTCCATTGCTTTTTCAATCTCCCAGCGTTCCCAGACACGGCCACATGGATTGTGCGGGCTGCAGAAAACTGCCACATGGATGTGGTTTGCCTTGAGCTTTGCATCCATATCTGCATAGTCCATGCGCCAGATACCATTTTCATCCTTTACGAGCGGGCTGTGGATGATTTTAAAACCGTTGTTCGTAAGGCAGCCGGTAAAGCCGATATAGGTCGGGCTGTGCAGCAGAACAGCATCGCCCGGTGTAGCGAACGAAGAGACTGCGGCGATGACGCCTCCCAGCACACCATTTTCATAGCCGATGCATTCCCTTGTCAGACCGGTGACATGGTTTCGTGTTTCCTGCCAGCGGATGATGGAAGAAAAGTAGGCGTCCGGCAGGGAAAAATAGCCGAAAGCCGGGTGCTGTACCCGCTCAATGATCGCCTCCTGTACGGTCGGAACCGTTGGAAAATTCATATCTGCGACCCACATCGGAATCGCATCAAAGCCCTCCTTTGGTGCTCCGGGAGCCATCCCCTCGCCGGAACCAATGGCGTCTACTGCAATCGCATCCTTGCCGTGCCGGTCCAGGATGCTGGTAAAATCGTATTTCATGATCGTCCTCCAGTATGTAAATGATGATGTTGGGGTCAAAAGGTATTTTGCCCCTATGATACACGGATTGCTTCGTAGCTTATCAAGTCCCAACCCACTGCTTATTGCTTTACGCAATTGAAGCAGGGGACTTGCTTGATTCGGTTAAATTATACGATATATTTATGGAAATAGCCAGAGATGTCCGGAAAAATTCCTTGTGATCCTGCAAGTAGCGAAGCTAGGCCCTGTCAGCAGAGCTGCAGGGATGGATTGCGAATATCCGCTTGACGTGAATCAGGCAGGTTTGCATTGCTTGACACTGTGCAAAACAGAAGCTACAATAAAAAATAGTAGAATTTTTCTCTCTCGCACAAGATGAATAGAAGCCCGTTAAGGGATAGGAAAACGCCGAAAACCCGCATGAACACTACGTTTTTGTGAGTTGTCGGCGTTTCTTTTACCCTCTGTTTTCATGGTGCTTTTTCCGTAAATGGTGCCCAAATGGTGCCCAAATTCCACGCGGGCATATAAAAGGTTGTAAAGAGCAGTAAAGAGATACAGCGGTTAAAGGTCTATTTCGCTGTGTTTTTTCTTTGCTGCCCGTTTTCCTTTTTTCGGCTCGGCTTCCTTTGGTTTCTCCGGGGCTGCTTTTTCCACCGCGCTATGGTAAGCGTCCAAAACTTCTTTTTTTCGTTCAAGCCGCACGTCCACATAACGGGCGGTAACAGCTTCAAAGTTCATGGAAAGCCCAAGCGACGCGCCGATACCCGCAAGCGTATGTCCCAAGACTTCGCCAACCGTATAGAAGTCGCCTGTCAGTTGGTGCATATTGGTCGCTGCCGTATGTCGTAAATCGTGAAAACGAATGTGCGGCATATCCAAATCTTCAAGCAGCTTTCCAAATTGAGAGGACACCCACGACGCGGCGATAGGTGCGCCGTCCGGCTTTGCTACAACAAGGTCATTGTCATAGTAAGGCTTTCCGTCTTTTGCTGCCTGTTCTTTCTGTACTTCCTGCATGGCAAGCTGTTTGAGGAAGAACGGGCGGGCAAGCTCCGTAATGGGTAGCTTTCTGCCGTTGGATTTCGGCGGTGCCATTTCTTCAATGACTTTTGTTTTTGGCGGTACCTTGAAAGGTAGCTGCTCGGTAACATCAAAGGTGTTGTTCTCCAAATCCACATTGCGCCAACGCAAGCCTAAGATTTCAGAACGGCGCATACCGTAAAGCCCGCCCAAGATAACAGGCATTTCCCAAACAGTACCCTCGACGCGCTGCATTAAGGCTTTCACCTGTTCCGGCGTGTAAGGGTCAGGGGTCTTGTCGCCTTTCCCAAACTTCGTAAGGGTATCTTTTGCCGCGTTGGTTTCGATATAGCGGTATTTGCGGGCATGGCTCAACGCCACACTCAAAACACGTTTTGCCCCGGCTGCGGTGGACGGCTTATCTTCTTTAGAACAACGTACACATGAGCTGTTGATTAGAAGAGCAATAGGAGCTTCCCGCGCAAATATTGTTACTTTGGTTTTAGGTACGCAACTGATTATTTCAATATTCGTTTGCATTGCGTCAATTTTACTCTCGCTACTTATCGTTGAAGGTATCAGTGTATTGCTTCCACCTGATTCACCAATAACAGCACCAAGTTATCCTATTTTTTCGGCTGTCATAGCTGTAATAACTTCTGTTATTGTTGCATTATTAGGCGGGTTATTGCCCGCAATAAAAGCAGCAAAACTGGAACCTGCATTAGCACTTAGATAAAAGTTTAAGAAATTGGAGGAATAAATATGAAAATATTATCTGCTAAAACAAAAATTCTTTTAGGAATGATTTTTACTTTAATGATATGCTTAATGTTTGCGGGGTGTTCTAATTCTGATACTACATCTGATTCAAGAGGATTTACAGACTTTGAGCATATCGAAGAAGAATATCTTGCAACCATTGACAGTTTGGATTGGCCAGATGGAGTTGAACTTCCTAAAAAGTTGGAAAATGAAGATACAGGGGCTTCTTTCCAAGTTGGCTATGGTGAAACAAGAGCTTCTAACTTGTGGGAATATTCATGGATGAAAGAATGGCTTGACACTTATAATACAAATCCGGAAAGAGCCGAAAAAGCATTAGAAAGAATTATGCGGTGTATAAGAAAGAGAAAACCGCCAAAGCAAAATTGAAACTTGCCGTCAATACCCTTATCCCCCAAGTGTCCGACTTTGAAGAATTGCTCGCGCGGTTACAGGCAGAAGGCTTCACAATCAAACGGGGAAAATATGTGTCCTGTTTGGTTCCGGGACAGGAACGGTTTACCCGTTTGAAAACCCTCGGCGCAGATTATACAGAGGAAGCAATCCGGGAACGGATAGAGGGCAAGCGTACCCGCACCGCCAAAGCTCCCAAGACAGAACGCGGCGTGTCCCTGCTCATTGATATTGAAAACAGTATCAAGGCGGCGCAGAGCCGGGGTTATGAACAATGGGCGAAAATCCACAATCTGAAACAGGCAGCTAAGACCATGAATTTTATTACGGAACACAAGATTGAACAATACACCGACTTGACCGCAAAAATCGCAGAGATACAGACAGAGAGCGAACAGGCGGCAGACGCATTAAAGAGCGCGGAAAAACGGCTTGTAGATATGGCGGTGCTTATCAAGAATGTTTCCACGTTCCAAAAGACAAAACCCGCCTATGACGCATACCGCAAAGCAAGAAATAAGGACAGTTACCGGGCAGCCCATGAGCGCGAAATCATCTTGCATGAAGCAGCGGCAAAGGCATTAAAGGCGGCGGGCGTTTCCAAGCTCCCGAACCTCACCGCGCTGCAATCGGAATATGAAAAGCTCCAGGAACAGAAAGAAGCCCTTTACGCCGACTATGGCAGACTGAAAAAACAGGTCAAAGAGTACGACGTTATCAAACAGAACATAGACAGCATTTTACGGCAGCCAAGAGAACCGGAACGGGAAAAAGGAAAAGAACGCGGGGAGTAGCTTTGTTCATACTTGTATGATATAATAGTTCCTATCAAAAACAGTAGTTACATACCAAAGTGATACATTTTCAGCAAAGGAAGTGTCAGAGAATGGAACAGGAAATGCCGGACTATGAAACGATACGCGCCGCCGTTGCGGGCGAAAAATGGGCGTTGGAAAAAGTGCTTGCTTGTTACGGTGACGAAATCAACCGCCTTGCAATGGTAAAAAAGCGTCAGCCGGACGGAAGCGTAAAAGAGGAAATCGACGACGATTTACGGCAAACGCTCATACTGAAACTGTTAGAAGCTATCCCACAATTCCCAATAGAAAAGGAGTGATACCATGACACGCGGGGAAATTTGGAAAGACTTTTTTAAGAGAACCGTTTTGCCCGCCGTTATCGCATTGTTTTTATTCTTCATGTTTAAGAACGTCTTTACAGAGGACGGGCAGACCAATTACTTTTATGTGTGGCTGTGCTGCGGTATTCCCTTTGGTATTCGCCGTATGTTCGTATGGCTTGTACCGCATGGGTATGACATAGCCGGAACGGTGGGTATCATTGCCCTCAACTTCATTTTGGGCGGCATTATCGGTGGGGTCATTTTGATATGGCGGCTCGTCGTGGCTGCATGGTATATCCCCCTTACGATATACCGTTTACTTACCACAGATAAGGGCGCAACCCCTCAAATCAACATGGAAAAATAGCAAAGGAAAAACCGGGACGCAGACAGTCAGTAAAGACTATCCGCGCCCCGGTTTTCTTATGGGTGCAGTTCTGAAATGTTACGCAGTAGAACGCCGTTTTTAAGGGAAAAGGTATAAAGCCCTTGCCCTATGAGGAAACGGTTGTCAGAGGCCTGTAAAACAAGGCTTTTTTCGCCCTTACCGCGTAACAAGAGCGCGCCGTTTTCTCATGCGCTCGGCTGCCTGTCTGCGGGTAATCCGCTTCCGACAGTCCGGGCAGTATTTGACGCTGTTAGAGGTGGACGCAAAGAACGCGCCGCACACGGTACATTTCTTTCTGTCCTCGGTCTGATAGAGTTCCGCATAGAGCAGCTTATCAAGAGGAAGTACGGCAATCCGAAACCACTTACAGAGCAGGGAATAGGAAATGAGCTGCGGGCATACGCAAGTGTCCCCGTCGTCCAGTAAAATACAGTTGCCATTCTCGCAGTTGCAGCACTCCTTTTTCACAAGGGTGTTTACCTTGCGGCTTTGTCGCGGCGTCAGCCGCTTAATCCCGGTCATACTTCATCAGCAGGATAAACGGAAAGCTCTTTGTACTCGGCGTCGGTCAGCGCGTTCACTTTGGAAATGGTGCGCTCTGCAAGCTCCCGTAATCCCGCGTCCATGTAAGGCAGCGCAGCGGTCATGTTCTCAATAAGCTGCGCCTTGCTTCCCTCATGGTAAATGCTCAAAAGGTTTGTTTCCTCAACAGTAAATCTATTCATGCTCATACCTCCAAATCGTGATTTTTTCTTTTTGCCGCTGACTTTTTCGGGGCGGCTGTTTTCTTGTCTGCGGCAAGCTGCGCCCGGACAGAGGGGCGGGGCTTTTTAATCTCTTTGTCCCGGTTCTCTCCCTTGTCAATCAGCGCATACGTTCCATGTCTGCCCTCGATTTTGGAAAAGGAAAGGGTCTTGTAAGGCAGCATGGAGAAAAGGCGGTCAATGTCCTTTGTGTTCGCAAGCTGCATGAACGCTGGGGAAAGCTCCACCATGAAATGGGTCTTGTTCGGGCTGTTCGGCGTGTCATGCCGCTTCATTTCCCGCACAATGCGCCGTGCTTCCGTTTCAATCAGTCCGTCATGCAATGCGGCGATATGGGCCTTAAAATCTCCCGGTGGAAGCTGCTCCCTGTTGCGGTGTTCCTCCCGTAAGAGCCATTTAAGAGCGTCCGGGTCGTTGGGTATGGCTTCAAAGCGTTCAAACTTCCCAAACTGCGGGTCTGGGCTTCCGTTGAAATACTGTCCGGCGGGTATCATCTGCTCCCCGCGCTCATAAATCAGCTTTACCGTATCGGCGGGCAGCCCTTTTTCTTTGACGCGCTCATAATGGCGGGAATAGTCAAGTTCATACAGATTGCCCTTGATTTTTCCATGCTCCTTGCCTGTCAGCTCGATTGCATAGGCAAGAATACGGTCGCTTGTCTGCTCCATGTAAAAACGCCAGGTATTATGGGGCGCGGTGTCCTTTAGGAAAACGTCACGCTCCCGGAAGCAATGCGTCCCGGACGGGCGGCAAAACCATAAGAGGGTCTTATCCTCTTTACTTGCGCTTGCCGCCGTTTTTGCGATAATCTCCCTGTCAATATCAAAATCGCTTTGGTAAAAGCCTGTATTCTGCTTCATAATCGCATCGAGGGAAGCGAACACGTCTACATCTTCAAATTTATTTAATTTGCTCATGTGTCAGCTCCTTTCCAAGTCCTGCGACTTCTGCTTTGCGTTCTTCTTTTTCCCCGTCCGTTCTTTGTCAGCTTTAAGCTGCGCCCGGATAGAGGGCTTTTCTTTGCCGCGTTCTTTGTCTGCCTTAATCGCTTCTGCAAGGTCAACAAGGGAAATCTGTTCCCCGGCTTTTACCTTTGCTTCCAGTTCGTCAACCGTAGGGGTGTTGTTGATGATACCGTCAAAGTTGTTGTCGTTCTGCTCGATTGTGTCCTCGACGTGCTTTAGCGGGTTTATCTTTTCCGGCTGTTGTGTCTGCTCCTGCAAAAACTCCGGCACTTCCTTGTAGCCGAAACTATCTACATAATGCGCCGCGTCCTGTCCGTTCTGATGAAGCACTACCACGTCGGAAACGGAAAGGCTGTGTCCCTTAAAATCTTTCGGGTGGTCGATATTGAAACGGGTGTAAATATCTTCAAGGGAAGTACCCGGCGTAAGCTCTGCGGAATAGACAAGCTCATAGTTTGTCTTATCAACCACATTTCCCGCCGCCTGCAGGCGGTCGTAAGGCTCAAAGCGGAAGTCCCGCGTTTCGTCCCCTTGCTTTAGCTGATAAATGGAAAAGGTGTCTTTGTCGGCTTCGGCTTCCTGCGCCTTTGCATATAGCTCCTTTACTTCTCCCTGCGTCAGCTCTCCGGCGTTCAGCCCGCCCATGAGTTCCCGGCATTTTGCAAGGCTGCCGATATACAGCACGTCCCCGATTTTTGCCCTGCCGTTTTCCTGCGGGAGATAGGCTTGCAGGAAAAAGCGGTCGTTGTCGCCCGTTGTGCGGGGGTTGGCTTCAATCTTGTAAATGTACTCCTGCATGGCGGCTTTCTCCCTCGGAGCGTCCTGCGCCTGTTCCTTTTGCAGCTCTGCGATATGTTCATCAATGCTGTTGATGATTTCCGCTGCGGTGCTGCGGATTGTTTCAAGGGAGCTTTTCAGTTCGGCAAGGTCCCGTCCGGCACTCCACCCGGCAACATACCCAAAGGAATAATCGGAAGTATCAAGCCCGTAATGCTGGCACACGGTATAGGCAATACTTTCTGCCTGCACCTCACGGGTGCGGCGGTCGGGTCTGTTCTCCAAGTCCTCCAAAGGGGCGTTTAGGTCAATGTCGTGCAGCTTCGCATGGGCGATTTCATGGATAAGGGTCTTTAAGGTTTGCAGCTCGCTCATGCCCTCATCAAGGGCAATACGCTTGTCCTCCAAGTGGTAGTAACCATGTGCGCCGCCCTCGATTTTTTCAAAGCCGACAGGAACAGGAGAAGTCTTTTCAAGGGCAGCGAAAACGTCCTTGTAATGCTCCACGTCCCCGGTCAGCATATTTACGGCAATGTCGGGGATTTCCTTTCCCTCGGTCTGCGATACGTCAAAGACCGATACCACCTTAAAGGCGGGGATTGTGATTTCCTTTTCCTCGGTTACGGGCTTTCCGTCCTTGCCGATAAAGGCTTTTCCCGTCTGCGGGTCGATTTTCTCCAGTTCCTTTTTAATCTTAAAGGGCGACGGGGCAAGGATTTTGATACCCTTTTGTCCTTTCATCACGTTTCGTCCAAAGTTATTTTTCCATGCGGAAAATCCGGCGATAAGGGAAGCGTCGGGCTTTTGCATGGCGATCAGCAGCGTATTGTTAAAGCTGTAATTATGAAACTTTGACATGACGCGCAGATATTCCTTGTAACGCTCGCTGTCGAACAGCTCCGTAATGCCTTGCTCCAAGCGGTCGGTTATCTCTTTGAGCTTTTCGGCTGGCTTCTCGCTCGTCAGCACGATAGGGATAACCGGGCGCGGCTCCTGCTGCTGTGCTTCGGGAATGGTCGCCGTCTGTACTGCCGGGGCTGCGTCCAGTTCGATGGTCGGCTGCGGGTAGCTCATAATGCGGTATTCCTCCGGCACGTCCCGTCCCTCAAAGTGTTTCTCCCATTCGTCGCCGCTTTCCACAAGGTAGCCGTATTCCGTAAAGCTGCCTTTTTCCTGCGCGGCGGCGTTTCGTCCAAAGGCGATAGGGTCAATGCTGTTTTTCCATTCAGCGGGCATTTGCACCATGCCGGATTTGTTAAGGTAATAATCGCCCAATTCGCGGGGCGTGTGGACTTCGGGGATATGCACGAAAAAGTCCTCGTTATAGGTAAAGTCAATGAGCTGCCCGATATTCTCAAAACCATTCCTGCGCTGCGTGGCTGCGTTCAGCGCGGCAATCCCGGAAGCGTCAAGGGTTTCCAGTCTTGCCGCAAGGAAGTTCAGCTCGTCCACCTGTGCCGCGCATACCATGTCATACGGCAGGGCAATGTGTCTGTCCTCCCGGTCAGAATACCCATGAATGAAAAAATCCTGCGGATTGTCAGCGGTAATGCCGACGCTTCGCATAGCTTTGTGAAGTTCTTCCTTTGTGGCGGGCATGGAAAGCCAGTAGCCACCCGGTTCTCCCGTTTCAAAGCGGGTGCGGCTGTCAATCAGGATTGCAAACTGTTCCGTTTCCTGTCCCGGTTCGGTTCTCGGTGCAGCGGCGGAAATGTCGGCGGCGGGCTGCTTGATTTCCTCGCCCTCTACGGTGTAGCCTGGTAAGAGCTGTCCGTTTACCCTAAACTGTTCCGCGTATTCCGGCGGGATAGCCGGGGAGATTTCCGTAAAAAGTTTTTCATACGCCTTGATACGCCCGTTCAGATATTTTTCCATAGCTGCCCGGTCAGCAAATACCTTTCTGTCCTGTCCGGCAATTTTTGCCTGTCCGTACCCGTGGGGGCTGTTGGTGTAGATGTTCCAAGATAACGTATAGGAGTACGGGATAGATTTCTCTGCTTTTCTGTCGTAGCGGGTATTTTCATACACATGGTAGCTCATTTTATATACCCGGTTGCTGATGGTGTGGCGGTCGTTGTCCTCGTCCTGCCACTTGTTCGCCGTATGCTTCACTTCGGGTATTCTCGCATACTCAATCGCCTTGTCAAATAGCAAGGTCTTTCCTGCCTGTTCCTCCCATGCGGAAGCCTGTACTTTCAGATTTTCAAAAACGGTCTGTTCCGCAGCCGCGCTTTCCTCCCGCAGCTTCACAAGCTCGGCAAGAGGTAAGGCGGTCAGCGGGGAAATATCCGCGCCTTTCGTGTCAAAATAGATACCGCGCTCAATCTTCATCTTGTCGGCGGCTTCCAGTCTGTCATGGTCGTATGAGGAATAACCTGTTTTCCATTCGTCCATTTGCTCGCTCCTTTCTTTTTCAATCATGCGGTGCATAAGTTCGTAGTTCTCAATGCTCATGCTTCCGTCAAATATATAAGGGTCAAAATCTTCCCCGTCCCGGTAGGGCTTTTCGGAAAAGGGAAGCCCCGCTGCATGGGCGGCGGCTCTTGCTTCCTCGATAACCTCCGGGGGAAGCCTGTCGTCATGCGCCCCGATAAAACCGTCAAGGTCATTCCTGCCGTTTTCATAGTGATAGCGCACTCCGGCGGTCAGCTCGTCAAGGCTCATATTCTCGCCTAAATGCCCGCAGTAGTAGCCGTTTAGAATAACGGCGGCGGGGTCAGCCGCTTTGATTTCCTCTAACCGGCTCCTGTCAAACGGTTCTAAAGTACCGTCCACTTCAAGATGAAACAGCTCGGCGTTCCATGAACGTCCCTGTTTCCAAAATGCTACCCATGCAATACCGTCCCTAAGTTCCTCTTGATAGTCCTTTACGCTGTCGCGCAAACTTGCCATGTGTAAAACCTCCTTTCGCGTATGGCAGCGCGGACGCTGCGTTTGTGGTTACATAGTCCTACTACGGTGCGCCCGCATTTCTGCCAAAGATTTTTGAGGATTTTTAGAGGGTTTGGGAAACTTCCCAACAAGCAAAATCCCCGCCAAGCTCTACATGAGTGGCAGGGATTTTACGGAAGTGGGTACCCGCTTCCTATGCTTGCTATTCCAGTTCTTTGTCCTTTGAAATGGTTACTTTGTAGTTCACATACTTACCGCCCGTATCAGCTAAAAGCACCGTTCCGTCGTAGGTTTTTCCTGTTTTCGGAGAATACAGCTTTTTGACTGTTGCCTTGCCGGATTTCAAAAGTGCTGCGGCAATCTTCGGGGTAAAGACGGTTTTCCATTCCTCAAAGAAGCGGTCATTTTTCCACATGGCAAAGCTGCACTCTTTGTTGGAACAGTAGTAGTTTTTCTTTCCCTCATAGACCGGGGACTTGCAGCGGGGACACTTTCCAAGCTCTGTTTTTTCTGTCTTGAAAAGCTCCTGTTTCTCGCCTAACACGGAAGCATAGGTTTTTACAAGCTCCTGTGCCATAGTTTCGATACCCTGCATGAAAGTGTCCGGGTCGGCGTTGCCCTTTGCAATCTGCGTCAGATTGTTTTCCCATGCAGCCGTAAGCTGCGGAGAAGTTAAGCTGTCCGGCAGGACGCAGACAAGATTTGTCCCGTCTTTGGTGGGAAGCAGCTGCTTGCCCTTGCGCTCCACAAAGCCGCCTCCCACTAACTTTTCAATGACAGCGGCGCGGGTAGCGGGCGTACCAAGCCCCCGGCGTTCTGCGTCCGGGTCGGTGTCCTCATTCCCGGCGCGTTCCATAGCAGAAAGTAAGGACGCTTCTGATACGCTTTGTCAAGGGTGTTTAAGAAATTTTTTCGCTTTGTTCAAACTCTTTTGCACAATCATTCAAAATAAGCCGCTTAATCTTATCGGTCATCGTTTCCTTGCTCGTTTCGCTGAAATGCAGCTTGACACGATAGGTTGTCTTTCCAATCCTCTTTACCATAACGGGCTGCTGTGTACCTTGTGCGGTCAGAGGGGAAGCGGTAGGGGTGGCGGTGCGGGTGTTGGTTTCGTTGCTCATAGGTTCTCCTTTCAAAGATAAAGCCCCATGCGGTCAGCACATGGGGCGGTGGTCGGTATAGTGAAAGTGCGAAAGTGCAAAGTGCAAAGGGTCTGCGTTTTGCACTTTCAGCTTGCGGGTTCGGGTGGTTGCTTCTTCTTGATGAAGTTGTACCATTGACCGCCGACACGCCTTGCGCCTAAAATGCTGCCCATGTTGCGCTTGGCGTTCTGTACCGTCCTTTCGGATATTCCGGCTTCGGCTGCGGCTTTTACAATGTCCTCGCTGGCAAGCTCTTTCCCGTCTGCAAGCAGGTCAAGTATCAGCCGTTCAGCCTGTTCGGTTTTGGTGGCGTTGTTGCCGCCCGCGCCGGACAGCAGCTCGTCGGCGGTTATATCATATTCGCCTATCCACGAAAAGCCCGTTTCCGGGTCAAGGCAAAAGGCAACGGGCTTGCCCTCCGGCGCAAGGGAAGATTTGTCATGGACGATAACGCGCACATTCGGTTCTCGCTTCACGCGCCCGATAAGAAGCACGCTCCTTGCTGCAGCGCGGAAGTCGATAGAACCTAAACCCCTGTATGCGCTCTGCCCTCCGGCAGCTTTGTTGAGATGTCCGATAAGGATAACGGCGCACCCGGTACGCTCGGCAACATCGGCAAGACGGCGGAACATGGGGCGCACTTCGTTTGCCCGGTTCATGTCGGTCTTTTCGCCCATGTACGCCTGTATGGGGTCAAGGATAATCAGACGCGCCCCGTTCTGCATGATTGCCTTTTCTATGCGCTCATCGGACAGAGTAAGCTCCCGCTTGGCTTCATCAATCACAAGCACCCGGTCAAGGTCTGCGGCGGCTTCTATCAAGCGTGGCTTGACGGTATCGCCCAGCCCGTCCTCGGCGGTCTGGTAAATCACTTGGAATGGCGGCAAGGGCTTCATTCCCGGCAGCGTTCCCCCAGTGGTGCAGGCGGCGGCAAGGCGTAGGGCAAAAGTGGTCTTGCCCTCGCCGGGATTGCCTTGCACAATGGTTACTTTCCCAAAGGGGATATACGGCTCCCATAGCCATTCAACGGTCTGTGTGTCAACCTCGCTCATGCGGATAATCTCAACGGTTTCTTCCTGGGTTGGCTCTTTCACGCCGTAAATCGCTTCCCGGATATACTTCCCGTCTGTGATTTCTGCCCGGTGCTGCAATACCTCGTTCCAGTCCTTGAAAAGAGGGATAAGCCGATGGACGGTCAAGCCCTCCGGCACAAGCTCTGCAAGGCGGCTGCAAGCGTCGTTTCCGGCTTCGTCGCTGTCAAGGCAGAGAAAAACGGTCTTGATGTTCGGACGGTCAGAGAGAAAGCGCAACAGGGCTTTTTCTCCCACGCCGCCCAACGCCAGATAGCTTTGCTTCTGCCAGTCCTTTTTGAACAGGCAGAGGAAAGATAAGAGGTCTATCGGGGCTTCAAAGACAAACAACCTTTCGCCCTCGCCACGGTAGCAGAAGTTAAAGGCTTTGTCGCTGCCTTTCACATCAAGCCGAAAACTCCCGGCTGTGCCGCGCTGATGGGCGTATCGCGGTATGCCGCTTTCATCTCTGCCGACGAATACGGCGTTATGGTGGGCGGCTTCCTCGTAAATATCCCCGGTGGAAAAGAAAAAGCCCGTCACATCTTCATCAATGCGGCGGGCTGCTGTGAGGTAGTTCCTCGCTATGCGGTTGTCGGTGCTGCGGGGTGGCAGTCGGAAGTCGGATAGGGGCGCGGGGCTTGGTCTGTCCGGCGGCGGGGCGGCTCCTTTTTCGCCTGTCAGCAGTTCAACGGCTTCGGTGAAGCTCTTGCCGAAAAACTCCATGACAAAATCAATGGGTGCGCCGCCCTTGCTCTGGCTGTGGCGATACCATTTGTTTCCCCGGACGGTTAGGCTGTCGTGCCGCTTCCAGCGGTATTCCTGTCCGGCGCGGGTAAGCTGCTCTCCCTGTGATTGCAGGAAAGAAACAAGGTCGGCTTGGTTGGCGCGGTCTATCTGTTCTTGGGTGTAATACATGGCTGATACCTCTCTTTCTGTGGTTGAATTGTTCATAGTTTTGATGTAGAATGAAACCGAAAAATCGGAAGTTAGTGAGGTGCTGGATTGTGAATGAAAGAGAAAAAAATATTCACTTATGGTTTGAAATGTGGCTTACAAAACAGGATTTAGGTATTGATAATATTTTTGCAGAAGATGTAATTTATACTGAAAGTTGGAGTCCAAAATATAATAACCGTCAAATCGTAAAACACTGGTTTCAGGAATGGAATACTCGTGGCAAAGTCGTTGCTTGGGAAATCAAACAATTTTTCCACAAAGGAAATCAGACGATTGTGGAGTGGTATTTCAAAAATGAAATGAACAATGGGAGCATAGAGGAATTTGATGGAATTTCCCTGGTTGAATGGACAAAGGATAATAAAATAAAATCATTGAAAGAGTTTGGCTGCAATTTGAATAATTATAATCCTTATGAGCATAGTGACCTGCCCGAATTTAGGGACGAAAGAGCAAGTTGGTTTTAATATTAGGAATCAATAGCGTCCATTTTATCGGAAAACATTTAGGACGGACAGGCAAAGCAGCTTGCCCGTCCTTTTCTTTATCGCTCCTGTTCCTGCCGTTTGGTGCGGTTCTGTGTCTGCTCCGGTTGGTCGGCGCGGAGTGCAATATCCACGCACCTACGGATTTTTTGAAGCTCGGCAACCTCGGCGCGGGTAGCTTTCAGTTTGGTGTAGTCGGTATCTCTCTGCTCTTTGAGGTCGGCGTATTCCTGTTTCCATTTGGAGATAGGCAGTGTCTTTATATCCGTCAGATTTGCATGGAGATAGCGGCTTGCCGCGTTCCATAGGGTCAGCTTGGCGCGGTGGGCTTCCTCATACTTATCCCGTTTGTTCGTCCAGCCGTTTTTCAGCTTTTTCAGTTCGGCATGAATGGGCTTATACTGTAAATAATTCTCGCCGTTCTCTATCAGCTTTTGCAGTTCTTTCATGCGCTGCTCGGCGGTTTTCATTCCCTCCCGGATTGAATAGGCTTTATCACTGACAGAGGAAAGAGAAGCGTCCAGCTCATCAAGATTAGAGATGCCATGCTCGGAAAGATAGTTGACCGCCGCCGCTATGTTTTTCAATTCATCGGCTGTGTGCTGTTGTTGCCAACGCTGCGAATACTTCCGGCTCTTTTCTCTCTGGACGCTCAAATATTTCATCAACAGATTTGCAAGGTTGGGAGATTGCGGCGGCTGTTCTGGGGCGGTTTCCCGCGCTTTGAACAGGTCGGCAATCCATTCTTTGAGCTTCCCAATCTGCGCCCGGATTTCTCGGATAAGGCGGTTTGCCTTTTGGATATTTCGGTTCAGTTCGCCTTTCTCGGTGGCGATACCTTTCTTCTCCATTTGGCAAGCAGCCACGCCCATGTGGACGGTGGGGAGTTCCTCAATGCCGCGCTCGGCGTTGCTGCGGTGGTCGATGCGCTCCGGGCTTCCGTTCCTCTCCAAAAAGTCGTTGGTAAAGTCAGCCCATGCCTTGCGCCACAAGAGGGTGTTGTCCTTGTCGTTCCAGCCTGTAAGGTCAACTTTGTGCGTCTTGTATCTACCGCTTGGCAAGCGGATACGCTCGCCGTTTTCGTCAAGGTCATATTCCTTTTTGGATTTCGCTGTCCATGCTCCGCGCTCGTCAAAGGGGCGCATGGTAAGCATAATATGACAATGGGGATTGCCTTTGTCGGTGTCGTGAATGGCATAATCAACGCACATTCCTCTGGAAACAAATTGAGAGGAACAGTATTCTTGGACAAGCCGGATCTGTTCCTCTCTGGATAATTCTATGGGGAGCGCCGCGTCAATCTCACGCGCAAGCTGGGCGTTCCCGGCTTTCTCGTAAAGCTCCACGCTGTTCCACAAGGTTGAACGGTCAGCGAATGAGGGCGGTGCGTGGGGCGGCAGCATGATTTCTGTATGGACAACGCCGCCTTTGCGGGTGTAGTCATGGGTCATTCCGTCCCATTCGTTTGTCAGCTTTTCGCCGCTGCGGTAGGCGGCTGCGGCAACGGCTGATTTGCCTTTTCCTCGGCTCACAATGCCGATGTTCCAATGGTAAATGGCTATGGGTATCACCTCCCGGATAGGATAATAAAACCCGCAAAAATGGTACAGACGCCAACGGCGGGTGTACTGTTTTTGTGGGTGTGCAGGGATAGCCGCAAAGCGGCGCAAGGGGTGCAGCCCCTTGTTGCGGCAAAGCCGCCATATCGAAGCGCGGGGAAAGTTCCCTGTGCGGAGATAAGCCCTCGGCAGAGCGCACACGCCCGCAAGGGTGTATAAGTGCGCCCTTTGTTCCAAAGGGATTTTCACCTTGTCGCTCCCTCTGCTCGTTTTTTCAGATATTCCCGCGCTGGTTCACTCGTCAAGGCAAGCCGGAGAAGCGCGGCAGCTTCCTCGTCGGTCATGTTCTTTGCTTCCGGCACAATGCTCTCAAAGACCGCGCCCCGGACGATAAGACGGTGGCTGCGTGTTCTGCGTTCCTCTTTGGATAACTTCTGACGCAACATCTTTTCCCTGTTCTCAAACTGCCGGATTTTCTTCTTTCCGTCCTCAATCTCGGCAGTCAATTCCTCGCGGGTTTTCTCTCTCGGTTTCGTCATAGCTGGCCGCTCCTTTCTGCCTGTCGGCATAGAAAAAGGACAGTCGATTTTCTCGGCTGCCCTTTCGATATGAGATAGATTATTCAGTTTGCGGCGGGGTCTTGTTCTGATACTTCTTCATCAGAAGTCTGGCTGTCAGGAAGCGGGTCATATCCGTCTGGGTTTCCGTCAAGCTTCATACCTGTTTCGTCACTAAAAGAAGTTAAGTCCAAATTCCCGTTTTCTGTCAGCTTCTGGATAACTTCTGCCAACTGATTTTTTATTGTTTCGCTATCATCTTTCATGCCGCCATTTTCCAGATATACCTTGCAATCGCCAATCTCAAAGGTCGCATAGTAAATAGCATTTTGCTCGCCTCGGCTGTTCGGGTCTGTTACAAAATATCCTGCGACTATGGTTATACCGTTGATTTCAGAGACTTTCTCCGTTCCAACAATTACAGTATCAAGCAACTGCACATCTGATGTTGAAATGATTACTTTCACATTTCCGACTTGTCCCTCAAATCCAATCAGTTCTTGTGAACCGCCTGCGTCTATATCGCTATTTAGAAAAATTGCATTGGCTGTAACAGGTAAATCCGAAAATAAAGCTAAGGTTTCATCTTCTGTAAGTGGCTTTGTAGTTACATCTACATCTAAAGCCAAAGAACCGCCAACATTATCAGACTTCACAAAAACAATTTTTTCCCCGTTATTCAATGTGGCTATATCGGTATGACTGCCAAATAATCCACTTTGAAACAATCCCACACCTAAGACGGTTACAGCTACAAAACAGGCTGCAATAGCTCCCCATTTAGCCCAAACTGGCTTTTTTGCTATCTTCTTGTAGCTGATAGCTTCATCAACATACTTGCTGTCAAGCTCGCTCATGGCTTCGGAAAACTTCTTTGAGTTCATACGAATACCTCTCTTTCTGCTAAATAGCTTTTCATTTTTTGCCGGATACGGGTCAGCCGGACGGAGATATTTTTCTCCGAAAGCCCTACAAACTCGGCTATGTCTTTACAGCTATCGGAAAACCAATAGCGGCGCATGAAGATAACGCGGTTCTCGACGGTCAGCGTGTCCAGAAAACTTTCAATGATACGGGCTAACTCTCTGGCTTCAATCTCAGCTTCCACTGTGTTCGGGTCTGCTATACAGGCTTCGATTTCCTCCATAGCAATCGTGTAAGTGCTGTTTCGCTTGGCTGCTTCCTTTCTGTAATAGATTTTCAGTGAAATGTTCCGAACGATTTTACAGATATAGGTCAGAAGTGGGTGGGGGTTCGCCGGGGGGATTGCGTTCCATGCTCCTAAGTAAGCGTCGTTGACACATTCCTCCGCGTCCTGCCTGCTGTTAACAATGTTATACGATAACTTGTGGCAGACTTTACCGTATTTTATATCCAGCTCCCGTATGCCTTGCTCTGAACGCTCAAAAAACATTTCAATGATTTTCTCATCTTCTATCATCACACCGCCTCCTTTCCGGCTTCACCTATATACTACGGTTTCAGCGGCGAATACTACATCTAATCCGAAACTTTTTCAAAAAAATTATAGCACATCTTTTTGAATAGGGTGTGTCAAGTTGCCGGAATGTTTCTTTGCCGCTTTGCTGGCGGCGTTCCTCCGTTCCTCACTGTATGGGGCGGTCAGACGAAAAGAAAAGCGGCCTTTCTCAATATCAAACTCCATGCAGCCCGTTTCCGGGTCTGCGTCGGTCTGCTGGCAGATCGTCGGATAACGGCGGCTGTATGCAAGTAGCCGCTTTTTCAAATCGGTGTTGTGGGTGCGGATATGGATTAGCGGGTTTTTCTCGTCAAACCAAATATCGGTGGTCTTTTCCTGCTTCGTAAGCCCTGTTCTCATAAACTCTCCTTTCTGCGCCCCTGTTACGCAATAGAGGCATTTTCCGGGTGTTTTTCCCGGCTCTTGGCTTGGGAAAAATGAGGATTTTCCAATAGAAAACGCTCCGGCAATACATTCCTCGTCCAGAGCGTTTCTATCGTGAAATATGGGATTTTTCCGGCTCTTGACGCTCATACATAGATAAGCTCAAACTTGACGATTTCTTCCGCTTTCTTCCTCCGTCAGTTCCACTTCCTCGTGTGGGATTTCCACCTTGCCCACGAAGTTAAAGAAAATCTCAATTTCCTGTGTGCGGCTTGCCCCTTTGCCCTCCGCTTGGTGGACAAGGATTTTTTCAATAAACTCATTTATCATGGCGGGGGTAAGCTCGGAAAAATCTGTGTACCGCTTCACAAGAGCGATAAACTTTTCCGCATTGACGCTCTCGCTGCTGATACGGTCAAGCTCCTGTTGGTCTTGGGTAATGCTTGTGTTCAGCCCGTCCAATTCAAGTTCAAAATCGTGTAGCATTTGCTCAAAGAGCTTATCAGAAAGTTTCCCATTGACATTATCCTCATAGAGCTTTCGTATCAAGCGGCTCAATTCATCGGCGCGTTTCTCGCTGCGCTGTTTCCTCTGCCGTATGGTCTTGATAGTCTTTTTCTGCCGTTCCCCAGAAGCGGAGCAGACTTGTTCAATAAAGGCGGCTTCATTGTTCTGCGCGTAGTTGCATACTTCCTTTATCGCTTCAAGTAGCAGTTCATTTACAACAACGGTGCGGATAAGGTGGGTGGTGCAGTAGGTGTCATATCGCTGATTTCCTAAATCGTATCGGGAGCAGTTGTATTCGTCGCGGTCTGGACGCCTTTTCCCGTTTGGTCGCCCCGCCCAATCCCGCGCCTTTCCCGCTTTCCCTCGATGGTTATACATCTTCGCCCCACAATCGGCACAAAACATTAAGCCGGTTAAGGGGTTGGCTTCTCCGATGGTGTCAGTTCTGCGGATTGTTTTTCTCAATGACTGTACGCGCTCCCATGTTTCTTTGTCAATGATGGCTTCCTGTGTGTCCTCGAAGATAACTAAATCCTCTTTGGGTGTCGCTTTGGAGCGTTTGTCCTTGTAGCTTTCCTTGTAAGTCCGAAAGTTTACTGTATGCCCCATGTATTCCGGCTTTGACAGAATATCGGAAATTGTATTGCCGCGCCATGCGTAAGGCTCGGTTGAATTGTAGTTTGACTTGTGATTTCCCATGCCGCGCTGTGCAAGATAGTAGGACGGTCTTTCTATCTTTTCCAACGCAAGAATACGGGCGGTTTCATACGGGCCTTTGCCCTCTATCGCCATTCGGTAAATCCGGCGTACTACCTCGGCGGCTTCCTCGTCAATAATCCAATGGTTTTTATCATTCGGGTCTTTCTTGTAGCCGTATATGCAATGGTTTGTCAAATGTGCGCCGGACATTCCCTTTGCCCGTAAAACAGTTGTGATTTTGCGGCTGGAGTCACGAACATACCACTCGTTCATAATGTTCAAAAACGGCGCAAACTCGCTGCTTTCCCGTTTGTCGCTGTCTACACCGTTGGCAATGGCGATAAAGCGCACGCCGTTTTCTCTGAACATCACTTCGGTATAAAATCCCACTTGCAAGTAATCCCTACCGACGCGACTTAAATCTTTTACAAGGACATGGGAAACCTCGCCGCTTTCAATGCTTTCAATCATGCGCTTCCAATTCGGACGGTCAAAATTAGCCCCAGACCACCCATCGTCGGTAAAGTGGACGCAGTTAGTAAAGCCATGCGATTTTGCATAATCTTCAAGCAGCTTCTTTTGATTGATAATCGAATTGCTGTCGCCTGTCAGTTCGTCGTCGCGGCTCAACCTCTCATAAAGGGCTGTGATTTTCCCGCTTCCTGTTTGCTTTGTTTTCATGGGTCAATTCTCCTTTCTACGGGCGATTTCTTGTCCCCCTTTCACAGCATATAACATCATTGTGGGGCTTCGGCGGCGTCGTTTCATGCTCCGTAACCTTTGCAGCAGGGTTTTCAAAGGTCTGTCCCTCGGTAAAGTCCGGCACATCTAAAACAAGTTCGTTTTCGTCGTCGCTGTCCGGCTTCTTTTTGAGGGTAGCCCGGTAAAGCCGTTCAATGTTTTTCCACCCGGCAGCGATTACCGTCTTGCCCCTTGCCGTAAATTCATGGTCGGCGCAGGAGAAAACCGCCGTTACCGCTTCGTAAACGTGCGGCTCTGCGGTCGCCATAAGCAGACGCGCCCCGGTAAGGATAAGGATATTTCTTTCACTTTCCGGCAGCGTAGTAAGGTCAGTTTTTGCAATTTCCATAGTGGGGATAATGGCGTGGTGGTCTGATACTTTTTTGCTGTTCAGAACGCGGGAAATACTCTGTTCATAGGCTGCGCTCGCCATAAAGGGCAGCTTGCCGCAAAGCAGCGATACGATACTCGCCGCTGTGTCGCCCATGTCGTCGGTCAGATAGTTGCTGTCCGTTCTCGGATAAGTAAGCAGCTTCTTTTCATAAAGTGTCTGTGCAAGGTCAAAGGTCTGCTTTGCCGTGTACCCGTAGATACGGTTTGCTTCCCTTTGCAGAGAGGTAAGGTCAAAGAGCTTCGGCGGTATAGCGGTTTTATTTTCACGGGTCAAGGAAGTGCAGACAGCCGCCGACGCTTCGCAGGCCGCTTTCAGTTTGCCCGCTTCATCAGCGGCGCAGATCTTCGCGCTTGCCGCTTCTGCGCCGGGGAGCATAAGGCGCACATGGTAATATTTTTCTTTCTTGAAGTTCATAATGGCAGCGTCCCGGTCTACAAGCATTTTTAGGGTTGGGGTCTGAACGCGCCCCACGTTCAAGGTTTTTCCATACAGGCAGGAGAAAAGGCGGGTCGCGTTAATGCCGATAAGCCAGTCAGCCTTTGCCCTGCATAGTGCGGAATGATAGAGAGCGTCATACCTGCGCCCGTCCTTCAGATTGTCAAAGCCGCTTTTGATGGCGTCCGTTTCCATAGAGGAAATCCAAAGACGGGTAAAGGGCTTCTTGCAGCCCGCTTGATGATAGACAAAGCGGAAAATCAATTCTCCCTCGCGTCCTGCGTCGCAGGCGTTCACGACTTCCGAAACGTCGCTGCGCTGCATGAGGTCTTTTAAGATTTTGAATTGCTTTCCCTTGTCGGCAGCTACGGTGTACTGCCATTCCTGCGGCAGAATGGGTAAGCTGTCATAGCTCCATTTCCTGTACTGTTCCCCATAGGCGGCAGCTTCCGCAAGTCCTACCAAATGCCCGATACACCAAGAGATAACATAACCGTTCCCCTCGATATATCCGTCTTTCTTCTCCCTTACGCCAAGGGCGGCGGCAACCGCCGCCCCGACGCTGGGTTTCTCACAAATCACAAGTTTCATTCTTCCTCGTCCTCCTGTTCGGTGTCTGCGCTGTCAGCTTCTTCCGGCTCGTCCTCGTCGTATTCGTCAAAATCGAACTCGTCAAGGTCGGTGCTGCCTTTCACGTTCTGTTTCGGTTTCATAAACTTAACGTAGTAGAGGGCTGCGCCGCCGCCAAGCAAGCCCACGACAAGGAAAATCAAAAGCCCGCCCATGCCGTTCTGGGGCTGCTCCTGCTCGGCGGGTTCCTCCGGCGTGGCTTCCTTGCCTGTGCAGCTATCCATGTTGACAGAGCAGGCGGGGCAGGCGGTGTTTACTTCGCCCGCCTTGCATTTCTCGGTACAGTTGCAGACAGCCGGGGGTTGTTCGGTCTGTTCCTCCCCGATAATCGCCATAAGGTCGCTTTCGTCTACTTGATTTAGGAAGTGGACGGAATTTTCCCCCTCGGCTGCCCGGTCAACGATAATGTAAAAATAGTTGCCACCTTTGCTTTTCACGACGATAAACTGCTTATCCTCGGCAGCGTCCCCGTCAATGTCGTCCACAAGGGTCATGTTGCCCTCCGGGGTCAAGGGCTGCGGCTCGGTTTCCACGATTACGCCGCTGTCGTCGGTTTCTTCCGTCGGGGTCTGTGCATAGGCGGTAACGGAAAAGCCGCCCACAAGGACAAGGGCGGCGCAAAGTACGGTAAGGCTTGCAAGGATTTTATTCTTCATCTGCATTGTCCTCCTGTTCCTCATAGTCTGCGGGCATAGGGGCAATGCCCGGAATACCTCCGCCCGCAAGCATAGCGGTAAGCTCCTGCGGGGTAAGGCGCATAGAGCGCACAAGCTGAACGATTTGCAGATTTTCCGCTTCGGTTTTCTGTGCTTCCAGTCCGCGCAGCCTGTTCTGATACTCCGTGATTTTCTCACGGGTCTTTTGGATTTCCTTGTCAATTCTTTCGATTTTACTCATTGCCATAAAATTTTTCTCCTTTCGATTTTCAAAAAATGTGTCAGTTCCAGTTCATCAGCCCGTACCCTTTGATACAGGCATAGTCAAGGGGATAGCTCTTAATCTTGCAGGCGTCGCCGGAATTGCCCTCCACGGTATAGACGCGGCTTTCGTCCCTGCCGATAACAAGTCCTACATGGTCTGCGCTGCCGTCTAAATCCCAGTCAAAAAAGATAGCGTCGCCGGGGGCAATGTTTTCATAGCCCCGCGCTCCCCATTGTCCGTGAGAAGTAAACCACGGAATACCCTGCGACTGGCAGGCGGCAAAGCGCGGCTCGGAAAGTCCCATTTGCCCGTAGCACCAGGACACGAAACAGGCGCACCATTCCACGCGGGAATTAAAGCCGTACCAGCTCCAATACGGATAGCCGCCCACATTTCCGACTTGCCGTTTTGCAAGGTCAACGATAGCGGTATTGCCGGGGCGCGTTCCGTTTACAAAGTCCACGCCGCTTAAATCTTCCGACGCGGAAGTGTCGGGAGAGCCGCCGCCAAAGATAAGGGGCTTGTTCCCGCTTGTCTGTAAGTACACCCGGTACATTTCCAGTTGTTCCGGGGTCAGATTGTTTTCCGCAATGGTGGATAGTGGGGTATTCGTCAGCTTGACGTTCAAGATGTAATACTCATAAGGCACTTGTACCGTGTAGGTGTCCGTATGCTCGTTGCCGTCCTCATCTGTCCATGTGTCGGTGCGTTCTTCCTCCCGGTAGCGTATTTCCACTTCCTCGGTCAGCGTCAGCTTGTATTGTTGATTGAAAATCCGCTGTAATTCGCTCTGTACCTCGGCGCAGGTGTAGCTTTGGTATTTTGCGGTCAGATAAGACGCTAATTCATGGGGATTGTGTCCGATATTTGCAAGGTCATAGCGGTACTCGTCATAGCCCGGATTGTCGCGCTCGATATTGTCAATCCTGCTTTGCAGCTCGTTTTCCAATCCTGCGTAGCTGTTTTCCACTTCCACAAGGTCGCTGTCCTCGGACGTATAGGACGTTCCAAGCACGCCGTTTAACGTGCCGGAAAACATTGCCCCACAAGAGGACAGCCCGGACATAACCATGATAAAGAGCAGTAGCACCCCGACAGCGATTGCCACACCCGCCGGGTGCCTTGCCACAAATGCTGCGGTCTGCTTCGTTTTCTCGGCGGCTTTGGCTGCCGCCTTGCGGGTGCGTTCTGCCGCGCCCTTGATACCCTTTGCGGTATTGCGGGCTTCCTTTGCATACTGCCGCTTGATTTTCTGCTTCTGCCAAAACCGGGAAATGGGGTTACTGGTTAGCTGCGGGTTCTCATGCAGGGTCTTGTGATACTGAAAGTCCATATTTGCCCGAAAAGCCGCTTTTTCTGCCTTTGCCGCTTCCCGGTAGGGTTTCAGCTTATGGTTGCGGTAGCCCTGCTTGATTTTCCGCGCCCCGTACTTCAATCCCCGTTCTGCGGCTTCCTCGCTCTTGTGTGCGCCCTCCACGCCGGAATTATCCTTTTCGACAGAATGGATTTTGTTATGTACCAAAATCCCGGCTTCCTGTGTGGGGCGGGATAGCGGGTTGTGCTTCTCCTTAAATCCGGGCGGCTTGTCCTTTTCCTCAAAGTGCAGGCGGGTCTTGCCTTTCCCGGTGGTTTCGTCAAAGGTGCGCTCTTTTACCAGTTTCTTTTCTTTGGGGATAGCTGCCTTTGCCTTATCCAAGCGGTCGGCGGCTTTATCGGATTTCTTGATATACTTTTCAAGCTCCGGGGCAGCGCGTTCCTCGTCGGTAAATTGCAGCCGGGAAGATTTCGTCCCGGCGGTAGCTTCTGCCTGTGCTTTTCGTACTGCCTTTTTACTGGCTTTTCGTGTATGGGCGGCGTCGATATGCTTCATGACGCGCTCCGTTTTGCCTGTGTCCGCTTTGGGGGCAGCTCCCGGCACATGGGGAAGCGGGCTTGTATCAGATACCGGGGGAAGCTGCATAGCGTCCTGTGCCGCCTGTTGTTCCGGGGTCTTTTGTAAATCCGCGTCCCGTATGCGGTTGCTGATACGTTCCGTGTCTCCCGTGGTCTGATTTTCTGCGATAGCCCCGTCGCGGGTCATTTTCTGCGTGATTTTATCGCGGGGCTTTAATGGGTCTTTCAAGTGTTACCACCTCCAATCCGCGCCCCTGCAAGGGCGCAATACTCGGCGTTCAGTTCAATGCCGATATAGCGGCGGTCAAGGCTTTGCGCTGCAAGCCCGGTGGTGCCGCTTCCAAAGAACGGGTCTATCACAACGCCGCCTTTCGGACAGCCCGCAAGTATGCACGTTTCCGCGAGCTTCGGGGGATAGGCGGCAAAATGCCCGCCCTTGTACGGTACGGTATTGATAAGCCAAACGTCCCGCTTGTTTCTTGTGGTCGGCATAAGGGCGTCGTCATAATAGCTGCCGCTGCGGGGCTGATTGATACCCTGTACCTTGCCCTGTCCTGGTACTTCCTCGGCGTATTTGTGTCCTGCGCTGCGCCCTTGCCTGTAGCGCGCAGCCGTTCCCGGCGCGATCGGCTCTGCAATGGCGGCAGCGTCATAGTAATATTTCTTTGATTTCGTCAGTAAAAAGATATGCTCATAGCAGCGGCTCGGTCGGTCGCGGCAGCTTTCCGGCATAGGGTTTTCTTTCAGCCAGATAATATCGCTGCGTAAATACCACCCGTCAGAGCGCAGGGCAAAGGCAAGAAGCCACGGAATACCGATTAAATCCTTTTGCTTGCAGCCCGCTTTCATGCCGCTGCCGCAGTATGTGTCTGCGATATTCAGCCAAAATGTCCCGTCGTCTTTGAGTACCCGGCGCAGCTCCCGGAACACTTCCACAAGCCGCCCGATATACTGCTCCGGCGTGTCCTCACGTCCAATCTGCGCGTCAAGCCCGTAGTCCCTTAGTCCATAGTAAGGCGGGCTTGTGACGCAGCAGTTCACGCTTTCGCTCGGAAGCTCCCGCAGGGCATAGAGGGCGTCGCGGTTGATGATTACGTCTGTTTTCATGGCTTGCTCACTTCCTCCGGCTTTGTCGTAAGCAGACAGTAAAGCTCGGTGTCCGTCGGGAAGCGGTCAATGAACGGCAGCACCACATTCCCGTAAAAGATAAGCCCCTCGCCCGCTTCGGTGTGGGTTACATACTTCATCTGCTGCGGGGAGATGTTAAGCTGCTTTGCAAGGATAGCCCGGTCGCCCTGTGCCTGATTGAGCATGAGGACAAAATCGGAGTTTTCAAAGATATTCTCGACTTCGCGGCTGCTTAAAAGGTCTTTGACGTTCTGTGTGATAGCCGTCGGTATGCCGCCCCATTTACGAAAACGCTTCCAAATCTCCACAGAATAGGCTGCGGTCTGTTCCTCTTTCAAAAGCAAATGAAATTCGTCCATATAGTAACGGGTTGCCTTTTTCTCGGCGCGGTTGACGGTCACGCGGTTCCACACCTGGTCTTGCACAATGAGCATACCTAATTTTTTGAGCTGCTTTCCAAGCTGCTTAATATCAAAGCAGACAAGACGGTTTGAAAGCTCCACGTTGGTACGGTGGTTAAAGACGTTCAGAGAGCCGGAAACATAAAGCTCCAATGCCGCCGCAATGCGGGCAGCTTCCGGCTCCGGCTGTTTCAGCAGTTCGTTGTAGAGGTCGCCCAAAATCGGCATTTTTGCCGGGTCGGGGTCTGCAAGGAAAGGTCGGTACACATTCCTAACGGCGCGGTCAATGACGGTCTTTTCCACGGGCTGCAAGCCCTCTTTGCCGCCGATAACAAGCTCGCAGAGGGAAAGGATAAAGTCGGATTTCAAGGCAAGCGGGTTGTCGTCCTCGGAGTAGTTGAGGTTAATATCCATAGGGTTCACATACTGGGGCTTGCCGTCCATGCCTTTTCCGGCAGGCGACAGACGTATCACTTGCCCGCCCAAACGCTGCACAAGGGAAAAATATTCTGCTTCCGGGTCGCAGATAATAATATCGTCGTCGGTAATGAGAAAGGCGTTTGTCATTTCCCGTTTTGCCGCAAAGGATTTACCGCTTCCCGGTGTTCCAAGAATAAGCCCGTTGGGATTTTTCAGTTGCTTGCGGTCGCAGAGTATCATGTTGTTACTAAGGGCATTTAAGCCGTAGTAAAGGGCTGCACCCCTTTGGAAAAGCTCCTGCGTGATGAACGGGATAAAAATAGCGGTGCTACTGGTCGTAAGCCCTCTTTGAATGGGGATAAGGTTCTCCCCAAGAGGAATAGAGGACATAAAGCCCGCTTCCTGCAAATAGTCAAGGCGGGTCAGAGCGCAGTTGTTTTTCTGTGCAAAGCCCGCCGTAGCAAAGATGTCATTATCCAGTTTCCGCTTCGTGTCTGCCATGTTTACCACAAGGAACGTCAGCAGAAACATTCTTTCATTTCTGCTCTGTAAATCCTGCAAGAGATTTTTCGCTTCGCTGCCGAACGTGGCAAGGTCGGACGGAATTATATCCATATCGTACCCGCTGCGTACCGCCTTTTTCTGTTCCTCAATCTTCATCTTGTCGAGGTCGGTAATTTTGCGCTTGATAGTCTTGATTGCTTCGCTCTGGTCGATACTGCGGATATGCAGATTGACGATAATTCCGTTTTCAAGGTCGAGAATGTCCGAAAGCATACGGTCGTTCAGCTCCGGCGCAAGGATTTCAAGGAAGCTAACAGCACCGAGCTTGCGCCCCATGCGAAACGTCCTGCCGTCGCCAAAGCGGAACGAGGACGGGGCGATAAAGTCCTTTGTGGTAAGCCCGGACGGTACAAGCCAGTCCCAAGAGAAACGGAACGGCTCGCCCTCCGGGTGGAAAATCCCATGCAGTACGTTCAAGCGTTCCTGTCCGTTCATGGGGCGGGCGGTTACACCAAGCACCTTAAAATTATTGAGTACGTCGGTTTCGATACGGGAAAGGCGGGCTTTTGCCGCCGCAAGATTGTCCGCTTCAATGGAAAAGGTAATGTACTTGCACTTTTCCAGTCCGTTGTTGCCTTTTTCAAGCTGATTTTTAAGCATATCCGCGTACTCCCTGCGGATAGAGTTAAAAGCGTCGTCCTGCGCCGGAATTTCGATAGCCGCCTGTGCCTTTTCCTTTCTTGCACCCTGATTGATGAAAGAGAGCTGCACCGAAACGGAAGCGTCAAAGTAGTTGAGAAAATCGCACCAGTTTTCAAAAATGGCTGTCTTATCGTCTGCCTGTGCAAGCTGATAGTTAATATCTTCAAAGACAAGGCTTTTACTGTATTTCTTTTCCGTTACCCTGCAAATCCCGTCCGGGTACATCTGCAAGTAGGGAATGGTCTGTTGTGCGGTGCGGGGCTTCCCGTCGCCCTTTGCCGCCTGTATCACGGCGGCGATTTCTTTCTTTTCTGCGCGGGTCAGCTTACGCTTCACGGGATTTTTTACCGCGCGGGTCATGGTTTTTCGTTCTGCCATTGACAATAGCCGATACCTCCTTTTCCAGTTTTCGTTGTTTTTCTATGACGGCATAAAAATTTTCCGTCTGATAGGGGCGTTCCTTTGGTCGGATAAACTTTGTCTGAATGACGTTCTTTATCACGATTTCAAGGGGCTGCCCGTGTTTTTCATACATTGCCAAGAGGAAGCAGGGAAGCATAACGACAATCATTGCAAATGCCGCCATGCTTGTTCCCGCGCTGTCTTTGAGCAAAAAGAAAAGCGGTAGTCCCATAGCGAGGGCTGCCGCAAAACATATAATCTGCCGCTTTGTCAGATTAAAAGCGACTTTCGTTTTGATTTTTGATAAGTCTTTGGGTACGGGTACATACGCCAAGTGAAAACCTCCTCCTTTCGGTCTTTAATGGGCGTTAAATATTGACTTCGCAAGTGCGCCTGTTTTGAATAGGGAGAAGCACAAAATCACGGTGTAGGCTGCAAGGAAGAAAATCGCGCTGTGCAGGTTGTCCGCTACAATCATGCTGCCAACCAAAACCGCATAAATGCCGACGCATATCATTATGAGGAAGCCTTGAAAACCGAGGGCGAACAGGGCTTTTAAGTAGTTGTTGCCTATCTGCCCCCACTCTCTGTTGGTCATAGTTGCAAACGGGATAGGCGATACCGAACAGTAAAGGTAAATTTCTATCATTCTGCCGTACAGGATAACCGTGATAAGCACCGACATGATTTTCATGCAAAGGCTCACAAGGCTTGTTTCCATAACGAGCAAAAGCAGTTCGGGGATTTCCATAGCGTCAAGTCCGGCTTGCATGGACGAGAGGGCGGCGTCAACGTCGATATTCGTATTGCCGCCGATCACGCCCGCTGCGCCGGAAACAACGTGCTGCGCCATATCGAACACCGCCATAGTGATAGTAAAGGTGTGGGTAACGAGATACACCGCTACCCACGCCTTGAAAAACCACTTAAAGAACATGAACGTGTCAATATCGTGCATATTGTTCTTTTCCGTTACCATGCTGATAAGCTCCACGCATAGAACGTAGGTAATGACAAGCCCCGCAATGGGTACAATCACATTTTCCGACAAACTCTGTATCATGGAAAATATGCCTGCGTTCCACCCCTGCGGGGTTTGTCCTACCTCTGCGGCGATAGTTCCGACTTTTTCGTTTACGTCCCCGAACATAGTTGACAGATTACCGTTAATGGCTCCAATGAGGATTTCCTTTATCCATTCGTTAATCGCGTCAAGTATGCTCTGCATAGGCTAACCCCGCCGCTTAACCGAACAGGCCGGAAAGCAGAGGTACAAGGGTGCCACCGATAAGGGCAACGCCGCCGCCCGCCATGAGCTGTTTTATCCCCAATTAGGTGTAAAACTCTGCTCGATGGCGGGCGGCGGCGTACAAAAAATCTATATGGTGTTTTTAAGAGAACCGTCCCGGCGGGACAGGTCAGGCAGTGACCTGTTCCACCTCCGGGATGGGTTTGAGATTAAAATGAATTTCGATAGAAATGTGTCTTGTTTTATCTTCGTCAATGCGCTCATGCACGACGATTTCTTTGATTAAGCGGTTGAGGGTGGCTGCGTCCAACTCTGTGATGTTGGCATATTCCTGAATGGCTTCCACCCATTGTTTTGCGTCATTGGCAAGCTGGACTTCATCGGACAGCCGCTTTCTGCCCTCGGACACTTTTGTTTTAAGTTCCGTCTGCTCGGTCTGTGTCTTTTCCAGCATGGTGTTGAAGTTCTGCTCACTGATACGCCCTGCAATCATATCTTCATAAAGCCGCATTACCATTTTGTCCAGAACCTCAATCCGTTCCTCGTCCCTTGTAAGGGAGCGTTCCATTGCTTCCCGCTGTTCCCGCTGCTCGGCTTCACAGGTATTGGTCAGGCGGTCAGCAACCGCTTTCCCGTCCATCAGGGCAGCTCTGGCACATTCCCGGATTTTCCGCAGCACATGACTGTAAAGGGTGTCATAATCAATCCGGTGCTGGGTGCAGTGGTTCTTTCCAAAGGCATTGTAGGTCTTGCAGGAGTAAATCTGCTGGGGATGTTTTGCGTTTGTGTAGCGTACCGTCAGAGACTTCCCACACTCGCCGCATTTTATCAGTCCGGCAAACAGGCTGATTTCATTGGTCTGCCCCGGACGCTGGCGGGATTTCAGCTTGTTCTGCACAATGTCAAAGCTCATGCGGTCAATCAGCGGTTCATGCTGTCCTTCCACTACAATCCAGTCCTCCGGCTTCTTTTCCCCAATCGTGCCGATTTTGAAACGGTAGTCCTTTTTCTGGGAAGCAATCGCCCCAGTGTAAACGGGATTCATCAAAAGGTCTTTGATAACGGAAAAGTCCCACATATACCGCCCGTTTTCCGGGTCTTTCTTTTCCCATTTGGTGCGGGTATTGCGAAGCCCCCGTTCCCGGTTCCACCATGTGGGGCAGGGGATTTTTTCTTCCTCCAGCCGTCTGCGGATATAGTTCGGACCATGACCGTTTAGGGCATATCCGAAAATCAGCCGCACAATCGGGGCGGTTTCCTCGTCAATGAGCAGATGGTTTTTGTCCTCCGGGTCTTTCCGATACCCAAACGGGGCAAGACACCCGGTAAACTGTCCTTTCTGCGCTTTCAGAAGATAAGAGGAATGGACTTTCTTGGAAATATCCTTGCTGTACATCTCGTTCAGGATATTCTTGAACGGGGCGATGTCGTTGTTATCCCGCAGGGTGTCGATACCGTCATTCATGGCGATATAGCGGACACCGTTTCTTGGGAAAAAGTCCTCAATCAAATGCCCTGTTTGCAAATAGTTACGCCCCAGTCGGCTGAGGTCTTTCGTGATGACAAGGTTGATTTGCCTGCGCTCAATGGCTCTCAACATTCTCTGTAAATCAGGACGCTCCATATTAAGACCTGTGAAGCCATCGTCCTGATAGACTGCCACAACCTCCCATCCCTGCTTTTCGCAGTATTTTTCCAGCATATCACGCTGGTTTGCGATACTGGCACTTTCGCCTTGCAGGTCATCGTCCTTTGACAGCCTGCAATAGACCGCCGCACGATAGCCCCCGGCAAGTGCTGAACCGATTGTTCTGTATTCCATTTCGTTCATCATAGCCATTTACCCACACAATCCAGACGGTATCTGGCTCTGTTGAACCTCATCTTCATTATACTTCAAATCTTTCTTTTTAGCAAGATATTCTTTTGTATTTGTTTTGCCGTATTTCTGGGAAATCAGGCTGACGAACACATCGGTGGCGTCCAGTTCCCCGTCAAATACGGTTGTCACTTCAATCTTGGTCTTATTTTTCGCCATAGGCAGTTATCCTCCATACATGAAAATAGCCAGACAGAGAACGGTCGGCAACGAAGTCCGGCAACGGGCTTCAAAAGACCTTGCAAACAATCTCAATCTGGCGTTGATTACTATTTATACTTTTCTTTTATTTTTCTGTTGTTTTGGTTGTCAGAGAGGGAAAAAGCCCGGAAATAAGGGATTTTCCCCGGCAACCGGCTCGGCAACGGGATAACAACGAAGTCGGCAACGGGCTGTCATTTTCAGAATGGAAGCTCCATCTGCTCTGTGACCTCCACAAAACCGTCCATAGATTTTTCGGGCGGGTTGTCGGTGTCCGTTGCCGGGATTTCACGCTCCCAGCCCTTTTGTCTGCCGTATTCCGCAAACATCCTCGGATTGGAAAAGTAGTTCCACCCGGTAATGCACTGGTTCATTATCTCGTTGATTTCCCGGATTTCCCATTGCTTCGGCTCATCAAAGGTGTGGTTTAAGGCTTCCTTGTAGAGCTGCTTGGAGCAGACCGTTTCCCCGGTGTACTTATCAAGGTAAGCCTGTATCATCCCGGCTTTGGTGTCCTCCGGCATAAAATCCCGCTGGTGTTCTTTGAGATACCGCTGCATGGCTGGGCTGAATGACAGCTTGAACATGCCGCTTCGGTAAATCTCCATTGCTTCCGCCCACATCTGGCTGATATAGGCTCTGGAAGCGGCTTCGTCCTCCAAAATGTGAACCTCGGCTTGCTCCGGGTACACCATGACCGGGATAAATCGGCGGTTGCCGGAACGGTCAAGGGGGAGAAAGTCAAGGGCGTTGGAAGTGCCGCCGAACACGCATTGACGGGGGCGGTCTGCCGGGTGAGTTTCATAGGGAATTTTGTAAACCTCTTTCTGGCGGCTTAGAAAGGACTTGATTTCCTCAATGCTCTTGGCATTGGCGGTTGCCATCATTTCCGACATTTCAATTATCCAGTGACCTTGCAGCTTGCGGTACACGTTATCATCGTCCAGCTTCCGCAAATCATCGGAAAACCACTCGTCCCGGACTGCCAGCAGCCGGAAGAAGGTGGATTTGCCAGCCCCCTGACCGCCTACCAGACACAGCATGATTTCAAACTTGCTTCCGGGCTTAAATGCCCTTGTAATCGCCCCCAGCATGAACAGCTTCAAGGCTTCATAGGTGTAATCGTCCACATCAGCTCCCAGAAAGTGCCGCAGACAGAAGCGGATGCGCTCAGTCCCGTCCCATGCAAGGCTGTTCAGAAAATCCCGGATGGGGTGGTACTTATTCTCATTCGCCACAATCCCGATGGCGGTTTCAATCTTTTTCTCACTGGTAAGCCCGTAGGTTTCCTCCAGATAGAGAAGCAGATACTTCATGTCCGTATCGGTCAGGGCTGTGCTTTCTCTGTGAAAACCGATGGGCTTTATGATGTCCTTGCGGTCGGTCAGGATGTTGTAGGCGATTGCCCCGGCAAGCACAGGGTCACGCTGGAATACGGTCAGGCAGTTCCGTATGCTCTGGCGGACGCCGCCTTTCTCGGTGGTTTCCAGAGTTGCCTTTACTTCCTCAACGCTCTGGGGCGGCTGCATGGCGTTCATGGTGTTTTTTAGTTCTTGCTGCGTCTGCGGCTGCAAGCTCTGCCATTCGCTGTTCAAGCTGTATCACATCCTTTCCGTAGTCCATAATCAAAACCGCTTTTTCCTCTGTCTCCCCGAACAGCAGCACATCCAGCAGATATTCCACATGGGCTTGCTTCTGCAAGGCTTCCACGAACCGGGGATGAAACGCTTCCTCCGGGGAGTGCGGGGCATAGTCGGTTTTCCATACCCGTAAGAGGTGTAGATAATCGGCAAGGACACGGAAGCAATGTGCCTTTGCTTCCCGGAACTGTTCTTCCGGGGATTTCTGCCGGGGCTTGGGCTTCCTTGCCCTGCCCGGTGGCTTCCAGTCCTCATAGGCAAGCCCGAAGTCACTCGCCAACTGTGCGGCGGCTTCCTTTTTCCCCAGCCCGTACAGGGCAGCTACAAAATCAATCACATCCCCATCTGCACCACATCCGAAGCAGTGGAAACGCTTGTCCAGCTTCATGCTGGGGGTCTTATCGTTGTGGAACGGGCAGCAAGCCATCCCGTTTCTGTTTACCCGGATTCCGTAATGCTCCGCAGCCTGTCTTGTCGTAACGGACTGCTTCACAGCTTCAAATACATTCAAATCAATTCCTCCTTGTAAAAAAGAAAAGGCACTTATCATTCTCAATCTGAAAATGGCAAGTGCCTGTTAAAGTTCCATATCCTGTTGTTTGTGTTTCGTCTGCGCCGGGGCGTTTTTCTGTGCTTTCTTCTCGTCAGCCTTATCCTGCAAGACTTCTTTGAGGGGCTGCTTCTTGGGCGGCTCTTTGCTTTCCTCTGTGCCGGGTGTGGCTTTCCGTACCCAGTAGCGGATGTCCCGCAGCTTCTTCAAATCTTCCTGCACCTCGGTCAACGGTACTTTCAAGTCTGCGATTTCGCCCACAAGCTTCGCCTGTTCCTGCAAAAGCTCCTTTTTCGTGCTGTCCTTATCATCCGGGTGCTTGGCAAGGTAGGCACTGGCTTTCTCAAACCGGGCAACCTCCGGGTGTTCCAGCTTGAATTTTTCCTTAGTTTTCTTGAAAAATATCTTCTGGTATTTCTCATAAACGGGCTTACATTCCTTACAGTCCGTCCGGGCGGCAAGGATAGCGTCAATCACGTTGCTGCGGGTTTCCTTTGGCTTCATCTGCTTTCGGTAGTCGGCGGCAGATTTCCCGGACGTTTCTATAAAGTTTTCCAAATCCTCCACGGTGGAAAGTCCCTTTCTCTGAAGATAGGACAGGGCTTCGCTGACTGCCTTTAAGTCTTTGGAAGTTCCACGGTTTTGTCCCGCCCGTGTCCAGTCGCTCCGTTCTGCCTTTCGTACCTCCATGTACTTCATCAACAGATTGGGAAGAAATACCGCTTCCTCCGCAGCTTTTTCCGCAAGCAGTTCTTTTCGTTTTTCACTAAGCTCGATAATCCAGCCTTTGAGATTTTTAATAAGCTGCCGGATAGACTTCATCAGGCTGTTGGCGGCTTTGATTTCCCGGTTCAGATTTCCGATGTTGGTCTGAATCCCTCGCTTTTCCATCTGCCGGACAGCAGCACCCTCATGGACGGTAGGGATAATATCAAGCCCCTGTCTTTCATAAGAACGGAGATCCACCCGCTCCGGGCGGTTGTTGGCTTCCAGATAGCGGTTCTGGATGATCTCCCATTCATGCCGCCAGATTTCACAATACTTGCGGTCGTTCCAGTCAACCGTATCTTCCTTGTGACTTTTCCATCTGCCGGACGGAAGTTTTATCCGTTCCCCGTTCTCGTCAAGGTCATAAACCTTGCGGCTCTTGGGAAGCCATTTCCCATGTTCATCCATTGCCCGCATAGTCAGCATGACATGAGCGTGAGGGTTTCCGTCCCCTTTGTCATGGATGGCAAAATCCACGCACATTCCTTTGGAAACAAACTGCTGATTGCAGAAATCCCGGACAAGGGCGGCGTACTGGTCGGGCGGTATCTCTCTGGGGATGGTAAGCACCCACCGCCTTGCAAGCTGGGAATTCCATTGCTTCTCCACCGCTTCGGCGGCGTTCCATAAAGTATTGCGGTCTGCATACGACCGTGGGGCATTTGCCGGAAGCAAGATTTCATTGTGGACGATACCACGCTTTTCCGGGTAGTGCTTCACTTCCTGATCGTATCCACAGAACAGCTTTTCGCCGCTCTGGTAGGCAGCGGCGGCAACCGCAGACTGCTGTTGGCTTCGCTGCACAATCGAGATTTCGTTGTGTGGACAGGGCATTTCGTGTCCCTCCTTTCGGTAATTGGTGGATGGGGTGGCGTTTTACCACCTCATTTGGGGCAGAAAAAAAGCAGGAGACCTTTTCAGATTTCCTGCTCGGTGGTGCCGCCGGTGGGCGGCTGGTATTCAGTTTTGAAAGTTCGGGTCAGGGTGGCCCGATGATGAAATAAAATATCTGCATGAAGATTATTCAACTTCTTTTAGTAATTCTTCAACAGAAATACCGTAAAGTTTTGCAAGTGCAAAAAGATTTGATGTGGAAGGGTCGGATGTTCCATTTTCCCATTTTGAAACAGCCTGCCTGCTAACACCAATCGTTTCAGCAACAAATTCCTGCGTCATTTTGCACTGTGTTCTGTGTACTTTGAGTGCTTCACCCAACGATTTCCTCACTACGGATTTTTCCTGCCGTACATCTTTTGAATGGATATATTTGAGTAATGCACGAACAATAAGGGTAAGCAAACCAACAAAGATACATAAGAAAATTATTCCAACGATTATCATAAATACGGTTACTTTCATTTGACCACCTCCTAATGTTGCTGTTGGCTTCATTTCTCTGTACGGATATATTTAAGCAATGCACGAATAACAAGGATAAGCAAGCCGACAAAGATACATGAGAAAACTATTCCGACTACAATCATAATGATGTTTACTAACATTTGGATGACCTCCTTTCTTTGTTGGCTTTATTCTATCTGAATTACCGTGTTGCTACCACCAACTATCAAGCAATTATCAGTTGCATATCGGTTGCACAATGATAGCGTTCTGTTTTTTGACCTTATTATACTAAATTACCGTAGATAAGGATAGCTCGACTGATAAAACTTGCTGGACGGGAACAGCTTGCAGCGCAAGGTGTTTCCGGGCGGCAAGTCCACAAAAGGGTAGCTGGCGACAGCCAGCGCAGGGGAAGCGTAGCGTCCCCTGTATGATTTGGAGCAGACCATGACTGCGGAAAATCACAGCCCTCCGGCGAGGAGCCTTCGGAGAACGCAATGCACCAACCTTTGGGTGGTGTATAATTGCGCCCTTAGTAAACTAAGGGGGTTCCGGCATCTCCCGTTCCAGCAGTTTTTTCAATAGTTCCTGCGTGTCCTGTCTGTGAAAAATGAGTTTCAACAACAGCATGACATCATCATCTGTCAGGCGTTCCGGCTCTTGCAGAAAACTTTCCAGCATACCGCCACGGGTACAGAGCCGGTGCGTCCGTTCCTTTCGGGTAAGCTGTTTCAACTGGTGCTGCAATGCCTTTTCATCATTGATGGCTTTCCGCAGTTTCTTTTCGCTTTTTTCCAACTCCCGATTGAGTTTTTCCAGCTTTGAGGTATCAGGCAAGGGCAGCGTCCTCCTTTCCCGGTATCAGCACATAAATCCGGTTTGGTTCTCCAATGCCCTGACGCACCCGCATGATAAGTCCGGCAGTTTCCAGTTCATTCAGAGAACGCTTGACCGTCATGGAGCTGCGGGACAGGACTGCGGCAATGGCTGTGACAGGGAAGCAGACAAAGAGGATTCCGTTCTCGTCCTCCTGCCCTTTGGAGAGCATAGCGTCCAGCATCCGGCAGTACATGACCTTTGCGGTGCTGCTGACTGGAAATCCTGTCAACGCTCTGGGAAAAGGCATACAGGGCGGCAATGGTGTGTCTATCGTCATAAATTCAAAATTCATTCTGTGTGTTCCTCCTTTTTCTTTGCTCGTTTGGATAAATAACAGGGGCAGTCAATCACAACCGCCCGGAAGCTCTGCTTGCACCCATGCTGGCATTTCCGGCATAATTCGTTGTAAGTGACACGCCCCCGGTCATTGAGGTAAAAGGAAAGCTCATACTTCCTCTTTTTGCTCATTCTCGGCATATTGCGCTTCCTCCCGTTTTAGTGTATGGTTTCGGGGCGATTTTCGGTAAAATTACAGCCATAGAGCCGCTTAAAATCTCCCGAAGTATCAGCGATAGGGTAGACTGTCCCCCTATCAGATTGTTGTGTTTCGGTATCATTTCGGTGTCAGTTCGCCAGTTCTCCCCGGTGTCGTTCCTCCCCTGAATCTCACAGCGGCGTATCGCTCCCTTTGGTACGCTCGTTTTGGTCAGGGTTCCTCCATATCCCTGCCAAAATTCATGGCGCTACATCGCCGGGGAAGCATATCCCACACAGGCTGGTCATTCGATTGGAATAATCCATCGATGAACTACCTGTATCATAGAACATTTTTGTGCCCTGTGCCGTATGTCCACAAAGTAGGAATTAAGGGTAAAAATCAGAAATTTCCACGATTACGGAAAGTGTGATATAATCCAGATAAGCGGCAGCAATGAAACCGTTGGAAAGGAGCGTGTGCCCATGAAAGGAGCAACAAGCATACAGGAACGCCTTTGGGAACTCCGCAAGGACAAAGGCTTAAATCTGGAAGAACTATCAAAACTAACGGGTATTTCTAAATCAGCCCTTGGCAGTTATGAAAAAGAAGATTTTAAGGAAATCAATCATGGCAACCTTATCACGCTGGCAGACTTCTATGGGGTTTCCGTCGATTATCTGCTGTGCCGGACAGAGAACAGGGAGCAGATCAACACGCCACTGACGGAGCTGCATTTGAACGATGAAATGGTTGCACTTCTGAAAAGCGGTCGGATCAACAACCGTCTGCTCTGCGAACTTGCCACCCATAAGGACTTTATCAAGTTTCTTGCGGACATTGAGATTTATGTGGATGGGATTGCCACCATGCAGATTCAAAACCTCAACACCCTTGTCGATACTGTCCGACATGAAATCATAGAACGGTATCGCCCTGGCGAAGATGACCCACATTTGAAAGTGCTGCAAGCCGCCCATATCAGTGATGATGAATATTTCAGCCACATGGTTCTGGATGACCTAAACCTGATTATCCGGGATATTCGGGAAACCCATAAAAAGGATAGTGAGAGTGCGCCCCAGACCACTGTTGCCAATGAACTGAAAGAAAATCTGGAAGCGGTCGAAAATTTCAAGGGCAGCCGTTTGGAAAAACTGGCAGTGCTTTACTGCAAGCAGCTCGGTATCAACTATAAAAATCTGTCAGATGAAGAATTTCGCTGGCTTATTCGGATTCTCCAAAAATCAAAGAAAACTGGAACGCCTATCAACCAGAGGAAAAAACGGTAAAGGAAAACCGCTGTTGCATGGTTTGTTGGATTCCATGTAGCAGCGGTTTGTGCTGTGGTTATTACTTCATTCGTTTTCTTAATATTCGGCGATAATTTGTTTCTCCCTTTGGTGCGTCCTGTATAATTTCCAACACACCATCTTCAAGCATTTTATCAATGCGATTGGAAATCCATACATCACTAATTCCAAGTTGATATTTTCCTAAAACATTACCTATGACAATAGCCATTTTGAATTGCTCTGGCTGTTCCGCAATTTCACGAAGAATGAAACTATCATATATATCTTCTGAAACGCTTTGCAATTTACCATTTAACATTGCACGCAAAGGTGCATTTTCATTTTGAAGTTGATTCCATTTCATAGCACAAGCTGAAAGAAATACAGGATTAGCTTTCTCTTGTAGAGTTATATAGTTTCCCCATTCGCCAGGAGAGACCTCGCCCCATGCTATTTTGGATGTCATAGTATTTTCTTTTCCATATTCCCATGTAGGTAACTTAACCAAATAAATTGTTGTCTGGCAGTTTAAGGGTTGAAGTTGTTTCATAAGCCAATACATACCACAAAGCTCATCTGGATTATAGCTATACCAAATGCGAATTTCTTCCCCAGCTACATATCGTTCAATCACTGAGGTCAATGTAGTTTTAATTTTCTGTATTTTTTCTTCAACCTGATAATCTAAATCCTCTACAAAGCAGACAGACAGCATTTTCTTGAAAACATTTTTCCGCTGTTCGCCAATTCCATTATCAGAAATATCTCCCACACTAAGAGCCATATCAAAACAATAAACATCACAGCTCTTGCCTCCCAATGGAATAGCATTCTCCCAAGCAATGCGTTCTTGTTCCTGTGCTTGAAGCTGTGCTTTTTTCATTTCATCTGAAGATGGAACACTCCCGTCTTCATGCCTCATAAATATTGAAACAGCACTTCCTCTATACTTTCCCTTGCCGTAAGTTTGGGCAATTTTCAAACTTCCACAGGCACTTTCACCAAATACAATTTCAATCATCTTATATACCTCCGATTTAATTGCTCCCGTTATGAATAAATCATCTCATGCAAAACAATTTCTTCTGCCCGGTTATGAATGTTATTGCAACGCTGCACCCATTCCATTTGGTGGGTACGCTTCAATTCCTCGGTTACGCCCTCGGCAGTTTTCATCTGCTCCATGATGGTGTCTAACCGTTCCTGTGCCTGTTCGTTCAGGTCTGCAAGATATGTCCACAATTCCCCGGTCAGTATCAATGTATTCAATCTGGCTGGGTGGACTTCCCTTAAATATTCCCGGTGCATCCGTCCGTACTTTCCGATAGGGCGGTGTTCCTCCGGCAGTTTCAAGTCCGGGATGTAATAATCTCCGACAAGGATATAATCAATTCCGTTTTCCGTTATTCTTGGTTTCAATTCGCTCATGTTCCTTACCTCCTGTGGAAGCAGGCTCGTCTGGTACTAACTCAATCACATCGGTAATCTCACAATTCAGCGTTTCGCAGATACGGGCTAATGTATCCATGCTGATGTGCTTTCCCTCTTTGCTCATGTTGGCAATCATATTTGTTGTCATACCAGCGGCAAGCCTTAAATCCTCTTTTCTCATATCACGCTCTAACAGTGTGTGCCAGAGTGGCTTATAGCTGATGTGCATATTGTTTTCCTGCCTTTCTATCTATACCACCGGGGCGGCTGCCCCGGCAGGAACTTTTCTCTTATTATAGCACCAATCTTGTGAAATCACAATTTATTCTTGTAGCCTGCCGCTGATACCGTCTGGATTGTGCTTTTCCTTTCGTTTTTTGTTCCAACTAATTAGCCATGAACTGCTTCATGCCCTGGCTTTTTGCACCTGGGTTGTCATTTCCGTAGCCCTCCAAGAGGTTGATAACGCCCCAAATGCCAAGACCTGCTCCGAGAGCGATAACGAGTGTCTGTAAAACGCCTACTGCGCTGTTGAAAAATGCCATAATATAACTCCTTTCTGCCGCTGTGCGGCTGCCCGAAAAAGGGCATAAAAAACGGCGGTCAGTTTTCGATAACTGCCGCGGTCATAAGTCCCCGCGCTGCGTTTGTTGCTGCGGCGCGGCGGTATTCAGTTGTAAGGGTGCGGCTTCCTGCCGCGATACGCGCAAGGAGTAGGGGCGCGTACCATGTAGCCCGTGTTTATTATTTTTACTTTAAGCTCCCTCCTTTTCAAAAAGTGGTGTGTAGACAGGCATAATGCCGTACTGCCGTTCCCGGACAGCTTCGATATACTTGATATAGGAAATACCTGCCTGTCTTGTCCTGCGTTCCTGTTCCCGCTGCATTTCCTCGGCAGCTTCCACAAGCCCGCTGATAGCCCGGATTAGCTGCTGTTTTGCCTTTTTCTTTCTGATACGCTTATTCATTTTCTGTGTCCTCCTGCAAATCTGCTTCGTCAACTTCGTAATAGTCAAATACCTCGTCCGGCTTTACGATTGCAGGACGGCGGCGCAAGTGCTTTTCCATGTCAAAGGCATTTTTCTTGTCAAAGTCGGAAAGGTACTTGTACTTCGGGTGTTTGGTAATATCGTATTTTTCGGAGAAGAACGGACGCACCCCGCGTAGTTGCAAGATACATTTCCCGCCGTCCATGACCGCAATTTCATCTTCGCTCATAAGCTGCTTGCCTAACTTCTGATAGTTCAGCCCGTGGGAAAGCTCCCGTCCTCTTGTTTCGGAAGTGTTGAAGCTGTCAATGGTTTCTTTCCCCAAGATTTCCGACATTTCTTTAAGGGTCGTTTTCTCCTTGCCGCCCAAGAACAGGGTCGTATCGCAGTTGCCGACAATGGTATCGGCGTTGTCCTTGTAGATAGCCTTTAGCTGCGACTGGCTCTGCAAGATGATGGACGCGGAGATTTCGCGGCTCCTTATCGTGGCAATGAGTTTTTCAAACTTCGGTATCTGCCCGATATTTGCAAACTCGTCAAGCAGACAGCGCACATGAACAGGTAGCCGCCCGCCGTACACATCATCTGCCTTGTCACAAAGCAGATTGAAAAGCTGTGTGTAAAGGATTGATACAACAAAGTTAAAGGTGTCGTCGGTGTCGGAGATAATAACAAAAAGCGCGGTCTTTCGGTCGCCTAAGGTGTCAAGCTCCATTTCGTCGGTTTCCATCAGCTCGCGCAGTTCCCGAATGTCAAAGGGGGCAAGACGCGCACCGCAGGAAATGAGGATAGAGCTTCTTGTTTTTCCGGCAGACAGCAAAAACTTCTTGTACTGGCGCACCGCAAAATGTTCCGGGTCTTTTTCCTCCAAGCGTTCAAACATGAGGTCAACGGGGGATTGAAATTCCGGGTCGTCCTCGCGGGCTTCCGACGCATTTATCATTTCAAGCAGCGTCGTAAAGTTTTTCTCATTCTCCGGGGCTTCGTACCAGATGTAGCCGATAAGGGCGCAGTAAAAAAGCCGTTCCGATTTCACCCAAAAATCCTCGCCGGATTTTTCCCCGTCGCCTTTGGTGTTGGCGATAATGGTATTTACCAGTTTCAAAATATCCTTTTCGCTGCGCAGATAGGCGAAGGGATTGTACCGCATGGATTTCTTGAAATTGATGGTGTTTAGCACCTTGATTTTGTACCCGCCCCGCTGCAAGAGCTTTCCACACTCGATTAAAACCGTTCCTTTCGGGTCTGTGACAACATAGCTGCTGTGCATTTGCATTAAGTTGGGCTTTACAAAAAACCTTGTTTTGCCGCTGCCGGAGCCGCCGATGACAAGCACGTTTTTGTTTCTTGCATACTTCGGGTGCTTCGGGCGGCTGCTCATCATCAGCCTTTCGGTCTGCGTCAGCAGCACGTTATTTTCAAACATGGGGTCGATATATGGCTTTATATCCTCGGCATTGCCCCAACGTGCAGAGCCGTACTCCATGCCCTTACGGTATTTCTTTGCGTTCTTGCCTTTCACATAGACCGCAAGCCGGATAACGACAGCCCCGACAATGCCGATAAGCAAATCCATAGGGTTAAAACTCGGCAGGGCATTTGAAAAGGCAGCGGAAAAGCCGCTGCCAATGGAAACCAGCTTGCCGGAGAGGTCAGCCCCCGGCGAGAGCCACACCGCCTGTCCGACTTTATCAAAGAGATACACAAAGAGCAGATAGGGGGCGTTTAGGATAAGCAGCTTCTTGATATTCGGCTTCATAGCGATACCTCCCTGTCCTTGTATTTTGTCTTTTGACGGTTCGCGTTAAGCTGCTTTGCTGCTTCCCGGAATGTGGCAAGTGCCTTTCGGATAGAGGGCTTTTGCTCCTGTGTCAGCTTCTTTGCGGAAAACTCCTTAAAGGCTGCGGTCAGAGCGTCCGCGTCCCGCCCCTTGAAAAAGACGAGATAACGGGGCGGCGTTTCGGTGCTGTCTTTCTTTAGGGCAAAGTCGATACCGTATTTTTTTGCCGTCTGCTCAAAGGCTTTGATATTGCCCTCGGTTATCTCAATGTTGGATAGCCCCGCGTTCTGCTTCGCAAGCTGCTTTAGGGTCTGCTTCCCGTGGGGCTGTTTTTCCTGCTGCTTTTTTGCCTGTGCAAGCATGGCTTTGATTGCCTTTTGCAGCGTTTCAGCGGTCAGCTTCGCTCCCTTGACAGAGAGCGCAACCACTTTTTCGTTGATTTCATCTTGCAATGTTTACCGTCCTCCTTTCCCGGTAGTAGTGATAGTGTTAAGGTGGTACGCCGCTTTTGGGCGTGAAAAAAGGGCGTCCGTTCTTCACGCCGCCCCGTTAAATCCGCACCCGCAGCCCGTTCAAGTCCTCGGCGCGGATACCTACAAGATACCAGTTGTCCCCGTACTCAATCCGGGTCGGCTTCCATTTGCCGCCTGTGAATACGTCCATGCACTCGCCGCAATGCAAGCCGCCGTAATAGTCGGCAATATCAAAGCGAATATCGTAGCGGTCAGCGGTTTCGTCAAAAATTAAAGCTCCTGTTTTCTGTGCCATGTGGTAAATCCTCCTTTTTTCGTTTACAGGCTTTCGCCCTCGTTGTAGGTGTAGTAGTCCGGGTCGCCGTATTTAGGCTTGCCGGATAATGCGCCGCTTGCCATGTCGTGAGCGACAAGGGAAGTATAATAGCTGTCAATGGTAGACGGGGCATTGAAAAGAACCGCCTTTAGGTACTGCTTGATATTGCGGATTTTCGTGGTGTTCTCCTGCATACAGTCAAGGACAAAGCGGATATGTTCGCTGTCCAGCTTCATAAACTTTGACTTCACAAGCTCGGCGGGGTAATCGTCCCCTGCAATACGGATTTTCTTTCTTGACGTACAGACCGTTTCAAGGATAATGTCAACAATCTCATTCAGACGGTCATGGTCAAACTTCATATCCTGCAAGAGAATGTTATACTCGATATTGTCCTTGATGATTTCCTCATACACTCTGTAAGCGTCGTTCCTTTCCGTTCCTTTCCGTTCCGGCGGCTGTGCCGCTTCGTCCTCGCCATAAGGCAAGGGATTTAGGGAATGGATAGGAATGGAATGGGTACTTGATAAATCCGTATTTGATTTTTCTTTTTTTTGTAAGTTAGTTCTTGATATATCTTTATTTAATTGCATTGGATTTTCCGACGTCGGATTTTCCGTTGTCGGGTTATCCGCTGTTGGATTTTCCAATACCGGGCAATCCAATTCCGGCGGCTGCGGCTGTTCGTAAATGGTGTACTCGATTGCGGTCATTTTGCCTTTCTCGTCGCGTCCCTGCCGCCTTGTGATATATCCGGCTTTTTCAAGCTCCCAAACGGCGGTACGGATAGCGTCGATACTTTCCCGGTTGATGTAGGACAGCCCTGCAAGGGTATAGTCCCAATCCTCCGGCAGGGACAGCATTTGAGATAACAGCCCCTTTGCCTTTAAGGAAAGCTCCTTGTTGCGTAAGTGGTGGTTGCTCATTACGGTGTAGCCTGTGTTGCGTTCCACACGGAAAACTGCCATAGCTTCATCACTCCTTTGCTTTAGATTTGTTGCGCAGTAGAACGCGGATTTTGAGGGGTAAGGTATCTTTTCCTTGCTTCCTCTGTTTTGCGTTCTGTAAGCCCGATAAATCAAGGCTTTTTTTGCCCCTACTGCGTAACATGAGGGCATAAAAATAGCGGCGTTCCTGTTCTCCCAGTGAGAGAGTGAGAAACGCCGCTGTGCGGGTCGCTATTTCATTTCTTCTGCTATCAGTTCTTGCATGACTTCTCCAAAGTCTGCCATGAAAGAAAAGATGAAGTATTCCAAAACGTCGGGGTCTGCGTCCATAGGCTCGGCTTCCTCTGAAAAAGGCAAGCCCATTAGCCCATAAAGCAGTTTGATGATTTTGAACAGCTTGCCCCGGTCGGTGGGGTTGTTCATGGTTACAAGTACGTTGGTAAGGCGGTTGATTGTTTCCATGTCGCCGCCTGTCGTTACCCATACCATTTCCGCGAACGGCTGCGTGATTGCCCCGGCGACAAGGTTTATCTTATTCTTGCCGATTTCGCCGGACGGAAGTATAATACCCTTAGTCAAAAGTTCGTTTTTCATGTCGTCCTCCTTATATTCTGTGGTGCTAAAATGGTGCCCGGTCTTACAAAAACACCTTATGCGGAGATATGACAAGAAAAATGAAGATATGCGGAAAACCTTGATTTTAAGCCATTTTCACATTGGTTTATAAACATTTGTGAGGACTTATAAAAGGTTTTGCGTCTATCAAATCAATAAAAAATGAGGAAAGTGAAGCAATCTGGTGCGGAGGGATGCATATGGAGTATTTGGGTTGTAATGATATGCAGCATATTTTGCGGTCTGCCAGAATCGGAGTCTGGAGAGTGGAATTTGAAGCGGGGAGGGCGCCAAGATTTTATGCGGATCGGGTGATGGATGAGTTGCTCGGCATATCAGGGGATGTCACGCCGGAGAAGCGTTTTTTATACCATCGGGCACATATCCACAAAGAAGATCAGGAGCTCTTTGAAGAGTATGCGGCCAAGCTTGCAAAGGAACCGACGGAGATCGTCTATCGCTTTATACATCCCATAACCGGTGAGATGTATGTCCGTTGTGGCGGAAAGAGAGAGTCCGGCAGCGCGGATACGGTTCGCATCGTTGGCACTCATCAGGATATCTCAGATACCGTTCGGCTGGAAAAGAGTAAACAGGCGGAACGGCGCCTGGCTGAGCTGAATCAAACACTGAAAAAGGAGCATATACTGCAGCAGGATTATTACAGGGAGCTGCTGGACATTCAGAACTGCGGGCTGATGGCCTATACGTTGCCGGAACACAGGCTGATTCATATGAATGCAGAGGCGCTGCGGATGTATCGATGCTCTGACATAGAAGAGGCGCAGCAGAATATCGGGAAAATTCTGAAGAAGCTTTATTATCCGGATCCGGATACGGTTTCCAGACTGACAAGGCTTCGTGAAGTAAATGATATGGTGGATTATGAATGTATTATTCATAAAGGGACAGAGCAGGAATGCCATATCATGGCAAAAACAAAAATATTTATGACACCGGCAGGAGGGCTATGCGACCTTCCGGACACTGATAAAAGACACCGGGATTGGTATCAGCAAGGAATACCTCCCACATCTGTTCGAAAGGTTCTCACGGGAACAGAATTCGGCAGAGAGCGGAATCACGGGTACCGGACTTGGACTGTCGATTGTAAAATCACTGGTCAATCTGATGGACGGAAGTATTTCGGTTGAGAGCACACTTCATGAGGGGACGACCTTTACGGTGACTTTGACGCATCGGATTGCAGAGCATGCCGGGACCAAGAAGGCAGATACCCAAAAGGAAGCATTGGATGCAGCAGTGCTGGCCGGCATACGGATTTTGCTTGCGGAGGACAACGCCTTAAATGCAGAGATCGCAGAGACAATTTTGCAGGATGCGGGAATCATAGTCGAGCATGCAATAAATGGCGCGCAGGCGCTTGCCATGGTAGAAAAGGCCCCGATGGGCTATTATGATCTGATTCTGATGGATATTCAGATGCCGTGCATGGATGGGTATGAGAGTACCAGACGGATCCGGAAATTGCCGGATGAGCGGTCGCAGACGCCGATCGTGGCTATGACGGCAAATGCATTTGAGGAAGACCGGAAAGCGGCATTTGCAGTTGGCATGAATGGATATGTGGTAAAGCCGATCGAGCTTCCGGTGCTGATGGAGACGATGGCAGCGGTTTTACCTCAGGCAGGAAGCCATCAGAAAAAATGATAAGAAGATGCTTGACAATGGGGTGGATTTGTGGTAATTTTATAAAAAATTTAATCCGTTAAACCGATGAAGCGGAGATAAAAGTAATCATGCGCGCACAGAGAGTCCGGGAAGGTGAGAGCCGGGTCGAAAAGCAGTTTACTAAATGGACCGCGGAGGGCACAGTCAAAGGATGGAGTGATCCGAGTATTCTGCGACGTAGGGCATACGTCAGTTGCCGGGAATATAAAGGTATTCCGATAAGCGCACGATTCCTGTCGTGAATCAGGGTGGCACCGCGGGTGGTCAAGTATATCATTGAGTACATTCTCGTCCCTGACAGAACTTAGATTCTGTCAGGGACTTTTTGTTTTGCAGAAAATATGCAGGAGGTATCACATATGTATTATCCATCATTGGAAGAAATTCAGACGCTTGCAGATAGTGGCCAGTACCGAAGAATCCCGATTTGCCGGGAGCTGTATGCGGACCGCTATACGCCTGTGGAGGTCATGTGCAGACTGCGTGGCGCGAGCCGCCATTGCTTTATGCTGGAAAGTGCCAGTCAGACAGAGGTGTGGGGACGCTACACATTTCTTGGATACCAGCCGACGATGGAAATCACCTGTACGGACGGACAGATGAAAATCCGGAAAACAGGGCCGGATGGACAGACGCAGCAGGACGGGTTTACGGTAACGCATCCGGGCGATACGCTTCGAAGCATACTGGCTCAGTACAGAAGTCCGATTCTGGAAAAGATGCCGCCGTTTACCGGAGGGCTGGTCGGATATTTTTCTTACGATTATATCAAGTACAGTGAGCCAAAGCTGAAGCTGACGGATCATGAGCAACAGGACTTCCGGGACATGGATATGATGCTGTTTGATTCTGTCATTGCATTTGACCATTATCGACAGAAGGTATTGCTGATTACCGGTGTGCTGACAGGAGAGGAGCCACTGAAGCATGCGTACGACCGTGCCGTACAAAAGCTTGCTGAGATGGCAGCGCTTTTACAAAATGGAGAGCCGAAGCAGTTTAAAAAGCTGAAGTTGACATCCAAAATCCAGCCGCAATTTCCAAAAGAGAAATACTGTGAGATGGTCGAAAAGGCAAAGCATTATATCCATGAGGGGGACATCTTTCAGGTGGTGTTGTCGAATCCGATGCGGGCAAAGGCGGAGGGCAGCCTGTTTGACACTTACCGCGCATTACGTGCGACGAACCCGTCTCCGTATATGTTTTATTTTTCCAGTGACGACATCGAGCTGGCAGGAGCCTCCCCGGAAACACTGGCAAAGCTCGACAGAGGTCAGCTCAGTACATTTCCGCTGGCCGGGACAAGACCACGTGGCAAGACCCGGCAGGAGGATGAGGATCTGGAGCGAGGGCTGCTGGCTGATGAGAAGGAGAGGGCGGAACACAATATGCTCGTCGATCTGGGCAGAAACGATATCGGAAAAATCAGCAAAATCGGGACCGTGCAGGTGGAAAAATATATGGAGATCGAGCGCTTTTCCCACGTTATGCACATCGGTTCAACGGTTACCGGCGTGATACGGGATGACAAGGATGCGGTCGATGCTATTGATGCGATCCTGCCGGCAGGAACCTTATCCGGAGCGCCAAAGTTCCGCGCCTGCCAGATTATCGAGGAGCTGGAGCAGAGCAAGCGTGGTATTTACGGAGGAGCAATCGGCTATCTGGATTTTGCGGGAAATCTGGACACCTGCATCGCGATTCGTCTGGTCTACAAAAAGAACGGTGAGATATGCATCCGTTCCGGAGCCGGGATCGTGGCAGACAGCGTACCGGAAAAGGAATTCGAAGAGTGCTGCAACAAAGCGCGGGCCGTGCGTGCAGCCATCAAGCAGGCAGAGGAGGGACTGGAATGATTCTATTGATTGATAATTATGACAGCTTTTCTTACAATCTTTATCAGCTGATCGGATCGGTATATCCGGATATCCGGGTGATACGAAACGATGACTGTACGGTGGAGGAGATTGAGGCGATGCAGCCAGCGGCGCTGATCCTCTCACCGGGGCCGGGGCGGCCGGAGGATGCGGGCATCTGCATTCCGGCGATCCGGTATTTTGCAGGAAAGCTTCCGATCCTTGGCGTCTGTCTCGGACATCAGGCGATCTGCGAGGCGTTTGGCGGAACGGTCACTTATGCAAAGCAGCTGATGCATGGAAAGCAAAAGCAGATCCGTCAGACGATGGAAAACCGGATCTTTGCAGGCATGCCGGAGACATTTTTGGCAGCGCGGTATCATTCGCTTGCGGCAAAGAAGGAAACGCTTCCGCCGGAGCTGGTCGTTACGGCAGAGTCAGAGGACGGAGAAGTCATGGCAGTCGAGCATCGGAACGATCCGATATTTGGACTGCAATTTCATCCGGAATCGGTCATGACGCCGGAAGGAAAGAAAATGATAGAAAATTTTATAAAATGTGTGGAAAAATTTAACTGAACCAGGAACAGGACAGGAGGACCCGCTATGATTAAAGAAGCAATTTTAAAACTGGCAAAGAAACAGGATCTGACCTACGCGGAAGCAGAGGCAGTCATGAATGAGATCATGGGAGGAGAGGCGACGCCGGTACAGATGTCTTCGTATCTGACTGCACTTGCCATGAAAGGAGAGACAATCGATGAGATTACCGCATCGGCAGCCGGAATGCGCGCGCACTGTGTAAAGCTTCTTCACAATCTGGATGTACTTGAGATCGTAGGAACCGGCGGAGACGGATCGAATTCTTTCAATATATCGACGACCTCCTCACTGGTCATTGCGTCAGCAGGCGTTCCGGTCGCAAAGCATGGCAATCGGGCAGCATCCTCAAAGTCCGGGGCTGCAGACGTACTGGAAGCGCTGGGGGTGAAGATTACTGTATCTCCGGAAAAGAGTGCCGAGCTGCTGCATAAGATCAATATCTGTTTCCTGTTTGCGCAGAATTACCATGTGGCAATGAAGTATGTGGCTCCGATCAGAAAAGAGCTGGGCATTCGAACGGTATTTAATATCTTAGGACCGCTCAGCAATCCGGCGGGCGCGAACATGGAGCTGATGGGCGTATTTGACCAGTCGCTGGTCGAGCCGCTGGCACAGGTCATGGCGAATCTTGGCGTGACACGCGGAATGGTCGTATACGGACAGGATCGTCTGGATGAGATTTCGATGAGTGCGCCGACCTCTGTGTGCGAGATCAAGGATGGAACCTTTACAAGCTATGAGCTCGCGCCGGAGCAGTTTGGATATGAACGATGTGAGAAGGACGCTTTACAGGGAGGCACACCGGAAGAGAATGCACAGATCACACGGGCGATCCTGACAGGCGCCAAGCAGGGTGCAAAGCGTCAGGCGGTCTGCCTGAATGCGGGGGCGGCACTCTACATTGCAGGAAAAGCCGAAACGATTGAGAAAGGTGTGCGTCAGGCAGAGCAGCTACTTGACAGTGGAGCGGCACTTGCGAAGCTGGAGGAATTTATCCGGGAATCCAATGCGGAGGAGCAGAGATGAATATTCTGGAGCAAATCGCGGCGCAGACGAGGGAACGGATCGAAGCGGAAAAGCGGCAGACGCCGACGGAAGAGCTGATCCGTCAGATCGAAGCGACCGAGCAAAAAAAATCAAAACGGAGCTTTTATGAGGCTTTAAAAAAGCCTGGGATGTCCTATATCTGTGAGGTAAAAAAAGCGTCGCCCTCGAAGGGGCTGATCGCTTCGGATTTCCCGTACCTGGACATTGCCAGAGAGTATGAGGCAGCGGGTGCATCCGCAATCTCCTGTCTGACGGAGCCGTTTCGGTTCCTCGGAAAGGATGCATATCTGCAGGAGATTGCAGCGCAGGTAGAGATTCCGGTGCTGCGCAAGGATTTTACCGTCGATGAGTATATGATTTATCAGGCGTGTCTGCTTGGTGCATCGGCAGTGCTTCTGATCTGTGCAATTCTGGATGATGCACAGCTGCGCGCCTATCGGGAGCTGGCAGAGTCACTTGGGATGGATGCGCTGGTCGAGGCACATGACGAGGCAGAGGCCTGCCGGGCAGCAGTAAGTGGTGCGCGCATCATCGGTGTGAACAACCGGGATCTGAAGACGTTTCAGGTCGATGTGACGAACAGCGTCCGGCTGCGGAGCCTGATTCCGGAGGAGGCGGCCTATGTCTCTGAGAGTGGGATCCGGACCGCACAGGACATTCAGGTACTTCGAGAGAATCATGTAGATGCGGTGCTGATTGGTGAGACGCTGATGCGCAGTCCGAAAAAGCGGGAAGCCCTAGAAGAGCTGAACGGAGGAATGATTCTGTAGAAAAAGGTGCCGTCTGCTTCTGGCAGCAAGGACACAGAAAGCTGCCATAGCGGCAGAACAGCAGGAAGTACAGGTGTGGAAAGGAAGTATACTGTGTGTGTAATACGGAAACAGGAAGAAACAGGAGCTTCACAGCGAACGAAAATCAAGATCTGCGGCCTGAGCCGCCCGGAGGATATCGAAGCTGTCAATGAGGTGAAGCCGGACTACGCAGGCTTTGTAGTGGAAGTACCGAAAAGCCGCAGAAATGTGTCCGTCCAACAGCTTCGAAGGCTGACGGCGCTGCTCGACCACGGGATCGTTTCTGTCGGCGTCTTTGTCAATGCGCCGGTGGAGCTGATCGTGGGTCTGCTGCAGGATGGCGTACTTGCGATGGCTCAGCTGCACGGGCAGGAGGATGCGTCGTATGTGGAAGCAGTGAAAGAACAGACGGGTCGACCGGTAGTTCAGGCGTTTTCCATTCGGACACAGGAGGATGTACAGCGGGCATTTGCCAGTCCTGCCGATTACATTTTGCTGGATCAGGGTGGCGGAGGAACCGGACGGACGTTTGACTGGTCCTTGCTGGAGCGGTCAAAGGCTGCAGAAAATAAAACGCCATTTTTTCTGGCGGGCGGGCTTGGAGTCGACAATCTGGAAGAGGCGATCCGGACGACGCGACCCTTTGCGGTTGATCTCTCCAGCAGTCTTGAGACAGATGGCAGGAAAGATGCCGGGAAGATACGGGAGGCAGTGCGGATTGTGAGAGCATGAAATGCCTGGAGAAAGAACAGATAAGACAACAGAAGAAAGGAAGAATCAATATGTCAAAAGGAAGATTTGGAATCCACGGAGGCCAGTACATCCCAGAGACACTGATGAATGCAGTGATCGAACTGGAAGAGGCATACCTTCATTATAAAGATGATCCGGAATTTAACCGGGAGCTGACAGAGCTGTTCAATGAGTATGCCGGTCGGCCCTCCCGCCTGTACTATGCTTCACATATGACGGAGGATCTTGGCGGCGCGAAGGTTTACCTGAAGCGCGAGGATCTGAACCATACCGGTGCGCATAAGATCAACAACGTGCTCGGTCAGGTACTGCTGGCGAAGAAAATGGGAAAAACCCGTGTCATTGCGGAGACCGGAGCCGGTCAGCACGGAGTGGCGACAGCGACAGTGGCAGCACTGATGGGCATGGAATGTGAAGTATTTATGGGTGAGGAAGACACAAAGCGTCAGGCACTGAACGTTTATAAAATGCGTCTGCTCGGCGCAACGGTGCATCCGGTGACCTCCGGGACAGCGACCCTGAAGGATGCCGTATCAGAGACGATGCGTGAGTGGACGAACCGGATTGCGGATACGCATTATGTACTCGGTTCGGTCATGGGGCCGCATCCGTTCCCGACGATCGTGCGTGATTTTCAGGCGGTCATTTCCAAAGAGATCAGACAGCAGATGCTGGAAAAGGAGGGAAGACTGCCGGATGCGGTGCTGGCATGCGTCGGTGGCGGATCCAATGCGATCGGCACCTTTTATCACTTCATTGAGGATGAGGGCGTGCGCCTGATTGGCTGTGAGGCAGCCGGACGCGGCGTCAATACGGCAGAGACAGCGGCGACCATCGCGACAGGAAGGCTTGGCATTTTCCATGGCATGAAGTCCTATTTCTGTCAGGATGAATACGGGCAGATCGCCCCGGTCTACTCGATTTCAGCCGGACTCGATTATCCGGGTATCGGTCCGGAGCATGCACACCTGTACGATACCGGACGTGCTGAATATGTGCCGGTGACAGACGAGGAGGCAGTGGATGCATTTGAGTATCTCTCCCGGATCGAGGGCATCATCCCGGCGATAGAGAGTGCACATGCCGTTGCCTATGCGAAGAAGCTTGTACCGACGATGAGAAAGGACCAGTGCGTAGTCATTACGATTTCCGGCCGCGGTGACAAGGACTGTGCAGCGATTGCACGTTACAGAGGGGAGGATATTCATGAATAAGAGAATTGCGGAAGCATTTGCAAATGGAAAGGCGTTTATCCCGTTTCTGACCTGCGGAGATCCGTCACTTGAAGTGACGGAGCAGCTCATCTACGCGATGGAAGAGGCAGGTGCAGATTTGATTGAACTCGGAATCCCGTTTTCTGATCCGACTGCGGAAGGGCCGGTCATTCAGGCAGCGAATGTGCGTGCCTTAAGCGGTGGCGTTACGACCGATAAAATTTTTGATATGGTAAAGCGGCTCCGACAGAATACGAAGATTCCGATGGTGTTCATGACGTATGCGAATGTTGTCTTTTCCTATGGTACGGAGCGCTTTATCCAGAAGGCGGCCAGTCTTGGTATGGACGGCCTGATTCTTCCGGATGTGCCGTTTGAGGAAAAGGAGGAGTTCGATTCGGTGTGTAAAAAATATGGCCTGGATCTGATTTCCCTGATTGCACCGACCTCCCATGAGCGGATCACTCAGATTGCAAAAGAGGCGGAAGGGTTCGTATACTGCGTATCCTCTCTTGGCGTGACCGGTATGCGTTCTGCGATCACGACCGATATCGGTGCGATGGTACAGCTCGTGAAGGCAGCAAAGGATATTCCGTGCGCGGTCGGCTTTGGCATCTCTACTCCGGAGCAGGCAGCTGCGATGGCGGCAAAATCAGACGGGGCGATCGTCGGATCCGCGATCGTGAAGCTCTGCGGGCAGTATAAAGAGGCGTGTGTACCGTATGTGAAAGAGTATGTAAAGTCCATGAAGGATGCGGTGAGAGGATAATAAAAATACCCTGACGTTGGCTCTGTATAGTAAATAAGACTATATAAGAGGAAGCGTCAGGGTATTGTGGTTTAGCGCATCAGGACAGCTTAATATTTTTAAATAAAGAAGCAAGGGAGGTCGTCGCTGCCTCAGTTTCCGGCATCTCGTAGGTCTCTTCCTCGACCTCGACAGCTGCGACATCCTCAAGAGCCTTCATGCTCAGACTGATCTTGCCGTCTTTGATGCCGATGACCTTGACTTTGACGGTCTGCCCTTCTTTGAGCACGACACCCGGGTGCTTGATTCGCTGCTGGCAGATCTGGGATACGTGTACGAGTCCGGTCAGATCGTTGGAGAGACGGACAAACGCACCGTATGGCATCAGAGATTCCACCGTTCCCTCGGTCACGAGGCCGACTTCTACATTCGATACGCGCTGCTTGCGCTCTTCTGCTTCTTTCTCGCGCAGGATCTCTTTTGCGGAGAGCACGAGCTTTTTATCCTCCGGATCGGCGGTGATGACGCGGACCTCGATCTCTTTTCCGACCCAGTCCTCCGGATTTTCTACATATTCCAGAGCCAGCTTGGAGGCCGGGATAAAACCGCGGATGCCTTCTACATAAGCGACTACGCCGCTTTTGACTGCCTCGCTGATCTTTACCGTGATATTGGACTGATCCTTTAAGAGCTGCTCAAGACGCTCCCAGCCGAGTACGGCAGCAGCCTCTTTCATAGAGAGAAGGATGTGTCCTTCGCCATCGTCGCGGCGGATGACAGTCGCAGAGATGGTCTGTCCGACCTGAATCTCGTTGAAGGTAAAGTTCGGATCATCGCTTGCATCTTCCAGACGAATGATTCCGTCAGTGAAAGAACCGAAGTCGAGTGTCACGGTATCTTCAGATACGCCGATGACCTCACCGGTCAGAATATCACCCTCATGGATCGGCTTTAAAGAAGCGTTGATTGCATCCTCATAATCTGCCATTGTCTCTACCGGAGCCGCAGTCTCTTTTGTAGCGGTTTCCGGCTTGGTTTCATTCATGTTTTTTACTTCTTCGCTCATAATAGCCTCCGTTTTCTAAAAAAGTTAGTAATATTTTACCACAAAGTAGAAGCTTTGGGTACAGGAAATCAGAAAAGTGTTTCAAAATGTCGGGCAAAGTGGTATACTATACAGGATTGGAAAGGCAGGAATAGAAATGCAGACAATTCTGGAAGATATGCGCAGCGGGATTTCGGAAGAAGGGATCCGGCTGGGCGGTGAGATATTGAAACAAGGAGGACTCGTGGCATTCCCGACTGAGACGGTGTACGGACTCGGTGGCAACGCACTGGATGCGGAGGCTTCCGCAAAAATTTATGCAGCAAAGGGAAGACCGTCAGACAATCCACTGATTGTCCATATTGCAGACTGGGAGGCGATCAGGGCGATCGTATCGGAGATCCCGGAGGCTGCGAAGCAACTTGCGGACGCATTCTGGCCAGGTCCGCTTACAATGATACTGAATAAATCAGATCTGGTGCCATATGCGACGACCGGCGGACTAGAGACCGTTGCGGTACGGATGCCGGTGAATCCGATTGCGCGGGCGCTGATCCGGGCAGGCGGCGGCTATGTGGCGGCTCCGAGCGCGAATACATCCGGACGTCCGAGCCCGACAAAGGCAGAGCATGTGGCAGAGGATTTAAATGGAAAAATTGATATGATCATTGATGGCGGGACTGTGGACATCGGGCTGGAGTCTACGATTGTAGATCTGACAGACGGAGCCCCGACGATCCTTCGGCCAGGCTATATCAATCAGGAGATGTTGACGAAGGTGCTCGGCGAGGTCGAGATGGACCGTGGACTGATCGCGCCGGAGTCAGGCGTACATCCAAAGGCGCCAGGTATGAAGTATCGCCACTATGCACCAAAGGCAGATCTGATTATCGTAGAAGGAGAAGCCGAAAAGGTTCGCAGGAAAATCAATGAGCTGGTGCAGCAGCAGATCTCTGAAGGGAAAAAGGTCGGCGTGATTGGGACAGATGAGTCTCTTTCTTATTATAAGGATGGAGATGTGCGCTCGATCGGAAGCAGAAAAGATGAGATTACGATTGCGCAGCACCTGTTCGGGCTGCTCCGGGAGTTTGACGAATCCGATATTTCTGTGATATATTCAGAGGCGTTTGAGACGCCACAGATCGGTCAGGCGATTATGAACCGTCTGATTAAGGCAGCCGGACATCAGATTATCCGGGTATGAGGCGATAAGGAGCAAAAAGGTGAAGAAATACGACAGACTTATCTTTGTGAGCAGCAGTGATACGGCGGTTGGTCCGATGGCAGAGGCCATTTTGCAGAGCAAATTTCTGTTGGAGGAGCTGGAGATCACATCCAAGGGTGTGGTGGTGTTGTTTCCGGAGCCAATCAATCCAAAGGCAGAGGCGGTTCTGGTCAGCAATGGACTGACGATGAAGAATCACATGAGTGATCCGCTTGTCCGGGAAGATTTTGAAGACCGTACGCTGGTGATTGCGCTTGATGAGAGTGTGAAGCAGAAGATTCAGGTGGAGTTTGGCGAAGAATATTCTCTGCTGATTCCGGTGCTGAATGAGTACGTCGGAGTACGGGAGGGGATCTCCAATCCATATGGCGGCTCGCTGGCAGATTATGGGAAGTGTTTTGCAGAGCTGGAAGCTCTGATTGCGAAGCTTGTAGTACAATTGAATGAGGAGGAACTGTTATGTTAGCATTGGGTTGTGATCAGGCCGGCTATGGCCTGATGCAGGAAGTCAAAAAGCACCTGGAGGAGCGTGGACTGGAATATACAGACTGCGGTACTTATTCAGAGGATGCGGTAGACTATCCGGTGTATGCAAAGAAAGTAGTAAAAGAGATTCAGGAGGGGAGATGCGATCGTGGTATTCTGATCTGTGGCACCGGTATCGGCATTTCCATTACAGCCAACCGCTATAAAGGGATCCGTGCGGCCGTCTGCGGAGATTGCTTCAGTGCTGAGGCTACCCGTCTGCACAACGATGCCAATATTCTGGCAATGGGTGCGCGTGTGACGGGAACAGGACTTGCAATGAAGATTGTCGATACGTTCCTTGATACGGAATTTTCCGGCGCAGAGCGTCATGCACGTCGGATCCGAATGATTGATGAGGATTGAGCAAAACAATCCGTGTATCATAGGGGCAAAATACTTTTTGACCCCAATATCTATATATATTAGGAGGAAATTATGCAGAAAATAGTAGTTATGGATCATCCGCTGATCCAGCACAAGGTAGGACTGATTCGAAAAAAGGAGACCGGCTCTAAGGAGTTCCGGGAGCTGATCGGAGAAATCGCCATGTATATGTGCTATGAGGCGACGAGAGATCTGAAGCTGACAGATATCGAGATCGAGACGCCGATCTGCAGGACAACAGTCAAAGAGCTGAGCGGAAAGAAGCTCGCAGTCGTTCCGATTCTGCGTGCAGGCCTTGGAATGGTAGAGGGAATGCTTGCAATGATTCCGGCAGCAAAGGTAGGCCACATCGGACTGTACCGTGATCCGGAGACCTTAAAGCCGGTAGAGTATTACTGTAAGCTTCCGGCTGACTCTAACGAGCGGGAGGTATTTGTCGTAGACCCGATGCTTGCGACCGGCGGATCAGCAGTGGCAGCGATCCAGATGCTCAAGGATAAGGGAGTAAAGAATATCCGTTTCCTTTGCATCATCGCAGCACCGGAAGGCGTAGAGGCAATGAAGAAGGCTCATCCGGATGTCGATATTTATATCGGAGCGCTGGATCAGCATCTCAATGAGCACGGATACATTGTTCCGGGTCTTGGCGATGCCGGAGACCGTATTTTCGGAACCAAATAAGAAAGCAGGACAATACAAAGGGGCTGCCGCACGTGAGTGCGACAGCCCCTTTTTCAAGGTATTACGGGAGAAAACGATTTTTGTCAGACTTAGTTTGTTTGATGTTACTCTGCCGGACGTACCAGTACTTCTTCGGTCTCGCCAAGAAGAATGGAGTATTCGGACGGACGGAGCTGGCCGTGGTTCTCATCTCTTCCCTGCAGGACAAAGCGTGCGTCTGCATTTCCGATGGATTCCGCTGCTTCTGTGGAACCCTGCCAGATCGGGTCGCTTGTCTTACGGTAACGGTTGAAGATCACGCCGAGCTGTGTATCGCCGCTTTCCATCCAGTCAGTCATCATATTCCAGTCGCCTGCACTGTCGCCGAATACCATCAGAGGGCCTGCACCGTCATAATTCGGAGCGATGAAATTAGTGATTATTGTACTCTTACCTGCAGCCTGCGTCTGAGCATATTTGCCCTCGCCGCCCCAGTTGTAGTCATATTCGTTCGTGTACTTGCCGTCCTTGAGCACGTTGCGCATTGCAAAGACATGATCCTCCGGAACGTTGTAGCCGAAGTTGTCGTTTGCGGCACGGATAACATCGATGAAAGAAGCGGAGATAATATAAACGTCAATATTGTTTGCCATCAGGGTCTGGTAGAGATTCTGCAGTTCATCTGTGAAAGTAATTCCGGTGATGAAGCTTGTGGTGATTACGCCGCTCTCGCCTTCCAGCTCAACCGGAGAGGTCCAGACTGTCTTGCTGTAGCGTCCGTAGTTGGACCAGTAGGTATGGGAAGCAAGCGCCAGATCATATACTTCGTCCGGAGTCATGCCGGCAAAAAGGTAAGTAACCCACGGATAAGAAACAGATGCATCAAAGGTATCGCCTACTGCAGTATACATGTAGCGGAGCTTAGCTGCAAAGTCCTCATACTGATTGGTTGCATGGATATAGGTAAGGTCGTAGGTTCCGCCTGCACCGAAGCCCTCATAATTATCATACAGCCACTGATAGTCGGAAGTGAGATCAGCGACCAGATTTGCTACGGTCACATCGCCGTCTGCGAGATTCTTTCCGACCGGTTCGTCTAAGGACGGAATCTGTGTCTCAAGGATATCGCCAAGCTCTGCCGGGTCGATCTTGAACTGCAGATTTTCGATCTGATAAGCGAGCAGCGCTTCCTCTACGTCAAAAATAGCAGATGTATTGTCGAAGTCGAATACAACATAGCGTCCGCTGTCTGCGTTTGCGTCGATGACGGACTGGATACGCTCCCGGGTAGCCGGCGCCCAGTTGCCGGTCATCATTGTTTTGGCGTCAGATTTTTCAGCAGCCTCAGTTATGGCTTCTGCCGGAGCCTCTGTGGTTTCCTCCGCAAATGCGGAAACCGGATAAAGGCTGGTCGTAGCGAGCATGAGCACGGATAATAACAATCCGGTCTGTCTGGTTTTCTTTTTCATAGTGTCCCTCCTTGAATGAAAGTGTTTACAGGTTTCTTTCTCCCGTTTTCTGTGCGCTGATTGTAACATGAGCACAGGGTGATTTCAATCTGGAAAGACTGAGCACGGACAAAATCGGCCTTTTCACTAAGCTTCCGGGTGCGAATTTTGTGCATTTTGCATAGAGAATTAAGAGAAATCCCACAAAACATTCCGAGCATGCTCAAATAATGAAAAAATTTTCTGAAAATAGTTGTAAAGAATGAAAAACAGAGGGTAAATTATACGGATTTTTGTCCGCGCAAAAACGACATGAAACGCAAGAACTTCTTAAGAATCTTTTGGTTTACGGGTATGGAGGAATGTATTATACTAACTAAGAAAAAAGAATCGCCGGAGATAGATCCGGCCTATCATCCGGAATACATAAAAAAGCAGAAGGGGAAGAACCGGAAGCAGAAAGGGGAGAACAGGATGAAAAGCAGATTCAAAAAACTGGCAGCCTCTGTTCTGACAGCTGCGATGCTGTTGCAGCAGTGTGGCGTGACCACGCTGGCAGAGGAGGCACAGACACAGGCGGAGACGCAGATACAGACACAGGCAGAGACGCCTGCACCGGAGACGCAGGCTCCACAGACGGAGACATCCGCACCGGAGACACAGGCTCCGCAGACAGAGACGTCCGCACCGGAGACACAGGCTCCACAGACGGAGACGTCCACACCGGAGACACAGGCTCCGCAGACGGAGACATCCGCACCGGAGACACAGGCTCCACAGACCGAGACAGAAAAGGCTACAGAAAAAGAGACGGAAAAGAAAAAAGAGAAAGAGACCGAAGCTTCGGATCGGGTCAATGATGGAAAAAAGATCGAGGAGTCGACGGTTACTTCCAGACTTGGCAGCGTGCGGACAAAGCTGTTTGCAGCCGACAGCGTGATACTTCCGGATACACTGAAAGAGCAGGTCGGCGCAGACTGGATTCTGGATGGAACGGATGGCAAAGCGGCAGTCGATGGACTGTCCGGACTTTCGAAGACGCTGGCCAACGGACAGTCAACTTCAAAAGTAGAAGTCATCAATCTCTATGCAGATAAGGACGGAAAGCTGGACACGAAGCAACTGGAGAAGCTTTTTAAGGATAAGGTGATTGACGTTACCGATCAGTATTTTGTCGTCAATATCATTGCGGCGAAAAAGGATCAGACGCTGAGCTTTTCCGGATATGCGATGAAAAATAAGGGACAGAACGTTTCCTATACAAAAGCAACGCAGGCGGGAGACATTCTTTACAATTTTGCGACGCTGGAGAAGGGTAAATACCAGGCCTTTGAGGGTACGGTAAATCTGTCCTCCGGCAGCGGGCTGCAGGGAACATTTCTTGCACCGAAGGCTGCGGTGACGGTCGGATCCGACTTAAGCGGAGCGGTATATGCGAAGAAAGTGACCGTTGCAGATGGTGTACAGAAGCTGCTGCGTGTTGCGTATATCAAGGGAGCAAAGGATGAGGCGGAAACCGAAGCCGTGACAGAGGCTGCGACCGAGACTGAATCAGACACGGAGGCGCAGACCGAGCAGGTAACGGAGGCGCAGACGACGGGTGAGACGGAAGCCCGGACCGAACAGGTAACGGAGACGCAGAGCGAGCAGGTAACGGAAGCGCAGACGGCAGGTGCGACGGAGGCGCAGACCGAGCAGGTAACGGAAGCGCAGACGGCGGGCGCGGCAGAAGCGCAAACCGAGCAGATAACGGAAGCGCAGACGGCGGGTGCGACAGAAGCCCAGTCAGAGGGGCTGACGATTGAGACAGAGGTTGTCACAGAAGTCCCGGAGCAGTCTGAGACAGCAGCAGAAGCCGGGAGTGAACCGGCAGAAACATCCGAAGAGGAGTCTCCGATTGATCTGGATGCAGGCATCGCTCTGACGTCACTTGGACGGGAGTTGATGTGGTATTCACAGACGGGCGTGAAGCTGTCTGTGAAATTTGCAGATGTAAAGGCTGCTGCGGCAGTGCTATCAGGAGGAGAGGCTGAGCTTCATGCGGCAGATACGATTCTGAAGCCGGATGGAAGTGCAGCCTATGCAGCGGATGAAAAGGTTGGCGATACGCTGACGAATCTCGGCAGCGAGGAGAAGACGCTGACACTGAACTATGGCGGCAGCTATTATCTGGAGATCAAAAAAGCGCCGGGTGTGGATGGCAGTGCAGAGACCTATCTGACACCGGCACGGATTTATTTTGAAGTAGATAAGCAGGGTGTCGTACAGATGGCCGTTGGACAGAATCTGACCGACTGGAGCAATGGCGTGCTGACTGTAAAAGCAGAGAAGCAGACGCAGGTGAATGTAGTTCTGGCAGATGCAGATGGAAATGCACTTGCGGATGCAGGCACTTCGATATTTGTCCTGAAGGATGAAAATGGGGCTGTAATTTACAACAGCAATACGAAGGCGTCATATCCACTGTATTATATTTCAGGCACAGGAAGTCAGTTGAAGCTGTCCGGTATCCCGACCGGCAGTTATTATCTGTCTGAAGTAAAAGCGCCGGAAGGGTATGAGCTGGCAGGCGATCAGAAGTTTACACTGACAGATGGCGGGGCGGAACAGACGCTCACCATGAAGCATAAAAAGAAAGAGGGTACTGCGAAAGTAAATGTAGCGGTACAGGCAACCTTCACTAAGGCACTGCTCACAGCAGAAAATGACATAGTAAATTATGTCGCACTGTATTCAGACAGCAAGCTTTCGCAGCGTGTGACGGAGCCGAAGGCAGTGACATTTAAGGCAGGAGATACGACAAGCTCAGTCGCAGAATTTTCAGCCCTTACTGACGGAACGACCTATTACATCGGGCTGACAGATGCATTTGGAGAGAAGGCAGGAACAGACTATCAGTTGTCAGATAATGCCGTTGCTGCAAAGGCTGCGGAAGATGAACAGGCAGTTTTGGATATTGACTATACGACGTATCCGGACGGAGACTACAGCTATCAGGCCGATATCTCCGTGACGGTCCAGGTAAAGGATGTGCAGGGTGCAGCGTATGCAGCTTCTGATACGTTCTATGCAATGCTCTATCAGGATGCAGACAGGACACAGAAGGTCCTGAGCACACCGCTGACGTTTGCGATGAGCGGGGCTGCGGCGCTGACACAGAGCACGCAGGTAAAGATGACGAAAGCGTCCGAGACCTTCTATCTGGCACAGACGGATGCGAACGGGACAGAGATCACAAATGCGGATCCGAATTTCCTCTATGGGATCACGTATCCGGATCTGACAAATCAGGCACTTACCGTCGTATGCGGTCAGAAGGCGGCTGCGACGATTCAGAATCAGCTGGGAAATTCCGTCGTAGTGCTCCGGTTGCTGGATGCAGCTTCCGACAAGCAGCTTCCGGGTGCGAAGATGGTCATCAAGGATACGAAGACCGGCAAGGCAGTATATTCCTTTACGACCGGAAACGAAGTGGAGACACTGACGAATAAGCTGGCAGCAGGCAGCTATGTTCTGACGGAGCTGACAGCACCGGGCGGCTACAGCAATACCAAGGACGTGGCATTTGAAGTGAAGGACGGACAGACGACAGAAGTCGTGATGCGCAATGCGTCGTATGGAAAATCCGCTCACAAGCTGACGGTTTCCATGCAGGTTTATGTCGGAGACGCACAGGTCTATGCAAAAGATACGACCAGTGGTACGTATGCGAAAGAAAAACGTTACACATATTATGCGGCACTGTTCGCGGATAAGGCTCGGACACAGAAGGTGAGCGATGTAAAGGAGATCACGGTCAGCGGACTGAGCGGTTCCGCATCATTCTCCAATCTGGAGAAGGGTACCTACTATCTGGCAGAGACAGATGAGTATGGAAATGTGCTGAGTGCTTCGGATATTCACGGAACGGAGTGCAAGATAGAATACTCAGATGGCGGAAAGGTTTCGGTTTCTGCTTCTTCAGCACAGGCTGTGATTAAAAATGTTTACAGCAGTCTTCCGAAAGGATATCGCCATACGGCGACCCTGACGATCACCAAGAAGCTGCAGACAGCATCCGGCGAGGCACAGACGGCCACGAAGACGTTTTACGCAGGCATTTACCGGAAGAAAGATTTTTCCGATACGCCGACGGTCGTGGCACTGGATTTGAAAAATGCATCAGAGGCGTCTGCGAAGCGAAGAATTCTGCTTTCCAGCTCCAATGAGGTAAACTATTATATTGCAGAGGTGGATAAGAGCGGAAAGCGTATCACCGATGAGGCATCCTTTGGCTATACAATTCAGGTGGATCAGCCGGAGGTGACCTTAAAGGGTGGCGAGGAGAAGCATGTCACGATTACAAATAAGACGAGAGTCTCCAAGGTCACGCTGTATCTGACAAAGAAGGTCTATGAGGGAACGTCCAAGAAGGCAGTCAATGAGACCTTCTACGCAGGGCTGTTCAAGGATCCGGAGTTTACACAGCTCTATGCAAAGCCGATCGCACTGCAGCTGAAGAATAAGAGTGAGATCACATTGAAGCTTTCGCTGAATCTCGGCGCGGCAGCCGGGGCGAAGATCTATGTGGCAGAGGTTGATGAGAACGGCAAGGTCGTGCAGGCCGGAGCGAAATTCGGTTATGACATCCGTGTTGTCAATGCGACTGCAGAGTTCACGCAGGAGCAGACAGAGGTACAGTCAATTCTTCTGAATTCAGTATATAGTTCTTCTTCAGAGGATAACTGGAACAAGATTATCAGCCGCGATGGCAACAACATCGGCGGTGGTGGAATTGGAAGCGGCTCAAACGGAGGAGGCGGAGCGAGCGCCAACGGTTCCGTACAGACCGGAGATGAGACACCGATCCTTCCGTATGTCGGCGGGCTGGCGGCAGCCGCACTGGTGATTGCAGTACTGCTGGTGGCAGGAAGGCGGAAAAGACAAAAATAAATGATACAAAGCAGGGAATAAAAAAGCATAAAGAAAAGCGAAAAGAAAAGGCGCTGACCGGGTAAGTATCGGGTCAGTGCCTTTTCTGGTATAGTCAAGCGGTTAAAAGATATCTGGTATTGCACAGCTGTCCATAGCTTTTCATTTTTTTGCGGAATCCTCCGATGAAGCTGTTGTTGCTGAGGCAGTTTCTGTGTCTGCTTGCACATGATTTCCTGTATCAGCAGTGACAACGGTAGTGACAGTCGGCACTGCGGGGGTTGGTTGCTCAGAAGCAGCTGCCTCGTCTGCCTTCTCGTTCCTGATCTCCCAGTGGATGAGCACAGTGAGCACGGCGCGCAGGGCGATGATACTGCCGACGATGGCGATCTCACTTAAGCTGCGTACAATGACGGTGCGGAGAATCTCGCTGCCAAGCTTGAATTCCAGTCCCATAGCGAGCCCCTGAGCCAGCGTGAGGCGCGTGTCCGGGGAGCGACGAAGGTAGTTGACCAGCCCCTGAAGACCTGCAAAAGTGATAACGCCCACACCAATGTATTCGAACAATAGCATTGCCAGATTGACGAAGGAGTGGAGGATCGTTTCCAGTATTTCCATAAATAGAGTTCCTTTCTTTTGTCTGTGATGATATGATGATACCAGGGTCAAAAGGTATTTTGCCCCCAACTGATGCCTACGAATTGCTCCGCTGCGAAGCAGCTCCCGCAATTCTGCAAACATTCGAAATCCGCTGATTTACTACGTAAATCGCTACTTTCTCATGTTTGGCGGATCCCAAGGTAAAGCGGACATTCGCAATCCGCTTCGCTACTTGCTCATGAACGCAGTCGCTTCGCGATCTGCGTTCAAAAGCTTTATCATGCAAGCATGAACGGCTTTTTGACCTTTTGACCCTAGCATCATGATATGTCATCAGTATATCGTCAAAGAAAGGGAAAAGCAAGAATCAATTGCGGCGCGGAAAAATTTATGCTATAGTAAGGAAATCAGGAAGATAGCAGAGAATTGCTATACACACAGCATAGTGGAAGGGCATGAAGTGACAGGCAGGGCTGGCTGGCTTATCGCCTGTGAAAATAAGAAGCGGGAGCGTCTGGGAATGCTTTCAGGATAATATAAGGAGGCAATATGAGTAAGGTTGCGATAGTAACGGACAGCAACAGTGGAATCACACAGGCTGAGGGAAAGGAGCTTGACATTTTTGTCGTCCCGATGCCATTTTATATTAATGGGAAATTGTATTATGAAGAAAGGACACTTTCGCAGGAAGAGTTTTATCAGCATCTCAGCGAGAAGGCTGAGATTTCCACTTCCATGCCGGCGATGACGGATGTGACAGAGCTTTGGGATAAGCTTCTGCAGGTGTATGAGGAGATTATCTATATTCCGATGTCGAGCGGACTGAGCAGCTCCTGCCAGACGGCGATGATGCTGGCGCAGGACTATGACGGAAAAGTGCAGGTCGTGGATAATAAACGTATTTCCGTGACGCAGCGCCAGGCCGCGATCGATGCAAAGGCACTGGCTGATGCAGGCTGGAATGCAGAGGCGATCAGGGACTATCTGATGAAGACAGCGGCGGACTCCAGCATTTATATTACACTGAGCACCTTGTATTATCTGAAAAAGGGTGGGCGGATCACACCGGCAGCGGCAGCACTTGGTACACTGCTTCGTCTGAAACCGGTTCTGCAGATTCAAGGAGAGAAGCTCGACGCCTATGCGAAGAGCCGTACCTTAAAGGCGGCGAAGGCGACGATGCTTGAGGCAGTTCGGAATGACTGTGCGCAGCGGTTCGGTTCCAATGAGGCTGCGGATAAGGTTCACATTCACCTCGCTTATTCGGGAACCGATCTGACGGAAGCAAACATCTGGAAACAGGAAGTACAGGAGGCATTTCCAGATCATGAGATTATCATGCGTCCGCTCTCTTTAAGCATATCCTGTCACATCGGACCGGGGGCGATCGCAATCACAGCAACAAAGATGCTGGATGTTTTGTAATAACAGAATACAAAATAGGGCTTGACAAAAATGCAGCTCTGTGGTAGCGTGATTGCATAAATTTTATATATGTTTGTTGACAAAGGCGTCTATATTTATCGAAGAATATGGACGCCTCTTTTTTTTACCAAATCCAGTAACGCCTGCCTCAATTGTGCAGTGCAATTTTTACATTTCTTATGGTTTCCAATTCCGGTTTTTGACCGGGATTAGAAATAAATATCACACACACTTTTTGGGCAGTGTTTTCACCAGACACTGCCCACCCCCTCTAAAAAGAGCGGATTATGAAACTGTCACCCCAAGCTTTTGAGCGACCAGCTTCTCTAGAATAGAAAACGGCGCAGGGCCGGCATCGAGTACCGCTGTATGAAAATCGCGTAGTACGAAGTGTTCCTGCAATGCCTGCTGCATGGTACTGCGAAGGTGCTGGAAATTCAGGCAGCCGACATAATATTGCAGATAATTGGCCGGAGCCTGCAGGATCGCCCGGTAGAGGGAGGAGGCTCCGGAAGCGTTGAATCCAAGCTTTGTCAGAAAGGCAGAGACATCTGCAAGAGAATAGCCGTGATAGTGAATGCCAATATCGAGCAGGGCGGCAAGCCCGAGGGAGAAGGCACGGTTTTTCTGCTGAACAACCGTGGTATCACTTCCGCCATCCCAGAGCGAATAGGCATACATTTCCACATAAGTAGCCCATCCCTCCGTATAGCCGCCGGGAGCGAGCAGGAAGCGGAGCGGAGCCGGTGACTGTGTATGGAAGCTGACAGTCTGAAACAGATGACCCGGATATCCTTCATGCGCCAGCGTCGTATACAGGGAAAGGCCGCGGCAGTTTTCCGCAGGATTCAGATAAATGACATTTTCTGTATACTGATCGATCGGAGGCGTCAGATAAAAGGCGGGGCTCAGATAATCTTTCAGAGAGTTATCAATATATTTTACTTCACAGGAGACGGCAGGAATGTCGGGAAAGTCCTGTGAAATTTTTTTGCGCAGATCTTTGAGCATGGCGACTGCATCGGTGCTGTCGTCGGCGAAGGATGCAGACGTGATGGAGTCTATCGAAATGTCGGATAAGAATGTCAGAGCAGGAAGCGCGGCAGTGGACAGACCGGAAACAGAAGCTGCGGCAGCGGAAGGCTGTGAAGAAGCGGAGTTTGTATGAGACGCCGTCTGGAGCCGGTTCTGGATCGCCTGATAATCTGCGACGAGCTGCTGCTTGATTTCCTCCTCGATCTGCGCAATGCTGCGTGAATCCCCGACCTCGCGTTTTACGAGGTATTCATAAAATGCCTGCCCTTTGGGAAAATAAAAAAGCCCCTGTTCATTTTGTCCTTTGCCAAGGAGCTCCGTGAGTCCTTTGATGAGTGTCTCATAGGCAGGAAGGACATAGCCGGTGATGGCAGCTTCATTTCGCTTCTGGTAGGCGATTTTCTCATCGACAGAGAGATTGGAGAAGGCATCGATTTTTTTCTGAAACAGGGTGATCAGGTAGTGGTCAGAGGGAGACTGAATAAAATCCTGGCACTGCCGGATGACTTCCTGTGCGCAGGCATCGCTCATAAAGAGTCCGGCGACTGCTTTTTCCCGTTCAAAGGAGAGCAGGGAGAGAAAATAATCCGGTACCTGCGTCAGCAGTGAGAGATAATTTTCAATATCGCCTTTTGTGCGAAAGGAATATTCTGCAAGAAGGATCGGGAGCTGTGCCTGAATACCGAGCGCAGGGCCGAGCGGCTCCTCATAGAGCAGAAAATCTGCACCGGAAAGCTCGGTGTCGAGCCAGTCCTTAAAAATGGCATAGGTGACCTGCTGCGAAGCATTCAGCTCTTCAAAAGAAAATGTATCCAGGGTTTTCCGATAGTTTTCACAGGCAGCCAGAGCACGCCGCTGCGCCATTGTGCTTCCGTCCCCCAGGGATATCGGAAGGTTTTCCAGACCAAAGTCGGATGGACTGGCGACCGTGTAGTGCAGGCTTAACGTATTACCTGACAGCTCCTCGCAGAATACCTGCCGTGTAAAGCAGTCAAATTTTTTTTCGGGAGTAAAGGGAAATCCGGTTAGGAAAAGAATGACGCATACGGCTGCAGCGAGCAAAAGCAGGAGCAGCAGTATGCGTTTTCGCAGAGTGAAATGGGATGCGGACATAAGAATTCTCCGTGTGAGTTCTTATGCTATCCTATGAAAGAAAGATAAAAATCAGAAGTAAAATCACTGACAGTTCAGCAGTCTGAGCAGAATGCGGGAGACCTGTGCAATTTCAGGGATACTGCAGTATTCCTGACAGGTGTGTACGTTGTTCATGGAGGTCGCTATCACGAGTCCCTCGATGCCATGCTGTGCAAAGACGTTGTTGTCACTTCCGCCAAAGGTTCTGTAAAGAGAAGGCGTCAGTCCCTCCTGCACGACAGCCCGGCGATAGGCAGTGGTCGTGTCGCTGTCGGCTGGCGTTTCATAAGCGATGATATTGACGGTATCTGTCCAGACAAGCGATGCGCCGAGCGCGTATGCCTCTTTTTCAAATGTCGATTTGTATTGCTGCAGAAGTGCCAGTGCGCGTTCGTGCTTCAGGCTGCGGATCTCACCCTTTACCGTGCAGGCTTCTGAGACAATATTCGTACCGGCACCGCCGTGAATCACACCGATGTTTCCGGTCGTTTCCTCATCGATATGCCCCTGCGGAAGCTGTGCGATTGCTTTTGCCGCAGCTAAGATGGCATTGATACCAGCTTCCGGTCGGAAGCCGGCATGAGAAGCCCTGCCTTGTATGCGGGCTTCAAAGGAGAGAAGCGTCGGTGCGGCATATGCGGCACTGCCGATTTCACCGCTTAAGTCAAGCACGTAGGCACTGCGGGAACGGATATTGGAAAAGTCAAACGCGTTGGCCCCCTTGCAGTACAGCTCCTCGCCGGTCGTAAAGAGCAGCTCGACCGGACGGTGAGAGCTGCCCTGTTCCCGGATCTTTCGGAGCGCCTCATAAATCGCAGTCACACCGGCGAGGTCATCCGCGCCGAGCACGGTTGTGCCGTCACTTGTCACCCGATCGCCATCATGGAAAACGGCCTGTTTTTTGCAGGCAGGTGCGACGGTGTCCATATGTGCCGCCAGTAAGACCGGCTCAAGTGTCTGGTCGCCCTCTATATACGCGTAGAGATTTCCGGCCGTCGATCCGGTCACAGTACCACTTTTATCCTCCAGCAATGCGATTCCAATTCCGGCAAACAGTGCTTTTATATGATCGGCCATCTCCCGCTCCGAAAGAGAAGGGGAATCGATGGCAACAAGAGAAGCGAACGTAGCTTTGATGTGTTCGTGAGTAATCATGAGAATCATCCTTTCTGTTTTTGATATCCTGGGCTTATTGTAGCGGGGGAAAAGTGGAATTGCAAGATGAACTTGACAGAATTCATTGCCTGTGCTAAGTTTAAAAATAAAGGTAATAGCGGGTTATCGGAAAATCAGATAAGCAATACACTCAGCGACGAAGAGAGTACACATTCAGAAATGCTACAGAGAATTCCCGAATGGTGAGACGGGGTGCAGGATGGGATGAGGAAGATGGCTTCTGAGAGGCATGTCCGAGCGGCAGATGGATCATGAGACAGATCGTGCGGTTAGGACATGACAGGTTCGCCTGTTACAGCGACGGGGTATGGGAGTACCCACAGAGGTCTGCGCCGCGAGGTGTGGATGAATAGAAGTGGTATCACGGGGCAGCTCGTCTTCTGGAAAGAGACGGGGCTGCTTTTTTATCGAGTCAAGCAAGGCCCCTGCTTCAATTGCGCGGAGCAATAAGCAGTGGGTGGGGGCTTGCTACCCGCAGGAAAAGGAGGAGTTACGATGAGTAAACCAAAATATTATATTACGACCGCGATTGCGTATGCATCCGGCAAGCCGCACATTGGAAATACGTATGAGATCGTGCTGGCAGACAGCATTGCCCGGTTCAAAAGAGAGCAGGGATATGATGTGTTTTTTCAGACAGGCACCGATGAGCATGGTCAGAAGATCGAACTGAAGGCCGAAGCAGCCGGGATCACACCAAAGCAGCATGTTGATAAGGTTGCAGGCGAGATCCGTCGTATCTGGGATCTGATGAATACGTCCTATGACAAATTTATCCGTACAACGGATCCGGAGCATGAGCTGCAGGTACAGAAGATTTTCAAAAAGCTGTATGAGCAGGGGGATATTTACAAGAGCTCTTACGAGGGACTGTACTGTACGCCGTGCGAGTCCTTCTGGACGGAGTCTCAGCTCGTAGACGGCAAATGCCCGGATTGCGGACGTGAGGTAAAGCCGGCGAAGGAGGAGGCATATTTCTTTAAAATGAGCAAATATGCAGACCGTCTGATTGAACATATCAATACACATCCGGAGTTTATCCAGCCGGTATCCAGAAAAAACGAGATGATGAACAACTTCCTGCTGCCGGGTCTGCAGGATCTGTGTGTATCGAGAACATCCTTCAAATGGGGCATTCCGGTCGACTTTGATGACAAGCATGTCGTATATGTATGGCTGGATGCACTGACCAACTATATCACAGGTATCGGCTATGACTGTGACGGCAACAGCAGTGAACTGTTTCAGAAAAACTGGCCGGCAGACCTGCACCTGATCGGAAAGGATATCATCCGTTTCCATACGATTTACTGGCCGATCTTTCTGATGGCGCTCGGCCTTCCGCTTCCGAAGCAGGTATTCGGGCATCCTTGGCTGCTGCAGGGCGATGGAAAGATGAGCAAGTCCAAGGGAAATGTGCTGTATGCCGATGACCTCGTTGATTTCTTTGGCGTAGATGCGGTGCGCTACTTCGTACTGCATGAGATGCCGTTCGACAATGACGGTGTCATTTCCTGGGAGCTGATGGTAGAGCGTATGAACTCCGATCTGGCCAATACGCTTGGCAACCTTGTGAACCGCACGATCTCCATGACCAACAAGTATTTTGGTGGTGTGGTGAGGAATGCAGGCGTATCTGAACCGGTGGATGAAGAGCTGAAGGCAGTAGCGCTCGCGGTTCCGGGCAAGGTTAGCAAGAAGATGGACGATCTGCGTGTGGCAGATGCGATCACGGAGATATTCACGCTGTTCAAGCGCTGCAATAAGTATATTGATGAGACGATGCCGTGGGCACTGGCAAAGGATGAGGCAAAGCAGGACCGTCTTGCAACCGTGCTTTACAATCTGACCGAGAGCATTGCGATCGGTGCCTCCCTTCTGGAGTCCTTTATGCCGGATACGTCAGAGAAGATTCTGACACAGCTGAATGCGAAGAAGCGCAGCCTGGATGAGATGAATACATTCGGACTGTATGAGTCCGGCACAAGGGTAACGGATCAGCCGGAAATCCTGTTCGCACGCCAGGATGTAAAAGAGGTGCTGGAGCGCGCAGAGAAGCTGCATGAGGCACAGGCTGCCGCAGCGGCTGCAGAGGCAGGAAGCACGGAAGAAAAGGCTGCTGAAGAAGAGACGGGCATCGACATCGAGCCAAAGGAAGAGATCACCTTTGATGACTTTGAAAAGCTGCAGTTCCAGGTAGGTGAGATCATTGCATGTGAGGCTGTAAAGAAGTCGAAAAAGCTGCTCTGCTCTCAGGTAAAGATCGGAAGTCAGGTAAAGCAGATCGTATCCGGTATCAAGGCGCATTATACGCCGGAGGAAATGGTCGGCAAGAAGGTGATGGTTCTGGTGAATCTGAAGCCGGCAAAGCTGGCAGGTGTCCTTTCAGAAGGAATGCTGTTGTGTGCGGAGGATGAGAACGGAGAGCTGTCGCTGATGGTGCCAGAGAAGAAGATGCCATCCGGAGCGGAGATTTGCTGAGGCAATACTTATAAACGAAAATAGAAACAGGCTGTCTGTGGCAAACGCTCACAGGACAGCCTGTTTTAGATAAGAGATAACAATTGTAAAAAAACAGAACAGTAGAAGAAGATATAAAAAGAAAGGAATTTGATATGGGAGAGGACAGAAAAGAGGCCCAATTCCGGAAGATGACCGGAGAGAAGATACCGGGTCTGATTTTATCACTTGCAGTGCCGACGATCATCAGTATGATTGTGACGGCGATTTACAATACCGCGGATACCTACTTTGTTTCAAAGCTCGGAACGAGTGCTTCCGGTGCGGTCGGTATCGTGATGTCATTGATGGGGCTGATACAGAGCTTAGGCTTCATGATCGGAATGGGCTCCGGAAGCTGGATGTCCCGGCTGCTTGGAGAGAAAAAGGATGAGACGGCTTCCAAGGTGGCAGCGAGCGGATTTTATTTTTCGCTGGTACTTGGCTTGCTGGTTGCAGTGATGGGATGCTGCTTTCTGGATCCGCTGGTCGGTCTGCTCGGCGCGACGGAGACAATCCGGCCTTATGCGCGTGAGTATGCGCAGTATATCCTGTATGCGTCTCCGTTTTTAATTGCTTCGTTTACGATGAATAAGATGCTCTGTGCGGAGGGAAAAGCGCGCTTTGCGATGATCGGCATCGCTTCCGGCGGTGTCCTGAACATGTTTCTGGATCCGATCTTCATTTTCGGGCTGAAGCTCGGAATCGCAGGTGCAGCGATTGCGACCGGTTTGAGTCAGATTGTGGGATTTTGCATTTTGCTTTACATGTTTGTGAGCGGACGCACGATCGCAGACCTGCGGTGGAAAAATGCATCGCGGCATATCGGTATGTACGTCCGGATTATAGGATCCGGCCTGCCGTCCTTTTTCCGGCAGGGTCTGGCAAGTGTGGCGACGATCGCTCTGAACTGGATGGCGGCAGGCTACGGAGACGCGGCGGTATCGGCAATGGCGATTGTCAGCAAGGTTTTTATGCTGATCTTTTCCGTACTCATCGGCTTCGGGCAGGGCTATCAGCCGGTAGCAGGGTACAATTACGGGGCAAAGCGTTATGACCGTGTGCGGGAGGCGTTTTTGTTTATGTCGGTATCGGCAACGGTATTCATGGCGATCTGTGCGGTGCCGGGTTATCTGGCAGCGCCGCATTTGATTCGTCTGTTCATCGGCAATGATGCGGATGTCGTCCGGATCGGCACACAGGCCTTACGCTTTCAGTGTCTGACGATGGCGCTGCTGCCATTGAATATCTGCTGTAACATGACTTTCCAGACAATCGGGAGGACCGGTCTTGCGACCTTTTTATCGACTGCGCGTCAGGGCTATGTGTTCTTTCCGGTGATTTTTCTGCTGCCGCGTGTTTGGGGCCTGACCGGAGTCGAGGCGGCACAGCCTATTGCGGATGCAGTGGCATTTCTGATCTGCATTCCGTATACCGTGGGGTTTTTGAGGGAGTTACGGGAGGCCAATTCGGTAATGAGCAAGTAGCAAAACGGATTGTGAATATCCGTTTTGACCAATGCTGTGCATGGAAATCATCTCTGTGCATGACATTTTTTATAAAACAGCGCTTCCTTATCCGCCAAAGATGCGGTATACTAAAAGAGGGTTCTGCAGGACCTATGAAAGGAATAACAGGAGGTTTTAAAATTATGAAAGAGAATGTATGGAAGACATATACAGATGAGCAGGTAAAGGAGCTGGAGGCGCTCTCAGGACGCTATAAGGCATTTTTGAATGCGGGAAAGACCGAGCGGGAATGTGCAGCGGAGGCAATCCGTCTGGCGAGAGCAGCCGGGTATCAGAGCCTGGAGGAAGTGCAGAAGACCGGAAAGAAGCTGGAGGCAGGCGATAAGGTGTATGCCTGCGGAATGAAAAAGATGCTTGTGCTGTTTCAGATCGGCAGGAAGCCGCTGGAGGATGGCATGCGGATCCTCGGTGCTCATATTGATTCCCCGCGCCTGGACCTGAAGCAGAATCCGCTGTATGAGGATACGGAGATGGCTTACCTTGATACTCATTATTATGGTGGAGTGAAGAATTATCAGTGGGTAACAATTCCGCTTGCAATTCACGGCGTGGTCGCAAAGAAGGATGGCAGTGTCGTAGAGATCTGCATCGGCGAGAAGGAAGACGATCCGGTCGTATTTGTCTCCGATTTACTGATCCATCTGGCTGCACAGCAGATGGACAAGAAGGCAAAGGTTGTGATCGAAGGAGAGAATCTGGACATTCTGATCGGCAGCCGCCCGCTGGCAAAGACAGAAGGCGAGGAAGAGGAAAAGGCAGACAAAGAGGCTGTCAAGGCAAATATTCTCGGTATTCTGAAGGAGAAGTACGGGATCGAGGAGGATGATTTCCTTTCAGCAGAGCTGGAGATCGTACCGGCAGACAAGGCAAGAGACTGCGGACTGGATCGCAGTATGATTATGGCCTATGGACAGGATGACCGTGTGTGTGCTTACACCTCTCTGGAGGCACAGCTTGCGATTCCGGTACAGGAGCGTACGACCTGCTGTCTGCTTGTAGATAAGGAAGAGATCGGAAGCGTCGGTGCGACCGGTATGCAGTCCCGTTTTTTTGAAAATACCGTCGCAGAGCTTCTGGAGTGCATGGGCGAGTACAGCGAGCTGAAGCTGCGCAGGGCACTTTCCCGCAGCCGGATGCTCTCATCTGATGTCAGTGCGGCATATGATCCGCTGTTTGCATCCTGCTTTGAGAAGAAGAACAGCGCATATTTCGGACATGGACTGGTATTTAATAAGTATACCGGAGCACGCGGCAAGAGCGGAAGCAATGATGCAAATGCAGAGTACCTGGCGGCGATCCGTGCGATGATGGATGAGCATAATGTCGCATTTCAGACGGCAGAGCTCGGCAAGATCGACGTCGGTGGCGGCGGAACGATTGCCTATATCACAGCACTTTACGGCATGGAGGTCATCGACAGCGGCGTGGCGGTGCTGAACATGCATGCACCGCTGGAGGTGACGAGCAAGGCGGATGTATATGAGGCGTACAAGGGATATTGTGCGTTCTTGCAGGAGGCATAAGCTTCACATAACTCCCACTGAGTCAATTATGAATGCAGATAAGCATTCCCACGCTTCAAGTGTGTGGAACACTAAATGGTGGGTGGGGGAATGCAAAAAATGCCCGCAGTTGTGGAGAAAGGCGGCACAAAATGAAAAAGAGAATATGGATAATGGCAATGGTACTCGCGGCAGGCTTTGCGATGAGTGCATCGGCGGAGGAGACGACAGAAGCGACGACAGAAATAGCCACGGAAGCAGTGGCAGGGGATGCAGCTGTAATTCGCATTGGCTCTTTAAAGGGACCGACATCTATGGGACTTGTCTCACTGATGCAGAAGGCAAAGGCTGGTGAGACGAAAGAGGCATATGATTTTACAATGGTGACGGCGGCAGATGAACTGCTCGGAAAAGTCATCAGCGGGGATCTGGATATTGCGCTCGTTCCGGCCAATGTAGCCAGCGTACTTTATAATAAGACCGAGGGCGGAGTGCAGGCGATCGATATCAATACACTCGGTGTGCTCTATGTGGTGGAGAATGGCGACCAGGTACAGTCTATTGCAGATCTGAGGGGGAAGACCCTGTATCTGACCGGCAAGGGGACGACGCCGGATTATGTCATCCAGTATCTGCTAAAGGCCAATGGTGTGACAACGGATGATGTGACACTGGAGTATAAATCGGAGGCGACGGAGGTCGTAGCAGCACTCGCAGAGGATACCGCAGCGATCGGATTGCTTCCGCAGCCGTTTGTGACCGCGGCAATGGCGCAAAATGAAAATTTGCGCGTGGCGCTGGATCTCACGGCGGAATGGGATGCGACACAGGAAGAAGGCGGAAGCCGCCTTGTGACGGGCGTAACGATCGCGAGGACGGATTTTCTTGAGGAAAATGAAGATGCGGTGAAGGATTTCCTTGCGGAGCATGAGGAGTCTGCTGCATTTACAAATGAGAATCCCGAGCAGGCAGCACAGTGGATTGCGGAGCTGGAGATTGTGGCGAAGGCACCGATTGCTCAGAAGGCAATTCCGGCGTGCAATATTACCTGTATCGACGGAAACGAGATGAAGGATGCACTTGGCGGATATTTGAGCGCACTGTATGAGCTTGAGCCGACCTCGATCGGAGGGGCGCTTCCGGCAGATGATTTTTACTACGGCGCAAAATAAAGTAATTCGCTATGGGCAGAGAAAAACAAAACCAAGTGAAATGCCGGATTCCAAAACGGATCCGGCAGCTTCTGATTCTTCTGATCTGGCTTTTGCTATGGCAGCTTCTGGCGGAGCTGATTCACAATCGAATCCTCTTTGTCGGACCGGCAGAGGCTTTTGCGGCGCTTTTTTTGCAGTTGCCGACGGTAGAGTTCTGGCGGACTGTGCTGCATTCCTCTTTTCGTATCTGCAGCGGGTATTTGCTTGCTTTTTTGCTGGGGGTGCTGTTTGGCATTCTGGCTTATAAAAAATGGTATGCAGAGGAATTTCTGGAACCGGCTGTGGCATTGCTGCAATCAATTCCGGTTGCTTCCTTTGTCATTCTGGCACTGATCTGGATCGGATCGAAGAATCTGGCAGTACTGATCAGCTTTGTCATTGTCTTTCCGGTTATTTACCGCAATACGCTGCAGGGTATGAAAGCGGCGGATGAGCAGCTGCTGGAGATGGCGGATGTATTCGGAATGTCCGCATGGAGCCGGTTGTGGTATGTATACCGCCCGGCGCTGCTTCCGTATTTACTGGCCGGAAGCCGGATAGCATGCGGGATGGCGTGGAAGTCCGGAGTCGCGGCGGAGGTCATCGGCGTACCGGAGCTCTCGATTGGTGAGAAGCTGTATATGGCCAAAATTTATCTGTCGACGGCTGAGCTGTTTGCGTGGACGTTTGTGGTGATCGTCGTGAGCAGACTTCTGGAACGTGCCTTTTTATGGCTGCTGGGACAGCTTTCTGCAAAGCGGATGGGAGATAGAAGAGAGCGGACCGCAAATCGAACGAAACGCCTGGAAGGGATGGCTGCAGCCGACCGGAAGCGATGGGCGGCTTCTTCTGTGAAGGTGCGGTCACTCTCCAAGGCTTACAGGGAGAAAACGGTTCTGTCTGACCTGTCGTTTTCTCTGGAAGCAGGTCAGATATACTGTCTGATGGGGACATCAGGGATCGGAAAGACGACGCTGCTGCGGATTCTGATGGGACTGGAGACGCCGGATAAGGGAAGTGCTGTACCTGAAATTCGTCCGGAATCAGCAATCAGCGCGGTATTTCAGGAAAATCGGCTGCTCGGCTATGCAGATGCGCTTGACAATATCCGGATTGCCGGAGGCAGGCGCGGCCTTTGCTGTACGCCGCAGGAGGTATTACAGAATCTGATCGAGCCGGAGGCATGGCAGAAAAGAACGGAGCTTTTAAGCGGCGGTATGCAGCGGCGTGTTGCGCTTGCGCGTGCGCTTGCGGTGCGCTCCGGGTTAATTTTGATGGACGAGCCGTTCACGGGGCTGGATGAGGAGACGAAGAAGCGGACAATTCAGCAGATCTTGCAATTCCGGGCAGGGAGAACACTTCTGGTCGTGACACATCAGGAGGAGGATGTGCAGCTGCTCGGAGCGCGGGTGCTGCGGGTGAAATGGCACACCAATAAGAGTGAGACAGAAAGCGAGACCTTGGTAATCAGGTGAAAACCAGATGCCAGGGTCTTTTTGTTTTACAGGAAATTGCGTTCTGTAAAATTAAGAATGTGCTAAGATTTTTAATATTGGTAGCAATCTCTGAATGATTCATGCTATAATATGTAACATGGGAAAAAGGCGTTCATGAGCAAGTAGCGAAGCTAGTACATCATACTGCAAATAACTGTACCACATAACTTGCCTGAATTTCCATCTGCGACATCAGAAAAACTTGACGTAGCCCGCTACGCCTGCGTTTTTCTTCTTTGCAGAATGAAAATTCATTCTGCGTTGTTAGTCCAGTTAATTTTTGTATGCTGTACTAGAGCGTGTTTGAAAATTAAAAATTGCACAAAACATATGTTTTTATGCCCTTTTTCATGATAAAATAAAGAAAAAGGGGTGTTTATTATGTTGCGGCGATATGAATTGACTGATGATGAA
>CABIZF010000003.1 GCA_902363135.1 Lachnospiraceae bacterium
GCCACACGTTATGACAAACTGGCTGCTACCTATCTGGGCTTCATATGCATCGCGTCTATTCTAATTTGGTTAAAATAAACAAAATCAAATGTTTTTCAAACACGCTCTAGCACGAAAGTAAATATGAATAGTTTCTAATAGTTTTTTAATAATATCCCCTTGTTTCCCGCCAGCCTTTTACATACCACCTGATTCCAACATATACCAGTTGCACGAATAATAAGAAAAATAGCAGATTGATCGGCAATACTGTCTTTATCCAATCTCCAAAATAGATTGCTATTGCCATGCTTATAAGTGTTACCAGTATTGTAATCATATCCCAGCAGTATTTCTTATATAGCCCGGCAATCTTTATCCCGGTGAATGCTAAAAGTATTTCTGCACCCACCAGACAGCCACCGCAAATCAATAATCTTATCAGCCAGTATATAATTCCGGTAATGACAGGATTGGATATTCCATTACTAATCTGTGCCACATTCTTTCCTGTCAGTATAATCCACCCTGCAATGCTCTGTATAAAAGTTGCGATTGTATCAAAGAATACCACGCAATCAGAAATAAAGATTTTTGACAGTATTATCTGAAAAAGAGTAGTCGATACGGAATACCATATCAGCAAAAACATCAATGCTTCATACATGGCTGTTTTTGCTTTATATCTGCCTGCCAGTTTTTCTCTCTGCGTATCATACCTTTCCTTCGCTCTCAGATAAGCTGTCTGGTTACAATTCCCACACTTTTGATAGAGTACCGGCTTTTCAACCGGTATCTCTACTTTTTTCTGATGGGAGAGTGCATAGTCCCGTTCCTGTTCTGCCTGTCTTAGCTTATCGCGACATTCCTCTATCATGTCCTTTGCGGTGAGCGTTTTCTCTTTCTCGCTCTGCAATAATTCTTTTGTTTTCCTCAAGTCGTTCTTTAAGGCTTGAATGTTCCCTGCTCTGTTCTCGCTGTTTAACCTCTCGTTCAAGGTCAGCGATTCGTCGAGCTGCACTTTCAGTTTCCTGATAGTCCGGTCTTTCTGGTCGAGTTCTTCCTGCATCTGCTCCGTCAGCATTAGCAGTTCTTCCAGTTGATCGTCGTTCTTTGAGTTTCTTAATTCGTTCATCAATCAACCTTCCTTTCTCTAATTGCTGTTCAAGTTCAGTAATTCGCTGTTCTGTTTCTGCAATAGCCGGTTCTCGCTGTTCAATTTCTGTGCCAATTCCTGCCATTGCTGATTTTCGTCTGTGAGTTTCTGTATCTGGTCTGTCTTTTCTTCCAGAAGCATCAACAGTTCTTCTGTATCCGGTAAGATTTGTAGCAGCTCTGACAATTCTTTCTCTAATTGCTGCAATCGTTCTTCCTGCTCCTGAAAGCACATCAGCTTCTCGTCCTTTTCCTGTATCTCCTGAAGCATCTCTGCCATGATATTCTGCTGTTCCTCTATCTGTGTAATCATTGCTTCCATCATGGGAATTACTTCTTTGCTTTCTTCTAATGTCATTCAACCACTCCTTCCATATTGATAATGCACCGGATACCTTACCAAAGGTTGCGATTACCTTTTTCAGCAGTGCATTTTGTTTTTTAATCATCTGGTTTTCCTCGACCTTCCATGAACCTTTCCTTATCTGTCCGGTGAGATATTTTTTCTCAATCTTCCTTGCATCTGCACCCTCATGGATAGTAGGGACTTTTAATTTTCCCTGTCTTTCATAAGAGCGGTGGTCAATCTGATTGTCTATGGATAAATGTCGGTTACACATCTTTGCCCATTCGCTTCGCCATAACTCACAATTTTTTGGATTGTTCCAGCCGGTAGCATCGGTCAGAACTCGTTTCCATTGTTTTCTGTTTCTTGCCCCGACTTTCTGTACTCCGTTTTCATCAAGTACCGGAATACGGATTCCATGCCGGTCAGGATTTTTCTTATCCTGCCACCAGTCAGGGTGGGATTCATCAACCACGATATTTCCGTCAGTATCTCTGACAAAATCCCAGTCCTTGACTTCTTTGTTGCCCCATGAGTGGTCTGGATTGAATGGTCGCATGGTTACAAGTAAATGCACATGTGGGTTCCCATCGTTCTTATCGTGTATGCTCCAATCGGCACACATTCCCTTGTCCACGAAAGTTTTTTGAATATATTCGGTTGTATAATCAATCTGTTCCTGTCTGCTCCATTCTTTCGGTAAGGAAAATTCAAATGAGCGTCCAAGCTGTGCATCTGCATTTTTTTCTATCTTCAAGACCTCATTCCATAGCCACTGTTTCTGAAATGTGATTTTAAACTTTTCCAGTGCGGCTTCCTTATCGTCCGCTCTTTTATAACGAATAGACTGTTGAAACCTTTTTATATTTTCTTCCGGTACCTGCAGCCATTCAGGAGGTGCATTTTCGCACATCATCAGACTGGTGTAGACAACTTCCTTTTTGGAAGTATAGTAACTGATCCTGCCTGTTTCCTCATTCTTCATCACATCTCCATTAAGATATGCCGATGTGGATATGACAGATTTTCCTTTACTGCGTCCGACAATCTTTACTGTAAAGTGAAATATCGCCATGATACGATTCCCCCTTTCTGCCGTATCCGGCATTAATTTCCGACAGCACCTTCTTCTGGTTTGGCAGGAGTGAAGCTGTCGGAACGCCCTCTGCGTAAGAGTGCCCCCTGCGGCATGAGCAGGTCTGCATGAAATGCCCGCCGACGGAACGAGCCCGGCAAGCGTAAGCGCAGACCGGTTGCCACTTGTGGCAAACTTATAAGGACGACCTCTGGTTGTCCATAAGTGCGCCCTTCATTCAAAAGCAATGAAGGGAATGGAAAACCCACTCCCTCCGCCATCACACTTCCTCCATGTCTGTAAATGGTTCTTTTTGCATCGCCTTTGAGAAAAACTTTCCGTTTGTTTCCTGCCTTTTTAAGAAGCCTATCAGCTTTGGTAAATCTTCCTCTTCAATCGGACAGCCAAGAACCGATTCCACCGCACCGCCAATCTGACAGAGCCTGTGGGTTCGTTTTTTACTTTCTTCCGCTTTCTTTCGTTTTTCCAGTTCCTTTCGCTGTGCAATGAGCTTTTTGGTAGCTTCGATGCTTTCCTGTTCCTTTTTCTCTAATGCACGTATTCTTTCTTCATAAGTCTTTGTTGATTTCGCCATATCATCTTCATCCTTTCTTTTTCCGATAAACAACAGTTCCCGGTTGCATATCAGGAGAAGCACATGGTATAATCCTCTTGCGTGTAGGTATATCATGGCTTCGGTCTGATAGAACCTTTGGCGGTTTCGTAGGAAGCCGCCTTTTTAAGTTGCCACATTTCTTGTGACAGCTTTTACATTTCCTTTATCCCTCAGATCTCGCCCCTCGTTGGCTTCCATGAACTTTTCCAGAATGTCAGTTTTAATAAGAACTTTTCTTCCGACCTTTAATACCGGAAGTTTCTTCCATTCAACCAGCTTTCTCAAAGTGTTTCTGCCAATTCCTGTATAGTCGGCTGCTTCCTCGATGGATAATGCAATCTTTCTTTCCGTCATCTTGTCACCTCCTAGCAAATTGCATTATGCAACTTTTATCGTGCTGTTAGTATAACGGTTTTATATCGTGTTGTCAAGCATTATGAAATTTTAAAAATAATTATTATATTGCGTATTGCAATTATGTGAGGTACATGCTATAATTCATACATACCGAAAAAGGAGGCAATCAGCATGAAAGATAAAGAACTACGCAAGCTGATAGGCAGCAGGGCAAAACAGCGTCGTCTGGAATTAAATCTGACACAGCCTTATGTTGCAGAGAAGATGGGAGTTACAGCTTCCACAATCCTGCGTTATGAGAATGGTTCGATTGACAATACCAAAAAGATGGTGCTGGAAGGTCTTTCGGAAGCACTTCATGTATCTATTGAATGGCTCAAAGGGGAAACCGATGAATACGAAACCGATATTACGGATAAGAAAGAATTACAGATTCGTGATGCAATGGGTGATATTCTCAAACAGTTACCTCTCGACCTTAGTAAAAAGGAAGATGCTTTTTCCAAAGATTTACTGCTGTTAATGTTAAAGCAATATAACCTGTTTCTGGAATCATTCCAGTTTGCCTGCAAGAATTACAAGGGCAACACGAATGAAGCGGATATTGCAAAAGTAATGGGGTTTGAATCGAATGATGAATATAACGAGATTATGTTTCTCCGGGAGATCACCCATACCGTTAATGCCTTTAATGACATGGCAGATATTGTAAGGCTCTATTCCAAGAAACCGGAAATGGCAGAACAAAGGCTTGAAAATCTTTTATCAGAAGTTTTGTATGAAGATTCCGATTCGGTATAGAACGACAACCGGAGTTATGATATACTTACACGCAAGAAGCATTTCATCAGTTCCGATTGTCTGATATCGAAAGGAGACACACGATTATGGCAAAAGGATCTGTAAGAAAAAAAGGAAAGAAATGGTACTACCGCTTCTATGTAGAAGATGCAAGCGGCAATCTGGTTCAGAAAGAATACGCTGGAACAGAAAGCAAAAGTGAAACGGAAAAACTGCTCCGTCAGGCAATGGACGATTACGAAAGCAAAAAATTCATTGCAAAGTCGGAAAATATTACAGTTGGAGAATTACTTGATATATGGGCAGAGGAAGAATTAAAGACCGGTACTCTCAGTAATGGGACAGTCCAGAATTACCTCGGTGCAATTACCAACATCAAGAAGCATCCAATTTCAGAGAGAAAGTTGAAAAATGTAACATCTGAGCATTTACAAGCCTTCTTCGATCTGCTTTCCTTTGGTGGCACTTATCCAGATGGTTCAGAAAGAAAAGGTTACAGCAAAGATTACATTCGTTCTTTCTCGGCAGTATTACAGCAGTCATTCCGGTTTGCAGTATCACCAAAGCAATATATCACTTTCAATCCGATGCAGTATATTAAGCTGAAATACCAGACGGATGAGGTTGACCTGTTTTCTGATGATGACATGGATGGCGATATACAGCCAATTCCACGAGAGGATTATGAAAGACTGATTGAATTTCTACAGGATTACAATCCACCGGCAATACTTCCAATCCAGATAGCTTATTATGCAGGACTTCGTATCGGTGAAGCCTGTGGTCTGGCATGGCAGGATGTGAATCTTGAAGAACAGTGCCTTACAATCAGACGCAGTATCCGATATGATGGTTCAAGGCACAAGAATATCATCGGACCAACCAAACGAAAAAAGGTAAGGATTGTTGATTTTGGAGATACACTGGCAGAGATTCTTCGCAATGCCCGAAAGGAACAACTTAAAAACCGAATGCAGTACGGAGAACTTTACCACAAAAACTACTACAGAGAAGTAAAAGACAAAAACAGAGTTTACTATGAGTTCTATCATCTGGACGGAACAGAGAATGTTCCAGAAGATTATAAGGAAATATCCTTTGTCTGCTTAAGACCGGACGGAAGTTTGGAACTGCCAAGCACGTTAGGAATTGTTTGCAGGAAGATTGCACAGAAACTGGATGGATTTGAAGGATTTCACTTTCACCAGTTGCGCCACACCTACACAAGTAACCTTCTAGCAAACGGAGCAGCACCAAAGGATGTGCAGGAACTGTTAGGGCACTCAGATGTCAGTACCACAATGAATGTCTATGCTCACTCCACAAGAAAAGCCAAGCGGGAATCAGCAAGGCTGCTTGATAAAGTGGCAGGCAATGACTAAAAAAAGAAATTCCCTTATTTCCCTTACAATTATCTCATAAGGGCAAAAATAAGGGAAAATACATATCATTTCACTAATGAACAGGCTGGAATGCCTGTAAAATTGGGAAAGTTAGAAATATATTTCGGCAAACTGGAATTTGGAGTGTGCTTTATAAATTTTTTCCGATTCCCTCAAGTTCGTTCATGGAATTCTTATTTTTTTCAAGTTCATCTCTGGCTGTTGCATAATATGATTTATTGAAAAGCATGTCCCATGAAAGATATTTTGCCATACAGTCAAACTGCTTATCAATCAGCTCATACTGGATACTGTCTACGGGAGAACCACCTACAACAATCGTGCCCACTTTTTTATTTTTTAACTGCAATCCACGGCAGTAGCACTTATCAATGACTAATTTCAATTGTGCTGACATTCCCCACCAATAAACTGGCGTAGCAAAAAGAATCATATCTGCGGCAGCAATTTTATCAATTGTAGGATTTGTATCATCCTTATCGACGCATCCCTTAGAGCATTGACAGACACCACATCCCCTGCATGGTGCAATGTTGAGTTTGTCGGGTTCAATGATTTCAATTTCATTCTTTTCTGACGCTCCTTTTATAAATGCATTGATTGCTGTCAGCGTGTTTCCTTTTCTGGCACTTCCATTAATGATTACAATTTTCATGCGTGTATCCTCCAACTTTTTCAATTCAAATAACTTTAGGTTGCCTATCATAAAATATTCGAGAAGAACTCTTCTAGTAAACTATTGATCATCTCCGGTTTATCTGTATTAGAATTATGACCGGCCCCTTCAATCCACTTTAAAGGAATTTTCGTTTTTCGATGCCATTCTCTGTTATACCTTATGCATGAACCGGCATGATCCTTTGTACCACATATCAGCAGGGAAGGACATTTGATTTCATAAGGCAGATCCTTTTCCATTGCCTCTGCCAGAATACGAAATCCATGCCCGGCAATTTGTGCATAACGATGCTGATCACCATCATAGACCAGCATCATTTCCTTCATCAGGTTTCTGCCATAATTAGAAGTTGCAACTCCCTTTGTTCCGGATTTCAAAAGCAACTTCCATGGGTAATGTGCATATACTGGTTCCATTCTTTTCAGAAGCCAGATCTCCACTGCTGTCACATAGTTTCTCTGGAGCGGTGCTGAATCAATGGAAATAAAACCTGCCAGCCGGTCAGGATACAATTGTGCATAAGCCTGGCCTACATATCCTCCCATTGATTGACCGATTATAATTGGTTTTATGATTTCTTCTTTTTCAAGAATCCCATTCAGCCATTTTGCCTTATCAAACAAGTCAAAATCAAACCGGAACGGCCAGGAAGAGGCATGAGCCGGTGCATCCCATACAATAATATTATATTTTCCATCGAAGTACGCAACCTGTTTATCAAACAGTCTATGGTCAGCAGTCAGCCCCGGAAGAAATACAAGCGTCGTTGTATCCAAACTCAGAATACTTGACCAATAGTGAATTGTTCCGCAAGGAGTTTGATATGTACTTTCCTTCAACAAATCCACCTCCGCAATTTTCATTTTTCTCAGTTACACAAACTGAAAAACTTTAACTATTTTCATATTGGTTTTTTGTATCAAATACATTCTGCTACATCTCATCCGGTTTTTGACCGTCGTGGGCTTTCCATTGACACTCCGTCAATTTCATATCTGTAAATACCGCTTTAAACGATGAATCTTCCGGACTGCATGCATAGATTCCAAATTTGATTTTTCCTGCACCAGCCCACATATGACAAATCCTCATTTGCTTAAACCGTATGCCATCCTCAGAACATTCAATGCAATAATCATCTTCACGTCTACTGAGACGATACCACATAGATTTAATCTCTGCATCAATTTCCGTAGTTGCCCAATCTGAATATCCATTGTTTGTCACAACACTTCCCAGGTGCTGAAAATTGTCATTCTCATATTCTATAGAACCTTTCAACCAATTCTCACTGTCAAGATACATAACCACACCGCACTGATCAAAGCGATGATGGCTTTCCTTAAAATCAGTTTTCACTATAAATGAAAAAAACTTTTCCTCTGTTTCTATCTGCAGAACCGGAGCATTATCATTGCGGAAATGATAGTAAGTTCTTTGCCACAAATCAGTTCCAGGCTGTGTAATAATCTCAATTTTGTCATCTGTCAGCGTGTAATCATCAGGTTCTCTCGTCCACTTAAAATCTTTTATATTCATTTCATTATCCCTCCAAATTCCGATTTCTATTTTCGTTTCCATAGCATAGTGTACTCTTTTTCACCAGTATCTTCATCCAAATCTTCACATTGAATAATGAACCCTTGCATTCCATTTTTCTAACCTCTATTTCTGTATCCATCTTTCAAGTACATCTTTCGCTTGATCTACGCTGCTTCCATGTATCGCAATGCCTTTCTCAATCACTGCACCTTTTGCACTTTTTTTAATATCACTCTCCGTATTTGACAATCCGCTTCCTTCATGCGTACAGAATGGATGAATTTTCTTTTCTGTAAAATCATAACTTTCCAGAAAAGTATATACGGCCATTGGCATGGTTCCCCAGTAATTCGGGTATCCAAGATAAATCTCGTCATATTGATCTATGCCCTGTGGCAGATTTAGTATCTCTGGTCGTTTTCCTGTCTGTTTATCCTCTTTTGCCTGTGCAATGCAGGTATTATAATCAGCGGCATAGGGAATCTTTTGCTCGATTTTGAAAAGGTCTGCTCCTGTCATATCAGCTATCATTTTTGCAGCTTTCTCAGTATTGCCAATCTGAATATATTTCATGGAACCGCCAAAATAATTTTCATCTGCTCTTGAATAAAATGCTACCAGCTTTGCCATTTGTACTATTCCTCCTTTGTCCATACCAGTTTTCCTGTTTTCATTGCTTCTTCATACCGTGATATCTTATAAGAAAGCCTGTCCATAGTTTCCTCTATCTGCTCTTTTTGCTTCTGAAGAATATCCATCTGCTCATTCAACAACTCAAGTCTCGCAGGTATTGTAGAATCTCCCGCCCTAAATAGCCTTTGATATTCAATCAGACTTTCTATGGGAAGTCCTGCATTTCTCATACATACTGCAAGCTCAACCCATCTAAGATCTTCTTCCTGGTAATCCCGAATTCCTCCGGACGTTCTTGTAACTTTAGGAATCACATTAACCCTCTCATAATAACGGAGGGTATCCTGTGAAATACCATATTTTTCTGACACTTCTTTTATTGTCATATTCTTCCTCCACAATTTAAAGAAGATTTTTCACACTCTGTATCCATTCATTAATTTGTTCCTGATGTGTCTCCAGATTACTTCCACCTGTAGAATCAAACTGTATCTGCATATCGCAAACCACATTTGCGCCTTTGCAGGCTGCTTTCATATCCTTTATTACATGCCCTGGCCAGCCACCATTTGTCATAAAAGGTACTACTGTCTTTCCGGTAAAATCCTGTTGGTGCAGAAATGTTTTTACAGCCGGAGCCATTGTGTACCACCATGTAGGTGTCCCAACTGCGATGACATCATAATCTGCAATATTGATATCCAGCGGTTTAATTTCAGGTTCGTATCCGCGCTGCACTTCATTCTGTCCCTGATTTACCACATCATCATAACTGCCAGAATATGGAACTACGGTATCTATTTTTAGAATATCGCTATCAGTCTCACTCTGCAGCATTTTTGCAATTCTTTCCGTGTTTCCATTTGACCATGAATAATATATAATCAGTAATTTCTTCATCTTTTTACCTCCTGTTTCGATTAGCATACTACTTGAAGTTAACTCCAAGTCAAGAGTTTTTGATTTTTTCTTCATAAACGCTGGTATGACGCAGACTGTGGAAGACCCAAGACTCGCTACTGGCGGTTGGTTAGACCTTACCAGACAGGCATTCCACCTGCTAGACTACTCGCCCTTATCTGGGCGCACAATCCCGATTTGACGGTAATTTCTGTTTCTCTACATCCTACAAGCCCAGATAAAACTAATATACACAGACTAAATAACAGTACTCTTTTCAAACTCATAATTTCTTTCCAAGTTCATATGCTTTTTTCATCACATCAACATGGCTTGCAGCTATATTTGCAGCATCAATTCCACCGCCACCGACCATGCCTTTCAAGGAAGCCTTTTCAAAACAGTCTACCCAGCCTTGCAGACCATTGTAGGCTTTTTCAAATGCGCTTTCATCATTCTCAGCGGCAGTTGCAATCATATAAATATCTCTGAATGAATAATCTGTCGAATATAAAGGATTCAATCTATCAAGAAGTGTTTTCATCTGGCCACACATCTCATAGTAATAAATTGGTGTTGCATAGACAATGACCTCCGCATCCTTTACTTTTGCCATAATATCTGCAACATCATCCTTCAGTACACACATCCCATTCCTCTGACAGGATAGACAACCGATACAATATTTTATATCTTTTCCTTTCAAAGAAAGAAGTTCCACATCATGCCCGGCTTCTTTTGCTCCCTTTGCACACTCATTTGCAAGTATATCAGAATTGCTGCCTCCTCGAAGACTTGTCGATATGATCAATACTTTTTTTGCCATGATTAAATTTCTCCTTTTTCAGTGTCTTTTTTAACCTTCCGTATAACTTTCGCAGGCACTCCTGCCGCAATCATATTGGCCGGAACATCTTTTGTTACAACTGCACCGGCTGCAATGACCGAACCTTCACCAATCGTAACCCCCGGAAGAACCGTTACATTTGCTCCAAGCCACACTTTTTTTTCGATGTGAATCGGCTGAAATATCATACCTGCTCTTTTCTCGGGATCTTCCATATGATTGATTGTTGCCAATACTGCATTATGTCCAATCAGGACTCCATCCTCTATATAAATACCACCCTGATCCTGAAACTTACATCCTGCATTAATAAAAACATTTTTACCTATATGAATATTTCGTCCGCAGTCTGTATAAAACGGAGGAAACATTCCAAAACTTTCATCTATTTTTTGTCCGGTAAGTTCCGACATAAGCTGTATAATTTCTTCTTTTGTATGATATTTGTTATTCAGCTCCATCGTTATCTTTAATGCCCTTTGAGACAGCTCATGCATAACCAGATGTTCTTCACTTCCACCATCTACGATATATCCGGGCTTCATATTACTCAAATATTCTTCACACGTCATAATTAACCAACTCCGTTTTCTTTAAAAAATTTCTGAATTTTGTCAAATGGGATCACATCCGGATTATCGTATAGATCTGTATGAACAGCTCCCGGAATTGTCAGCAGTTCTTTATTGGATGTGTACTTGCTGTTCTTGATCATATTTTCATAAGCATCTTTTCCAAAATAATAGCTGTGTGCTTTTTCTCCATGAACGATAAGGACTGCACTTCTGATTTCATTACTGTACTTTAATATTGGCTGATTCATAAATGACATACATCCAATACTGTTCCAGCCATCATTTGAATTCAGGCTCCTTTTATGATAACATCTGCCTTTATAATACTCACTGTAATCTTTTACGAAGAAAGGTGCATCTTCCGGAACCGGAAGGGGAACACAACCACCGCCTCTTGAATATTCGCCTTTACGGTATTCTTCTGTCCTGAGGGTATTCAGTGACTGTTTCTTTGCATAACGTGCTTCTTCACTGTCCTCAGAATCAAAGTATCCATTCGCATTTACTCTTGTCATATCATACATGGTAGAAGCAACGGTTGCTTTTATTCTTGTATCCAACGCAGCTGCGTTAAGAGCCATTCCACCCCAGCCGCAGATTCCAATGATTCCTATTTTATCCGGATCCACATCTTCCCGAACAGAAAGGAAATCAACAGCAGCCATAAAATCTTCTGTATTAATATCTGGAGAAGCCATAAATCTTGGATAGCCTCCACTTTCCCCCGTAAAAGAAGGGTCAAATGCAATTGTTAAATATCCTCTTTCAGCCATTGTCTGTGCATATAATCCGGAACACTGTTCTTTGACTGCCCCAAATGGTCCGCTTACGGCAATCGCAGGATATTTCCCAGATGCATTTTTCGGTTTATACAAATCTGCGGCAAGTGTGATTCCATAACGATTTACAAATGTCACTTTCTTATGGTCTACTTTTTCACTCTGTGGAAAAGTTTTATCCCATTCAGATACCAGCTTTAATTCTTCTGTTTTTAACATATTTAACATCCTCCATATGCAAAATTTCTTGTAATTACACTAACAATAGTATATGATATAAATATCTTACAGCCTAAAGTTAACTTTAGGTCAAGCATAAATTTGAAAGAAGGTTTTTTATGTATACAATCGGTCAGGTCTCTGCAATGTTTAATCTTCCTGTTTCTACATTAAGGTATTATGACAAGGAAGGCTTTTTCCCTAATCTGGAACGCAAGGGAAATATCCGTTATTTCAGCGATAATGAATTAGAAGCACTTCGTATCATTGAATGTCTGAAGAAATCCGGTCTTGAGATAAAAGATATAAAGCAATTTTTTATCTGGGTATCTGAAGGCAGCTCCAGCTATGAAAAAAGGAAAGAATTATTTGAAACCAGAAAATCAGCTGTTGAAACTGAAATTCAGGAACTTCAAAAAACTCTCTCCCTCTTAAAATTCAAGTGCTGGTATTACGAAACAGCAATGAAAGATGGTAACGAAGATGCTATAAATGCCATGTTGCCTGACAAACTTCCAAAAAATATACAGAAACTATATGATAAAGGGCATGACTGATTTTTGCTTTCTCCATCAAACTGGAATTTATTTGGAAGATTTTATTATCCATTCATCAAGAAATTTCATTTGTTCATCCGTATGAAACCAATGCTCTCCATTTTTCATAATAGAAAGTGTTGAATTAGTCCTCTGTACAAATTCAAATACCGTTCCATAAGCGGTAAGATTATCTTTTTCACCATACAAAATGTGCGTTGGGATTTCCCATATAATAGGATTTTCTCTTGCATAGCAAAGATAATCCCATGAAAGGGTCTCTCCAAAGGTTGTCTGAATTTCTTTTTTCTCTTTGAGTTCATCCTCTGTAACATTTGCCCAAATCATCATATCAGCAATAAGCCTTTCCATATCTACAACGGGCGAAATAAAATATGCTTTCTCTATTTGCTGATTTGATAAGGCATTGATAGCAAAATACGCTCCAATGCTATTGGCAATTACTTCAACAGTCTTGTAGTTTCTATAAATTGAATTAAAAAGTAATGGAAATTCTTCTTTTGCTTCCCATGGAAACTGTGCAGTATAGTCGAGACCAATCACATCACAATTACTAAAGAGCGGTTTGTAATGAATAGCTTCTTCAGCATTACCACCTTTTCCATGTATATAAATAACTGCTTTATCCACAATAGTTATCCTCCACAAATTCAAATTTAATAGCGCAAAAGGAAATATATGACATACACCCAACTAAGTAATCCATGAAAAATCGCCCAGCCGACAGACTTCCACGTTGTATAACTAATAACCATAGCTAATGCACTTCCAAAAGTTATTCCTGATTTTACCGTTTTCTTGACAGTCATTGATTTATTATCTTCCATGTTTGTTTCCTCCACAAATTCCGATTTTACTTTGTAACTATGACTTTTCCTTCTGAATCCAGAAGAGGTGTAATAGCCGCTCCATATCCAGATTTCCAACAAAGATAGTTAACCCCAGTCTCCTTATCTACAAGGATTTGGCGAACTCCTTCATCCTTAAGCTGACTTCCGTCTCTAAATGTAACTTCAAATCTTTCTTCTTTCTTTGCCATGTTTATTTCTCCTTTTTTCAAGCGTTAAATTCTAATTGTTACACTTAAAAAAGCGGAATTTCACCATCATAATTTTCTGCTTTTTCCAATAGCGGTCCTTTAGCTCCCATCGTAAACGCGATGTCGCTACTGCGGATAGAGAGCAGCTCCATTCCGGGTCTCACCTTCAAAAAATCCATCATTTTCTTCGTAAGAAGAATTTGCCCCTCCTGTGAAATCTCTACCCAGCAGTAGGAACGCCCCTTGTATTTGATAAATTCGCCAGAACCTGCTGAGTAGTCAAGCAACGGTGGAGTATTGTCCAAAATGTGACCAAGTTTTGACGGATGCAAAAGGCCTTTCCGGGTGACGCAGAAGCCACCGGTAATCTTACTTCCGGTAAAAAGATATACCTTTCCTTCATCTGCAATGTGATATTCTTCCATTGCCTGCGGTGGAATCCGCAATGTTCCATCCGTCCGAATGAGTGATTTCCCGAAAATAAATTTTCCTCCCTTATTCATTTGTGGCATAAAAACACCTCCTGAAATTCCGATTTTAATGTCTCTATTATACCATAATGATACTATTATAAAAAAGGAAAAAGAGCTCCTTCGAGCTCTTTTGATTCAGTTCTGTAAACTATAATTTTTCTACCACTTAATTACTTTTTTCTGAATTTTTAATTAGATTTTGTTGCAATGCTACAATCGCTTCCTGATTCTTTTTAAGAATTTCAAGCTGTCGATATGCTTTTTCTCGTAATATCTTTAGTCGTTCAATTTTAGGCACTTCCTGTCTTATCAGGTCTGCGTTTGTATCTTCCAGATTGATAAGCACAACCAATTCTTCTGCTGAAGCAAAATCTCTGATATTAGGAGTTTTGCCTTTTATTCTTTTTTCATTTCTCCATTGTGCTGCTGTTTTTCCAAACAAAGCCATATTTAAAATATCCGCTTCTGAAGCGTATGTATATGCCATTTCCTGCGGAGATAATGTGGGAGTTATCAAAAATTCTTTTACTGCATCTGTATGGATACGATAGTTTATTTTTGAAAGTTCTCTCTTTACATCCCATCCAATCGCTAACCGATCTGCTTCATCTTTCTTTAATCGCTGATAATCTTTGATGATATAAAGCTTAAATTCCGGCGAAATCCATGAAGCAAACTCGAAAGCTATATCTGTATGAGCATAAGTACCGCCATATCGTCCCGATTTTGATACGATGCCGATTGCATCCGTTGCTTTTATCCATTGTTGCGGTGTCAATGTAAAAGCATTATCTCCTGATTCCGCTTTAAACCTATCGAATTCGATAGGTTTAAAATTAGGATTGTGAATTTGTTCCCACAAGCCCAAAAATGAAATCGTAGAATGATTACGCATCCAGTTTGCTACCACGATAAAAGCATTGTCTGGATTTTTATATTTTGCAATATCAGTGAGTGAAATGTAAGCATCCTCATTAACAACATCGCCCATCACTCTGATTTCTGTTCCATTGGCATCTATTTTCATGTTTTTCAATCCTGGTTTTCTCCCTTTCTACATTACGGATACCCTTTTTCAAAATAAATTTCTAATTTTTCTTTTCAATTTCTCGCCATATGTAATTGTCACATCAATTTTCGCAACTGAAATTTAACGTTCTCTTTTATGCCTATCAATAAGCAACAAAACAAACATAATAAACCATATCCCCCATGCAATCAAACAACCAATTCCTTGATATTGGATATCTATGATTATTCCAATAACAAAAGGAACTGACATAAACATCATTCTTTTTCCATATGCCTTACACATAGCATTCTCATCGTATTTCTTTCGTTCATCCGCTGATTTCATATTATAACCCGACAAGAAATTAGCAGCTTTTCCTTCTGATTTATAAAACCACATTCCAAACAAAAACATAATCACTGCCATCATAAAGTCAAAAACAATATAGAACATATAATACAATTTCTCCTTTCAACCAATCACTCTTATCTCTTTGAATTTTCTACATTACTCCTCATCTTTGACCAAACATAGCAAATCAGTATATCCTGACTGCATAAGTAATTGTTTAAAACCAGAAAGCACTTCTTCTTTTGTATAATTGTTATTTTTCAAAAACTCACTATCCTTCTCACTAAGGTATTGGTAGAAAAGAGCTGCTGCCATTACCTCATTTCTGTCTGTATAATCAATGCTATCTAAAAGTATATTCTCTGCTTCGTTAATTTTCCCAGAATCAATCATATCAAGAAAATCTTTCAAATTTTTCCCTGATATTTCATATTTATTTTCAAGTTCAACAGAAACATACTTTTTTCCAAATATTAAAGAAAATAATACTCTTACCATTTCTTTTATCATTCGCATAATATAGTCTTTTTCGTCTGTGAAATACATTTTTCACCTCCATAACTTTCAACTTATCCTGTTGTTCTTAATTATACATCAAACAGTATTATTGTAAAGTAGGGAGCAAGCCATTTCCTGACTTGCCCTCCATTATGTTTTTACTGGTAAATTATCTCTTTGTCCACAATCTCTCTCGCACACGCCTGAATATTATTCATCCTGCCTACCCATTCCAATGCGTTATCTGCCTTTAACTGTTCGGTAATTCCTTGAGCCTGTTTCATCTGCTCCACAATTCTTCCAAATCGTTCCTGTGCCTGTTCCTCTATATCTGCCAGGTAACTGTTCAGTCTGCCACTCATCATCAGATCCAGATATACAGTCTTGCGGTATTCCTTCAAATACTGCAAATGCCTTTGTCCCCATACTCCAACAAATCTCGGTTCTTCTTCCTCCGGCAAAGTAAGATTGGGGATAAGGTAATCCCCACATCTAACATAAGTGCCGCCCAGTTCTTCAAAAATTGTTTTCTTCATTTTCTTTTCCACCTTTCTCATCGTTCTCTGTCCATAGATTTTTTCTTTGTAGTTTGTTTTGGCTGTTGCCTGCTTTCCTGCTGATAGCGGTGTAATTTTTCCCGTATGCTTGCCTTTTTCGGCGGTTCTGATTGCTTTTCTTCCTTCTGTTCTGTCTGATTTTCCCATGCACGCAATTCCTCATTGTATTCCCTGACCAGTTTTTCTGATTTCTGATATGTCTTTGCGAAGGATTGAACATCTGGATATCCTGCCTTTTTTACAGTCTGTTCCATATCCATGTGAATACGTTTTTCCTGTTTCTCTGCCTGTTCAATTTTGCTTTCTAAGGATTTCGTGCTTTTCCTTTGAAAAATCCCGTTGTCTCGGAAAGCTGTTTCTTTAATGAAGAAATCTCCTGCTGTGTGGATTTCATTGCCTGTGATTGTTTCTGAAGTTTCTCCATCAGCTTCCGCATATCATTCCATTCCTGTAAATCAATCTTCGGTACGGGCTTCGGCGGCAGTTTAAATTTGAAAATCATTTCCTGTAAGAAGTCTTTCGCACCCCGGATAATCTGCTGAAACATATCCGGCAGCCATCCATATGTCCGTATTGATTGCAGTGTTTTGTCTGTAATTTTCTCTCGCTTGACCGTTAAAATATCTTCTTCCGGAACACCCTCAACTAATGCCACATCAACCGTCGATTCCATTCCTGCCTTGCCGCATTATCTGACTGTATCTCTGCCTCTTTCGGATTGTTCTTCCCGATTTTCTTCGTTGCCAGGTACACACCGCCCTGCTGAAATACGGACAGCTTTTCGGATTCTTCTTTTACATGACTGTTGATGATTTCCGTAAACATCTCTTTAACTTCTCTGGTAAAAGCATCGCTCTTAAACCACTCATCTTTCTTTGTAAAAATATGGCTCTCATAAACTTCCCCTTTAGGAATAATGCTGCATCCTGCCCGAAGATTTCCCTGCTCATCTAAAATCTCTTTCTTCGTGCGTCTGTGTTTGCCCTGTTCATCATAAAACATATTCCTGGTCGCAGTTTTCACTTCTGGATGTTCCAGCATTTTCCGCTCGCTGAATACGAGATGGATATGGTAATTAGTCATTTTTTTGTTATGGTGAAGTGCCGCACTGCATTCCACATCGTACCTTTTATGAAAGCTGTCCGTGAAAAGCCTTACCACATCATCCGCCTTGTACTCAACAAAACTTTCTGGAAGTGCAATGATAAACTCCCGTCCTTCAATACATTTCCCTGTTGTTCCACTTACCTTAAAATCCAACTGATTCTCTCTCGCAAGATTCTTCCGGAACTCCGGTGTTACTCCATCCGTCTGATAGGTCGCATAAAGATGTTCCTGTCTTTTCGGATTGGAAATATAATCAATTCTTCCTGCCACATCAGACAGCTTGTTTTGTCTGATAAATGAATGTCTGCCTATAAGCATTCTCCTTTCCCGGCTCTCGCCTGCTCTTAATGCCTCGTCTGCCGCCCCAAGCAATCCACTTGTTCCGGAAATCATATCAAACTTATCATCCGCATTCTGTTTTCTTGTGTGGTGTACCAGCAACAGACAAAGTCCGTGAGCATCCGCAAAACTTTTCAGCCTTGCCATAATCTGATAATCATTTGCGTAAACCGGCGATTTTCTGCTGGTAAATTCTACGCATTTAGAGCGGCACTATGGCGGGGATAGGATAAAACACTCACATACCCCGCCGACTATGCGGGAAAAACCTTGAAATATAGGGCTTTTTAAGGCCCTAAATGCGTAGGTTGGTGCTTTGTTGCGATATGCCACGGTTACGGTGTATTGTTCATATTCTGTTTTCGGGAATCTTTATGAAATCTTCAAAATTGCCCGGTATGCTATCCGTAAAATCAAAGAAAGGACTTGATTATATGGATATGATTTTGAAAACGACTGACCTCTGCAAAAATTTCAAGGGGCAAATGGCGGTAAACAATGTGTCACTGAACATCCGGCGCAACTCGGTTTATGGTCTGCTGGGGCCGAATGGGGCTGGCAAATCCACGATCTTAAAAATGCTCACCGGCATTTTGCGCCCCACATCGGGAAGCATCGAGTTTGACGGCCACCCGTGGAAGCGGAATGATCTGGAGCATATCGGTGCTTTGATTGAGATGCCCCCGCTTTACGAAAATCTGACTGCATACGAAAATCTCAAAGTCAGAACTACATTGCTCGGCCTGGACGATGCACGAATTAACGAGGTATTGCAAATTGTCCAGCTCACGAATACCGGCAAGAAACGGGCCGGGCAGTTTTCTCTTGGTATGAAGCAGCGGCTTGGTATTGCTATTGCATTGCTGAACAGTCCCCAGCTTTTGATTCTGGATGAACCGACTAACGGCCTTGACCCTTTAGGGATTGAGGAACTTCGAGAGTTAATTCGCTCTTTTCCCTGCAAAGGGATTACAGTTATTTTGTCCAGCCATATTCTGTCAGAAGTCCAGCAGATTGCAGATCATGTGGGTATCATTGCTGGCGGCGTCCTTGGATATGAGGGAGAGCTTCGCGCCGGTGAAGATTTGGAACAACTCTTTATGGATGTTATTCGCAGAAATGGTAAGGAGGGATATTAAATGGAGATGGCATATATTCAGGCAGAGAACCTAAAGCATAAGAGAACTTTCACAAAAACGCTGATCGTTCTGGCCCCGTTTGTAACTGCACTTATGAACTTTTTTGCCCCTCTTTGGTTCCAGCTCAATTCTTATAATTGGTGGTATATCCTGCTTTATCCTGGATTCCTTACGCTCACCTGTGCCTTGATTGAACAGCGGGATAATGGCAAACTAAAATATCGTGCCGTTGCTTCATTGCCTGTTTCGCAGAACAAAGTCTGGAAAGCAAAAATTGGAGTGGCCGGTATTTACTCCTGTGTGGGGAATTTCATTTTCCTGGCGCTAAATCTGTTGGGCGGTTTTGCAATATTAGTTATCAACGAAATTCCCCTGACAATCGGAATTTGGCAGGCTGCGGCCGGAACAGCTTGTATTGTCATTGCAAGCCTATGGGAAGTTCCGCTGTGCTTATGGTTATCAAAAAAAGTTGGTATCTTTGTCACGGTTATTCTTAATGCCGGACTTGGAAGCGTTTTAGGGATTTTCACGGCTACAACCTCTTTGTGGATGATCTGCCCGTATAGCTGGGTGCCGCATCTTATGATTTCCGTGTTAGGTATTTTGCCTAATGGTGAGCCGGTTGCAGATCAGAGTACGGCAATGGCATTTTGGATGATTATACTTGTATTGGTCATTTCGCTGGCCTGGTTTGCGGCGCTGTCATTTTTAACTGCAAGATGGTTTGAGAAAAAGGAGGTGGGGTAACTATGGTATCTGTGGTTCGCTGCTGGAAAGCAGAATATCAGAAGTGTAAACATAGCATTTTGCTCTATATGCACAGCATGATTCCGATTATATGTGCGGCGATTTTTGCGGGTTACTATCATATATCCAGATGGGAACTGGCAACCAAAATCAGTGCCTATCTGGAAGTGCTGGCCGTTGCGTTCCCGTTTCTGATCGGCATTATTGTGGGCCTGGTTGTTCAGATCGAAAATCAGGCCGGGCATTATCAGCTTTTGTTGGGAACAATCCCATCTCGCATGGCAACGTATATTGGTAAACTTGGTTTTCTGATGATCTGTGCTTTTGGCGCAACATTTTTAGCGTTAGGAACATTCGCTGCACTATATAGGGATGCTCCGGCAAGCCTTTACCTGAAAGCAGGGATTCTATTGTTGATTACCATGCTTCCCATTTACCTGATTCATTTGTTTGTGGGAATGAGCTTCGGAAAAGGTGCATCTATGGGATTGGGAATTGCAGGGAGTTTAATAGCTGCCCTTATGATAACAGGGCTTGGTGACGCTACATGGAAATATATTCCCTGGGCCTGGGGCGTTCGTGCTATGGATTACACTGTGCTTGCATGGGATAGCCCCCAACTGTATGCACAGGTAAAAACCGATTTTTTCAGCGGTATGATTATTTCTGTATGCTGCACTGTTTGTCTGCTGATTGCCAGTTTGGTTTGGTTTCATGGTTGGGAGGGAGGTAAAAACAGTGAATAAAAAGTGCCTGTTTGCCGTGGTAATTGTGCTTGTAAGTCTTATATGCTTATCGGCCTGCGGTGCGCTCCGCGATACCGCCGATAAAAATAAGGCGTTAAATGAATCTCTGCCGTATTATGAGCTGAACGCCGCAAACTATGATGAAATTTCATATAACGGCCTGACATATACCATAACGGATGAATGTCTTGAAATGTCAGAACTGCAAGAAGAAATCGGGCAGGTATCGAAACGCTTCAAAAATGTGGCGGGGGAAGATTTCAGTTTCGGCTACGTTTACAGTATTGTGGATGTGGATATAAGCAATGCCGTAGCTGTAAATATCAACAATGAATATCGGAAAGCTGACATTAAAAATAATGATGAGTAACCTCGACAATGTGGTATAATGGGGCGGGAGGTGATTTTTTGACCCACTTACTTGTAGTTGACGATGAAGTTTCTATCTTGGAATTGATTAAGAACAGTTTGGGGAAAGATGGATATTTGATAACAGTCTGTCAAAATGCGAATGATGTAGACATCAAAAAGCTGCATTTCTATGACCTCATTCTTTTGGATGTGATGATGCCTGGCACAGACGGGTTTGAGTTTTGCAAACAGATCAGGAATATGGTAGACTGCCCGATTCTCTTTCTGACCGCAAAGACATTAGAGGAAGATATATTGTTTGGATTGGGCATCGGTGCGGATGATTATATTACGAAACCTTTTCGTATTCAGGAGCTTCGCGCCCGTGTCGCGGCACATTTACGCAGAGAAAAAAGGGAGCATCACAGCACACTTTCATTTGAGCCTGATATAAGATTTGACCTTTCCGCAAAGGTACTGTATGTTTCAGAACAGCCGGTTCCCCTTACCAAAAGCGAGTATTCAATCTGTGAATACCTTGCGAAAAACCGGGGACAGGTTTTTACAAAAGAACAAATCTATGAAGCCGTTTTCGGGTTTGATGGAATAGGCGATAACTCTACGATCTCAACGCATATAAAAAATATTCGTGCGAAATTGGAGCATTTCAAAATAAGTCCGATCAGCACCGTATGGGGGATAGGATATAAATGGGAGTGAAAAAGAAACCTACATTGAAAATATTGTTTCGCCAGTTTGCTATCTCCCTCATTGTCATGCTGGTAGCGGCAATTATTGTCCCTTTTGGTTTGGAGGTACTTGCTGTAAATGCTGGATTAGCTACAAGAGCAAATCTAAGTGAATTGCAGGTAAAAGAGATCATTCCAACGCTGACGATTGCCCCGGATATTACAAAGGTTGTGATTCCACAGGGATGCGGCTACTTAATTCTGGACAAGAACTTTAATGAGCTTTACAGCAATATGGACGATGATGAAAAAGAAATTGCCCTGCTGTACGCAAAGGGAGAATATATTGAATATGCTACGGGGAGGCAGTTTGCACTTGTTGTCCGGGAAAACGAATTTTGCGTTTTAAGGTATTATATTGGTTCTCAATTTACAGTGTCATGGCTACCGGAATATTTTCCATCTCCTGACACGCTTGCGTTTATCCTGATGGCTGTAAATTCGCTGCTGGTCATTATCATACTGACCGCCAGATTTGCTAAGAACCTGCGTACACAACTGACCCCGCTTTTTGAAGCAACTGCGGAGGTTTCAAAGCAAAACCTTGATTTTGAAGTAGGACACGCCAAAATCAAAGAGTTTGAAGATGTCCTTGCATCTTTTTCAGATATGAAAGATAATCTGAAAATTTCGTTAGAACGGCAATGGAAAACCGAACAGACACAGAAAGAGCAAATCGCCGCGCTTGCCCATGATTTGAAAACGCCTCTGACGGTTATTCAAGGAAATGCTGATTTACTCACAGAAACAAATCTTGATGATGAGCAACGATTATACGCTGGTTACGTCGTGGAAAGCTCCGGCCAGATGCAGTCATATATTCAAACCCTGATTGATATATCACGGGCGGCGGTTGGTTATCAGCTCCATATTGAAAGTATAGACTTGCCAGCGTTCATGCAGCACTTGTTCGGTTATATGGAATCACTATGCCGGACAAAAGAAATCCGGCTGCAAATGAATACTGTTTCACTCCCTCAAATGCTGAAATTTGATAGGGTGCTGATAGAACGTGCTATTATGAATGTTATCAGTAATGGGCTGGACTACTCCCCGCAAGGCGGAACGCTTTATGTGGATGTTCAGAGTAACAACGGTTTCGTGGAAATTTCAGTCACAGACGAGGGAACAGGGTTTTCTAAAGAGGCATTATGCCACGCACAGGAACGGTTCTATATGGGCAATCAAAGCCGCAATTCAAAGTTACACTTTGGTATGGGTCTATATATTACAAATTCGATTATGGAACAACATAATGGTCAGCTTATTTTAGAAAATTCAAAAGAAACCGGCGGCGCAAAGGTTACTATGAAACTTCCTTGCTGATTTTCCGATAGTGTAATGGACGTCTTTTATGTCCGTCCATTTTTCAAATCTTTATGGAATCTTCAAAAATTCCTCTTATCATGTATCTAAAGAAAAAACATCTGCCCAGCGGCAGAAAAGAAAAAAACCGCTGCTGGGCAGACCCATTTTCACGCTTAATTTATATTCACTGGTGGCGGTTTTGAGAAATCAAGGCCGCTGCTTTCTTTCTGTCATTCCCAGCAGTTAAAGGCATGGCGGCCCACGGGAGGACGCCGCCATGCTGTTTTACTATCATTATAATCTAATCCACTTCTACCGCTTAAAAAAAGCCTTGCCCCGCCACGGGAATATTCCGGCTATGAGTATGAACTATACCATGTAAGAAAACAACAAAACGCTTCAAATCGTCGCCTGGTAGGTTTACGACCTGCCAGGCGATTTTTGTCGATTTTCGCGGATTGTCATTTCCGGCAAAAAATCAGATGGAAAAGGAGGCGGTCAGCAGACCAGGGCCAGCATAGGCCCCTGACAACGGACAGGATCATCCTGCTCACTCCCCACGGAAAGGGGGTGAGAAGATGAAAGTTACCCCTGATGATTACGGGAGGCGCTGCCAGTTTGACCATTTTTGCAAGCTGGTACTGTACCATGAAGCCGTTGACTACTTCCGGGAAAGGAAGCGTCAGCGTGGCTGGGAAACATCCTTTGAAACGCTGCCGCTTTCGGAACTGGACACGCTATGCACGATAGATCAGTACCCCAGCGACAGTTTTATATTTCCGGCCTATGGCTGTGAGCTTCAGATCAGCGACGGGCTGGTGGCCGCTGCCTTTGCCAGCTTGCCCCAGCCGGGACAAAGCATCTTGATACTGCATTGTGTCCTGGAACTGACGGACGGCGAGATCGGCGCGGTGGTGGGAATGTCCCGCAGCGCCGTCCAGCGGCACAGGACTAAGACGCTGGAAACCATGAGAACAAGACTGACGGGAGGTATTGCAGAATGAAGCAGGCCAGATATAAGGAGCCTTTGCCCCTTGCAGTGATCGAGGCGGCCCGCGCCGGTGACGCCGGGGCCGTGGAACAGGTCTTGCAGTATTACAACGGTTACATAAACAAGCTCTGTACCCGGGCGCTCTATGACGATTGCGGCCAGCTCCATGTATGCGTAGACGAGTACATGAAGCACCGCCTTGAAAACAAACTCATTTATGCGATTGTCTGTAACAGCAGATAGCAAAGCGCCGGGCGCGGCGGCCATGTGGCCGCCTGTGTCCGGCGTCTTTTCTTATGCTTCGTGCTGCCAGTATCTTTTCCGCTGGCGCTCGGCCTCCTTACGGCGTCGCATCCGTTTGGCGCAGGCCGCGCAGTATTTGGCCCGGTTAGACTTCGGCTGGAACGTGGCCCCACACTCGCAGCAGCGTTTCACTTCATCCCGGTCTTTGATGATTTCGGCGTACAGGGCAGCGTCCAATTGGAGGACGGCTGCCTGAAACCACCGGCACAGCAGCGAATAGGAAATGCTTTGTACGCAAACACATTCCTCGCCATCGTCCAGTAACAGGCAATTACCGTTACAGTAATTACAGCACTCATGCGTCAGACGCCGGGCCTTCCTTTCCCTCTTCCTGTGGAATCTCACAAGTATCTTCTACTCCGTAGAAACGCTTCACAAAATACTTTGTCGGAACTTTTCCTCTAAGCGTCAAATATCCCTGTTCTTCCAGCTCCTTATTCAGATTGCCAATGATCTCATAAGCCGATGTCTGTTTTACCTCCAGAAGTTCACATATATCGGCTGCCTTTAAAAATAATTTGTTCTGCATAATCAGTACCTCCTGTATTTTGAATATTTATCTCTTCATATACTCTGTACTGGCAGATACAAAATCGGACATCATTTTCCGAAATTTATCAAATTTTCTTGTTTTTTAATTCTCCATCAGTGTGATTACTGTATCATGGAGTTTAAGCTCATCGAAAATAAAGAACCTTTCTGTGGTATCTGTTTTCTAAATGCAGGCAACAAAAAAACAGTCTGCCTTGACGAAAATCACTTCAATCAAAACAAACTGTTCTTCATATTTACTCTAATTTTATTATTATGAGAATATTTGTGTCAACAGTGTTGTCACAAATTCATCATTGTAGTAAGTCTCATAAAATTTTTTCATTCTATATAGACCACGCCTATTGAATCCTTTTATACCTGGAAATGCTTCCTGAATTTCTTTAGCAACAGAATCTATATAAGCATCTCCAAACACCGCATTTTCAGCCTCTTTACTTAAATATTCACCCACATTCCAATACATTCGAATAAGTTCTTCATTTACTTTTTTCAATGCATTGTTTCTCGAATCCTCTATTATTTTGATGAGATTCCCTGCAGTACTAATTTCATTTTTCATCCAATATTTTCCTTTCATTTAACACACATGTTCAAGATAATAATGATTCTCATTTGTGTCAGCACTGTTGACACAAATTGTTTTGGATGTCCACCCTTTCTTAATATGCAATAAATTGAGAAAAATACTTTTTGTTTCCACCTTGTTTCTCAACACTCATTATATCCTTGATTATTTAGACTTTTCTGATTTTTCAATTCTACAACCTGAAATTTATAAATATCCTCTGTTTTTTGCCTCTTCAATTAATTTTGGTTGAATTAGAGGATATGTCCAATTTTCTACTAAATTATCCGTAATTAATATTTTCTCTATCTCACTATGTATTTCTTCAAAAGAAAATACATCTGCAAAGAAAAGCATACCAAATGTTTCATCGTCAATGCTTTCGCTTACTCTTGTTTTTCCCTTGACAGAATATACACAAATCGGTTTGATAGTAAAGTCTGTCGCACCCGTTTCCTCCATCAATTCTCGCTTAGCAGTAGATAAAATATCTTCACCACTTTCCCTGTGCCCTCCTGGGACTTCATAAGTATCTCTTTCTCTATGTTTACAAAATATCCATTTACCATTTGTTTTGGAGATAATAACTGCAAATTTCAATAATTTATCATCTATGCTATCATAAAACCTTACTTCTACCATTTATAAACACCTCTCCAAATTATTTCTCTTTTTCTCATTTTATCACACTCACATTCCAAACACCATTCATATATTCGGAAAAAGGACAGCTTTCGATTCCTCTCCACGTATTTTTCATCTTCTCACAACTCCATTCCTCTGTGTTTCGTTTTATTGTTCTTCTGATGCATATTGTACTCCTGGCTTCTTTCTCTGCTCCATTGTAGCCTGTCATTCAATTTTCTCGGCACCTGCTCTTTTCGTTTCTGTTCTTCTAATGCTTTTTCCCTCTGAATATCATGCCAGATTGCCGACTCTATAGTATCCTTGCCAAATATCCGCAGCGCTCTGTTATATTTATCTGATATTACTTCCAGCTTATCTACATCATCACACAACTGATTGCACAGATCCGCCACCTTATCAGCATCCTTTTCCAGATCATCATAATCTTTCTTCAACCGCTGATATTTATCTCTCCATTTTTCTGCTTCTCTTGAAAGTTCTATTACCTTCGCAGCTAACCCTGCAATATAATTCTTCATCTTAGCGAACAGAGGTTTAATCTTTTTATTGCGATATGTCGATGCCAGTTCCAGTGCCCCGGCTTCAGGCAACACCAATTTAATTTGTCCGGAATTCTTTAATTCCTTATCAATACTATTTATGATTAGCTGCAACTGATTCCGTTGCTTCTCCATATGCTTGAGTTCTTTTTCCGCCTGTTCTTTGCTTTCTCTGACTTGATCCCTGACTTTTTCTGCATCAGCTTTTTCCTGCTTAAGCGCCTTTATATCTGATTCTGTCGCTTCTACATCTGATGCCAAATTTTCTATTTTCTGTTCCAGCTCCTTTACTTCTTTTGCACGTTCCTTCTTTTTAAAATTATACACATCCAGATGTTCTTCATGAGTTCCTTTCTGCTCCCACTCGATTTCATACCGTTCCATAATCTCTGCCAGAACTTCTTTTTCATGATTGATCCATTGATTCAATTCTGTGTCATGCTTGGCACCGCCTTGAAATCCAAGACTTTTCAATGCCTGTTTCAGTGAGACTCTTGTATCCATTCCTTTTCCCTTCCATCCGGTTACATAAGGTACAAAATCAATATGTAGATGTGGGGTAGCTTCGTCCTGATGCAGATAACAGCAAAATACCCGGAGTGTTGGGTTTCGTCTCTGAAAATCCTGCATATATTCATCCAATACTTTCACCGCAAGATCTCCCTCTGGTGTCCCGGCAGCCATATCTTTATTATTTCCAATCTGGAAAATTACTTCATGGAACAGCTTCTCCTGCTTTCCATTCTGGATCTTATCATAATAATTCGTAATCTTCCGGTCATTTCTTTTCCCGACATTATATCGTTCTACCGATTCATCAAACAGTTCTTTGTAAACATCCTTTAGGTTTTCATCCTGGTAACAGATGTTCAGATATACTCTATTCTGATTAACATTTTCTGCAAAAAAATCCCGTCTGTTATGAGCAAGAGAACCTGTTCCTGTCATACCGCTGATCGTTCTTTTCATCATCCTATTTTTCACCTCACATTCTCTAAACAGTGCCGGATACGGCACATAAAATGTATTCGTGCCCGTCAGGGTGGTTTTGTTACTTTTGTCAAAAGTAACGCAAAAGCACTTTCGACAGCCGTACCGTCCATCAAAAGTACCCTTGCGCCCTGCGGGGCTATTCTTTCCTGCGGTCGGTGTACTTCCGACCTCACATCTACACTTTCCTTGTCTGCCATTGATACAGGAGCGTGCCACGCCCCTGTCATATAGCATTCATAGAAGAATTACCATCTAAAATCAGCCAGTATTCCCCGCCTGTCCAGATACTCTTGTCGGGCTTTTTCCCGTTCTTCCTCTGTTAGAGCGGTTTTTGATTTCGTATATAACTCACGTTCCACCATAATGTTCATTTTTTGTTCCAAGCCTTTTTTCACATCATCGGCACAACTATCATCATCAAGCAGATGATATCGGAGCAGTTTCATAAATAATTCCTGTGGTATTTGTACGTTTTTCATTCATAGCTCCTTTCAAGATAGCAAGATTCCCTGTTCTTAAAGAGATGGTAATCTTGCCATCTTCCCAATATTATTCAGGTAACATCCAGAACCACTGGTTGCCAATCTTCACAGAATTAATTTCCAATTCCTTTTTCGCATTCCACAGTGTTTTCTTTTTAATTCCCCTGCTTTCCGCCTCTTCTGCCACCTTTGTCTGGGCTACAGAACCAGATGCCAGAACTTCTTGCAGAAATTCCTTTGCTGCATGAATTTTCTTCCCTCGGTTGTCTCCGCTTAACAAATCATCTGCACTGATATCATATTCCCCGATCCATTCAAATCCAGTATCTTTGTCCAAACGAAATACAATGGATTTTCCTTCCGGTGCAAGGGAGCTTTTTACATGACACAACACACGGATTTCCGGTTCATCCTTGATTCTTCCGACAATTAGTACGCTTCTGGCTGCTGCTTGAAAATCAATAGATCCAAGTCCACGATATGACGATTTCCCATTACTGTTTTTGTTCATGTGGCCGATTAAAATAATCGCACAATGATATTTCTCAGCAAGCACCGCCACACGCTTCATCAAGGGACGGATTTCATTCGCCCTATGCATATCTACATCAGTCCCCAGGAAACCCTGTATCGGGTCTAAAACTACAAGGCGTGCTTTTGTCTGTATGATAGCTTCTTCTAATCTGGCATCCATCATAGTCAATGCCTGATCGTCATCATCAATTACCATTACTCTGGAGCAGTCTGCACCTGCTGAAAGAAGTCGTGGCTTAATGGTATCACCCAATCCGTCCTCTGCAGTCTGATAAATCACATTTACCGGTTCCAGAGCCATCGTTTTTTCCTCCAAGGCAGATTCATCACTGTCCGATGGTAATACAGCCTCTCCTTTTGTCAGCTTTGCAATAATCTGCAGTACCATTGTGGTCTTGCCCTCACCAGGATCTCCCTACACAATGGTAACTTTCCCAAAGGGAATAAAAGGATAAAGCAGCCAGTCTATTTTTTCTATCTCCACCTGTTCCATATTTATTAGTTTTAAATTCGGTTCGTTTCTTCTGTTATCCAAAATTACCTCCATTTTCTGTTGAAAGAAAGTGGAGACTTTGGTAGAATAACCTTAGTATTTGATTTGGATTTCCTACCAAGTCTCCGCCTTTAGGTGTTTGCCGACACTTAAAGGCTTTTATTTTTCATCTTCCAATACCTCTGTCTTAAAATCACTTGCTTTCCATGTTACGGAACAATCATTACCAGTGATTTCAATTACCTGTTGTATTAATGCCCGGCAATCTGCCAGCACCTCATACAAATCCTCTGTTTCCAGATGTTCCAGACGTTCCCACAATCTCCGTATTTCAAGGCTTAACCGATCACTTTGATATTTACCGACCGCAATCTTTACTTCCTGATGGAGTACCGACTGAATGAAATATTTTCCTTTCGCCAATCCACTCACTTTAATGCGGGCTTCTAATTCTCTGCGTTCCTCCGGTGTCATTCGAAAACAAACTGTCTGATTACGTTTTCTGTCTTTATCTAATCCACTCATTACAAATCCCCCTTGTATTCACTGTCCAGCCGTTCAGCCAGTTTTGTCTGCTTGTTTGGATAAAGATGTGCGTAGGTATTCAGTGTAGTTTCCACTTTTTCATGTCCGAGACGGTTTGCAATCTCCAGCGGTGAAAATCCCAGTTCAATCAGCATACTTGCATGAGAATGTCTCAAATCGTGTACTCTTATCCGCTTTACGCCACTTTCTTTAATTCCTCTCTGCATTTCATGCTCCAGATAATATTTTGTAATGGGAAACAGCCTGTCGTTCTCCTGTAAATCATATAAGCTGTCCATATAATCTTTGATATCTACAGCCAGAAACTCTGGAACGGTAATCACTCTCTTGCTCTTCGGTGTCTTTGGCGGAGTGATCACATCTTTCTTTCCAAGACGTTGGTATGATTTTGTGATAGAAATTGTTCTCTTTTCCAAATCTACATCTTTCGGATTCAGTGCCAAAAGCTCTCCCAAACGCATTCCCGTCCAGTATAAAGTCATAAATGCCATATAAGAAAGCCTTTTGTTCATAACACTGTCGATAAACTTTCTAAATTCCTCTACTGTCCAGAAATCCATTTCTTCTGCCTTACTCTTACCCATACTTCCAGCTTTTGCACAGGGATTACTTTTCAAATCGTAATATCGAATCGCATAATTAAAGATTGCGCTCAACTGGTTATTGATTGTTTTCAGATAAGTGGGTGAATACCCCATTTTAATCAATTCATTCTGCCATTGACGGATGTCAGCTGCAGTAATGTCATTTACCCGCTTATTCCCGAAATACGGGAGAATTTTCAGCTCCACGATATACTTTTTCGTTCTCATGGTATGCTCCCGCAGGCGTGTTTCCATATCTGCATAATACATCTTCCAAAAATCCTCGAACTTCATATCAAAGTCTGCTTTTTGCGTAATAAGGAAATTTCTAAGCCATTCCTCCGCCTCTCTTTTGGTCGCAAAACCTCTTTTAGTGGATTTCCGGCGTTTCCCCTGCCAATCCGTATAACGATACTGAATCAACCATTTTCCTGTTTTCTTGTCTTTTTCCGCTTTCATTCGACCACCTCCTATGCACTGAAACCATACCAGCGTTTTTCAAAATAGCGTCTGGGAACTTTACCTGCAATCACCAGAAACCCTTCTTTTTCCAGTTCCTGATTAAGCTTACGGATTAGCTTGTAAGCATGACCTACAGAAACACCCAGCATTTCTGCGAGTTCATTTGCAGTAATATAAATCTTGTTGTTTTCTGCCATATATACATCCTCCTTTTCATCATAGCGTTATCGCTACATTTTGTATCTTCATTATATGTAGCGACTTCGCTATTGTCAAGTATTTTGAAATGCTAGTAGAAAAATTTTTTCAAACATGGTATAATGTAGCCATCTCGATACATGGAGGACGATAAGAATGACCATAGGAGAAAAAATCAAATACTGCAGAAAGCAACTCGGAATCACGCAAGATAAACTGGCTGAGCTGACCGGTATCCATCCGGTTTCTATCCGAAAATACGAAACCAATAAAATGCAGCCACAACCTCCTCAGTTAGAGAAAATTGCAGCTGCACTCGGTGTCAGTTATAATGCTTTGAATGGCAGTGATACTGCCGGACTTCGTCTGGAAACAGTCGGTGATCTGATGGGCGTACTTATGGTCCTTTGCAATTCCGGCATCCTCCAGATCAGCGGAGAGCGTGGAGAAGACAAGTTGTTAAAAGATGATACTGTATCTATCCATCTGAATCCGGTTCTTTCTTCTTATCTCGAAATCGGATATACCAGCAGAGGGAAAGCACATACGCTGTCTTTGCAGGATGCTTTATTGAATATTAGAAGTTATAAAGTATTTAATGGCCTGTTGAAATGGGAAAAAATGAATTACATCTACCAGAGCGCATTGAAATCCGCTGGGGATAATCCAAATGAAGCAACACAGGTAGCTATAGATGAAATAGTAGAAACAAAGGAAAAAGTTGAGTTGGAATTGCAAAGATCAAAAATATCAATTTTTTCATAGTTATGTTTAAAAATATTATGGAGGATTTACAATGAAAGTTGAACAGTCAAAACTAAATGAATACCTTAAAAAAATTCACGGTTCAGTATGCCCTTTATGTGGAAATAATCACTGGAATATATCTGACCAAGTATTCCAAGCCGTAGAGTTTGACTATAAGGGAATTTTGATAGGTGGAGCATCATTCCCTATGGTTCCTTTAACTTGCGATAACTGTGGAAATACTTACTTCATTAATGCACTAAAATCTGGACTTATAGATCCACCTGATCCAGAAAATCCATCAGTTACTAAATCTGAAAACGAAAAGTAGGTGACTATATTGGCAAATGATAATATAAGAATAGAAAATAGTAATATTCCAAATATAAGTAGTTCTTCAAGCATTGCACAGGTCAAAGAAAACGAGAATATAATTATTAGTCGTCCTGCTAATCATAATGAAATATCCATCATGGAAAACGATTGGAAACTGATACGTAACAAAGTAAATAAAATTAAAATTCAACCCCACCTAAATTTACCAGATATTATTATTGGTGCTTTCATTCCATACTGCATAGATATTATTGTTTCCTATGCAACCGGGAAAACTCCCAATTACTTTCCTGCATTTATTTGTATTGTGCTATACATACTAATAAAATGGCTTTCTAAAAAATTTTTATTTTTAACCTCTGATAATACAGATACCAATATAGTACATTTACAAGAGCTAAATGAACTACTCGACCAAGCTGATTCTTCAAAAACGAACTAATTTGTACTCAATCTGAACTCAAACCATATAACAAGAGCCCGGAAACCAGCATAAACACTGGATTTCCGAGCTCCATTTTTGTCCTTTCGCACTCCCTTTTGGCATTTTTTTGCGAATTTTCTTTTTCATTTTGTATTTTTCTATCCGCAGATATTTTACCAAAATCAGGGCGTTTCGCTGATTGCACACAACGGATTTTTTTGGGGGTCTTTTTTCTGTTCTCTTTTGCCGCCTTGGAAATTCCGTTTTCTTTTTCTCGCCTTTTTTGTTGATTTTATGGGCTTTTTTCTGGTTTCTTTCTGGTTTCTTTTCTTTTTTTCTAACAAAAAAACCTCGCCTCGGGTTTTATCCCTTGACAAGGTTTCTATTGCTTTTTGGGTGCCTTTTTTCTGTTTTTTTTCTGTTTTTCTTTGGACTTCCCCTCTTCCTTTTTATCCGCTTTTGCCAAAACTAATTCGCAAAATTATGCCAAAAGAAAGTGCCGAAAAACAATTTTTTTATTACTCAAACTCCCTGCAAATATAACATAATTGTTAAATATTTAATTGCTTTTTGTGGATTTTTATATTCATAATATCCAAATTTCACGCCTTATACATAATTTCCGACCAAACAGGTATCATACGGGTATCATGAATATTTCTCCTTAATCGCCCTATCCACATGGTGCTAGCACCATGTAATTATATCGACATAGAAGAAATCAGCATTGCTCCCCGTCATGCAATTCACCAGTTTATAAGGTAACTAATTCAGCTATTTTAGCCGCAACCTCCTCCATTGAATCCTCAATCGTACTTAATCCACTTCTCGATCCAAGCAGCGGACTAACTTCACGCAAATCTTCAAAAGTTGTATTATGTACAATGGGTACAAGCAAATCACGAGCTAGCAAAGCTGAAAGCTCTTTATCTGCTACCCCTTCTCCTTTAACACGTTTAAGAAATGAAGGCGTAACCAATACAATGCCAACACGAGATTTTACCAACCCCTTATCAATTTCACGAAGTAATGATGAGCCCAAAAGAACATCCTTTTCACTAAACCAGACTGTTACACCTTTAGATTCAAGTATATCATGTAATTCCTTTGCTACACCTTTGCGGTCATCCCAAGCGTGACACAGAAAAACATCTCGCAAATCAGGTAATTCCGAACGCTTTTCAATATTTGCACGTACAGGAGTAAGTGTTCGAATTTCCGCAGGAGAATATAATATCGTGGAACTACTCGAAGACCAACGTGCTTTCGTCTTGGCTTGTCCACTGCTACTACCACTCCTCGAACTGCTTGCTGATGAAGAATATGTTGAAGAATATGTGGGATAAGAATTCCAATTTCTATAACCTCCACCTCCACATACCGGGCAATTTGCCCTACCGCTTGCTGTGCGATGACCATTAATTGGTGCTGTACATCTTGCCATAATTTTATTCCCCCTTTTTCTATGAAAAGCTTTTTCGCCTGTATTTTTTAAATTGTTTTTATTATATCACGTTATTACACCCTTTGCTACAAAAATATAGGGCATAGCAACCGCCACACCCCATATTTTTTATTGTCCTAACGACTTTTCAATCTTCTGTTTTTGCCCTTTCAAATCGTTCTGCTTCTCATACAATCTGTCACGTTCTTTACAGAGTGACTTCATGCGTTCCAACTGCGTCCGCACTCCCTCCCGGCAATCCGGCTCTATCCGCTTATATTCCCCGGTTAGACTTCGTATCTCGTTATTGTTTGATTTTATCTGCTCCGACACACATATCCAGTCAATTAGATTACGTACTTCTATATCTGTATCATACAAATCTGTTTCTGAAAGGATTTTCGCACACAGCCGAATCATAACTTTTTTCTCCATATCTGTCATTCTATCAATCCTCCTATCTGCTCATATCAAACACACGTTTCAGACGTTTATTTGCCTTTTCTGCCCATTCCAGAGCCTTAGACCGCTCAACTATCGACTGCACCTGTTCTCTGCCGAAATAGCGTTCCAAACGCCCCAAATCCGCCGCTTTCTCCTGCAATCGGTCAATAATGTCGCTCTGCTCCATGACCTTATCTGTCAAGCGACTGATCTGCTGCTCCTGCCGGGTAACTTTTTCTTTTAGTTTCTTCCCCTGTTCTGCAAGCTGGACGCATTTAATTGTCAGTGCTTTTATCGTTTCTTTCAATTTCTCCACAAGCGGAAAGGCTTTTTTATCCTTATAAGCCTTTGCAGACATCAACGCCGCCGGTTCCGGCAACTGCCACTTCTCGTCCTCGTCATAGGCGTGTATGTGCCGTTCCATGACCGCCTTAGACTGAACGATTTTCTCAATCTCCTGTTGTAATCTTTTCTGTTGCTTCTCTAATTTCTCATTGTCAGATAACAGCTTTTCCTTATCCTCTGCCAACGCTGCCGCCTGCTCTTTCAGCAAATCACTTGTTTCCGAAAGTTCCGATACTTCCTGCCGGATTGCTTCGCCCTCCTGCCGTATCTGCTCTGTTTCCTGCACTGCTTTCCTATGCTGAATCTGAATATCTGATAATCGCTCTTTTCCGTCAGAAATAGATTGCTTCAATTCTGCGACTTCCTTTGCCCGCTCCTTTTTCTCAAAGTCCAAAACAGATAAATGCTTTTCATTTGTGCCTTTCTTCTCCCACTCAATCCCATGTTCCAGCATGACGGCGGCAAGCTGTTCTTTCTCATAAGCCACCCACTGATTTAATTCCGTTTCCTGCCTTGTACCGCCTTTAAATCCGAGAGCAAATAACGCCTGTTTCAAGGAAACTCTTGTATCAAGCCCCCGTTTGCTTCCTGTCGTATACGGTACAAAATCTATATGCAAGTGGGGCGTTGCTTCGTCCATATGAAGATAGGCACTAAATACTCTTAACGTAGGATTTCGCCGCTGGAAATCCCGCATATATTTATCCAGCACCTTTGCCGCAAGCCGTCCGTTCTCCGTCTTTGCCCCCATGTTGTCCTTATCCCCAATTTGCAGGATAATCTCATGGAATGGCTTCTCCTGTTTGCCGGAACGGATTTTCTCATAATAATCGTCAATCCGGCGGTCACATCTGGTCTGCTTCTCATTGTACCGGGTGAGCGCTTCATCAAACAATTCGTGATATACGTCCTTAACATTTTCATTGCAATATTCCACGTTCAGACAGCTTCGCTTCGGGTCAGTATTCTTTGCATGGAATTTTCTGCTATTATGGTTGACAGAGCCTTTTCCTGTCATAAAGCTGATAGTTCGCTTCAATCAATATCCTTTCTCCCTGCCTGGGTAGTCAGCGCCGGATACGGCGTATAATAGAGGAACCTCCCCAAACATTAGTAGTCCGGGAAGTATCGGGGCAAAGCCCCTCCTTTGTTACTTTCGCCGAAAGTAACGCAAAAGCACTTTTGACAGCCGTTCCGTCCATCAAAAGCTGCCTTTGCGCCCTACCGGGGGCTTTTCCGTCCTACGGACGGGGCGGCTGTTCCCGCCGCTTTACTTCCGCCGCCATAGCTTTTCGGATAGCCGAAAGTACATTTTCTATCGTATATTCGTCCCATCCGGCAAGCCATATCAGGTCCGCATTTCTACCTCAGTCAATTCTATATCTCCGAATATTTCATTAAGTTCGGCAATCCTCCGGGCTTCAACTCTCGTAAAAATATTTGTTCACATTCCGGGTTCCCCATTCTGGCTGTCGTATCATATTCGCCCTTCTTTTCAAGACCGCAACAACGCAAGGTCTATATCTTTTGCAACCTTGCAGACACCAAGCCCGCAAATTCTATATACTCTGCATTGTTGCGCTGTTGCATTATTCCGGCTTGATTTTATCCAGTTCCCAATACCACGAATTGTTTATCCGCTTTGCTCTGATACTCAATTCCTTTTTCGCATTTTCAAGCGTCCGTCTGGATATACCCTGTTCCTCTGCAAGATTGAAAATCTCATTGCTCTGCATGGCATTGTTTGTTTCTGCCACTTCCCGGAGCAGACGCTTCGCCTGTTCCAGCTTATTCGCTTTCGGAGCGATACCGCCCAACACTTCATCGGCGGTAATCTCATAATCTCCGAGCCAGTGAAAACCGTCCTCCGACAACTCAAAGGCCTTCGGGTGCCCAAACGCCGCCAGATTGTTTTTTATCTGGACTACCGCCCTTATATTCGCTTCGCCCTCCACTCTGCCGACCAGCAGGACGCTCCTTGCCACCGCAAAGAAATCAATGGAACCCATGCCCCGATATGCTGCCTTATTTCCAGCCGCTTTGTTCATGTGCCCTACAAGTACAATGGCACATTGATATTTCTCCGCCAGAGTCGCCAGCTTCTTTGTCATATCCCTTGCTTCATTTGCCCGGTTCATATCCATACCGCCGCCGAGATACGCCTGTATCGGGTCTAAAATCAGTAGCTTCGCCTTTGTCCTTATGACTGCTTCTTCCAGACGTTCATCTATCATGGAAAGTGATTTTATGCTTTCGTCAATGACGGAAATATTTTCACAATTTGCTCCTGCCGCTTCCAAACGGGGCTTAACCGTATCTGCAAGCCCGTCCTCCGCACTCTGGTAAATCACATTCAGCGGCTCCGTCAGTTTCATTTTGCTGTCCAGACCCTCGCCTTTTGACAGCTTCGCCGCTATGTTCAGCACAAGCGTTGTCTTACCGTCCCCCGGATCGCCTTGTACAATCGTCAGCTTTCCATAAGGGATAAACGGAAACCACAGCCACGCCACCTCCTGCGACTGTATCTCCGACATTTTAATCATCTGTAATTCTGTTCTCGTTCCTGCCATAATGTCCTCCGTTTTTGAAAAATTCGTTGTCACCGGAAGAAACCTCTGCTATACTTGAATTGTGATTGTTGATAACAGAGGTTTTCCAGTTATCACAGCCCTAACAGTTGCCGCTGTCAGGGCTTTTTTCTTCGCCTTGCCACAGATACCTTGCACCGTCCAACATCCAAAGAATTGCTTTCAGCATATCTTCATAGGCTTCCCGCAAATCTCTGATTTCTTTGGAAGTAATCCCCGGATTTTTGCCATCAATTTGCTCCGCCAGTTCCACCAGCCGATTCTCCATTTCCTGCAACCGTTCCACAATCTGATAAACTGTTTCTTTCTTGCCTACCACGCACACCCGGTTATAAATGCAGGAACGGACAAAATAATCTTTTTTCTTCATGCCGCTTGTGAAAATCTTTGCTTCGATTTCTTCCCTCTCTCTGGGAGAGATACGGAAACTGATTGTCGGATATTTGTGTGTGCCGCTCATTCCTCTGCGCCCTCCTTAAATTCTTCATTCAGCAATTTTGCCATTTGTGTCTGTTCCGTCGGGAACATATGAGCATAGCGATAAGTAATATCCACGCTTTCATGCCCCACCCTGTTTCCGATTGATACCGCCGAAAATCCCATGCTGATAAGCAGTGATACATGAGAATGTCGCAAATCGTGGATTCTAATGCGTTTCACTCCCGCTTTTTCCGCCCCTCTTGTCATTTCATGGTGCAGAAAGCTTTTTGTCAGATGAAAGATACGGTCAGTGGGAAGAATCCCGTATAATCTGCCGATATAATCTTTCAGTTCTTCACATAAGAAATCCGGCATACTTACATTTCGTTTGCTTTTCGGAGTTTTCGGGTCTGTAATTACATCTTTACCCTCCAATCGCTGATAAGATTTTGTTATCCGAATGACTTTGTTATCAAAATCAATATCCTGCGACGTGAGAGCTAACAGTTCGCCCACTCGTAAACCGCACCAGTACAATATCTGAAACGCATGATAGGAATATGGTTTGTCCTTTACCGCTTCAATGAATTTCAGATATTCCTCTTTTGTCCAGAACAACATTTCCTCCGCTTTTCCCTTTCCCAACGGCCCCGCCTTTACAACAGGATTGCTTTTCAGTTCATAGAACCGTACCGCATGATTAAACAGTACACTCAATTCTGATTGCAGAGTTTTCAAATAAGTCGGAGCATAGGGCTTTCCTTTTTCATCACGATAGGAAATCTGTTCATTCTGCCACTGGATAATATCTTTCGGACGAATATCACGCATTTTCTTATCCTTGAAATAGGGCAGTAGCTTTGTCCTCAAGATATGCTCTTTCGTCAGCCAGGTATTGTGTTTCAGTTTCGGCTTCATATCTCTTGTGTATGCCTGAACAAATTCCTCAAAAGTCATATCCAAGTCAGCCGCTTCTTTCATACGGAAATGCCGTTCCCACTCTGTTGCTTCTCGTTTGGTCTTAAATCCCCTCTTAACTTTCCGGCAATTCTTACCAGTCCAGTCATAATAGTGAAAGGACACATACCATGTTCCCCGCTGTTCGTCTTTGTACGCCACCATAATCTCACTCCTTTCCTAATTCGCCTGTGCCATGCCATAAAATTTTTCTTCATAGTATTTTCTGCTCACTCGTCCGGCGATTGTGATAAAACCTTTTGCATCCAGTTCTTCGTTCATCTGCCGCACCAGCTTATAAGCAAATGGTTTGGAAATGCCTAAGTCCTGCGCCACTTCTCCGGCTGTTACAAATAAATCATTTTTCAAATACACGTCCTCCTTTTGGATTTTAACTTTTTTGTTAAGTTCTGTATTTTTAGTATACTTAACATTTCTGCTATTGTCAATAGCTTTTTTGTTAAGTTTATCTTTTTTATTAAATTTAGCATTTCTGATAAGTTTTTGTTGCCGTATTATTTTAGGTATGCTACAATGTAGGAAACGGGATAACTATTTTCACAGGAGGGCTTTATGGAATACACGATACGAGAAATGACGGTAATGGAATATCCTCTATTGAATGAATTTCTATACGAAGCTATTTTTATTCCAGACGGTATAAAGCCGCCACCGAAAAATATTATCGCTTCTCCCGAATTACAAATTTATGTTGACCGCTTCGGGGCATCAAAAGCTGATTTCGCATTAGTCGCAGAAGTTGAACAAAAAATCGTTGGTGCTGTCTGGGTACGCATTATACACGATTACGGACATATTGATGATGAAACGCCCTCTCTTGCCATCTCTCTATACAAAGAATACCGGGGACAGGGGATAGGAACCGATATGATGAAAGAAATGCTATCTTTGTTGAAAACACATGGTTATGAACGTGTTTCACTTTCTGTTCAAAAGGCTAATTATGCGGCTGAAATGTATCGAAAAATCGGTTTTGATATTGTACGGGAAAACGAAGAAGAATGGATTATGGTGTGTAATTTGTAAAGTTTAAGGAAAGGACACAAAATTATGATACTGGGAGAGCGAATTAAGAGAATCCGCACATTTCGGGGATTAACACAACGAGAACTAGGATTGAAGCTGGGATATGAGGAGCGCAACGCTGATGTTCGTGTGGCACAATATGAATCCGGCTATCGTGTTCCCAAAAAAGATACTCTCATGGAAATTGCCAGGATTTTGAATGTCAACTATATCAATTTTATTATAGAAGCCCCCGGTTGCGCTGAGGACATTATGCAGACTTTTTTCTGGCTTGACGAGGACAACCGCAATACCTTTCATCTGTTTCAGCTTGTCCGCAATCCCGGCAAGTGCAACGTTTCTGATGATAAGTCTGTTCGCTATAATGATAGTGACGAATGGCCTGCTCATGCTCCTGTCGGTATGTGGATTGATTATGGTCTGGTAAATGAATTTCTGCGTGAATGGGGTTTGCGGAAAGAACAGCTAAAAAGCGGAGAGATTTCAGAGGACGAATATTTTGAATGGAAAATCAACTGGCCAGCTTCCAGCAGTAGCGTTGATGAAAAAGGAAATGACAAGAAAAATAATAGTTATCAATGGAGAAAATCATGATTTCTCATTCAAAATCTTGCTTAAAGAGTTCAACCATGTTATCATTATATAGAACATATGTTTGTTTTTAAGGGAATGGAGGATAAAAATGCTTATAGAAAACTTAACGAATTATTGTGATATGAACTATCGACAAAAATGTCTAAATGAAAATTGTGGCTATTGTAATACATCATGTTCTCATCCTACTGTTTGCCCCCAAGACTGTGAACAATGTCTAGAACAAATTCATTTTCCTTCTAGACACCCCAATGGAAGACTTGATTATACATGTAATAATGTCTTGAATTTTTATGTATGTAAATATTTCCATAAATATGCTTCTGAAATTGAATATGCTTTACATTCTATCAATAGTCTTCCATATAAAGATACATTCAATATATTATCTCTGGGATGTGGAGCATCTCCAGATTTAGCTGCTTTTGAAAACTATTTGTCAAAAAATAATTTTTGCATTCCCGTGAACTACTTAGGTATAGATATAAACCCGCTTTGGAATGACAAGCATAATTTTATTAAAGATTATTTTAAATCAACCTCATATAATCCGGAGTATATTTGCACTGATGTTTTTGAAATTTTTAAAGATCATTACACCGTTGATAAAAATCTTCTTATTTTACAATACCTCATCTCACATTTTTATAACACTGGTAAGTTGACTGCTGTAAATGAATTTTATAAAAATCTAATACAAAATGTTATTAAAAGAATGCAACCTAAATCAATAATAATTATCAATGATGTAAATAGTAATCGTCGTGGAAGAGATTTATTTTTACGATTTTCAGATACTCTATCAAAATACGGGATTCGGCACACATATTCCTGTCGATATTTTGAGTATAACATTCAAAACGAGTATCAACGTTATGGTATCAAATATCCAAGTAAAGATATATTAACTTGGCCTACACCAAATTTGGCACGTTATAATCCGTGGACGGTATGTTCAAGTGCCCAATTAATAATAGAATTGGAGTGATTTTATGATAATAAGTGCAAGTCGAAGAACTGATATCCCTGCTTTCTTTTCCGAGTGGATTATAAACCGCTTAAAAGAACAATATGCCTATGTACGAAATCCAATGAATATTCACCAAGTAAGTAAAATCAACTTATCTCCAGATGTTGTTGATTGTATTGTTTTTTGGAGCAAAAATCCTAAGCCAATAATTAATAAACTTAACGCTTTGAAAGATTATATGTACTATTTTCAATTTACACTTAACGCATATGATAAAGATTTCGAAGAAAATCTTCCTACTTTGTCTACAAGAATTGATACTTTCCAGACATTATCCAATTATATTGGAAAAGAACGTGTCATATGGCGTTATGATCCCATTATCATTAACGAAAAATACTCTATTGATTGGCACATTGAAAGATTCAAATACCTTACAGAACAACTCTGTCTTTATACAGAAAAAGTAACCATAAGTTTTATTGATTTATATACAAAAATCTCCCATAATATCAAAGGGAAAAATATTTATGAATTATCTTATGAGCAAAAAAACACCCTTGCGAGATACTTTGCAGAAATTGCTTATTCACATAACATAGAAATAGATACCTGTGCAGAAGACATTGACTTATCTTCTTATGGCATAACTCATGCTAGATGCATCGATGACAGACTTATTTCAAAGTTACTACATTGTTCCATAGACATAGAAAAAGATAAAAACCAACGATTGGAATGTGGTTGTATTGCAAGCATTGATTTAGGTCTATATAATACTTGTCAAAATGGCTGTATATATTGTTATGCTAATCATAGTTATGCTATTCGTAAGCAAAATTTTGAAACTTATGATCCATTTTCTCCTTTACTCTGTAGTAATATAACAGAATTTGACAAAATAACAGAGCGTAAAGTCAAAAGTCAAAAAAATATGCAACTAAGTCTATTTGACATATAGGTATCAAACAGGTATCACACCACACACTAAGAGCCGGAAAGTCCGCTGTTTATGCGGCTTCCCGGCTCCCTGTTTATTATTCGAATTCAATAACACTAGGCCGCTTTTTCGTGTTACCGTGTATTAAATAAAATAAAAGAGGCGGGCTTTTATTAAATATACCACGTTGTATTATTATTTGCAATAGTTCCAAACATCACTCTAACATCACGGGAATAAATCGTATTATTTATTGCAGTGATGTTAATCAGGTATATACTCTATCACATCACTGATGCCGCAATTAAGAGCTTTACATATTCTATCTATCTGTTTCAGATTGACTGGCTCATTCTTTCCCATGGAAGCCATAGTCCCATAACTTAATCCGGTTGCGTCTTTTAGATCTCCCTTATTCATACCTCTATCAAGAAGCGTGTGCCAAAGCGGATTGTACGATATCATAATACACCAACTTTCTGTTGACTTATTTTTTTCTTCCTGCTATTATTTTCTTAGGTACCGAGCGGAAGCAGGAAGTTTCGGAGTCCGCTCGGTGTCTATTCGCTTAGTTCTTAATTATTTTCTTTTAAAATGGAGAGGTTCTTGATTTTTTCAAGTGCCTCTTCTTTATTTTTACTGTTCTCAATGATCAACACGACCATTTCCATAACGGTTTTAAATTCTAATGTAGTCATTATATCTTTTTCCATTTCTCTAACTCCTTTCCTGCTATCTCCTTGCTACAATTATAGTTTATCACTATATCTTCATTTTGTCAATATTTTTCTTCATTATTTTAGAGATTTTCTTCAATAAACTATTGACATGTACGGTACATATGGTAATATACAAGCATAAACAACAGAACAAACATTCGCATAGACGGTGCGAGGTTTGAGAGATAATAGGAGGAAAATGATATGTCAGAACTTTTAAAGAAACAGAACTACGGTGTTGAGGTTGAATTTACAGGTATTTCAAGAAAAATGGCTGCGGATGCAGTTGCAGAAATTATCGGAACTGCAGCTTCCAGACCAGATCGCACTTGCTACCAGACAAGAACCATTCAGGATTCACAGGGAAGAAAATGGAAGGTAATGCGAGACAGCTCAATTCATCCAATTCGTAAAGTTGGAACCGAGAACATGGACGAATACAGAGTTGAATTCGTAACACCGGTTCTTAAATACGAAGATCTTGATACACTGCAGGCAATCATCCGTAAATTCAGAGAAATCGGTGGAGTTCCTCACAGTTCATGCGGAATCCATATTCATGTAGACGGAGCGAACCATACCGCAACTTCTCTTCGCCGTCTGGTAAATTTCATGTATAGCAGACAGGAAATCATTTACGATGCGCTTGCAGTAGGTGACAGAAAATATCGTTGGTGTCAGCCAGTTTGCAAGAATTTACTTGATACCATGAAAAAAGACAAAAACATCACAACCGATTCCGTTGAGAAAATTTGGTACAGCCCAGCAAACGATGGCTACTGTGGTGGAATCGATCATCAGCATTATAACTCTACAAGATACCACGCATTGAATCTTCATAGCTTCTTCCAGAAAGGAACTGTCGAATTCAGACTTTTTAACAGCACTCTTCATGCAGGAAAGATCAAAGCATATGTACAGTTTTGTTTAGCACTCTCTGCATGGTCCATAGAATCTGATGATAAAGTCGTATTCAGAACCATGAACGGATACACAGCAAAGAAAAAAGTCACTTTAATGTATAATATCCTCACAAACAGACTTGGACTTTATGGTGATGAGTTCAAAACATGCAGACTTCACATGATGAAACAGCTTCGTGAGAATGCAAATGCAGAACATGTAGCTTAATCACAAATCGGCTGACCTAACGGCTTTACGGGGAGAAAGGAAATACCATGAGTTTATATGTAGCATACGGAAGTAATCTTAACGTACAGCAAATGTCATACCGTTGTCCTGGAGCGACAGTCGCATTTACCGGATATCTGATAAATTGGAAATTGCTTTACAGAGGAAGCCACACAGGATCTTATGCAACCGTCAAAAGGCAAAAAGGAAGTAGGGTTCCTGTTGCTGTTTGGAATATCGATAGCAAAAATGAGAAGGCTCTTGATCTGTACGAGGGATATCCGAGATTTTATAAAAAAAGAAATGTATTTGTACAATTAAAAAACGGCACTAGGAAAAAGGCTATGATATATCTCCTGCCTGACTCAGCCACTGTGGGAAGGCCATCTAGCCGTTATGTTAAAACTGTATTGCAAGGTTACAAAGATATGGGATTTGATACAGATTATTTGTACGATTCATTGGATTATAATTTAAAAGAAGTGAAATAAAGAGGGGAAATCCCCTCTTTAATAAGAGGTAACCGTTGCAGCGGTTACCTCTTTCTGCCGGGTTTTTGAGTTCCCTGGCGAGTGTGGGTTATGGCTGATTCCTTGTTCGGTACCCTAACAATCAATTCATCCAGCTCACAATCCAGGGCTTCGCAAATCAAGTCGAGGTGTTCCAGATTCACCCTATCTGCAAGCTCGTGGTACAACTCGTTGATGGTGTTGGGTCTTATTCCGGTTGCCCTCGCCAAATCTGCCTGAGTAAGTCTCATCTCCCCAAGCTTTTTTGACAGTAAAATTTTAATCATGCCATTGCTCCTTCCGTTATAATTTAGCACCTCTTGATATATCGGAAGGACTTTTGTTAGATTATATCAAATACTGTTATAAACTGCGTGATATATTTTATACCCTGTAAGGCAAATTTTGAAGCAAACATATTTTAAAAAGCACCTGTTTTGTTATTATTTGAATGTATTTGCATTCATGTGGTCAGCAATTTTCTTCCATGTATTCTGGCCACAGCAACCATCATCATCGATGCCGACATTCTTCTGGAATGTTTTAAGTGCCGTCTTGGTATTCTTTCCAAAATCTCCATCAACGGCAACTCCGAGTATTGCCTGCAGGCAACGTACTGCCGAACCTTCTGCTCCGGACTGCAGCACTGGAAGCTGAATATTTAATTTCTCGGTCAGGCTAACTTTTGTTTCGCTTGATGAAGTGTCTTTTTTCTGTTCTGGATATACGGCTTTTCCGTTCCAATCGAAGATTGTGTAACCTTCTTTCCAGTTTTTCTTTGCGTTTTCAAGATTTTTGTACGCTCCGATCTGGCTCTTACTGTCGCCCCAGGTTTTCCGGATTCTGTAATATTTATCTACAGTTGTAGCTGCCGTCTTTGCACCGATCAGCTGCTTGAAACGGTTCCAGTCACCTTTTGCCCGGATTGCAGAAGGGCAATTCTTCGCACACACATCATAGTGGGATACCACATGATTTGCGTCAATTCCAAACTTCTTCATCAGCATCTTGCAGATCTCAACAGTGTTCTGGAACGCTTTTTCGTAATTATACCCTGCCTGCACACACATCTCAATGCCAATGGAATTGTGGTTGTTGCAAATTCCGAAAAGACCACCTCCGTAGTTAACGCCGACATGCCAAGCGCCTCTGTCGAATGGAGTTGCCTGATAAGCCTCGGTATCATCAACGTATACATGAGCAGAGTAGCCGGAGAAATTTCCGTCATGCTGGGCCTTTGCATGTGCCTTTGCATTTGCTCCTTTGGCAAAGTTATCTGTATTATGGATAACGATGTATTTAGGTACCTGATTTGCATAGCTGTTGTTATTGCTGATTAAACTTGTGTTAAGATTCATTGTAACATCCTCCTTATTCGCTTCTGGCATCGCGATTATCTTCGCCAGAATTTCCAATATCTTTGATCCATAATTCTTCCCTGCGGCCCAGCCTCCGCCCTGTGGATTTTCCTGTATCCCAAGCCATTCAACATATGGGGCTATTCCTCTTTTCACATAACAGAAACGAGGATCCACGCATACACCGTACAGTTTTTCGTTAGATGCATACGCTTTAAGATGCTGGATCTGTGCCCGGATGCCGATCCATGGATGAGAGAACGAATTCCCTTTCATACCATTTTTTGTAACGCCGATTCCGGCAAAATTGTTCTGGTCCAATGTTACGGCAGAACCATTAAATGTGAAGTTACCTGTTTCGAGGCAACTTTGTGCAAAGGCAATATCTCCCCTTACTCCTTCTGTTTTTCCTTCTGATATATAATATTCAACCATATCAATTACGGATTTAGGTACTGCCGGATTAACTTTCTGTATATATGACTGCATCTGCTGGACCGTAGCAACTGCAGTTCCCATTATATTCGTTTTCATAATATCCCCCTAAAAAAGGAAAGGGCTTAAGCCCCTTCCTTCTGTGAACCATTAATTTTTCCATCGTCTAAAAGGTCTTTCACGCCGCAAAACCACACATCAATTATTTTAAGCAGCGCATCTTCCGACATAATAACCTGCAGCCACTTTGGCAGTAATCCTCTCGCCTGCTGAACAACCCATTTCAATTTCTGCTGTCCCGTTCCTGATTCTTTATACATATGTTCCGCTTTCAGGATCAGCTGGTATACCTGTTCACGGATACCTTCCAATCCTTTATGCTTGGCATACTGAAACGCAATAACCAAAGTCACTACAAGCAAAATTAACACCGCAACCAGTAATACCGGGAACGGAATCTGTTTTAAAAAGTTAAGTAATTCCATAAGTAATTCCTCCTAATCAATGCTGTATTTGGCCAGAACTTCTCTGTCCATTTCTTTTTTGTGTGCTTCTGCGCGCTGAAGATTTTCAAATGCTTCTTCAAGCTCGCCATTATGCTCTCCTTTAACAATTGCATGATGCAGCCAAAAGAGCACACGACCCGTAGCATGTGTAATTTCTTCATCCGCTTTTCTCTGTTCAATTTTATATTTGATGCGTTCCTGCTCTCGTGCCTCCACTTCCATGAGCCTTCGCTCAATATAGTGACGAATCAGAGCAAAAAAAATGCCGGCAACACCTCCGCTGCCAAGCACAGATAGACAAAATGTTTCGAGCATTACTCTTCCCCTCCGAGTGCTTTTAAGAGCCGATCCAGATTACCTCCGATTAACCAATCCACCAGTTTTCGCATAAGAACCTCCTTTCGCCATTAATAGATGCCAATGTGTTGCGCCTAAAAGGTCTATCTCTCGCATGCACCATACCTTACCTCCATGAAAAAAGGGAACCTCTACGGTTCCCTCATGCTTACATACTCTTCCTTTACTTCTTCAATAATCCCTGCGTCAAGTCTTTCATCTTCGCTCGCTTCTACATTCAGCATATTTCGCAAATGAGAAAGTTCGGTTGCCAGGCTCTTGATGAACCTGCTCTGCCTCACTATGATTTCATCCTGCTTTTCAATCATATCTTCATAGAATTCCACAAGTTCTAAAACCTGGTTTTCATCCATCGTCGTTACCTCCACTTGTATCTTGGTTTTTCTTCACCAAATATCCAATACCTCAGATGATCATCCAATACAATAGCTAATAGAGATAGGATATACCATGCCACAGTAAAAGGAAGACATATCTGTCCAATTATATTAAAAGGCATATTGCTGTAATCCCATATTCCAAGCCCCAATACAATATTCAAAATGTATCCGGAAAGGAACTCAATTGCAGTTATCCCGACAGCACAGATAAACATCTGTTTCCATATGAGCATATCCCATCTCAGAAATTCATTTATCGAACCGCAAAACAAGAAGCAAAGTCCGCCAACCAGTACCATAGGCAGTGAGCTGTACCCTCGCCATATCAGTTCGATCATGTAGTAAATCGTACCTCCTATAGCGAAAAGCACAGCGTTTCTGCCTATGGTCTTCAGAGTATTCATTTAACCTCCTTGTCGGCTGCCATTTCGGCCAGATAGTCCTTTAAAACTTCGGACTGATATTCTTCCGGGATCGGTGCTCCGTATTCAATCTTGGCGATTTCCGAAGCTTTGGAGCAGCCTTTGATCCACATGTTCAGTGAATTCGCATAGGTTGTGTGATAGCTTTTGAATTCCATTGCACCATTAATAATCTTCTGCATATCCTCAGCAGAATAATACCGGCACGGATTGCCGTCTTCATGGTATTCCAGTTTTTTGATGCCAGCGGTCAGCTGAGCCTGTTTTCCAAAGAGATTTAGCTGATCTTCATCTTTAAGGCTAAAGTGTTCCTTTCCAGACGAAATATCAATGTCCGTTCCTGCAAAAACTGTGCTCTGGCAGATCTGAGAAATCTCCTTTTTCTTTTCTGCTCGGTATGTTTCAACAGAAAGATAATCAGCATTGCAGCCTTCTTCTTTGTCTTTCAACTGATCGAACCAAAAATCAAGATCTGCAACTATCTCTTCCTTAGGAACGACACCTGCAGATACTTTAAAATAGATTTCATCAGCTTCCATACCCTGTGGTCCTTCATCTTTTTCCGGAAGCTGGACTTCGTTCTTACGAATCCATACATCAGCGGAACCATCTGGAAGAACAGCATATGTAATGTTTCCTTGTGATTCCGGGCTATTCGTTTTATGCATAATTCAATTTCCTCCACTTCTTATAATATTTTTCCATAGCATAGCTTTTCTGTTTCGCATAACGGCTGATTATATTTTTAGCCATCGAAATAAGTTGATCCCAACATTCTGCAACCCTCACAAGAAAGGAGTCTGTTGTTACAAACCAACCGTTATATGCTATGGTACTCATGGCGAATTTACTACCTATAATCTTTTTGTTCTTTATTTTTTTCGCAAATCTATGAATTTTCCTGCGAGCCTTTAGGAATATTGATGCTCTTATTCTTGTTGACACATTCCGTATTGTCACTGTTTTTCCGGAATAACATCTTTTGATTAAATTCTGTCCATGGAACACAAGCCCCATATAGTCTAAATCCCTTCCTTTTTGTTTTCCGTTTCTGTCAACATAACCTGTACGAAATAACGACCAGGAATCTTTGATCTTTAGACAGAGTGTAGATTTTACGAATTCAATAACAAGCAGCATTGCCTTATGAAGATCTTTCTTATTAGAGCCAAAAAGAATGATATCATCCATCTGAATCATGATATGATAAATCAATCTTTTTCTTGTTGTCTTCCCTCGTCTGGTCTTCATTTCATAAAGTTCATTTGTGCAATAATGGTACAAATAAGATAGATAATAATTGCACAGATCTTTCGACACCGGAGAGCCTATAAAAATCCCATGTTTGCAATCTTTCTCTTTGTTCTGCACCTTTGCTTCAGAATACAATCCAATCAAAGTCTCAAACAAGTACAACAACATATCTGACTTTCCTAAATCTCTTCGAAGAAATTCTAATATTTTATCATGTGACATAGAAGGATAGCATTTTTTAATGTCTGACTGAACGCAATATTTAGTTCCTTCCGGATCACGCGACATCCATCGTTCGATGTATTTTTTACCGTAAGCTTGTCCTCTTCCAGGTATTGATGCAACTTGAAAAAGTCCGACTTTTGCCGTCCACAACTCATCTGCCGCTTCCTTGGCCAACACCTCATATAGCTGCATGATCATCTTTTCAAGTCCTAGCGTTCTAATTTTTCCGCTCATTCCATCTACTATATCAACATTTTTCACAAGTTTCTCTTCCGGAACTACCATATAGATATGTTCCCTTACAGTTCTGGTCTTCAAATGCCACGACATTTCATATGCAATCTGATCGATCACAGATGCTACAAATTCCGGTGAATTCTCCAACCGCCTTCTAGCCTCATTTTTACTTATGCTTCCATAGTAAGCAAAAATACTCGGCATATTACCATTTTCTAGCTTGTCATATATAAATGCAGTTATGTATTTCCTGATGAAATTTTCGTCAGAAATATCCATTCTTCGGCAATATGTCTTCATTACCAGTCCTCTTTCTTTCTGTGTTCAAGAGCTTTCGGTTTTACTACTAACCCCCACCTGTGTCCACTTCCGCCACAGGGTCAGCAGTCAGTTTCCTGACCGCCGATGCTGGTGCTTGAATTTCGGGCATTCCGCCCCCGCCATTTTAGGGCCGTCTCAAAGGACAGCGAAACACGCTACACATCAAAATTCTCACAGAAATTCGCGCGGCATAGTTCCACCAGCTGTTACCGAGCCCGTTGTTCAGGTTCGCATACCACCGGCCCGCGTTAGACCAGTTGTTCAGGTTGCCGCCGGAAAGCCACTGCCAAACGTAGCGTGAGTCCGTATGATTTTAAAACGCCCCGGCTACGCCGGGAAATAAAAGGGGAGTTCCCCTCTTGCCATTCGGCAATTCACCCCCTACGCTGCTGCTTTCGCACAGCGTCCAGAAGCAGAAAGACGCGCGGCAAAGCGCCACCAGCTGAGACCGAGCCCGAAGCCCAGGACCGCAAACCACCGGCCCGCGCCAGACCAGTCGGCCAGGGTGCCGCCGGAAAGCCACTCTCTTAACCCGTCAGAAGTCTGATCAAGCTTATTTGTATACTGTCCATCTGCATACCCTGTGCTGGAGGAAGCTGCTACTTTCGTTCCATGTCTTACAGAAGGATTTTCCGGATCATATCCAAGTTCACTGATATATTTCCAACTGTCCTGTGTATCTGCAATACTATATCCACACTCAACATAATCCGATGTCACACTTGTTGCTAACTTTGTGCAGTCATAACAAATGCAAGCCGTCATTACATGATTAGATATCTTAAGAATTACATTGCTGATAACTTCGTAAAATCCCAGGAACATTTCTACACCGAACAGAATGTATGGGTCTTTTCCAGATGTATTACTGTTCGGAGAACCGCAAGAACCAAGGACATTATCGCATGCACCTGTGTGCCATGGCATTGTAACGATAGTGGTCTTTACTTCTGTAGAGCCTACCATTGTAGAACCGGTAGAAAATTTAGTTCCTCCATTATCTACATAAACTGCCGAATTATTGCTGTCATAATCTTCAATTTTTGTAATGATGACACGATTTGCTTTTGCATGAAGTCCTGCATTTCCTCTATCATCCGTCGGATTGCTACCACTTAAAGCTGTGGCATTTCCAATGGATACCGTGCTTCCGACCACCAAATTGTTTGCATCACTTTTGCTGATAATGATACGTTCCACATTATTTTCAACAACAGTCGCATAGAACCTGTTGTAATATCCTGTGCAACCAGACATGATTGACTGTGAATCCCGTGTTGCGAAAGCGACCTCAAACAGGTTGTCCATATGGTTTTTATCCTGTGCAGTTGTTCCACAATACTGTGTTCCTTTGGCTTTGAATCGTGTAATCATTCCATTGTGAGACTGATCATGCGCAGCGTTTACTCCGCTAATAGATGCAGCCTTTCCATCAGAACCATTTCCAGCCATATATTTAGCCTGTGCAACGAACGGTCTGACAGTCTGATCTGTACGGATTGCTGCTCCTTCCGGAAAGAAGCCTGCGTGATGTTCATCTGAGATAACAAGGCTTTCTCCATTTGCATCAATGGTTATGTTAATCCACTGAGTCAGATACAACATCCATGTATCTCTTTCTGTCCTGGAGAACTCATTGTCGATTCCCTTAATATATTCCACAATGAATTCTCCGGCATCATCTACATGACCATTAACTTCCAATCCATAAAAAACAGATTCGCCTTCAAAATCATTTCTTCCTCTTACTGTGTTCGTAGAAGGCTGTGCTACCATGCCTACAGCATCGAGAGTACGTGTGCCCGCCGACAATGGCGATACATCAAATGCACTATGATGAACCCCATATTTTTTCCCAGTTCTCTTGAGATTAAGAATGAATTCAGCCTGTTTATTTTTTTCTCCCGCAAACATACTGGCGGCTTCCATAAGTGCCACGTCATTATTTATCAACTGTCGAAAGACAGCGTTAAACACATCTGCATGAGCAGGATCAGAAGTTTCTAATTCGCGGAGCTGATTGTTGAAAACAGCTCCAGAAATATCGAAATACGACATTTTCTACCTCCTTATGATAACATTTATCTATCATTATCCGATTACTTGTTACAAAATATCGAAATACGTTAGAATGTATCATCGCACTCGAACACGCATTCCATGTCTGCATCTTTTCCTTTCTTCAGAAACGCTTTCATGGCCACCATATCCCCATCTGCATCATATAACCCAACTTCAGAAATATAAGTGTTTGCCAGCTCATTTTCTGCCAGTGTGCAGCGATATCTGATTTTTGTATCAGAAAGAACCTCATAACCATCAACGTTCTTGCGAAGCAATTCATGATGTAAGGTGTTCTGATCGGCACTGTGTGGTTTTACTGTTCCGCCCGAATCTACACCTCCATCACCAAAAGCCATGCCTACAATCTTTGGGAGCGATGAAATCCCCGCTCTTGCTTTTACCATTTTTTTCTTAGCCAGTGTTGTAACTGTAGTCCCTGCCATTTAAAGGACCTCCCTTCCTGAATTTAGTTTTACACTTCCATCTAGCCTACACGTTCCATCCAGTCTTGCGGCCCGTGAAGGAATAACCATTGTGACCTCTACTTCTTCTTCGTGTTTAACAGGCGCACGAATCCGAACTGTCTGCAGATATGGCGGCTCTCCTGCATCAAGCAATAAAGTCCCGTCTAGCAAACAGTTGCCGTCCAGGATCTTATTACCATCACGCCAGCCCATAATTACCCTCTGTGTGCCTCTAAAATCAGCTTTCTCAGCATTAATCATATCAGGCAATGAAATACACTGTTTCGTTTCAAAAGCCTCCTGATTGCCGATAAACAGTCTATGCCCGATAAAAGTTTCCATCGGATACCAAGAATTAAGCTTTCTCGTTCCGTCCAGTGAAAAGTTTCCATCAAGAAAACCTTCCCACCATACAAAATCACTTCGTACGAAAAAGGAAGGCTTAAATATATTTTCATGATATACATCTGGAATCCGGTGAAAAATTCGATCTGCTATAAAATTCTCAGTTAAGACTGTATCGAATGGATAGACTGGGCGAAATTCTGTCGGATACCAATGATTCAGATTGATACTGCCGTCAAGAGCGAAGGAACCATCAAGAGAATACTTCCACCATGAAAAATCTGAATGATACGTCACTCTCTGTTCAAAGCTCTCTGTGCATTCAATAAGCATGAGGATAACAGAAAGAAGATATACTGTGTGTGATTGCTTCAGCTTATCGACTTTACTCTTAACTTCTCCTAGTTCTACCTCTGTTTCACCTTCCAATTGAACGCTGAATATGTTAGGGTGAGAAAAATAATGTCCCGGCTCATTACAATCATGAACCTGGACATCATAATCCGTCACGCCTTTTAAAATCTGTTCCATTCGCCATGGGGTCATTGGTGCTTTTGTGTTTTTCTTTTCACGGAGCAACCGTCGTCTTTCTTCATATGACAGGTCTTCTCTTACGGGCAGTCCATACTTGATCTCATGATATTTAAGTCCCCATGTAGCTGTATCGATAAACATCTGGTATGGAAGTTCTTCAATATGCACAGTGGCCAGATCAAGCTCTCTGCCCATAACTTCGTATATCCATTTTCCGACATAGGATTTATCATACCAGCCTTTAGTTACATATGTCAGCATTCTGTTGGCCGAATCGCTCCACGGGAATCTTTCCAGATCTATACTCATGTCTCAGCCCCCTCTAATGTAAATGTCACATTACCGGTATCTGCATACTCGCTTGATGAAAGGTGAATGTTTTCTCTCTTTCCATCCATCGTAAAATCTATGAAATCGCTTACTCCGGTTATGGTTGACAGTACTGTTCGAGCCGAATTGTACCGGAGGATATTTGTTTCTTTCGCCGCGGAATAGACTGCCATCATTTCAGTTTTGAATGTCGAGATTACATCATCCAATCCAACGCCATCCAGAACAAGTCCTGTACAGGCAAAATCTACAGTTTTTACTGTAGCTGACTTGACGATCAGCTTAGACGATCCAGTAGGCAACAGTCTTTTGCTCCTGTCGTCCGGAGAAACGATATGGTTGTAAACTGCTGTGACCAGTGTACTTGATGCGGGCTGTCCGTTGCTATCAACTAAGATCAATCCCACTGTTCCTGGTCCTTCAACAGCTGGTTCTACAATACAATCTCCAATCCCGGGGACTTCTTTGGCCCACTTAATATAGTCAGCATCATTCGCTACATAGAACTGCGAATCTTGGAATTCTGCATGGATTCGTTCATAATAATCTTCATCATTTTCTTCTTCAGCACCACCCGATGTTTTCTCGCTGTTGGTAATTGCTGTAACGCCATTGATCGGTGATGCCATAATTGTAATCGTATTTGCCGGAACATTCCCGGATACCCCCGGAGTGACCGCTTCAACCGCAAGGTCCATGGTTTCATTCTCTGTGAACGTAACAGTTCGTAAAGTCTGGAACTCAACAGCTTCCATCTGATCTGTTGCAGGAACTGCAAAGACTGTGCCTGCTGCCAATACTGTGCCATAAGCCGCCGTAACAGACACTGTTCCAGTTGCTGCTACAGCTTCTTTCCTTGTCACTCCTGCTTCTGCGCCATGCAGATCCATCCAATCGCCCCAGGAATATTCCGGAAACGCAACCATCAGGCAGCGAACAAGATTGAACTGTACAAGCTGAGATATCTCGATGGCCGTAGGCATGGTAAAATCATATGGGAAATCACCTTCCATATCCGATATATCCGCCGGAAGGTTTCCCATCATCCTCTCCTGTATCTGGTCAGAATCACTTTCTGACACAAATTCCGGAACTTCAAATTCTGGTCTAGCCATATTAACCACCTCCTCTAAACTTCTATGATTGAATCAACGGTAAAGGGTTCTCCATCAACCGAATAAACTATGAATGATACTTTTACCCTCCCAGTACCCCATTCAAAAGAAAACTCTTCTACCGATGATGTCCGCGGATTGACCATCAGAGCTTCCTGGATTGTCCTTTCTAGAGAAAGTTCTACAGTGCTTTGGTCAGATTCTCTTGTTATATCTTCCGTTTCAGTTCCATGATCATCCGAATATCCCAGACAAGAATATCTTTCTGTAGATACCGTTTTTACACACCATATTTTATATGCTTCATATCCATCGTTCATTGGCACATTATTTGCGGCGGTGCGAACGAAATCTCCTTTTTCAAGATCCCACATTGGCGATGGCTTATAGTCAACGTCATATTCTTCATCTTCCTCTTCATCCACAAAATCTGGAACATCTACAGTCGGCAGTAAATTTTTTGATTCTTCTTCCATATTGCCTCCTATAATCCACTTGCCTTGACTACTACATCTATGACTACAGGTTCTCCCTCAACCCATACGATAAGCACACGATCTCCCGGTTTTAACTTAGGCATAACCACCTTATGGCTATGTGAGCCCGTTCCGCTGTTATGCCCTCCGTGTGTTCCTCCAGATACGTTTGTTGATAGATTAGCCAAAAGTCTGCAGACGGAATAATCCTTTTTAGGAATAGGCAAAGGAAAAGTATTGGAAACAAGGGAATAATCTTTCTTGATCACTCCAAAGTCGAACGAAAATCCTCCTCCTGAGTGTTCTACCATTCTCGAATCCAATACCTTTGCAAGCTTTTCCATTCCATTTTTTTCCATTTTTGACATAATGTTCCTCCTGTCAGTCAAATGATCCATCGTCAACCCAGCCCCAGACATGAGTCTGATTCCAGTTTTGTGTAACCAGATGCCATGGGTGTGCTTTTCCGGAACCACCTTTGATCGTGATTTTTGCTTTTCCGGCTCCTACACTGTATCCTCTGGCATCTGGATAACTGCTGACATAATGCTTACCGCCATGGAAATTAACAATGTCCCCAACATCATATGATTTTGCTTTTGTTTTTTTATTCCCACTGCTCTTTTTTGCTGCCGGTGCTTTTTTCAATCCCAGTGTCATAAGCATTTTATCTACATCATGCGTAGCAGATATTACGATATAATACCCAGCACTTATTGAAGCTGTTTTTAGATGAATCTTGTCACCCTTCCGAATGATAGGAATATCCGGGAGTTTTATCGTGATTTCTTCCTTTGGTTTGCCATCATCTGCAAGAATCTCTCTCGCTTCTTTTTTTGCCTCATCCAAAGTATCATTGGTTCCCCTGGAAACAATCTTCTGTCGGATTCCGTAGCTTGTCTTTCCATCAACTGTAGCCTCAACAGGTGAGCATCCATCATCATTTGCTTTTCCGATGATTTTTACCCTTGTAACCATCCCGGTAGTGCTGATCTTATGGTTTACTTCTGTAAGATGCTGTGTTTCTTCAAAATGATATACTGTTTTATTTGTTCCAAAACCAACTACGGTCACATTCATTTTCACAGCCCGCAGACATGCCTCAATGCCACCTTTCTTTTTGGCTTCCTTGAGGATTTTCACAACCACTGTTCCAAGCTTTTCAGACTTATAAGCCAGTTTCCCATGCTTCACATTTGGTCCGCTGTAAGATGTGACCTTTATGCCCCAGCGTTTCAGCACTTGGACTATGGCTGACTTTGTCTTTACGCCAGCTGAAAAATATACATGATCTTGTGATTCCTGCAGATCATATAGAACATCGTATGCCTTTACCTTAAACTTCTCTCCGGATGTTCTCGCTGAAGGATTCCATTCAACTATTTTTCCTCTGGTTGCTTCGGCATTTTTGCCGCCATTATAGGAATACAAAAGTGCTGCATAACACCCAGGCTTGGCAAGAGAAGAAATTCTTCCCTTTGAAGTTTTGTCGTTCTTGGCTGAAAAACTAATTCTGGCCGCAAGCTGGTCCTCTCCCTCTTCCCAGGATACATCTTCGACAAATTGCGTGATGTCGTAAGCCTTTTTATCTGCAGTCATAATGGCCACGAGGTATTTATATTTCATTGGATTTATCAATACTCTCGCCTCCTTATGGTAAAGTCAGTACTGTTCCTGGATATATCCAATGTCCGTTGTCGCTATTGCGCCGGCCATGTTTCTTAGCAGCCGCTTCAATAACCTTCTTATTGGCATTGTAGATATTTCTCCACTTTGATTCAGTTTTATATTTCTTACGAGATATTCCACAAAGCGTATCGCCTCGGACAATCCTGTAGGTCTTTTTCTTTTTAGTAGATTTCTTGGTACTTGGCCTAGTGGTTTTCTTTTTCTTTTTAGCTTTTTTCTTAGTCCCCAGTTCCTTTGTTGTATAAATCTTCATCTCGACATATGGAACAAAAGATATCTCGTACGAATAGTCCCCATGTCCGCCAAAAGGCTTATACTCAAAAGATTTGATAGTAACATCTTCATTGATACCAGCTTCAGAAACCACCAGATTTAAAGGTGTCTTTTTTGTCTGCCAGCTTTTCAGTTTGCTGGCGCAGGTTTTTGGCGCTATCCATTTCTGGTTTACGGAGGCAAGCTTTTTTCTGCCTGCCCCCCAGAAATATCCAGACCATTTTATAATCTGAGTACCCATACCAGATGGGTAACTCATTTTTCCTTTTCCAAGAATGTTATATTCCTGATATGCTGTTTCTCTTTTTACATCAACATCATCTTTTGGCATCGAAGGGAACTGGAACTTCGATGCCGAATTATGCAATTCTTTTAATATCGCTCCCATGTTCCCTCCTTATGTTGTAACAGGCGTATTCTCATAAGCTTCGCTGAGCATTGTTGCAATTTCGCTTCCAAGATCGTCAGCCAGCTCCTTGATATGCGCTTTGATGAGCCGAATAACATCACTGTCATTTGTATCTGATATATTGAACTGCGGGGAGAGGTTAACCTGTACCACAACGCCAGATTTGTCTGACACTACATTCGTTGGCACAGTTTCTTTCTCTGTTTTTTCAGAATCTTGTGAACTGGAATCTGTGTCGAAATAAGGTGTCGTGTTTGATACTTCTTTGCCAACGATTCCTCCGCTCGCATGTGCTGATATCTCATCATCAGGACCAAGAACTCCCAGTGTCCGTCCTGCGGATTTCCACAATTCAATACCTCTCTGTCGTCTGGCCGGTACCGTAGGAATGATATACTCCAACCCTTCCTCACCTACCCACGACAGCTCAGCTCCATTCAGTCCGACTTCGCCTCCATTTGCATTACCTGCAATAGTAGCTGATACAGATGATCCGCTACTTGAGGTGGAAATACTAGCTGATGGATTCGTGATATGCCAGATCAGCGTAACTGCAACATTTGCAGAGGCTGTGAAGCCCTGTGCGAATGTGCTTTGTACCTGTCCGGCACATTCCGAATAAATCGCTGCTGCATTGTTGGTCTGGTCGAGTGTGACATCAACATGTCCGTCTGCTGGAATTGTCTCCGAGAAAGCAGATACTACATCAGCTGTTGCGAGAGAATAAATCTCAGCCGCATTATTGGACTGATCCAACGTGATGCTCGCATGACCATTGGCCGGAACATCACTTACTGCGCTCTCAATATCTGCTGTTACCTGCTCCACAACGCCAGAAGTGTCTGTTGTCGTGCCTGAGAAGGTAACATTTGCACTGCCTTCAACTGGTACATCTCCTACAGCACCTTTTGCGTCTTCTTCCGCCTGTGCCTGCATTCCGGAGGTATCGGTCGTTGTATTTGTGACATTTACATTTGCAGATGCTTCCTGCTCAATAGGCTCTGTTTCCGTTTCATCTGCTGCCTGTTCGGTTGCAGACTGCATGCCAGATGTATCCACCGTTACCAGTTCTGATGGGATAGTAACAGATGCACCTGCCTGCACTTCAATTCCATTTGCCGCAAGTGTCCCGGATTCCATGCCGAGAGCTGCCTCAATCTGAGCCGCCGCTGTATCGGAATCCACTTCTACATCTGCCAGATCAACTTTGACTCCTTCTGCTGTCACAGACATTTCTGCTCCTTCTGCATCCAGAGCCGACATAGCCTGCTCGATAGCAGCCTGAGCCTTGTCTCCGTCAACTTCTGCAGTCAACGTATCCATGGAAATAGTCAGTTCCTGGTCTGGGTGAATAATATACGGGCTTTCGATACCGTTCTGTTCTGCAATGGTCTGCCAGTCAATTCCAAGAGCGTTGCCAATTTCCCACAGGCAATCGCCTTGATCAACCTTAATCTTTACATGATCAGCAGTAACCTCCTGTGTTTCACCCAAGTCACCAAGAGCCTCATTCAGCTTTGAAGTCCATGCATCTTTGTCAATATCAACGTCTCCATCAACAGAAGCTTTCAGTCCTTCAAGTGTCACATCATCAGTTGTAGTCTCTGCCGCCGCCCTGTCAATCGCTTCTGCAAGTTCAGGAGGCAACTGACTGCGGACCGTTTCATACATTGGATTGCTCGGATCCGTAAGTGATGCTTTTAATTCATCACTTCCATTCTTCCAGATCTGATTAGCATAGTTCTGCCATGTTGCAGACGTATCGCCAGCAGCTGCTCCAACCTCAATAGCATCATTAAATGAATCCATAAGGCTTTGTGGAACTGCTTTCCCCGCTTCCCGGTAATCGTCAATTAGGCCCTGCATCTGTGTTACATCAGGTTTCATGCTCTCATACATGGTACTCAAGGCATTCTGTGTAGCGTCAGTTGTAACTCCTAATGTTTTTCCATTACCAAGTTCGTTGAAACCATACATCAATGCGCTGGTCATAGCAGATGTGTCTCCGCTCTCTAATTGTTTCTGTGCTGAATCAATAGAAAACTGCGTATTTTCCGCAAGGCTCTGCCTGTTGCTCTGAATTTTCTCTGCATATGCAGAATTCAAAGTGTTTGAGCCAAGCTGCAAGCTCTTAGACAGTTCGTTTCCTTCCTGTCCTTTTACATACCAACCAGTCATTTCGTGATACTGCTTATTCTGAGCAGTTGTGATTCTTCCGGCTGATTCCATCGAATTAAGCTCTGAATACCACTGCTCAACATCTGCCTGTACGCTTTCCTTTGCCGATTGCCTCTGATCTCTCATTGCTCCCAGTAAGTCAGTGAATGAGCCACTTTCCAGATCAGCTGCATTCAAGCTCCCGTATTCTTGATTTATCCAGTCCCATTTTGCCTGTGCTTCCGATTCCTTCCACCGGGCAGTTATGCTGTTCATTTTTTCCTGCAAAGCACTGATGGCACCTTCTTCATCTGCATCTATGATTCCATCTTTCAGTGCCTCAGAGACCTTTTGTGATAACTGGCTAGATAATCCATCCAATTCAACATAATCCGCTGTAGCCCATTTCTCGATGTTCTGGGCTAATGTCTGTCCCTCTTCCGTGCCTCCGAGATACGTCTGAACGTGGATATGCGCTGCAAACGTCCGGCTTTCCAGTTCTTCAATCTTGCTCTTAACAAAAGTTTCGATATTACTTGTGTAATCTTCCTGTTCTTCTGTCGTAAGTTTAATACCAACTCTGCTCTTAAACTCCAGAACGTCATTGGATTCCAGTGCCTTCTGAGCATCTTCTCGAAGCTTATCAGCGTTCTTTACCTCATTTAAGGCAACTTCCACATTGGCCAGGTACTTCTGATCAAGAATTCCAGAAGCAATGTCCTGCACTTCCTGAGCTGATAGTTTGATGTTTCCAAAATGTTCTTCCAGATTACTGCTCAAAGCTTTCTGGTTATAGTTGTCTACTGCAACACCAATTCCAACCACTGCCGCTGTTACTGCCGCTGCCGCAAGTCCGAATTTCGCCGCTGTCGGAACCATTGCTCCCAGATCACTTATGAACGCTCCAACACTTGGTGCTGTCTGTGCTGCAAGTCCAATGCTTTTAATAGCATTTCCGATAGGCTGTAAGGTGGTCGCGATATTCTTTGCATTTCCAAGAAGCCCAGTTGCTCCTTTAGCGATCAGCATAGAGCTGAGCACAGAAGAAAGGCCTGCTTTCTTTCCTCCCGGAAGGATAGCAGACGCACTGGAGAATAATGTTCCGAGTCCGGAAGAAATCAGATGTTTCCCATCTCCGCCAATCCAGTCGGCAAAAGGCTGACCGATAAGAGTATCCCATGCAATATCCATCTTTCCGAACATATCCGCATTCTGCCACTCATCAGATGCCGTCATGGTCCCGATAACTGTCTTCATGTGTGCTGCTTTTTTGTCCACAGTGTCCATAAAATCATTCAGAGCAACCGTCACAGCCGGCATTGCATCTGTAATGGAATCAACGAATCCTCTGACATAGGGAGTAAGTCTCTGTCCAAAACTGTTCTGAACGCCCTCTACAGCCGACTGCATAAGAGTCATGGAGCCTGCCAGGTTGTCCAACATGGTGTCAGCCATATCCTGTGCTGCATCTTTTGAATTTCCGATTGCATTGGAAAGATCGTTATAATCCTGTTCTGAAGCATTGATGATAGCAAGCATACCGCTCATAGCTTCTTTTCCGAAAATGGTGGACGCCGCCGCTGTCTGTTCAGTTTCAGAAAGACCTCCTAAACTGCTTCGCAAATTATCCATGACACCTTTCAGTGTTTTCATGTTTCCCGAGCCGTCGGTCAGGCTAATACCATATTTGTCCATAGCCTCTGCCATGCTGTTAGTTGGTGCTGCCATGTTAGCCAGGGACGTCTTTAAAGCTGTACCGGCCATGCTTCCTTTAATTGAACTATTAGCCATAAGCCCTAATGCCAAAGAAGTATCTTCGACGCTATATTTCATGGCTCCTGCTACCGGCGCAACATATTTGAATGATTCACCTAGCATGCCTACGTTTGTATTCGAACTAGCAGACGCCTTTGCAAGGACATCCGAGAAATGTCCGGCATCTTTTGCTTTCAGTCCAAAAGCTGTCAAAGCATCTGTAACAATATCCGAGGTGCTTGCCAGATCTTCGCCGGAAGCTGCTGCCAGACTCATAATACCGGATATACCAGCAGTCATTTGCTCTGGTTTCCAGCCTGCCATAGCCATGTAATTAAATGCCTGAGCTGCTTCAGTAGCGGTAAACTTCGTAGTTGCACCCATTTCCTGTGCTTTTGCGGTCAGATCATCAAATTCTTTTCCTGTAGCACCAGATATAGCCTGAACCTGTGACATCATACTCTCAAACCCTTTGTATGTATTCACAGTATCAGCCAGTCCTGCGCTCACTCCAAGGAATGTTGCGCCCTGTGCTATTGGATTCTTTGCAGCATTTAAAACCGCTCCCATTGGGGCAGTAGCGGCATCTACTATACTCATAGTTGCCGTAAATACGCTTCCGTCCCAGGCTGATGCTTTATCCATCACATCATCGATGATCGGACTTGCATTATCATCTGCCCCCAGTTCCGCTGTCCCGGAAGTTCCATCGAATGTGGCCACTGCATCTTCAGCGCTTCGGATTATCTGCGTGGCTGTATCGTCAGCTTCCACTGAGGCCACAGCCACTTCACCATTCAAGGCGGCTAAAGCATCCTCCACATCCATAATCTGCATCGTAGCATTATCGTCCGCAGTAAGCTCTACTACCGCTTCATTTCCGTTTAGAACAGACAGTGAATCTCCAACACTATTTACCACCCCGGTGGCATTATCATCTGCCCCCAGTTCTACGTCAGCACTTGCTCCGTCAAGGGTTGCTGCTGCATCCTCGACACCAGATATTTCAGCGGTAGCATTGTCGTTTGCACCTATCTCAATATCTGCAGATATTCCTCCTACTCTTTCAGCCGCATCTTCGACTCTTGAAAGAACCGGAGTGGCATTGTCATCTGCTGAAACTTCAATAGAATGCTCACGTCCAAGCGTTCGATCTACTCGCTCTGCTGTTTGTTCAATCCCTCTGGTTTTGAATCCAGATGACAGGATCCGATTTACCTTCTGGGCGGCAGTGGCTAGGGTGTTCATCTTATTCGTAATATTTGATAGGCCAGGGTCTGTATTATCATTCACAGATACAGGAATCTCAATTCTAATTGTTTCTCCCATTTACCATGTCACCCCTTTTTCGTATTCGCCTCGATCCATAGCCTGGTTGAAGCAAAAAGAAAAGCCCTCTCTCCAGAGGGCAGACTCATTACTTCACTTGGCAATAAACCTTGGCGTTGAAATATGTGGTGGAGTAATGTTGACTTCCCACCGGCCATAATCAGTTTTTTGCAGTTTCAGCCTTCAATTCTTCATTATTGAAGCCATTGACATCATCAATGATATCCATAATGCGGTCTTTTTCTCCCGGAAGAAGAACAGCATCGATTACATCAAGGGCATTGATAATGCAGATGCCTTTTGCTTCCAGGCCTTTTTTGACAGCAGGATTATCCCACAGTTTGGCCTGATCTTCTTCCGTAGTGGAGTTGTAAATCAGAGAAGCTCTGTACTTTGGCAGATCCAGCTCGTCTGCAACCCGGATGCCCTGGCGGCGATTCTTTGTATATTTTGTGTATTTTTTCCGGATATCTTTTAACATTTCATCGGACAACGAATGAATTCTGAAGGAGAAATACTTTCGTTCATTACGGATGATATCGATCTTCTTAATATCATTTGCTGCATCATCAGCTGCTGCCAACAATCCTTCCAGATAATCCTCTTCATTTTTAATAATCATGTCTTCCTTCTCTTCCTCGGTTAATTCCGGATCCATAAAGTCTTTATTTGCCATTTCTTTTCCTCCTGTTAAAAACGAGGGGCTGATGCCCAGCCCCTCTTAATAGAAATCAGATTGTCAGTTTGCTCTTATTCTCAACCTTGCCATTGCAGTGCAGGGCAAAAGATCTTTTCAGCACATCGCCTGTAGCTACGTTCTGGATATCGCTGTCTCCGGAAAGGATACACTCTCTGTAGGTCACACGTTCCTGTGATCCATTTCTTCCTTCGATAACTCCTGTAAACATCAGAACAGGAGATTCTCCGTTTGCAATAGCATTGATAACCGCATTAAACAGCTCACCATCAAGAACTACGATTTCGGAAATGTTTACGGTAACGCCCACAGTTCCGTTGACCTCAAGCTCTCTGTTCTGGCCAAGAGGTGCGTATTTGTAGTTGTTAAAGGAACCTTTTGTAGTAAAACTTTCAACCTGTGCAAATGGTTTTCCAGCAGAGTTATAAAGCATCGCATCTTTGCCAGATCTGCTGTGTCTGGCATCAGTAGCTGCACTCTTATTCAGCATTATTTATTCCCCCTTTTCTCATTCACCAGATGCAGCAACAATAGTGCTGAACTGGAAGTAGTAATTCAGATAGATGTGCTCTGCAGAATCCAGATCGATCACTTCGATGTCAAACCCACAGGTGTCTCCATCGGTAGTAACAGTTGTAGATTCAGTTACATTGCCGTACTGGATCTTTCCTTCTGCCTCCATGGCATTGCAGATACCCTGGATAGCTGCCATGATAGTGGCTCTTCCGTTTGTATCGTTATCAACCTTTCCAACCAGTGCGTCAGCTGCTGCATTTGCTCTGTTCAGAAGTTCATAACGGGTCTTTGTTCTACGGATTTTCTTCCATCCGCTGTCGTGGTTGGCATCCGGATGAACCAAGGTATTAACACCATTGTCAATCCATACAGCCCCATCAGAAGCCGTAGAGAGGACCAGGCAGCCTTTTTCTTCAGCTACTTCCATCTCTGTATTTGTAAGGATTTCATTCAGAACGCTATATCTGCTAAGAGTTGCGTGTGTCACGGACTGGTTCGCAGGAGTCGCAGCTACGATACCCGCGATATACGCAGCCACCTGATATCCTTTCAGCTCTTCATTGCCGGCATTAGCATTTGCATTCAGCGGTGCAATTACGTTTTCAGTATCGAAACTGGAGATTGATGTCATTCTGTCTTCCAGTGAAGAGGAAGGTTTTGGGGCAACGATTGCCATTGCGAAAGAGCCTGCCAGATAAATTCTGTCAAGCCATGCTGCTACCAATGCATGGACAGCGGCATCTTCTGTATCAACACAAATGGTATTGATGTAGTATTTTTCCACTTCTTTTAATCCGGCACTGTAGTCTGCGGTTGTCACTGTCGGATCTGCGCCATCTGTGAAAGCGGACTGGCTAACCGCCGTAACAGTTCCTGATGCATCAGTAATATCGACTACAAAGTTCTTTGAGGAAGCGAATGCTTCTTTCAATGCAGTAGCCTCTTCTGTTCCTGCTGCAAATGTTACTTTTTCGAACTCAGTGCCATCCAGATATACGATGCACTCTTTCTTTGAGGAATCGCCAAGCTTCTCTCTGATTGTTGCTGTGAATTTTGCACCACTTGGATATTTTGTTGAGAGCTTTGCCTTTCCAGTTGCACAAGCAAGAGAGGCACTGCCAACTGTACCGCCGTTTCCTATTCTAACAGCGATAAGTTTGTCAGCGCCTCCAAAGAACGTTTCTCTTAATGCATCTGTGGTGCCGCCGGTGCCAAAGGTTTTTTCATATCCTTCAGATGCCGGAAGAACTGTAGCTTTTCCAAGTGGCCCAATCGAAGACCTGAAAAGCACTGCTACAATACCATCAATTGCTCCAAAGTTTGTTTCATCCCCTCTTTTCTGCACATTGAAGTATGCACCGGAACGGATTTTGTTTTCTCCAAGAGAAAAATAACCTGCCATTTATTTGACCTCCTTTTTCATGAATCTATCGATGATCTGTTTCGCTTCCGCAACAGTCATTCCTGTTTTTTTACAACCCTTAAAGGCTGCTACTGCACATTCGTGAGGAACTCCAAATACTTTTGCGCTTGCATTTTCAAGTTCCTGGATGGTGTACTTGTCAGCGGACGGCTGTACTGTTTGTGTCGCAGCCGGTGTCTTCTTGATATCTTTTTCTGCCATTACTTACTCCTTTCATGTAAGATCGTTGATTGTTACGCCTGATATACCAGGCTGCTTAAATGCGTCTTTTAAGCACGCATAATACCCTGTCAGAGACATCTGCCCCTCTCTAAGGTAATCAGCATTGTTGTTCATTTTCAGAGCTTTCACGACCATTGGAGAATCATCAAACATGATGATCTCTTCATCCTTCGCTAAACTCTGGTGAAGTGCGGCTATCATCTTCAACCGCAATGACGGTTTCGGGCACAGGAGATGCACTGAAATAACTGCATTGAACCACGACAGGCTACTCCTGCAATGACCATCTGTGCTGTCAATTGATTTCAGTCCAGAATAGAAAACAGGAGTATCTGCCGGAATGGTGTATTCTGATAACTCATCAATTCCAAAAACTATGCATTCCGGGAAAAGATTCTTAATATACCTGTTCAATGCCATAACAGGATCTGGATCCGTAGTTTCCTGTGCGGGGTATTCCAGAATATCGAACACAATTTCTTTACACAGCACTGCGTTTCCTTCCAGGATGTAAGGTTCGCTTCTGGCCCATGCAAAGCACATAGGTGCCTCCCCTTCTGGTTTCATCACCACGTCCTGAAGACAATTCCTGATAGCAACTTCCATCTTCTCTACTTCAAGCGGATCCATGATGTCGTACAATGCGGCAGTAAGCTGGCCAGATGAAGACCGCTTTGTATCCACCTGTTTGTTGAAGACATAAGAAATCCTCGGATACTGGCTTTTCCCATTCCATCCCTCCTGCTGATCAGGAGGAAACTCTGTGTTAAAGATGGCCGGCTTATCTGCGTACTTGGCCAGAGTTCCGTTCAGAAGGTTGTCCTGAGATAATCTTCTATACAGCAACTGATTCAGATCCATCTTCTACACTCCCCTCATATACGTTCACCGTTTCCATTCCGTCAGAAGAATATCTGATAGTCCACATTCCTTTTTCAATAGCCTCAGCCGGAATCACGAAATGATTCTGGATATTCTGTGTTTCTGGAAGGAATAAAACTGTGATGGTGTCAGCAGTCGCTTCTGTCACTATTCCAGACTGCGCTTTATCCCAAGTTTTATTTTTTGCTGAAATAAGAGAGCCCCTTCCGATTTCAGCAAGATTTATAACTTTCTTTGTTTCTTCAGTCAGTAACATTTACCCTCCTAACTCCGAGAACAATGCCAGAATTTCCGGCATTGCAGTTTCTTTGATTTTTTCAACATAAGGACGGGCTGCCATTTTGCTTGTTCCATGTTCCAGGTATCCTGAGTAATGCATTCCAGATTGGATTCCGAATATGCCATTTCCTCCACCGCCAGAACTGTACATATTCCAGTTCCTTCTCAGGTTTCCGCTTCTTACACCAGGTGGACTTCCGGGAGCTGAAGGGCTTGGATTGGCCAATACCGTAAGAGCAGCATTCCTGAGTTCATTGGCTCCCTGCATCATCTTTGCATCAACCTGTCGTTTGGTTTGCTCTACGCGATTCTTTACTTCTTCCTGTACGGCTGCCGCTGCTGCCTCCGGACTCATTTCAGATCATTCCTTTCTTCAAGATAGACAATGCCGGCAACCCCAAGGTCTCCGGCATTATCAACAGCAAGAACTAAATATGCTTTTTCCTCGTATGCAAGAATATCTGACTTTTTGAGATCACATCTTCCAGATACCACAAGGGTATGTGTCAGGGAATGCAGCTTCTGATCCCATAGGTGTTTTGTCAGCTCCCTCTCATTCGAAGTCGCCTGTGCAAGAATTCCATCCACTATAGTTCCCGTATCTTCATATGAGTTCTTTGCATATCCATCTACATTGTCCACATGCATCTTCAATACCCGGAAGCTCTTCCAGAGATTTCCCGGGCGAAGGTACATTGCGTTTCCGAACATCATATGTCTTCCCCCTCTGTTTCCTCATGCGACATCATTCCGGCATAAAAATAAGGCGGTGTTATCCGCCCTGTTTCTGGATTTTCTGCCAACGGAAGAATTGCTTCGGCCGAAGCCGCACTGGCTTTCAAATCTTTTTTCAGATCCTCATACATCTCTTTCCATAGTTTTGCCCGTTCCCCCATGGATAAGGAGAGTGGACCAACCTTTGTATCGGGTTCAAATGCAAACTTCCGCGTAATGCTTTCAAGGCAACGAAGTTTTGCTTTTTTCCATTGTCTCGCTGTCGGAATCTTTTCCGGAATCACCGCATTGTATTCCTCATCGCAGAGCGCACAAGTCTTTTCTTTTCCCTCGACCATTACATCTCCGAGTTCAAAACGCATACGGTCTTTTCCGTATTCAGCAATATTCCCCGGTTCGTACTGATATGTTCCAGGCATCAGGCATCACCTGCGCTTTCCTCCAGTTCCCCAAGGCTCTTCGCTTTAATTTCAGCTTCTTTCTTTACAGCAGTTCTCGAATCTACTGCATTCAGAAAGATAAGCACTGTATTATCCTCTACAGTGTCTCTAATATGAGCTACAGCATCCTTCTGGTTCATCTGCATAGTTTTTACTGCTTCCTGAAGCTGAGGCTCTGTAACGTCCAAATCGAAGCCCTTATCTCCTTTTACGATTTCGATTTTGAAGAATACTTCTCCGACTGATGCCACGCATTCCTCAAGTGTTTCAACCGGAATACCGTCACGAATCACAGTCAGCACTCCCATTTTTTCAAGAGCTACCGGATCAGCGACTGCTTCGGCCGGGATTTCCTCTCCGATAAAGTATCGTTTTCCGCTCAGAGTGCATGGTTTATTTGCAACAAGCTTCATATGGCACCTCCTTAGACTGCAGATTTGTAGAATCTCGCCAGATCATCGGATGTCTTATGCATATCTGTTGCCATAAGACCTTCCACGTATTCTGTATGTGTTCCATTCTCGCCAAGATAGTTCAGAATCGGAAGTATCTGTCCGTTTCCAAGCATATCCCATGTAAAGGTGTAGCCGGCAGACGGTTCATCAATGCTTGGTGCGTTTGTGGCATAGGCAAGAAGGAATGCATCCGGATCTCCGATGTACTGCATGTTTTCATCTTCTCCCATGCCGGCATTGTTCATGATGGATTTAAGCACCACGATCTTTTCTACTCCGAAGAGCTGTGCCAGAACGTTTTCTGTTACAGACGCTGGGTTTGCAGTGCTTCCGCCATATTTAACTCTTTCAAGGATTGCCGGATGCACCTTCAGGGCATTAAATACATTGATACCAAGACCAAGGCGGTTCGGCATACGTCCCGTCTGCTGATTCATGCTTGTCTTCTCGCTATCAATAAATGCAATCGGATCAGAGTTTGCATTGCTGAATTTAATAAACTCATTGGTTGAAGGGCTTGTAGTGTCAACTCCGGAAAGTTCATTCTTCCATGCACCGGCTTTGAAGTAGCTTTCCGCAAACAGACGATCCTGATGGATATTCGCCTGTTCTGCAATGGTTTTTACTCTCTGCTGTTTCGGCTGCATTGTGGTTGGTCCCTGTCTTCTGCTGAGATCGGTCTGGCGAATCTGATCAATTCCCATGATCATCTGGTCTACCTGGCATACATAAGGTTTCATGCTCTCGCCTACTACTGTAGGATCAACTTTTCCATAAGCAGGTTTTCTGCTCCAGTTATCTCTCAGAAGATCTTCCTTGCTGAACTCATAGTAGTTGTCAGAAGAAAGACTTACCGGACAGGTTGGGAAAAGAGCCTTTGCGAAGTAGTTAGCTGCATTCTGGTAATATGCCAGAGCCATGTTTGTAAGTGCTGTGTGAGGTCTGAATGCGCCTTTTGCGATTTCAGACTGGATTCCTGCTGCTGTGTTTCTCATTAATATTATCCTCCTTTATCAAGATTATGCTTTTGCCTTCTGGTATTTAGAAAGCTGCAGTCTGCTGTAGCCTCCAGCAGATACATTGTTAAGAGCTACCCCGATCACGTAATCGCCAGCTGCCGCAACTGCCGCTTTTCCTCCGGTGGTCGCAGTAACCTCCTGCCCTTTCTTGATCTCAGCGGAAGCAATGACGAATCCGATGTCCTTAATCAGGATATCAACGTCTTCACCCTTCTTAACCATTCCAGCTTCTACACCGGAAATGTCATTATATCCACTTTCGATAATAGAAACGCCAAGCAGAGGTGCTGTGCCATCGGCAGCGACAACCACATTACCATCAGTATCGTATTTCAAAATAAGGTTACGGATGTCAGCAACATCTGCTCCTGCCTTTTCGGAAATAGTTGGTGACTGGTTGATCTGTGTTCCATTAAAATTTTTACCCATTATCATTCGCCTCCTTCTTAGTATCCGGCTTCGTCTTCATACTCAGCCATAAGCTCTGGATGTGCTTCCCAGGCTTTTGCCAGCGCCATGTTATATGGCATGGAAGGATCTTTTTCAATCAATCCCTTTGCAATCGTATCGATTTTTCCTTCTGCTGCAGACTTCTTGACTGCTGCAGTTCCGCCAGAGAATGATTTTCCGATTTCTCCAAATACGCCAGAGTTGTTGACCATTGCCACATTTCTGTCGAGAAGGCTGATCATATCATTGTAGGCAGTTCCACCTGCACTTTTCAGTGTTTTCAAGGACTTAGCCAGTTCTTCCGGTTTTTCTCCAAGAACTTCGTACTTTTTAGCAACTGCATAAAGTTCTCTGTCTTCCGCTTCTTCCGCTCTTTTCTCGAGAGCTTCCAGTTTTTCTCTCACAAGAGGATGCAGTCCTTTGTAAATATCATCGTCAGCATTCTGTTCTGGCGGTGCAAAAGATTTCTTTGTATCTGTTTTCTTTTCAGCTCCATCATCATCGAGAACGTCTGGGTTTTCCTCTTTTTCGCTTTTCTGCGGTGCTTTCTTCTCGATAGACGGCTCCTCGTTTGTCTCTACGGCAAACTTTTTGATAAGTTCATCATATGTCGCTCTTTCCTCAGCAGACATTTTTGACTTGTCGATTTTAATCATGTCTTCCAATTCTCCTTTCGTTTCTACGGATTTCTGAATGATTTCCTCCAGATTGCTATGCGCTTTCATCACCATAGGAAGATCTGTTTCGTCAGGCGCATCCAGATTCTTTTTGATTTTTGCAGATGTTCCCCCAGCCCATCCGGGAATGTATTCCTTCATAGCTGTAGCGAACTGTTCAATGCTTGTATCCATTGCACTCTGCTTCCCGCTGCTGTCCAGTTCTGGGTCGCACAGGATTGAATTAAGTGAATTCTGCAGGGCGTAACATACAGACCAGATTTCATCCCGGATTGCGTCCATGCTCACAGCGTTGATCTGTTCATCAAATGTCGTGGCTGATTTCTGCACCTCTCCGCCGATCCAGTTCAGGAATCGTTTAAATAGTCCGATTTCCGGGTCTGATGTTTCCTCTGCTTTATTCTTGCCTTTCAGCAGTTTGATATCAGCTCTCTGATTTGCGCCTTCATCAACGAAATCTACTTTACCTACTTCCAGGCCTTTCAGTTTTGTTGCCACAATGCTTCCTCCTTTCGCTTTTATTTATCAAAAAAGCGCCCTTTTGGACGCCTATTGATCACATTTATTTAATTCCATGCCACGCTGTCTGAAGCAGAAATCCTAAAAGATACCAGATCTTATCCTTTATCTTCTTCATACAGATTTCTTCTCCGAGCTTCTGGTCGTAATTCTGAGCATCTACGCATGCAGATGTTTCAATGATCTCAAAACCATTTCGAAGCACGCAACGAACCATTGTTGTCTTATAGCCTACGGTACTGGTTTCAATATAGCTGATAAAGTCATTCACCATGTGTTCTCCTATTGATACGCCAGATATCAGTTTCGGATTCTCCTGAACCTGCATATAAGACTTCTCGAACACATCTTTCGGAGACCAGCTGATGTATCCATCCGGATATTTAACTACATATCCCGGATTGCCATCATCTGAACCTCCAAATCTTTTTCTTGCTTCTTCAATGGTATCGCAGGCACCTGTTTTTAATGCCTGTGCTTCTGCAAGAGTTGCTTTTTCTGCCTCAATAAGTTTTGTTCCAATATACTTATTCATTGTTTACTTTTACCCTTTCTGCTTCCCCTTCAATGGAGAACATACTGTAAGTTCCATCTTTTACCTTCTCCCAAACATCCGCATCTGTCAATTGAAAGCCTATCCACCATCCAACAGGGAGCGTGCCTTCCGGGATTCCCATTGCCGCCATCTTCTCTTCCGTAAATACAACACTCTCGATCAGATAAGCAACCCCACCTCTTTCGTGCATCTCTCCACCTTCCCGGTAGAGATCAACGAACTTGTAAGCGGCGCTTTCAAGTTCATCAGGCTCTATGATGTCGCCCTGCCAGTCTTCCAGAGTTTCTCCATTCTCAGCAATAGCAACACTGGCCCAGCCGAATGCCTGCATTTTTTCATTATTTGTCTTCTTTACCTGGAACTTTCTTTTTGTTACCTCCGGCTTGTTGTCCGGTTCGTCCCTTATTTTCATTATTTCATTGAATGTTTTCATTTTTCACCCTCACATACTTCACCGCACATTTACAGCGCGGGTGTAATGGTGGAATAGACGTTGTAATCTCTCTCCTTCCGGATACCGTTTTAAATTCATCATCCATTCCTATCTTAGTGCCTTCAAGAGCTGCACATGATGCGCACACATGGCCGTTCAAAGCTGTTGACCACTCTTTTTCCATCTCCGGAAGGTTCCCTGCAGTTACCGCTTCCCTCACAAAAGCATCTGCGCCATGGTTATAGGCTTGTGCTATTTCCGATCTGGCTATAGTCTCTGCCCTATACCGCTGCTGTCTTTCTGCATATTTTGAAGCAGCCTCCCTCGCTTTCCGCTCAATTGACTCAGGTTTCATTCTCGGATGATCCGTTGTCAGCCTTTCCTTGATGGAGTTGTAATATTTGAGATTCGCCGCAGCCTGTCTCTCTGTCAGTCCTATTGTTGGCCGGATATATCTTGCCGTTTCAGCACTGCTCATATTAAGAGATTCAGCTTCAGCGATCAGATACCGAATTGCGCTCACCTGCTCATTACAACAATTTGTTATCAAATCTCCCGTATGATCAACAATCCAGCTTCGAACCCAGCTCTCAGAGCTTATTACATCTTCTGCTCCACAAAAGAGAGAATTGTTTTTCCACCCTTCAAGGAACGCCTGTTCCCATACAGGTGTCATTTTTTCTGACAGCATCTTCGAATAATCCTGGAACCATATATCAAAAAGGCTTTCCGGATCTGTTTCTCCTATTACGAGTTCTCGCAGTTCTCTGTACAGCATGACTGCTGCCTGATCCTGCCAGAATCGAACAAGCCATCTTACTGGTTCATCAATATTTCCCTCGAGATAGGCGTCAAGTGCATCCAGTACTCTCTGTGATTCTTCGCTTTTTTTAACAGCCCTTGATCGTGGCCGCATTTTTCGCATCATCAAATCACCTGCCTAACCTTTTCTTGGCTTCCTCAGCATCTTGATTCTCTTCTGGATCCACCTCTGGTCCATCAGGTTCGTTTGCTGTCTTCTCTGGTGCTCTGCGCTGTGCTTCTCGCCGTTCATCTTTCTCTCTGGAATCTGGAACTTCCGTTCTTTCCGGCAGGTTTGCTGCCTCCCTGACATAATCTTCCAGTTCTTCATCAGGTATCAAGATTCCCGTGCCGACCATATCCTTCAGGAATGTTGACAGTTTCGTGATATCCCGTTTGTCCACATCTCCATGGGCGAGTGTAGGATAGTCCTCAATCCCATCGAAATGGGAACCATTGATGTCTATCAACGAAGGAATGCCCTGGTTATTGAACGTCTCGCAAATAACATCTAAAAAAGCTCCGAGCGCAACAGAAAACAATTCTGTCTTGTCCGAGCTTAGTGCGAAGCTTCCAGTCTTTTCATGCCCAAGCATAATAAAATCTGCAAGGACTGTCTGGGCGATCTTCGTATCGTATCTGTTTATGATTGCATTGGTGTCAAATTGTCTTGTACCTCCGGTGCTCAGAAGTTCCGCTTCGTATCCATACGGAAGAACAAGCCCTTCGGATTCATTTCTGCGAAGGTTCTTTACCATCGTAATAAGTGCTGCATTAATTTTAACCATGTCAGGATCTTGACTATCCCATATTTCTACCCTTTCAGGAGCATGAATAACTGGCAGACCTGCAAGATCTCGCTCAATTCCGATAGCTTCAATTTCCTGGATTCTCCGTTTAAAATACCAGGAGCGATATGCGTTTCTTAAAATACTCCGGCCTTCCGGATTGTCTTTTACGCTCTCCGTTCGGAATAGCATTGCTTTACTCATCGGTATAGTAAACAGTCCATAATCCGGAGGCGGTTGCTGTGTCATTCCAATCAGATTGTCACTATCATCATATTCCCAGCGATACAAGGTATCCTGTGCTCTCGGAGGAAGTTTCTGCCAACCTATCAGTCCATCAGAGTATTTGCTTGACGATCTTCGGTTCTTTGTTTTACCCATTCGGCGCTTATATACAATCTCATGGAAGCTCCAACCGTAAGGCAGGAATGACAGGATTTCCGAAATGGTGTCTGTCCATGTGGCCTGCATGTCGTCCATGCAGCTTTCAACAAACTCTGCAGCTTCCTTATCCTTGGCACCATTGCCTCCCGGTTCCACATGCCACTCGACCTGCCGGATCATCATCTTGATTGCGAAAAGAATAGCTCCAACGGTATCGTCATTCTTTTCCATTTCCTGAAACACCTTTATCCCACGCATTCCGGACAGTTCCGGAAGAAATTCCTCGTAAAACTGTCCTTCCCAGCGTTTCTGTCCAATCCGTCCATACTCTTTCATCTTCATCACCCCTCTTTCCGGCTATATCAGCCCCAGTAATTGTCTTTGGTCAGCTCCTGTAATTCTTTGACTCCAGGTGCTGTGCCTGTGTGTTTCTTGATCTTTCCGAGATACAATGCCAAAGAAAGAGCATCTGCTCGGTCGGGGGAATCCAGCCCCCTTTTCTTCATTTCTTTTTTTGATTCTATTTCAAGCTTTCCGTTACTCGTCATTGTATATTTTCTGGAGGAAAGCTGGCCGACCGTCTGCTCATCGTCTTCAATTACAATTTGCTTGTTATCCAGAAGATCTCGCATGCTGGCCCACATGGCGGTGGTCAGGTTATTGTACTTTTCAGCTGCATCTTTACCTGCTGCCGTATCGGTCTCAATCTTTTCTGCTGCATTTATCGGAATAATCTGCATCTTATACAGCTTCTGTTCTTTCCGAACTTCCTTCAGACGGTCAGTAACACCTCCACCAAGACCGGTGTCATCAATCTGTACATACACCTTGCCTTCATACTTTGAATACTCCCTGTATATCTTTTTGAATTCCTTTACGATGTCACCTACAGTGGCCATCAGGTTCTGTCCTCGCCTGTTTCGAACTATTTTGCAATGACCACGAAAATTACGATATATGATCGTTTCATCATCTCCGAAACGAGCCACATCTACCCCCAGTGATACAAACTGCATCCCAGCCGCATCATCAAGTTCTAGCAATTTACTGCTGCACTGCTCGATCAGGCTTAACGGAATAAATACATCATCTTCCTGATTCGGAAATTCTCCACGGACACGGACACGGACTACGTTTGAATCCCATCCATACTTCCTTATGAGCGAATCAATATTTTCTTTGTTTGTTCTACTGCTGTCTGCAGATGATACAGTGTGGCATTTATACAGTGCCCTGTCTCTGGTATGCGAATCATAGAATGTTCCAGATGTTCGTGTTGGGTTTCCACACAGAAGAAGTTTATTATTTGATCCGGATAAGGTACCAAGGATAGCCTCCATGATCGGATCCGCAACACCGGAAGCTTCATCAACGATAAAAAGCATATTATCTTCATGGAAGCCTTGCATATTCTCTGGCTTTGTAGCAGTCCTAGCAACACCAAACCAACGCTTTTCATTGCCAACCATATAAACATAGGTCTTTGTCCATTTCAGAAGCATAGAGAGCAACTCAGACTTGCTCATCCACTTAGAAATCTCAGACCAGAGGGCATCGTGCAACTGCTGTTTGGTTGGTGCTGTCGCAACGATTCTTGGATATGGGAAACAGGTTATGAACCAAAGAAATACTGCTGCCTCAAGACCAGTCTTTCCTACACCCTGTCCAGATTTAATACTGACCTTCGGGTTTGCCGCCAAATCTCTTGCAGCTTCTGCCTGCCATTCATCAGGTTCAAAGTTGAGCACCTCCCGGAAGAACATAACCGGATCATTTCGCCACAGCGGTATGCTTTCATCAAGGAATTCAGAGAACTGAATATCATCCATCTTTGTTCTCTCCTTCCCTTGCTTTTACCACAGCTTCGGCCCATGCACGAACAACCTCATTGCCCTTGCTTTCTCCGGCTATCTTCTGCTTTTCAAGTCTCAGCTTCGCAAGTGCTTCAATAGCCTTTGTCTTCTTTGACTGTACAGTTGACAGCTCTTTTTCAAGTCTGGCAATCATATTGTCCTTGTTTTCCATTGTGGTTTGCATGTTATACATATCTCCCGGCAGACGTTCTTCAGCAGATATTTTCTTCTCTATGCGTTCTTCGTAGAGCTGCTTGTCCTCTTCTGTTTTGAATGTCCTTTTGCTTTCGCTTCGGTTGAATCCATACAGGGATACTTCACCTTTCATGTTCCGGTATTTATTGATTGCAATCATAATCCTTCTTTCCCTCACGGCAAAGAGCTGAATCTGTTCGATCAGGAGCATTTCTTCATCCATCGGGATATCTTCGATCATATCTTTTTCAGACTCATCAAGGACATCCCAATATACAGAGGAATATGCTCCGTGTTTCTCTGCAATCTTATCTCCCGCTTTCAGTGGACCGCCCTTATTTCCAACTGCATTTCTGTTTCCAGGCTGTCCACCTTTATGGCGAGCGTTCGTTTTTTTCTTTTGCGAACGTTCGTTTTTCTTTCCTTTTGTCTTTCCGTCCCAATTCTGTGTTGATTTCCACCGCCGAACTGTGCTGGCCGGGACGTCCAACTTCTTGGCAATGTCAACAAGTTTCATCCCGTTCTTATACATTTCCTCAGCTTCAATGCTGTTGGGACTTCTTGCCCTTGCCAATGGACACCCCTCCCCTCCATCATCTTATTTCGGCATATGCAAAAGGGAGAGGTTGCACTCCCTCTCCCTGCTTTCTGTTCTATATATCGTAGAACAATATTAAATTTTTGTAATAAATTCAGCTTTTGAATAGCCCGTCACCCCTTTTGTCATCATCTTCAAGAAGTCTTCTTTTGAAAAATCTGACAATCGGAAGATCTCCTCCGGTCTCATTCCAAGCTGTTTTCCGATTTCTTCAACTGTTTTGCCTTCGTCCATGAGTTCTTTAACGATTTTCTTCATAGGTTCTAGCAAATGGGTACCTCTTGCCCTATTATGGGTAACGGTACCGTAAATATTTTTCGCTTTATCTTTATGATCAACAATCACTACAAGCACTTTTCCCTCAAGACGTTCGTATAATGTCCTGCGATCATCTTCTTCCGAAGGAGGAACGTACTTCCAGTCAGGTCCTGCAACCGTCCATCTGTGGAATCCATCAATAATAGTACCGTCTGGTCTTACCACAATTGGCAGCGTCCATCCGTTTGTAAAGATAGACTGTGTGAGCAGTTCCAGATTTTGTCTCGAAACTTTGTTCGGGTTGTAATCATTTGGTTTGATCTTATTCCTATCTACCCAATGCATGGTCCTAGATGGTGCTGACAGCTTATTGTCCATGGTGTTCTCCTTTCTTCGCATCGTTGATATAACGTCCATATACTCTCTGGTACAGTGCCCGGAATGCCCTCATTTTGGGATCTCCGGATATCAGTCCTTCGTATATGTGCTTGCAATCGGCCGATGTAGCTATTGCTGATACCGCCATAAAGAAATTACGGTATCGTTCTGCCACATGCCTTTTATGCGGAGTGTCGAAAAAAACGTCCATGTGATTAAAAAGATGTATCAGCTCCTGCCGATAATCTCTCTGCTCCTGTCCCTCTTCCGCCTCTTTCCTTTTTCTGGAACTTCTGCCGAACATCTCGCTGTCCCAATACAGGGCAGCCAGATAAGCGTTCGGTTCTCTTCTGATGATCCGTTCCATAAGATCTGGATAATACTCATTCATCTTCACAAGGCTTCTTGCTGTATCAACAGAAAAGAACTGGGATACTCGCATCTGCCTTTTACTGGATCCTGACTGCCAGAGGAACAAATATATCTCCGGGATATCTACATGATTTCTCAGAAGGAAGAGCCAGACATCATTGTCCGTCCAATCATAAATGGGAAATACCTGCTTTTTTGCAGTCATTTTGTTTCCTGCTTTTGTCATAGACGCAATATTCTGAAGCCTCTGTACAGATTCCGCTGTACGGATACCGACCATTGTAATTCCTGATACGGTTGTCCTTGGCAGGAAATCCTGATAAGCATCAATCCTTGGACGTAACAGTTTATGGTTCCTTATCGCAAAGGAAGGCGGCTGTCTTACCCATACGTCTTGTTTTGCGGAATCCCAGCAGATAAATGTTTCATCATTTGACAGTTCATTGAAGCAGTTAAAATGTTTTACTTCTACGCAATACCATTCAAACTTTGCTCCCATCATCATAAAGATGCGCCGCCACTTCTTTGTCATATCCTCCATGCAAGGAAAGATTGCTTCTTCATCTATAAACTGCACTGTAAGTTGTTTCATGTCAATCTCACCTCGATTGGCCAGATTGACCATCAGCTGCGCCACGCATAAGCTGTCCTTTCCCCCACTGAAAGAAAAGAACACTGGTAGCCCGTTTCCGAACACGTTTTTTATCCGGATCTCTGCAGCTTTCACAACATCGATATTGGCTTCACAACGTTTTACAGCCATATCTTTTCACCGCAGTTCGGGCAGATAACAAACTTCCGGGTTTCTGTTATTTCCGGTTCTGTTTCAGTGGTATTTTGCCTTTCCGACGATTGGTTGTCTGAAGTGTTCGGATTTTCCGAACTGTTCTCTGAATTATTGTCAGATATTTCCGCTGCTGCCGCTTTCTGCTCTCGTTTCTCATTGGCTTCCTTTATCTTCTGGATCTCTGATTCGTCCAATGTTCCATATTCAGAGATTTTCTCAGTTACTTCGTCTGCATCCGCGACCATCTGCTGTAATATTTCTTCATCGTATCCCGGAATGTCCAGATCGCCCTGCAATTCCTCAAGAAACTCATTCAATGTATCCAGATTATCAATTCCAAGAGCATAAGTCTTATTGTCGGCTATCATAAGCTTCTTTTTATCATTTTCAGAAAGTTCCGTTTTTACATATACGGATGCCTCCTGATAACCAAGGCTCACCATAGCCTCATATAAGCCGTTCCCGATCAGAATCACATTATTTTCATCCACAACAAGGGCTCTGGTCTGTCCAAACTTCTCAAGGGAGCGTTTCAGTTCCCTGATTTGCTGTTCAGAATGAATTCTGACATTTTTCTCTGGATGTTTAAGATCATCCAGTCTCTTTTTAATAACCTTCATTTTGTCCTCCATTTCTGAAGGGCAATGGCTTCCGGCTGCAACCGGCTATTTGATAGCTTTTAAAAATTCTCTGGCTCCATCGAAATGCTGTGCCGCATTTTCAACTATGGTCTTATCAATGTCGTAAACTTCTTTCCAACCCTGCTGTTCTGTCTCCATGTACTGTCTGGCAGGCCATGGATGTGTACCGCATAAATATCCCTTCTCCCAGTCATATATGGGTGGGAGCTTCACATCATAATAGTGAATGTATGCAAGGATATCTTCGTGCCTCCACTCTGCAAGAGGGCTGTATCTGGTGATTCCGGCTGAATTAGTGTAGATATTATCTTTTCCAACATAATTGCCGTCTGCCTTTCTGCGTCCGAGCAGGAGTATTTCCAGCTGATGTTCTTTATAATATCGTGCCTGTCCCCTGTGCTGTACGATATGGAACCACTGCGCTGCCTTATTGCTTTTATCCGGAAATAACATATCCGGATGCTTTTTCAGCCATTCCATATCCTGTCCGGTATTGATAATCTCAAGGCCAGAAGGTTTATTCTGCTCTATCCATGCAATAAATGCCGGATATTCCAGATTACACCTTACAAGGACGCTCTGATCAATGCCGGCTTTCTCGCATATCTCTCCAAGTACCAGTGAGTCTTTTCCCGCACTCCATGCATAGGCTGCCTTTTTCCCCTTGCATTTCTCTTTGATGTCTTTCACTGTCTTTTTCACAAGGGAATCCAGTTCTTTCTTTGGCACCGTCTCTTCAATGTGATCAAGCGCATTCTTCCAGTCTTCATTATTTCGAACGGATTGTTTTCTACCGAGCATAGTGTCTCTCCTTTCCGGAAGCAGCCAAGGCGATAAGTCCGCTCAACAGGACTGTCAGCAAACTTCCCAGTGTTTTATATGGTCCACTATTCAAAACGCTGCCGTAGGCGAATACAGGAAGCCCTACAGCCAGTGCAGTAACCACACCTGTGATAATCCCTTTTGCATTCAGTCTTACCCCTTTCAGTGTCATGACTGTTGGAAGTAATGTTGACGCCCTCAGTGTGCCATAGAACAAAAACAGATGTGTCACTGTAATTCCCGGGATATTTGCAATCAGAATGCCAGTGATCAGAAGCACTGCCATTGCAGCTCTGGTCTTCCTGATGTCTTTTCCTCCTGCAATATCTGTCGTAAGCGAAGATACTGCGCACAGGTTGCTATCCACTGTAGACAGCAAACCGGAAACAATCATGAAAAGGAACGGCAATACTGCCCAGGACGGGAAAAAGTGGCGAATCAATTCAAAATTGATGATTCCAAGGTTCTGTGCCTGATATCCTGCACCGGCTCCCATAAATCCAAGAATTCCCATTGACAGTGGAACCACCGCAAAAAGAACTGCTCCAAGAAGAAACGCTCTTCCCAGCTTCTCTTTTTTTACTGCAAATGCCCTCTGCCAGAAGCTCTGATCTCCAAACGGCCCGGATAAAAGTCCGATCGTTGTCGGAAGCCCAAAGGCTAAGAAAATCTCTACTCCTTTTCCAGAAAAGAGTGTTGTACAGTCTCCTGATATACCACTCAGGCCCTGTATAATGCCCTGTGTTCCTGTATTTCTTACTCCGAATATTACAAATAGGCTACATGCAACAAGCATGAATACCATTTGAATAGCATCTGTAAGCATAGATGCTTTAATTCCAGAAAACAGGGAATATGAAATTGCTATGCAAGCAAGCAGAATAGTCATGGCTTTGAACGAAATTCCTGTTACTGCACTAAGGATCTGGCTTCCCGCAAGAAGCTGAACTCCTGTTGACAGAACAGACAGTCCGATCAGCTGAAACAGGTAAACCCTTTTCACTCCATCGGATTTGTATTTTTCTTTCATGTAACCAGACAGTGTCATTCCCTCCGGCATTTCCTTCCGGATTTTCTTTGCAAAGGGAATGAATACCACCAGGCAAAGGGCATTCGGAACCAGAAACCAGAACAGGCCAACCCAGCCGGTAGAATATGCTTTCTCAGTTGATACAAATAATGCCGGAGCCCAGATCCACGTTGCCGCAATGCTGAGAGCCGACATCAGCCAGTTTTCAGAACGGCTTCCAACACAGAAGCGTTCCACATTTTTTTCTTTCTTTGTCAGAATCACTGTTGCCAGGATCATGATAACTGCATATACAAATAATATTGTTACTCCATTCATGCGTAATCTCCTCTAAAATATTTTAAAGGAGCATTCCCATCTTTCTATCCTTTCCTCCCTCCCAAGATTGCATTAAAAAAGCCACTGGTTTTTTCCCAGTGGCTCATGGCTTTTGATTAAAATTTTACTCGCATATCATACACCATTTTCGTTATTAAGTCAATGTTAAGTTAACAGATTCCGTTATTCTGAATGTATTAAAAAAACTTCAGTCCGTCGATTCCGAAAAACAGCGAAGATAAGCGCTCTTTCGCAATTTTGATATCTTCGTATACAGTGACCTTGCTGACCGAAAATTTTTTTGAAATTTCTGCAATCGTCATTGGCGTCTTTGATATGTAAAGAGCTTTAATAATCTTATAGCGTCTCTTATCTTTTTCCGATAATTTGCTACAATAGATACGGTATACATCAAGCATTTTGTCAATATGCTGCACCATGATAGCGGTTCTTTTGGCCGAAGTTTTGATGCTCTCCACTATGACCTTATCATCTTTCATGGTCATGATGTCTTCCAGCACCTCTGTAACCTCCCCTTCCTTGGACTTGTAGACGGCATTTTCGTAGCTCGCCTTTAAAGTTCTGTAATTTCTAAGGAGTAAATCAGTATTATGCAAACGACGATCAATCTTCTCCTTCTCGCTTTTTCTCTGCCCTACCATCATTGCATCAGACGCAACCTGTGCGCCGGCAAGGGCAGCCTGCTGAATCATTGCATCAATTTCCTCTTTTGTCAGTGCTACGAATTGTACTTTTTTCTCTGTGTCCATGCCATACCTCACAAATATTTCTTTCCTGTTTCCGGATCCTCAAATCGAATTCTGTCGCAAAGTTTAAAATTAAATCCTTTTGCCAGACGTTTCACCATCTTTACGAACATATCTGCCTCGTTGTCTCTCCGCGTCCAGTCAGATCTGAAAACCTGTGTCTGCGGTTTTGATGCAGAACAAATCGCATCATGAGCGGTCTTATCCTTACACCCACTGGCATTATAAAGTGTTCTGTCCATGCTGTCCCTCCCTCGACCTTTTTAAAAATCCACTTTTATATCCTTCCCATTGCTGATCGGTCATTTCCGGTCCCAACAAATCCCTCACAGTGTCAAGTGCCTGCTTTGTTCCACAGTCAGGACATATTTCTGTTTTCCTATCCTTTCTCGACACTGCTGGTCTGGTGCCGTACTGTTGCCCGCATTCAGGGCATATCTTTCTTATCGCCATTGTCCCCACCTTCCATATCCAAAAAATCCTCGATGTTCATTTGCCCAGGTACGCTGTAGTTTTCCCAGTCAACAGGATTCCGGTAATAATGTGCAGTAAGGCTGTTCCAACATTCCGGTCCATATCCTCTTTTGATGCTTTCCGGATCTGTCAGTTTCTTTCCGCACTTCTGGCATTTACTGTACATATGGGCTTCCTTTCTTTACTCGTCTGTATATGTTTCATACTCTAATCGAGATATTGGAATTACCTTTTCTTCCGACACATTGCACATATCCGCAATGTTCTTTTTCTGCATGCTTACATATTCTTCAAGATCGATGTTTTTTGTATCAATATCGACATTCAGCTGCATATAGCCATCATCAAAGTCATACAGCTCCGCATCTAAAATTTTATAATATGTGCTAATACTACATTTCATTGCTTTTCCTCCTGTTTTTCTTCTTCTCTTTTTCCACACATCAGCTCAATAAGCCACTTTTCCTGCTTAACCAGGTATTCGTACTTCCACTGGAGCAGAGCCTGATCCAGAGTATGATCCGACATATGCAGCTGCGTTTTCGTAACTGCTATTCTCAGTCTGATTTCGTCGATCTGCTCCTGAATTCTGTCGCAAAGAATGCCATATCTAGAAGCCTCATATTCCTTTTTCACTCTTTCGACTGATACCACACACCACAAAGTAAAAAATATTCCTACTGTAGCAGCGCCTGCGATATAAAATAATGCGCTTATCATTTATTCACCTCCTGTAATCTTATCAAGACAATCATTCCAGCCGCATTTGTAGCTTGGCATTTTCCCGCCTTTTTGAAAGTACTCTTGATCGTATTTTCCTGCTAATTTCATTTTCTCCGGCAACGGTCTCAGTGGGCACCAATCTGGTCTGCTGTGAGTATCTTTATTCATCGTTTTTGCTATCCCACATGCATATCCGTAAACTGTCAGTCCTTTCTGGAAGCAACATTCGCTACAAGATTTCGGCGTGTCAATCATTATTATCGATTTCTCCATCCTCTCCATCCTCTTCAAATTTGAATTCGATATTTTCACTGCTATCAACTCCAAGCTGTCTGCATTTCGCCATTGTAGATGTTCCTCCGGAATGACAGGTTCTGAACAAGAACAATTCCTGAACAATATGGAAGTATGACATGTTATAGCAGAATTTTTCTTCCTCGCTCAGTTCTTCCACAGCGTTTTCACCATGCACCCATCTGTACCATTCCTCAAAATATCTAACCAGTTCCTGCATAAGAGAAATACAGTAGTGTAGAATATATTTTTCTTCATGACTTTCAAGATCTTTGTCTTTGTAGTCCCATTTTGTCTCCCGTAGTATTTTCCATAATTTTTCTACTTCCGGAGATCTCCACGCAACCATACAGTATGTATGTGCATCTTCCGAGTAATGATAATGGTTCCTCTCCAGATGTTCCCTGGCCTCTTTCTCTGTAAGAAACATCGTGTTTGGGTACATAAATGGTCTGATCGAAATACCAATTATCATGGTATCATCATGTCCATTGTTGGCAAGAAATTCATTCACTTCCTGCGTTGACAAATCCTCATACTCTTCTTCTCCATCTTCCATGTACGTCAGTTTAAAATCCCATGTGTACCCTGTTTCAATTTTGCAGTTTTCTCTATCGATATTGCAGTCTGGCAAGATGTTATCATTGAGATACTTCACTGTTTCTTCCGTTGTGCTTGTAACGGTGCTTCCATCTACTTGCAGGACAAGTTCATCTGGATTTTCATTGTCAGCTACTCTCTCGCTGCCTTTAATAACCCAGAAGCGAGGATCCGCTGTTCCTGTTGTGTCCTGAGTATTCATCTCAAGCTGTAATCTCTTCAGAAATTCTATATCTTCCTGAGAAATATCTCTTTTCTCTGTTGTATCTTCATGATACTGCAATGTTTTATGGAATATTGCCATCTTCATTCTCCTCTCAATGATTGCCCCTTAATGTCAACGAACATGTTTTTTCAATGCCTTGTACGTTCTTTCATTCATGTATATTTCCCGACCCATTACAATCATTTGTCCGTTTTCAAGCAACTGATTTTCATATGTTTTAAAACCGTATCTTTTTGCCCATTTTTTGTTTATTCTCTTTTTCTTATGGGTACGCGCCTGTACCTTTTTGTCCCTTAAAACAATAATTTCATGTACATTTACATCCATTATAATCTCTCCTATTAACGCCCGCTCCGTAACATACAAAATAGTAATTCTGTCATGGAACGTTTTCTCGGGCCATATCGACATGGTAATATAACTGCCAGCTTCCACCGCCTTACCTCTGCATCTAGAGGCGTGGGTTTTTCAAATTCGTCTGTTGTTTCCGCCCAGTCCGGAATTGCAACCATTACACCAAAATATCTGGAAGATTCTGGAAATCGTTCGCGCATATGTTCGGCAAATTTCCCACTGCTTATATCCGGCAAAATGTCCTTATAGCACTCCATTGTGGTTACGATATAGTTTTTTTCTCCTAGGAAATTCAGACCATTCCCACTGTAAACATCTTCTTTACAGCTCTTTACCTCGTAACAGGTAAATGTGCCTTTTTCTATCCCGGATATAGAGCACTGATCTGCCGGGGAAAATTGCATATAATCAACTCTTTTTGCTTCTCGTCCCATTGGATCAATACTTACCTCACTGGCCCAGTGCTTCCCAGCTCCAACAAAACGTGTGCTTATAAGCAGCTGTCCAAGAAACTTTGTTGTTTCAGATCTTGTCATTTTATACCTCACATTCTTCTGCAAGTTCTGCTTTGCTACTTCAGATTTGGTTTCTTGATCTTAATCGTTTCCTTCAGCTCAGGTTTTACAGTGTTGTTTTCTGCCCACATGCGAAGTTCTTTTGCTCCTGGATTATCCTTTTCGATACCATCTGCCAAGTTGTGCAGGACCATAGAAATAATTCCGGCGTCTGCAGTTGCATACGGTGTAAGAGCTTTGATGATATTATTACTGTAATAACTCATGCCCTCACTAAGCATTTCTGCCCCTTCTTTGTTTTTTCCTTCTTGAACCATTTTTCTGGCTCTAAGGACATAACTCTGCATGCGTTTCTCCTTAATCTTCCTCATTTCTTTACCACCTTTATCTTTTTTCTCAAACGTTCAGCATGTTCATTTGTCACAATATAATTTTCGCACTGCTTGCATCTCATATCTTTATTTTTTAAATCCCCATCATAGTATCGACATTCCTCGCAAACATAGCAAAACATCTTTGCTTCTCCCGCCATTTGATCTGAACTGTACAGATTGTTCGCGCAATGGTCGCAAAGACAGCCAGCGCAAGGAAAAGCATAATCATCCCGGCTCATAAATTTCTTTCAAGCATTTTTATGCTTTTAAAATAGAAAATCCATTTGTCCGGTTCTGGCATCTGTTTCGGAAAATCCTTCCAGTATTCGTATGCTTTTGACAGCAGGCAATCAATGGCATGATTTTCTATGTCATTCTCTGTCTTTAGCCACGCACAGTGTTCTCTGCAGTAATCTTTAACTGTCTTCAACAATTCCGATTTTCCGGCAATTTCAATAAACTCTTTCATCAATGGATAGTAGTTAATATCTTCGATACTCCCAAATTGCGTTTTCTTGAAGCTTATTCCCCGGTATTGCTTGCGACCACTTTGATCTTTTCCGATAAATTCAGATCTGAAATTATTACTTGTGGGCTTAAATTCCTCGACCTTGCATACAAAGCTACATGTTTGATACATTTTTGTCTCCCTTATATGGCTGTGGCTTTTCTTTCCACGCTATGACTTTTGCATTCAGAATCCGCATTTCCAATTTCCACCTTCCGTCTACCGTATGAGCAACTTCGGTATGGCGTTCCCCATTATCGTATTCAACAGTAACGAGCACATTTCGAGAGACTTTCTCGAACATTCCTGTTTTCCATTTATTCGTTCCTTTGAACTTTGCAAACATTGAATCTCGTTCAACCGGCATCTCGTCATTAACCTGTATCCAGTCAGATTCGTCTAAGTTGTCCAAATCAGTGATAAGCAGATCCACTGCTGTAAGCAAGTTCGTATGAGAATACCATGCTCTATCCTTATTACTCAAAAGTTCCTGTTTGAATTGGTACAATCTATTTCTGATAATGCTCATTCTCTCGCCTCCGTTTCTTTTAGTTCCTCCTGCAACTTATCGTCAATGAGCGGGAGCATCATCTTAGGAGTCGCCATCATATGAATCTGTGTAGGTGCATTAACAATTTTCAAACACATGTCCAAATATATCTCTCCTGCTGTAATATCAGCCTTATAGGTATCTACCTTATCTATGTTATCCTTGTAAACCGGCAATTTTCTGCATTTTTCTGCTGCCTCATGAATCAGCTTCTTAGCCTCTTCCGGAAATTCAACTGTATTATCTTTCTTTATCTGGATCAATTGCATAATCTTAATGATTTTTTCTTCCATAACGCCATTTCCTCCTTGCCTCTGTTCTCTTCATTCTGTTTACCTGATTTTCCAATGCGTTCACCTGTTTCTGCAGGTCATCCACATCGACCAACAGGTAAAAATCCGGCTGGATCAATCTGGTCGGGCCTACATTCATATTCATCTCTTTGTGCAATTCCTTGCACTTGTTTTCTCTCTCATGCACTGCTTTATATACTTTCATCATCCACACCTCTCAAGAATTTCTCTACAAACCCGGTCATATTCCAAAAGTAATGTAAGATCTTTCGTTCGGCTCAGTGGCCGGTCTACAACTTCAACGTAAAATTCTTTCCGGATCATCTGGCCGTAACTCGCAGAATTATAAACATCCTGCTTTTTGCAGCTAATCAATTCAGCTACTTCGGATCCAGTGATGGAGTACTCCATCACTGTCCCATTCCTTTTGCATAAGTTATATAACGCCTTCGCCATATTAATCACCCGTAATAAATTTCGCTGCATCCATCATCGGAAAACTCAACTTCTTCCAGCTTCCAACCATCGCGCTGGAATTCTCCTCGATATGCTTTTTCGTAATGGTTTTTTACGATTTTTTCAGCCTCTTGCATGTCTTTTGCTTTAACAATTCCGACTATAGTTTCGCATCGGAATCCATCATGCTGATAATATCTATACAAATTCATTTATTTCATCCCCTTTCAGCTGTGCGTGGCAATAAAGTTTTCCATCGCCCATCTGTTTCCAGTAGCAGCCACCTGTGCTCTGGTTCGCTCATACGAGCTGAGAGGTCTTCCAGATATTCTTCTGGTTTCTTCTGCCGGAAGAAGTCCCTTCCGGCGAAGATTTGCAAGTTCCTCTGGTGTTGCGTCTTTGATATCTTTTACTGATATAATCTCGATCATATTTAAGCCTCCCTTATCGCTACCGGAAGCACCATGGCTTTCATGTCGCTGTCCTCTGCTTCCACAATCATCGGTGTTCGTGGGCTGGTGAAACCCAGTGCAATATTGTCACAGGTGAAGGCTTTCAATGTTTCCAGAACCAGTCTTGAATCGAATCCCAACCGTATGGATTTGCATACGGTTTCCTGGAGCGGTACCTGTTCCTGATAGTCTGCCAGCTTATCCCGGATACTGATATTCAGCACATCGTCTTCTATCTGGAATACTGCCGGCTGCTTTTCTTCCGTACACATCTTTGCCCTGGTCATTGCGCCGATCAATGCAGTTCTTGATGCACATGTATTAATCTCGCCTTCGGTAAACATTTTCTGATAAGCAAAGTATTTTCCTTCAATCAGTCTTGTGTAAATGGTATATTCAGCAGACTTGAATACCGCACTGTTTTTGGTGTATGTAAGTGTCACATCATCGATTACGCCCATGGAAATCAGCTTCTTGGCAGTCGTCTTCGGTACGATCAGTTTCATGTCCTTTGCACCTTCTGCTTTAACAGAATCTACTGCAACCACATGCCCGTCCAGTGCAGCAAGGGAAACTCCGCTGTCTGTACCCTCGAAATAAATTCCGGTCATCTGTGTATTCGCACCGCCGTCAGCTGCTGCATAAATAACATGACCTATAGCCTCCATGATCTTTTTGCCGTTCAATTCCACGCCATCCGCTTCCGGATCCTCTGTAATATCAAAATTAAATTCTTCCGGAGGATAACTCTGGTATTTGTTTTTAATAGCTCCTATCTTGATCATAACTACATTCTTGTCGGTTGCGCTGATGTCGATTTCTCCATCTGGAAGATTTTTGATCAGGTCAAAGGCTTTCATTGGAATAATAAAATAACTGCCTTCTGAGGCCTCTAATTTGACCTTCATTGTAATCTCGGAGTTGGAGGCGATTAAATACCCGTCCTTTACCAGAATTCCTCCCAGAGCCGGAAACTGGTCATTCTTCTGCACAATACTTTTTAATTTGTCAATAACTCTGGCAATCTCATACTTCTGTACTTTCATCTTCATTCCTTTCCCGGAGAACAATACCATCAAGGTACTTCACCACTCCGTTTGAATATTTGATCCTGTAAGGTTCCAGTTCCTCCCGGTTCATATACTTGTGTCCGTAAATCTTCTTCATATCCCGGAACACCACCCACGGAACCCGGTAGAATTCTTTAAATTCCAGAGATACAACCAAAAAACACATTGCTCCAAGCTTCATATACCTTTCAAAGCACGCCTGCTGTTCAGCGGTTACTACGTCCCTGCTAATCTTATCTTTATCCGTATGCTTTGCATCGAACAAGATCATGGTTGAATCCATGAGAATTCCTTTGAAATCAGGCTGAGCCTGTTTAGTGAAACAGCAGATGAACTGCCCTCTGTTCCTGTCCATTGCTTTCAGTACCTTAAATGCTTCCGGAGTTTTATCAACTGCTGCAATTCCTCTTTCTTCATAGAATCTGGATGCCGCAAGTATCATTCCCTCAAAATGTTCTCCGTTAGATCTGCTCTGCAGACCTCTTATTGAACGCTTATAAGTATCCATTTTCTTCCGCTACCTTTATGAGTTTGTTTATTGTTACTGCTCCAATTCCCGGAATCTTATTCAGCTGAAGGAATGCGATAAACTCCTTTGCTCCCTCTCCGGTTTTTGAGATACTGGCTTTTCCACAATTAAAGCCCTCGCTTCGTGCTTTTTCCACACGATCTTCCACATAATTCACAAGCTGTTCGTCTGTCTTCTTTCTCATTTCCACAGCTTTTTTATGAATAAGGTTTTCATCAGTTGTTCTTCTACAGCTTCTCTTTGCCATCTTCAATCTCCTTTTTATTTTCCAGGTCCGGCACCGGTATATTGTGACTAGTCAGCCATTTCGCAAAGCAGGAATGACACATATGGCCAAACGATGTCGCCTTGCCGCCCCTGACCGCTCTTGCTGTCAAGGTAACCATCTTGTTTTTATCTTCTGTCTTTCCGCACAACATACAGTTGCCACTGAGTTTTTTATTGACTTTCTCGCTCCTTTTACGAATCTGCAGCTCCTTCGGATAATCCCTGCGCATATTCTTCTCACCAACAATCGGAATCAGACTGTCTTTCATAAATACCGGTATCCCGTTGTAATCAGCTTCTACAACGATTCTCTTGATCCATTCGAATTCCGGAATCACTTTCTCTTTCCTGTGTCCTGTCTCGGCACCGATGATTATCCAGTTCAAATATTTCAGTGCGGAAATGTTTTCATCTATATCTTCGAGCAATGGCTCTATACTGGCGAAAGTGTTTAACAGGTTTGGAAGCTGGTATATCCGTTCCATGTTCTCACTATTCGTCACAGTTGTTCCGTACCACATATTCCCTTTCCCAGAAGGCACACCGTACTGGGTGTACCTTTTCGGATTCTTTGTGAGAAACAGGTAATTGTGCTGAGGATGTTTTGCACAAGCGTAAAGGACATCCTCTATCCAACTGTCAGGAATCCACTCTCCAAATATGTCTGCCATTGCTCCAACAAATATATTTTGCCCCTGTTTCAGCTTGTCCAGTGTGTCATATCTGTATATGTGTAATGTCGGTTCAAACCCAAATGGATATATGACAGGCTTTCCATCCTCATTCATGAACGGTTTATCCAGGACAAACAGATCTCCCTCCATTCGATATTGGTCTGTCTGGACCATATTTCTTTTCATATTTCCACAAAAACGGAGTGACATCTTGTCAGCGTAGCAGTAAGAACAGCCATGCCGACAACCGGTAATTGGATTCCATGTATGATCGCACCATTCGATACCGCTCTTATTCATTGGCCAGCCTCCTTCCTGCATGTTCAAGGATTTTTTCTTCTTCCCACTTCACTTCGGAGAAGTCAATCTTCTGTCCACACTCGCTACAATATTTCGGTTGAAAGTTCGGCCCCGCATTCAACACATGATTACATCTAGGACAATAACAAGGCTTATGCTCCACATATGTGAATCCGTATTTCCTGTAAACTTCCGTTCTTACAACTGGTTTTCGTGCTATGAATTTCATCACTCCACCTTCTCTCCATACTCGATCACGTATTCGTACTGAGCTGATTTTCTGTTTTCGCCTCCGGGAACTTCTTTTCTGACAATCTGGACTGCATATCCTGCTTTTGCCAGCATGGAAACCATCTGCAATCGGTCTTCTTCGTTCCACTGAACACTTCCTTTTCGAATACTTCTGATGCTCTGCTTCGCCATTATCCGCACTTCCTTTCCATCTTTTCTTCTCGTTCTTTCATCAGCTTCTCAAATGCAGCTACAAAAGCTTTTACCGATGCCGGCATCCCACAGTTGTGATTTCCCCTGCACTGGATCACGCGACCATTGTTATATTCCATTGTGAAATATGGTGTATCAGGTTCTTCCACTCTGCGCACAAAGAAGATGTGTGTCTGCCCTTTGGCCACTCGGTCAACGTAAGTTCCAACACAATGGTGAAGGGCAGCTCCTTCATTCTTGATTTCCTGTGTATCTCTTGGCACTCTCAATATCAATCCTTTTCCTTTTATCAAGAAAGCGTTGTCTATGCCGGCATTCTCTTTGAGCATTTCCTCCAGAAGTTTTTTCATGACCTCGGCTTCCCGCTTTATCCGTTCATCTTCCCGGCGTTTCTTTTCCGCTGCCTTTTTATCCTGCAATGCTTGATATTCCGCAGCTGTCCGATCATGTACTTTCTTGAAATTCTTCGGAAAATAGAAGAACATATTGTTGAGATCATATTTCAGTTCTTTGCACCAGTTCAAATAATCAAGCCAGTCCTTAGCGCAATTCTGCAGACGTTCTTCTCTGATATCCGGTCTTTCTTTACGCTGCATATAGGAATATCGCCAACATTGTCCGCTCTCTCCCACGCGATAATCAGCACCTTCGCGTTCAATATATCTGCAGATCTTATGGATGGTCGATTTCCTGTTCTCCTTCCGGATCAGCGTTGTGTTGCATCCGAAAAGTTTATAGAACCGTTCCAGTTCTTCCGCTTTTAGGTTGTAACCAGAGCTTTGCGCTTCCTGCAATAATCTCAGTTCATCAATGTTTCCATCAATAGACTGCAGTATTCGCGTGTTTTCCTTCGTAAGGCCAAGAATTTCAAATATTGTTTTTCCACTTTTTCTCAGTCCCCTAATTCCATTCCGGCTTTCATACCCAAAAGCACCATCGTGAAACTCGTTGATCAGATGTGCGGCCAGTTTATACAGCCCCATTTTTATAAACCATTCAAGCTGCGGAAACTTTCTGTATCTGTTGATTGCCTTTGCATAATGTATCTGTTCACTCGGTCTATTCTCCGCCAAAATTTCCAGTGCCGAGTATTTCATCGGAGTATCTTTCCATGCTTCCGGCAGGTTTCCGGGATATAAGGTGCAGTATGAACTTTCTCTGTATCCTTCATCTGTGCACCACCGTACAATACCAGTCTGTTTATACTCTCTGTATTCATAACTGCTGGTGCATGGCGTTCCGTTCGGTGCAAATTTGTAAAATGTCCTTACAATCTCAAATAATCCATCATTTGTCTTTCCATCCGGCTTTACTTCTCTGTATGCTGTAAAATACCGCCACAGGAACCCCTCTTCTCTTGGCTCAATAAATGAAACAATCCTCCTGTCACATATGCGTGCCGGCATCCTGCCTCTGGCTTTAATGGTGACCGGACTTCCACAAAGGGGGCATATCCCCTTCTCGTTATTTCTTAACCGAATTTTCGTTCTGTCTACCAGTGTCACCCTATTACAATGAGTGCAATGCACCAGAGCCTCATTCTTTGATCTTGTTGAGTAAATCAGATATCTGCTGAATGACATCGCCTTATCTGATACCCAGTTTTTAAATTCATCAGGGATTTCTTTGACCGTTTCCATAAGCGCATCAATTGGATTGGTTTCTTTGGCATGTCTTTCATCAAGACGTTTTTGTTTGACCATATCCTGAAAGCGTGTCACAGCTGTCCAGTCTCTTGCATCTTTCTCTGTGCTCCATTCCTTGAAAAAGCTGCGCATACGATCAATGTCTGCATCCGTCCAGAAAAACATATTCGGCGTCCACCTGCCTGTGCTTTCTTTGTAATCCCAATGATGTTCATAAAGGCTGATATCATACATTCTGTCATAAGCTGCAGTCAGCCATTTCACTTTTTCAACGGTCAGATCTTGTGATATGTAATCATTCTTGGAAAAAAACGTTCTTAACTGAGCGTCTTTTTTTCCTTTCTTCAATTTTCTGATTGGATAGAATGTTACCATCAACAGATCTTTTTCTATATCTTTGGTCGTTACGATATGTGTGCCTGCAGCTCTTTCCGCAAATCTGACCATTTCATCAGAGGCTTCCTCCCTCGGAATCTTTGCTAATTTTCTCTTTTCCATGCGGCAGCCTCCTACAGAAGATCAAACAATGACATCTGGCCAGACAGTTCGCTGCTTTTGGTACTGGTTTTTTCAGTTTTCCGCTGCTTGGAAGCAGCATCTTTTTTCACTGGCTTTTCAGAAACCTTGGAATCATCCTTTGTTTTCTGGACATCTTTCTTGGTTTCTGTAACTTTTTTAGTTGGTGCTTCGGTCTTTTTTGTTGTCGCAGGCTTTTTGCTTTTTTCCTTTTTGGCGGTTTCTGGTTTTTCATATTTGTGGTAATAATCCTCTGCCCATTCATATACAACCTGGTCTTCAACTGCAGCGGATCTGCCATTCGACTGCTTCCTGGCCTGCTCAACGATATAACTAAAGCACTTGTTCCAGGTCTTTCCCTCCTGCATCACATCTTCAGCAAGCCCCTGATCCTCTTCGCATCTTTTCATCAGGTAAGTAATGACCGGATCCGCAAAGTTCTTCTGTGTTGCCTTCTTCTTTTCTGCTTCCAGCTTTTCTCTGGCTTTCTGCTTTACCGGCTTTGCATTTTCAGCTTCTGCTGCTTCAACTTCTTCTTTTGTCGGAGCTGGAATCCCGGAAACAATATCAACAAGAGAGGCTTTTCCCATTGGAACTGTATCCTCTTCCTTTGATTCATCGTCTTCCTGGGCCTCTAATTTGCCCTCTGTCGGTTTCTCTTCCTGTTCCCCTATTGTTTCACTGTCTGCAACCGTTTCCGCCTCTAAACGGTCAGTATCAGCTTCAAGTTCCTGTTTTAACTGTTCTGACATTTGTAATCTCCTTTCTCGAAATCAAAATAAAAAGTAATCTTCCCAGGGTTGCGTTCTTCAATCGGAGTTATCCATGAACCGCACATTTCTTTAAATATCTGAATCTGCCGTCTACAGTTCCATTCTCCCCTGAAATAAAACGGTGTGTACCAGAATTCCTGTCCCGGCTTTTCAACCGGCATCAGTGGATCTCCGCACACCGGATTGGATATCGTATTTGCAACAGCCACCCAGCCTGCGCACCCAAGAAGCGAAAGCTGTATGTAACACATCTGGGCAACTACCCTGTCTATGTCATTGGCGGTGAACAAAACCCGTGTCTGATAATTTATCTTTTTTCTGTGGAATATGTTTGCCGCTGCTACAAGAGTTGCTCCTGCTCCACACGCCGGATCATTGACAGATATCCATTCCTGTTTTTCCAATGTCTGTACATTGTCATTGATTGTTATGCTTGCCATACATTCACAGACATTGTATGGTGTAAAAAACTGCCCTTTCCAGTGGTTCCCTAGCTCAAGGCTCATGTACAGTTTTCCAAGAAAGTCCTGATCTGGATTGCGTTCCAGTGTCTCAACCACAATCGCAAAGCATTTGGCCGGCTTCTCTACCCCGCCAAGGCGTTTGATGCACTCTGCATATTCTTTCTCTCTTGCAGTGTATCTCGGTTCCGTCTTATCAACCGAATTCGCCAGTGTGCAAGCCATTGCCGCCATTAGATCGGCCCACACCTGCCATGAACTCCGGCTGTAACACAGCTCTTGAAAGACTTTTATGAATTCTTTCTCTGTTCCCTGTATTTTCTCTATCTGCTCCATGCTGTCACCTCTTGAATCCGTGTTCTCGCATTAGCATATCTATATACTCTGGTGTCGCACGTTCTGGTTCTTCTGCTATCTGGTCCCGGTGCTGTTGTTCTATTGCCGCATTTTCGTGTGTGGTAAGCTGTGCAATATATTTATTTTTCGCTTCCAGAATACTCGGAGGAAGCTTTGCATCATTCGTCTTGCGCTCGATCAGGGTTGAATATATCTTGAAGAAATGCGCTCGGACAGCATCCTGGTTCTCATCAAGACATATCTCCCGGAAGCCAAGCCGTTTTACCGCCTCTCTGACTATTGGTGTCAGGCTTTCCAGTGCCTCTTCCTGCCTGTAATATCCATACTGGCTGATGGCCTTCTGGACTTCTCCCCAGGCTTCTCCCTGGTCTTTGAGGTGTGGAACTGTGTATTCTGCACATTTCTCCCGTATCTCAGATATCTGCGGCGGGTATGTATGAGTGGCGAACAGTTCCATCAATGCTGTTTCGCAAAGCTTATAGTCCAGGTCCCCCAGCATGCGGTACCACATCCTGATGCTGTATTGGTCTGGCATGACATTAAATGTTGGATAGGCACTTTTGATTGAAGCTCTGATAAAATCAAACTCTTGAGGTGTCACTTCAATCACCCATCCCTTCGCACCAGCCGGCCGTTGCCTCCATATACTGATTCGTTGACATGTTCTTTGTAGCTGCAGGTGCTTGCGGTGTTCTGGATGCCGGCATTGAATTCTGTGAACGTTCTAACCAACCAGTGATAAATCTCTTGATTCCTCTAGGTGTCTTACGATTACGAGGGTGACTGTCAAGCCATGCCGCCATTGATCTAAACTCCTGTTCAACATCCAATGCCGGAAACAGTTCTCTCAGTGAATTGAGGTAATCAAATGTCACATCATAATTTCCTGAGTTTGTAATCAGTGGAAGAGAGATGAACGTGTTCTGCTTGGAGTCTTTAAGCTCCAAGCTAATGTTTTTATTATCTTTATCTTTATTATCTTTATCTTTATTCTCTGTTCTCTTATCTCTATTCTCTGGTGCCCGAACGTCCGACATTTGTCTGGACATTTGTCCTTCTTTATCTTCAATAATCCTTGATTTTTCGGCATTTATAGTTGCTCTGTACTCTCTTTTCCTGTCGGCTTCATTAGAACTCCGTCCTATAAAATTCTGGATATCAAGCATATAAATTGCACCATTATCCAAAATTTCAATGAATCCCATGGATGTCAGCACTTTCATTGCTTTTTCAACAGTTCCGACTTGATGGTGTGTAATTGTTGCCACCATATCCGGCGTATAAGGGATAATTCCCCTATACATAAGCCGGCCGTCCTGTCTTAAACTCATTAAATAGAGTTTAAGTAAGATATCGCTATAGATATATCCATCTTTCATTCCTTGCAGGAGAAGCATATCTTCTGAATCAAAGAAGCCTTCTTTAAGTTTCAGGTAATAATAAGTTTTCTTATCTGCCATCTTCCCCTCCTGTTAGTAGATTACTTTTGAACCATCATCTGTCTTAATTACTGTCACAGCCTGGCCAAATCTCGCTTTCATGGCATCGTCATGAGTGATTGCCATAATCTTCACATCGGAATACCGATCACAGATCGTCTCAAGGGCATCTACATAAGCCTGTGCGCCCTCATCATCAAGGAATGGTGGTTCATCAATAAAGAGCATTCCGAGCTGTATTCCTGCCGCTGTTGCCTTGATCTCGGACAGTGCAAGGATAACGGCAAGAGAAGCTTTTACCTTCTCGCCTCCGCTCTTGGAAGCATATGGAAGAGTTGTCTTGCCATATTCGTTGATCAGAACATCCAGCGTTGCCTTGTCTCCGTCCTTTCCTTTGACGGTGCGCTCCATCACAAATTCCACTCCCATCGTTCCACCAGTCATCTGGCCGAGAATATTGTTCATAGTATCTGTGATATGAGGAATGATGTTCCTGATGATCTGGTGTGGAACTCCGTCCTGTGAAAATGCCTGCTTTAATGCTTCATAACAGTCCGCTCTGCCGGCGGTTACAGCAATTCCATTATTCAGCATGGAGATTTCGTCTCGCATTGTATCGATATTTTCCAGGCGTTCAAGGAGTACTCCCTTCTTGATCTGCAGTTCTCCAAGAGTTTCCTTGTTACTGCGAATCTGCCTGTCTGTTTCTTCCACCATATTGGCCGAAAATGTTTCCTTCATTTTTTCCAACATAGTATCCATACCAGTAAGCTGAGAAGAGAGAATGAATTTTCTGTCAGTAAGTCTTTCTCTCTCTTTTTCCATGCTCTCAATCCTTTCAAGAACATGCTGCTTTCTTTCTTCGTAAACAGGAAGTTCTTTTTCCTGTTCTACATAAGTCTGCAGATGAGCCATCTGCTGTTTGATCTGTTCCTGTCTGTCAACTGATTCTGATAGTTCATTAACTGTTTCCGTTATCTCAGAAGCCTTTGATTTGACCTGTAGCAGATTCTCCTCGCACTGCCCTATATTTTTATCGTTTGATTCCTTTTCGGCCTCTAAACGGGCAATTTCGAGTTTGTTCTGCTCCACAGCTTTCTTTATGCGTTCATATTTGGAAAGTTCTGTTACAGATGCGGTCAGAATAGCGAGGCGTTTAGGATCGTATCCTATTCTTCCAATCTCTTCCTGCTTGTCGGCTATTTTTTTGTCGCGCTCAGATGTTAATATCTCAATCTCTTCCTCACATTTTTTTAGATTGTCCAGCTCAACCGGAAGGCTTTTGACATCTTCGACTGCTTTCGACAGGAATCTGCAGCTTGCACTCTCAATATCCGGGCACCCAGAATTCTTCATGAATTCTTCCTGCTGTCTTATCTCAATAATTCTTTTCTGTCGATAATCCCGTCGGTTTTCCGCTCCTGATATCTTCTGCGAATAGGATGAATCAATTTCGTGCAATTCGTTTTGAGCCGTAGAATACAGGTATCTTTTTTCCTGCTGGTGTTCGATTTCTTCCCTTTGCTTTGCCAGTGTGTCAAGGCTTTCTTCCAGATCGTCTGGAATCTTAAATGTCAACTGCGAAATCTGATTGCGTATCTGGTCGTTTCGGAACTTGCTCTTATCAATAAGTCTCTGGTAACGGTCAGCCTCTTCGGTGTAACCGTTCAATGTCTCTTTGGCATTTTTGTATTTAATAACGTCCTTTTCTACGCCAGAAAGCTGCAAAGATAATTCTGAATGCTGTTTTGCTTTTTCCCGTATCACATCCGCCATTTCCAAAAGGTTATTGCACGCTGTCAGCGTCTGCTTTGAATATTCCAGGTCATGTTCCATGGCACTGCATTCCTCAGAACATTCTTTTAATTCACTTCTCGCTTTTTCGCTTTCTTTCTCTGCCTCAGATATTTTTTCCTGACGTTCGAGCAGTTTTCTTCTGGATTCATCCAGATTTTCAAGTTCTTCCCGCTTTTTATGAATATCTTTTTCTACTGTCTCCAGTTCTTCCTCTGGATTTCCCTGAGCCTTAATGAAGTCAGTCTTGATCCGAACGGCTTCTTTTTTAGAAGCAAGCTCCTTTCTTGCATCCGCAAGCTTCTTTCTGGCATCCAGTTCCATTACTCCATAGATTCCAAGCCCGAGCAGATTTCCAAGGATAGCAATACGTTCATCTTTCTTCGCCTGCAAGAATAATCCATACTGGTCCTGCATGATCAATGCGCAGCTGCGAAATGTCATGCTGTCCATACCAAGAAGCTTCTCGATTTCAGCCTGTGTGTCAATGATTCTTTCCTTGGACAGATTCATCCAGTCAGCACTTTCTTCCTGATACTGTGACAAGTTCAGTGTTGGTTTTCCGGATTTTGTTCTGGTGCGGACTACCCGGAATCGTTTCTCTCCGATGTCGAAAATAAATTCTATGGAACCGCTTCTTGCATCCTCTGTACCTCGGATCCACGCCTTGCAGTCGCCCTCACGGGTTTCTTCAAACAGGCAATCCACAATAGCATCCATGAAAAGGCTGCTCTTTCCTGCACCGTTTACTCCATTGATCGTGCAAAATGAAATGTCTGAAAAATCAAAACTTTCTTCCTTGTAGTTTCTGTAATTCCTTACCGAAATAGATACCGGCTTAAACACACCGTGAATCTCTGCAGTGGTACTCTGTTTCATGGCTTCTGCTATGATTGGCTCGGCAAGCTCCACGATTTTGTCTGGATTCTTAAATGTCTTTTCCTCCAACCATTTTTTCAGATTCAACCTTGGGTCGCTTTCCTCCGAGAGAAGCCCGCGGTTCGTGATGTCAATGGTGCTTTCTGCTTCAATATCTGCCACATAGAATGCACCAAGCTCATACAGGTTCTTTTGCAGTAGCGGAATGTTGAGCGCCTTTTTCTGCTCAGATGTGCAGGAATACCGCACCCGGACTATCTTATCCGTCACATCTTCTGAAATGCCTGTTCTGTGAAGATACATAGCTCCTTCACGGATATAGTCGCCAGCTTCATCAGGATCCCAGGTGATAGTGTGGAACTGTCTGTATGGAGTAGTGCATTTATGTCCTTTTACCAGAGTGCCTTTCTCATTAAATTCATGAATCCAGAATCCACGATCCTGTCCTTCATCATTAAAATTCATTGCATTGATCGCTCCGGAATAGAATACATTGTCAAGTCCTTCAATGATTTGCGGGCGATGGATATGGCCAAGAAGCACCGCCTCATATCTTGCGGCCATTAAAGCTTCTCTTGGAATGACCGGCTCAAAGTTTGTGAAGAAGGAGGTCTGCCCTGATTCCATGTTGCAACCAGGAACCGTATAATGTGCCATGAGAATCGGTGTCTTTTCACACTCTGCTCTCAATGCAAAAACCATATCTGAAATATATTTCGTCCATGCAAGATTTTCTTCGTCTGCAGATAAACCAGGGAATTTTGCTCTGAACTCCTGTTTGTCAAATCCCGGTAGGCAGGCAATGTCTGCCCATGGAGTCTTTATTACTCCTGGTTCTGTAACAACATCTACATTTCTAATATTAAGCAGCATCCGTTCAAGAACTCTAAACTGAGCAGCTCCATCGTGATTTGGAGTGCCTCGCATCACGATCACATACTTCGAAAAATGTGCTAATGATGTAATGATGTTCGTTGCCGTAATCATTTCGTCTGAATACCTCACGGGGCCAACCTGTTCCTGGTGAAAGATATCTCCTGATACACAAACGATATCCGGTTTCTCTTCTATAGCTACCTGTACCATATATTCCAAACATTTTACTGTATCCTGCGAACGGAGATTTACTCCGTCCACTACAGGTCCTTTAAACTGGCCAATATGCCAGTCAGCAGTATGAAGTATTTTCATTTGCTCATCTCCTTTACTGTTGCCTTCATTGCTGTGATCATGTTCTTTAATTCTGTTTCTAAAAGTGAAAAGTTCTCCTCGCTAATTCCGCAGAATTCAACGCCATCATCTCCCATCTTTTCTCCGATAAAGAGAATATTTCCAACAATGGGGCATCCATGTTTATCAAACTCGTAAAGATAACTTCCGATCAGATTTGCTTTGTTCGGCTTCAGTCTTCCCTCTTCATCGATCAGCATACTCACACACTTCCCTGGTTCTTTAACAGGGCTGGATGGCATTTTCAGTTCTGTGTATAATCTCTTTGGCATTACATGTTCTACAAGGTCACAGCCATTCCCGATCAAGCCATACAAGACTTTATTCTGTTCTCTCATGGTTCCTTCTGGAAATTCATGTACGGACATTTCCAGTTCTGTTGATACCTTTATTATTTTCATCTGCGTCCGCCTCCTCTCTGACATTTAATGCAAAGTGGCTCTCCGAATTTATTGATTGAATATTCGTAAACTCTTTCATTTATGATCTCACCGCATCTGGAACACTGGAAATCTGCCGATCTATCTGGCTCTGGTTCTGACTCCGGTTCAGGAACAACATCCGGCTCCTGCATTGGTGGATAGTCATTTTCGATTTCTGTATCCGAAGCATATGCCGGATTGTCCAGATCATCCTGAGTAAATACCGTGCTTTCAGATTCGAAATCCACACTCTTAACTGCTATCTGTGGTGTGCCAAACATATTATTTACAGAGTTCATGCCTTGTGTCAGCATTGCCTGTCTGACCTGCGGATCCGAGAAATCAGGTGAAAAGATAACTGTTGGGATAGCGAAATTTTTCAGCAGTTCCGCCTTTGTGTATGTACCTTTTACGCCAAGCAGAGCTCTTATAACACGAAGCTTCGCACCAGTCATAGCCTTTTCAGCCCAGGTCTTTTTCAGCAGTGCCATGTTTACCATGACGGAGCGTTCAATGTATCTGTCTCTATCTTCTTTCGCAACCACAAAGGCCTGGCATTTCTTTCCCCATTTATTTTTAGATTCCACCCATTGTCCAGAAAAAATTTCCGCAGCTGCCTGTGCCTGTTTTTCATCAGTTATGCCTTTTGCAGCTTTATCTGCAAACTCAATGCGATACTTCTCTTCTTCGTCCTCAAGACAGATCACCTTCTGATCGGTTTCTGTTCTGGCCGTTCCGTCAGCCTTGCGCATAGCGCCCTGAGCCTGTGCACGGTATGTAACGCGGTCAATGCGTTCGCCATAGGTTTCCTTGGGATTGAACTGGATACCGGCCGCCATAGCCATTTTGTTGAGCAATGGCTTAGACAAGGAAAACACATCTTCCCAGATATCCTTTCCTCTCTCATCCTTCTTCCCAGTCTTAACTGAACCAACCTTGAAAATGTCTCCGCTGTTCTCACCCAGATCGACTGGAACCTCTTCTACATGGAATTTGTAGAATGGATTGAGCTGCACGTCCGTTGCTGTAGGAACCAGCAGGTTGTAATTTTTGTATGCCGTAATAACTTCCGGCAAGCTTCCTAAAACCTCTTTCATCTACTTGATAACCTCCTATTTTTGTGATAAAATGACGATGACTTTAAAAACAAAGGGTCGATAACCTGTTTTTAAAAGTTCTGACTGGTCTTGGATAGGATCGTGGGTGCCGTCTACACTCCGCTTTCCCCTTATTATCCAAGACCTTTTTAATGTTCATCACCTCCTATAAACCAATTCAGAAACCCAAACAGTGCGATGCCGAATATTCCAACAAAAACTATTTCTGAGCCAATTTCATGGCTTCCTCTTTCGAGATAAAGCTTATTTGAAAGCATATTGTAAAGAATCGTGCTTGCCAGGACTGGAAGTGCATACTTCAAAGTTCTTGCAATAAAAAGGATTCTCTTTCTCACTTTCTCTTTCTTTTTGTGGATGTAGTATTTCTCATATTCTGCCTCATTGAATTCTCGCACCACGGACAGATATACCCTTGTTTTGGAATCTTCTGTGATATACTTATATTCCATGTCTTTGCACATATCTGGCACCTTGCATACATTCATTTCCTTGCCTCCTTGTCAATGAGAATCAATTCCTTTGCGATAACGCTCTGCAATGCCATTCTGTCCATTTCGTGCCAGCTGATCGGCACCGGGCTGTTGTCCATTGCATTCAGGATCCGCTCTGCGGCCTGATGATATTTTTCAAGATCTTTTGCTGTCAGCATCTTTCCCTCCTATACTGCCAGGCGAAGCTGGCCATTTTTTTCTTCTTTCATCATTTTTTCAACAAATGCAGTTGCTTTTTCTTTTCTTTCCATTTCGATCAGATATTCTTCATGGCAACTGCACTGTTCTCCCGGATCCAGATACGCTCCGCAATCCGGACAGATTCTGTAAAAAGCCATCGTATCCACCCCTTTCATTCAATCATATATAATTTGTTAAATGCCTTTTTGGGGATTTTCCCTGACGGATACCCCTTGGCAAGCTGTCCATCGGCTATCAGGTCCGATCTAAGGGAACGTATCATGCGATATGCCGTATCCCTGCTCACACCCATCATTTCTCTGACCTCAGCGGCTGTATAGTAAGAACGTTCCGCAGATGTAAGCTTTTTGATTACACCGTTTGCATTTTTCATACCAAGCACCTCATTCCAGATTTCTCTCAATCCAATTTTTCAGATTCTGCGTGATTCCATTTACTTCGTCTAATGTCTGAATGATTTTTTTCAGTTCCGGTTTTTCCTCTTCTGAGATAATTCCATCTGCCGTAATATCAAGAAGCGATTCCTTTGCCTCGTTTATCTTCTTTAAAGAAGAAAGCATTCTCAGGCTGATTCTATCCAGCCCTGTGTTCTCGATCTTCGGCATATTCTTTCCAAGCGGGCACATCTCACGGCAATAATTTCCTTTCAATTCTGGTGCCTTATAGCAGTCAGCCATCAAAAGGACCTCTTCCTGATATGGTATTGTGCTCCCAAGTTCGATTCTGGCTAACCTTGTACGATCAATTCCTATTTCTTCCGCAGCACCTTCTCTGCTGCTCAGACGATCATTTGACTTTGCCGCCTCATATCGTGCCTGGCAAAACATATTAGCCGCTGCTTTCGTAGCAAATTTCGACATTTTTCTCTCCTTCTATAAGCTGTATAATCAAGTTATGGTAATTAAATTGTGTACTCTGTATCAATATCCAGAGCCTTGCTGATTTTTTCAGCAAGTGCAGGTGCATACATTCTTCCATTTATGGTGGTTGTCACATAGTTCCTGCACATCCCAACTTCACCGCATAATTCCGTGACAGACATATCTCTGTCAATTAGGGTTTTCTTTACTTCTTTGCACCATGGAGACAGTTTTCGCTTCAAAATATCACCTCCGTTTTCAACAAATGTTTATTACATTTGTTGTTTACATTTGTTTGCGATTGCATTAAAATAATCAGAAAGGAGTTATCATGGATAATTGGATTGATAATCTCAGAAGAATTGGACTTAAACGTTATGGTGACGAAAACCGCCGGATTCTTTCTGAATTATTAAGAAACGGTATTCCTGCCGGAAACACTGTTATGTCGGAAGCATCTGCTGAGGCTCTTATCATTGCTGTGGCGGCCATGATTGAAGAAAACAATAAAGCATTGCTCTCCGATTTATCGATGTAACTCTCTCTTTTTTTGTTTTGCATTAAACATTTGTTTATTACATTTTTAATATTAATCCCAATTTGTGAATTTGTCAACTATGTTTTTCACATTTTGGGATTTTGGAGAATTGTATGATCACTCAGCGTATTTTATCACTGCTTGAAGAAAAGTCTTTGACAGCCACTGATTTATGTCGGGCTATCGGAATAAACACAAGCACTATGACCAACTGGAAGAACCGAGGAACTGATCCGCCCGCAAAAATGATAATCCCAATTTGTGAATTTTTAGGCGTGTCTAGCGACTATTTACTTACGGGCAAAGAAAGAAACTCAAAGCAGAACATTCTCTCTGAGGACTCCGAATGGTTAGCATTGATTCACCAACTTCCGCATGATGCGCAGTTGGAATTTCGAGGTGAATTAAAGGGGTACATAAAATGTTTAAAACGGCAGGAAGAAGATACTGTCGAGCCTCTTAAGAAAGCAAAATAATAAGCTTCGAGTGGTACCGAAGCAAAAGGGGGGAATGACTACGAAAAAGAAAATGATTGCACTTACCTGCTCATTGATTTTTGCCAATACTATCCCTGTATTCGCAGCATCCGATTATGGCATTAATATCGATCAAAAATACGTTTCTGGAGATGCTTCCCAATTATCCGATGCAATTTCCGAGTCGTTGAATGATATGGGTGTTAAAAAAGTTTCCTCTTACGATTTAGAGAAAAAAGAAGATTCCCAAACAGTTGCACAAGTAATTTTATCAGCAGATGGCGTAGCCATGGAGGCGGTCTGCTACTATACAAAAGACAATACTTGGAGTTGCTCTTCTATAACGAATATCCACAGTAGTAGTGATGATCTGATTTATTATTGGGTCAATCCAGTTTCCGCTGATGCAACCGCATTTGAAATTAAAGACTACAAAACAGGGGAATATAAGCCAGAAGGAGCTGCCAAAGAACTGCTTTCACAATATGAGAATCAGGAAAAATGGTTTTCACTGGAAGATTTTAAATTATACGATAAAAATGACGCTCCTATTGAGATACCTGATTCAGAAGATCATATAATGGCCTCTGCTTATCCTGATAGCAAAACATTTCGTGGCATAAAAATTGGTGATACAATTTCGAATTTATTTTCAGCGTATGATTCCAAATATTTTTCAGTACAGGTAGGCTATGATGACGCCACCGCTACCGACGCTCAAAAGAAACTGGTTGAGATGTACAATGCCCAGATTGAAGCTGCTGATCCAGAGGATATCGAACGTACTATTTCTTCTATTGACAGTAGCGCAGTATCCGTAGTCGTACTATTTGAAGGTGCTGAATTTTGCGGAAAAATAATTCCAAAGCCAGAACCGAATTCAGGCAAGTCGGTTTCGTATAAGGTATCAGAAGATATAGGTTTCATAATTGATAACGATAAGATTTCTGATATTGGAATCCAACGCGGTGGCAGATATTAATAAGAGGAATAGTTTTTATGACAATTGGTGAACGAATAAAAGAATTGCGGGCTGAGGCTAATCTGCGTCAGTCCGAACTTGGAAAAGCAATAGGTTTTTCTGGCCAAGTAGTATCGAATGTCGAAAGAGGTTACTCTTTCCCGTCAACAGAATTTGTTAATCGCAGTGCTGCATGCTTCGGTGTGCCAGCAGATTACATTCTTGGCCGGACTACTTCAAGATATGCTGTTGCGGATCCGAAAGAAGTTTCCGCAGTGCAAGCAAGAACAAAAGCCCGTTTGGCTCAGTTGCAGATGAGCCTTCCGGACCTGATCAAAAAATCAACGCTGACAGAGGAAACCTGCTGTGACATTCTGGCCGGAAAGACTGTTCCTGGAATAGATGCCACTGCGAGCCTGTCAAAAGCCCTCGACACCTCTATGGATTACCTTGTGGGTAATTCTGAATACAGCTGTGCCATTGCTTCAGAAGACGAACAGGATATCATCCTGCGGTACCGTCAGTTATCCAAGAAGGGAAAACGTATCTTTTTGGGAATGATGGAGAAGATGGAAGAAGAAAAAACAGAATAGTATATTTAACTGGGGAACCGTTGGGGTGTTATGTCAGCCGCCGGACACTTTGGTGAAAGGAGGCTGGTGCTGATGGTTACATATGGTGATTTATTTACTTTTGTAATTATGCTTTGTGCAGTTGTAACTCTTGTTATCAATTTAATGCATAAAAAATAGCGCCCTCGTCCTGGTAAGATAAGGCGCTATTTTTAGCTATTGTTTTATCCGGCGGTCAGGTGTACGCTGACCAACGGTTCTCTTGTTAAGTACATTATATCTATATTCAACATTTTTGTCAAACATTTGTTGATTACATTTGTTTGACACATTTGTTTAATAATGGAGGATTCAGATGCCGGCTTATAAGTATTTTACCAAAGATGGAAAGACAAAATGGTATGCCAACTTCTACTATGATGATTGGCTTGGCAAGCGTCAGCATAAATGCAAAAGGGGTTTTTCTACCAAAAAAGAGGCTATAGAATGGGAACGTGACTTTCTGGCACAGGGAGCCAAGGATCCAGATATCCTGTTTTCTGCTCTGATCAAGAATTATATGTCAGACTGCAGCTCCCGGCTGAAACTGACCACTCTGGAAAATAAGCAGTATCTGATAGACATGAAACTGCTGCCATTCTTTAAAGATATGAAGATCGGTGACATTACCCCGATCGTGATCCATCGGTGGCAAGATGCCATGATTAATTACAGAGATGAAAAGGGAAGTCCTTATTCCCAGACGTATCTGAAGACCATCAATAACCAGATGTCTGCTATCATGAATTATGCCGTCAAATACTATAAGCTCCGGAGTAACCCCTGCCTTGCGGCCGGTGCGATCGGGAAAAGCAGTGCAGATGAAATGAACATCTGGACAAGAGAACAGTTCGATTACTTCCTGACATTTGAAAAGAAAAGCGCATACAGGATGGCATTCAGCCTCATGTTCTATGGCGGGCTTCGGTCTGCAGAGGTTCTAGCCATTACTCCGGCAGATATCCTGCCGGACTGCTCCGTATCCATTAATAAGAACTTTGTGGTGATAAAAGGCGAACAATACTTCCAGACACCAAAAACTGAAAAGAGCAAACGTGTCGTGAATATTCCTCAATCGTTGTACAAAGAGCTTCAAGACTATGTTGCAAGTATGGCCATAGAGCCGGATGAACGCATCTTCTACTTCCAGAAGTCCGGAATGCGGTCAGAATTTAAACGTGCAACTGCCAGATCTGGTCTTCCAGAGATCAGGATCCATGATCTTCGCCATTCCCACGCAAGTATGCTGATTGACATGAAGTTTTCTATCAAAGAGATTTCGGACCGGCTTGGACATGAATCACCGGAAACAACCTGGAAAGTTTATGCTCATTTGTACCCAGGAAAAGACAGGAAGCTTGCTGACGCTCTCAATGAAGTAAGAGCCACAAATGATAATGCAGAAGATAAAAACATATGAAACGTACAGTATCATATAATAACAAAAAATCCCCAAAAATAAGACACTTTCTCCCCATTAACATCACCGTAGCATCACGGACAAAAATAAAATCCCGGAAACCCTTGTAAATAAAGGATTTCTGGGATTTTGCTCATTATTCAAACTCAATCGTTGCAGGCGGCTTGCCGGTACAATCGTATAAAACTCTGTTGATGTGCTTGACTTCGTTGACGATGCGGCTGGTGGTCCTGCCGATGATCTCCCATGGAACCTCAGCGCTCTCGGCAGTCATGAAATCAGTGGTGGTCACAGCACGCAGTGCAATTGCGTAATCGTAAGTACGCTCGTCACCCATGACGCCGACGGACTGCATGTTCGTAAGAGCCGCAAAGTACTGATTGACTTTCTTATCCCAGCCGGCAGCAGCAATCTCCTCACGCCAGATTGCGTCTGCATCCTGTACCATCTGTACCTTTTCCGGTGTGATGTCTCCAATGATACGGATGCCAAGTCCCGGTCCCGGGAATGGCTGGCGAAATACGAGGTAATCCGGGATGCCAAGCTCCAGTCCTGCCTTACGTACTTCGTCCTTAAACAAATCGCGCAGCGGCTCGATGATCTCCTTAAAATCGACGTAATCCGGAAGTCCTCCAACGTTATGATGTGACTTGATAACAGTAGACTCTCCACCGACACCGCTCTCTACAACATCCGGATAGATCGTGCCCTGTACAAGAAAGTCTACCGCACCGATTTTCTTCGCCTCTTCCTCAAACACACGGATAAATTCTTCTCCGATGATCTTACGTTTTTTCTCCGGCTCAGTCACGCCTGCAAGCTTGCTGTAAAAACGCTCCTGCGCGTTTACACGAATAAAATTCAGGTCATATGGACCATCCGGGCCAAAGACTGCCTCGACCTCATCTCCCTCATTTTTCCGCAGAAGTCCATGATCGACAAATACGCAGGTCAGCTGATTGCCGACTGCCTTGGAAAGAAGTACCGCTGCAACGGAAGAATCAACACCGCCGGACAGTGCGCACAGCACTTTGCCGTCACCGACCTTCTCGCGGATATGGTGAATAGACTGCTCTACAAAGGAATCCATCTTCCAGTCACCTGCACAGCCACAGACGCGGAACACGAAATTTGAAAGCATCTTCTGGCCTTCCTGTGTATGCAGTACCTCTGGATGGAACTGAGTCGCATACAGCTTCTTTTCCGTATTTTCCATTGCTGCATACGGACAATTATCCGTATACGCAATCGTACGGAATCCCGGTGCCATCTCGGAAATATAATCATTATGGCTCATCCAGCAGATCGTCTTTTCAGAAACATCTGCAAACAGATCAGAGGTATGGTCTGTTGTCACTTCGATCTTTCCATACTCACGCACCGGCGCCTTTTCTACCTTCCCGCCGAGCAGATGCATCATCAGCTGAGATCCATAACAAATGCCAAGGATCGGTACACCCAGTTCAAAAATTTCCTTCGTATAAGTCGGTGCACCCGGCTCATAACAGCTGTTCGGGCCGCCGGTAAAAATAACTCCCTTCGGCTGGAGCGCCTTAATCTTTTCAAAGTCTGTCTTATAAGAATAAATCTCACAATACACATTGCACTCTCTGACACGTCTTGCGATAAGCTGATTGTACTGACCGCCAAAGTCGAGGACCACAACTGTTTCTCTTTTCATGATTTTCTCCATTCTGTATTTATGTGCTAATATTGGGTAATGGATACATTATAGTGTACTTTTATCAGACTGACAAGCCATTATTTCCGGATTTTCACAGGTTCTGTATACACTTTCTCTGTTATTTTTCTTATGATGATACCAGGGTCAAAAGGTCATGCGTTTCATGCTTGCATGATAAGGCTTTTGAACTTGGGACCCGTCAAATATGAGAAAGTAGCGATTTACGTAGTAAATCAGCGGATTTCGAATGTTTACAGAATTACGGGAGCTGCTTCGTAACGGAGCAATTTGTAAGCATCACAGGGGACAAAATACCTTTTGACCTGAACATTATTTTTATGTTATTATGGCTGAGTTCAGAGTCCGCACATGTAAAACAATCCTCAACGGTAACATCTCCGGGTGTTATTTGTGAGGAAGCAAACAATACAAAGGCCTGGCAAAGACGGATGATAAATATCCGTTTGCCATAGAAAGGGGTATCTACCGATATGAATCATTCCATTCTTTATCTTGAATGCAATTCCGGTATCAGCGGCGATATGACTGTAGCAGCTCTGCTTGATCTGGGGGCAGACCGCCAGATATTGCTGGACGCGCTTTCCAGCCTTCCGCTCACCGGATATTCAATAGAAATCAAAGATGTTTATAAATCCGGCATCCGCGCCTGTGATTTCAATGTCATCCTCGATCATGACAACCATGACCATGATATGGACTATCTCCACGGCCATGCTCACAGTATGACAGACGAACACGACCATAGCCATAGTCACAATCTGTCAGATGAGCATGGGCAGATCCACAGACACGATCACAGCATGATTGTGGGGGATGTCCATGGCCATGATACAGATGAATCACAGCATATACATCACCACCATCATGATGCCCGAAATTTAAATGATATCACCAAAATCATCCAGGTTGGTCAGCTCTCCTCCGGGGCGAAGGATCTGGCACTGAAAATCTTTCAGATCCTTGCTGAAGCAGAAGCAGCCGTACATAGCAAAACTTTAGATGAGATTCACTTCCATGAGGTCGGAGCCGTCGATTCAATCGTCGATATCGTAGCAGTCGCTGTCTGCATTGACAATCTCTCCCCGTCTGGCATCGTCATCTCTGCGCTTACCGACGGCAAGGGACAGATCCGCTGTCAGCATGGGCTGATCCCGGTGCCGGTACCTGCTGTCACTGCAATTGCAATGCAAAACGATCTGACTTTAAATATCTCGGATGTCGAAGGCGAGCTTGTCACACCGACCGGTGCTGCCATAGCCGCTGCCGTTCGAACTGCCACAACACTTCCAAAAGAATTTCGGATCCGCCGCATAGGATTTGGTGCAGGAAAGCGGGATTATGCTGCGACCGGACTGCTGCGCGCCATGCTGCTTCAACCACTTTCAAAAGACACCCATGATACGATCCTGTCTCTTGAGACGAACGTCGACGACTGCAGCGGAGAAGCGCTCTCCTATACAATGCAGCTGCTGCTCGACGCCGGTGCACTCGATGCTTTCTGCATCCCGATCTACATGAAAAAAAACCGACCGGCCTGTCTGCTCAAGGTGCTGTGCAATCCGGAACAGCGCGCGGAAATGGAGTCAATCATTTTCCGCAATACGACTACCATCGGCATCCGTATTCAGGAAATGCAGCGCACCAAACTTCCACGGAAAATTTTCGCACTGGAAACGCCATGGGGCATGGCCGATGTCAAATGCTGCACGTACGGAAACGATACCTATTATTATCCGGAAAATGACAGTGTCAGCCGTCTGGCAAAACAAAATGGAACAGGTTTCACAGAAATGTACAATATGATCCAGGCTTACGCCCGTGAAAATCCGCATGTGTGATCCATCCATAAGCAGCAAAGAAATATTTTTTTATTGAAAGGATCATTTATAAAATGCCACACACACTTTTACCCGAACTCGCACAGGACTATACACGTCTGAGAGAATATTTCCAGGCACTGGACACTGACGGAATCGCTATCGCATACTCCGGTGGTGTAGACAGTACTCTGCTTCTGAAGGTAGCCTGCGAAGCTTCCTCCCGTCCGGTGCTTGCTGTCATCCTCGAGACAGAACTGCACCCGCACTCTGAGATCGAGACCGCTGTCGCAATGGCAAAAAAGCTCAAGGCGGAATGTACTGTCATCCACGTAGACGAATTTCAGGATCCACAGATTCTGCAAAATCCGGTCAACCGCTGCTACCTTTGCAAGCATCTGCTCTTCACCCAGCTGCAGCAGCTGGCGCATGCCAACGGACGTATGGCAGTCTGTGACGGCACGAATAAAGACGATGAAAAGCAATATCGTCCCGGCATGCTCGTTTTAAAAGAGCTCGGCATTCACAGCCCGCTTCGGGAGCTTGGCTTCACAAAGCAGCGCATCCGGGAACTGTCTGCCGCACTCTCGCTTCCGACTGCCTCCGCGCCGTCCGCACCATGTCTTGCCACACGACTTCCTTACGGTGCTTTTCTGGATCGGAAGCTTCTGGCAAACATCCATAAAGGAGAAGAAGCCATCCGGCAGATGGGATTCTACAATGTCCGTCTGCGCTACCATGAGCCGGTTCTCCGGATCGAAATCGACCGCGCTTCTTTTCCGGATCTGCTCGCAAAGAGTGAGATAATCGTATCCAAGCTGAAGCGTCTTGGCTTCCTTTATGTCACTTTGGATCTCGAGGGCTTTCGCAGTGGAAGTATGGACTTATCACTTTCCATTTCTCCAGCAGCCGATCCATCGTAAACGCTGCATTTGCAGGACTTGTAGATGGCAGTCCTGTCATTGGGACTGCCAGATCCTTCTGAAATTTCTCATACAGACGTTTTGCTGTTCCACCGTTCGTATAAATATGCTGAATCTGCGCCGCATCCAGAATTTGATGCAGATCATTCGGCACGGCATTTCGGATGCTGCTGTCACTGGATCCAACGATCTCGCATTCTGCAATCACATCCCATACAGCGATCCGGTTCTCAAGAAGCAGCCTTTTTTTCTCTTCGATCGTCTGCGGCAGCGGCCGGTTCGTCAATGCCGCGATCACTTTCCAGAAACGGTTCTGCGGATGTCCATAGAAAAACTGCTGTTCTCTTGATTTCACCGATGGAAAGCTTCCGAGAATCAATATTTTGCTGTTTGTATCGTAGACCGGCGCAAATTCATGCTGCAGTTTCTGATATTCCTGACTTTTCATTCCTCTTTTTTAAAATCCTTCCTGTCTTCGTACTTTTCGAAGCTCGGCACGCTTCTGTCCGGCCTCCCATTCGATCTGCTGCGTCACGCCTTCCACGATCAGTCCCGGCACTTCCTGTGGATGCTGATGATCGTCCGTGCCGACCATGACAAAATATGCGCGATTGATCATTGTCCGCACACCGCTTAAAGACTCGGCATACGTATCAATGCGTACCTCCATCGAAGAACGCCCCACGTGCGTCAGACGTCCGATCAGTACAATCGTATCGTCCACCCTCGCTCCCGTCTTAAAGTACATATTATCAACGGCAACTGTCACAACGTTCATCTCCGCATGACGCTTTGCAACGATTCCGGCCGTCTCATCAATCCATGCAAGCAGCTGCCCGCCGAACAGATAGCCTGCTGCATTCAGACACTTTGGCATGAGCAAATGAGACTGCTCTGTCATCGAATCTGCAACTCTTTTCATTTTCCTCTCTGACATATTCCAAACTCCTTCCCGTATTGACCACCTAAGACGGCGGTTCTGCTAAAGGTATTTTATCTCTTTCCGGTGAAGATACTTTTCTCTCGTAGCCAGTCCACCGCGAATATGACGCTCCGCCTTATTGACCGCCAGCACCTTTCCGGCCTCCGCTGCCAGAGCCGGATTGATCTGTGTCAGACGTTCTCGCAGATCCTTGTGTACCGTTGATTTGCTCACCTTGAATTTCTGTGCCGTCTGACGCACAGTCGCTCCCGTCTCGATAATGTAATACGCGATTTCCGTTGCGCGCTCTTCGATATATTCCTTCACAAAAAAGCCTCCGGAGACGCTGTTTTTACAGTGTATGCGAAAGCTTTTTATTTAATCTCATGATGTTAGGGGCAAAAGGTGTTTTGCGGGTCACTATATGAAGTACTCGATCACTTCTTCCGGCTCGGTCTTCGTCCGACGGTTGTATAGAATCACGGCTTCCCGTTCTTCTTTCGGTCCAAGTGCATAGACATCCGTGGATTCGCTGTTGAAATATTTCACCGGTACGATACGGTTGTATTCTCTTGGATGATCCTCGGTGATCTGAATATCTTCCTTAGGCAAATGATCCAGCCAGTATGGATCAAACATCCGAATTGCGTCTCCCTCTGTCCCGGTCATGAGTACGTAATGCGGCTCATCTAAATACAGCCGTACGACAGCTACTCCGCCGTGGCAGAGGGCATAGTTAATCCGGCTTTCTGTGCCGATACAGACACCGTTTCCGATGATGTGCTCGCCGGATATCGGCAGCAAGCCCAGCTCTCCGTATTCATTCAGCCAGTTACATAAAAATGCCATTGCAGCCCTTGAGGTCCCCCGTTTTCCCGGAACACCTTCCTTGCTGTGACAATCCAGACAATACAGCATAATATTCCGGATCACCTCCGGTGGTATGTCTTTTCGCTCGAAAAGATAGCTGATCGCATTGAGCATGCTCGCCGGTCCGCAATCATACTCCGTCAATTGGTATCGCAATGGATTTTTCATCTTCTGTCCCTCTTTTTCTGTCCGATCTGGCAAATCCTCTGATTCACATCTTCCGTATTTTACCACTCTTCTTTTGCTCTGTACAGCAATTTTCTGAATCGTTTTTTTATGTAGCAAAAGCGCAAGTATTTATTTTACAAAAAACATTTTTTATTATATACTGATACGTATATTGCGCAGCTGCAAAAGCGCTGCCTAAAAACAGGGGGACTTATGACTTTTATCATCCATTGTATTGAACAGGTATACTATTTTCTCTGGGGCGACTGGATTCGCCTTCCACTTCCCGGCGGAACACTCAGCCTGCCACTTCTGGTGCTGCTGCTCATTCCTGCCGGTATTTACTTCACGGTGCGTACCCGCGGTCTGCAGCTTCGGCTGCTCCCTGATATGGTACGCCTTATCACCGGATCTGCGAAACCGGAAGATTCTGAGCAGAACCGAAAAGCTGAAGAGCTTTCTGCTCTCCAGGCTCTGATCGTCTCCACTGCCACACGGGTCGGTATGGGCAATCTCGTCGGTGTCGTGGCCGCAATCTCAGCAGGTGGCGCAGGCGCTGTTTTCTGGATGTGGATAACGGCTCTGATCGGCTCTGCAACCTCTTTTGTAGAATCCACACTCGCCCAGCTTCACAAGCAGGAGGATCCACTCTACGGCGGATACCGCGGCGGCCCTGCTTACTACATTCATGACTGGATCAACGCAGGGCGCAAAGGAAAGGCCCGCAAAAGCCTGCTTGCGATTTTATTTGCCATTTCCGGTCTGATCTGCTGGTGCGGTGTCAGCCAGGTCATCGGCAACTCTGTGTCATCTTCTCTGAAAAATGCCTTCCATATTTCGCCGCTTGTATCCACGACTGCACTCGTGCTGCTTGCTGCCGTGATCGTGCTACGGAAAAATGCGACGGTAAAGGTACTGGATATCCTCGTGCCAATCATGTCCGGCATCTATGTGCTGATCACACTCTGGCTCATTGTTACGCACGCCTATCAGCTTGGTGATGTCTTCCGACGTATCTTTTCAGAGGCTTTTGGTCTTCGTCAGGTAGCCGCAGGCGGCTTTGGCGCTGTCCTCATGAACGGTGTCAAGCGCGGTCTCTTCTCCAATGAAGCCGGCAGTGGCTCTGCACCATGCGCTGCAGCGACCGCCGAGACGCCTCATCCGGCCCGTGTCGGTCTGACGCAGGCATTCGGCGTCTTTATCGATACACTGCTTTGTACCTGCACCGCAATGGTCATGCTGCTTGCCCCGCAAGAGCTCGTCGACGGTCTGCAGGGAATGGATCTGCTTCAGACGGCTATGTACAGCTATTTTGGTCAGATCGGTGTCATCTTCATCGCCCTGATCTTGTGGATGTTCAGTTTTTCCACCTTCATCGGCATCCTGTTTTATGCCCGGTCCAATGTGGCCTATCTGTTCGGTGACCGCTGGAGCGCACAGACTGCCTATAAACTGCTGGCACTTGTCATGCTGTTTATCGGAGGACTCGCCGCCTACACCTTCGTCTGGGATCTCGGGGACGTCGGTGTCGGTTTGATGACAATCTTCAACCTGATCGCCCTTCTCCCGATGTCCAATGAAGCAATCAAATCCCTGAAAGACTATGAGCGGCGACGCAACTGACAGTAAAAACCTGCAGACAGATCGATGTTCCGATTCTGCCTGCAGGTTTTCTAGGCCTGCTCTCATTCTTTTATCTCCTCTACCCGCACAACCCGGTTCCATCCACGCCTCTGCCATACCATGACATATACTTTATACGCAATCGAATCCCGCGCATAGACAAATGGCTCCTCTTCCACGATCTCACAGCGCAGGCCACGAACACGCAGCTCCTTGGCGCGTGCTTCTGCCAGTCGATACAGCCGCTGCATCTCCTCCTGCTCCTTGTCCTGGAAACTCCGTTTTTTATAAATTCCTGCGGCCTCCGTAAGCTGCTCTGTCAGCAAATCCACGGCTGCTGCATGCCGCGTGCGATGCAGCAGTCTCCCAAGCTGCTTTGCACGGTATCGCCCGGGCTTCCTGCGATACCTTTCCAATGCCCGCAGAAGTGATACATCTCCGGCCTCCTTTGCAAGCTCGCACATCACCTGTAATGCCGCCTCGGATGGCCTCCAGTCCGGATCTGTGACGGTTCGATATTTCTTTGGAACTGCCGGATAGCAACAGTAATTCAGCGGCGGAAACTCTGCCAGCGACGCAAGCTGACGTTCTTCTTTGCCGCAAAATTCCTCGCCGAGATATTCCAGCTTATCATGCAGAATCGCCAGCCGATACTCCAGCTGCCGCAGATACTCATATCCTTTCACCCAGAAATGCCCGGTATGACCGTAATCAAACAGGTGCGCTTCCAATACCATTCCGGTAAAAAATAAGGTAAATGCATTCATCCCCTGATGAACCGCCAGCACATAGCCATCTTCCTCAGTCGCCAGCGCCGCTGAGAGCTCTCCGTCAAATTTCTCCTGATAAGTTCCGCACATCCGTGCATTTTGAAAAACCAGAAAACTCTCCACCGCATCGTTCATCAGATAGATGAGCCGCACATCCGCAGCCTCCCATACCTTTGGAAGCAGCAGCTCAAACTGCCCCTGCTCGATCAGGAGTCCAAGACGATCCAGATTTTCCGGTGCAATGTCTGTGACTTTATTCTCCTGCATAATCTCTCCCTCTAACTTTTATCATATCTCTTACCAGTCCTCTGTAGCTTACCGCATTTTATCCGGTTCTGCAATCTGAGGAAAAAAACAGCCCCAGGTCATGTGATTGCTCACCGCCGGGGGCTGCCAGATTCTTTTCTGTTTCTTTCTATCTACTTACTTTTCGTGACTCATTTTCCTGCGCAGCAGCAAAACGGCAAATGTTTCACTGCTGATGGAATCGCAGCTACTTCGCCGCCGCAGTCTCAGACTCACTCTCCGTTTTATCTGCGGTCTCTGATTCAGACTCGCTTTCCGTCTCAGCCGCTTCCGTTGCTGCCTCTGTGGTCACTTCCGATCCGGCCTCGGTCGTTGCTTTGCTTACCGCCTCAGTCGCTGCTTCCGTTGCAGATTCGCTCCCCGCCTCGGTCGCTGCTTCTGTCGTCGCTTCGGTGGATGCCTCGGTCTCCTGTGTCAGAGAAAAGTCAAAGGTGATCTGCGCCAGAATATCGCTGTCCTCTGTGATCTCTGCCGCATCCTTCCACTCGGTATAGAGCTCACTGATCCGGTCAGACTTGCGCTGCTCAACGATCGTCTCTTTCTGCTTGTCAGTCGCCTCGCGGTCAATTTTTGAGATGACCTGTGCCACATAGTAACCGCTGTCGATCTCGATCGGTGTCTCGACTAACGTGCCGTCATCCAGCCCCTCCGTCGCGGTGATCAGTCCTTCTACGACGCTCGTGCTGTCACTTCCGAAAGTCAGGGTCGAACAGGTCGCATTCTCGTCGACTTCTGCGGAAGCGGTCTCAAAATCTTCGCCGTCTTTTACCTTTGCGATCAGATCCTCTGCCTTTGCCAGCGCTTCTGCCTTCGCTGCCACCATAGCCGGATCTTCGGTCTCCGTCTCTGTTTCCGTTTCCGTCTCGGATGCCTCGGTCGCTGCTTCGCTTCCGGTCTCTGTCTCAGCCGCCTCGCTTGCTGCTTCCGATACAGCTTCCGTCTCTGCGGAAGACTTCGTCTTTACGGTCTGCTCTTCGGTCATCGCTGCCGTCTCTGCTTCGGTCTCTACCGATGTCTCGCCCTCGGTACCTGCCTCAGAGACCGCCTCGGTCGTCTCTTCGCTGCTGCTCTCTGCCTCCGTACCGGTCTCGGACTCTGTCTCTGCCTCGGTCTCCGCACGAAACAAGGTGTAGCGGATCTTGCGCTGTGCCGCCTCATCGTCCGATACCTCGGTATCTACATCTGCGGACATCTGCGGCTCCATCTTTGACTGAATCAGACGCAGGGTCAGATAACGCTCCACGACCTCCTGAGTCGCTCCCATCTGGTTCAGCACTTCTTCCCCGTTCTCATCCATAAATCTGGTCGCTGCCTCTGTCACGGCTGCCTTCTCGTCATCCGTCAGCTCCACATTGTAATCGCTCATCTTCTGTTCTGCCAGCACAAGCCGCTCCAGTGTGGAAACAACGTCATCCTTAATCATAGAGCCAAGCGTCGACCCATTTCCATAAACATCAGAATCCATCGGATCCTCGACGCCCATATACATCTTATACATGCTCTCCATCAGCGCCTGTGAGTAATGTGTCGCGAACTTCACAAGTCCTGCCGAGATCTCATCCCCGTTTACAGTAATCGCAGCCGCATCTGCCTGAAACGTCTCTTTCTTGGAGCAGCCGGAAAGCATGCCAAGTGCAAGGCAGGCGCTCAATCCGATGACCGCTATTTTTTTTAATCTGTTCTTCATACCCATCCTCCTGATACTGCTGCCGCCGGACATCTGTTTCATTGGTATCTCCTTTTCCAAAAGCGAACAGCAAATTTCTACGGCACTTCTGCTTTCTCCATGTCCCGCAGATCCATTGTTTCATTATAAACTGATTTACGAAATCCCGCAACGCTTTTTCCGGTTTTCACAAACTTTTCACCTGCATTTTTACCAAAATCAAAGCCTCCGCTGCAAAACCCCAGGGATTTCCTCTGTGTAAAAATGGAAAGCAGCCATCATGCCAGCAGCCGCTCCATATCCGCAAGCAAATCCCGAACCGTATCGAGCACGTTGTCAACTTCCCGGTTGCCTTTTTTCTGACGGATATAAAGGAAATACGGATTCTTATCAATGGTAAATTTCAGCCGTCCGCGATACTGCTTCAACAGACCGTCGATACCCGCCGTGTTGATCTGTGCCTTCTCATACAGTACCATCCGGATCTCCTCACCCTTCTGCGTCACCTCCGTCAGATAAAGGTCATGCGCCTGTGCACGCAGCCGGGAGACGAGCAGGAGATTCTGCACAGCCTTTGGCAGTTCTCCGAAACGATCCATCAGCTCCTCGAGCATGTCATCGTACTCCTCTTCGTTCTGGATTCCTGAAATCCGCTTGTAAATATCGAGCTTCTGCATCTCGTTGCGGATGTACCGTTCCGGAATAAATGCGTCAATATCCAGATCAATCTCTGTATTGTAATCCTCCTTGACCGTCGAGATCCCCTGCACCTCTTTTACTGATTCGTTGAGCAGCTTACAGTAAAGATCATAGCCGACGGCCTCCATATGTCCATGCTGTTCGCTTCCGAGCAAATTGCCCGCACCGCGCAGCTCCAGATCCCGCATCGCAATTTTAAAGCCACTGCCAAGCTCCGTAAATTCCCGGATCGCCGCCAGACGCTTCTCTGCGATCTCTTTGAGCATCTTATTTCTTCGGTACATCAAAAAGGCATATGCCGTCCGGTTCGACCGTCCGACACGACCGCGCAGCTGATAGAGCTGGGATAATCCCATATTGTCGGCATCGTGAATGATCATCGTATTCGCATTGGAGATATCCAGACCGGTCTCTATGATCGTCGTCGTGACAAGCACGTCAATATCACCGTTGATAAAGTCAAACATAATCTTTTCCAGCTCATGCTCTTTCATCTGTCCGTGTGCAAACGCGACCTGTGCCTGCGGGACGAGCGCCGCGATCCGATTCGTGATCTCGACGATCGAATTGACCCGGTTGTAGACGTAGTAGACCTGTCCGCCCCGCGCCAGTTCCCGGCTGATCGCCTCGCGCACCATCTCCTCATTGTATTCCATGACATAGGTCTGGATCGGCACGCGCTCCTGGGGCGCTTCTTCGAGCACGCTCATATCACGGATTCCGACCAGGCTCATATGAAGCGTCCGCGGGATCGGTGTCGCTGTCAGTGTGAGCACGTCGATGTCCGTCTTGAGCTGCTTGATCTTTTCTTTGTGTGCGACACCGAACCGCTGCTCCTCATCGATAATCAAAAGTCCGAGGTCTTTATACTCGACATCCTTTGAAAGCAGCCGGTGTGTCCCGATGACGATATCCACCATTCCCTTTTTCAGATCCGTGACGGTCTTTTTCTGCTCCGCCGATGTGCGGAACCGGCACATCAGATCCACGCGTACCGGAAAATCCTTCATCCGCTGCACAAATGTATTATAATGCTGCTGCGCCAGAATCGTGGTCGGCACAAGATACGCCACCTGCTTGCCGTCCTGTACCGCCTTAAAAGCCGCCCGGATCGCGATCTCCGTCTTGCCATATCCGACGTCACCGCAGATCAGCCGGTCCATGATCTTCCGGCTCTGCATGTCGTGTTTGACCGCGTCGATCGCCATCAGCTGATCCTCCGTCTCATCATACGGGAACATTTCCTCAAATTCCTGCTGCCAGACAGTATCTTCGCTGTAGGTGAATCCTTCTTTTCGCTCCCGCTCCGCATACAGCTTCACAAGATCCTGCGCGATCTGCCGCACTGCCGTGCGTACCCGCGTCTTCGTCCGGTTCCACTCCTGCGTACCGAGCTTGTTCAGCTTCGGCGCCTTCGCCGCATCGCCGTCCGCATATTTCTGGATCACATCGAGCTGCGTCGCCGGCACATAAAGGCTGCTGCCCCCGGCATACTCGATCTTCATATAATCCTTCGTCACATGGTCGACCTCGACTTTTTCGATGCCCCGATAGACACCGAGACCGTGATTCTCATGCACGACAAAGTCACCGACGGAAAGCTCCGTAAAGCTCGCAATCTGCTTTCCCTCATAGCGTCTGCGCTTCTTCTTTTTCTTATGCTCCTGTCCGAAAATATCACTCTCCGCGATAACGACAAAGCGGATCAGCGGATACTCATATCCTTTCTGTGCATTTCCATGCGTGATCAGTATCTCACCCGGAAGCACCTCACGGTCGGCATCCTCGGTATAAAAGCTGTTCAGCCCATCCTCCGCAAGATCCTGCGCCAGCCGGTTTCCTCTGGTACGGGATGCCGAAAGCAACACGACCCGATAGCCATCCTTCTTCCAGCGCTGCAGATCCTTTACAAGCAGCTCAAAGCTGTTATTATACGGACTGACCGAGCGAACCGTCAGATTGAAGGTGCCAGATACGGTAAACGGTGCTTTCGCATTTTCCAGGGTACAAAGACCGATCGCATTTTCTCTGGAAATGCGTGCCGCGATCTCCTGTCCGGAAAACAGAATACCGGTCTGCCCGTTCAGCACATAGCCCTTTTCCAGCCGATGTTCCATGCTCTCGCGAAATTCCAGCTCGACTGCATCTGCACTCTCTAAGAGCCGGTTCGGCTCATCCAGGAAAATCAGGGTTCGCTTTGGATCAAAATAGTCCGGAAACGACTCTGTGCGCGGCGTAAAATAGTCAATAAACCCTTCCATTGAGAGCGGCTCCGCCAGCTCTAAAAGCGCATCTTTTGCATCGGAAAGCAGCTGCCGCACCGCCGCTGCCGCCTCCGTCTGTCCTTCTTTTTGAAACTGATTGATCGCTCGCGCCGCATCCTTCTCGATCCGTTCCAGCGCCGCCGTCCGCTGCCGTTCATCCGGGATGAGCTCCGCCGCCGGATAGATCCGGATCTCCTCCAGGTTCTCGATCGACCGCTGACTCTCGGCATCAAAGCTGCGAATCGAATCGATCTCATCGCCCCACAGCTCGATCCGGACCGGATTCTCCTCGGTCAGCGGATATACATCCAGAATACCGCCACGGATTGCAAACTGTCCCGGGCCTTCGGCCTGTGCCGTCCGTTCATAGCCAAGCTGTACCAGTGTGCTTTTCATCGCTTCCATGTCGAGCACATCGCCCGGTGCGAACGTCAGCACCTGCTTCTGCCAGATTTCTGACGGCATCAGATGGTTCATACACGCAGCCATCGTCGTGATGACCGTCACATTTTTTCGCTCTGCGAGCGCTTTTAAGACCGCAATTCGCTGCTGTTCGAGCAGATTGCTGTGGATATCTGCCTGAAAGAAAATCAGATCCTTTGCCGGAAAATAGAGGACATCCCGGTCAAAGAACCGATAGTTTTCGTACAGCTCACGCGCACGCAGATCACTGTACGTGATGATGAGCCGACAGTCATACCCCTCTGCCGCGCAGGAAATAAAATGCGGTTTCTGCGGATCAATACAGCCGCTCACCTGAAGCACGCCGCGGTTGGTACGGATCTTTCGTAAAATCTCTTCAAACTCCCCAAGCTGCTGCATGGGTGCCGTCAATGCTTTCATAATCCCCTGCCTTTCCATTTATAATCTGTCCCTTCCCTTCTTAATCCGGCAACCAAAGCTCCCATCAGAAAAACTTGCCTGTCTTACTTGTGCGTATTATACTGGTTCATCACGCGCTCCACATCTTCTGTGAGCAGCGCAGATGCTGCATCAGCTGCCCGTAAAAAGGCCTCCTCCATGAGCACCTGCTCCTCCTTTGAGAAATGCCCCAGCACATAATCCGCCAGATCCCAGCCTGCCGGCTTTTCCCCGACTCCTACCTTGACCCGCAGAAAATTCTGAGTGCCAAGCTGTGCAATGATATTTTTGATTCCGTTGTGCCCGCCCGCGCTGCCTTTTTTACGTACGCGCAGCTGCCCCGGCGCCAGACTGATGTCATCATAAATGACGATCAGCCCCTCCTCCGGATCTACTTTGAAAAAGTCGCAGGCCGCGCGCAGGCTCTCGCCGCTTAAGTTCATATATGTCTGCGGCTTGACAAGCAGTACCTTCTGCCCATCGATGTAACCGCTACCCGTCAGTGCCTGAAATTTCCGTGTAGTCAGCTCGATCCCGTGTCGCTTTGCCAGGGCATCCAGCGAGGCAAATCCTGCATTGTGCCTTGTATTTTCATATTCGCGGCCCGGATTTCCAAGTCCTGCAATGATGTACATCTTCTTCTCCTTATCATGCAGCGAGCCAGATCCGAATGACCTGGCTTATCCACTGCGTTTCTTCTTTTTTACTTCGTTATTCACCACCCGGATACCGCATGGGTGGATGCTGCTCCCGGCTCTGTTGCCTACTTCCCGGTCAGTTGCTCTACGAGCTTTTCAAAATGCATAAAATGAGACGCCTTGACGAGGATTGTATCCCCTTTCTGAAGCTGCCCATCCAGATCGTGCAGAATTTCCTGCAGGCTGTCATAGCAAACAACATCCGCATTTGGATACTCCGCTAAAATTCCATCCGCGATGTTTTTCGCCAACGGTCCTACCACAAGAAAACGGTCAATGTCCAGCGATGCTGCGTAGCTTCCGACTTCCCGGTGCAGCTCCTGTTCCTTAGCGCCAAGCTCTCCCATATCTCCGAGAATTGCGACCTTCCGTCCGAGTGCGTCGGCCAGCACCAAAAGAGAGGACTTCATCGAAACCGGATTGGCATTGTAGCAGTCATCAATGATCGTATAATCATCTGTCTGAACGATATGAAACCGTCCCGCTACCGGCTGCAGGCTCTCGATTCCGTCCTGAATCTGTCTCAGTGTCAGGCCATACTGCAGGCCGACTGCGGTACCGGCCAGCGCATTTAATACCATATGAAGCCCCGGAATCGGTATCTTTACCTCAAAGCTGCCCTGCGGTGTGTGGATTCGGCAGGAAATCCCGTTCAGCCCCTGTGCCTGCACATGATCTGCCCATATGCCATCCTCTTTTTCAAAGCCAAAGAATACCGGGCGGATCCCTTTTACTTCCTGAATCGCAGAAAGCTTATCGTCTTCCCCGTTCAGAATAACGTGCCCATTCTCCGGCAGAAAATCAAAAATTTCAGATTTTGCGCGCAATACACCGTCGCGATCCCCTAAAAATTCCAGATGGCACTGTCCGATATTCGTGATCACACACGTATCCGGCTTCGCGATTTCGGCGAGCTCATGCATCTCACCAAAATGACTGATCCCCATCTCAAGCACCGCGATCTCATCTTCTTCTGTCAGCCGGAAAATGGTAAGCGGCAGACCAAGATTGTTATTAAAATTACCGGCCGTCTTTAACGTGCGGTATTTCTGTGATAATACGGACGCAACCATTTCCTTTGTGCTTGTCTTCCCGACACTGCCTGTGATGCCGACGACCGGAATAGCAAGCTGCTTCCGGTAGTACCCGGCAATCGCACCGAGCGCCCGGACCGTGTCTTCTACTATGATATAATTCCCCTGCTCTGTCACCGGCTGCTTTTCTGAAATCACACACAGCGCACCCGCCTCCAGTACCCCCGGAATAAAGTCATGTCCGTCGACGCGCTCGCCTTTGATTGCCGCGAACACCCCGCCCTGCTCTGCTTTCCGGCTGTCCGTCGTGATCGAGATCGCTTCCTTTTTGATATCCTCCGGATTTCCAATGTATACGCCATGGCACGCCTCTGCCATCGCCTGTAAAGTCATATACTTCATCTCTTCTGCCCTCTCGCCTTCATGGATACTTCAATCAGAAGCTCACAGAGCTCCGGAAATGCGATCCCGACCGCTGCCGCCTCCTGCGGAAGCAGACTCGTCGGTGTCATGCCGGGAAGCGTGTTTGCCTCAAGGCAGTACATCCGCCCCTGTTCATCCATCATAAAATCCATCCTGCCATAACCGGACAGCTGCAGCGCCTCATATGCTTTCACCGCATAGGACTGCATCTGCTCTGTCTGCTCCTTTGAAAGCTCCGCCGGACAGGTCTCGATGGTCGCACCCGCCGTATATTTATTCTGGTAGTCATAAAATCCTTCCACCGGAGCGATCTCAATGATCGGATACGCCTTTCCGTCAATGACCCCGGCAGAAAACTCCCGGCCATGAATATAAGCTTCCACAATCACCTCATTTTCATAGCTAAAGGCAGCCGAAAGTGCTTCCTGATACTCCTCTTCGGTATGAGCAATCGTCACTCCGACGCTTGAACCGCCGCAGCACGGCTTCACAATACACGGAAGTCCTACACCATTTTCCGCTGCCGCAAGACGCGGATTTTCTTTTTTCAATGCGATTCCGGATGCCGTCGGTACGCCGTATGCCTGAAACAGACGCCTGGAAATATTTTTATCCATCGCCATCGCACTTCCAAGGTGCCCTGATCCTGTATACGGGATACGCAGCAGATCAAAGGCAGCCTGTACCGTACCGCCTTCTCCGTCTGCACCGTGCAGCGCCAGAAATACGATATCCGCCAGCTTACAGAGCTTCAGCACATTCGGGCCAAAAAATTCCCGTCCGGATTTTTTTATTTCTTCGATTTCTTCACTCATACTGCGCATATAATCAGCCGCCGAGGCGACATCATACTCCTTTGGAAAGCAGTCCTCTGTACACTCCGATGCCACACGTGCATCTCCGCAAAAGACATCGACCAGAATCGCCCGGTGCCCCTTCTTTCGCAGTGCCTGGCACACGCCGGTTCCCGATACGATCGACACCTCCCGTTCTGGGCTGATTCCTCCGGCCAAAACTACGATATTCATATTCATCCTCCTCACTGAATGATCACGTCCTGCAGATCTTCTCCGGTATACGGAACTCCGTTCTCTGTCACACCGGATGTACTGCCTCCATCAATAATGACGATATCACCCTGCAACGTACCGGCATTTCCGGCGTCACTTCCATTATTTCCATTTGCTTCTGTATTTCCCTGATTTCCCTGGCTTCCTCCACCGGAAGCCCCATCGATTGTCTCCTGTGCATAACCGTAATTGATTCCGGAACTGTAGCACACAATCGGAATGCCGACCTCTATATTCTGATAGATTACGGCTACCTTCGCCGTCGGCGTATTGATACAGCCGTGTGAGCCGGAAGTCTGGTAAATATCACCTCCGTACACACTGCGCCAGCTGTCCGCATCATGAATCCCTACCCCGCCGTAAAACGGCATCCAGTAATCGACCGGCGTGCTGTAGCCCTCCCCCTTTAACGTCTCGTGCTCCGATTTTCCCACAAGGCAGAAAATCCCCTCCGGGGAGGCATTCCCGGCGCTGACGTTGCCGGTGACAACCGCCGTCTCCACAAGCAGCGCACCATCTTTATAAAACCACAGCCGCTGATTTGTATAATCGATCTCCACATACGTATTGCCAAGGTCATTGTCTCCGCGCGACCCGGCAGACTCATACCAGACCGGCGTGCGTGTCGCAGATTCGCCAAGCATCAGCTGATTGTACAACGCTTCCGTCTCTGCCTCCCGGTTCATCTGCCATCCATACGTCTGAGCCGTCACATAAACGGTCTCACCGCGTGAGGTCACAAACGGTTCGCTTTTTCCGATCGTATCATACCGATCTGCCAGCGCGTTGACCCAGGCACTCACTGCGCTGCGGTCAATCACCGGCTGTCCGTCCTCATTTAAGGAAAACCAGCCTGCAGTCGTTGCCGCGTCCAGTACCTCCGTGACACCTCCGCCCATATCATAGGTTACGGTGACGGAGCTGTATTTATTCATAATCGCAGCCTGCGCCTTCAGACTGCCGTCTGTGGCTCTGACCGCCGGTGTGGCATAGCAGCCGCTCGCATCCAGATCTACCTCTGTATAACCCGACTCAACAGCCTCCTGCAGTGCTTTGTCCACCTTCTGGATATCCAGAGTATTTCCCTCTTCCTCCGGGATGATGACATACTGCCCGGCCTGTAATGCAAGATGTGCATCCTTGGGAGCAGTCATCTCGTCTGTCTTCAGGCAGTCAAGCTTTGCCTCCACATGCTGCAGCAGCGCCTTGTCATAGGAGGTCGACACCTCCATCGTATAAGCATCTCCTGATCCAAAATATTTTGGCAGCCATGCCATCGCATTTTGCTGGTCCAGAAAGCTCTGAATCTCCTGATCCGCAACCAGCCGGTAACGGATGTCCTCACCGCGGATCGTCTCGGTCTTTCCTTCGCGCGTCTTTACCGTCAGCGTATAATTTTCCACAGAGGCTGCCAGACGCTCCTTTGCCTCCTCTGCCGTCAGATCCGAGACATCCGTCCCATTGATCGTCGCGTGTTCAAGAAAATGGGTCCGATAATAAAATCCGATGCCCGCGTACATGCCAAGCACAATCAGCAGCAGCATGACCGCGCCGGCCAGCACAATCCCTGTCCGTCGTTTTCTCATCGCTCTCATCCTTTTCTTCTGTATGCACTCTCAGAACCTTTTTGCTCTCACCTTATCCTCGCATCTCCTCCGAAGAAGAGACTCTCCGATAGACTGCTGCCGCTGTACCAGGCAGCTTTACATGAATCGTACCCGACTCTACTTTGCAGTAAACCTTACGTCTGAGCTTTTCCGTCTCCGCCGGTACCGCCCATGCAGACAGCTCATTTTCACATCCCGGACTGTGCAGCCACCCGGCCTGCTCCCCTGCCCTGTGTCCGATCCAGTTGCCATCCGTTCGCGTACTCTCCTCCGTCCATATTCCATTTTCGGACGTCTCCGGCGCCAACTCGCCCGCATCGTTTCCGGAAAGCCATGTATAGGTGCCGGACATAACATCTTCCGGCATCCAGAATGCATCCTGGTTCTCCCAGTCACGTCGGCTACCGTCTACGGAAAATCCATTTTTATCTGAATAAAAAATGCGTTCCAGCCTTCCTTCCCGGCCGATACCTGCCATCCAGACCGGTACCTTCAGCTCCCGCTCCTCGTCATTATTATTAAACAGGACTATGATCTGCTCGCTTCTCGTAAAACGTGCATAGCCAAGACAGTTGTAATCAGTAAGCAAAAACTGCAGCGAACCGGTCTTTAACACCGGATTGATCCGGTGCATCCGGATCGCAGCCTTGTGGAACGCCAGCATCTGCCGGTCCTCATGGCCCCATGGATACGTCCTGCGGTTGTCCGGATCCGTAAAGCCACAGACGCCTACCTCATCTCCGTAGTAAACCGTCGGTGCCCCCGGCCATGTCATCTGCATGACGACCGCCTCGCGCATCACCTCCGGGCGCACATTTTCGCTCGCCGCATTACTGCCAAGATGCTCCACACGTCCGACGTGATGATTCGTACGCGTCAGAAAGCGGGAATGATCGTGATTCGAAAGCTCGTTCATAGCCACCTGCAGGGACGGCCCGAGGAAGGATGCCATATGATACACCATTGCTCCTTTGAAGCTGTCCGCATTGCCAAGCATCCCCTGCTGGTAATCATCGCTGTGCTTTTCCATACCGGTAAAAAACCAGGTAAGCGGCTCCATAAAAGCGTCGTAGTTCATGACAGTATCCCACTGATCGCCATGCAGCCAGCTTCCCGCATCCCCATAGTGCTCTGCCAAAATAATCGCATCCGGGTTTGCCTCTTTGACCACCTTCCGGAATTTTCTCCAGAATTCATGGTTGTACTCCTGACTCTGTCCAAGGTCTGCCGCCACGTCCAGTCTCCAGCCATCCACATTAAACGGCGGGGAGACCCATTTTGCCGCAATGTGCAGTATGTATTCTTCCAGCTTTGGCGAAGACTCATAGTTCAGCTTCGGCAGGGTATCATGCCCCCACCATCCGTCATAAAATGAATTGTACGGCCACTCATGCTCATTGTGGAATTTGAAAAAGGAGCGGTATGGGCTGTCCTGTGAGACATAGGCTCCTGGCTCATAGCCCTCCTGGTTTTCATAAATACGCTCACGGTCCATCCACTTATTAAAGGAACCACAGTGATTAAACACACCGTCCAGAATGACCCGCATGCCACGCCGGTGCAGCTCTTCGACCAGACGGATAAAGAGCTGATTCGATGCTTCCAGGTTCGCCTTGTCCGTCACGCGCGTGATATACCGGGATGCATATTTATTCTCCGTCTCCCAGTCTTTCATCAACTCACCATCATTTTTGACGATCTTTCCAAAATGAGGATCGATATAATCATAGTCCTGAATATCGTATTTGTGATTAGATGGCGATACAAAAAGCGGGTTGAAATAGATGACCTCCACACCGAGCTCCTGAAGATAATCGAGCTTATCCAGCACGCCCTGCAGATCGCCGCCGTAAAATTCCCGGATGCCCATGCGCACGGCCGGCAGCTTATCCCAGTCCTTCACTCGTGTTGTCCCATCCCCGATATAAAAGTATTCGCGGTTCTCCACATCGTTTGTCAGATCACCATTAAAAAAGCGGTCGGTAAATATCTGGTACATGACCGCGCCCTTCGCCCACTTCGGAGTAGAAAAGCCCGGAACGATACAAAACGAACGGCTCTGCTGCAGGTCACGTGAGACACCGAGCTTGTTATAGAAGCAACGCGCCTTTCCGGCCCGGACATCAAAATAATAATAGAGCGGCTCATCCGTCAGAGTCACCTCAACGCTATAATAATCAAAAGTCTCCTCACTTTCCGTCAGCTGCATCTCCTTTTTCAGAGCGCCACTGATAAAATAGACCCGGTCCACGTTATCCTTCCACGTCCGGAAACGAATCGTCACCGTCTCCCCGCACTTTGGTTCCATCGGTGAAACATAGTTTTCGGTCTCATCCGAAAAAAGAGCATCCGTTCGAAAGACCGGACGCATCCAGATGATATATTGTAATGTCTGCATCATTGATCGAAACTGGCTGTCCATGCTTTTATCCTTTCGTCCTTCATTTTGCAGACAGCTTCCCACAATCTGCTTCTCTGCTGCCCGCTGCCAAACATCCGCTTTGCCCCGGCTATGGCCTACTTTTCATTTTACCTTACTTTCCTCCAATGTACAACCTTAGAATCTGTAAAATCACTGTTTTTCCAGGTTTTGCTGCTCTTTTCCCGGTAACGAAAGAGAGCAGCCATCGCTGGCTGCTCTCTTTGGAGAAGGTATTTCTTCTAATGGGGTGTAGCAAAAACTATATAATGTATTGGGGGGTTTTACGAGTATTATTATAGCATCACTTCCAAAATCAGTGTGCACAAAGTTCACAAAAATGGCTATCTGTTTTTGTGCATTTTTTTATTCGTTTCTTTATATCTGTTTCTACTGACAATCAAATTTTACAAGTTTTACAGTGATGCACACAAAGATTCCAGTTCTGAATTTTCAAACGGATATTCGCATCCACATCCCGTCGCTTAGTGCCCTGCGCACTTATAGCGGGGAATGCTTATCCGCGTTCAAACAATGCCTCAAACTCCTCGCGTCCGATCTTTTCCTTCTCCACAAGCAGCTTCGCACAATCGTGCAGTACCTGCTCATGCGTTTTGAGCATCGTCTGAGCTTTTTCGTGTGCGTCATCGATCAGGCGCTTGACTTCCTCATCTATGATCGAAGCAATCTCCTCACCGTAAGAGCGGGTATGTGCCAGATCCCTTCCGATAAACACCTGTCCGTCGTCATCGTCATAATTGATCAGTCCAAGGCGTTCAGACATACCGTAGCGCGTCACCATCGCGCGCGCCAGGGCGGTCGCCTGCTTGATATCCTGAGAAGCACCGGTCGTCACATCATGGAAAATCAGCTCTTCCGCAACGCGACCACCCAGATCCACGACGAGCTCCTGCATCATCCGTCCCTTTGTCTGGAACATCTCATCCTTCTCCGGCAACGGCATTGTATAGCCTGCCGCACCACGTCCGGTCGGAATAATCGAGATCGTGTGTACCGGTCCGACATCCGGAAGCAGATGGAAGAGGATCGCATGACCCGCCTCATGATAGGCTGTGATCTGCTTCTCCTTCTCGGAAATCACACGGCTCTTCTTCTCGGCACCAATACCTACCTTGATAAATGCACGGTTAATATCCGACTGCTTCACATAAATACGCTTTTCCTTTGCTGCAAGAATCGCCGCCTCGTTCATCAGATTCTCCAGATCTGCGCCGGTAAATCCTGCTGTCGTGCGTGCAACCTCTTTCAGATCCACATCGTCGCCAAGCGGCTTTCCCTTCGCATGGACGAGCAATATCTCTTCTCGCCCCTTCACATCCGGCCGTCCGACTGCTACCTGACGGTCAAAACGTCCCGGCCGCAGGATCGCCGGATCCAGAATATCCACACGGTTCGTCGCTGCCATCACAATGATACCCTCATTGACGCCAAATCCGTCCATCTCGACGAGCAGCTGATTCAGTGTCTGCTCCCGCTCATCATGTCCGCCACCCATGCCGGTGCCACGACGGCGCGCCACCGCATCGATCTCATCGATAAAGACGATACACGGCTGATGCTTTTTCGCCTCCTCAAAGAGGTCCCGCACACGGGAAGCACCGACACCGACAAACATCTCTACAAAGTCTGAACCGGAAATACTAAAAAACGGCACTCCGGCCTCACCTGCAATCGCCTTCGCCAGCAAGGTCTTACCGGTACCCGGCGGTCCCACGAGGATGACACCCTTCGGAATGCGTGCACCTACCTGGATAAATTTGGACGGCTCTTTTAAGAAATCAACGATCTCCTCAAGCTCCTCTTTCTCCTCCTGCAGCCCGGCTACGTCGTCGAAGGTCACACGCTTTGCATCCGGCGTAATCATACGTGCACGGCTCTTGCCAAAATTCATCATCTTGCTGTTGCCGCCCCCGGCCTGCCGGTTCATCATCGTAAAAACAAAGACCAGTACGATACCGATCAAAAGTGACGGCAGAATCGAAATCCAGACGCTGCTGCGCTCGACGTCCTCAATCTCCACGTCGATGCTCTCATGCTCCCGCAGCTCGGATTCTGCCTTTGTGATATCGGTCACATTAACATATTTTACATTGCCATCAGAAAGCAGCACTTTCAGGCTTCCGGTCGGCACCTCCTGGTTCGGCGTAATTTCGACCTTTACGACCTCCTCCTGCGTGATGGCTTCCTCCAACTGGTCATAGTTCCAGCTCTGGCTCGCCTCCAGACCGCCCCGGAAGTAGGTCAGAAGCAGCAGAATCAGAAGGACTACTATCAGATAAAATCCCAGTCCCTTTGCATTTCTGTTCAATCTGTTTTCTCCTTTCCCTGCATCTTATTCCTTTATTCCTGTTCGTTCTCAAACTCTACAATCCCGATAAACGGAAGGTTGCGGTATCTCTGCGCATAGTCCAGTCCGTAGCCAACCACAAACTCATCCGGAATATTGAAGCAGGTATAATCGACGTTGACATCCTTTACCCGGCGCTCCGGTTTGTCCAGCAGGGTACACAGACGCAGCGACTGCGGATTGCGTTTGCCGAGAATATCGAGCAGATAGCTTAACGTCCGTCCGGAATCAATAATATCCTCAATAACCAGTACATTCTTGCCCTCGATTGACTCATCCAGATCTTTGATGATCTTTACGACACCGCTGGACTTCGTATCATTCCCGTAGCTGCTCACAGACATAAAGTCCATCGTCACAGGAACGGTGATCCGCTTTGCCAGCTCACAGGTGAAAAATACGCTTCCTTTCAGAATACAGATAAGATGCACTTCCTGTCCTGCATAATCACTGCTGATTTTCTGTGCAATCTCCTCAATCCGGGCATTTACCTTCTGCTCCGGCAAAAAAATCCTGACCTTTTCTTTCATTTTAGTTCCTCCTCAACGTGTATTTTCAATACCTTACCGGTATTTCCATTGATCTTTACCGCTTCGCTGATTCGCCATCCGATGATCCACAGGATGTGTGAGCCATCTGCGAGAAGCCAGAGCTGATCCCGCTGCTTTTGCGGAATTTTTTCATCAATCATATAATCCTTCAGCTTCTTGCGCCCTCCCTGATCATTAATCACAAGGTAGTCCCCTGCGCGGCGTCTCCGGAAACAGGCATTACAGTTTATTGTATCATAAGATAGCCATTTCGTATACTTTTTTTCTTGCAGAATTTCGGTTTGCGGCACCAGAGAAGGATCCAGCAGTTCACTTTTCACATGCAGCATTCCCACCTGCTGCTCCTTTCCCGCAAGAAGCAATATCTCCCCTTCTGTACCTTTATCCATCGCAGATAGTCCATTCGCAGCCCTCTGTGTCTTTGTATGTTGTACTTTCCCCGCCGGACGTCGGCCTTGCTGCTGATGCTCTGATGTTTCCTGCCAGAAACGTACCAGCGGACGCTTTTCCTGCGATTCACTGCCCGAAAAATCCATTCGGTCTGTGCGCTCGGCCCGCATCCCGCCAGGCAGTATACAGCACTTCCCGCACGGCTGTGAACAAAGCTTCTCCAACGCCTCCAGATGTACGCTCCCGACATCCTTCAGTCCCATTCCATCGCGCAGCAGGCCGAGACAACGCTTTATAAGCTCTTTTTGCAAAAGCGGATGCTGCTTCCCGTATCCGGTCAGTTCCAGATATACCACACCTCCGGCCTGCCGTATACAATCCTTCTCTGCCTCCCTGCACCGGATGTCAAGATAATCCTGTACCTCCTGCAGACGCTCTGCCGCCTGTGCGATGTGGCTTACTGCCTGATCGTTCAGAGCCTGTGCAAGCATCGGCAGGATCTGCAGCCGGATCCGGTTTCGGGTGTAGTCACAGGACAGGTTCGTCCGATCTGTCCGCCAGCTCACACCCTCGTTTTTCAGAATCTGCTCGATCTCCTGTCTTCCCAAAAACAAAAGCGGCCGGATGATATTCCCCCGCACCGGCCGGATACCGCCTAGCCCCATAAGTCCGCTGCCGCGTGCCAGATTCCAGAGCACCGTCTCCGCCTGATCGTTCTCGTTGTGCGCCACCGCGATGCGATCCGCCTGAAGCTTCCGCGCCACCTTATAAAATGCCTCATACCGCAGAGACCGTGCGGCTTCCTCCACACTGAGATGCCGCTCCTTTGCCACACGCTTTGCATCCACTGATTCCAAATAAAACGGAACTTTAAGTGCTTCGCACAGCTTTCTCACGTACTGTGCATCCTCCAGGCTCTCTTCTCCGCGCAGCCCGTGTTCTACATGCACCACCGACAAAGAAAAATCCATCTGGCTTCGGTATCCGGCCAGCGTCACGAGCAGACAGACGGAATCCGCACCTCCGGACACCGCAGCCAGCACCCGCATCCCCGGCTGAATCATCTGGTATGCCTTAATTGTGTGAATAATTCTCTGCATGTTCTTTTCTCCTTTATTTTTCCCACAGGCTTCCGACCAGAATGGTCATGTCATCTCTGGCACGAAGCTTCTGCAGCAGATAAACCCGCTCCATGAGCCGCTGCGCATACTCTTTCGCATTGACCGTCGCACAGCAGCGCAGCATTTCCTCCATCCGCCTGTCACGATCCTCTTCCGGAAGCGCCTCCAGTACGCCATCCGTCATCATAATAATCACATCCCCTGCTGCAAGCTTCCGGTGCGTCCGTGCATAATCCGGCTGTTGCAGAATTCCCGGCGGCATCGCAGCAGGCTGAAGCACCTCGATCTCCTCGCCGTATTTTAAAAAGGTCGGCGCCGCACCGGATTTCAGAAAATCACAGTCGCCCTCGTACAAATCGACCATACACAGATCGATCGTAGAGTAGCGCTCCTGCGTATTTTGCAGCAGCATACAGGAATGAATCATACGCACCGCTGTCTCCTGCGGAAAACCGGCTTCCAGAAACTGTTCCAACAGCCCGATCACCTTTTCGCTCTCCTGACACGCGCCGAGCCCGGAGCCCATTCCATCTGCAAGACTCATAACGATTGTCCCGGTATCCTTCTGCAAAAGGGAATAGCTGTCGCCTGAGACGAGCTCCCCCGCCTTTGTCACTTTCGAAATGCCGCAAAGCATCTGATAGCGAGTCTCCGCGACGAAATGAAAATTTCCGGACACATGACCGATCACTGCAGGACAGTTCCACGCCGGACGCAGCTTCTGATGACAGCACTCCGAAAGAAGCTCCGCAATGCTTTTGACCGACACCCTGGTATCCCGCACTGTCTGAAGCGACAGATAAATTTCCGGACGATCCTGCCCGGATCGAAATACCCGCAGACCGCACAACCGAAGCCCAAGATATTTCAGTTCAGCCGGCAGCCTGCGCCAGAGACGCTGCTCAAGTACCGGATCCCCGGTCAGTCCCTTTGCCGCCCGCTTAAGCAGCTCTGCCGTCTGCCGGATCTGCTCACCGGCTGCCATCCTCTGCTCCATCAACCGGTTGTCCATCAGAAGCTGCTGACGCGCCTGTCCATAGGCAGACGTCACAGCTCTCAGCACCTGTTCCTGTTTCCTGCAAAACCCAAGTATCTCCTCTAAAGGTTCCTCTTTTTCTCCCTGCAGTATCAGCCACAGCTCGTACCATGCCTGACAGCAGGAAAAATAGTCCGCCTCCCAGCACTGCTCCTCATTTTTACACCTAGCACAGATATCCTGCCGCACCTGTACTACCACCTTGGAAAGCGCCTCATCACCCGGCCGCTCCTTCTGGCATGGCAGTGTTTCAAACAGCCGCGCCAGATTTGTAAATGCCTCTGCATACTGTGAAAGCAGCTCCTGTTCCGGAAGCGGATATAATGCTGTGCTGACCCGCCGCTGCCAGCGCTGCTCTTTTTTTGTCTCTCTGGTCCGAAACCAGTCTTCCCCCGCATGTACTACTGCCGTAAGCACTTCACCCATCACAAAACCTCCCCGTCTGCGCACGTTCCCGCACCTGACGATTATACGCTTTTGTGACTGCAAAGTCTGTCAAAACCGGTCATGCAAACGAAAAAGGATACTGCCTTGCAGTATCCCTTAGATCCTCATTTTTCGGCCTTAAATATAATCTCATCGTCATAGACCAGTCCAAGCTTTTCCCTTGCCATCTTCTCAATAAACTCTGTGGAGTTGACATAATCCTTCAGCTTGTCGATCTCTCCTGAACGCAGCTCTTCATCCTGCAGCTTCTGCGTCAGCTCCTCCTTCTGCGACTCATAAGAGGCATTTTTCACAGAGATCTGACGGCTCTGGACCATAAACACTACCAGAAGTACTGCAACCACGCCCGCAATGACGACCATTCCCCGCCGGTTGCCGCGGCTCAATTTTTCCTGGCTTCTCCTTGCCATGACATCTGACTCCTTTGCATTTCCTGCTCCGTTTTTACGGTTTCTTTTTTATTGTACCCTTTTTCCTATTGGATTTCAATATGAAAAAACATTTTTTTCGTTTTCTCCGGATATAATTTGTCATCGCTGTTCCGCCCCGGATCAGCAGAGGGCCCGCAGTCTGCAGATAAAGCAGCGCCCCGCACAGGGTACCAAGCAGCACATAGCCGCGCAGCTCCCCGTCTGTGCCGTAAAACATCAGCGCAAACAAAAGACAGGCGCCAAACAGCCAGAACAGAAGATCCTCTATCCCGGTTGCTACCGCTCCATGCCGGATCATCCGGCGCAGCACCCGTAGGAAATCATAGAAAAAGGAGAGTCCGGCTCCAAGCGCAATGGCGAGAAAAAATACGGTCGTCTCCTGTCGGATCACATCACTCATCATCGGAACAGCCTTTTGAGTACCGATCCCTTTTTCGCCGGACGGCTCCCCGTGTAGACCATGCTCTCAATGACGCCATCCAGCTCCACCTCACCCTGCTCCAGAGAAAGCTTCCCGATGTGCAACCCCTTTCCCTTTAAGGTGAGAATCCCCTGATCTGTCTCCAGAATCACCGTCGTCTCGTCAAAGGAGCCCACGTCAGTCACTCCTGTAATATTTCCCCGTTTTCTGTCCGTCCATACAATTCGATGCTGCAAAGCTTCTTTTCGTTCTTCCATCCGACCTCCGAGAATCCTGTGCATTACTGTATTGTATGACGGTGCCGGATCAAATATACCGGTACATCTCTGCAGCAGCCTCTTTTTTCTGTGATTCCTGAATAGAAAGAACCTCCGCCTTTACATTTCTTGTACCGAACTGAATCTCTATCACATCTCCGACCTTTACATCCGCCGAAGCCTTTGCTGTCTTTCCGTTTACCAATACCCGTCCGGCATCGCATGCCTCATTGGCCACTGTCCGGCGCTTGATCAACCGGGATACCTTTAAATATTTATCGAGTCTCATCGCTGCTCCTTTCTGTATCAGCAAGCAAGAACCCCCGGAACGTCAGACGTCCGGGGGCTCATCACATTTGTGCAAAAGTAATCAAACTTAGTTCATCATATCTTTTAAAGCCTTGCCAGCCTTGAACTTCGGGGTCTTGGAAGCCTTGATCGTCATGGTCTCGCCAGTCTGCGGATTTCTTCCCTCTCTTGCTGCACGCTCGGATGTCTCAAAGGTGCCAAAGCCTACCAGCTGTACCTTCTCCCCATTCTTCATCTGCTCAGCGACAACATCTGTGAAAGCCTTGAGTGCCTTCTCTGCGTCCTTCTTGGATAATTCTGTTCTCTCTGCAATTGCAGCAATCAGTTCTGTCTTATTCATTGTGTAATTCCTCCTCTGAATTTACCTGCAGTCCTCTATTTTCTGCATATAATTTCCGTCTCATGGGCCGGCTCATCCGATCCACCCGACTGTCAGGCTGCGAATTCTAATTTTAAGCTGGTGTACAATACCATACACCGGATGCGATCGTCCCGTATTCTTAAGGCCGTCACATTCAAATACTCTGAGCCCTGCTACTATTTATATAATGGAATATCCCGTTTGTCAAGGATTTCCTTCATAAAAGCCTGTAAGCTCCCATTCGCCTTTAACGTTCGGAAAGATGACAGATAATCTGACCTGCTGCTGCCCGGAATGCAGCCTTTTCTGCCTGCTCCAGCTCTCTGGAGCGCTGCTGCTTTTCCTGCTGCTTGATCGCTTCCCAGTCCGGCACTTCCGTCCCAGGTGCTCCGAACACATGCGGATGTCTGCGGATCATCTTCTCACTGATCCCTTTTATCACATCCGTAATATCAAACAGACCTTTTTCCCTGGCAATCTGTGAGAGCAGCACGACCTGCATCAGCACATCGCCGAGCTCCTCACAGAGATTTTCCGCATTTCCTGTCTGTGTGTAAAGATCGATCCCGGCCAGTGCCTCCGTCATCTCATTGACCATGCATGGCTTCAGGCTCTCAAAGGTCTGCTCTTTATCCCACGGGCACCCGTTTTCTCCACGCAGCTTCGCGATAATATCCACAAATGTCTCAAAAGCTTCTTCTTCCTTATGTTCCGACATGTTGATTCTCCTTCTGGTACAGAGAGACTGCTTTTACAGCATTTCGTTGATCATTGCAAGTACTTTCTCTCCAAGCGCCGCAGACTTTGCATCCGCATCCTCCAGAGAAGTGCCCTTGATTCCATAGTAGAATTTTACCTTCGGCTCGGTACCGGACGGACGCACGCACAGCCATGCAGCATCGGTCAGATCAAAGTACAGCACGTTGGAGGTCGGAAGCCCGGTCGGCTTCACCTCTCCGGTCTCCAGATCCCTGATCGTATCCGTCTTGTAATCCCTGAAAGAGGTCACCTTATAATCTCCGATCTGTGCAGGCGGATTCTTCCGCAGGGTATCCATGATTTCCTGAATCTTCTGCAGGCCTTCGATTCCCTTCAGGCTGACGGACTTGATATCATCCTTATAGTAACCGTAGCGCTCGTACATCTCGACCATCGCATCCCATAAAGTCTTACCCTGTGCCTTATAGAAGGCCGCCGCCTCTGCCAGAGCCATGGATGCCACGATCGCATCCTTATCTCTCGCATGCGTTCCGATCAGACAGCCATAGCTCTCCTCAAACCCGAACAGGTACTCGCCCTTTCCGCTCTGCTCAAAACCAAGGATCTGCTGTCCGATATACTTGAATCCGGTCAGCACTTCGATCAGCCCTGTACCATAGTATTTCGCAATCGCATCCGCCATATTCGTCGTCACGATCGTTTTGATAAGGTACCCGTCGTCAGGCAGCCCCTTCAGAGCCTTTGTCTGGCCAATTTCATAATCCGCCAGCAGACAGCCGGACATATTTCCGGTCAGTGTATGATATTCTCCGGTCTTTGCATCCTTTACACGTACGCCAAGACGATCGGCATCCGGATCGGTCGCCAGTACAAGATCCGCATCGACCTGCTTTGCCAGCTTCAGTCCGAGTGTAAATGCCTCATCCGCCTCCGGATTTGGATAGCTGACAGTCGGGAAATCACCGTCCGGAAGCTCCTGCTCCGGAACCACATATACATGCTCAAAGCCCAGCTCCTTTAATACGCGGCGGACCGGAATATTACCGGTGCCATGCAGCGGCGTATACACAATCTTCAGATTCGCGCTCTCCTGCTTAATCGTCTCCGGATGCAGCACACGGCTCTTTAAGCAGGCGATAAACGCATCGTCAAGCTTCTCGCCGATCACCTCATAAAGCCCGGCCGCGACCGCCTCCTCCTTGCTCATTGTCTTTGCACAGGTGTAGCCCGGCACCTTCTTTACCTCATCCATGATTCCGGTGTCGTGCGGCGGTGTGATCTGTGCGCCGTCCTCCCAATATACCTTGTATCCATTATACTCTGGCGGATTGTGGCTCGCGGTAATATTGATACCTGCGATACAGCCAAGGTGTCTCACGGCAAAGGACAGCTCCGGAGTCGGACGAAGTGATTCAAACACATATGCCTTAATCCCATTGCCTGCCAGTGTCAGCGCTGCAAAATCTGCGAATTCCGGAGACATATGTCTGGAATCGTAGGCGATTGCCACACCCTTCTTCTGTCCGCCTGCACGGACAATATAATTAGCCAGTCCCTGCGTCGCACGCTGTACAACATACTGGTTCATGCGGTTCGTGCCGGCACCGATAATACCGCGCAGTCCGGCTGTACCAAACTCAAGCGCCGTATAAAAACGCTCCCGAATCTCTTTATCATCATTCTCAATCGCTTTCAGCTCCGCTCTCGTCCCCTCGTCGAAATACGGATCATTCAGCCATTCCTCATATGCTTTTCTATAGTCTTCCATTATTGCCCCTCCTGTATCGTATTATCCGCTCCTGCCCGTATAACCATCATCCGCTGCAAGAGACCCGCAGATATGGTAATTATACCATGATTCCTCATAAAAAAAAACTATCTTTTGTGAATTTTTATACCATTTTCAGGATAGCTGAAACGTCCATCAGCCACAGACAGGAGCTGCTTTAGCAGCGGATAGTTCGAAAAGCGGGTCTGTGGTCTGCGTCCGGAACGTCCCCGCCTCACCGCTCCAGCATCCGCACAAACGCCTCCTGCTTTTCCGCCTGCGCATTAAGTACCTCCAGCTTTTCCAGAAAACGTCCGGATATCCATGCCTTATTTCCTGCATAATAATAATTTGCCAGCTTCCGGAATTTCTCCGGGTAGCGCATCCGTATGTACAGAAGCCGCCTCTCCTTCGCCGTCATGGGACGTGTCCGCATGTACTGTTCCAGCATCCGCATGCCAAGCCGCTGGTTCCAGTCGTGTTTCTCAAGAATTTTTCGCATGAATCGGTACAGATCTGTGATCTGACAGTCATACCGGCATTTGGAAAAATCAGTCGTCGCCATCTCATAACCGCACAACAGCACATGGTGATGGTCATAGTCTCCATGGCAGACGCTGCCTGCACGTTCCGGACGATCCCCATCTCCTCCGCACTCCTCCAGGCGCCCAAGCGCTTCCTCCGCCTGCGCATAATAAGCAGGAAAGCATTGCAGAAATAAACGTTCAAACGATCCCTTCTGATTGCGCCTGCGGATAAAGGAACGGATCTTGCGCAGCTCTGCATTTTGTGCCTGCAGGCTCTTTGTAAGCGGCGGCGCGCTGAAGCTCTCAATCAGCTCAGGCTCATCCGGAAGCTGCATCAGCTGGTGGATCCGGGCCAAATTCTCCACAGCAGCTAAAATCTCACTCTCACTTGCCGTATCACACTCTCTTCCCACATACCACTCCCGCACCAGATAACGGCTGCCATCTCGATCCTCGGAAACCAGCTTTCCCTCCCTGTTTTGCACAATCCGGTCTACCCTCTGATATCCTCCTTCCCGCATCCGTTCCATCACACGATTCTGGAACTCTGCTTTATGCTCCGAACAGGTGCAGTCGCACAGCATCCGAAGCCCCTGCGGTGTATCAAACATATAGGATCCTCTGCCACGGCGCAGCTGCCCGACCTCCAGTTCATACTGTTCCAATACTTTCAGCGCTCTCTCATTCATTCGATCCCTCATTTCCCTTCCCTGCTACTCATTACCCGCCTAAATCGTCAAAACAGGCAGCGACCCGCGTTCTGGCGGATCACTGCCTGCGCTCTCTTTATCTTATGTAGGGAATCAGAAAAATATGTTCTGGAGGAATTCCATTACAGACAGGTCAGCAGTGCTTCCGGCGTCGGGCAGATTGTCATTGCCTGCGCCTGCTCCAGCTCCTTGCGGTTTCCATAACCATAAAGTACTCCGACACATGCAATACCGTGCTCCTTTGCCCCAAGCACATCATGTTCCCTGTCGCCTACCATGACGATTTGCGATACCGGAATGTCTGCAAGCTCCTCAAGAAGCATCTGGATCACCTGTCCCTTTCCGGTGATTCGCTCATCTAAGGTAGCACCTGCAATCCGGTCAAAATATCCGGCCAGTCCAAAATGCTCTGCAATCCGTTTTGCAAACGGCTCCGGCTTGGATGTCGCAATATACAGATGTGCTCCTGCATCCTTTAGCTGCTTTAATACCTCCGGAATACCCTCATAGACGGAATTCTCCTTCCAGCCCCGGTCTGTAAAATATTCCCGGTACGCTTCGATCGCCTGCATGCCCTGTTCCCGGTCCATTCCATAATATTTATGGAACGAATCCAGCAGCGGCGGTCCGACAAACGGAAGCAGCTGCTCCCGTGCCGGAGGGACGATTCCCTGCTTTTCCAGTGCATACCGCACAGAATTTACAATTCCATCTGCCGAGTCGGTCAGTGTTCCGTCAAGATCAAAGAAAATATGCTGATATTTCATAATTGCTCCTCTCATTCTTTGTAAGGTGCATATTCACGGACGCAAGCTATACCGCCGGCTCTGCCAGAAAATCATACTGGCTCCGGTACAGCCGGTAGTATGCTCCCCGCTTTTTCATAAGCTCCGCATGACTTCCCATCTCCACGATACCCTGATGGTCGATATAGAAAATGCGGTCTGCATTCCGGATCGTAGAGAGACGGTGTGCAATGATAAAGGCGGTCCGTCCCTTGATCATCGCCTCGATGCCCTCCTGAACCATCCGCTCCGTATGCGTGTCAATACTCGAAGTCGCCTCATCCAGAATCAGGATACGCGGATCAGACAGGATTGTCCGCGCAAAGGCCAGCAGCTGACGCTGTCCGATTGAGAGCTGGCTGCTGTGCTCACTGATCTCGGTATCGTAGCCCTTCTCCATTTTCATAATGAAGCTATGCGCGTTTACCGCTTTCGCCGCTGCGATCATCTCCTCTTCCGTCGCTTTGCCGCGTCCATAGCAGAGGTTCTCCCGCACCGTTCCGGTAAAAAGGAAGGTATCCTGCGTCATCACCCCCATCTGACTGCGCAGGCTCTTTAACGTAACATCCGAAATGGAATGGCCATCGATCAGGATCTGTCCGGCCGTCACATCATAGAATCGGCTGATCAGATTGACAATGGTCGTCTTTCCGGCCCCGGTCGGCCCTACCAAAGCGATCGTCTCACCCGGCTGCACCTCAAAGCTGACGTCTGAAAGCACCAGGCGGTCCGGCTCATCGGTATAGGCAAAGCTCACATGAGAAAATTCCACTGCACCTCGAATCTGCGGCAGCGGCTGTGCTCCCTCATGATCTGTGATCTCAGACGGCGTATCCAGAATATCAAAAATCCGCTCTGCCGCCGAAATATTCGTTACGATCTTGTTATAAAAGCTTGCCAAGTTTCGGATCGGATTCCAGAACATACCAAGATAAGAGGAAAAGGCGAGAAATGTACCGACGCCGATCCGATCTGCCCCGACGATTTTGATTCCGATAAAGTAAAGCAAAAATCCACCAAGTCCCCAAGTCACCTCAACAAGTACACTGAACAGATCTGATACCCGGACTGCATTGACAAAGCTCTGTCTGTGCTCATCCGAGCACTGATCGAAATCGCGCTGCTTTTCCTCCTCTGCCGCAAAGCTCTGCACAATACGGATTCCGGAAAAGTCCTCATGGATAAAAGCATTCAGATTCGAATTTTTCTTGCGGTGCACCTGCCAGAGCTTATGCGCCTGAAACTGAATCAGAAACATACAGATGGCAAGCACCGGCAGCATGAGAAGCGTTGCAAGCGCCAGCTGCCAGTTTTTAACGAGCATGATGGCAGCTACGCCGATCACCGTCAGAAAGTCCGGAAGCAGCTTTGTCACACTGTCGGAGTAGACTTCCTTTAAGGAATTGACATCCCCGACGACGCGCGCCAGAATCTTTCCGGTCGGACGACTGTCAAAAAAATGAAAGCTCAAGGTCTGAATGTGCTCATAGAGCTGCTGCCGGATCGTGAGCAGGATCTGGTTCGTCGTCTTTGCCATAATGACCATATAGCTTCGCGTGCTCAGCATATACGCCAGATACAATATCAGCGCAAACACGGCCAGGCGCGCCAGCCCCGGAATATCCGAATTTGCCACATATACATCAACAGCCCGCTCGATCATCAACGGCCCCGCCAGCGTCGCCGCCAGTGCGATCAAAATCAGGACCGAGACGAATGCAATTGTCCTTTTATAGTCCAGAAGATACCGGAACATCCGGATCAGCGTATCCCTCTTCGGCACTTCTTTTTGCAATTCATCCTGTCTCGCAGAATTTACTGCCATGCTCCCACCTCCTTTTCCTCTTCTGTATCGTCCTGCTGCTCACACTGCACGCACCACGTTTCATAATAGCGTCCCTTCGCTGCGAGCAGCTCTTCATGCCGCCCGCGCTCTGCCACCTTATGGTCGTCCAGAATCAGGATCTCATCCGCATTTTTTACTGCTGAAATCCGGTGTGCAATGATGATCTTCGTCAATCCGTTTATCTGCTTTAAATTGCCCTGAATCGCTTTTTCTGTCTCCATATCGAGCGCGGAAGTCGCATCGTCTAAAATGAGTACCGGAGACTGCTTTGCGATCGCCCGGGCAATACTGATACGCTGCTTTTGTCCGCCGGAAAGTCCGACACCACGCTCACCGATCACTGTCTCATACCGTTCTGAGAGATTCTCGATAAAATGCGAAGCCCCGGCCGCATCCGATGCCCACCTGACCATCTCCTGATCCGTGTCTTCCCGTCTTCCGGTCTTTACATTTTCGCTGACTGAATCCGAGAACAGGAATACCTCCTGCATGACAACTGACATAGCAGCTCGCAGCTGGATAAGCGGAATCGCCCGGATATCCTGTCCATCCAGCAGAATACGCCCGGATGTGACGTCATAAAAGCGCTGAAGCAGATTGACAATCGTTGTCTTTCCGGTTCCGGTCATGCCCATGATGCCAAGTGTCTCCCCCGGAGCGATCCGAAAGCTGACATCCTGCAAAATGACCTGCCCGCCACGCTCATATCCCACATGATCAAACACGATCTCGCCCCGGATCCGCTCAAGGGGCCTTGCATCTGCCGCGTCTGCAATCTGCGGAGTCTCCTTTGCCACCTTCTGAATCTTTTTCCAGGAGGCCACTGCAGATGCGATGTCATTGCTCAGCCAGCCCAGGATTTCCATTGGCCAGATGACATTATTCGCATACTCGAGAAATGCACCAAGGTCGCCAAGCGACATCCGCTTTGCAATGACCTGCAGTCCTCCGATGATTACGACCGCAAGCAGCATCATTTTCCCAAGAAAGGAAATGAGCGGCTGATGGTTTGCCAGAAGTCTTGCCTGCCCCATATTCAGCTCGTAAAATTTCCGGTTATGGCGGCTGAATTTTTCGATCTCGTAGCCCTCCCGTGCGAATGCCTTTACGGTGCGCACACCTGAGATGCATTCCTGCGCGACCGTGTTCAACTCCGCTGTCTCCTCACTGATCGCATCATAGACATTGCCGAGCTTTCTCTCCATATGAATCGCCAGGAAACCGATCACCGGCAGTACCGTCAGCGGTACAAGTGTCAGCCACGGATTCAGCCGGAACATGCAGGTCAGTACAAAAATGGTATGAATCAGCGCTTCGATCGCAAGACCACCAATAAATCCAAGCACCGCCCATACTTTATCAACGTCCTCCTTCACGCGTGTCATCAGCTCTCCGGTATTATGCCGGTCGAAAAAATCCATGGAGAGCGTCTGCACATGCCGGAACAGATCCTTTCTCATATCATTTCCAATCGTTACCCCGACACAGTCCCACGTAAATTCTTTTGCATACTGTAAAATGGCGCGTCCCACTCCGATACCGAGTAGTCCGAACAGAAAGCGCATCAGCAGCTCTGCCTGTCCCCCTACAATAACATCGTCAATGATGTGTCTGGTGATCTGCGGTGTGATCATATCCAGCGCGATCGCAGAGACCATACAGACCATGCTGAACAGGTACAGGTACCAGTACCGCATCAGATATGTTTTTAGTTTTTTCATGTCTTCCCCCTTTTCTTAATTCGGTAAAAAAAACTGCCGCAGAAGCCTCTCTGCGACAGCCGTATCCAAACGAACCTCTGTAGCCTGTGTTTCCACTTACAGGCTGTTTCCGCCACAGAGCCGCATGCTGCTCTGCGCAAAAAGCCGCAGTCCGTTCAGACTGCGGCAACATAAGCGAAAAAACGGAACTATCATCCATTCTCTCTGCATACGAGGCAGACTGACGTTTTCTTTGCTGTTGTAGCTGCTAAATTACTCACGACGTGATTACGAATCATCTTGCTACCTCCTTTTCTTTTGACGGATATTCGTGATCCGCCCTCTAATTTTCTGCTGTTTTTTTTTACAGCAGCGCATATTGCTATAGTAAACGCTCTTTTTCCCAATGTCAAGCAGATTCTGAAAATTCTGAAAAATCTAATATGCTCTCACCTTTTTCCAGATACGTCTCTGCTTATAGAAATAGTACAGGGACATGCTCACCGCCGTCACCACCCACGTAATCGGATAGCAGGCTATGATCTGCTCCAGTGTCCCGTCCGGAACAATCAGTGCAACCCACACGACACGCAGCAGGCAGACGCCGATCAGGGTCAGAAGCGTTGCCACGAGCACGTATCCCTGCGCACGTAAGGATCCGGAAAAAATCTCGACAAAGCAAAATAGAAAATACGTCGGCGAGATAACCATCATCATCCTTAGCCCGATCTCCACTACATCCTTATCCTCTGTAAAAACGCTGAAACAGAAACGGCCGTTCGGCATGAATACCGCACTAAAGGCAAGTGCCGCAGCAACCGACATAGCGAGGCACTCCCTCGTCCCTTTTTTTACCCGGTCATGCTTACCGGCACCGAAATTCTGCCCGACAAAGGTCGTAACTGCAATTCCGAACGCACCATTTAGCATCCAGAAAAAACTGTCGATCTTTCCAAACGCAGTCCACGCCGCCATCGTATTCACACCAAATGCATTGATCGCTGCCTGCACAAGAATATTTGACAGATTATACATACTTGACTGGATACCGGTCGGAAGTCCGATTTTCAGCATATTCAGCAGCAGATCCTTCTCCAGATGCAGTTTTCTTAAATCCAGCTTCAGTTCCTCCGTGTGATACATCAATGCCCGCGTCACGAGCACCGCACTGATTCCCTGTGAGATCAATGTTCCGACCGCCACGCCAAGCACGCCCATCCGGCATCCGAGCACGAGCACAAGGTCGAGCACAATATTGATACCGCAGCAAATCATCAGATAATAAAGCGGTCGCTTCGAGTCCCCGATCGCACGCAAAATCGCTGAACCGATATTGTAAATGCAGATAAAGATAAGTCCGGAAAAATAAATCTGTACATACAGCTCCGAATCTGCCATCAGATTGTCCGGCGTCTTCATCATCCGCAGAATCGCCGGTGTTGCAAAAACTCCGATTATTCCTGCGAGAATTCCAAACACTGCCGAAAAAGCATACGCCGTGTGCAATGCACGATGCAGGCCATCCCGGTTCTTTGCACCATAATACTGTGCGATGATAACCGTACTTCCGGCTGAAAGTCCCGTAAAAAATCCGACTACAAAATTAATGATCTGAGAGGACGAGCCGCCGACACTTGAAAGCGCTTCCTTCCCGGCAAACCGTCCGACTACCACTGCATCCACGGTATTATAAAGCTGTTGAAAAAATGTTCCGATCAGAATCGGAAAGAAAAAAATAAGAATCTGCTTCCAGATCACGCCCTCCGTGATCCCGTTTTTAGCTGATTTCCCTGCCATTTCACACATATCCCCCATATTCGGCTTCATGCCGACCTTCCTAACCTGCCAATCTGTACTTCGACAGTATGTTTATTGTTTTCACTTTTTTATCGCCTGCTTATTAATCTTCGAAGCAAGCACCCCTGCACCAAATCCGTTATCAATATTCACAACACTGACACCACTCGCACATGAATTCAGCATCGAGAGCAATGCCGCCAGTCCGCCGAAGTTTGCACCATAGCCGACACTCGTCGGTACACCGATGACCGGACAGGCCACCAGACCACCGACCACACTGACCAGTGCCCCCTCCATACCTGCCACTGCGACAATGGCATTCGCGTCTTCCATAACCGGAAGCCGATGCAAAAGACGATGGATACCGGCCACACCAACATCATAAACGCGCTCAACCTGATTACCGTACAGCTCCGCCGTCATCGCTGCCTCCTCCGCTACCGGCAGATCACTCGTACCGGCCGCTACGACAACAATTTTCCCCCTTTTTTCGGTCTTGGCCTCATTGACGATACCGATCTGCGGCGTCGAATAATAGGAAAATTCCAGTGCTTTGGCAATCTCGTCCGCCTTCTCTTCTGATAAACGGGTGATCAGAATATTTTTCAATCCCTTCTGTTTCATAGCTGACGCAATCCCCACGATCTGCTCTGCCGTCTTCCCGGCCCCGTAAATGACCTCTGGCATCCCCTGCCGCATATGTCGATGCAGATCAATATCCGCATAATTGCCAACGAGCATATCCGGCTGCAGGCTGATATCCGAAAGTGCATCTGCTGCTGTTTGCTGCCCGGATTCTACCTTCTCCAGCAGTATACGCAGTTCCTCCCGTTCCATTATTTTTTCTCCTTTCTGACCTGCTGATATGCGATTCGCGACGACCCATCCTCAATATAGATCCGCCCGCATTTCACAAAACCATTCTTTTCCAACACATGCTGCATGACATGATTATCCTCATGTGTATCGACACGAAGATTCGGCCATTGTGCAAGGCACCACTGTATACATGCAGATCCGGATCCTTTTACTTCACCACGGGATGCGATCCGATGCAGCACCGCATACGGCTCATCATCAAGCCAGGCTCCATCCTCAATCACTTTATAGGTCGGATCTTCACCCTTTCGATAGAAAAATACGACTTCGATCCTTCCGTTTTCCACTGCCACATAGCTGTTGCCGGATGCGATATCCTTTCGAATCAGCTCCTCCTTTGGATAGCCACCTGCCCACTGGGTCGGGTTTCCGGTCTTACACATAAAGCTTCGTGCAATCGTATAGATCTCCATGATTTCCGGAATATCTGCCAGGGTTGTTTTTCTGATTTCCATATATCTCTCCTTATTTGGTCTTTTCATTAATAAACTGCAGCTTCGTCTTGGAATACATGATCTTCTGGCTGTGATACAGTCCGAAATATCCGGACTCCAGATAGCTGATCGACACCGCAATAAGAAAGAATGGCATGCAGTCAAAGCCGAACAGCTCAAAGCTCAGAAGCAAGGACGAAATCGGGGAGTTTGTCACACCGCAAAATACAGCCGCCATCCCGCAGGCAGCTGTCAGAGACGGCGATAAACCGGTCACCTGTCCGAACAGACAGCCAAACGTTGCCCCGACAAACAGGGTCGGCACAATCTCTCCTCCCTTAAAGCCACAGGATAAGGTAATTGCCGTAAAGATAATTTTCAAAAGAAATGCTGCAGGCTCCGTCTCCCCGTGAATCGCCCGCTCCACGATATTCATCCCGGCTCCGAGATAATCTGTCGTCCCGAGCACCTTTGCAAGCACGATGACGAGCAATGCTCCGACCACCACCCGGATCCACGGATTTTTCATCCGGGACTTGAACAGCCGCTCCGTGCGATGCAGCACCTCACAGAACAGAATGCTCACCGCTGCACACAGAAGTGCGAGTAAAACAATCAGCGCACCACTCTTTATATCGAGCGCCACGGATGCCGGCACCGGAAACTGTTCCGCGCGCGCACCTACCAGATCTGCCATCTCACGCGCAATCAGCGATGCGATGGCACAAGGTACGAGCGCCGCGTATTCCATGATACCGATGCTTACGACCTCCATCGCAAAGATCGTCGCGGTCAGCGGTGTCCCGAACAGTGCTGAGAACGCTGCGCTCATGCCACACATGATCATGACCTTCTGGTCGTACTCGTCAAGCTTCAACCATTTTCCGATCGTACCACCAAGGCTGCCGCCAAGCTGCAGAGCCGCGCCCTCTCTTCCGGCCGATCCGCCAAAGGCATGTGTCAGAACGGTCGATATAATGATCAGCGGAGACATCCGAAGCGGAACGTAAGTACCGGACTGAATTCCCTCGAGTACCCGATTTGTGTCACTCTTGTACGGATCGAGCCGATACAGTGCCACAATCACCAGACCAGCAACCGGAAGAAGATAGAGCATCCATCCATGAGACTGCCGAAACGCCGTCACCTCCGTAATGCTCCGGCCAAACAGACCGGCGACCAGCCCAAGCGCAACGCCGCAGACTCCGGCCAGTAAAAGCCATCGTGCCAGAATGTAGATTCTTCCCAAACACTTCATTGCATATTCTTTCATAATTTTCCTCTTTCCTGTAAGAAAAGAGCCAAGCGATCAGCCGCTCAGCCCTTTTTTCTTATCCAAAGTAATCGATCTGCATTGCATGGCGTACATCACGCAGCGTCTCTGCCGCCTTTGCACGTGCCCGTTCGCTTCCTTCCTTCAGCATCGCATACACCTCATCGGTATGCGCCTCCCAGTATTTCCGACGCTCTCGGATCGGTCCGAGCTCTGCCTGAAGCACATTGTTCAGGAACTTCTTCACCTTGACATCACCAAGCCCGCCGCGCGTATAGTGCGCCTTGAGCTCGTCCAGATTCTGATAATCCGGCAGAAACTCCTGAAAATGCTCCGGACGACAGAACGCATCCAGATAAATGAATACCGGATTTCCGTCCACCTTACCAGGATCCTCCACGCGCAGGTGATTCGGATCGGTAAACATCGACATGACTTTTTTCCTGATCTCATCCGCCTCATCGGAAAGATAAATGCAGTTGCCAAGCGATTTACTCATCTTCGCTTTTCCATCAATACCCGGCAGACGCAGGCATGCCTGATTATCCGGAAGGATAATCTGCGGATCTGTCAGCGTCTCACCATAAACGGTATTGAACTTATGTACGATCTCCTTGCACTGCTCAAGCATCGGCAGCTGATCCTCACCGACCGGAACTGCGGTCGCACGGAACGCGGTAATATCTGCCGCCTGGCTGATCGGATAACAGAAGAACCCGACCGGAATACTCGCCTCGAAATTCCGCATCTGAATCTCTGCCTTTACGGTCGGATTGCGCTGCACGCGGGAAACAGTGACAAGATTCATATAGTAGAAAGTCAGCTCGGTCAGCTCCGGAACCATCGACTGAATAAAGATCGTAGACTTTTCCGGATCAATGCCGCATGCCAGATAGTCCAGCGCGACCTGAATGATATTCTGCCTTACCTTTTCCGGATGCTCCGCGTTGTCCGTCAACGCCTGCGCATCCGCAATCATGATATAGATCTCATCGAACTCACCGGAATTCTGCAGTCTGACACGTCTTTCCAGTGATCCTACATAGTGTCCTACGTGAAGTCGGCCCGTCGGCCGGTCTCCTGTTAAAATTACCTGATTCATGTTGTTGTATGACTCCTTTATATTTAATAATTCGTTTGTTGCTGCTCAGTGTATATCAAACGTTCTGAGCAAGCCGCAGACCCGCTCTTCGAGCTATCCACTGCTGTCGCAGCGCCTGTCTGCGACTTATGGGCGTTCCGCCCATCCCAAACGATAAATACAGCCCCTGCCAAATAAATTTGTCAGAGTCTGTCTTCATCGTTTGCTGCTGCTCAGAACTGGTTACTAATATTCCTGGTTCTCCATATACTTCATGTACTTGACTACCATCAGCGCAATCTTAAATGTGATCGCATCCTCGAAGATGCGCAGGTCAAGACCCGTTGACTTCTGAAGCTTATCCAGACGGTAGACGAGCGTGTTCCGGTGGATGTATAGCTGGCGGGATGTCTCAGAGACATTCAGGCTGTTCTCGAAAAATTTATTGATCGTGATCAGCGTCTCCTCATCGAAATCATCCGGCGATTTGCCGTCGAATATCTCACGGATGAACATTTTGCAGAGCGGGATCGGCAGCTGATAGATCAGACGTCCGATGCCAAGCGAACTGTATGCGATTACAGAACGCTCCTCGAAGAAAATCTTGCCGACATTTAAAGCCATCCGCGCTTCCTTGTAGGAACGGGATACCTCTTTGATCTCCCCTACGACCGTGCCGTAAGCGACGAGCGCTTCCTTTTTCTTCTCCTCGCCAAGAGAATCAAGAATCATCCCGGCAATGCGCTCCATCTCCGTACTGCCATCCTGTGCACCGAGCTCCTTGACGACGATAATACTCTTCTCATCGACCGCCGTGATAAAATCCCCCGACTTGGAATTAAACAGGGCACGGACCGTCTCCAGAGAGTTGTTTTCCTTCTCATTGCTGATCTCCAGTATGAATACCACGCGGCGTGCCTCGGTGTCGATATGCAGCTTTTTCGCACGATTGTAAATATCGACGAGCAGCAGATTGTCAAGCAGCAGATTCTTGATAAAATTATCTTTATCAAAACGCTCCTTGTAAGCTACCAGAAGATTCTGGATCTGAAATGCTGCCATCCGTCCAACCATATGAACATCGTCACTGTTGCCGTTTGCCAGAAGCACATACTCCAGCTGATGCTCATCAAACACCTTAAAAAACTGGCATCCACTCACCACCTGACTGTCTGCCGGTGAATCCGCAAAGCTCAGCACAGAATCCCGAAAGCCCTCCGCCTCAGGAAATGTAGTCGCTAGCATGATACCCTCTGTATCAAGCACACACAAATCTACTCTGCTGATCGCCTTCAGCCCATCCAGTGTCGTCTGTAAAACCTGATTTGAAATCACAGTCCCATCCTCCTTTTTCCTTCTCAATTTACCCCAAAATACTGCCGCCCCGAATAAACAGAACCGGCCCGGATGAATGCCCCCATACATTCTCCGGATTGTATTTCATTGCTGCTGCTTTACCTCATAGCAGCTATTTGTACTCAACTGGTATTATTTTAATATATGCATCCTAAAAAATCAATCAAAATTGTGGATAATTACTAATCATATTTTACAAATCGCAAATATCGCCTTTATAAGACGACATTCGTTCATATTTTATTCACGTTTCATTCAAGCATTTTTCAAGAAGCACTCACGTTTTTTTCACGATTTGCGATTATACTGTGTTTATCAAAAGTGATTACAAGTATTTTTTCGAAAATCTTTTTCATAATACCGCCGGGCACAGGCCCGGCATCCTCCCTTTCTTCTTTTTAAGATTTACACAAAAAAGCTTCGGTTGACTGCCGAAGCTTTTTTGTGCCGGACGCAATATCCTGTAAAGTCAAAAACTGCCGCTTCCCATATATGCACGTATACACAGGAAACGACAGTTTCGAACAGTCTCTCTTTTATCTTTTTTATTTTAATAGAAGAGAAATCTTATAATGTTGGGGGAAAAAGGTATTTTGACCCCAACTCATGCCTACGAATTGCTCCGCTGCGAAGCAGCTCCCGCAATTCTGCAAACATTCGAAATCCGCTGATTTACTACGTAAATCGCTACTTTCTCATGTTTGGCGGGTCCCAAGTTCAAAAGCCTTATCATGCAAGCATGAACAGCTTTTTGACCTTTTGACCCTGGCATCATCATCTTATACCTCAAACAGCAGATCGCCATAGGACGGCATCGGCCACATCTCTTTGTCCACGATCATCTCCAGCTTGTCAACCGGATCACGCAGCTCTGCCATCGCTACCGTTACAACATCATGGAAGTATCTTGCCTGCTCCTCGCCCTCTGCCTTTGTAGCAGCGGTCTCAGTCACATCGCTCAGCTTTGCAAGTGCTACCTTTGTGTCGGAGAGCAGTGCGCTCGTCTCATTCAGCAGCTCGACCTGTACAGATGTCTCTGCACCTGCAGCCGTCACTGCATTGATTGTGTCTGCAAGCGTCTTTGTATACTTGATGACTGCCGGGATGATCTGCTTGCTTGCCACATCGATCATCGTGCGTGCTTCAATATTGATTGCCTTAGCATAGTTTTCATATTTGACCTCTGCACGGGACTCCAGCTCTGCCTTTGTGAATACGCCAAATTTGCCGAACAGTGCGATTGATTTCTCGGTCACAAGTGCCGGGATCGCATCGACCATGGACTTGATGTTCGGAAGTCCTCTGCGCTCTGCTTCTGCTACCCATTCGTCGGAATAGCCGTTGCCGTTGAAGATGATTCTCTGATGCTCACCCACGTACTGCTTGATCAGATCATGTACGGCTGTATCAAAGTCCTCTGCCTTCTCCAGAATATCACATGCCTCACAAAATGCCTCTGCCACGATCGTGTTCAGCACGATGTTCGGAGAAGCTACGGAATCGCGGGAGCCTACCATACGGAACTCAAACTTATTGCCGGTAAATGCAAACGGTGAAGTACGGTTCCGGTCGGTTGCATCCTTCGTCAGATCCGGCAGTGTCTTAACGCCGGTCTCCAGCACGCCGCCCTTCAGGGAATGAGTTGCCATACCGGTACTGATCAGCTGAGATACGACATCCTGCAGCTGCTCACCAAGGAATACAGAAATAATAGCCGGCGGTGCCTCGTTTGCCCCAAGTCTGTGATCGTTACCAGGATCAGCGGCTGATTCACGAAGCAGATCCGCATGCTTATCAACTGCCTTTAAGATGCAGGCCAGCACGAGCAGGAACTGCACATTCTCGTGCGGGGTCTTGCCCGGCTCGAGAAGGTTGATGCCGTCATCGGTCGCCAGAGACCAGTTGTCATGTTTACCGGAGCCATTGACACCTGCGAACGGCTTCTCATGCAGCAGGCACTTCAGGCCATGCTCACAAGCCACACGCTTTAAGGTCTGCATCACGATCTGGTTGTGGTCAACTGCTACATTTGCCTCAGAGTAAATGGTCGCCAGCTCGTGCTGTGCCGGAGCGACCTCGTTGTGCTGTGTCTTCGCGGTAACGCCAAGCTTCCAGAGGTTCTCGTTGACATCCTTCATATAAGAAGCGATTCTCTGACGGATCGTTCCGAAGTAATGATCGTCCAGCTCCTGCCCCTTCGGCGGCATAGCGCCAAACAAAGTACGTCCGGTAAAGATCAGGTCCTTTCTCTTTAAAAACTTCTCCGCATCTACAAGGAAATATTCCTGCTCCGGTCCAACGGACGGCGTTACTTTTTTCGAAGTCGTGTTGCCGAACAGGCGCAGAACACGGAGTGCCTGCTGATTGATCGCTTCCATTGAACGAAGCAGAGGGGTCTTCTGATCCAGTGCCTCACCGGTATAAGAACAAAAAGCAGTCGGAATACAGAGCGTTGCTCCTGCAGCGTCATGGCGTACGAAAGCCGGTGACGTGCAGTCCCATGCTGTATATCCTCTCGCCTCGAAGGTCGCTCTCAGTCCGCCTGACGGGAAAGAAGAGGCATCCGGCTCACCTTTAATCAGCTCTTTTCCGGAAAACTCCATCAAAACAGAACCATCCGGATTTGGAGATGTGATAAAGGAATCGTGCTTCTCAGCAGTCACGCCGGTCAGCGGCTGAAACCAGTGTGTATAATGAGTCGCACCCTTCTCAATCGCCCAGTCCTTCATAGCAGCTGCAATGACATCGGCTGTCGCAAGGTCGAGCTCTTTTCCTTCCTCAATGGTCTTTTTCAGTGCCTTATACACTTTTTTCGGAAGGCGCTCCTGCATAACTTTGTCTGTAAATACATCTTCACCGAAGATGTCTGCTACATTAAAATATTCGCTCATGTCCTCTCCTCTTTCCATATAAAATTTATCTGTGGCGGATCCCACCACTTGATATAGTAAAATAGGGCGTTCCACAAACCTCTATTTATGGAACACCCTTGTTCTGTGTATTAAAATACTCTATTTTCTGCAAAAAAGCAAGCAGATTTTTACTTTTCGGTATTTTCTTCCAAAAATGGATCGGAAGGCTCATGTTTTTTCAGCACACGCTCCAGAAATTCAGAAAACAAAAACGCGACCGGTCCCGGAATAAAAAAGATCAGGATCGGAATCCGATAAGCAAACGCCCCCATACATACCAGCACAAGCGCAAGCGCAAGCGTCGTCAGAAAATAGCGCACCACCATGTATAAAGACAGCTTCAAAAGCCAGCCCGGGCTCATATCAAATCGGGACAACGCCGGAAAGAGATAACAGGCTGCCATTCCGATATAAATTGCGGCTGCCGCATACAGGCAGATAAAAAACAGCCCGACATATCCGCTTGCCTTCGCCATCAAAATCCCGATATTCAGACGCAGGATGACAGATACTGCCAGTATGATCAGCCACAGCACCATACCCGGCACCAAATTCTGCCGGAAGGAACGGAAAAATTCCTGTACTGCATAGCCGTTCCGATTCTTCACACTCTTGACGGTCGCGTAATACAGCGCCGCTGAGGATGCCCCGATCGTAATGATCGGCAGGCTGCAGAGGATCCACAGAAATCCGAGTATCATCAGATCAAAAATCCGGCTGCAGGCAGCGGTGAAGCCGCCTTCAAATCCAAATATCTCCTTCATACCTGCTCCTTTCTGTATATAATCCCTCCCGGACAATCCGTTTTATTTTTCTTCATTTCCGCAGCAAGATACGTTCATGCAATGCATGGCATATTCCTATCTGCGTTCAAATACCGGCAGCTGATCCAGCGGTGCTGCCACAGTGACCGTTGTTCCGCCTTCGTACACCTCTCCGGTAAAGAGATGCTTCCAGCTTCCCTTCGGAAGGTAGAGCGTCCTTTCTCTCTCATCTGCATATAAAATCGGTGCTACGAGAATATCACTGCCAAACATATACTGATCTTCGATCTCCCATGTCTTCGGATCATCCGGGAAGTCATAGAACAGTGGACGCATGACCGGCGTACCCTTTTCATGTGCTTCCTTCATCAGACCGCGCACATACGGACGAAGCGTCTCGCGAAGCTCCATATATTTTTTGCAAATCTCATAGACTTCCTCGCCATAGCTCCATACTTCATTTTCTGCCCCGCTGTTCATCTTTCCGCCTCCGGTCGTACCAAGCGGCTGCTTGAACGGCTCACGGAAGCCATGCAGACGCATGACCGGACAGAACGTACCAAACTCAAACCAGCGCACGAGTATCTCGTGGAACTTCGGATCATGGATGTTTCCACCATGGAATCCACCGATATCAGTCGTCCACCACGGAATCCCGGCCAGTCCCATATTCAGTCCTGCTGTCAGCTGATTACGAAGGGAGCGGAACGAAGAATCGATGTCTCCGGACCATACGAGCGCACCATATCTCTGACTGCCCGCCCATGCGCACCGAAGCAGATTGACGATATTCTGCTGCCCTTCCGCTTCCATTCCTTCGTATGCCATCCGCGCATATTCCTTCGGGTAAATATTGCCTACCTCAAGATCCGCACCACGCAGGTAGCGATACTGTTCATACTCATATCCGGTAAATTCCGGCTCCGCCTCATCCAGCCAGAAGATGCGGATTCCATTCTCATAATAATTCTTCTTAATCTTGTCCCATACATATGCACGTCCGCCCGGATTCGTCACATCTATGATGCACGCATCTCCGAGCTGACCGAGCCGTTTTCCGAACTCTGAACGGGTCAGATAGCCCAGCTCTGCCATCTCTTCATAATTCTCGCTTCCGGCATCTACGGTCGGCCAGATGGATACCATCAGCTCCATACCCATTTCCTTGAGTTCCCGCACCATCGCTGCCGGATCCGGCCAGTAGTCCTTGTCAAATTTCCAGTCTCCCTCTGCCGGCCAGTGGAAAAAGTCTGCCACAATGACATCAACCTTCAGTCCACGGCGATGATATTCCCGTGCCACCTCAAGCAGCTCCTCCTGCGTCTGATAGCGCAGCTTACACTGCCAGAAGCCAAGTCCGTACTCCGGCATCATCGGCACTTTTCCGGTCGCATTTGCATAGGCCTCCTCGATCTCTGCCGGGGTATCTCCCGCTGTGATCCAGTAGTCCATCTGCTTCGTGGATTTGGAAATCCACTCGGTCACATTTTTGCCAAAGGTCACGCTGCCGATCGCCGGATTGTTCCACAAAAATCCATAACCGTTGCTGGAAAGTGCAAACGGGACACTTGCCTGCGAATTGCGGTGTGCCAGCTCCAGTGTACAGCCCTTGACATCCAGATACGGCTGCTGATACTGGCCCATTCCGTAGAGCTTCTCACCCTCGATTGACTCAAAGCGAACCGTCAGGCGATAATTGTCTGTCCCGATGTGCGGCTCAAATGTGCGCGGCACAATCTCCAGTGCGCTGTTGAATTCCTTTCTGCCCTCTTCGGACATGCCGCGGATCCGCTCATACTCCTCGAGCAGCAGCCTGCCATCCTGATTCAGAAAGCGGAGCTTGCCGGTACGTGTCAGTTCACAGCGAAGCTTGCCATTTTCGATGACTGTATCCGTGCCGCTCTCATAAATTTTTACTTCACAATCATCCTGCAGAAGCAGTGCGGAGGTCTCATCCTCCTTCAAAAATTCATACCGCTGTGTTGCACGTACCCGGAAGCTGTTCTTCCCCCACGGCTCGATACACAGCAGTTCTTTATCAAGCCTGCGGTACAATTTATTTCCTTCCTGTCTGATCATATATTTCCCCCATATCATGTGCTAATGCGATTCAACCTCACACTTCGAGTGTATATCCTTCCCTCGTAAACAGTGGAATCTGATCAAGCGGTGTCGCTACGGTCACAGTCTGTCCACCTTCAAAAGCTTCCTTCGTCCATACGTTGGTCCACCTTGTACCTGCCGGAAGGTAAACCTCCTTCGTCTTCTCACCGCGCTCCATAACCGGCGCTACCAGGATATTCGGACCATACATGTATTCCTTTTCATTCTCCCAGCATACGGTATCCTCCGGGAAATCATAGAACAGCGGGCGCATTACCGGTGTTCCCTTCTCATGGGCCTCACGCATCAGTTCTCTTGTATACGGACGCATCGTCTCACGAATCGAGATGTACTTTTTGCAGATCTCGTATACCTGATCGCCGTATGACCATATCTCATTCGGTGCACCGGATACGCACTCTGCGCCACCGGTCGTGCCAAACTGTGGCTGATACGGCATACGGTAGCCGTGCAGTCTCATAACCGGACAGAACGCGCCGTACTCAAACCAGCGGACAAATACCTCATGATAGGACTCATCATAAATATTCGCTCCGAAGAATCCGCCGATATCCGTTGTCCACCACGGAATTCCCGCAATTCCCATATTCAGTCCTGCCGCAAACTGATTCTGGAGACTCTCAAATGTGGAATGAATGTCTCCGGACCATACGAGTGCGCCATACTTCTGGCTGCCGGCCCATGCGCAGCGCAGAAGGTTCACGATATTCTCCTGACCCTCTTTCTTCATACCGTCGAAGAACGCCTGCGCGTACATCACCGGATACACATTTCCGACCTGTACATTCGGTCCCAGGTGATAACGATAGTTTTCAAAATCATACACCGTGTACTCCGGCTCCGCCTCATCCAGCCAGAAAATCTTAACACCCTTGTCGTAGTAATTTTTCTTGATCTTCTCCCATACGTACTCACGTGCCTCCGGATTGGTCGAGTCAAACTGGATCGTGTTGCCCATATAGGTGTTGTCGATCCGCACACCCTTTTCCACGCGGGTCAGCAGTCCCTTTGCCTTCATCTCGTCAAAGTTCTCGCTCTTGTAGTCTACCATCGGCCATACCGATACCATGAGCTCGATGCCCATCTCCTTCAGCTCTTTGATCATCGCATCCGGATCCGGCCAGTAGGTCGGATCAAATCTCCAGTCGCCCTGCTTCGGCCAGTGGAAGAAATCGACTACAATGACATCAAGCGGAATGCCACGGCGCTTGTACTCTCTTGCTACCTCAAGCAGCTCCTCCTGTGTCTGATAGCGCAGCTTACACTGCCAGAATCCGAGTCCGTACTCCGGCATCATCGGCACCTTACCGGTCGCATCCGCATAAGCCTCTTCGATCTCTGCCGGTGTATCGCCTGCGGTGATCCAGTAGTCCAGTTTCTTCGTGGACTGTACCTGCCAGGTCGTGATGTTCTTATTGAAGCTGACTCTTCCGATCGCCGGATTGTTCCAGAGGAAGCCGTAGCCAAGCGAGGAAAGTGCAAACGGCACACTTGCCTGTGAATTACGATGTGCCAGCTCCAGCTCTGCGCCCTTGATATTCAGGAAATCCTGCTGATACTGTCCCATACCGTACAGCTTCTCCTTCGGATTGGAAACAAAGCGCATAGTCAGCTCATAGTCTCCGCCGATGATCGGCTTGAACTCTCTTGCTTCAACTTCCAATGAGCTTGTCGTATCTGCAAACATATCCTCACGGTTACGTACATACTCCTCTAAAAGCAGCTCACCCTTCTGGTTGTAGAAGAAGAGCTTTCCGATGTTGTTGATCACCGCACGGATCTTTCCGTTTGTGATTTCCGCGGAATATTCATGAATTGTCACCTTTGAATCGGTCTTCTTTGGATTGCCCTCGAGTGCCCACAGCTCCTGCGGCATTTCCGGCATTTTCGATGCGCGGACACGCAGGCTGTTCTCGCCCCACGGCTCTACAATGACGCGCTCTGCATCATAACGGTAATACAGTGCACCGTCCTTCTCCTCAAAATATCCAAGCAGGAAATGGTTATCCGAACGAAAATCCCCGGACTCCGCTCCTTCTTTTTTAATGATATCTGTCATATAAATACCCTCCCTGTTTTTTATATTTTTGACACTGGTTTATCTATTTTACTCTTTAACCGCTCCTGCTGTCAATCCTCCTACGATATACTTCTGAAGGAATACAAACAGAAGAATAACCGGCAGTACCAGAATGGTTCCATAAGCCATGATACAGTTCCACTTGGTTCCCCATTTACTCTGGAATTTATAGATGTTCGCGGTCAGCGGACGCATCTCCGGCTTTACGTTGAAGGTCATGGAATATGCCAGATCGTTCCATCCGTTCAGGAATGAAATGACAACAACGGTGATGATACCGGTCTTGATCGCCGGGATCATGATCTTGAAGAAGGATCGCAGGACACCGCAGCCATCGATCCGGGCCGCGTCATCCAGCGCAGTCGGCACACTCTTGAAATACGGGCGAAGTGTCACGACGATAAACGGTACCGAACCGGAAGAAATTGCGAGTGCCGGTCCAAGATAAGTGCCAAGCAGATGCAGCTTGTTAAAAATCAGATACATCGGTGTCAGCATCAGAGAAGCCGGAAGCATCTGGGTGACGAGAAAGGTCAGCAGAAAGCCCTTGCTGCCCGGAACCCGATAACGACCCATACCATATGCAGCCGGTACACCGAATGTCATCGAGAGCACCATGGAAAGCAGTGCGATAACGATACTGTTCTTCAAAGATTTTAAAAACTCCGCATCCTGGAAGTTCTGAATCCACGGGTCAAAGGTAAAGTTGTGCGGATAATAGGTCACGATCTTTCCGAACGATTCTGCATCCGATTTAAAGGACATCGCTACCAGCCAGTAGATCGGGAAAAGAAACAAAATTGCGATGATGACTGCAAGAATGCAGTTCACAAGATTTCTCCGGCGCTCTCTTGAATTGAGTACCGTTTCCTTTGTCTTTTTTTTCGTATTTACTGTTTTTTCCATACTACTCATCCTCCTTCGAAATCAGACGCAGATAGAACAGTCCGATGACAAACAGACAGCAGAACAATACCATCGCGGTAGCCGAACCAAGTGAAAATTCATACTGCTTGAAGGAAAGCGTATAGGAATATGTACCAAGTACATCCGTCGCATTCAGCGGTCCGCCGCTTGTCATGACAAACATCAGGTCAAACGCTTTAAATGTGTAGATAAATCCAAGCATCAGCACAGACAGAATGGCAGGCTTCATCAGCGGCAATGTGATGTAGCGGAAACGCTGTCCCCATTTTGCACCGTCTACACTGGCACTCTCGTAAAGCTCCTGGGAAATTCCGGTAAGACCGGAGGTCAGAAGCAGCATGTTGAACGGAATGCCGACCCAGCAATTGACTGCAATTACCGCAACCATCGCAGTAGAGCCATTGAGCAGCCATTCGATCGGAGAGGACGCCAGTCCGACCTTCATCAGAAGATCGTTAATAACACCACTGGATACATCAAACATATTTTTTCCAAGCATTGCCGTAACGGACATCGGCATCATATATCCGACCAGCACCATGCCACGGATCGGACCGGACAACGTAAATTTCTGAGAGAAAAATAACGCAAAAATAAATCCGATCGTAAACTGGAAAATCAGACACCAGATCGTAAATACAAAGGTGTTCTTCATAACAAGCAGAAAAGTGTCATTATGAAACAGATCAATGTAGTTCTGCATTCCGACAAACACCGAGGTACCGGAAGCAAACGTTTTAACATTTACATTTTTAAAGCTGAGAATAATATTGTAAACCAAAGGATATCCGAGAATAATCAGCATGTACAGAAAACCCGGCAGGATGAACAGATATCCCTCTCTTCTTCTTTTTGCAGCAATCGTAGATTTCACAGGCCCACGTCCTTTCCTTATTTATAAACATAAGGGCCACCGCACGGAACCATGCGGCAGCCCCTGTTACTCACTGCTAGTTTTGTCTGTTACTGTGCCGCAATCGGTTTTTCCTCAAGAATCGGATCAATCACTGCTGCTGCTGCTGTCAGTGCCTCCTCCGGTGTCTTCTCACCGAGGATTGCAGACTGCTCTGCGGTGTAAATAGCCTCAGAAATGGTCGGCCATGATTCGTGAGGTCCTCTTGCTACTGCAAAGTCCATAGAATCATTGAATACTTTAAATCTCGCGTCTGCTGTCCAGAAATCCTTCAATTCTACTGCGTCTGCACGAACCGGAAGCTTTCCTGCGATCTCACACCAGTCTGCGTTATTCTCTGCGGACATCATGGACTTCAGGAATTCTGCACATTCTGCTACGTGCTCACTGCCTGCACATACGCCAAAGTTCTCACCGCCGATAACGGTTGCCTGGTTGTCTCCATGCTTCGGCATCGGAACGTACTGATACTCAAATGTCACCTTATCCTTATCCTGGCCGTCCAGAGTGGAAATCTGCCATGTACCGGACTCAAGAATCGCTGCCTTGCCTGCAAGGAATGCATTGTAAGCATCGCCCTGTCCCCAGTTCACTACTTCCTTACTCATCAGACCGTCTTTTACAAGATCGCTCAGGAAGGTAAGTGCCTCTACACCGGCCTCGTCATCGACATCAGCCACGCTGGATCCTGCGCCGTACATCCACGGAATGTACTGGAAGGTTCCCTCTTCGTTGGAGATCGCACACATTGCCAGTCCGTATACGCCATCATCCGGATTAGTGGTCTTCTCACATACCTCTCTTAACTCTTCCCAGGTTGTCGGCGGATTCTCAACGCCTGCTGCCTTTAAGATGTCCATGTTACAAAGAAGTGCAAGACAGTTGGAGTTGTTCGGAAGTCCGTAAATTCTTCCGTCTGCATCCTTTGCACTTGCCATCGGACCCGGATAGAACTGCTCCAGATCCGGCCAGTCGCTTAAGTAATCTGTGATGTCCTCAAATACGCCAAGTGAAATGTAGGAAGCCATATCCGGAGAATCTACCATTCCGATATCCGGCAGCTCACCGGATACGGCACCGATTGTATACTGCTTCATCAGCTCTTCACGGGATACGAACGTCGGAACGATATAAATATCGCTCTGGGACTCATTGTACTGCTTTACCATCTTGTTGAGGGCATCTGCCTCGTGCTCAAAATAGTGCCACAGGGTGACTTCTGCGCCGCCGTTCGGCTCTCCGATGTCGGATGAGCTCTCTTCTGCGTAAGCACCAAAGCCTGCCATCATGGACATTGCCATTGCTCCGGTGAGAACCAGTGCGAGCTGTTTTCTTGTACGTTTCTGCATAATTGAAACCTCCCTTTTCCTTCAGAGCCCCCTTTTTGCCGTTTCACATCCGGCTTTCACGCATTCAGGCGCTCTGCATTTATTTGATATGCTCATTATAGTCTTTTTGCATAAAAAAGATACCTCCATTTTTAAGATGGAGGTAAAAATATTAGTGTATAATTTTAAGATACGGAGAAAATTTTAATATTTTTTATATATATCATTTACTTCTTGTCTGTTTTATGTATGCTTTGCACAAATTATTCATTTTCCACTCAGGCGGTTCTTTGTAATCTGCTTCGCCACCTGCACATAGCCGAAATAAACGAGCCTGCGCCGGCTGCTACATCTCCCGCACATACTCGGCCACGCTCACTCCCGCAACCTCCCGGAACACTCTGCCAAAATATTTGGCATCTGAGAATCCGACCTGATACGCCACCTCATCCTTGGTTGTACGCCCACTCGCAAGCAGGCGTTTTGCTGTCTCGATCCGGTACTTTTTGACAAATTTTACAAATGGCTCCCCGACATCCTTATTAAACAGATAGCACAGATATTCCTGTGAAATACCGAGCATCTGAGCGAGCTCCTTCTGATTCAGCTTCGAGGCATAGCTCTCCTCAATGATGTGCAGCGTTTTGCGGACCAGCGGATGCGCCTCCGGATATTGATCGCGAAGAGACATCTCCGCCATATGCTCCTGCGTCCCGCCAAGCTTTGTTGAAAGCCGCTCCAGTACACGCATTGCATCCTCGATTGTGATCGGCTTCACGAGATAATCGAATACGCCAAGGCCGATTGCCTCCCGCGCCACCTCAAACTCCTCATAGGCTGTGACGAGTACAAACTCTGCCGTAGATTCCAGCGCATGCGCGGTTCGGATCAGAGCCATTCCATCCATATACGGCATTTTCAGATCAGTAAACACGACCTCCGGCTTTTGCTGCTGCAGCATTTCCAGTGCCTGCCGCCCGTCCGCCGCCTCTGCTACCACCTGATAATCCGGTGAAATCGATGTGATCAGATTTTTCAATCCGCGCATTGCCCGCGGCTCATCCTCTGCGATTAAAATTCTCAAAGTATTTCCCCCATTTTCTGTTTCCGACTGCTGTGTTCCATACGGTGTGCTTTGTCAAACGGATATCCGGTTACCTGCCGGATCCGGCTGCCCGTGCAGCTCCGTCGGCGGCAGCGGCAGCGTGAATATAAACCGTGTCCCTTTTCCCTCTTTTGTCCACAGCTCCGCCTGAAAATCTTCCCCATAATACATTTTCATGCGCATGATGACATTCCGGATTCCGATTCCCATATCACACTTCTTTTCGCTTCCCGGGTTCCGCAGAACCTCACGGATCAGATCCCGCTGTCCCTGGTTCATTCCGCAGCCATTATCCTCGATCGTAATACGCAGAAGCTCACGGTATCCTTCGCCGCAGATCCGGATATGTCCGCCTTCCTTCCAGCCTTCAAAGCCATGCAGAATCGAATTTTCCACAAACGGCTGCAGCATCAGCTTCCGGCACGGCCAGCTGTCATAGTCCGGATCAAAATCGATCTCATAATCAAACACGCTCTCCAGCCGCTCCCGCTGCAGATACAGATACTGCTCGATCCACACAATCTCCTGACGCATATAGACGTTCTGATGCTTCTGATCAAAGGTATAGCGCAGGGTATTGGAAAGCTTTTTCAGCAGGGTTGAGACCTTATAGTTGCCGCTCTCAATTGCCTCATAATTAATCGCATTGATCGTATTGCAGATAAAATGGGCATTGATCTGCGATTCCAGCGCCTCCCGTTCGGCCCGCTGCTTCATTTTCATACTGTCAATCGCCTGTGTGTGCTGATCCTCAACTGCTTTTTCTGCCAATGCAATGGCGTGCAGCATCCGGTTGTACGATTCTGCCAGCTGCCAGATCTCATTGTTTCCCTGAATCCGGATCTCTTCCCTGCTTTCTCCGCCCTGCACCTTCGCAATGGATGCACCGATCAGATGCACCGGCTTTAAGGTGTGCTGGCAGGCCCAGAACAAAAGCCCCAGAATCAGCAATATAACAATAAAGTACATCAGCAGCACCGGGCGGTAGCTTGCATTTACCTTCTCCAGGATCTGTCTTTCATCAATCGCCGTGTGCAGCTTCCAGCCATATTTTCCGACCGGAACGCTCAGATCCGTCAGCTTTTTCTGGTCTTTCCAGCCGACTGCAGAACGCCCGATGTATTCTTCTCCGGCGGTATGAAGCAGAATTCTTCCATTCTCCCCTTCAATATAGCCCTGCACATAGTCTTCCTGTCCTACGGTAAGCTGTCGTAAGATTTCCTCTGCCGGATCCATCTGAAAAGAAAGCAGAAGAATATACGGAATATTCTGATAGGAATAACCGTTCCGAAATGGAAACGCAAAATTCAGCATCCCGCGGTTTTCCACATTCGGATGCGCATGGGGCTCTGTCACAAGCTGATAACGCGGAATGCTTTTCCCATCGTTCATGGCACGCATCCCCTCAAAAATATCCCGCACCGCTTCCTCATCATCCCAGATGTCGATTCTGGTCATGGAGGAAATCTGAATCTTGTCATTCTGGCACAGGATTCCGTCTGCATCGGCCACTGCCACGCAGATGATCCGGTTTGATACGTTTCCGGCTATCTTTAAGGCATTTTTTATTCTCTGATTGTCTCCTGCCCCGCGCGGACTTGCCACATACTCATCGATCGCCGCCCGCAGATCAGTATCATACAACATCTCCCGGTCCACACAAAGTCCGGATCCGGTCGCCACATAGCCATCCAGCAGCCTTTCCAGATTTTCCTCTACGGTATCCAGCAGAGCCTCCTGTGTCGAATAGGTCGTCCGAAGCAAAAAGGAATAGTATTGTCCCCGCATGTAAAACAACAGCACGAGAAGCAGCAGCAAAACCGCGGCCCCGATCACGGCCGCAAAGGTACACCACATATGAGATTTTGCATATTGTCTGGCCTTACTGATACCGCCACTTTTCGTTTTCATGAACAAGTTTTCCTTCCATTCTGACTCTTTTTATCCAATTTTGCAAACGAATACTATGATCTATTATATCTGGTTTTCTGTTTTTCGTCAATTATACCAAAAAAAAGAGCAGAGACCATTTCTGATTCTCTGCTCTTTTTTCACGAACCCGGAAAGTCCCGTTCTCCTACTGCACAGAAAAACGGTAGCTGGTCGTCGAGCTGTAATGCTCCCCGGCCTTTAAAATCGGACTTGCAAAATTTTCCTGGTTGATCGCATTCGGGTAAAACTGTGCTTCCAGGCAGAAGCCGTCCCGCTCGCTGTATGAAGCCCCATCTTTTCCCTTCTGCGGAGTAATAGAATTACCCGCATAGAGCTGTACGCCACAGCAGGTCGTAAACGCCTCAAGCGTGATACCTGTTTTATCACTGTGCGCCTCGGCCATCTTCATGCGCTCACCCGGAGCTTCCCTTAAAGCATAATTGTGGTCATAGCCACCCACGTACTTCATCTGTTGGAAATCCGCCTCGATATCTCTGCCGATCGGCTTTGCAGTCGTGAAATCCATCGGAGTTCCAGCTACCAAAGCGATCTCGCCGGTCGGAATCGCCTGATGGTCATGTACGACCGTGAATCCCTTTGCCGCGAGCCAAAGCGTCTGATCCAGAATCTTTCCGCTGTCATGTCCGGCAAGGTTGAAATATGTATGATTCGTCGGATTCATAACCGTATCTGCATCGGTGTCTGCCTCATAATGCAGAATGATCTCATTGTCCTCGCTCAGTGTATAGGTCACGCAAAGGGTGGCGTTCCCCGGAAAGCCCTGATCACCGTCCGGACTGTTCAGAGAAAAGGTAATGCTGTTCTTCTCCTCATCCACGGCTTTTACGTCCCATTTCCGGTTGTCATAGCCGTCCGGGCCGCTGTGCAGATTGTTGTCGTTGTCATTGATGCCCAGCTGATAGGTCTTTCCATTGATCTTAAAACGTCCGTTGGCAATCCGGTTGCCGCTGCGTCCGATGACGGTTCCAAAATAGCAGGTGTTGTCGATGTACTCCTGCGGTGTATCGTAACCGAGTACGACATCCTTTACGCTTCCGTCCTTTGCCGGAACAAGCAGCTTTACCAGGGTCGCTCCAAGGTCGCTCAGCACCATCGTCATGTTGTTTTTGTTTGTGAAGGAATATAAAGTATACTCTACACCCTTGTTGTCTTTTCCGAAGCTGGTCTGATTCATAACTTCTCCTTTCAGAAAAGGCTGCCGCACACCGGCGGCAGCCACTTCATCCGCAGTCCGTCTGTAAACCTCCTGCGATTTTCTGTTTTACTTATGCAAACGGATTCTCCGTGCGGTACGGTACGCTTGCCGGATGGTTGTATCCGATCTCATCCGGGCATACGCCGATGAGCTTGAATACCTCGAACAGAGCCTTGCCGTGATGTCCGAATGCAACGGCGCCGTGATGCGGGTAATTGCCCTCAATCAGTACGTGACGATAGAAGCGTCCCATCTCCTTGATTGCAAATACACCGATACCACCGAAGGACTTGGTCGCTACCGGAAGGATCTCGCCCTCTGCCACATATGCACGAAGGATGTTATCTGCGGTGCTCTGCAGGCGATAGAAGGTGATATCTCCAGGAACGATGTCTCCCTCAAGAGTTCCGTTGGTAACCTCTACCGGAAGGCTTCTTGCCATAATCTTCTGATACTTCATGCTGAAGCTGGAAAGCTTGGAAGAGCAGGTATTTCCGCAATGGAAGCCCATGAAGGTATCCTTATGCGTATAATCGAATTTGCCCTTGATAGACTCCTCGTACATATCGTCCGGAACAGAGTTGTTGATATCCAAAAGCGTAACTGCATCGTTGCTGACGCAGGTTCCGATGAACTCACTTAATGTACCGTAGATATCTACCTCACAGGATACCGGGATTCCTCTTCCGGTCAGACGGCTGTTGACATAGCACGGAACAAAACCAAACTGTGTCTGGAATGCCGGCCAGCATTTGCTCGTCAGCGCAACGTATTTTCTGTAGCCTCTGTGTGCCTCTACCCAGTCAAGCAGCGTCAGCTCGTACTGTGCAAGCTTTGCAAGAACCTCCGGCTTCTTGTTGCCTTCGCCAAGCTCCTGCTCCATATCCTTTACCACATCCGGAATACGCGGATCGCCTGCATGCTTGTTGAAGGATTCGAACAGATCCAGCTCAGAGTTCTCCTCGATCTCTACGCCAAGGTTGTACAGCTGCTTGATCGGTGCATTACATGCCAGGAAGTTCAGCGGACGCGGGCCAAAGCTGATGATCTTCAGATCCTTCAGACCAACGACAGCGCGTGCAATCGGAACGAACTCATGAATCATATCTGCACACTCTGCAGCGGTTCCTACCGGATACTCCGGAATATATGCATGGATATTGCGCAGCTTCAGGTTGTAGCTTGCGTTCAGCATACCGCAGTAAGCATCGCCACGGCCATCGCTTAAGTCGTTCTGGCTTTCCTCAGCAGCTGCAACAAACATAGCCGGTCCGTCAAAATGCTTTGCAAGCAGTGTCTCGGAGATCTCCGGACCGAAGTTTCCAAGATAAACAACCAGTGCATTACAGCCGGCTGCCTTGACATCCTCTAAAGCCTGTACCATGTGAATCTCACTCTCTACGATACAGACCGGACACTCATAAATATCCTCTGCGTCATATTTTGCCTTGTATGCATCTACCAGTGCTTTTCTTCTGTTCACGGAAAGAGACTCCGGGAAGCAGTCGCGGCTTACTGCCACAATACCAATTTTTACTTTTGGAATGTTGTTCATTGCTTTTTCCTCCTGATTTGTTCTCTTCATAAAATGATGTTGAATCTTGTATTCAGAACTTCGCCGAAGAGACGGATGTCTCTTCGGGAAGCTGTTACCTGTTAAAGCAGACATCTGCTATCAATCTCTGTCTGCGATGAACGCCCATGAAACCCGGCGCACGATTCTGATCTGCGTCATCGGATATCCTTAGTCAAGCGTAATATTCTCACCGATCAGTCCAAGCGGAGAGCCCTCCGGAAGCCCTCCTTCCGGGTGACCGATCAGCCATTTATTCTTCGCGGTCAGATGCCCATCCTCACCGCCTTCATGTGCTACATCAAGCGGAAGGTTTGTATCGCGCGGAAGCACGATGACTACGCGAAAGCCCGCATTGCCTGTGCTGCACGGTGCATAGTGCAGGGTCGTCGCATACAGCTCCACGCCAACGCCCTTCGGAAGCAGAAATGCTTCGATCTTTGCGGTCTCATAAGTATAATCCTCTGTGACATCCGGCTGCCAGCCGAGCAGCAGAATCGCATCGGATGCTGCGATGTCCAGCTCAGAAGAACGGTGATACTCGACCGCATTCAGCTTTTTATTGTAGCCGTTGCAGTAGCCGACCTGAATCGGCAGCTCGCCGTAGCAGACTCTCTGCAGCTCTCCATATACCGGAAGTGCTTCAAGCTCTGCGATTGACGGTTCATAAATCACGTTGTCCGGACACGGCGTCTTCTGCATCTCTTCTACGAGCCCCGTAAAATCGATTCCGGTCAGTATTTTCCCATATTTGCGAAATGCAGGATCTGTGATCTTCTTGATCTCCATTGTAAATTCCCCCTTTTTCTATCCAGAATATTTTATATATACTTTTATATTTACAGAATCTTCGGAAACAGCTCTTTGCAGGTCGGATAGATCTGACGGAACTGCTGATAACGTGCTTCGTACTTTTCTACCAGCTCCGGATCCGGCTCTACGGTATCGACGATCTTCACCAGCTTCTGTGCCGCATCTTCTACGGAAGCAAACTCGCCGCATGCGACTGCCGCTAAAATCGCGCCGCCAAGCGCCGGGCCTTCCTCACTCTCAATCACATCTACCTTCAGATTCATGACATTCGCGATGATCTTTTTCCACAGTGGGCTCTTTGCACCACCGCCGCAGATCTTCGTGCGCTCGATATGGATGCCGAGTGCACGCGCTACTTCCAGAGAATCACGCAATGCAAACGCCACGCCTTCAAGCACAGCCTGCGTCATATCCGCTCTTGTCGTATCCATCGTCATACCGATAAAGGTCGCACGTGCATTCGGGTCATTGTGCGGAGAACGCTCACCCATCAGATACGGAAGGAAATATACATGGTTCTCACCAAGCTTTTCAATCTGCTTCTGCTCTGCTGCGTAATCCTTCGTGCCGATGATCTCGTCCATCCACCATTTGTTGCAGGATGCCGCGCTCAGCATACAGCCCATAAGGTGATAATGCCCGTCCGCATGGGCAAACGCATGCAGTGCATTAAATTTGTCCACGCCAAACTTCTCGGAAGAAATAAAAATCGTGCCGCTCGTGCCAAGAGAAATATTGCAGCGTCCGTCTCCGACGGTGCCGGTGCCGACCGCCGCAGCTGCATTATCTCCGGCTCCCGCTACGACCTTGACATCGGTCGATACGCCAAGCTCTGCAGCCACTTCCGGCAGAAGCGTACCTACTGCCTCATAGCTCTCGTAAATCTTCGCCATCATCTCTTCTTTGACGCCGCAGATGTCCAGCATTTCCTTCGACCAACAGCGATTTTTTACATCAAACAGCAGCATACCGGATGCATCCGATACATCTGTACAGTGTACGCCGGACAGACGATATGCCAGATAGTCCTTCGGCAGCATAATCTTCGCGATCCGTGCAAAATTCTCCGGCTCATTTTCCTTTACCCACAGAATCTTCGGAGCCGTAAAGCCGGTAAATGCAATGTTTGCAGTATATTTGGAAAGTGTCTCTTTTCCAATCACCTCGTTCAGGTACGCGGTCTCCTTCGTCGTCCGGCCATCGTTCCAGAGGATCGCCGGGCGAATCACCTGATCCTGGTCATCCAGAATAACCAGTCCATGCATCTGTCCTCCAAAGCTGATACCTGCCAGCTCGCTCTTATCGGAATCTGCAAGCAACTCCTTCAGCCCATCAATGGTCATCGCATACCAGTCTTCCGGCTTCTGCTCTGACCAGCCCGGATGCGGGAAATATAATGGATATTCCCTTGAAACAATTTTTCTGATCTTACCCTCTCCGTCCATCAAAAGCAGCTTGACTGCTGATGTACCGAGATCCACTCCTGCGTATAACATATCCTTCTCCTTTCCTAAACCGAACGGTCTGCAACAGCCATTTGCGTCTCAGATAACGTCCGGATGTTCCCCCTGATTTTGTTTTATTGACCCGCAAAGCACCGAAAAGCAGCCATTTTTCGTAGAAAAATGAGCAAATTTCCAATCTCTATGCCAGCGGCATTTCATGTACGGCCGGCTCATCGCCTGCCTCTGTCATGATCTCCAGCACCTGCTGCAGGTTCGTCAGCTCGACCTGCGTATGCTCTCCGCCATTTTCCCCGTCACGCGTCCATGCGACCGGCTCCTCTGAACGGATCAGCATATGCTTTGTCTTAAACCGCACAACGACCTTGCTGTTCTCATCGTGGGTCAGTACAGCGGTAATCGCTTCCTGCCACTCCAGCAGATTCTTCGGCGTATGTACGAGCATGACCTCGAATACACCGTCATTCAGCTCGATATTTTTCCCCGGAATGCCTTTAAAGCCACCGACAGAATTGGAATTTGTAATCATACCGAACACAAATTCGCCATCCTCGGAAAATTCTTCGCTGTCAATGCGAAGATGACAGCTCTTCCAGGAGCCCATCCGCTTCATACCCTCGAGCACATAAGCGACATGACCCAGCGCATTTTTCAGATCCTGCGGTGTCTGATAGGATACATCGGTAAGCAGTCCAAATGCTGCCACATAGACAAAATAGCTGTCATTAAACCGTCCGATATCGCATGCAAACGGCTCGCCCTCCACGACCAGCTTCGCAGCCTGCTCCATCGGCTTCGGGATACCAATGCTGTTCGCAAAATCATTCGTACTGCCAGCCGGGATATAGCCGACCGGCTTCTTTTCCCCGCTGTTCATCAGACCGGTCACGACCTCATCTAAAGTGCCGTCCCCGCCGCTGCAGACGATCATATCAAACTCTGCCGCACGGCTCTGTACCGTATCACAGGCATCCCTCTCACATTTGGTCGGATAGATCGTCACATCATAGCCACCCGCCGAAAATGTCTCTACAATCGAAGACAAACTGTTCCGAATCAGTCCTTTTCCGGACCGTGGATTATAAACGAATAAAAGCTTTTTCATTCCAACTACTCCATTCTGTTCTTTCGTATCCTTATCGGGATCCCCCGGTATTTTTACGTAAGAATAGACAAAAACCTGATTCCGTCCATCTCGCCTTTTGTCTATTTTACTACGTCATCCACTGAATCACAAGCAAATTATTGCGAAAATGAAACATTCTCCTCAAATCTGCCTGCTTTTCTCTTTCTAAGCGATCTGTACGCCGTCTTTTACAACGGCCACAAGCTTCAGATCCTCATCCAAAAGCACAACATTAGCTTTCTTGCCTGCCGTCAGGGAGCCCTGCTGATCATAAATGCCAAGACTTCTCGCCGGATTCTCCGTCGCAGCCGCTACTGCCGTCTCCAGCGGCAGTCCCATTTTCTGCACCACCGTGCGCATGCAATCCGGAAGTGTTGTGACGGAACCTGCCAGTGCACCGTCACTTACCAGGATCGCACGGTTGCCCTTTACATCGACATCCAGTCCGCCCAGAGTATACCGCCCGTCCGGCATCCCGGCTGCACGCATGCTGTCGCTGATCAGGATCATCCGCTCTTTACCGAGCATTGCGAAGGTCGCACGCACGACCGATGGATGGATATGTACGCCATCGCAAATCATCTCTGCCATGACATGCGGATTGTCTGCGACCGCTCCGACCACCCCAGGTGCACGGTGTGTAAATGGCGGCATCGCATTATAAAGATGCACCGCATGGTTCGCCCCATGTGAAAATGCTTCCATCGCGTGCTCATAGTCTGAATTCGTATGGGCCAGCGATACACTCACCTCATCCTTTACCGCATCGACAAACGGGATCGCTCCCGGCTCCTCCGGCGCGATGCCGATGAATTTTACGAGTCCGTCCGCCGCGCGCTGGAAGCGGTAAAACAGCTCCACGTCACACGGGATGATATTACGCTCGTCCTGTGCCCCCTTCTTCGCCTTACTGATGAACGGCCCTTCCATATTAATACCGACCAGCTCTGCCTCGTATGCCGCATCCGCTGCTCCTGCCATCTTTTTTTTATAAGAAGCAGCATTTTCCAGTACATGTACCAGCTCGTCCCCAGAGAGCGTCATTGTTGCCGGTGAAATCGCCGTGACACCGATCGATGCCTCATATTTTGCTATCGTATGCAGTGCCTCCTCTGTGGCATCACAGACATCGCTGCCCATACAGCCATGGAAATGCAGGTCGATCATGCCCGGAATCGCATAACAGCCGCGACCGTCGATGACCTGCTCGCCCTCCTGCGGAATCGGCTCCGCCCCGTCCAGCTCAGACTCCGGCTGGATATGCTCAATCATTCCATCCTGCAGGTAAATGACACCTGCATGGAATGCATGATCTTCCTGAAAAATTTTAACGTTTTTTATAATCATGAGGATGCCTCCTTAACGCTTTTGTTTTCTCCCTGATATGAGATAATGATGCCAGGGGCAAAAGGTCAAAAAGCCGTTCATGCTTGCATGATAAGGCTTTTGAACTTGGGACCCGCCAAACATGAGAAAGTAGCGATTTACGTAGTAAATCAGCGGATTTCGAATGTTTGTAGAATTGCGGGAGCTGCTTCGCAGCGGAGCAATTCGCAGGCATCATACCAGATAATTAAACCTGCAAATCCAGTATAGCATTGCCGGAAAAAATAGCAATCACTTTATTTTTATTTTATTCTTTTTGCTTTGCATTGGCATTCTGACCTTTTTTTCTGATAATTCTGCCTGTTTTTCAGCTTTTCTACGTTTCATATCTTTTTCTTTCATAAAGTCTCACAGCATTTTACCCGAATCTCTCTTGCTATCCTTTCATGTTTCGTATATAATAGATTTATCTATATTATTTTAGGTTTTTCTAAAAGAAGAAAGGAGTATTTATGAAAAACAAATCTCTTCGGGCAAAGTACCTGTACCGTTTTGTCCTGTCGGGTGCCTTATGTGCCGCTATCGCTTGTACGGCTTCCATCCCGGCGTTTGCAGATGAAATCATCGTCGAGGACGCGGCTTTGGTGACAGAGGCCGATGCTTCGGATGCTGTGGATGTCGTCGTAGAAGATGACGATGTGATCGAAATTGACACCGAAGCAGAGGACGTTTCCGCTCAGGAAGAAACCATCGCGATCGAGGATTCCTCCGAGCTCACAGATACAGACGAGACTGCGGATACACCGGAAACGCCGACCCGCGTGAGCGTACATGATCCGTCCATCGTAAAAGCAGACGGCATGTACTATGTGCTCGGCTCCCACACCGCTTCCGCGAGTTCTTCGGATCTGATCCAGTGGACGCAGCTGAACAGCGACTATGGTAATCCGGAAAACACGCCATTTTACGGCAATCTGAAGGAAACGTTTGAGAAACCGTTTCAGTGGGCCGGCTACAACGACGGAGACTGCGTCGGCGGCTATGCGATCTGGGCTCCGGATGCGATCTGGAATCCTTACTATAAATGGGATGATGGAAGCACCGGCGCATATATGCTGTACTGCTGCACCTCTTCGACCTGGAGACGCTCCTGCATCAGCTATCTCGTCTCCAAGACGTTCGACGGTACTTATACTTATGTAGACACAATCATTTATTCCGGCTTTACGAATACCGGCGCCGTCGATGGCAACAGCTCCCGCAATACGAAATGGGACAATGATTATCTAAACCTGAATACGCTTCTGGAAAAGGGAAGTGAAAACGGCGGCATCGATGAGATCAGTGACAACTGGTTCGATCAAACCGGTGACTGGAACCATCTGTATGCGCCGAATGCGATCGACCCGAACCTTTTCTTTGATGCATCCGGCGAAAAGCTGTATATGTCCTACGGCTCCTGGTCCGGCGGACTGTTCCTTCTCGAGCTCGATCCTGCAACCGGCGAAGCCATTTATCCGGGTGTCGACTCCACCGATGAGGTCTCCGGCAATTTCGTGGACCGCTACTTCGGCGTGCACCTTGCAGGCGGCAACCATCAGTCCGGCGAGGCTCCTTATATCCAGTATGATCCTGAAACCGGCTATTACTATCTGTACGAAACTTACGGCGGCCTGACCGCTGAAGGCGGATATAATATGCGTCTCTTCCGCTCCGAAAATCCGACCGGGCCGTATGTCGATGCTGCAGGAGGAAATGCTTCCGAGAGCGGCGAGAACAATGACAATTACGGCATCAAGCTGATCGGAAACTACAGCTTCTATGACCAGATCGGCAAACGCGCAGCCGGACACAACTCTGCATTGATCGACGAGGATGGCTTGCGCTACCTCGTTTACCATCAGCGTTTTGACATGGATCCGCAGCTCGAGGCACATGAGGTGCGCGTTCATCAGCAGTTCTTAAATGAGGATCAGTGGCCAACCACCGCAGTCTATGAATACCGCGGCGAACAGCCGGAAAATTATGAAACCAGCGAGGTCGTCGGCTCCTATGAATTTATCGATCACGGCACAAAGACGAGCGGCGACATGCTCAACACACAGATGCTCACCTTAAATGAGGACGGCACCGTATCCGGCGCAGCCTCCGGTACCTGGACAAAAACAGACTCCGGACACGGCTATGATTATCTCACGATCGAAATGAATGATGTCACCTACAAGGGATTCTTCTTCCGTCAGCTGAAGGAAAATTCTGATACCACCCCGGTCATGACCTTCTCCGCAATCGGCGACAACAATGCAAGCATCTGGGGCAGTATGATTGATATGAATGACAACGAGATGCTGGCAAACATGGCGGCAATCGCGATCGGCCAGATGATCCCGGCTGCAACCAGAGAGAACCTAGAACTTCCGACTTCTGTCCTCGGTGCAGATGTGACCTGGGCAACCTCTGATGCTTCAGTCATCAGCGAGACCGGTGCTGTGACACCGCAGGCAGAGGAAGATGCGCGCGCAAAGCTGACTGCCACGATCACCTACGGAGATACTACCGTAGAGGAGACATACAAAGTCACCGTTCGTCAGAATCCATACCTGATCTATGGCTTCGACTTTGAGACGGCGGCAGATGCTGCCGGGGCCATCGCACCGGATGCCGATTCCACCGGAAGTGAGACGGCTTCCCTGATCGGCTCCGCTTCCATCGTATCCGATGAGACACGTGGCAATGTCCTTCAGGTTACGAATGAGCCGGCGGCCAAGAATGTCAACTACCTGAAGCTCCCGGAGGACACGTTATCCGACATCAAGCCAGCTGGCTACACCGTAGCGATGTGGGTGAACATCGGCGAAGCGACCTTTGAACACAGCGCACTGTTCGAGGCAGATGCCAACAACCAGTATCCGCTGACCCGCATCGGCGCAAATCTGATCGCCCGCATTAATGCCAATGCTTACAGTGATGTGCAGGGCGCACTGCTCACAACAAACGGCGAGCGCGGTGTGTGGCAGCACGTCGCTTATACCGTTGATCCTCAGGGTATCCGCGTCTATCTGAACGGCGAGCTGATCGGCGAGGAGACGAAAGACCTGACCGACTGCTTCCGCAAAAACAAGACCGGCATTTCTCAGGCGAAAAATGTCATGGTCGGCAGCGGCGCGATCTGGGATGACGAGGACGTAGAAGACGCCAGATTCGACAACGTCAACGTGTACTTCGGTGCGCTGACGGCGGTGGAGATTCAGGCGCTGTACGAAAAGGGCTGAGGAAACCGTTTTATCCTCTTTAACTTATATTCGTAATCAACTTTTTCTGTCAGAGTATATGTAAAATGACTTCCAAAAAGTAGAGCAAATTTTCTCATGCTACCAGTATCTTGTATTCTTTTAAGAGCACAGGATACTGGTATTTTTATTTTTCCAAAAATGGGCAAAAAATAGAGCATATAGATTATTTCATCCACATGCTCTGCTTTTAACAAAAAATTTGCGCGTCTAACTCATCACTGAAGTAACGAGAATGCGACGCGCCGTTATTCAATCATACAGCCTCTGAACCTTCTTCTTGCAATAGAAAAACGCCGGTATCAGAAATGAATCTGCAAAAATCCATGCCAGCGGATGAGCCAGGCAGATTCCGGTATAACCGATCAGCGGTACGAGTACAAGTCCCGCAAGGGTACGTGCAATCATTTCCAGTACACCGGATGTAATCGCAAAGACGGAAAATCCCATTCCCTGAATCGTAAACCGCACTGCATTTACCAGCGTCAGCAGGAAATAGCCAGCCGCGGTCGTCACAAGGAACTGGTAGGAATAGGCGATGACTCTGTCATCTGCCGTATCCAGAAAGATCAAAGAAAGCTGTTTACCGGTCATTAAAACGATTACAAAGAGTACCGCTGATACAGCAAATCCCAGAATTGATGCATCCCTCAGTCCCCTGCCAACCCGGTCCAGTTTTCCGGCACCCATGTTCTGTCCACTGTATGGCGCCATCGTCGCGCCGATCGACTCGACCGGACAGCTGATAAAGGAATTGATACGCTGCGCCGCTGTGACACCGGCTACCGTCAAAGAACCAAAACCATTGACTGCCGTCTGGATGACGAGCGTACCGATCGCTGTGATGGAATACTGCAGTCCCATCGGTATGCCCATATAGCAAAGCGTCTTTATGTATGTGCCGCGCAGCTTCCATTCCTCTTTGGATATACGAAGAATCTCAAATTTTCGTTTCATGTACCAAAGGCAGATCGCCCCGGAAAGCCCCTGGGAGATCACCGTCGCGATCGCCGGTCCTTCTACTCCCATATGCAGCACAATGACAAATACTATATCCAGCACAATGTTAATCAGCGATGCCACACCAAGAAAAACGACTGGCGTACGGCTGTCTCCAAGCGACCGGATCAGTGCCGCAAGGATATTGTAGAGAAATGTAAACGGAATCCCGAGAAAGATAATAACGATATACAGATACGCATATTCAAAGATATCCTCCGGGGTATTCATCAGAGTCAGAATCGGCCGACAGAACCCTACAACCAGTGCTGTAAGCACAACCGAAAAGAAAATGCACAGCCATGTACTGTTTGCTACATATTTGCGCAATTCACTGTCCCGCTTTGCACCGAACATCTGCGCCACCGGAATTGCAAAGCCATTGCAGACTCCGGTACAAAATCCGATGACCATAAAGTTCAGGGAGCTCGTCGCCCCCACACCGGCAAGCGGTCCTACTCCCAAAAATTTCCCGACCACTACCGTATCCACCATACTGTAAAACTGCTGAAACAGCATTCCGAGAAACATCGGAATCGCAAAGCTAATGATAAGCCTGAGCGGATTGCCGCTTGTCATGTCTTTTGTCATGGGGACTCCTTTCATTTTTTCCGGACGTTCAGAGCACAGGCCGCAAACACGCTTTTCGCGCTATCCGATGCCTGCGGCATCTCAGCCCTATTTTGCATGTTGCTGCTGCTCTGAACTGGTGTTAACAAATTGACTGTTATAGATCTCCGCGTAGAATCCGTTCCGTGCAAGCAGCTCCTTATGAGTGCCCTGCTCGACGATGTTACCGTCGCGCATGACAAGGATAACATCTGCGTTGCGGATGGTTGAGAGACGGTGGGCGACGATGAAGCTCGTACGGCCCTCCATCAACGTGTTGAATGCCTTCTGTATCCGGATCTCGGTACGGGTATCAATCGAGGAGGTCGCCTCATCGAGGATGAGCATCGGCGGAAGTGCAAGCATGACACGCGCGATACAAAGCAGCTGCTTCTGCCCCTGTGAAAGATTGCCTCCGTTCTCAGTAATCATCGTATCGTATCCTTCCGGCAAACGGCGGATGAAGCTGTGCGCATGTGCTTCCTTCGCTGCCTGAATGATCTCCTCATCCGTTGCCGTGGGACGTCCCATCCGGATGTTGTCGCGGATCGTACCGCTGCGCAGCCACGTATCCTGCAGCACCATACCAAAGCCACTCCGCAGCGTCTCACGCTTCATATCCCGGATATCAGTACCGCCTATGCGGATGGAACCCGAATCGACATCGTAGAACCGCATCAGCAGATTGATCAGCGTTGTCTTTCCACAGCCGGTCGGACCGACAATTGCTACCATCTCGCCCTTTTTTACATCCAGATTAAAATCCTCGATCAGCTTTTTCTCCGGTGTGTAGGAGAACGCCACATGTTCCAGACTGACATGGCCCATGTCATCTTCCGGCAGCGTTTTTTCAGGCTCCGGATCCGGAATCTGCGGTTCCTCATCGATCAGTTCAAACACCCGGCCCGCACATGCAATCGCATTTTGCAGCTCTGTGATAACACCGGAAATTTCATTAAATGGCTTCGTATACTGATTCGCATAAGACAAAAATGCAGAGAGCTGTCCGACAGTCATCACCCCGCGTACTGCCGCAAACGCTCCGGTCAGGCCGACTCCTGTATAGACAAGGCTGTTGACAAACCGGGTTGCCGGATTGGTGATGGATGAAAAGAAAATGGCGCGTAAGGAATATTTTTCCAATCGTCCGTTGATCTCATCAAAACGGGTCTGCACCTTTTTTTCCTGCCCATATGCCTGCACGACCTTCTGGTTCTCGATCATCTCGTTGATGAGCGCCGTCTGTTCACCACGCGTCGCCGACTGCAGCTTGAACATCGAATACGTCCGCTTCGCAATAAAGTTTGCTACAAACAACGATATCGGTGTCAGTACGACAACCACTACCGTAATACCTGCATTGACCGACAGCATGAAAAATAAAGTCCCGACAATCGTCGCCACACCGGTAAAGAGCTGTGTGAAGCCCATCAGCAGTCCGTCCGCGAACTGATCGACATCGGCGATGATCCGGCTGACGATCTCTCCGGTGGAATGCCCATCCAGATATTTTAACGGAAGAATCTCGATCTTCTGAAATGCCTCCTCCCGAATGCTTCTCGTCACTGTATAAACGATACGGTTATTCGCAATGTTCATGATCCACTGCGCCGCCGCCGTCAGCAAAATAGCAATGAGCATCGTACGCAGAATTGCAATAATCTCAGTAAATTCTACCTTGCCCGGTCCTAAAATATGATCCACAACCCGTCCGGTAAGCACCGGCAGATATAAGGTCAGCGCTACCGAGATGACTGCCATCAGAAGCGACAACAGCACCCGAAACCACTGCGGCCGGATATATTCCAGTACCTTTTTTATGATTTCCTTTTGTCCTGCCTGCTTTTTCATTGTGCATCCTCCTTCGGGAACTGAGAATAATATATTTCCTGATAAACCTCACAGCTCTCAAGGAGGTCCTCATGCCGTCCCATACCAACGATCGCACCGTCATCCAGCACAAGAATCTGATCCGCATACTGAATCGTTGATGCACGCTGGGAAACAATAAATACCGTCCGCTCTCCGGCAAGATCCCGGATCGCCTGACGCAGTCTTGCATCGGTCGCAAAATCCAGTGCCGAGGAGCTGTCGTCCAGAATCAGGATTTCCGGATGGCGCACGAGCGCACGCGCGATCGTCAGACGCTGCTTCTGTCCGCCGGAGAAATTCCGTCCCTCCTGCTCCACGACTGCATCCAATCCGCCTTTTCCTTTGAATACTACCTCGTCTGCCTGTGCTGCATGGATCGCCTCACGCAGCTCTTCCTCGGTCGCATGTTCATTACCCCAGAGCAGATTGTCCCGGATCGTCCCGGCAAAGAGCACCGCCTTCTGCATGACCATGCCGACTTTATTGCGCAGGGCATCCAGCTGGTACTCCCTTACATCCGTTCCGTTTACCCGGACACAGCCCTCACGCACATCATAGAAACGTGGAATCAGGCTGACAAGCGAGGACTTTCCGGAACCGGTACCTCCGATGATTCCGATCGTCTCACCCGGCATCGCCCGGAAGGTGATATCGGTCAGGGAATCTGCTCCTGCATTTTTATACCGAAAGCTGACATGATCAAACTCCACTGCCGGAACATTCCCTTTCTTCTCATTGGCTGTTTCCGTCTTTGACGCCCCGGCTCCGGATACAACATCCGGCTCCAGATCCATGATCGCACCGATCCGGTTACCGCAGGCAATCGCCTTCGTTACATTAATGATCAGGTTCGCCAGCTTGACCAGCTCCACCAGGATCTGTGACATGTAGTTAACAAGCGCCACGACCGCACCCTGCGTAATAAATCCGCCGTCGACCCGAATCGCACCGGTATAGAGCAGCACGAGCAGACCGCCGTTGATCACCACATAGGTCAGCGGATTCATCAATGCAGAAATCCGTCCGGATAATACCTGAATCCCGACGAGCGCTTCATTTCCCTGCTCAAATGTCTCGATCTCCTTTTCCTCTCTGCGGAACGCACGGATGACACGCACGCCCTGCAGGTTTTCCCGCGTCATTCCGGTCACGCGATCCAGACGCTCCTGCACCTTCCGATACAGCGGAATGCTCGCCAGCATAATACCAAATACGATGACGCAAAGAATCGGGATCACCACAACGAAAATCATGGCCGCTTTTACATCAATTGTAAATGCCATCACCATCGCGCCGAACACGATAAACGGTGAACGTAAAAACAGACGCAAAAACAGGTTTACACCTGACTGCACCTGATTGATATCACTTGTCATCCGCGTAATTAAGGTTGAAGTACCACAGACATCCATCTCTGAAAAAGACAGGCTCTGAATGTGTGCAAACAGTTCGTGTCGCACCTTTGCCGCAAATCCGACCGCAGCCTTTGCCGCAAAATACTGTGCGGTAATGGAGCAGATCAGTCCGATCAGCCCGAGTGCTGCCATGACAAGGCACATCCTCACAATGTACCCGCGATCGCCATTCGCAATACCGATATCGATGATCCGCGCCATGACAAGCGGTACAAACAGCTCAAAGAGTGCCTCGAGCAGTTTAAATAACGGTGCACAGACGGACTCCTTCCGATACTCCTTCATGTGTCTGAGAATCTTTCTCATAGTTCACTTTCCCCTTCTACTTAGTTGCATACACCCAAACAGGCATGCATTCTTTCTAATTATACGCTCTTCCTTTATTTGTGTAAAGCCGGAAGTTACTCACACCAGTTCATCGTATTTCCCATCTCCCCGAGCAGATTCTGCCGCATAACGCTTTTCACCTCTTCCGGCGTCCGGTACTGTCCAAGCGCCCACATCAGCTTCGTAACCGCCGCCTCAGAAGTCATGTTCCCTGTCTCGATTACCCCTTGTGCGAGCACCTGGCGCCCGACCTCATATACGGTAAAATCGCTGCCCTCATACAGACACTGACTGCCGACTGCAATGATCATCCCGTCTGCCACTGCTTTTCCGATCACCTCCGTCAGATTTCTCCGCTCAAACGGCAGTCCACCGATACCAAATGCTTCTATATAAATGCCACGCACGCCCATCTCCTGCAATCTTGAAAAAATATCCGGCGAAATACCCGGAAACAGCTTCAGCAAAAAGACATCCGTACAAAAGCGTTCCCGCAGCACACATTCCCCGCCTTTATGCTTTTTCATCTCCGGATTGATGAGCAGTCCGCCACTGTTGATCCGCGCCGCATACGGATAATCAATGCTCTCAAATGCGTCAAAGCTGCGTGTCCGCACCTTGCTCGCCCGTACTCCGAGCATAATCTTCCGGTTAAATGCCACATATACCCCCGGACAATGGCTCGCCGCCATATGAAGTGCTGCCCGGCAGTTCTCTGTCGCATCCGCAATCGGATTCTCGATCGAAACCTGACTGCCGGTGAGCACGACCGGAATCTCGATCTGCTGCAGTGCAAATGAGAGTGCACTCGCCGTATAAGCTAACGTATCTGTCCCATGGATAATGACGATCCCGTCATACGCTTTTCGCCGCTCATAAACTCTTTGGGCGATCACACTCCACTCCTCCGGCTGCATATTGGAGCTGTCCAGCATGAACAATTCCTCTTCCTCCACAAGAAATCCATCCGTCAGCCCGGAAATTCGATCCAGAATATCATTTCCATGGAGTCCCGGCGCCAGCCCATTCTCACTGTGGGAGGAAGCAAGCGTCCCACCTGTGCTCAGCATTAAAATTCGATTCATGATAAAACGTTTCCTTTCGTTTTTACTCTTACTACCTATCATACCTTATTTTCCGGAAGCGCGTCAATCACTCCCACTATTTGCTTCCGTTCAGCCGGCACACCGATATTTATGTTCTATAAATGAGCAAATACTGGAAAGTATGCAAAACCATAATAATGATGATGTGTTGGGGGCAAAAGGTATTTTGACCCCAACTGATGCCTACGAATTGCTCCGCTGCGAAGCAGCTCCCGCAATTCTGCAAACATTCGAAATCCGCTGATTTACTACGTAAATCGCTACTTTCTCATGTTTGGCGGGTCCCAAGTTCAAAAGCCTTATCATGCAAGCATGAACGGCTTTTTGACCTTTTGACCCTGGCATCATCATAATAATAGAAGGCCCTCGCAGGAGCCCTCCAGAATACATGCAAACAAGTCCCAACCCACTGCTTATTGCTTTGCGCAATTGAAGGAGGGGACTTGCTTGATTCGGTTAAATTACGCTTTCTTCAGGCACACCAGCTTCACACCGTGCGTCTCAACCGCCGCCGTCAGCGTGCGATCAATAGTGCCCTCTTTCTCGCCGGTCCACAGATCAGTGACTTCCCAGGCGCCTTCCAGGCCAAGCTTCTCCGTGCTCACGCTGAATGTATCCGGCCAGCCTGCGATGTTGAACATCGCCACATACTGCTCTCCGTGCTCGCCCTCTGCCTGCCATACGATGAAATCGAATGTTCTGAGCACCTGATGAGCACCGTGGCTGTGCTTCGTCAGTCCGAGCACCGCATCATTTGTCAAAAGGCTCATCGTCCACTCATCCACATCCGTCAGCTCACAGCCGAGCATCAACGGTGACCGGAAAATACACCAGAGTGAGAACAACGTCCGCTGTTCAGCTTTTGTCAGACGGGTCCAGCGCTCCGAAAGCCCATGCTCACAGCCACGGATGGACAGATGTCCGATTGGAATCATATCACAATCCGGATAGCATCCCTCAGATACATACGGACTCCAGCTGTCGCACCGTCCGAACATCTCCATGATATTCCCCCAGGAATCCCACAGGTCATTTGTGATCCGCCACATATTTGCGTTTGCCCTCAGATGCTCCGCCTGCTCCAGCATTGCCGGTCCCGGCGAAAGACTGAGCACGATCTCGCGCCCGCTGTGCAGGATCGCATTATGCAGCAGCTCGATCTCATCGCCGCCGTACTGAAGTGCGCTCTCATCGTTCATCCGTCCATACTTCACGCAGATATCATCGACCTTAATAAAATCCACGCCCCAGGAAGCGTACAGCTCAATAATTGAATCGTAATACTCCTGAGCACCCGGCTTCGTCGCATCCACACCGTACATATCCGTATTCCATGCGCAGATCGAAGCCGGATGCGCGATCTGTCTCGCCATATAGGACGTTCCTTTTACCGGTGTATTCTGATGTACTGCCTGACGCGGAATGCCACGCATAATGTGGATACCAAACTTCAGCCCCTTGCTGTGCACATACTCTGCGATCGGTCCAAAACCTTTTCCATCTGCTGCAGACGGGAACCGGTTCGGCGCCGGGATCACCCGTCCATACTCATCCATGCACAGATCCGCGAAATTGTGATAATGGCTCGTATCGGCTGTCGGCTCATACCACTGGATATCACAGACGACATACTCCCAGCCATGCTCCTTCAAATGCTCCGCCATATAGTCTGCATTCTGCCGCAGCTCCTTCTCCGTCACCGCCGCGCCATAACAGTCCCAGCTGTTCCAGCCCATCGGCGGGTATTTTGCAAAATCGTTTTTGTTCATTTTTGTGCTCCCTTGTGAATATTTTGCTTTGTGTTGATAACTTCAGTATGGCACAGGGCTCACTTCTCATGTTACCATATTTTCATATATCTATAAAATTATTTCAGCTGAATTCGAAACAATCTCGCTGCTGCCTTCTGCGGCATCTTCACATGCAACACGCCATTCTCATACGAATACTCGCAGAGCTGCTCTTTCGGATAAATGACGGAAACCTCTTCAATCTCTTTTTCGAGGGTAAGAGGAATTTCGACCTCATCCGTTGCCGGAGTAAATACCGCCAGATACGCGACATCTCCATTGATGATTCCATAGGCAAGTGCTTTATCCCTGATGTGTCCAAATCCAAGCGGGAAGAACGGAACACCGTCTCTTACATCACTGCGAATCTCTTTATAAAGCGCAATTCCCTCCTGCATACGCTTCATTCCGGTATCACTCATCTTCCAGACCATGCCACTGATATATGGACGGAGCAGAAGCCCGTTTACCATATTGTAAATAACATGCTCTTCGTTATCCTCATATGGATATACCCACATACCGGCCTGTTCCGGCGTCACTGCGCTCGCCACATTTGCCGCAATGTGTGAATTGTGCAGGTAGTCCGTCTGATCGCTCGTCGACTGCAGGCTCAGAAGTTCCAGCATGCCATAGTCCATCCGCTGTCCGCCAGAACCACAGTTTTCGATAACCAGCTCCGGATAATCGCGAAACAGATCTGCATACCACTGATGCAGACAACGATAGTGCTCCATGATCGCATCTGAGCAGCTGTCAGAGTTCAGATCACTTCCATATCCCATCGTCACATTATAGTCTACCTTAAAATACTCTACACCATAATCACGAATCAGACGGTCAACGACACCTCTGCAGTAATCCCGTACTTCCGGGTTCCGGAAATCCAGAAGATAACGCTTATTGTCTGCGTGGCGCTTTCCATGACGACAGATGAACCAGTCATCCGGCAAAGTATCTGCCAGCTTGCAGGCAATTCCCATGACCTCAATTTCCAGCCAAAGCCCCATCTTCATGCCTTTGCTGTTCGCATACTCACAAATGGATTTCAGGCCGTTCGGAAAACGCTCCGGAGATTCCTTCCATTCACCAACACGATCCCACCAGAAACCCTTGTCATACCAGCCACAGTCCAGACAATAATATTCACAGCCCATCTCCGCTGCCTTATCAATGATCGCACGCTCCTTCTCATCGGTCGGATCGCCCATCAGGCAGTTCATATAGTCATTGAATACAACGTTCAGCTTCACATCATCGGTATTCGGTCTGCGGATCGCACGGCGATATCTCGTCAATGCCGCTGTCGCCTCACTGATTCCACCTTTTACGACTCCAAATGCAGCCGGTATCGTTGTAAAGGAAGCGCCTGGCTTCAGGTTTTTCCACCAGCCCTGCTCACTCTCCGTCGGTCCGGAAAGTGCCACATAGAGCCGCTTTCCAAGCCCGGAACCATATTCTACATGCCACTGTCCAGAACTTTCAATCTCAAAGTAATACATCTCACCGGTCTCCGTATCCTGTGCATACCCCATCGGCAGATACTCACAGGTCGACCAGGAGCTGTTGCTTCCATACCAGAAGCGGTTCATGCCAAAGCCCGGGCAGTTGAAACCATCCGTCTCCATTCCGGTCAAATTCAGGTCTGTCGCCGCATGCTTATTCCACTGTGCTTCGTCAGACCAGCTGTTGTTCGGCACGTAAATCTCTGTTTTTTTATAATATGGCTGCCCACCGTTGCCAGACACGCCCTGATAAATAAAGGAAGAAACATACTCCAGCCCGATATCCTCTATACCTGCATTGGTCAACACCGTCCACGTCCGCACGGCCGGAATTCCGTTAAAAAACTGCATGTGATAGGCTGCCTCAAGGCCATATCCGGTTTTCATCTGAAGAACCAATTCTTTACCATTTGCAGTCTCCTTCAGGCTGTGTGTGTCGTACCTGAAATCGAACGATGCACTTCCGGCATTGTGTTTATATGCATGCATGTGCCGTGTTGTTTTTCCAGTCACCTGCACCTCAACAACCGGAAAGATCGCTTCCGGATCGGTCGGTGTCGTCTTGGCGTTCGCCACATCTTCTGCTGTAAAATCCAGAAGCTCTACAATACCATCCTCACGGATTCCGAATTCCACTGTAAGTCCATTTTCTCTGATATTAATGTTCTGCATAATTTGCTCCTTTTCTGAAGTCTGATTATAGTTAGCAGTCCAAGCCAGCCGCTCCCCAACAGTAAAACTACATGAATGAAATATCCATGCAAACATGACTACTTGGCTCGTTGCTCGCAAGAATAAAAGCCAAAAGCTTGTCTAACTCCGTAAAAATATTATTTTAAAAGGAACCTTCTCACACACTGTGGAAGGTTCGCTTTTGACACATCCGTCAGATAAATATTCATAATCCGCCCGATACTTGATACAATTCCATCAGCTCTTAATGGCACTGTCCACCTGTCCCTGAATGAAATATTTCTGCAGGAACAAATAGAGGATAATCAGCGGTGCCATTCCGATAACTGCGGTTGCTGCAGCAGCTCCATAATCATTTGAAACTGCAGAAAAGAATGTTTTTATTACAAGCGTAATCGTGCGCATTTCTGTTTTCTGAAGGAAATAATACGAGTATGTATACTCATTCCAGACACTGACACCCTGTAAAATAATAACCGTTATAGTAACACTCTTTAACTGAGGAAGAATAATGCGGAAGAATATCTGAAGATTTGTCGCCCCGTCAATTGCAGCTGCTTCATCTAATGCAACCGGTATCGACGAAATAAAGTTTGTATAAAGAAATATTACCAGTGGCAATCCAAACGAAGATAGCAGCAATACCATTCCCCAATAGGTAGATGTCGCATTAATCTTAGACATTGTAGAATATACACCTACTAAAATCGTCAATGGCGTAATCATCATAACAGACATAATCAGACTTCGCACAACCTCATTCAGCTTGGACTGATTTCTTGCCAACGCATATGCTGCCATACAGCCAAGTATAATCTCAACCAGCAACACAAATACCGTAATAATCATGCTGTTCTTTATACCTACAAAAACATCACCGGCTTCGATAACTTTTCTAAAATTCTCCCAGTAAATTGGATTTGGAAACTGTATTCTTGATGTCGTATCTGCAAAAGATTTCAAAGATACATTGATAATAATGTAAAATGGAAACAGATAAATGAACAAGAGTCCCAATGCAATCAGATACTTCCACCAGTCCTTCTTTTGAAATTTGTAATGCTCTACTTCTCCCCGGTTCATCTGTTTCAACTTTTTCTTATATTCCTTCTTTTCCTCTTTCGTCATACTCATTAGTAATCGACCTCCTTTTTACGGAAATATCCATTGACAATCATAGAAATCACCATAATCATCACAAAGGAAAAGACACCGATTGCCGCCGCGTATCCTGCACGCTCCGCATCGAAGTAGCGATTCGCAATGTAAGTAGCAAGAGAATGGGTCTTTTTCGCCGGACCACCATCTGTCAACGCAATAATTACATCATAAAGTTTTAATCCGCCGATCAAGTTATAAATAATGGACGAAGCAAGGGCTGGCTGCAGAAGCGGTAACGTAATAAACCGAAATCTCTGCCATGCATTTGCACCATCCACAGTAGCAGCCTCAATGTAAGACTGTGATACGCCCTGAATTCCTGCAAGGTAAATAACCATGCTGACACCAACAAACTGCCATGTGTTAATAAAGATAATCACTGCGATTGCTGTATTCCCATTTCCAAGCCAATCTACTGTAGCCAATCCCATAGACGAAAGAATATCATTCATGACACCGCCTTTCGTTTGGAAAAAGAAGTACATAATATATCCCATTACAAGACCAGATACCATCGCCGGCATATAAATTACAGTACGCGCGATTCCACGGCCTTTAAATTTCGTATTTAAAAAGACAGCCATTGCAAGACCAATTACCTGCTGTAAAAATGTGCAGACAAAACCATACAATAATGTGTTTCTGAGAGAAGAAACAAAGGTCTTATCATTAAACATGGATATATAATTCTGCACTCCAATAAAATCTTTCTTTACTGAATATCCATTCCATTTAAAAAATGAAAGATAAATGGCATTACCAAGAGGATACGCAATAAACAGAATCATCAGAACAACTGCTGGTACATAAAACCAGTTCAATCTCTGTAGTCTTTTTTTCGTCATAAATATTCTCCTCAAAAAAACTGCACCCGGAAGGCGCCAGACGCCTCGCCGGGTGCAGAGCAATCTCACACTCTGATATTCTTATCCGGAGTTCTTGTCTTAGTTGCCCATCAGATCATTATAGTTATCAGCAACCATCATAATTGCTTCATCCATAGATCCTTCCGGATCTCCATCAGCAAGAAGTGTACTTACAGAATCTGCCATTACGCTCCACATTCCGCTCGGAAGATATTCACGGTCGAAAAAGTTATCATACGTAAGATCTTCATCAAACTGAGTCTGGGCTTCCTTAAATGCATTTGTTGTATAAGCTGCCTTATCAGTCTCGTCCAATTCAATTGTCGTAAGTGCCGGAATACCACCATCAATCTGAACAATCTTTACTGCTACTTCCGGACGTGCCAGATACTCAAGGAACTGTTTGCACTCATCTGCATATTCTGTATCTTTCCAGATACCGAAGCAACTGAAGTTTCCTTCACCTGTTCCAAAGTAGGAAGCTGCATTTTCATCCTTTGCCGGTGCCGGAAGAATTCCGATATTCGCATTTTCATTGTACGCCAAAACTGACGGAATCATCTCGGTTGAATATAAGGTAAATGCTCCTTCGTTGTTTGCCAGTGCCTTACAGATATCATCTTTCTTGCAACTTACGTAATCTTCATTCATATAACCGGCTTCATACCAGTTCGCCAGCATCTGCATGCCTTCTTTTCCATTTGCATCCCAGTCAAAACTTCCATCCTGCAAAGCTTCTGCATAATTGTCAGCCAAATCCGGATTTGTGAGTAATGTTGGCCAGATAACCTCCAGAGAATAGGAATCATATCCATCACCGAGACAAATTTCAATTGGAGCTGCATCTGTTTTTTCTTTTACTGCTGCGCATGCCGCATCAAAATCTTCCCAGGTACGTATCTGTGTTGCATCCACTCCTGCTGCTTCAAGAACATCTTTATTATACATAATAGCTACAACAGCCTGAGTAATCGGAAGGATAAATAACTCTCCATCATCGTTGGTAATAACATCTTTCAGTCCAGAATCAATATTTGCTACCCAATCCTGATCATTCAGATTCATCATATATTCGCTGTAACGAATCAGGCTCCATCCATGTGTAGTCCACATATCCGGGAGATCTCCCGATGACATTCTCGTCTTCATCGCTGATTCATAATCATCGCCGCCATTATAGATTGTCACATTAATACCTGTCTCTGCGGTAAAGTCCTTTGTAATCTGCTCAAACACAGAAAAATCTTCGGTTGTAAGATTATAAGCAACCTCAATTGTTGCTCCAGATTCTGCATTCGCTACTACACCACTAAACATTGATGCACACATTGATGTACAAAGAACTGCACTAATGACTTTTTTACTGTTTTTACGCATAATATCCTCCTTCTCGTATCCATTAACAATTTTTGTCTAATTCAGTTTGGTTGTTTTCTCTACAGGCCGCGCGTTTTCTGTTTTTCTTGTGCAACCACCACAAGTTTTTCTACTTCTCTGTTCTTATGTTTGACATTATAACAGGTTTTATATTATAATGATTCATAATTTTTTACATATAATTCACAATTATTGCAGTATTTTTGTTTGTATTTAAGTATATCTAGACAGAGGTGGACACATGTTTTATGAAAATAAAAGAGAACTATTTTTACTTTTCTGTGAGAAAAACCCTATTCAGTTTCCGCTTCATTTACATCAATATCTTGAACTGGTAAGAATCGAACGAGGATGCGTGGAAATGCAAATCGGCTCAAAAAAGTATCTTTTACAACAAGGTGATCTTGCGTTCATTTTTCCCAATATTCCACATGACTACCATACACTTTCTGGGACATCAGATACAGAACTCCATATTCTAAACTGCTACCCAACTTACTTGCCGTTGCATACCACAGTGCTTATGAACAATTATCCAAAAAATCCGGTTCTCCGTGCAGAAGAAATACATCCAGACATTTTATATGCAGAAAAGCGCCTGTATGAAATTCATCAGGATGATTACGATCAAATTCTGATCAGTTCGCTTTTGTCTCTTATGTTGAGCCGTATTTTTCCAAAACTTATACTTTCTGATATTAAAGAGGCTCCTCAGGGTGATCTTTCTAATGAAATTATCACTTATATAGGAAAACACTTTCGAGAAGAAATATCTCTTTCTACTATTGCCAAGCATTTCGGTATCGGAAAATGTACTTTATCACGAATTTTCTCTAATGTGTTGAAAGTAAACTTCAGTACCTATATTAATTCTCTTCGAATTGATTATGCAGATCATCTTCTTATGACTACTGATCTTGGAATGATGGAAATTTCAATTGAATGCGGGTATCACAACCAGCAGACCTTTTATCGCTTATTCAAAACTTATCATAGGTGTACGCCAAAAGAATATCGGAAAGAACATCGCCTGCGTCCTGTACTTGCATTGCCTCCCTATACAGAGGTCTATGAACCGCAATATGGGCAGGAATCTTTTACTAAATAGAATATAAGAAAAGGAAAGCATCTGTCTAGCAATAGCAAATGCCTTCCTTCTCTTTTAATTCTTCAGTTTCTCATCAGGTCCTTATAATTGTCTTCCACAATCATTACAGCTTCATCAATCATTTCATCCGGATTATCATCTGCTAGGAGTACCCCCACTGAATCTATCATTATACTCCACATTCCACTCGGAAGATATTTCTTTAACTAAAAACTCCACCTACGTACCATGTAAGATTTACACAATGCGTGGGTGGGTGCGAAAGTCAGTCCTATAGCAGCTTTCTTGACTCCTGTTAGAATGCAATCAGTTCATCCCAGTTACTGCTTCGAACAGCTGTGATTAGTTCCTGACGGATTTCCTCATTTGGAACAAACGCTGTCTCGTTATCTTCATTGTATCCAAAATATCCGAGGTGAATCAGGTAAGTAAGCACATCATCACGATTCTGTATCTTGACCGGATCATTTTTGAAAGTAGCTGTATCAACTTTAACCTCCGAACCGGAAAGCATCTCTATGATTGCATTCTTCAGTCTGTCGTAGTTCATACAAATAAGTGGTACTACCACCTCGTATGAGCCAGTTTTTGACCAATAGCTTCTGAATCTTCCCTTGGTCATAACACTTACAACTGTCTTCGGATTATACACCTGATATCTATTCAGCAGATAACCATCATACCACTTTTTTACTTTATCAAAATCTCTATTATACTCTTCACAGAACGTTGTGACAGACCAAATAGCAAGTTGATACACGGACGAAGCACAGCTATTTATTTTTCCTGTATCTCCTTCCCGCTCAGATGCTCGATCGTAATCTCGTATATCTGAACCGCCTTTCCGTCATGTGCGATTTCCGCTTCGATCACAGCCACATCCGGATAGTATTTTCCTGCAATCTCCCGTACCAGAACAGTCGCAAGTTCCTGATCCTCGATCATCCGGCAACGGCCAAATACTACGGTACTCTGTAAGAACGGTGCCCACGGCTCTTTCTTTATCTGCTCATTTCCATAGACAACAAAGCAGACTTTATCATTCTTTTTCAGTGCATCCACCTTATGTCCTGCACGCGCACCGTGGAAGTAAATTTTCCCCGTCTCTTCCTTATAATAAAAATTGATCGGGATCGCATACGGATACCCATCGTCGCCACAGACTGCCAGAACGCCTCTGCGCTCTGCATGCAGCAATTGTTTTGCCGCTTCTGTGCTGATTTCCTTTTTCTTTCTTCTGATTGGTCTGAACATTTTCATTCTCTCCTTTTTATCCCCTACTCCTGACCGGAATGCAAATCTCCGTCACAAATTTCCCCGTATCACTCGTGATCTCGTTATCAATCAATGTCACCTCGCGGGAAAAGCCTGCTATCTGGAAATTTTCTTTTTCTATATAATCAAGAAGAATCTCATACTGCCGGGAGGCTTCCGGGTGGCTTCCGCGGAACCGGATGCGCACACACAGGGTCTCCGGCAGGATGGAGGTCTTCCCGGAGTAAACGTCTTCCTGATCGAGTATCAGAAACGCCCCGTCATAGATCGATGTCTGTCTTGCACGCAGGTGTTCCTCCGAAATGCCGACTCCGACTTTGCCAAGGAACACGACCGCCTCGACATCCGACTGGTCCATCTGGCGGATCGGGACTTCCAGATCGAGAAATCCCTGCAACTTCAGGGGATTCTCCATCCATACGATCCGGGTCTCTGGAAGTCGCATCTGTGTCACCTGATCCAACTCCGCACGCTGTGCATCCCGCAGCCAGTTCAGGCGGCGCTCAATCTTCTGCTCTATTCTTTTCAGCTCCTGTTGCTTCTGAATGACCGCTGCCCTCTGCTGACACAGCATTTCTTCCATGCCATCGATGTCCCGGTTTTTCAGGAAATGTTCGATCTCACAAAGTGGCATATCCAGCGCCCGCAGATACCGTACCGTATTCAAAATCTCAAACTGCTCGGTGCTGTAATACCGGTAGCCGGATTCCGGAGCCACATATGCCGGTGATAATAAGCCGATATTTTCATAATGGCGCAGCGTACTGGCACTCAGATGAAACATCTTCGCCACTTCACTGATGCGGAATAAATTTTTCTTGTCCATGCTTTAACCCCGATCTCCCAGCTTTCGCTGTAAAATCATAAATGCCGCGACACAGATGCACACAGAAAACAAAGAGCCGGTCGCCGTCGCCAGCCCCATCGGAAACAGCGTGGATGGGAAAAGCTGAGAGGTCAGATAGACGCCCGGCACGCGAATCAGCATAATTGCAAGAATGTTATGTAAAAACGATAATCCCGACTTTCCGCAGGCACAGAAATAACCACTGAAGCAAAAATGAATCCCCGCAAACACGCAGTCCCAGATATAGCCTTTGAAATACTGACCGCCCAGCCGCACGACCTCCGCTCCGCCCGCTGCATTGCGGTCGGTAAACAATGCCACAATATTCTCTGCCTGAAACTGAATCAATACGGAAACGACCAGTCCAAAGCTGACCGCAATGAGAATCGCATAGCGCAGCGTCTGTATCGCCCGCTCCGGCTTTTTTGCCCCGACGTTCTGAGCACCAAGCGCAGATACGGCAGACAGCATGGAGGACGGGACGAGGAACAGGAAGCTAATAATTTTTTCCACAATCCCCACGGCAGCCGCATCATTCAGTCCACGCCGATTTGCAATGATCGTAATTACGATAAAGGCTACCTGAATGAGTCCATCCTGACAGGCGATCGGAATGCCAATCGACAGAATTTTTCCCATCACCGCTCTTTTCGGTTGAAAATCCTGTCTTCCAAGTACAATGCTTTGCTTTCTTATAATCACAGTCAGTGCGATCCCGACACTGATAGCCTGTGCAACCGTAGTGCCGAGTGCCGCCCCTGCCGGGCCAAGCCTCAGCACCCCGATGAACACATAATCCAGAACAATATTGGCAACACAGGCCACCGCGATAAAGCACATCGGACTTTTACTGTCCCCCATTCCCCGGAAGATCGAACTGATGATATTGTATGCGGTAATAAACGGAATACCGATGAAACAGATCCTAAGATATGCCACCGTACCATCGACTGCCTCCGCCGGTGTCGACATGATGAATACGATCGGGCGCACCAGCGTCAGCAGCACGGCCATCAGCACCAGCGCTACGATCATAAACAGTGTCACGGTATTGCCGGTGCTCTGAGCCACCCTTTTTTTCTCACCTGCCCCGACCGCCTGCGCAATGCTCACCGTTGTCCCCATCGCAAGCCCTACAATCATGACCGTCAGCATATGCATAACCTGTGAACCGATCGAGACAGCCGTCGTACTCGACACTCCTTCAAACTGCCCCACAATAAACAGATCTGCCATCCCATACAGGGTCTGTAAAAAATAAGATAACAAATAAGGAAGGGAAAATATAACTACATTCTCGAAAACACTGCCTCTCGTAAGATTTCTTTCCATATTTCATCCTGCTTTCCTTTTGACTGATTTCATTATAAACTCTATATCAGTTGTAAAGTCAAGCTTTGTTTACACTTCTTTTTTAACTTCTTTTTTAACTTCTTTTTTAACTTCTTTTTTAACTTCTTTTTTAACCGAATCAATAAAACATCGGAGTCACTTTGCAACTCTGATGTTTTCATCAGTGTCGATTTTTGCTTCGTTGAACTTCCAGACAATTTCGATTGTTTCGGTGTCATAAACAAGTACACGTTAGCTTATTGCAAAGCTCTTTCTGGTGAGCCTGAATCGAATTGTCCATTTGTCTCTCTCCTTATTGGTATTTCTCTGTGTGCTGCCGGATGAAATCAACGATCCGATTTACAAGGGAGCGTTTCTTCAAAAGCGGCAAGGGCTTCTCAATCCTATCCCGGATATTTCCTGCATCCATTGTACCAGAAAACTCATATTCCGAAATAATACAATGCCTGTTGCTTTCATAGTCTCTTCTCCTTTAAAGCGCGTTAAAGCGTGTTAAAGCGTGTTTTTACCTGTAGCAGTATTTGCAGGAAAAGGGGAATTATGTATGGGAAGATGGAAAAGAAAAAGGGGACACAAGGAGGAATAGCCGCCCTGGATTCAAATAATCATTGCCGTTTTTGCATAATTATGCCAATACATTGCCTGTTGCCGTGAAGAAACTATCCAAACAAGGAAACCATTGTAAGAGGAAAACAATGGAGTATAAAATTTGTAGCGGCCAACTTTGCCTGTTCACTGATAGGTAGTGCCGCAGCAATGCCGGGGATAAGCCTCTGCCGGATATAGGCAAGCAAAATGCGTGAGCCTGTCCCAGTTAACACTGCTTGCGGCTACTATTATAAAGAACAAAACAGCCATCTTCAGCACAAAAGCAACGAAGACAGCTGTTTTCGGAGTGTCATCAGTTTCCGTAGAACTCCAGGAATCGCTTCAATTCCACACGTGTGGGGGAATACAGCAGACTTTCTGCAGGACCATACTCCAGTACTTCCCCTTTTTGAAAAAACATCGCTTCATCAGCGATTCGCCTTGCCTGCTGCAGGGAGTGGGTGACCAAAATCAAAATACAATTGGTCTGGCGCACATAGGACTGAATCAAAGTTTCCGCGGCAGCGGTGGTTTCCATATCCATGGCAGCCGTTGGTTCATCGAGAATCACCACATCGTATGTTCCCATCATCAATCTTGCCATCGCCATGCGTGCCGTCTCACCGCCGGAGAGACGATCCGCCCGTTTATGTTCCAGCTCTGTCAGAGACAGTGCTTTCGCGAGGGACTCCGCTTTCTGGATATCCCTGCCGCCCAGCAGGACGTTTTTTCTGACAGACATACGAAAGGCATAGGGCTTCTGGGGAAGATAGCCAATGCTTGATTCCAAGTGGATTTTCCGGTCTGCCGGAAGGACATCTGCCAGAATCTTTGAAAATGTGGATTTTCCGCTTCCGTTTGCTCCGAGAATCGCATATATGTTTCCAGGCTGCAATTCCATTCCCGGAAAATCCAGCACTTTTTTCTGCCCATAGGTTTTGGAAAAGGCGGGAATTATCATTAGCTGAGCCTCCTTTGCAGCAGAGATATCACAACATTCACCAGCAGGGAAACCGCCAGCAGAATCATGCCCAGGGCAATGCCCAGAGAGAAATTTCCCTGATTGGTGTACTGCATAATGGCTGTGGTCATCACATTCGTTTTCCAGGCAATGGCACCGCCCACCATGGACACTGCCCCGACCTCTGCAATAGATCTGGAAAACGCCAGCAGATAGGAAGAGATGATACAGTACTGGCACTCATTGCACAGCAGCAAAAACGTCCTTCCTCTTCCCAGCCCCAAACCCCTGGCTGTTTCCCAAATCGCCGGAGACACTCCCGCCACATAAGTCTCCATTGCCCCCACAACAATGGGGGTGATCAGCGCCACCTGGGCAAGAATCATGATTTTAACCGTGAACAGCAGCTTCATGTGTCGCAGAGGGCCGACCCCGGAGAAAAGGATGTAAAACAGTAGGCCGCATACTACAGGGGGCATCCCCATAAGCGTTCGGTTCAGGATAATCAGAAGCCCTCTCCCGGGGAATTTGCTATTGCCCAGGCAGATTCCCAGCGGAACACCCAGCAGCAGTGCAAACAAAGAGCTTTTGAGGCTCATTTGCGCTGTGACTTTCAAAATGTTCAGAAGTTCTGCATCGGAAGACAGGATAAGAGAAATCGCCTTTTGAAGGGCCGTTCCCACGGTGCAGCCTCCTTTCTTTTTGTAAAATCCCGTGGGGAAATTCCCCACGGGATACAGTTTACACAGATTTTGTAAAGCGGACATTCGCAATCCGCTTCACTACTTGCTCATGAACGCAGTCGCTTCGCGATCTGTCAGTGGGAGCCTTCAACTCCCACTGACATAAGCATCCCCCTCACCCGCCGCTTAGTGCTCTGCGCACTTGAAGCGGGGGAATGCTTATCTGCGTTCAAAAAAGCAAGTTTTTGGAAACTGTACATATAGCGTCAGCCGCAGAAAATGAACCCAGAGTTTCCTCAGCTTATGATGCCATCGTTGGCAACGAAAGTCAGGAAGGTTGCCTTATCGGTCAGGATGTAAGCCTGCATCTGCTCTGCCATCACCAGACATGCGCCCATACCGGCGTTTGCAGAGGTGTACCACTGCGTGTAGGGAGCGAAGGACTCTGCCTCCTTCGTGATACCCAGAGTCTCAGGCCACAGGGACAGCTCCTTGGTGTGGGTGCCGGAACCGTCGCCACGGGAGATGAAGGGATACTCGCCCTCCGCAATGGCTGCAAACGCATCCAGAACGGAAGCTGCCTCCTTAACACCGGCAGGGTCCGCAGAAGGTCCGCACAGGACGAAATAGTTATACAGGAAGGAAATGCGCTCTGCTTCGAAGCCATCTACAGTGCGGGCGAAGCCCTCTTCAACAAAGGCTTCTTCCTGGCTCTTGGCATGGACCAGAATCAGGTCGGCATTGCCGAACTTGGCGGCAGAGATTGCCTTGCCGGTACCGGCAGACTGGACTTCCACAGTGTAGCCATAAGTGCTCTCGAAAATGGGCAGCAGATAGCCCAGCAAACCAGAGTCTTTCACAGAAGTGGTGGTGGAAAGGCGGATGACCTTTGTCTCTTCGGTAGCGGGCGCAATCTCACCTGTATAAACAGGGGCACCGTCCTTGACGTAGAACAGAGACTCACCGTACTCTTTAAAGCCATAGTTTGCGGCCAGGTCCAACGTTTCCTGGGTCAGGAACCACTGGATGAGGGCATCCGCACCGGCGGTATTCACCGCAACGTCAGCGACAGAGTTGCCGTCAGCATCCACAAAAGGCGCCTCGGGATTTACGGCGATAACGGTGTAGGTGTTGAGCATCTTGTCGTCGGCTTCCTTCAGAATGCAGGTATCCACCACAAGACCGGCCTGGGTGGGAACCTCAGCGGCGGCTTCCGTCGGGACAGCCGTTGTGGCGGGAGCCTCAGTGGGAGCCTCAGTGGAAGCCTCAGTGGAAGCCTGCGCCTCAGCAGGCTTGCTTGCGCCGCAGGCAAGAAGACCAAACATCATGGCAAAAACCAGCAGCATGGACAGAATCTTTTTCATTGTCTTACCTCCTAAATATAAAGAAGACCAGCCAGTTTCCGCAACACCAAAAGCACAGCCGAAAGCTGCGCCCGATCATGGCGTCTGGAAAGAGGCTCGTCCACCGCTTTGCAAACTTTGGAAATCAGTCAATTTCACGAAAACCGACCAATCAATTTCTGATACTATATCATATTATCATATTTGAACAAATAATACAAGCCGCCCTTTTCAGAGGCTGTGCGAAATGATACGAAATTATATGAAATGAGTAAAGCGGACATTCGCAATCCGCTTCACTACTTGCTCATGAACGCAGTCGCTTCGCGATCTGTCAGTGGGAGCTTTCAACTCCCACTGACATAAGCATCCCCCTCACCCGCCGCTTAGTGCTCTGCGCACTTGAAGCGGGGGAATGCTTATCTGCGTTCAAAACAGCTCTTTCACTATTCTCCATAGTATGATAAGATGAAACAGGAGGGGATCGCATGTTCAAAGAAGAAGTGTGGGCTTTGGAACCAGAGCGTATAGAAACCTTTTTCCTTCATCATAGGGAGATTCATGCCACTGCGGATGGTTACCGGTTCCGTGATTGCCGGATTACCGTGACCGTCCTCCCACCCCGCAGGATCGCCGGTTTGGCACTGCCTCAGACCAGAGTCATCTTTGAAGGTTCAGATGATTCCGCGCTTCTGATTTACAGGCAGTTTCAATTACGATTTCTATCCGCAGGCGGATAAGAATTGGAGGTTTATAATATGAGCAAGAAAACAAGTCCTTCCATGGATTCCTGGCTGAAAGAGGCCAAGGCCCACGAAAGCGCCCCTAAGATTGGCATGTATCTGACCCATAACGGCATTGTCCGGGAAAGTGCCAAGGCAAAAGTACGCCAGGGTGCCGCCGATACCAGGCCCGTTGTGGGGATGCAGTTTTCCTACAATCAGGAAGCTGTGGATGCCATCATCGCAGAAACCTATAAGTTGGACGGTATTTTCTACATCAAGGTCTGGCTGAACGAAGGGGAACTGAGCGTTGGTGATGACATCATGTATGTGCTCATCGGCGGCGATATCCGCCCCCATGTGGTGGATGCTCTGCAATATCTGGTGGGTCGCATCAAAAACGAGTGTGTCACGGAAATAGAGCTTTACTGATACGAGAAATCCGGAAAAATGTGCGGAATTTCATGTAACCATTTCGATGTATAAAAAATCCCATTTCCTGCTCGGAAATGGGATTTCCTTTCATTTTGCACAGTCCGCACTGCCTTCGCTGTAGAGCATATCCAGGCCATGGGCCACCGGGTCGATGACCGCCAGAATATTCTCTGCCGATGCCTTTTGACTGCCTGGCAGGGTAATGATCAGGGTGCGTGCCCGAATGCCCGCAACACTGCGGCTCAGGCAGCCTTTGGGTGTGATCTTCATGGATTCTGCCCGCATAGCCTCCGGGATACCGGGAGTCGGACGCTGGATTACCTCCATAGCGGCTTCCGGGGTAATATCCCGGGGTGAGAAGCCGGTGCCGCCGGTGGTGAGCACCAGGGCAATCTTCTTTTCATCTGCACACTTCAAAAGCTCCGATTGGATCATCTCCGCCTCATCGGGAACGATGGCGGTATAGGTCACGTCGAACCCCTTCTCCGTCAGAATCTTCACCAGGTTGGGACCGCTGGTGTCCTCCCGCTCGCCCCGATATCCCTTATCGCTGATGGTAATCACTGCTGCTGTATACGCCATGATTCGTCCTCCCGTTTGTAATCGCCGTGGATTCCGCCGGTTTTGGAAAGCAGGCGGATGTCCGTGATCGTCATATCCTTTTGCACCGCTTTGCACATATCGTACACTGTCAGAGCGGCGGTGCTGACAGCGGTAAGTGCCTCCATTTCCACGCCGGTTCTTCCGTCACAGGAAACGGTGGCCTTGATTTCTACGCTGGATCTGTGCTCATCCAGAGAAAGCTCCAGGTTGATGCCATCCATCAAAATGGGGTGACACATGGGAATGATATCCGGTGTGCGCTTGGCACCCATGACCCCCGCAATCTGGGCAACGGTCAGCACATCTCCTTTTTTCATGCCACCGCTTTGAATGAGCGCGAATGTGTGTTCATTCACCAACACCCGGCCTGCCGCAACGGCCACGCGCTGAGAAATGGGCTTTCCCCCCACATCTACCATTTTGGCCCGTCCCTGGTCATTAAAATGGGTAAAGTCTGCCATACTCAACCTCCGATTTGATTCATATTCCGACCGGCGCCCGATTTGTGCGCAACATCCAGATCCCCATGCCATTGGGGTTTTCCCAAAATCGCTGCTTCCAGCTGTGCTTTCATGCCATCGAAATCCAGCCCTTTCAGGGGATACTCCGCATTGGAATGCAGACAGGGCTTCACTTTTCCGTCTGCAGTCAGTCGGATGCGGTTGCACTCCCCGCAAAAATGGGCGCTCATCGGGCTGATAAGGCCAATATTGCCCAGTGCGCCAGGCAGGTGGAAGAGTTTGGCAACACCGCCATCTTTGGCAGCCGGTACCGCTTCCGGCAGAGCCTCCAAAACCCTTGTAAATGGAATATACGCTTCCGGGCCAAAGCCGGAGCTGTCGCACATGGGCATCATTTCAATAAAACGCACATCCACAGGATACTTCCGGGTAAGCTCCGCCAGCGGAAGGATCTCATCATCGTTAAATCCGCCAATGAGCACGGCATTGAGTTTGATCTTCTGAAAGTCAGCATCCAAGGCCGCATGAAACCCCTTCCAGAAGTCATCCAGACTGCCGCTGCGGGTAATGTGGGCATACTTCTGAGGATCCAGGGTATCCAGGCTCAGGTTTAACCGGCTGACCCCCGCCTCCTTGAGGGGCCTTGCCAACTCCGGGAGCAGGATGCCATTTGTTGTCAGGCAGACCTCCCGAATTCCAGGAACTTTGGATGCTCTGCGGCAGATAGACACGATATTCTTTTTAACAAGTGGTTCTCCACCTGTAATGCGCAACTTGGTAATGCCCAGAGCCGCGGCTGCTTCCACGGCCTGAATAAGCTCATCTTCCGTGAGCATGTCGGCATGCTCTTTCTTGCAGACACCATCCTCCGGCATACAGTACCGGCAGCGAAGATTGCACAATTCCGTCACAGAAACACGCAAATAGGTGATGCTGCGTCCAAATGTATCAATCATAGTTTACCTCGTATCTTTTGAAATGCGGCAATGCCCGCTTTTCTTCCGTCGGCTGTCACGCCCTCTGCCATGGGGTACACCGTGTTGCAGTTGCCGCACATCTGAAGCCAAGACGGCATTCCCAATTCCGCCGCCAGCAGCCCACGCTCCGGGACAAGTCCCGCGGCAATCAGAAGCGTTCTGCAGGCTATCTTCTCTCCGCCGGACAGGCAGCAGCCTGTGAGTGCGGGAGAGCCCTCAACGGCGTCAATGGTCTGGCTGCAAATAAGGCGGATGGAATTATCTTTCAGGCAGCGCCGGTTTCTCACCAAGCCGCCGCAGTTTTCCTTCTGCTCCACCAGAATAACAGAAATCCCCATTGCCGCAATCTGGGATGCCATGATAAGGCCAATGTCACCACTGCCCAAAATGACCACCGGACCTTGGGGAACAAAGCCATGGAGGTTCATCATCTCCTGCATCTGACCGGCTGTATAGATACCCTTTGGACGGGTTCCCGCAATCGGCAGCGCCCCCAGTGGAATCTCCCGGCTGCCCGTTGCCAGAATCAGCTGAGAAAACGAGATCTGCCGGTCACCGGACAGATGCGCCGTTTTATTGGGTTCTACCGAAAGCACCGTTGTCCCAAAAAACAGAGTAACCGTTTCCGGGAAATCCTGCACAAGCGCAGCGGCGTATTCCCCTCCGGTAAGTCCGGCGCCAAAACCGGGATGGCTGCATTGCAGGAGAATGCCGCCCAGCTTTTGTTTTCTCTCCACCAGCGCAATGCTTTTGCATCCGGCATCCGCTGCGGCTCTGGCTGCAGCAATTCCCGCTGCACCACCGCCGATAACCAGGATATCAAAGTGCCCCATGCCTGACCTCCCGGAGTATCTGCTCGATGGCAAAGCTGCATCGGCTGCCCTGGCAGACGCCCATACCGCTTCCCACTCTCCGCTTGACCCCATCCACCGTGGAAGCTCCCCTTCGGATTGCTTCCAGAATCTCTCCGCGGCTGATGCCTTCGCACAGGCAAATGATTTCGGGGTCATTTGTTTTGGCAATGGCCTGCCTGTGGGGCGTGAAGCGTAGATTCGGGTGTGCATCCAGAAACGCCGCCGTTTTCTCCGTAAGGTACCTGCCCAGTTCGTTGGCACAGGTCAGCCCCGGGGTTTTGATTCCGATCAGACTGAAAAATCCAGGAGCCGGGTACGCAATGGAGAAATCGTGAATGCTCTCGCCGTCATCCCGCTGAGGATTTGGCCGTGCGGCGGCGAATGAGCGGATTACCTGCTGCATATTCAGATTCGGAAACAGCGATACCGCACTTGTCTTCAACTCCGATATTCCCTCTTTTGTTGTGGCAAAGGGTTCTCCAACGGGCTTGCGTACCCCGCTGAGCAGCAGATTCCCTTCCACACACGGGATAGCGGTGATGCCTTTTCCGCAGGACTGTGCCTGCTGAAAGATGACCCGCTTCGGCTTCCGCGCCTGTTTGTCCAGGACCAGGTATTCTGCTCCATCTATCAGAAGATGCGTGTCGGAGGGAAAGCACAGCTCCTGTATCCGATCTGCGGAAAGTCCTGCACAGTTGATGACAGCCCTGCAGCGCAGTTTGCTGCGATCTGTTTCCACCAGATAGCCAAACTTGGTTTTCCGGATTCCCACCACAGTGGTTCCCAGCATGGGTTCCATCCCATTGGCAGCAGCGTTTTCAAAGGCGGCAATGCCCAATTGCCAGGGGTTCACTGTTCCGGTGGTCGGGGCATAGAGCGCGCCTGCCACACCCGGTGCCAGCATAGGCTCCATTGCCTCTGCCTCTCCCCCGGTCAGAAGCTCCAGACCCGGCACGCCATTGCGGATACCCTGCTCCCATTTTCTCCGGAGCTGGGCCAGGCTCTCCTTGTCATAGGTCACTAGCAAGGAGCCGCAGCGGGAAAAGGGAACTTCCAGTTCACGGCACAAATCATCAAAAGAGGCATTTCCACGAACCGTCAATTCCGCCTTCCGGGAACCGGTTTTGTTGTCATATCCCGCATAGACGATGGCAGAGTTTGCCCGGGTAATGCCTGTACAGATATCCAATTCCTTTTCAATCAGCACGACAGACAAATTCCAGCGCATCAGATTCCGGGCCGCAAAGCAGCCCATAATCCCTCCCCCAATAACCGCAACATCTACGCTTTTCATAGGGGTATAATCTGTCCGGGGTTATCCACGGTATAGCCGCCGAGGGACAGGATTTTTCCCCGGAACGCATCGCTCTTCAGGATGTGCAAAAGCGCCTGAACCATAGGGATATCCCAAGCATGGTCAGGGACAATGAGGTCATACTCCTCAATACAGATGGGGATAAAGTCCAGATCATAGAGCTTTGCCGCGGAGTAGATGCCCATACCGACATCAGCACTGCCGCTGGCGATCTGGGCAGCAACAGAAGTGTGGGTCAGTTCTTCCCGATCGTAGCCGTAGACAGAAGCAGTATCCACATTCTCCCGCATACACAAATAGTCCGCAAGGATCCGGGTGCCGGATCCCTTCTGGCGATTTACATAACGCACGCCATCCTTTGCAATATCCGCGAATTTCCGGATCTGGAGGGGATTGCCCTTTGCCACCATCAATCCCTGCTGACGACCGACACAGGAAACCAGCTTCACACCGCCTTTGGGGAAATACTTGCGAATAAATGCCTTGTTATAGCTGCCGTCAGCCGTATCCAGCAGGTGGCAGCCAGCCATGTGCGCCTCACCACGGCGGATTGCCATTATACCGCCCATGGAACCCACATGGGAGGAGCTGATGTACAAGGCAGAGTCCTCCAAATGGAGCATATCTGCCAGCTCGTCCAGCAGCGGATCATGGCTGCCGATAACCACCAGCGTATTGTGCAGCTTTTCTAAGGGGCTCAGCAGGCGGACACTCACTTCCTCTCCCGCCTCGTAGCCCTCCAGTCCCTGGGGTACTTCCAGAATGCCATCGGCCTTCATAAAAGAAGAAACCACGCCGCTGCCCCGGCTCAGGGGGCTGGCCATCAGCCTGCCGCCTACGCAGCCCATGCGAACACGGACAAACTCCTGATATTTCAGACCGCTGACAACAGGCCGGGTAAGGGTTGCGTTCACATATGTGTCAGTGACTGCCGGTGCTTTCAGCCAGTGGTCAATCAGGGGCTTCAGCAACTGCTCAATGACGATGATGCCGGACACCGGATAACCGGGCACTCCAAGAATGACCTTCTCTCCCCGGCAGCCCAGAATGGCAGGCTTGCCGGGCTTGATGGCGATGCCATGGTACAGCACCTCACCCAGTTCCCGGATGACCCGAGCCGAGAAATCCTCCCGTCCGGCAGAAGAACCGGCATTGAGAATTACCATATCGCACTCGTCTGCCGCTTTGGCAACCATTTCTTTGATCTGGTCAAATTTATCCGGAACAATGGGATAGACCACCGCCTCTGCGCCCCAGGAACGCACCATTGCGGAAAAAATGGAACCATTGAATTCCAGAATATCCCCGGGCTTCGGGTCTGTACAGGGCGGGATAATCTCGTCCCCTGTGGGGATGATGCCCACCACAGGTTTGCGAATCACTTCAATTTCCAGCACACCGCCGGCAATCATCGCACCAATGGCAGCCGGGGAAACGGTCATATGGCTGGGCAAAATCATTTCCCCGGCGCATACATCCTCGCCGATCTGGCGGATATGCTGCCACGGGGCTGCGGCTGCGTGAATGGTGATGGAACCATCTCCATTCTTCACAATGTCCTCCACCATGATGACTGCATCTTTGTCCTCCGGAATCGGGTCGCCGGTGTCCAGCACAAGAAACTGGTCCGGCTTTAGAGTAACAGGGGTCGTTTCCGTCGCGCCGAAGGTTTCTTTTGCGGAAACCGCCACACCATCCATGGCACTGGCGGCATAGTGCGGGGCGCAGATGTGGGCATAGACTGCCTTTGCCGTCACCCTACCGCAGCTTTCAAAGACAGGAATGGTTTCTGTCTTTGACCCAAAACCGCCGCTTACCAGCCGCTCCAGATATTCCTTCCGTGCCTGCGCAAGCGGCACATTGGTCAAATATTCAAATCCCATAAAATTACACTCCTGAAGTAATCGTTACCTGAATTTCCGCTCCCTGGGGTAAGCCTTCACAATCCCGACTGATGCAGAAATAGCCGTCGGTCCCTGCCAGAGTGGTGATAAGGCCGGATTTTCCCCGAATGGGTTGGGCATAAAGCTCGCCGCCTGTTCCTGTCAGCCGGCAGCAGTGATACTGGGCTCTGCCATGGTTGGCACTGATGCTCTCTGTAACCCTGGCAGTAACGGTATAGGCAGTCATGTCCCGATCCATCAGCCGTCCCAGCAGGGGCTGTACAAAAAGTTTTGTGATAAAGTAGGCAGCCACCGGATGCCCGGGCAGACCCACAATGGGCTTTTTCCCGGCTTTTCCCAGAATGGTTGGTTTTCCGGGCTTAATGGCAATGCCGTGAAGCAGAAGCTGGCCTGCGGATTCAATGATGCGGCAGGCGGCATCCTTCACTCCGACACTGCTGCCTCCGGACAGCAGCACGGCATCACATTCCGCAATGGCCTGATTGACCTTTTGAGAAAGCAGTGCCTCATCATCCACCACAATCCCATAGTTGACAACATGGCACCCAAATGTGGAGAGCATTGCCTCCAGCATGGGACTGTTCACGTCCCGCACCTGTCCGGGGCCGGGCTGCGCCTCCGGAGGAACCAGCTCGTCACCGGTAGAAATGACGCCCACAGTCACTTTTTTCACCACCGGCACCTGCACCCGGCCAATGGCAGCCAGCGCACCAATGTCGGCAGAAGACAGGGAGCGGCCTTTGTGCAGAATCACCTTTCCGGGATACACATCATCCCCCCGGAAAATCAGATTCATGCCCGGCGCCGCAGGTTTGGCAACACCGATGGTGCCGTCGCCGTAGTCCTCCGTGTATTCCACCATCACCACACCGTCAGTACCCCTGGGCACTGCGCCGCCGGTGGGAACGGCTACACATTCCCCCTCATTCAGCAGATAGTCGGCGCCTTCGCCCATCAGCACCGTGGCCTGCAGGGGCAGGATCGCCGGGATGGCATCGTTGCAGCCGAAGGTGTCACTGGCGCGAACCGCAAAGCCATCCACTGTGGAGCGGTCAAAATCCGGCACATATTCCCGCGCCGCAATATCCTCCGCCAGAACTCTGCCCACAGCCTCAGACAGAGCTACAAATTCTGCCTGTTCAAGCGGGGAAAACTTCGATTCTATCAGCGCAAGAACTTCTTCCGGCGTTTTTACATACAGCATACTAGACCTCCATAATAATCTTACCCAGGTCCCGGTAGTCATTGCCGGAGAAGTGGGTCACCTCCCTGCGGAACACAGGTGAGGACAGGATTGCAAGCATTTTGACTACAGCCGGATTTTCCAGCGATTCCTTCTGCAAAACAAGATCGAACCGTTCCTCCAGCAGTGGGATGAAGTCAAGCCCCTCCAGCTGATGCGTTATCCGCTCCGTGCCAATGGCAAGATCCGCATCCCCTGCGGCAATGGCAGATGCCATCGTAAGGTGAGAACTCATAATCTTGTCGTAGCCCTTTAGCTGTCCGGAGGGGATTTCCAGTTTTTTTAGCTGGGTATCCAGCAGGATCCTGGATGAGGAACCAACCCGGCGGTTGAGGATGGAGATGTCAGCCCGGCGCAGATCCTCCCACCCAGTTATGTGCTTGGGATTGCTTTTGCGAACATAAAAGCCCTGGGTGCGGTAGGACAGATTCACCAGCACTGCGGACACCCCGGGCATCAGGCTTCGCACAAAGGAGGCATTGCACTCTTTTCCATCATACAGATGGCAGGCCGCAGCGTCCACCTTTCCCTGATACAGTGCCAGCAGACCTTCAAAGCTAGACAGATATGTACGACCGGCGTTGATATCCTCCTGATGAAGATAATTTGCCAAAATGTCCAGCACAACATCCTGCCCGGAGATGATCATCTCCGGTGCCTTTTCCTCAGCAGGTGTCAGCAACGTGGAATGGGTATCAATGCGCTGCACCGGGGCAGTGGAATGCTCATGCCGGGAGCGGGCAATATAGGCATCCACATCCTCCTGCGTAAAACGAACCTTTCGCCCGATTTTATAGGAATGGATTTCTCCCTTGCGAATCAGGTCATAAATGGTGGACTTGCTGACATGGAGAATGTCTGCAACCTCCTGGGTAGACAGGGACTGATTCTGCGCCATACTGCCGCCTCCTTGCAATCGTTTTCTATTGATTATACTTCTTCTTTTCAAATTGCACAAGTGCTTGGTGCAATATTTCAAGTATTTTGGGCGATTTTACGCCATTTTGTACAGCATCTCGTCGAAGTACTAAAATCTCTTCGCATAAAATGATACAGTTTCATGCGGTTTCACACAAAAATGCACATCCTCTCTTGATACCCCCTGTTATTTCCACTATAATAAACATATACAAATTGTAAGCTCAATTTCAATAAACATACACAAATTGTAAGCTCAATTTCAAATTTTTATGGAGGTATTGCATATGGCTGGCGCATACTACGAAAAAATTGCCCGCATCAATCTGACCACCGGCAAGATCAAAGTGGAACCTCTGGATCTGGAACTTGCCCACAAGTTCATTGGCGGCCGTGGTCTTGGCACCAAGATGCTCTATGACGAGGGCATTGCCACCGTCGATCCCCTGTCCCCGGAAAACAAGCTGATCTACATCACCGGTCCTATGACCGGCGCTGCCGCCCCTTCCACAGGCCGCTACATGGTCTGCACAAAGTCCCCCCTTACCGGCATGATTGCCTGCTCCAACTCCGGCGGTATCTGGGGTGCCAAGCTGAAGTACGCCGGTTGGGATGCCATCATTGTGGAAGGTGAAGCTCCCGACTGGACCTACATCAACATTGACGACGATAAGATTGAGCTGCTGGATGCCCGGGAATATGTAGGTGTCATGAGCGAAGCCATTGACGAGCAGCTCAAGGCAAAGCATGGTGCTGACGTTTCCGTTCTGAACATCGGCCCCGCCGGTGAGAAGAAGGTGCTGCTTGCCGCCATTATGAACGATAAAGACCGTGCCGCCGGTCGTTCCGGTGTCGGTGCTGTCATGGGCAGCAAGAAGCTGAAAGCCATCGTGGTCAAGGCAACCCGCAAAAAACTGGACAACATTGCAGACCTGGATGCCCTGAAGGTGGCAGCCAAAAACGCTATGGATGTTCTGAAGGCCAACCCCGTTACCGGTTCCGGCCTGCGGCAACTGGGTACCGCTGTTCTCGTGAACATTGTCAACAACATCGGTGCTTTCCCCACCAAGAACTGGCAGGAAAGCTATTACGACAAGGGTGACGATATCTCCGGCGAAACTCTGGCTGAGAAATACCTGGTCAAGCCCGGTGCCTGCCATCGCTGCCCCATCGCCTGCGGCCGCGTGGTCAATGTCAATGGCAAGGTCGTCGGCGGTCCTGAATACGAGCCCCTGTGGGCCTATGGCGGCAACTGCGGCAACAATGATCTGAACGTCATCGATGAGTGCAATATGCTCTGCAACGAGTATGGTCTGGATGCTATTTCCGTCCCCTGCACCATCGCCGCTGCCATGGAGCTGTACCAGAGAGGCTACATCAAGGAGGAAGAGTGCGCCGGTGTACCTCTGGAATGGGGTTCCACCAGGGCATTGGTGGAGTGGACCAAGCGTATGGGCAATCCTGAAACCGAGCTTGACTGGCTGATGAGCTCCGGCTCCGCCCGCCTGTGTGAGCACTATGGCCATCCCGAATACTCCATGAGCGTTAAGAAGCAGGAAATGCCCGCTTACGACGCCCGTGCCATTCAGGGCATCGGCATTACCTACGCCACCTCTAACCGTGGCGGCTGCCATGTCCGGGGCTACATGATCTCTCCCGAAGTTCTGGGTCTGCCCCAGCAGCTGGATCGTACCGTTACCAACGAAAAGGCAGCTTGGGTCAAGACCTTCCAGGATCTGACAGCTGTCATCGACTCCATGGGTCACTGTCTGTTTACCTCCTTCGCCATGGGCGCCAAGGAGTACACCGACCTGCTGAACGCCGCCACCGGCACCAACTGGACCATCGAACAGGTTCTGGAGATTGGCGACCGTATCTACAACATCGAGAGAATGTTCAACAAGGCTGCCGGTATGAAGCCTGAGGACGATCGTCTGCCCAAGCGGCTGCTGGAAGAGCCCGTTGTAAACGGCCCATCCACCGGTATGACCTCCAAGCTGCCTCTGACTCTACCCGAATACTACGAAGCTCGTGGCTGGGTCAACGCATTCCCCACCGATGAAACCCTGAAGAAACTGGGTCTGGACGAGTGTGTTGGCAAGTGATACAATATAATTAATGGGGAGGGGTCAAGTCCCCTCCCCGATTTCTTTTGCAAAGGAGAATTTTCATGATTGAAGTTCGCGTTTTTGCAACCTTGCGCCAAGGCAGGGATAAAATCACGCTGCTATCGCCGGAGGGTATCGCCTGTGCTGGAGATATCCTTGACCGGATGAACATTCCCCAAGAAGAAGTGTCTATTCTGCTCATCAACGGTTTTCATCACAAGCCGGAATCGGAAGTGAAGGACGGGGACATCGTGGCTCTGTTTCCCCCGGTGGGAGGTGGCTGAACGATGGATCCCAGATATGCGCGCAATGTCCCCGCCCTGAGCGAAGCGGAATGCGAGCTGCTTCGGCGCAAACGTGTTCTGGTGGTTGGCTGCGGCGGTCTGGGCGGGCATCTCATCGATATGCTTGCCCGCATTGGCATAGGCTCTCTGCGGGTGGTGGACGGTGATGCATTTGAGCCCTCCAATCTGAACCGTCAGCTGTTGTCCGAAGTTTCCTTGCTGGGCGTTGGGAAAGCACAGACCGCCGCGGAAAGAGTCCGGCGTGTGAATCCCGATGTTGCGGTTCATGCCGTGGGGGAATTTCTTACGGAAGAAAACGCAGCCGCCCTTCTTACAGACTGTGATGCGGTTCTGGACGGTCTGGACAATATCCAGTCACGGCAAATCCTCGCGAATGCCTGTGAACGTGCTGGAATTCCCCTGATCTACGGTGCCGTCAACGGCTGGGTCGCCCAGGCCGCAATCTCCTGCCCCGGCGATCATTTGATAGACTTACTGTACCCCGACGGGGCTGCACTCAAAAATAAGAGCGTTCTGAGCTTCACTCCCGCCCTGTGCGCCTCTATGCAGGTTTCCCTGTGCGTAAAATTTCTCACCGACCGCCCCGTCAGAACCGGAACACTGTATTTTTTTGACTTACTGAATCAGGAATTCGAGGTCATCCCCATGACATAAGCGCCAGACAGAACACTGCTTCCAGGATTCTATGGTTGGTTGCAGCATTCATCTAACACTTCTGCATACGGATATCTCTGTAACGTACTGATTGGAGAATAGAACGACAGAGTGTTATGAAACCCACCTCTCCCTTTTCTCCTTCGCTGCGGCTATGGAAACCGTGGAAAACCGCAACCTGCGCTCACCCTTTTTTCCTCTCCGGCTTTCTCCCTATACAAAGAAAAGTGTCCATTTTCTATCCCGAAAACGTACAGTTGCCGTGATGAGCAGAGGGCAGCGTGTCAATATGACAAAGAAAAGTAAACAGCGCACAGGCGGTTTTATCCTCAAAAAAACCCCGAAACGCAACATAAAAGAAGCCCAGCACCACTTTAATGGCGTGGTGCTGGGCTTTTTCTGATTACAGCGATTTTCAGCGGGTGAAGCAATGTGCTGTTTGCAGATAGCTCTTTCGCATTTTGCTGCTTAGCGTGAAAATGTACTGTTCCGCAAAATCCTACGCACAGAAGCATACCGCGTACACTCTATCGTGCTTTGCTTTCTAATATATTTTTTTGCGCAAGAAGAAAGAAATTTGCTGTTTTTACTACGCCCGATTTTAGCACGGCGTTTTTACTGCCTCATAGTCAATTCACTCAGCAATTAAACCAAAGTGCCGCAGCGCATCCTTGATCGCCTCGACCTTCTCAGGCGGGCAGGGATGATACTCATGTTTTCTCTGCTCCACTCGTTCGGCGCTTTGTGCATATCCAGTCCGACCATACGCTTGACCTCGGCAATATATGCCGTATGGACTTTGAAGCCGTACTTCTCCTGCACATACTCCTGAATACGCTTATAGGTCGGATGCTCCTTGACCTCGCCGGTTTCCACTTCCATTCTAACCTCAACCGTCAGTGGATTTGTTTCCCGTGACAAGAGGACCACCGTCTCACAGAACATATTTTATCGCAAGGCTTTTAAAAATGGAATAGATTTTACCAAACGACAGTTTTCAAAAAACTTATCTGTCAAAAATTAATTTCTCCCACGGTTCATATCCTGCCATGTAGCCGAATTCTTCCTCATTTCTGAATCCTTCAAGAAGTTTTTCTTTTACACCATCTAATATAGCTTCATCAATATCTCTGAACTTCATATGCTTATATAAACCGGACTTTCTAAAATCATACATAGTACCCACATTATCAAGAAGATGTTTTACCACCTTATATGTTCCCTCTACATCTTTCCCTGCACATACAATATCAAGCATTGGCGAATACTCATTATATTTTCCCATTTCCAATGTATGTGCAACTGCCTGTACCTTCCCTGACAAAAATCTCGCATAACCGATATCATTTTCCCGCAATGCCAGTCCCGCCATTGTGGAAAGAACAAAATTAAGTGTACTAAAGCCGGAAAAAATAATATTTTCATATTTTTCATATGCTTCTTTGATTTTTCCCTGCTTCTAGAGTAGTCTTCCCTGATAATAACTTTTCATAGGATCGTATTCTGAAAAATAGTCCAGATATTTTTCTGCCTTGGTGTAATCCTTCTTACGTAAATAAAATCCAAATAAGGAATCTGCTGCATGATGCTGTATCTCTTCATTCTCATCATGTAGTGCCAGCTCATACCATGCGTTAATCTGCTTATCATATTTTTCCTGATTCGTGCATTTATCCGTTATTCTTCTTGCATCAAGCATTACCGCAGTCTGCCAGATAAGCATGTTACAATTCGGATATTCCTTTATAAGTCTCAATGCCCATTCATAAGTCTTTTCATAGCCTTCTTCTGAAAACATCCTGTCCATCTTCCTGATAATTTCTTCGATTTCAGTATCTGAAAGTTTTTCATGAAAAGAAAGTAATGTATCAAGTGAAATATCAAGCAGTCTTGCAATTGGTGCCAGCAGTTCAATATCCGGCTTGGAATTACTATTCTCCCATTTGTTTACAGCCGGTGTCGTCACGCCTAACCTGTTTGCCATCTCCTCCTGCGTCATACCAGCTTCTTTTCTATATTTTTTTATAACAACGCCTATATCCATTTGCTTCATCTCCTAAAAAATTCAAAAGCTTTTGTATACTCAGCATATCAGATTCATATAGATTGCTCAATTGAACAGTGTTTAATTTCTATTCAATTTAATTAACCAGTAGGAAATGTTGCATGATTAATCTGCTGTTTTGCATCCAAATGCTGTTCTAGCAAAGGATTTTTCCCTTGAACCCATCATTTATGATATATGGTGGCGCTTTTCGCCCCCAAATAGTGAAAGTGGGGGCACTTTCTGCCCCCACTCAGGAAATGTTGCTAAAATACTGTTTAGATTTATCATACATACAAAATGGAAGTTATCTATTTCTCCTCTTCGTTAAGACCTAGTTTATTACATATTACTTGCTATCCCTGATACCTTATTCTTTCTACCAGCGTTTCCTTTTTCAGATTACTGCTTAAAACGCAGGAAAGTACAATCTGCAACAGACCGACCAAAAAAATCATAATAAAAATTGGTACGATTGGAACATGATAGATATTCATTCCAAATATTCCATTATGTTTTGCATAGGAAAAAAGTGCATAGCCAAGCGGCAGACCAATGATCAAAGCTACGCATATGGTACCAACCGTAAACATCATTCCCTGTAACTGCAGACATAAATTTAATTGTTTATTTGTCATACCCACAGCCTGTAATACACCATATTCCTGCTTTTTTGTCGTAATATTCATGATTATGGTGTTTGCCATATTCATAAAACCGATGAGTCCTACAACCGCCATAAACAGATAACAGCCAAGCTTCATCATGCTGCTTGCAAATTCGGCAGATTGTAACTGCGCATGATAAGTATCCATTTTTATATGCGAAGTATTAGAAATCAAAGTATTCAGACTTTGTTCTACAGATGCCACATCTTTTTTATCACAGTCCACCCACAGATAGCCATAGGCTGTTCCTCTCGGATTCATGGAACGATATACACCTTCCGGAATGACAAGATAAGTGTCCGCACTTACAAAGGATCCTGCAATCTTTCCCTGATAGGTATAGGTTCCACTTCCATTCTCAAAGTCAAATGCAATGGATTCACCCGGAGCATATCCATCTTGTTCCATCCACGTTGACCAGCCAAAGAAAATATCACCATTCTTTACCGCCTGATCATAGTCCATAGAGCCAATATCCCCTTCTTGGCGCATAAAATCAAAATCCTTTTTACTCACAATAGTAGCCGGAAATCTTGTTCCGTTCAGATTTACAGAGACAATCTCTCTCGTCATGACATCTGTTACTCCCGGAATGCTTTTGATTTCTTCAATCAGCGAATCATTCAATGGATCATCCGTCAGAATCGTATCCAGATTATTCTCCGGATATCTTTCATCATACTCAGCAGAATAGTCAAGCTGCAGTTCAAATTGTCCATGATTAACGGAAAGACGTGCTTCATGCTCCGTGTCAATATTTCCCACATAATTAGAGATAATCACAAACAATACGCAAGAAAAACCCATTGTGAGGATAGTACCAATAGTTCTTTTGGGATTACCCGTTACATTTGCCATTGCCATAGAAAACACGGTGACATTTTTTCTGCCATTTCGTTTTCCTTTTTTTTGTGTTTCTGCATTTTCTAAATACCGTGTTGCTTCGATAGGTGAAATCCGTGAAACAATTTTCATTGGTTTACGCAGTGCCAAAGCAACGGTAAGAAATGATACGAAAATACAGAGAAGCATAACAGGCAGGGAAAACAGAGGCACCTGCTGATTTTGAACTCCCATAGAGCCAGTTCCGGTTGATACAAGGTTCCCCTGTTCTACCAGCCAGTTAAAACCGCATTTTGCAATCAGAAAGCCAAAAAGCAATCCAACTGGTATTGAAAAAAATGTCAAAAAAATGCCCTCTCTGAAGATCAGTTGTTTCATCTGCTTTTTTGTCGCTCCCAGAGCCTTGATTTTTCCATACTCCTGTATCTTGTTAGCAATACCGACCTGAAAAATATTATAAATGACCACAACAGAGAAAAGTACAATTGCAAGAATCAAAACCCCGCATACCGCAATCGTTTCATAACTCGGCTGCAAGACCCATTGCAAATAGAGATCATTGACTATAACGTTTTTTTCTTCGATCCCACAAGCTGCTGCAATCTGCTTTATAACCGAATCAATATTATTCATAGATACATTTGCAGAATCATTTAAAGTAAAATAAATATTATACTGTCTGTCATTCTCTGCGACGTGCTCATCATAAAACTCCTGTGACCCGAAAGCAACATAAGATGCCTCGATGGTATACTCATCCCGATCATATAGGATTCCGCTGACAACAAATTCTTCCGGCTTATATTCTGACTGCATCCCTGCGCGGTAATCCAGTGTAACCGTATCTCCGATCTTTACATCACCATACCCCATTGCACGAAAAAATGCTCTTCCTGCGGCAATTTCCTGCGTTCCCCCCGGATACTTTCCTTCCTTTAACTCATATTCCTTATTATAGGGAAGCATTTTTCTTGCAGTCTCATCCATGCAGACAAAACCACCGTTTTCGTTGCCTTTTATGATACCTTCGGTGCACATAGTGCCTGTAGCATCTATTTCCGCACGGCGGTTTACTTCTTTTAACTGCGATCCGTCTGCTGCGACAAACAGACCATAATTGCTTCCATATGAGCTTGCCGCCTGACTTTTCTGTAAATGAATTACCCCATTTCCCACAGTACTGATGATAACAAGCAGCATCGTGGTCAGACAGATTGCCATCATGATCAGTATACTTCTTGTCCTGTTCCTTTTGTCATTGCTATATGCAATCCTGCTTATTGTCTTCATCTAAAATCCACCACCTGTCCGTCCTCAATCACCAGAATACGGTCAGCGACCTGTGCAATTTCGTCATCATGGGTAATCATTACAATTGTCTGTCCATATTTTTTTGCTGTCATCTTAAGCAGGGCGATTACCTCATCACTGGTCTTAGAATCAAGATTTCCTGTCGGCTCATCTGCAAATATAATTTCCGGACGATTCACCAGTGCTCTTGCAATTGCTACTCTCTGCTGCTGTCCTCCGGATAACTGATTTGGCAGATTATAAATCCGGTTTTCAATCCCCAGAGTTGCAATGATATCATTTACATACGCTTCATCCACTTTTCTTCCATCCAGCCCCAGTGGCAGTACAATATTTTCCCAGACATTAACAGATGAAACCAGATTAAATGCCTGAAAAACAAATCCGATTTTTCTTCTGCGGAAAACAGCAAGGGCATCTTCCTTCATCCTGTATAAATCTTTCCCTGCTAAAGTAACACTGCCTTTTGTCGGGGTGTCTAGCCCTCCAAGCATATGAAGTAATGTACTTTTACCGGAACCTGACTTTCCGACAATTGCGACAAATTCTCCCTGCTCAATCTGAATGTCCACCTGATTGACCGCTTTGACCTGATTCTCACCCGCGCCATAAAATTTACAAAGCTGCTTGGTTTCTAATATCACACTCATGTGTTGCCTCCTTTTCAATTCTGTAAAGCGTACCTTTTCAGCACGCTTTCTTTGCCTGTTTATATATTTGGTCATTTTTCAACCTACATCCAAATTGTATCAGGACAATCTTTCATTTCACTTTCAAAAAACGAGCAGAAATCTTACAGAATTGTAAGATTTCTGCTCACTTAAAATTTAACCAACATATGGTAATTGAATCACAAACGTGCTTCCTTTTTTCTTTTTGCCGGAGGTTACCGTAATCGTACCTGCGTGTTTTTCGATAATTTCTCTCGATAGAAAAAGTCCGATTCCTGTACCACTCTTTTCCATGACCTCCTTGGAACTTCCTCTGTAAAATCGTTGAAAAATTTTGTGATACTCATTCTGCGGAATACCAATTCCCTGATCCTCAATTTCCATTCTTACAAGATCGTTTCTTTTTTGTAACCGGATAAATATTTTTGAACCACACGGACTATACTTGACCGCATTATCCAGAACGTTGATCACAGCTTCACCAAGCCACCTTTTATCCTGCATAATCGTGCATGTTTCCAGCTCTTTTTCATAGTCAAAAACGAATTCAATTTCTTTCTCATCCGCTTTAGGATAAGTGCGGTTCACAGCAGATATGACGGTATCCATAAGCGGAAGTTTTTTCTTATTAATCTGAATCAGTCCAGTTTCCATCTTGGATATTTCAAGAAGCGACTGCAATAATGTCTCCAGTCCATCCAGAGCACTCCGACAACGGATACGAAACTCCTCCTGTTCTGTGGCACTTAAGTCATTCTGCATCAGCACACTAAAACATGTATCCAAAGCTGCAACCGGTGTCTTTAACTGGTGAGAAATATCAGAAACCATTTCTTTCGTGTTCTCCTTTTCTGCCCTTGCTTCTTCCTTTATCAACTGAATATGATGTCCGATTGCTTCAAGCTGGTCATTCAATTTTTCCAGTTCTGCATGATTTTCCGTTTTCAGTAAATCATCAAATTTATTTTCACGGAATCTGATCAGAATTTCTTCCAACTGGTCTAAAATTTTCTGATGACACGCATCTTCTTTTTTCTTCCAATAAAGTAAAAAAGTCAAAAGAAGCACGCATATCACAGTGCTTACAGCACCGGTCACTATAACCTGATGCCGGAATTGCGAATAAAATGCATTCCCTTTATTCCCCCAGTATCCATATTGCTCCAATAATCGCCTTCCCTGTTCGTTAGTTTCAATATCCTTATCCTTAAGCAATTCCGAAACAGCATCCAGCCCGGAAAATTCTTCCTTTGCAGCAATCTCTGTCATAAGATTCATTTTATATTTATAATCTTCATAAAACACATACGTGGTAAAGCAATTTAATATTGCAAACAATAATATGACATGTAATATCAAAGAGAGCACTACTGTAATCTTCTTGCGATATCTCTTTGTCACTGCCTTACCTCCTGATTCCATATATACCCAAGACCTCTGATATTCTTTATATAGACCGGTGCAGCCGGATTGTCTTCAATTTTCTCACGGAGTCTTCTGATATTGACAGCGATTGTATTTTCATCCACAAAATCCCCTTCCAGATCAAACACATTTTCCAATATTTGTGTTTTTGAAAGAATCTTTTTCGGATTCTGAAGAAAAAAAGTCAGCATTTTCAACTCCGTTTTTGTCAGACTGATTTCACGACTCTTTATCAGGACTTTCATTTCTCCTGCGATAAATACGATATCTCCCGAAATCATCTTTCCAGCTTCCGTTTTCTCCTGTCTGCGGCGGAAATGTGCTTCTATTTTCAAAAGAAGTACCGAAAGACTAAACGGCTTTGTAATATAATCATCCGCCCCTGCTTCATATCCCATGACCTGATCCATCTCCTGATCTAGTGCTGTAAGGCAAATAATGTATGTATTATAATTGCATCTCATCCACCTTACAAATTCCAGTCCATTCCCATCCGGAAGATTCACATCACAAATGGTAACATCCACATTATTATCACTTGCAATTCTTTTCGCTTTTTTCACTGATTCTGCTGAAAAAACCTCATATCCGGATTTTTTCAGTGAGAATGTAATTCCACGATTTAAATTTTCATCATCTTCAACCACGAGTATACCTGGCATAGCATCTGCACCTCTCTTTATTAACTATTCATCGTGACATGCTCCCACCACTTAATCCCAGATTTTGAAGTGGGGGCTTCTTGCTCAATGGCTCTATTGAGCCAAGTATCTACAAGCTATCCTCGCGTGCCCCGCGATTTTTTGCCCGGACACGGGCATATTTTATTACTTATTGTCCGGATACGGACAGTTTATGCTGCCAGCATTCTTCTTGCTTCTTCACGGATATTGATCGCTGCATTTCGATCTCTGTCCATCTCATTTCCACACGAACAGCGGTAAACTCTTTCGGATAATTTCAGCTCTTTTTTTATCTTTCCGCATTTACTGCATTTTTTGCTTGAAGGGAAAAAGCGGTCTACCTTTACTAATTCTTTTCCCTTCCAGGCAAGCTTATAATCCAGCATATTCCGGAACATCCCGTATCCATTATCCTGTACACGTTTCCCAAAATGCAGACACTGGCTCATCGCTTTCATATCAATATCTTCTACCGCGACTATATCGTACTGGTCTGTGATCCTGCGGCTCAGTTTATGCAGATAGTCTCTTCTCTGGCTGCGTATTTTTTCATGGCACCTGGCAACTTTCTTTTTCTGCCGCACATAATTGCGGCTCCCTTTTACACATCTCGACAGTTTACGCTGTTCCCTTGCCAGCCTTTTTTCATTTTTTCTGAAGAATCCTGCTTCTTCCATCTCAATCTCTTCTGAAAACACTGCCATCCCCTGCATCGCATAATCAATCCCAAGTATTTTGGCGTTGCTGTAATCCTTATCTGCTGTTTGGCTTTCGCAGCTGTATCCTTCATACAGCAGACTTGCAAAATACTTTCCGGAAGGCTCCATACGGACTGTCACTGATTTCAGACGGCAGTTTTCTGCAGGCTCCCTGTGTTTTTTCATGGAGATCCATTTTAATTTCGGAAGCCGGATTCGGTTACCTTCTACCAGAATATTTCCGTTAACCATATTTGTTGTATAGCTGTTTTTGGAGTAATGTTTTGACTTGAAACGTGGAAATCCAACCTTAGGATCACGAAAAAAATTCTTATATGCTTTTTCCAGATGGAGCTGAACATTTGCCAGTGCCAGCGAGTCAACTTCTTTCAGAAACGGATACGCCTTTTTATACATAGCTGGTGTATTCTTTAACATCTTCTTTGTCTTTTTATACTCCTGGATCTTATCATTAAGCATCTGGTTGTACAGAAAACGACAGCAGCCAAATGTTTTTCCGAGGAGTATCTTCTGTTCTTCTGTTGGATAGATCCGGAAACGGTATGCTATGTTCAATGCTTTTTCTCTCCCTGGGTCTCGATGTATTGACGGATCACTTCTACTGGTGCCCCTCCTGCCGTCAAAAGACAGAAACTCTGGCTCCAGAATGCTTCTTTCCAAAGTTTTTCCCGGATTTCCGGATACTCTTTTTTCAGCAGTCTGCTGCTGGCACTTTTATAAGCATTGATAAATTTACTGAGTTCCGTTTTAGGCTGTGCACGAAACATTACATGCACATGGTCAATATCATGATTCCATTCCTCCAAAACAATTCCATACCGTGGAGCAATATATTCCCATATCTCTTTTGCTCTTTCTGAAATTGGATCATTGATAACTTTTCTTCGATATTTTACCACCATGATCAGATGATAATACATCAAGTACACTGAATGTGCATTATGATCTATATTTTCCATAAAACCAGTCCTTTTTTTGAATAATCATCTTATCGACTGATTCTATTATACCATGAATCGCATTGCAGAACAAGTGTTCTTTTGTTTTTTGCAATTCATCTCCCACCTGTAGAGGAAGGAGAATTCTTGCTATATATTATGTTAAAATGCTTCAATGCCTCCACAATTGCACTCTCTTTATCTTCTGGACACTGCGGTTGCCTGCTATCTTCATTTTTAGGTAAATTATAATTCTTTCCAACCTCAATTCCGCATTTTCTCTTTACCTGTGAGATATACAGATTGGAAACCTTCATGCCGGCATTATGTTCAGCCACATACTTCTTTATCTCATCAAATGTAGCCTTAGTCTCTGCAGATGTTATATCATATCATCAAGTTCAATCGTGACATTAATGTAATCATCCGGCTTTTGTTTCAGTTGGGACAAAAGAACAACCGTCTCAACAGTTGTTTCAGTTTCCAAGGGAAGTTCTTTCACTTCCTCACCATCAACAGGCACAGGAAAATTGAATACGATCTTCTTTATCCAACTACCGTCTTTTCTCTTTTCCGGGAACATCTCAATTCGCTCGATAAAGGCCTTCATAAACTCCTTCTGCTCCGCTTCCGTTGCGGAATGGTAGACTTCATCAAATGCCAGTAACAAGCGATAGATATTGTCACCGGAAATCTTCTCCTGCTGTATGTTGCGGATCTGACTTTGCAATTCGCCAATCTGAACTTTGATTTCCTCTATGGTATCATACTGCTCATCATAGCGGCGCTGCAAGTCTAAAATCTTTCTGTCATAGTGGACATCGTTGATGTCCAAAGTATCCATCTGACGCTCCAAGCGACTTTTCGTTCCAAAGGCTTGCTTTAGCTGCCCTTGCAGTACGGCGATCTGCTTTTCCATATCCTCTGTATCAACCGCCGTTCCGATTTTCGCTTGAATCGCTTCCACAAACCGGGGATTGTTGACCATAGCAGAAATAATCTTCGCCACAAATTTATTGATTTCCGTCTGCTCGATATTCAGACGGAAGCTGCACTCATGCCCGGTAGGTGTAACCGTATTTTTGCAGTAGTAATAATACCGTGTTTTTTTGTCCTTGCTGTGCGCCTTGGCGATATTGCCGTACATACTCTTACCGCAGCATGGGCATTTCAAGATACCGGACAGGATGTGTGCATGGTCTGGATTGTTGACCTTTTCCCGCTTGAAAGAATTGATCTTGCGCTTTTCCTGTGCCAGATACCAATCTTCTTCGGAAATGATAGCTTCGTGCTGTCCTTCATAAACCGGGAACTCCGACTGCTCAACCACGTGCATCTCGTTTCTTGTACCCTGTTTCTTTTCTGTTCTTCGTCTGCCGTAAGCAATCTTTCCCATATAAACAGGATTGTACAATACATTTTTCACAAAATCTCTTGAAAATCCCGGAATGGTATTATTCTGTCTTAGTTTCTTTACATAACCATTGCGGTTCAGATATTTTGCAACTCCTGTAACACCCTCGTTTGTATGAATATAACGATCATAGATTACTCGGATAACTTCCACTTCATCCTCTGCAATGACAAGGTTTCCATTTTCCAGTTTGTATCCATATGGAGCGAAACCGCCGTTCCATTTGCCCTCACGAGCCTTTTGCTCACGTCCTGCCATTGTCTGTGTGCGGATATTTTCTCGCTCAATCTCTGCCACCGCAGACAGCACAGAGATCATCAGCTTTCCTGCATCCTTGGAGCTGTCAATGCCATCCTCCACGCAGATCAGATTGACACCGAAATCCTGCATGAGTTGCAAAGAGTTCAGAACGTCCGCTGCATTTCTGCCAAATCGGGACAGCTTAAAGACCAACACATAAGAAACATCATCTTTGCCGTCCTGGATGTCATTCAGCATCCGTTGAAACTCCTGCCGCCCTTGAATGTTCTTGCCGGAAAATCCCTCGTCAGAATACTCCCCAGCAACGATCATATCCTCGTATGCCGCATACTTCCGTAGCTTGTCACGTTGGGCATCCAAACTGTATCCGTCAACCTGCATCGAGGTGGACACTCTTGTATAAAGATAGCATTTAAGTTGTTTCTTTTTCAGAATCTCCACCTCCCTCAGTCCTTCCTTTTACCATAAGTCCCTCGTTGCGGATATAATACTCCAAAAGCCACAGCACATAATCCGGTGCATGGCGGTTGTCCAATTCCCATTCAGTCATAGTCCGGTAAGGAATATGGACGAGCTTGCAAAAATCTTTCCGATTCAGTCCCGTGCTTTCACGCAACTTTATAATTCTGTTTTTACAATCCATCCGTCTTTTCTCCACAAAAGCAAAAAATACACGTTGCGTAATCATTATAGCATAGCCATAGTGAATACGCAACGTGTAAATTGCAAATTTTACGCAGCCTTATCCGTCAAAAGCTGCGCTTGATTACTTTCCTCGGAATGCTCCACTCCCTGCGGTGCGTCCTGTTCCAATTTATCCAAAACCTGATGTCCATATTTCTGGAGCATCTGGCTCATAACATCCACACAGCGGTCAAATGCCGCATTATATTTCGCTTCCTCATAATATTTCTTCAATAGGCGATTCCTCCATCAAAGTTCCATATCCTGTCCACGCTTCCGGGCAGGGTGTTTGTGTTCCTGTGTTTCCTTTCCTCTGATGAGGATAGAATTGATAAAAGCCCGAACCTTTTCGGATGCGATTTCCAGTGCATCCAGAAAGGGTTGGGCTTTCTGTTTGAGTTCCATATATTTTTCGTTTACCGCTTCATACCGCTGCTTCCAGATGGAAACCGTCTTTTCTGCGGAAGCCAGTTTCTCCTTCAGCCGCTTGTTGTCAGCGTTGGCGATAATGCCGTTGACCGCATAGCGTTTGAGCGTATCGGACTGATCTGGTGTGAGCGAAATATTTCCGGTGATGGAATTTTTCTTGCCCATCGCTTCAATATCCTGCACCGTCAGCGCAATGGTCTTTGCCGTCTTGGTTTCCCTTTGCAGAGCTTCCAGTCTCTTTTTCTGTTTCTCCGTGGCAGCTTTGGCATTCTCCAAACTCTGCTCGGCCTGTGCCACCTGTCCGGTCACGGCATCTAAACGCTGCTGTTCAGCCTGTACCTTGAACTGCGTTACCGTCAGATGTTCCTCGGTGCTTCCACGTTCTCCACGCTCCAGATCGGTATATCCGGCAACTCGCATGAAATGAAAAAAGTCATCCTGCAACACACTGTAGGATGACCTCAAAATCTTTTTTCCTCTTGCGTTCAACATTGGATTACCGTCCTCGTCAAGCACCGGCTTGGACTCCCATTTCTTACTGCGGCTGACCTGTGTGATGACCTCCTTAACGGTTCCCCGGAGGGCTTCATCCTTGCATCGCTTCGACCAAAGTATCTGCTTTTCCACCACCGGGATATAAACCACATGAAGGTGGTAGTGGTACACATCTTCGCCCAAAGCTTCGGACATTGCTCGGTTGCGCTCATCGGCGTGCATCACAGCGGAGAGGATATACTGCTCACCACCTACGATCTCCGCAGCAGCTTTGTAGGCATCGGCATAAAACTGTTTCGCAAATTCATAGCCGCCATGATTGTAGAAATAAGCGGAATTCACATCAAATACCAACTCACCGTATTTGACGGCATCCGGTTTCAGACCTCTGGTGGAGATCACGCCGTCTTGTTCCATCTGCTCAAACATTTTTACATAATCGTCCGTGGGTGCTTTGAAATGGACGTTCAGAGAAGTGCGTTCCGGCACGATGTCCTGATTGCTGTAGCTGTCCTTTTCACGCTCATTGTGTTCCTGTACCTTTGCCACATCTGCCGGGTTTCCCAAGTCCTGATTTCTGGCTACGGTACGGTCTATTCCATCGTTTCTTGCCATTGGCGTTTCCTTTCTTTGAGATTTGCAGACAGCGGAGAAATACGGAGAGGCACTTTTTCAAAGTGTAATAACCCACTATGACACTTTCATCCATACTGGCTGCAAAGTGCCGTGGGCTCTCCGAGGGCTCTCCCGAGGGGGAATGCGGTCACTGCGGTGACCTCTGCTGACCAAGGCGAAAATGTCTGCGCCTTTTCACATGGTCAGCCCCGTCTGCATGAAGCTGTTCTGTGTCAACTTCCTCTTGCAGCCGATGTCCACAGACACTTTTTCAAAAGCCTGTGGACATAGAAACAGTCCGAGCGAGAGGATGTGTGCTGTTTCTATAACAAGCGTTTCACGCTCTTTTGCTGCGTACATACGTACCAGCAATGGGATTTATTCGACCTGCCGCCATTCCTCCGGAATGTCCTCCGGTACGTACGTACACGGCGAATCTCCGTAAAACCCATTTATATGAGGTCGTGCAATAGCTTCCACTCCCATGAATCCCCAAACCCGCCGTCCGGCAGAGTTGGTGATATTGTTGCAATGCTCCAGATTGAATCTCCCAGCATTGACAATCATGGCGTCGCTGAAGCTGCGGGCTTTCAGCGGTGCAAGGGAATTTTCTTCGCACCACATCCGGTAGATTTCATAGAAATCCTTGGAACTGATGGACGCATCCGCTTTACGCTGGATGTATCCCTCGGAATCCATGAAATCAAAGATATTGTTGTTGTCACGCTTGACCGCTTCCCGGTTTTCCCGGATACGGTCACTCTCCGTAAACTTAAAGTTGTTGGCAACAAGCCGCTGCAAGCCTTCAAATGCCCACAGGAAGATACCCTCGGCTTCAGCTTTCATCTTCTCTGCAAGATCAGGATCGTCAGCTCTGTCCACCGGCTTTTCCTTGGTGGTCAGCACAAGCTGTCTGCGATAAAATCCGTCACTGCGGTCATACAGGGCTTGCAGATCACCGTTACTGAATGCCAGCAGCCGGGCGAACATCCAGCCCTGATAACTCTGCTTGCCTTTACGTTCCAAATCCATCTTGCCCTGTGCTGTCACGATGGATTTTACATAGTTGGTCTGGCGCAGAGCTTCCATCCGCATATCATCATCTACGCACAGCAGGATGTGCTCCAGATCGGCACGGGCAAAGCGGTTTTCAGAAATCTTGCCGATGCTGCCGTCCTTCATGTTTGTGCCAAAGATAGCCGAAAGCACCGCACCGATTTGGGATTTACCCTCGCCACCGTTGCCCTTAATCACCATCATGCGCTGTCCTTTGTTGGAGGGGATCAGGCAATAACCGATAAACTCCTGCAAGGTGGGAATGTCTTCCGCATGGAGCAGTCCATTCAAAAAGTTCAGCCAGATCACGGGCGCAGGAGCATCGGGATTGTAGACAACAGGCAGACGGCTTCGCACGATAGCCGGTCTGCCCTCGGTAAATGTGCCGTTCAATAGCAGCGTACCGTTGAACACATGGATGCGATCCTGCTCCGGTGGGAAGTCAGGCACTTGCGCTTCCAGTTTCAGCACTTCCAGAATGTTGGTGATCTTCCGGGGGATGTTGTTCACGGCACAGAATTTCAGCTTGTCGTAAATCTCCCCACGCAGTGGGAGATCGTCCGTCACTCGACCATCGGGCGTAAAAAAAGCTCCGTTTGCGAAGATGATTCTGCGCTCATGCAGAAATTCTTCACAAAACAGAGCTTCGTTGATGTTCTGCCCATCAAACCAGACAGGCAAATTCATATCAGGCGTTTTCCGGTTCTTCGCCATGGTGCGCCATCTCCTTTTTCTTTCGTGTGATGTACTCTTGCAGAAAAGCAATTTTGCCGTCCTGCATCAGCTTGTCCACCAATGCCACCCGTTCTTCCAGATCACCCACCGTCAGCACATCTGCCATATATTCGATATAGCAGTGCATCTGGCAGGCTTCCACAAAACGATCATCCAGAGCCTCCTCCGGTGTTTTGGGTGCATACCGCACTTTCCAATCTTCCAGCAGATGCAGATAATCCGTCAGCACCCGGAAACACAGCATTTCATTCTCCCGGAACTGACGGATATAAGGACGCTTTGGCTTGGCCATAGCTGCGGCAGTGGGCGGTTTCGGGTCAAGTCCGAAGTCCGAAGCCAGCTTTTGCGCTGCTTCATAGCTGCTCATATTGAACAGCCTTGCCACAAGGTCGATCACATCTCCCTTTGCTCCACAGCCGAAGCAGAAGAAATAGTCCTCATTCAGCTTCAAGCTCGGATGCCTGTCATTGTGGAACGGGCAGCAAGCCATACCGTTTCGGTTGACTTTCAGCCCGTAGTGTTCGGCGGCTTGCTTGACACTGATTGCCGCTTTGATGGTTCCATAGATTGTCATAAAAAAACCTCCGTTCATAATATTCTGGAAAGCACGAAGCACCCGCAGTGATTGGCAGGTGCTTTGCTCCTTCTATTATGGTTATGACGGATTTCTCAAAAAACAGGCTAATCGGAGGACAACTCCGTTTCAAAAAACAGGACAACTTATTGATAGATGTAGATTTCTTTACATTAGCATGATACAATTAAGAAAGTGAAAAAACAGGACAGGAGGTAAGCATGAACCAAGAATTGATGACATTGGACTTCTGGCAGGATACGGTCATATATGAGGGCAAAACATTCCCTGTCGGCACGCTTGCCTGTGATGCACTGAATGTTCCTGCGGATACTATTACAAAAATGAACGAGCAATGCGAGAAAATCAATCTGCTGCTCGGGATGCTGAATGCCGGACAGGATACTTCTGCACTCTTTCCAATGGCAAAGGAAGCTGCATTGACAATGTTAGAGATTCTCAGCAAAACGCCGCCGTTCTCCTATATGGATATACCAAAGCACCGGGAACGAATAGAAAGGGTCTTTACTGCGGACAATGCTCTGAAATATGTGGAGTTCGCCATAAAAGCCGTAACCAATTCTTTACCGTTCGAAGAAGTTCCGAAATATGCTGATGCGGTGATGCTCCAGCGCTATACCGCTGTATGCGGGCATCTGGCTTACTCCCTTGAGGAATACCAAAAGGCGATGCTTGATTTTGCAGAACAATCGGACGGAAACGAAGCAGACCGCACCGCAGAGGGCTTTGCGAAAATGTTCGGCACCTATTTCCCACCGGAGTTTTCTATCACAGAGGGCAATGCCTGGATGTCTACCCTGAACAATTCCGTTCAGTATATATCGGTCATCCGTCCCGGCGAAAAAGTTGCGAAGCTGGTCAAGCGGATGCACTATGTATCCTTTGTAGGGATGTTCCGGTCTGATCTTTTTGAGGGCTTATGTGTTGGTCATGCCCCGAAAAAATGCAAAATCTGCGGCAAGTGGTTCCTCACCACCAACGCAAGGCACACCAAATACTGCGGCGGCTATGCACCGGGGGACAAGCTGCACCGCACTTGCCGGCAGATCGGCAATCTAAAAGGCAGAGAACAGCGAGAGCTTGCAGACGATCATCCGATTATCCAGATATATGAAAAGAGGCTGAACACCATAAATCGCTATGTAAAGCGTGGTACTCTGGACGCTGACCTTGCGGAGGTCATGAAGAAACTGGCAAAAGATAAAGAACTCCGGGCAAAAAGTGATGTTGCTTATGCCAAAGGAGCTTATGAAAAAGAAATGGAACAGGCTGCTTTGCTTGCAGAAGCTAAGATACATATTTAGTGGGGGAACAATATGAAACAAATATATGTGCATGGATTAGGACAAACATCTGACAGTTGGACAAAAACAATAGATATTTTGCAAACTACTGATTACAGCTTGTGTCCGAATCTTCCTGATTTAGTTCATAGCAAAGAAGTGACCTATGATAATCTATATGCTGCATTTTCAGATTACTGCAATCAATATGATGAGCCTATTGATTTGTGCGGTTTATCGCTTGGGGGCGTATTAGCTCTGAACTATGCTATACAATATCCGAAAAAAGTTCGCTCCTTGGTGCTTATCGCCACACAATATAAAATGCCCAAGAAGCTTCTGAAATTTCAAAATCTTCTCTTTAGATTTATGCCTAAATCCATGTTTCAACAAATGGGATTTAGAAAAGCTGATTTCTTACTTCTATGCGAAACCATGATGGAGTTGGACTTTAACAACTCTCTGCACAAAATATCATGCCCTACACTATTGTTATATGGCGAGAAAGATACTGCGAATAAAAATGCTTCTATTGAATTGGCAGAATTGCTTAAGAACGTGGAATTAAAAACGATTATTGGTGCCGGACATGAAGTTAATATTGAATCACCGCAGGAATTGGCAGAAATACTTCATGCTTTTTATGAAAGAATGTCTTAAGGGATTCTTATAGAAATGAGAAGGGAGGTGCGCTATGCTGAGTGATTTTACATGGAATATGACCGGATACATACCGAAACACCAAGTCAATCCGCACGGTGATGGTATCATTCCCTATGTGGCAGAGCGCATCTTCCAACTGGAACCTGAGCCGCCAAAGGTGGGCAGTCTGAACGAATATATCCTGTCTGCCTTGCAGGAAAAGAATTTGATACATTTCTCATTCTTCCTACACCACTACGAGCCGCAGCTTAACAAGCGCATCAAAGACTTTCTCGGTGTGGACGGCGGCAATCTGTACGACACAGACCGATTTATAGATATAAAGCTCTCCTGCCGGGAGCAAATGCTCCAAAAGCTGATGGACTATGACCTTGCCAAGGGTGCAGAGTATGCTACATACATTTTCCCGTTCATCCGGGATGCTATGCTCCGTTTTCGCATGGGCGAAGAAAAATGGTCGGTGTCCTCTCTGACCAATTACAAAATGGTGCGGTCAATGGCTTGGCTGTACCACAATACCAAGAATGCGGTCAACGAGTTTTCCAAGAAATACAACTGTGATCTTGCTCTTGCCGAAGACTATCTGAAAGTTGTGCGAGGTATCCGCAATCAGCAGCCATTCTATGTGACAGACGAGAACGGCGAGGAAACAGGCGAGGATGTAGCCCTTGACGATAGCTGGAACTATACCGATATCCTCTGGAACGGCATACAGGCAGAAAAGGTGCAGCGGGCATTTGAGAAACTGAATTACCGGGAACAGACCTTGCTCGAAAACCGGTTAGCAATTTGCATGACCTGTGGGCGTGTCAGCTCATGGAAAGACCGCCCCACCTTTGAAGAACTGGCGGTTATGTTTGAGGGCAGTACAGCCAGCGGTGCAGAACGAGCCTACCGAAAAGCAGTGGACAAGTTGACGGAATTGTTGGTTGCCGAGGGCGCAATCCATGCAGTCCGGCTAAAACAGAAATCCAAGATCAAGCGAAAAAAGAAAATCGCCGCCGCAATCTACGAATATCAGGCAGACTGCGACGGCGAATGGGGCGAAATATCATTAGATTTTGAGAACGGCAAGGCAGAGATCATTTTGCTTGCCGATTGGGATACAGTGAAAACAAACAAATTTGCAAGCAGAGCAATCGCCTATCTTCTGAACTGTGAGAACGAAAAATTACCCAAGGAAATAATGGTGGCCTTTGAATAACGAGGGAGTGAGATATATGGAGCAATTACTGATTGTTGAAGATGATATCGGCTTGAATCAAGGCTTATGCAAAGCGCTGAAAGCAGATGACCGTCAGATTATATCCTGCCATGATCTAAAAGCGGCAAGAGAACAATTGCTTTGCGGGAGTGTATCCCTGATCCTGCTGGATATCAATCTGCCGGATTGCAGTGGGCTTGAGCTGCTCCGGGAGGTCAAGGAAAACATGCCCGGAGTTCCTGTTATTCTGCTGACTGCCAACGACACCGATCTGGACATCGTAGACGGACTGGAGCGGGGCGCTGATGATTACATTACCAAGCCCTTTTCCCTTTCGGTTTTGCGGGCAAGGGTGAATACCCAACTGCGAAAGCAAGCGTCAAACCATAAAAATGCGCCGTTCCATATGGATCTATTTCACTTTGACTTTGAGGCTATGACCTTTTATGTGGGAGATTCAAAAGTGGAATTGAGTAAAACAGAACAAAAATTACTGCGTCTGCTTGTTGAAAATCGTGGTCGAACCATGACCCGTGGAGACCTTGTCGACCGGATCTGGACAGATGGCGCAGAATATGTGGATGAAAATGCTTTGTCTGTTACGATCAAGCGTCTGAGGGATAAGCTTGGTGCACAGAAATATATTAAAACCGTCTATGGAATCGGTTATAGCTGGGTGACAAAAGATGAATAAAACCGGCATTGTGATCATACTGCTGTGTTTTCTGGCGGCGGCAGCTGTTGTGTTATGGGAGCGGAGAAAGGCCAGAAAAACGATGGAAGAAATCGAAAGGATGCTAGACGCTGCCATGACCGGCTCCTTTTCTGAAAACAATTTTGATGAAAGCCAGCTGTCTGCATTGGAAACGAAGTTTGCGCACTATCTTTCCGCAGCAGAAGCATCTTCTCAAAATATAGCGCAGGAAAAAGACAAAATCAAAACCTTGATTGCAGACATTTCCCACCAGACGAAAACGCCGATTGCAAACCTGCTGTTATACAGCGAGCTTCTGAAGGAGGAAACTCTGCCTGCATCGGCGAAGGCAAATGTGGAGGCGCTGTACAAACAATCGGAAAAGCTGCGATTTCTGATCGATTCTCTCGTAAAGCTTTCCAGACTGGAAAACGGGATCATTTCACTCTCCCCTCAGCAAGCAGCGCTGCAGCCGCTGCTTGAAAGCGTAGTAGAACAATATACTGCCAAGGCTTCTGAAAAAGGATTGTCTTTGCGACTGCAAGATACCGATGCTTTTGCTGTATTCGACTTCAAATGGACAGCGGAAGCGCTGGCTAATATCGTAGACAACGCCATCAAATATACAGAGCATGGCACCATTACTATTTCTGCCGTAAGCTATGAAATGTTTTCAAGGATCGATATATCGGATACCGGTTCAGGCATCCCGGAAAGTGAGCAAGCGAAGATATTTGCTCGCTTTTACCGCTCAAATAGTGTGCAGAAACAAGAAGGGGTCGGCATCGGCTTATACCTTGCCCGACAGATCATATCCGGCGAGGGCGGTTATATCAAGGTTGCTTCCGTTCCGGGAAAAGGAAGTACGTTTTCCATATTTCTGCCGAAATAACAACAATTCTATCAAAACTGTTAGATTTCATTTTCCGCCGGAAAGAATGTGGAAAGATTCCTATGCGATAATCTGTATGTATCAAAGGATCATTTCCTTTCATACATACAGATTTTTTCATGGAGGTACTCATTTATGGAAGTTTTACAGGCAAAAAACCTGAAAAAGATTTATGGCTCCGGCAATAACGCAGTTCATGCGTTGGATGGAGTTGATTTAAGTGTAAAGAAGGGCGAATTTGTTGCAATTGTCGGCACATCCGGCTCCGGCAAATCCACGCTGCTGCACATGCTGGGCGGGCTGGATCGCCCTACAAGTGGCACGGTCATGGTGGACGGACAGGATATTTTCTCCCTGAAGGAGGAAGCGCTGACCATCTTCCGTCGCAGGAAAATCGGCTTTGTGTTCCAAGCATATAATCTTGTTCCGGTGCTGAATGTGTATGAAAATATTGTTCTACCCATTGAGCTGGACGGTGGCAAGGTCAATAAGGATTTCGTACAGCAGATTGTACAGACACTTGGGCTGGATGATCGTCTGGATGCGCTACCCAATCAGCTCTCAGGCGGTCAACAGCAGCGGGTAGCCATTGCCCGTGCGCTGGCGGCAGCACCCGCTATCATTCTGGCAGATGAACCCACCGGCAATCTGGATTCCAAAACCAGCCAGGATGTATTGAGCCTTTTGAAAGTCACCAGTCAAAAGTTCGCCCAGACAATCGTAATGATCACTCACAACGAAGAAATTGCGCAGATGGCAGACCGCATTATCCGTATCGAAGATGGTCGGATCGTCTCCCAGAACTAACGGGAGGTGGCTACGATGAATGTCAAAAACAGAAAATGTATTCGAAAGCTCAGCTTAAAATCTCTTTATGCGAACCGTCGCCGCAATCTGATCGCTATTTTTGCCATTGCGCTGACAACGCTGCTATTTACGTCCATGTTCACCATTGTCTTGTCACTGAACGCCAGCTATGAAACCTACCAGTTTCGGCAGGTAGGCGGCTATGCACACGGCACCTTTAAGGATGTTTCCCCCGAGCAGGCGGAACGCATCGCTGCCCACCCAAAGGTGAAGGCTGCGGGGATACGGAAGGTAATCGGTATCACTGCGGAGGGGGTCTTTGCCAAAGTACCGGCAGAGATCAGCTACATGGATGCCAACTGCACTAAATGGAGCTATGCAACCCCTACTACCGGACGGATGCCCGAAAGCGGCAAAGAGGTAGCCATGGATACGGCAGCGTTGCAGCTGCTTGGCGTAACGCCGGAGCTGGGCGCCGAGGTCACGGTTTCCTATTCCATTACGGACAAGGATCAAACCGCCTTTACTGTAACAGATACCTTTACGCTGGTAGGCTATTGGGACTATGATGAACTAATGCCTGTTCATTACATCAACATCAGCCGTGATTACGCAGATGACATCGAAGCGCAGGCAGTAAAAACAGGTTTACAGCCTTTCCGCACCGATTTGAATGTCATGCTGGCCTCCGGCACAAACATTCAAGGGCAGATGGAGCAGGTGGATACCGATCTTGGCTACACATGGGACAGCTATACCGATCCCAACAGCGTCCGGATCGGCGTCAACTGGGGATATACCTCATCCCAGCTGGAGTCGAAGCTTGATCCGGAACTTGTGATCGCCATAGCAGCTTTTTTGCTGCTGGTGATTTTCACTGGGTATCTTATCATCTATAACATTTTTCAGATCTCTGTTGCAGGGGATATCCGGTTTTACGGACTTCTGAAAACCATTGGCACAACGCCCCGGCAGCTCAAACGCATCATTCGCCAGCAGGCACTTCTGCTTTGTCTGATCGGCATTCCGGCGGGGCTGCTGCTGGGCTACGGCATCGGCGCTGTTTTGGTGCCTGTTGTCTTGCGCTCCACCCGGTTGGATACAGGCATCACCACCATCAGCACATCGCCTGTGATCTTCCTTGGTTCTATGCTGTTTGCCTTGTTGACGGTGCTTTTGTCCTGTTCTAAGCCCGGAAAAATGGCAGCTAAGGTCTCTCCGGTGGAGGCTACCAAATATACGGATGTGATGCAGACCAAGAAAAAACGGCGCAGCATCCGGGGAGCAAAGCTCCATCAGATGGCCTTTGCCAATCTGGGACGAAACAAGAAAAAGACGGTGCTGGTGGTGGTGTCTCTGGCACTGTCGGTGACACTGTTCAATGCGCTGTGTGCCTTTGTGGGCGGCTTCAGCATGGAGAAGTATGTATCCGCCATGACCTGCGCCGATTTTATCGTCAGCACGCCCGACTATTTCCGTTACAACCCGGCAGATGAATTCATCACGCCAGAACAAATCGAAGAGATCGCAGCAAACACAAAGGCCAGTCTTTCCGGCACGGGATATGCTGTGCGAAAACCCGCCTACCTGTGGATGACGGAGAATGCTCTGCGGCAGGACTATGCAAAGTACGAAAGCGCCGAGCAGTTGGACAGCCATATGAGCCGTCTGGAGCACCGGGGCAATATGGTGATGGGAGATACCAGAATCGAGGCTCTGGATAACAGTCTGTTTGACAAGCTGCAAGTATTCGACGGAGATATTTCTCCCATGTTGGAGCCGGACAATAACGCCATTGCCATTGCGGTTTCCTTAGATGACTACGGTAATCTGCCCAATCTTGAATACTACCCCAAGGTGGGAGACACGATCACCGTTACCTATGCGGACGATGTGAAATATATCGACAGCCGCACCGGGGAACTCACCGAAGATACACCGGAGGAGTACTTTCAGGCAAAATTGTATGGAGCCAGAGATGTAGAGTACACGGTCTGCGCCTTGGTAGAACTTCCGAATTCCATGAGTTATCGTTATAGTGGTATTGGATATGACGTAGTTTTGTCTGTGGACACCGCACAGAGGGACAGCGGTGGTGCAGCCATTCCGATGCTCTACCTGTTCGACACAGCGGACGAAGTTGACGAGGCCGAAGCAGAGCAATATCTATCGAAGCTCACTGCCGGTGAGTTTTCGCCCTTGATGTATGAAAGCAAGGCCACGGCTCGCTCTGAATTTGCTCAGTTCCGGCAGATGTTCCTTCTGATAGGTGGTATTCTCTGTGCTATCATCGGGCTGGTGGGACTCTTAAATTTCTTCAACGCCATGATGACCGGTATTCTTTCCCGCCGCCGTGAATTTGCTGTGCTTCAGGCTGTAGGAATGACGAACCGGCAGCTCAAAACCATGCTGATCTACGAGGGATTATTTTACGCAATGTCCTCCGTAGCGGCGGCCTTTATTCTGTCGCTGGCGGTGGGACCTCTTGCAGGAAAAATGCTGGGCAGTATGTTCTGGTTCTTTGAGTATCGATTCACCATTCTGCCTGTCCTGCTGACAATTCCGGTATTTCTTCTGCTGGGGTGGCTGATTCCTTGCATGATGTATGACAACGCAGCGAAATGCAGCGTTGTAGAGCAATTAAGGGATGCTCAATAACTGTTAAGCAAAAAACGGCCCTCTGCCAAGGAAAAGGCAGAGGGCTGAGTTTTAATCTAAGGGTTTACATTCAGTTACAGTTTTTAGATAAATTTCGGGGTTTCCGTTCAAAACAAGGTCTGCATATCCAATCGGGTCATTGTAGATCAGATAATCCAGTTCTGACCGCTGATACATATTGTCGGCAACCTCGTTTTCCACCGCAAACGTATCAATGGCAATCTTGCTGCCATCAAAAAATTTCAATTCCACACAAGCGGTATCCATGTTAAACTCACAAGAAATCAATCTATCCATAAGAAACCTCCATTTTGCAGGATGTTAGATCATCCCAAAATATTTGAATGCTTCTCGGATCGCTTTCTCTTTTTCCGGTGGGCACTGTGGCTGTCTGGAATCCTCGGACTTCGGCAGATTATAGTTCTTACCAACCCCAATCCCACATTTTCGTTTAATCTGTGAGATATAGAGGTTGGACACCTTTAACCCGGTATGCTCCAACACATACTCCTTGATCTGCGGATAGGTTGCCCCATCCTGAAATTCGGACATATCCATATCTTCCAAAGAGAACTCAACCCGAATCTTTTTCGAGTCGACCTCACCCTTGGAAAGCAAGACAACCGTCTCAACATGCACCGTCGAACAGAACATATCCACGCACGTGACCTTCTCCACCCGATATCCGCTCTTGATCAGCACATCCAGATCCCGTGCGAGGCTCGTCGGCTTGCAGGAGATGTAGACCATATAGTTGACACCGTAAGAAATGATTTTCGGCAGAGCCTTTGGGTGGATGCCGTCGCGCGGTGGATCGAGGACGATGAAATCCGGTTTCTCCGGAATGTCGTCGAGCACCTTGAGTACATCGCCTGCGATAAAACGGCAATTGGAAAGTCCGTTGCGCGTGGCATTTTCACGTGCAGCCACGACTGCCTCCTCTACAATCTCGACTCCAATGACTTCCTTTGCCACGGATGCAAGGATCTGGGCAATTGTACCGGTACCGGAATACAGGTCAAAAACAGTCTGATCCTTCGTATCTCCAATATAGTCCCGCGCAGTACTGTAGAGTACCTCCGCACCGAGGGAATTGGTTTGAAAAAAGGAAAACGGCGTGATCTTAAAACGCAGTCCGAGAATGGTCTCATAAAAATAATCCTGACCGTACAAAATTCTGGTCTCATCGCTTTGCACTACATCCGCAACGGAATCATTGATCAGATGCAGGATTCCGACAATGGTTCCCTTAAGCGAAAGTGAACGTATCTGATCCGCCAACGGAGTCAGATCATATTCCTTCTGACTGGTTGTGACAAGATTTACCAGTATCTCTCCCGTTGTCTCAGCACGCCTTAACAGCAAATGCCGTAAATAACCCTCATGTGACATTTTATGATAGTATGGCGCACCGATTTCCTGAAAATATGCAAGCACACACGACAGAATTTTGGTCATGTCCTCGTGCACGATCTTGCAGTCTGCTGTCGTCAGAATATCATAAGTACTCCCTTTTTTGTGCAGTCCGAGTGTCAGAGGGCCGTCTTTATACGCATCTCCGAAGGAAAATTCCATTTTATTGCGGTAGGCAAATTCCATTGGGCTGCCCTTGATGCCTTCAAAGCAGTAATCTGCTTTTCCTTCCTCATCTACCTGACCGGCATCTGTGATTGCTGCATCCAGAAGATCTTTGACCTGCCGCGCTTTCATCTCCAGCTGATCTTCATAAAGCATCGTCTGGTACATACACCCGCCGCAGGCCGGAAAATTGCTGCACACCGGATCCCGTTTTTCTATTGAGGATTTCTCCAGCACCTCCAGAAGTCTGCCCTCTGCCTGATTTTTTCGTTTCTTATGAACAACAAAGCGGATCTTCTGCCCCGGAATTCCGTTTTTCACCGTTACCATGCCGTCTTCTGTGTATACCCGTCCCTTGTTTGGAAAATCTACCCGCTCTATGATTCCTTCCAGTATATCGCCTTTCTTCATGTTGGTTTCCTTTCTTAATTTAAATCGGGCAGATGCCGCCAGACATCTGCCCGATAGTTTTTCTGATTGTCAGCTGCAGAAATGACTACTCCTCGTCTGCATCTGCTGATTTTACTTCTTCCTCTGCTGCCGGCTCTTCTTTTGCTTCCTCAGCCTCCGGTGCTGTCTCTGCCTTTTTCTCCTCATCCATCTCCGGGAAATCATCATCCTCAAAGAAGTCGTCGAAATCATCGTCATCCTCGAAATCGTCTTCAAAATCCTCGAGGTAATCCGGTGCAAAGTAACGGTACACTGCATATGCGATACCTGCAACTGCGGCCACTGCGCCGATAATGGCAAGCACCCAGAGCACCGTATTCTTATTCTTGTCCTCGTCTCTCTTCTTCAATGCCTCAAGAAGCTCTTCTACCTTTACCATAACTGCCATCCTTTCCGATCGGTCCTGCGACCGTCTCTGTTAACTTGCAGTCATTCCACCTTGCTTTCGCATTCCGTACAGAACGACCACTTCGTTGATAGTATATCACAGTCTCTGCGTTTTTACTATAAAAACTTTATAAGAGTTACCCCTCTACCTTCGTCAGCTTTGCAAAGGATGCAAACATTTTTTTCACGCCGACCCGGTCAAAATTGACCGTCACTTCGTAGTCACGACCGCCTTCGCGAATATCGGTCACGGATCCTACACCGAATTTGATATGCCGTACCCGATCCCCAACGTTGTAGGAAAGCCCTCCTTCTTTTTTTGCCTCGACCTGTGGCTGTGCAAATGCCTTCGTCTTAAATGTCTCTCGCATCTGCCGGTAAGCTGCATGCGCTTTCGTCTCCGGACGTTCTTTCTTCTCCTTCGGCTGCACATTTGCTGTCTCGTTTTCTGCGAGCACTTCCTTCGGGATATCCTCGATAAATCGTGAGACGCGGTTATAATGTATTTCCCCACGCACCATCCGCTGCCGTGCGCTCGTCAGAATCAGCGTCTCCTTCGCACGGGTAATTCCAACATAGCAAAGTCTGCGCTCCTCCTCCAGATCTGCCGGATCTTCAGAAGAAATGCTCATGTAGCTCGGAAACATGCCGTCCTCCATGCCAACCATAAATACGACCGGAAACTCAAGTCCCTTCGCGCTGTGCAAGGTCATCATTACCACATGATCGGCATCTTCCTCTAAATTGTCAATGTCCGCAACAAGCGCTACCTCTTCCAGAAAACCGCCAAGTGACGGATTGTCCGCATGCTCTGCATAGGAAGCTGCCTTGTTGAGCAGCTCATCGATATTGGCCAGGCGATCCAGTGCTTCCTCCGTCCCTTCTGCCATCAGCTCCTTGCGATATTCGGTCTGTTCCAGCACATCCTCGATCAGCTCCTTGACGGAATAATACGGCTGCTTGCTCCGCATCGTCTGAATCATCTGCACGAAACCATCCAGTTTTGCCACACTTTTACCGACGCCCGGAATCGTCCCTGCTACGCGCAATGCATCGTAAAAGCTCATATCCTCTGTGTTCGCGTACTCCTGCACCCGATTAATCGTCGTTGCTCCGATGCCACGCTTTGGCACGTTAATGATTCTCCGTACCGCCAGGTCATCCCGGCCATTCTCAATCGTCTTTAAGTAGGCCAGTACATCCTTGATCTCTTTTCTCCCATAGAAATTAATACCGCCAACGATTTTGTACGGGACATTTGCAAAAAGAAATTTCTCCTCAAACATACGTGACTGAGCATTCGTACGGTACAGCACCGCACAGTCACCGTATCTCCATTTTCCTGCCCCTACCTTGCGGCTGATCATACCCGCCACATATTCGGCCTCTTCAAATCCGTTGAGGAACTGGCGAAAACGCACCTTATCACCGTCACCGTTTGCAGTCCAGAGCTTTTTCTCTTTCCGGCCCTCATTGTGGCAGATGACTTCATTCGCTGCTGTCAGAATATTCTGTGTCGAACGGTAATTCTGCTCCAGACGAATCACCTTCGCATCCGGATAGACCTCCTCGAAGCTCAGTATGTTTTGGATATTTGCACCGCGGAACCGGTAAATCGACTGATCGTCATCGCCGACCACACAGAGATTCCGGTACTTGGCTGCCAGCAGGCTCACCAGCTTAAACTGCGCTGTATTTGTATCCTGATACTCATCGACCATGATAAAACGGAAACGATCCTGATACTGTTCCAGTACCTCCGCATCCTTTTGAAATAATTCTACCGTCCGAAATATCAGATCATCAAAATCCAATGCATTACTCGCGCGCAGCTGCTTCTGATATTCGCGGTATACCTCAGCAACCTTCTGCTTTCTGGTATCCCCGTGCACCTGCTTCGCATAATCATCCGGCGAGAGCAGCTCATCCTTCGCCGCCGAGATCGCTGCCATGAAAAAGCGCTCACGGTACAGCTTTGTATCAATCTGAAAGCGTTTGCAGATCTCCTTTATGATCGTTTTCTGATCATCTCCGTCATAAATCGTAAAATTTGTTCCGAAGCCGATTCGGTCAATGTATCTTCTCAGAATCCGCACACAGGTACTGTGAAATGTCGCCACCCATACTCCGCCAAGCGCTCCGCCAAGCATCGTCTCCACACGGTCACGCATCTCCCCTGCCGCCTTATTGGTAAACGTAATTGCCATGATATTCCATGGGTTCACCTGCTTTTCCTCAATCAGCCAGGCAACGCGATGTGTCAGCACTCTCGTCTTTCCGGATCCGGCTCCCGCCAGAATAAGCAACGGTCCCTCATAATGGAATACCGCCTCCTTCTGTTCCGGATTCAGCAAATCATATTTACTCATCTTCTGCTCCTTTATTTTCAATCCTCATCAAAATCTACAAATACAGTAAATCCGCTCTCATCAGTCCGTACCTCAGCCACTACACCCTCGCGTGTCTTCAGCCGTTCGCGGTTACCAAAATTGGCCGACATCGCGACTGCCGGCTCGATCGTATAATACCAGCTTGACGGAAGCACTCCCTCACCGACCATGACCTTCTGTCCCGGCTCTACAAGCCCTTCCCGCTCCATTTTAAATTCCATTCTGCGCATGAAATCCTTCTTTCTGTCTGTTCAACCTCTCTATTCTACCTGATTCCCTCTTCTTCTGCAAGCATCTCCACACAGGAAAACAGAATTTTTTCGTATCTGGTTATTTTCAGCTTGTCATCTGGTATCAAAGACTATATAATAGAATGTGAGGTGAGAATTATGAATCAGGACTATACAAAGCTGCTTGGATCCATTTTAAAAAATATGGCGCTGATGGATCACATCCGTCCATCCGAAATCCCGAATATTGACCTTTATATGGATCAGGTGACCAGCTTTATGAATGATCATCTCCAGAATTCCAGACGGTTTGAGGATGACAAGATCCTCACAAAGACGATGATCAACAATTACGCAAAAAACAAGCTCCTTCCTCCGCCGATAAAAAAACGCTATTCCAAAGAGCACCTGTTTGTACTGGTGTTTATTTATTATATGAAGGGGTTCTTTTCTCTTAGTGATATCCAGACGATTCTGAAGCCGGTCACAGACCGTTTTGCTGAATCGGATGAGTCGCTCTCCATCGAAGATATTTATGCAGAGGTACACCGGCTTGGGTCTGAACATATTTCTGATATCAGCCATGATATCATGAACAGTTTCCACACCGCTGCCAATTCTCTCGAAGGCTACGACGGAGAAGACCGCGATACCTTACAGCTTTTTAATTTTATCTGTCTGCTCTGTTTCGATATCTATCTGCGCAAACAGATCATCGAAAGGCTGATTGATTCCATTCCGGATCCACCGGATTCCAGGAAAAAGTAAAAGCAGGGCCGTAGCCCTGCCTTTCTTTTATTCGCCTGCTTCTCTTTTATCCTGCAGACGGGAAAATACCATCTCATATCCGTCATTTCCATAATTCAAAGAACGGTTGACACGGCTGATGGTCGCAGTGGATGCCCCCGTCTTCTCTGCAATCTCCAGATATGTCCGCTTCTCCTTCAGCATATGCGCGACTTCAAATCGCTGCGAAAGTGAAAGCAATTCATTGACCGTACACACGTCCTCAAAGAAGAGATAACACTCTTCCTTATCCTTCAGGCACAGAATCGCTTCAAACAGCTCATCCACTGCCTCTGTCCGGATTTTCTTACTCATAATACGATACCCTCTCCTGTTATTTTTTCTGAATCACCTGACTTGCGGCTTTCCTCTATCATAACACTTTACTTTAACACTGTAAAGTTAAATCTTTTTAAACCGATTTGTATATGTCTTGTATTCCTCGACTGAGCGGTTAACTACCAGTTCTTCCGGGAAATCCATAGCCTTTAACAGCTCATAGGCATAGTCATGCCCTCCGACCTCCCATACATTGTGCGCGTCACTGTCCACAATAATCTGCGCTTTGTACTTTTTGCAGAGCTCCAGCATGCGGATGTCATTCGGAAGCGGCTCCTTACGCGAGCTGTCCGGCTTTAAGGAGCTGTTATTAAGTTCAAGAAGTACATGATGCTCTTTTGCTGCCGGTACAACCAGCTCAAAATCGACCGGATACCTGGCATCGTCCGGATGGCCGATAATATTCACAAAAGGATTCTCTATCGCTTTCAGGTAGCCTTTCGTGACCTCCTCTATACTGCCCGGCTTCAGGCATGGCGTATGCATGCTCGCGACCACGACATCCATCTGCTCTAACAGTCCCTGACTCATATCCAGCTTTCCATCATAATTCATAATATTTACTTCTGAACCAAACAGTACCTCGATTCCGTACATGCTGCGCGGAAGAGAACGCAAATTCATAAAATAAAAAGAATGGCAGGTCCCCGGCATCGCCATCGCATGATCTGTCACTGCCAGCAGCTCCAGCTTCTGATCGACCGCTGCTTTTGCCATTTCCATAATCGTATTGTACGCATGACCGCTCGCCAGCGTATGCGTATGAGAATCCAGCTTATGTATCATTCGTTTTTCCTTTCTTCTCTTTTCATCCGACTGCTCTCCATTTTTATATGGAACAAACCTTTTCTCCCTGTAAAACCATACCCCGGCAAAGCACGCAGCTCCACCGGGGTTCTTTTATCCTATGATACACGGATTGCTTCGCAATCCTGTCACTTTGTAAATGTCGTGCACTCTGTCTCCTCACAGCGACAGGCCGCCGCGCCTGAAACATCCACATGGCCGGCACTGCAACAGCAGTTCTGATTGTACTGGCAGTGCTCTGCCGCACAGCGGATGTCCGTATTGGCAGACGGCGTTCCCATCGAATTGCTGGCAGATGTACCTTGGCGCTCCTTGAAGCTCTCGCAGCAGGTATCCTGGCATACGGTCGCATTTCTTCCACCCACCTCGATATCTCCTCTGCTGCAGTACATGGCATTGTTATACACACAGCTCTGTGCAGAACATACTAATTCCGGCATAAAATTACCTCCTTCTGAATTCCGTTTTTCGGATTCAGAACTTAGTATATCCACTCACAGATTTTTAATTCCAGTCAGTCTTTCTTTTTTTCGTCCTCTTCTGCGACTGTTTCACGCAGAACTCTGGTACGAATCTCTTCTTTAATATTGTCAAGGAACGCATCCAGAGTCGTCTGTCCCTCATCACCGGCAAAACGGCTGCGAACGGATACGAGCTTCTCTTCCTCTTCCTTTGCTCCTACGATCAGCATATAAGGAACCTTCTGCAGACGCGCATCGCGAATCTTGTAGCCGATCTTCTCTGCTCTGGAATCTACGCTTGAACGGACACCTTCGTCGTTCAGCTTTGCATTTACCTGCTGAGCATAATCCAAATATTTGTCAGAAATCGGAAGCACACGTACCTGCTCCGGAGAAAGCCAGGTCGGAAATGCACCTGCAAAATGCTCAATCAGAATGCCGATGAAACGTTCAATCGAGCCAAACGCCACGCGGTGGATCATGATCGGACGATGCTTCTCGCCGTCTGCTCCGATGTATTCACACTCAAAACGCTGCGGCAGCTGGAAATCCAGCTGGATGGTACCACACTGCCAGGTACGTCCGATGGAATCCTCCAGATGGAAGTCGATCTTCGGTCCATAGAATGCACCGTCGCCCTCGTTTACGACATAGTCTCTTCCAAGGTCATCCAGCGCACCACGCAGTGCCTCTGTTGCCATCTCCCAGTCCTCGTCGCTTCCCATGGAATTTTCCGGACGGGTAGAAAGCTCTACGTGATATTTGAATCCGAACAGCTGATATACTTCGTCGATCAGTCTTGCTACGCCCTTAATCTCCTCGCGGATCTGCTCCGGCATCATAAAGATGTGCGCATCGTCCTGTGTAAAGCAGCGCACGCGCATCAGACCGTGCAGCTGACCGGACTTCTCATGACGGTGTACCAGACCCAGCTCACCCATACGAAGCGGCAGGTCACGGTAAGAACGCGGCTCAGACTGGTAAACAAGGATTCCACCCGGACAGTTCATCGGCTTGATCGCAAAATCAGTATCATCGATGACAGTCGTGTACATATTTTCTTTGTAGTGATCCCAGTGACCGGAAGTCTCCCACAGATGACGGCTCAGCATGATCGGAGTGGAGATTTCGACGTAGCCTGCTTTTCTGTGAATCTCTCTCCAGTAATCCAGAAGAGTATTTTTCAGAATCATACCGTTCGGCAGGAAGAACGGGAATCCCGGCCCCTCATCTCTGAGCATAAACAAACCAAGCTGCTTACCAAGCTTTCTGTGGTCACGCTTCTTTGCCTCTTCCATACGGGTGATGTAAGCTTCCAGATCAGCCTTCTTCGTAAAGGAGGTACCATAGATTCTGGTCAGCATCTTATTCTTCTCACTGCCTCTCCAGTAAGCGCCTGCCAGGCTTGTCAGCTTAAATGCCTTTACCGGCTTGGTGCTCATCAGATGTGGGCCTGCACACAGGTCTACAAACTCGCCCTGCTGATAGAAACTGATCTGGGCATCCTCTGGAAGATCCTCGATCAATTCTACCTTATACGGCTCATTTTTTTCCTTGAAATACGCAATTGCATCGGCTCTGGACTTCGTATAACGGGTAATCGGAAGATCTTCTTTTACGATCTTCTTCATCTCCTTTTCAATCTTCTCCAGATCTTCTGTAGTCAGCGGAGTCTCGCTGTCCACGTCATAATAAAATCCGTCCGCAATTGACGGTCCGATCGCTAATTTGATATTCGGATACAGACGCTTGATTGCCTGTGCCATAATGTGAGAGGTCGTATGACGGAATGCTCCGGCGCCCTTCTCATCATCAAAGGTCAGAATATTCAGATGGCTGTCCTTATCCACTACTGTACGGAGATCAACCACCTCGCCATCCAGTTCACCTGCCGTTGCTACGCGGGCCAGCCCCTCGCTGATGTCTTTTGCAATCTCATAGACCGACATTGGCTGTGCATATTCTTTTGTTGATCCATCTTTCAATGTGATAATCATTTATACTTCCTCCTCTTCTTCCGCTTCAGCAGCCTCATAAAATTTTCCGCCGAAGGAATTGTCACAAAACCACCGGATTCCGCCCTTTAACGGCGAGGTCAGCCAACCGATCAGGACTCCGGCAAGCACAAGATCCACCGCAAGCAGAATTTTCTCCTGCGGAGACCATGCTGCAAATGCAAATGCTTTCAGCTTTTCTTTCATAACAGGCACTCCTTTCTTCTGGCTCTGTGCATATGATAATGTTGGAGGAAAAAGGTATTTTGACCTTTTGCCCCTGGCATCATCATATGATGAATTGCAGATATCAGGTACGCATCCTCTCGGAGCGTTACTTTACAGAACACAATTTCCTGTAAATCAAAAAACCGTCCTCTGCAATCCAGTATTGAATTGCAGGGACGGGTAACTTCTATGGTACATCCCGGGTCTTTCTGAACCCATATGGTATGATGTCCAATATCACTCGCGGTTCCACCCTGTTTGTCAGGAGCACATCAAAGATCCGTGCACACTGCGTGAATGCCGCACTGTCTTTTCTGATGCTTAACCACTTCATTGAACGATAACGGTGTCACCGGACCGGATTGGGGTCACTCCGAGTTAGTTTTCAAACGGTTCCGCATAAGGACTTTTCAGCTGCCGCCCTCTCTCTGCATGCTTTCACATTTTACTCTTCTCATCTGCGTGTTTGCTTTTTATAGTTTTTTCTTCGAACAGATTAACTGCCCGAAATCTTTTTCAGTATAACATTTTTCCCTGTTTTGTCAACTCCTAATCGCTTCAGAAAATTGTGCTGAAAATAATGCACAGTTACTCTGTTCTGCTGTAGTCACGATCTGACCAGCTGTCTGCAGATTCGTTTTTAGCTTCTGTAGCTTCCGGCGCTGCTGCTCAAGCGTCCGGGTAGTACACTGCACCTGTGGCTTTATCTGATCCAATGCCTTTCCCGACTGACCAAAGAGCCTGCGCAGCCGCCCCAGAACCGCCGCCATCCTGCGGTTATATTCATCAAGTGCTGTCAGGACTTCTGCAATTCCCCCCGAAGAAAACACAAGCATACCGCCTGCATTCGTCACTTCTGCATCAGCTCCGTTCCCCTTCAGCATCGCTGCCGGTATCCGTTCCATTTCTGTATTCGTCTCATGCAGAATTGTAAGCAGACGTCGCAGTTCCTCTCCGGAAAGCTCTATTCCGACCCTTTGTCCGATATAAGAGGAGATCAGCCCCAGTGTTGTATCTGAGATACGGCTGCCCAGCCAATCTGCCCCGTCGATCAGCCCGTCAAAGCCATCCCATCCTGCAATCATATCTGCCGTCTGAAGTGCCTTCGCGATCTGTTTCATCCTAAAATCCGAGAGAAACTGCTGCAATTTCTTCGAGAAATCCGGATTGGCCTGCCCATATTCTGCGAGATAGGCCAACAGCTTTGCTGTCCAGGAAGGGTTCTTTCCCCTTAATGCAATATAAGTCAATTCTTCCGCAGCTGCCCCGTGAAATCCGGCTTCGGCAAGTGTCCCAAACAGTAAGAGTGTCGCCTTCTTCTGTGCCGACGGCAATGATCGCAGATAGCTGTTCAGAAACTGATCCAGCGCTTCCATCGCAGGTTCCCGGCTTCCGGGGTACATTTTACAGCTGCCATTCTCAGAAAACTTCAGAAGGGTATTCGGACAGTGATTTTCCAGGAAACCACCCGCGCCTATGTCCCAGCCCTTATAAAATTCACAGGTACCGACATCGTTCAAAAGCAAGTTAACATAATCTCCTTCTACGTTACAGTTCCGTACCTTGTGCTGATTCCCTGCGATCTGTCTCTGGTATTTCTTTACAAATTCATCTGAAAATCCCTGCCCGTCGAACGCGACGCAGCGATCCACCGACGGCTCTAAAATCGTCACGTATTTTGCTTTGTTTCCGCCTTTTGAATGCCCGGTGACTGTGACAGTCGCATAATCCTCCAGTGCAAGACTCTGATACCAAGACAGGGCGTTCTTCTGCTGAAGCGTCGACACTCCGTCCAGTACATCGGTTTCACCACCGCCGATAAAGTTATCCTTCCACTCTCCGCCTGCCGTCCCACGGTAACAGACGACTGCCTCCCCATATCCCGGTTCCGTAAACAGCGCGCTCACACCTCCGCCGCCGCCCACTCCTGTATCCACATAGGTTTGCGCAAGTGTCATCTGCATCAGACGTTCATCTTTTTGGATCGACCGAAGAATTTTCTGCCAGTCTGTCCCTGTCATATAGCTTCCGTAATTCTTTCCTTCGTCAAATCGTTTTATATCGATCGATTCAACCATCGTACGGACTGTTCTTCCCTGATATGTCTCTGCCGTAATTGATCGCAGCGGTTCTTCTGCTGTCATATACATGAGATTATTCAGCAAAAGGAGCTGCTCGGTACTAAGAGGCATCCGGAAATGAGTACCTTTACCGGACAATTCGGTGTCCTGCGGTATTGCCATTTAGAATGAACTCCCTTCTTGACTTTCAATACGTAAAGCGGGGGAATGCTTATCTGCGTTCAAAAAACAGGAAAACGTATATATCCTCACACGTCCGCCATCAGTTCTGTTTTTATCAATGTATTTCATTATGTTTTCCGATTTATTTTCTTTTTCACCTGTTTCTGCATGTACTTCTGCCTCTTCCGGCAGCCGCAGCAATACTGCGATTTCATAGGATCCATAAATCCTCTGACGGCGAATCTCCTGCTCCAGACGCGCTGCCAATACGTCCGGATCCCCGCAAGCGGTTCCGTCTACATACAACTCGGTGAAATTTGCAAGTGCATCCTCTCCTGCCAGAAGCGCCTCCCGGACAGCCTGCATGCTTGCCTCTGTATATGCCTCGTCGACTGCACAATCAAAAAATGCACGACATCCTACGCACTCTGGTACACTCTTCTGAAGCCAGGACAGAAGGGCTTTCTCATAAGGATGGGACAGCAATATACCAAAAAAGGTATCTCTAATCGTCCTCCTTCCATCTTTTTCTGTCAGATACAGTACATAGCGTGTCTCTTCTCCATCTGCAACAAACCAGAAAGTGGATTCCGTATCGGCGTCCGTTCGCCTTGCTGCACCGTCTACGATCTGAAAAGAATGTGATGGATAATTGGTTTTCAGAGTTTCTTCCGCCATCCGCATATCTCGCACTAATTTTTTCTGCCACGTCAAAAGCATTCCCTGCTCGATAGCAGCTTCATCTACGGAGATTTTTTTCAGAATTTCTTTCTCCGATTTCGTCAGTTCTATTTTTATTGATTTATCTTCCTTCAAATCTCCCATCTGCTCTCTCATTTGTGTTCCGCTTTGCCAAACGGCATTCCACATTCCAATTCCGATCGTGATCGCAGCCACTCCGACTATTAATCTTGCAAGGATCTTCTGTCGCTTTTTCATTCATCGATTTCCTTTCATATGAGTACGAACTGATATCCATTTCCGATTCCATAGTCTTGCAGGCATTGTTCCCGGGAGAGCATCTCTCCACGCTCAATGCTGCACAGACAGAGTTTTTCTAGTTCTCCTGCCATGTAGTTCCTTTCTTTCTGTCCGATAAGCACCGTCATTTCTTCCATCAGTTGCCGGATGGATGTCTGTTCTTCCACCCGCATATCATAGCTTTTATCGTATGCCGGCGCATACACTTCTACCAAAAGTATTGTTATTCCCTCTTTCATTTTTATTTTTCTGCTTACACTGCAAGTGGAATTTTCACACGCTGCACCTGTTCCCCTGCACTGGCAGGTGGCAGCAGAGCGATTCCAGGCTTCCTATGTTTTTTCTGCTCCTGGTAGGAAAGGCCGGAAAAGTCCAGCAGTGTCTGTGATACCACGTCTCCGCCCAGACAGACGCCGGATCGCCCACGTGACAGATTCCGGTAAATTGCATCACCCGCATAACGACTCAGCTCCTCCGGATGAATCGCAGCAAAGAAAAATAAGCCTAATCCTTCCCCTTTTTCCGTAATATTTTCTAAAAACCCAGCCATGTCCGGCACACCTGCCTCAGGTTTCCGAATATGAGCGATCCACTCTGCAAGATTCAAAATAATAAAAAAGGTCTGTCCCATCTCTGCTATCTTTGAATACTGCTCTGCTCCAAAGCATCCGATTTCTTCCAGCTCCTTTTTCCGCTGATTTTTCTGCACCAGCTCTTCCTGCAGTTCTATTAAAAACTCATAAAGCTCCACATCCGTATGCAGATATCGAAGCTTTCCCTTTGCCTGCCTGTTCCTGTCATTTTCTGTCTTCAGGCTCATTTCTTCTTTTTCGTCTGCTTCCGTTTCTGCTCCATGCCTCCTCCACTTTTGCTCAAAATCCACCACGACTGCCGTGCCTTTCTTTTTCTGTGCGACCGCAGCCAATACTTGCAGCAGATTCTGCTTTCCGCTTTTCGCTCTGCCGAGAATCAGCCAACAAAACAGCGTCCGCAGATCCAGCGAAATGACGGTTGCCTGATCCATATCGTATCCAAACGGAAGGGCATACGGATCCGCCAAAAGTGCCTGTATCTCCGCATTTTGCAAAAAATCATCCACTCCTGTAACGTCCGGAATCTGCGGGATGCCTCTGGCATGCGCACCCGTCCAGCGATTCGCCATTTCAACACATGTATCCCGAAGCTTTTGCAGACGTTCATAGTCATCTTCTGCATCAACCGGCAACGCCACCTGACCTTCCAATGCCTGATCTCCCTCCTTCCAAAGTCCACGTCCCGGCACCGCGTCCGGTGGTGTCGGTACCTGAGTCAGACGCAAAAGCTCCATATACTGAAACCGATCCGGAAGACTTAAACAAAGCACCTGCCGAATGCTTCTGGCAATGCTCATTGAAATCTCTGTCATCCCGACACCTGCCGCAGTCACAATCAGATAAATGCCGCAGGATACCCCCTCCTTTGCAATGCGCTCAATCTGCTTTTCATACCGGTTCTCCGTCCTCTCGCGAAACTCCGAATAATCATCGACCAAAAGCAGAATCGCCGGCAGACGTTCGGATGCTCTGAGCCGGTATTGCTCATAAGTTCCTCCTCGCATTTGCTCTTTCCTCTGTTCCATCTGAACTTTCAGCATACTAAAGCAACGACCGATCCTCTCTGAATCATCCGGAAGTACCATTCCTCCAACCTGAGGAGCCATCGCAAATGCCTGCAGACTCTGATTGCCAAAATCCATTCCATAAATATGAATTTCTTCTGCTGTGTATTGCTGAATCAGCCCATATACAATTGTCTGTAATACCGTACTCTTTCCGCTTCCCACTCCTCCAATGACGAGAAGTCCTCCATGATGCAGGAAATCCACACACAGAGGCAACTGTCGCTGTCGCTCCGGATCATCCAGTAATCCGACAGAAACAGAAAAATCCTGTGGCTCTTTTTTCTGATCCGGCAGCTCAGAAAGCATCAAACGCTCTGGAAGAACGGACAGCCAGAGCCGTCTGGGCAACAGATAAGCACTCTCTTCTGCAATATGATGTAAATGCTCTACCACTGCCTGTAGCTGCGTCTGCTCACGAACGATCGATCTGCTACGTTTCTTCTTCCCTGCCCCGCTATGCATCCGCTGCCCTGTTGCGGTCAAAAGCTGTACCGTTTCCCGTTCACAATCGTCTTTCTCCCACCTGGCACCACAAAATCCGGCCTGCAGTTGCTCGTATATCTCATCATTACCGACCTGCAGATAACAGCGTCCTGCCTGTGTCAGATATGCTGCATCCGGATGATGCAGCATATCATTGCTGTCCTGCCGATCCTGTACCCGCAGGCAAAGTCGAAACCGGGCATTACTCCAAATATTATCATCTACCGTTCCACCCGGTTTTTGTGTCGCCAAAATCAGATGCAGGCCAAGACTGCGCCCGACCTGCGCCACACTGACCAGCTCCCGCATAAAATCCGGTTCCTCCCGTTTCAGCTCGGCAAACTCATCAATAATCAGAAACAGGTGCGGAATTGCTTCCTCTGCTTCGCCTTCATGATACAGCCTCAGATAAGCACTGATATTATTCACTCCATATTCTGCAAAAATCCGCTGTCTTCTGCGATTCTCACTCTTAACCGAGATCATAGCTCTCTGAATCAGATGTCCGGAAAGATTGGAAATCTGTCCGGCTAGATGTGGAAGTCCGGAAAACAGATTTGCCATCCCCCCGCCTTTATAATCAATCAGAAAAAAAGCAACTTCTGTCGGACTATAGGAAATTGCAAGCGACAGAATCAATGTCTGTAACGTCTCACTTTTTCCTGATCCGGTCGTCCCTGCAAGCAGTCCGTGCGGGCCATGATATTTTTCATGTAAATCAAGAAAGCACGGTATCCCGCCTTCCTTCTGCCCGATCAGTGCCCGCAGAGAATACTCACTTCTGTTGTTGCTCCAGCGCTCTGAAATCTTTAGCTGTTCCGGTGTCTCTACCTGATACAGCCGGAAAAATGTCACACGTTCCGGAATTTCTGTTCCTGTCTCCCGCTCTGCCGTGCGAAGATTTGCCAGATTTTTGACTAACCGCTCTGCTGCATGCAATTCTGTTACGTCAAATTTGACCGCTGTCCGCATGTCGGCATCCTGCACCCGGTACAGACCTGAAAAATGACCCGGCTGCTTTTGATTACTGATGACAAATCCACAGTCATTTGGCAGATCTTCCGTCTGCTCTGCCAGTATCAGCATACTGATCCCGTATTGAAACGCGTTCTTCTGCAAATAATACTCCAACAGCTCGCCTTTCAGCAGCCGTCGGTCACTCACAAATACAAGATAATAAGGCAGCGGCTCTTTGTCAGATGATCCCGACTTTATCCGCTCCATCCTTACACGCAGCACCCGCTCCAGCGCACAGGCAACCTCTGATACTTCCGCTGCCTTTCCCGCCACAAATCGTAGCCGTCCATCCCCTGACCACGTATGGGGCAGCCAGCGAAACAGTGAAAACATCGCCTTCTCATCGGGATTTGACGCATCATAAAGCAGCACCAGCTTAACCTCCGTATAGCTACAGCCATATGCAGCCTGTATCAGGATTTCCCTCGCCACTTCATAGGCTCCCTGTTTTCCTTCCCCGCCGACCAGCCCGACCAGTCCATGCTCCCTCAGATTCAGACCAACCGGCACTACCTGCAGACTTTCATACTTTTGCCGTATTCGCTCCGGCTGACCCGCCAATGCATCCGGATGCAAGGAAAACCGCTCTTTCGGTATCTCGATTTTTCCTGGGAACGGCCGCTCCCCAAGGCCCAGCCGGAAAAAGAGAAAATCCGCATGTCCGGGATTACGGCTCCAGAGCTCCGGAAACGGAGGTGTCTGGGCACAAAGCATAGCCGCCGACGGATACCGCCCACCCAGCACGGCTCTTGCATGCTCACAGTATCTTTTTATCTGCGCCTCCTGATTGGCAAGATATTCCTGATAACTTTGACTGCGCTCCAGTTTCTCCGTCCTCTCCTTTCTTTTCTCATAAACGATTCGCGTCATCCCCCACGCTGCGCCGATCAATGCCGATCCAAGCGCAGTCACCAGTCCCGTATACAAAAATGCCCCGGCCTGCTCACTTCTTGCAGCAGTCAGCAGACATCCGCACACCATCGGCAGGGTCATTGTAAGCGATGGGCCAAGCGTCAGATACCATGGTCCCTCTGCCCTAGACTGCAGCTTTGGCGGTCCCTCAATTTCAAATGTCTTATCATCCAGCGGAGTCAGGCTTCTGGGCATCCGATGCATCATACTCACCGTCTCCTGACACACATCCGGTATCGCCACCCGCTTCCGGAGTGCATTTTTCTCAAGAAATACCGTCTGTCCGCCCCGCATTTCCAGTCCCGGTATGCTGGCATCCACTGCCAGCATATCTCCCAGAAATACCAGCTTCAGCCCCATAATCCATAGTACATCCCCATACTGCAACCGCGTAACAGTTCCTGCCCGGCTGTGATTGATATACACACCATTACGGCTGATATCATGCAGCACACCAATACCATCCCGCCATTCCAGTATCGCGTGTTCCCCCGAAACACAGTTCTGCACATCGTAGCAGATCTCATTCCTGATGTCCTTTCCGATCCGCAGCTGCCCGCTGCCACTAAGTGCCAGCTTTTCATAGATACAGTACACCGGATCCCGCTTTTGGATCAGCATTGCTGCACCGGTTAGATCCCGCAAGGTGAGTCGGAGCAGCTCCTGCTCCTGCCAAATGATTCCGGTATAGTCCCTTCCATCCTTCCATACCGTATATGTTGCTCCATCCAAAAGCTGCCAGCCCGCCTCTGTCTTTTTCACGCGTACCCGTACCGTTTCTCCACAGCTAAACTCCTGCTTCAAAAGCAGCAGTTCCTGCTCTGCCCTGTCCTGTTCCGAAAGGAAAAATTCCCGGTATCGCTTTTCATTATAAACGGTAAGCACATAGCCCATGCCATCCTCCGAACTGCATCCCCTTACGCCAGCTTACTGCTTTACACACCGGAAGCGAGGAAATGCTATTTACTATGAAGCCTGCCAACGTACCTCATCCCACTATATTATTTTTCAGTGCCGAAGCTGCTGTCTGTGCTTCCTGCTCTGCCCATTCGTATTCCTCCGCCATCGCAGTAAGGTCATTGACCTGCTCCTGCAGCATTTTATTAATTTTCTCTATATCTGCCCCAAGTGCCTGAAACTTATTCAAATAGGAGGCAGATGAAGCACCCGACCAGACACTTTGACTGATCCCCGCTACCAGAGCCAGCATCTGTGCCGTGTTATTTTTTACCTCGCTGCCGCAGGAAGCAAAAGCGGCAGCCGTACTCCGCAGTTCCTCCGGCGTTACTTTTAAAGTTCCTGTCATATTTTTCTCCTTCCATGTGTTTTTAAAAGCCTTTCTGCACAATTCCAATACTACGGCTCTCTGCCTGTTCATATCCCGCAATAATCTGCTGCAGCACCTGATAATACTCTTCCACAGTCTGCCGAAACAGGTCCATCTTCATACAGTCTTCCTGAAACACACGGTCAAATGCTGCTTTTCCCGCGCCCTCCCAACTCGCACTCAGCTTCTGCTGTGCCAGAACCAGCTCCTGTACCTTATTTGTATAACGCTCACCCAGCTGCCGCAGCAGCTCTGCTTTCTCCTTCAGCTCTGAGGCTGTCACCTGAAATTCTGCCATTGTCTTCCTCCTATGATCTTCCTTCCGAACGTGCCAGCGCCTGCAGCTCTGCCTGATATAGTCTTGCCGCAGTACTCCGAAGCTGTGCCGCTTCCATTGATAGCTCACGTCTGGTGACCTGCAGCATCTGCCGAACTGCCTCCACATCCCGTCGGCATCCGTTCGCCGCATCTCCCTGAAAACAGAGTGCAAGCTTCTGGCTCATCCACGTCAGTTCGCTGCTCAGGCTGTGTATCTCTGCCGCAAGCGCTTCCAGTTCCCCTGCCTGTACTCTGGCATGGTTAAAATTGATCTGAATTTCCGTCTGTCCGATTTTCTCACCTCTTTTACAGAATATTTCGCTTCAGTGTCCCTGCTGCGTTCTGATTCTTCGCCTCCGCCGCGGTGTAAACACCAGCCGCCTCACAAAGCTTCCCGGGATAACCGGAAATCGCACTGCAAGCCTGCTTCACCTCGTCCATTGATCCTGCAAACGCACTTCTGCAGCTGTCTCCGGCTGCCCCGTACCAGTACCCCTTTGTCCGGTTCAGCTTCGACTCAATCTGATATATCGCCTGCCACAGCTTTTCCGTCCCACTCTGCATCTGAGCAGCCTTTTTCCACAACTCCTCTATAGATACATGCAAAGTCCCCCTTCCACTGCTGCTGTCATCTTCCACCTGCCATCACCTCCCTCAGTTGCCGGATGCATCGGACATACGTCTCACAGCACCGCCGCACGGACTCTAAAAAGCGCCCCAGCCACTGCCATCTGCTTTGCAGTTCTGATAATAACTGTCGATATTGCCGATACCATAAATGCTCTGCCGTCCCGCTCCATACTTTTGGAATCTCTTCCAGTACGGATTCCAGCATCCCGATTTCCTGCTCTCCGCGTTTCCACCAGAGACTCATCTCTGCGACATCTGCCCGCAGCAGCTGTGTACTGATTTCGATTTTATCCCGCATGCAATCTGCCTTTCCCGTTTTATTTTCTCGTATAATTTTTTATTTCATTTTCTTTTTTGTTTATGATTTTATTCTTTTTAATAGTAGAAGTTATTTTTATATAAATATGATTATTCTTATTGTTTGTAATAAATTATATATCACATTATAATTTATTTCAATATTCTTTTTGTTGTTTAGATATATTTAATCTTTATTATATCCTCTTTTTATACGTGTATTTTCTTTTTTACAAAACTTCAGCAAGTCTGGTCTGCCATTACAAAAGGTAAAAACACCTTTCCTCTAAAACAAAAAAATACAGTCATCAGAGTTTCTTTTTCTCTGATAACTGTACTTTTGTTACTATTTGATTTGAACGCTTTACCTCAAATAAACATTCCCCACGTAAAGCTGCGAATGTCCGCTTTGACTGATATCAGTTTTACAGAACGGAAACAGACAGCTCTTCCAGCCACAACCGTGCACACGCATCGCTTGGCATACGCAGATCCCCACGTGGTGAGAGAGCTACGCTTCCGACCTTCGGACCATCCGGCAGGCAGGAACGCTTGAACTGCTGTGCAAAGAAACGACGATAAAAGGTCTTCAGCCATTTTTTGATCGTCTCCTCATCGTACACGCCGGAAAATGCATACCGTGCCACACGGTAAAGCTTCGCCGGAGCATAACCAAAACGCATCAGATAGTATAAGAAGAAATCGTGCAGCTCATACGGGCCAACGAGATCCTCTGTCTTCTGTGAAATCACGCCATCCTTTGGCGGAAGCAGCTCCGGACTGACCGGTGTATCAAGCACATCGAGCAAAATCGCTTTCGTCTCCTCATCCCCACATGTATCCGCATAGTAGCGCACCAGATGCCGCACAAGTGTCTTTGGCACAGAACAGTTAACCCCGTACATCGACATATGATCCCCATTGTACGTTGCCCAGCCAAGGGCCAGCTCCGACATATCGCCGGTACCGATCAGAAGGCCGCCCTTTTTATTTGCCATATCCATCAATATCTGTGTCCGCTCGCGCGCCTGACTGTTTTCATAGGTCACATCATGAATCGACGCATCATGACCGATGTCCCGGAAATGCAGGTTCACCGCATCGCGGATATCGATCTCCAGAAGCTCTGCTCCAAGTCTTCTTGTCAGCTCACAGGCATTCTGATAGGTACGGTCTGTCGTTCCAAACCCCGGCATCGTCACTGCGGTAATCGCATCACGGGAAAGGCCGAGCAGGTCGCACGCCTTCGCCATCACGAGCAGTGCCAGCGTGGAATCCAGCCCGCCGGAAATACCGACGACGATATGTCTGCTTCCGGTATGTTCCATCCGCTTTTTCAGCCCCACAGCCTGCATCATCAGAATTTCTTCGCAGCGTTTTTCCCTGTCTGCCATCCCGGACGGCACAAATGGTGCCGGATCAAAATATCTGGTCAGCTCCGTCTCATGAATATCCAGATGAAATGCGATCTTCTCATAACCATGCGAATCGGTCTCAAATGACGTCATTCTGCGCCGCTCTGCGCTTAAGCGTCGTAAATCCAATTCTGTGTAAATGCTTTTTGCTCCAAAACGATCAGACTCTGCAAGCACATGCCCGTTTTCCGCAATGACATTGTGTCCGGAAAAAATCAGGTCCTGCGTAGACTCCCCTTCTCCGGCACTTGCGTAAATATACCCGGCAAGCAGTCTTGCAGACTGACCTGCGATCAGGCTCTCACGATATGCACTTTTCCCGGTCGCCTCGTCGCTTGCAGAAAGATTGACAAGCACAGTCGCTCCTGCAAGTGCATGGCCAACGCTTGGTGGATTCGGCGCCCATAAATCCTCACACAGCTCTGCAGCTGCCACAAGCTCCGGGAGCTCCCTGCAGCAAAACAGCAACCGCATGCCAAACGGAACCGGACTGCCAAATGCGTCCACCCATTCGACTTCTGCACAGCCTTCTGTAAAATGTCGCTTTTCATAAAATTCATTATAATTTGGAAGATATCGTTTAGGGACAAGTCCGAGCAGGTGACCGTCGCAAATCACCGCAGCCACATTGTAAAGCTTGCCATCCTTTTCCCATGGAAGCCCTACAAAAATAAGTGCCTTTTTTCCCTTCGTAAACTCCACAATCTGCTTCAGGCTCTCCTTTGCTGCCAGCAGCAGCGTCTCCTGCCAGAACAGATCCGCACACGTATATCCGGTAATGCAAAGCTCCGGGAATACGAGTATCGACGCCCCGTACCGGCACGCCTCATCAATCCGCTCACAAATCCGCTCTGTATTATATGCACAGTCTGCCACCCGGATCTTTGGTGTCAGAGCCGCTACCTTTACAAACCCGTCCTTCATGCTTCTTCCTTTCTGCCGCTTCAGGCTAACGTCTGCTTCTTGCCAGCAGGCTCTTTAATTCTTCTACCGTTACGGGATACTTTTTATTACAGAACTGACAGCCAACCTCAATCGTCTCCCCGTCATGGATCATATCTTCCAGCTCTTTCTTTCCAAGGCTGATGAGCGCCTTCTCGATACGCTCCCGCGAGCAGTCGCACTGATAGCCGGTCGGAATCTTTTCATTGATCTCCACGCCAAACTCTCCGAGCAGCTCCTCTAATATCTGTTCCGGCGTCATGCCTGCATCAAGCAGTGCTGTCACAGATTTGACATTCGAAAGCTTTGCCTCCAGACGATCAATCACTTCATCTGAGGTAAATGGCATGAGCTGAATGATAAAGCCTCCTGCCTGTTTCACGGTATTATCTTTTTCCATCAGTACACCAAGGCCAACAGAGGTTGGCACCTGCTCTGAAGTCGCAAAATAATACGTCAGATCATCTCCGATCTCCCCTGTCTTCAGTTCGCACTGCCCGACATACGGCTCCTTCATTCCAAGATCCTTGATCACGCTGAGCACACCAAGGCCAAGCGCGCCGCCTACATCGAGCTTGCCAAACGCATTCGGCGGAAGCATCACCTCCGGATGCTGTACATACCCCTTTACATGAGCCGACGAATCCGCCGTCACCGTCAGTCCTCCGATCGGTCCGGAACACTGAATCTGAAGTGTCAGAAGATCCTTTTCCCCTTTCATCATCACACTCATCATTGCTCCGGCTGTCAACAGTCTTCCAAGTGCTGCCGTCGCCACCGGGCTTGTATTATGATATACCCGACCACTCTCTACTATGTCCTTTGTCGTCGCTGCAAATGCGCGGATCTGATGATCCGCAGCTGTTGCTCTTACTATATAATCCATTTAATCATTCCTTTCTTTGTCGAAGCGGATATTCACAATCCGCTTCACCACCTGCAACTACAGTATATGAATCGCACCCAGCAGTAATCCAGCCGCTACGCCGGATACATACAGCACTGCGAGCAGACGCAGATTCTCCTTCTTGTCAGGATTTTCCCGAAAGAGTACAAGAAGTCCGGTACCGGCTCCGCAGAGCAATCCCGCAAACATCGCGCCGCTGTCAAGCAGTCCGCTGATATAAAGCTGTGTGATCAGCACGGAAGCTGCACAGTTCGGTATCATGCCGACAAGTGCTGCCAGACCTGCCTCCAGCCCCGGGATGCTTCCGAAAATACTGCTCACTCCGTTTGCCTGCAACTCCTCCATCACAAATCCGAGCACAATCGAAATCACAACCAGAAATACCGTGATCTGAATCGTATGGCTCAATGCAGAACGGAAAATGCCATGCTCGCTGCAATGACAATGCTCATGCTCGCACATTTCCGGATGTTCAGGAATCGGCCTGCGCCATCCCATGCGCTCCGCTACGAAATCAATGATCATACCAGCCACGATTCCGGCTGCCGCCTTTGCCAGCAAAATACGCAAAATCCCAGAAACCGGCAGACCCTCCGAGATCATGATCGGCAACATTTCATCTGATGTCGACAAAAATACCGCAATCAGTGTACCCGGTGTCAATATCCCGCCTGCAAACAGTCCGGCTGCAGCAGCTGAAAATCCACACTGCGGAATGATCCCGATCAGTCCTCCGAGCAAAGGCCCTGCTTTCCCTGCGCGGTAAATCATTGCCTTTGTCTTTCGGCTCATCCGATGCTCTGTATATTCTACCGCAAGGTATGACAAAAACAAAAACGGAAGAATTTTTGCGCAGTCCAGCACTGCTTCTTCTATAATTTCCCACATAATAAGTTCTCCTTTAGCCTCCCGGCTATTCGCTATCATAACATAAAAAAACTGCAGGGACAACACCGTTTCCTGTGCAAACGAAGTTGCCTCTGCAGTTCTTTGCTGATACGTGTCAAAGCGGATATGCACAATCCGCTTCGCGTTTATTTATAGGAACTGTGCAAATACGGATGCTCCTACAACAGTGAGTACGCCTGCCACTGCGATCGAGAGACTGCTCATTGCCCCTTCAATCTCACCAAGCTCCATCGCCTTTGCAGTACCTATTGCATGCGAAGCGCTTCCGAGCGCAATCCCCTTCGCGATCGGCTCCTCGATCTTGCAGATCCGAAATACATGCTCTCCGATCACATTTCCGAGAATACCGGTCACGATAATGACCGCGACTGTAATCGTCACGATTCCGCCAAGCTCCTCCGACACACCCATTCCGATTGCGGTCGTAATTGACTTTGGAAGCAAGGTGACATAGACATCATGATCCAGACGGAACAACACAGCCATCGCCAGTACGGAAACCAGACTCGTCAGCACACCCGAAATGAGTCCTGCCAGTATTGCATGCAGATTGTGGTGCAGCAGCTCCAGCTGCTCATACAGCGGAATCGCCAGGCAAACTGTTGCAGGCGTCAGAAGATAGCTCAGAAGATGTGCACCGGTTTCATAACTTTCATAATCAATATGAAATACCGCAAGAAATACGATGACAACCACAATTGATACAAGAAGCGGATTAAAAATTGCCAGCTTCCATTTCTTTTTCAAGAACATACCGATCTCATAAGCCAGTATGCTCACCATCACTCCAAAAAATACGGAATTACATAACATTTCCTTCATCTGTCTCATCCTCCCGGTCAGTCTTTTTTCCCTGACGGCTTCTCATGCCGGATGACAAACTGAGTCACATGTCCGGATGCCGCCATCACAAGTACTGTCGATACTGCAGTCACCACGATCAGCTGCCAGAAAATCGGACTGATCCGGTCCCAGGACTCTGTCAGGCCGACCGCTGCAGGAATAAACATCAGCGGCATGACTTCTACAAGAAATTTGCCGGTTTCTTTTACCCCATCCATCGGTATAATATGACAGCACAGCCCTGCAAGCATCAGAAGCAGACCATAAATGCTGGCCGGAATCGGAAGCGGAAGCAATGCATGCAACACCTCTCCCAAAAACGAAACAGTAATAATAATCGAAAACTGTTTTATGTATTTCATATAGATCCTTCTTTCTTTGTATCACGATACTGTAAAGCCCCCTGCGCTTTTGGTACCCCCGATACACTAAAAGAAATGTAAAGCGGACAGTCGCTTCGCGATCTGTCGTTCAAGATATTACATTCTTTCCGGAGCGGCAAATCCAAGCAGATCAATGCTCGTCTCCAGCACCTCACGGGTCAGATCCAGCAGCCCAATGTAGCTTCTCTTGCGGTCTGCATCTTCCTCGGAAAGAATTTTTGTTTCATGATAAAAATGATTGAAATCATTCGCCAGATCATAGATGAAGGAGCAGATCTTATGCGGAGCCAGCTCCTCAAATGCCTGCTGAATCATACTGTTGAATCCGGTCAGTGCCAGCATCAGCGCTTTCTCACTCTCACCTTCCGGTACCAGAATATGTCCCTTTTCTACTGCATTGCCACCCGCGCGATACTTGTTCAGGATCGACTTGATACGGACGATTGTGTAAAGAATGTACGGACCTGTATTGCCCTCGAACGATGTAAATTTATCCAGGTCAAAGACATAATCCTTGGATGCCTGATTGGAAAGATCGCCATATTTGATTGCGGAAAGGCCTACCAGCTTTGCAGTCTCGCGTGCCTCTGCCTCGTCCACCTCATGGTTCTCCGTAATCTTACGGAACATCTCTTCATTGATATCTGCGATCAGATGTTCCAGACGCATCACACCGCCCTCACGGGTCTTAAACGGCTTGCCATCCTTTCCGTTCATTGTGCCAAAGCCGAGGAACTTCAGACCGGTATCCTCTTTGACCAGTCCGGTCTTTCTCGCACAGCGGAACACCTGAATGAAATGCATCTCCTGACGCTTGTCCACCACATAGATGATCTCATCCGGATCAAACAGCTTCCGGCGCTCAATGATCGTAGCCAGGTCTGTCGTCGTATAAAGAGCAGCGCCGTCAGACTTCAGGATGATACACGGTGGCACTTCCTTTGTATCGCTCTCCTTCGCCACATCAACAATCAACGCACCCTGGTCCATGTAGGCATAGCCCTTTTCCTTCATTTCTTCTACCATTTCCGGAATGTACGGCTGTGCATCGCTCTCCTTTTTCCAGAGATCAAATTCTACATTCAGATTGCCATAGTTCTTTTTCAGGTCGGCAATGGAAACGTTCAGAATCTGCTGCCACAGCGCACGATAGCCGCGCACACCGCTCTGCAGCTTTGCAGTCGCCTCCAGCGCTGCCTCACGAAACGCTTCGTCCACCTTGGACTTTCCGCTCGCCGTCGGGTAGATCTCCTCCAGCTCAGAGATCGTAAACGGTGCTTCTTCCGGGTATTCTCCCTCATAGGACTCATCAAAATAGACGAGCTCCGGCTGGCGCTCCTTTACCTCTGTGATAATAAGCCCCATCTGCAGACCCCAGTCGCCCAGATGCACATCACCGATCACCTTATGTCCGACGAAACGGCCGATTCGCTTGATGCTCTCACCGATAATCGCCGAACGCAAATGCCCGACATGAAGCGGCTTTGCCACATTTGCTCCGCCGTAGTCGATCATGATGGTCTTTGGCTCTGCCGCTTTCTCGACTGACAGCCTCTCATCTGCCTGCATGCCATTCAGATACTCTGCCACAAAATCGCCTGCAATCCGAATATTAATAAATCCCGGATTCACCGCTACGATCTCGTCAAACATCGGATCCTCTTTCAGCGCTGCCACTACATCATTGGCAATCATGATCGGAGCCTTTTTATATTTTTTTGCTCCGGCCATTGCTCCGTTGCACTGATATTCACATAAATCCGGCCGGTTCGAAATGCCGACCTTTCCATAAGAAGCCTCATAGCCGCATCCTTCAAATGCGTCCATGACCTTTTTACTGATTAAGTCCAGAATTTTTTCCATGCTTTCCACCTTTTCCAAGCGGCAAATGCCGCATAGCTTCATTTTTCGTGTCAATATGTTAGTATAGCACAGAAGCTTTCTCCTCTACAATATGTTTTTTGAATTTTTCCGGTTCTGTATAGCAGCAAAATGTCCGCCCGCCATCATCCACGGCCACAGCACCTGAATGTTCCACGCCAGATAATACCCAAGTGCTGTACTTAAATCTGTAAATCCAGACGCAGCAAAACAGATCAGCACACATATCACCGCCCAGAACAGGTACCGGCGATTATCCCCCTCATCTTCCTTCCACCCACAACTACAGATGAGATATACACTCGCCCGCACACTGACAGCGCGCAGATATTCCAGTGCAAGCCCGGCAGTCACCACCAGGACAAACAGTACAGCCACTACCGGAAACACGATCAGCACCGTCACTGTACCGATTGCTGCCGCAATCCACCCAGACCTCCTCCTGCTCTTTGTAAAGCGGACATTCGCAATCCGCTTCGCTACTTGCTCATGAACGCAGTCGCTTCGCGATCTGTCAGTGGGAGCTTTCAACTCCCACTGACAGAAGCATCCCCCCCTCACCCGCCGCTTAGTGCTCCGCGCACTTGAAGCGGGGGAATGCTTATCTGCGTTCAAAAACAGGCACCGCCCGGCGCTTAGATAAGAGCTGCCAAGTGCAGCCAGAAAGTACAGCAGAATCCACATGGGCTGTGGCACACAGGTTCCGAAAGGTAAATATCCACCGGTCACCTCGGCACACAGATACAATACGACTGCTGCATGTGAAAAAGCGTAGAGCGTGCCCAGCACCGGAAACAGACAGGCAAATATCTCCCTCAAAAGATTTCCGGTACCGGTAATACGCGCCCGGATCTGCTCATTGTGCTGCTCCATGTTCTGCCCCTCCTTATTGTTCTGCGCTTTGCTATCCGGACGTTCTGCTTTTCCGAACTGCCGATGCAAAAAGGGATATTCCTTCTTCGGAATATCCCTTAGTATGTACAGCCATTCACTATCCTATTCTTTTTTTGTCAGAAGATTTAAAATATGGTCCCTTTGCCGCTCGATATGCGTGATCGTCACATCCAGAGCCTTTTCTGCGTCCCGCGCGCAAAGCGCATTCAGAATCTCCTCATGCTCACGTACGAGTACGCTATGTGACTGCCGATCCTTTAAATACTCCATCCTATACCGGTACATCTGCTCCCGCAGATTATTCAGAATCTGTACGAGACGGCTGTTGCCGGTCGCCGCATAGATCGCATCGTGGAACTCCATATCTGCCTGTGCGCAAGCCGCCACATCATCTCCATAAAGTGACTTGCGAAATATCTCCTCCCTCTGACGCATTGCGTTGAGCTGCTCCTCTGTGATTTTCCTGCACGCAAGCTTCACTGCCAGCTCCTCAAGTGCCATCCGTACCTCCAGTACATCCTCCAGATCCGTCACCGTAATCTCCGCGACAACTGCTCCTTTTCTCGGAATCATCAGCACAAGTCCTTCCAGCTCCAGCTTCCGGATCGCCTCACGCACCGGTGTCCGGCTGACACCAAGCTTCTGGGCCAGATGAATCTCCATCAGCCGTTCGCCCGGCTTGAGCTCTCCCCTTAAAATAGCCTGCCGCAATGTCTGAAACACAACATCCCGCAACGGCAGATACTCATTCATCTGCAGTTCAAATTGCTCCATATATATGATACCTCCACTTTTGTATCTCATGATGTCGGGGTCAAAAGGTATTTTGACCCCTATGACACACGGATTGCTTCGCATCTCATCAAAGAAGAGCTATACCTCCGCGCGGTTATGGAAAAAACGGGTCAAAAATACTTCTTTTGCAATGCTGCCGCCACGCAGACGGCTATAGGCTGCCTTCGCCTTCGTCCGGTCATCAAACAGTCCGAACACAGTCGGTCCGCTGCCGCTCATCATTGCATTCACCGCACCATAATGCAGCATCGTATCTTTGATTTCCCGAATAACCGGAAAGGCCGGAACTGTCACGGTCTCCAGTACATTTCCCATCAATTCTGCCATTTTGTAAAAGTCACCGTCACGGATCGCCTGAATCTGCCCGTCAATATCCGGATGATACGACAGCTCACCGGCTCTCAAATTACCATAAACAAATTTCGTCGACACATGAACCTTTGGCTTTGCCAGCAATACAAAGCAGTTCGGAGCCTTTGGCAGGACCGTCAGCTGCTCACCGATCCCCTCTGCCAGCGCCGTTCCACGCTGCAGACAATATGGAATATCCGCCCCCAGCTTTACGCCGCGCTGCTGCAGTTCCTCCAGGGAAAGCCCCAGACGAAACAGCCGATTCATGCCGACCAGCACTGCCGCTGCATCCGAGCTGCCACCGGCCAACCCTGCTGCCACGGGAATGTGCTTCTGCAGATCCATCGAAACGCCACCTTCGATTCCAAACTCATCGATCAGAAGCTGTGCCGCACGGCAGACCAGATTATCTGCACCGGTCGGCAAATACCGCAGGTTCGTCCTCAGCACTATCCCCGGCTCCGCCTTGACTGTCATCCGGATTTTATCATACAGATACACACTCTGCATCACCATACGCAGATCGTGATATCCGTCCTCGCGCTTTCTCAGTACATCCAGCCCGAGATTTACCTTTGCCATCGCCTTTAACGTCAGTTCCTTCATATTCACATTGCACTCCTATGCACTTTGTATACAATTTATCTGTATTTTAACAAGCCGTCTGCCATCTGTCAATCACCGCAGAACAACTATTTTATTTTTATGAAAAATGCGTAACTTCTCATTCTGGCTTCTGTCAGTTTATCACAACCTTTTTCATCAAAATGATCCTGTCTCCTTTTTTCACCTCTTCCCGTGGCAGATTGTTCATCTCCATGATCTGCTGTGGCGTGAGAAAATAGTTTTTCGCGATGTCCCACAGACTGTCATTTTCCTGTACAATATACCCGGTAATTCCAGGAACCGCTGCAAGCATCTCCGGCGGATATTCCTGTTCCTCTACCCCGAGAATACACATTTGCTCCATCGGGCGCACAACGAAGATATCCAGCCCAGCCGTCAGCCGGATTTCGATCTCCTCGCTATCCGCCATCGTCGCCGAAAGTTGCTCCATGGAAGGCAGTACCGTAAAACGGCATTTTTCATCCAGGCCCGGCACCTCTGCAAAATGACCAAACGGAACTGTCCCGTCAATTACCGCGAACGGCGTTGAATCATCCGATGAAATATACAATACCGATACCGGTACGGCTCCCTCGATCCGGATTCCGCCCTCCTCTGCCTTTACCTGATCGATCTTAATGCTTCCCGTCACATGCGCCACCTGCAACACCTGCGGCTTCGCGCCCTGCACCTGGATTTTCCCGGATGCCTTGCATCGGGATGCATTTTTCATCACGAACTGTTCGCAGAGCCGCCTCTCTGTCCCAAGCAAAAGATTCCTGGCAGGTGAATACAAATCCTCCAGAATTTCCGTCTCCTCATTTTCATAAAGCCGAATCTGAAGCTCCAGCATTCCTTCCATATAGAAAATACGGAGCTCTCCGTCTGTATCTTCTTTCACCTGCAATTTTTCCTGTGCCAGCATGACCTCGATATCCGGAATCATCTCTTCCGTACAGTCGCCGCACGCCACATCACCTTCAAATGGAATTACCTGTTCCAGCCACTGTGTCGACGCTCCTTCATCCTCTGCCCGATACAAGACAAAGAAAAACAATTTTCCCTGCACTGCAAGCTTTCCCTCCTGCAGCTGGATTCGCGTACTGCGCAGTTGCACATTTTCCCATAAAAGCTCCCTGATATTCGGTTTATTAGACGGAAGCGGGATCTCCTCCTTCAGACGAAGGATATCCTTTTTCTGAACGGCTAAGGTTATCAGCTCCAGCTTCTTCTTTTTCTGACATACCGGAAGCTCTGTCTGCACTCCTGCCGCTGCACGGATATCATATATCTCATCCACCGACGCATCATATCTCACAATTGCCCGGATCGCAAGCTTTCTGGAATTGATCAGAGAGACGTTCAGATCCTCCGTCTCATAGTGCAGGCGCACATCCTCCCCGGATTCGAGGTCCTCCATCACAATCGTCTCCTCAAATGGCAGCCGTGTTTCCAGACGGTGCAGACGGTGCTCCGCCGTATCATCCTGATAAAGGATCCCTACCTCCATATACCCGTCCGCATACAGTTTTCCGGTCTCCGCCCTAGTATGTTCTACCACAACATGTTCCCGACTCTGAATAATCATCTCCACATCAGGCTTTGCGTCCGGCACATTCAGGTCCTCCTCAAGCACGACCTGCTTCTCTACCTGCTTTGCTCTTCTGCACATATGAATATTTTTCATCAACAGTTCCATAGTCTGCCCTCCCTGCTTTGCACTGCTCACTGAATTTCCACCGCTTTCCCGGTCGCCGCCACCCGCACCACAATATACGGGTACGATGCATCCTTCGGCTGCTTTTCGGCATCTTCTGGTCCGATCAGCCTTGTCGTCAGATACAGCTTCTCCTCATCCTCCGTACAGGCATCCACCGCAATACTGTAGCCCCCGGTTTTCTGTTCTCCATAGCCGCGAATCAAATACAGGTCATTCCCGTCTTCAAACGTCATCCGGATTTCTCTCGCCTCATTTTCCTTTATTGCCTGCCGCAGGGCAGCCGGAATCGTGCGCTCTTCTTCTACTGAAAAAGCTACCGGCACCTGCTCTCCCGCTGTGGACCCCCCCTGACAGCCTGCCAGTAAAAACACCAGCACACCCGGCAGCCACCACCTCAGGCATGGATAGTTTCCGGTTCGTTCTGTCTTTGTCCCCATAATTTCCTTCCAGATTTCCGCTTTCTATTATAGGTATGGGAATCAGCTGTGAAATATGTCTGATTTTTACCAGATATTTCATTTTGTTGTTGTGTTCTTTTTACAAATTGTTTATAATGGTATCTGTGCTGAAAAAAAGAAATGTGAAGGAGACTTACAATTATGAATACAAAGCTTGCTCAGACCGAACCGGAGCTTGTAAAAAAAGAAGCTCCGGTTCGTCTCTCCGGAATCCTGCTGCATCCGACATCCTTCCCATCCCCGTATGGGATCGGCGATCTCGGACCTGGCGCTTATGATTTCATTGACTTTCTCGCGGCCTCCGGCCAGCATCTCTGGCAGGTACTCCCGCTTGGACCGACCGGATTTGGCGACTCTCCATATCAGGGCTTTTCTGCCTTTGCCGGACAGCCGCTCATCATCAGCCCGGATCTGCTCATCAAAATGGATCTGCTGACCAAAGAAGACATCGCTTCCTGCGAAATGCCACAGTGGGATCCGCGCAAGGTCGACTATGGCCCGGCCATTGAATTTAAGACAAAGCTCCTGAAAAAGGCATGGGCTGCCTTTTCCCATACACCGGATAAGACACTGCTCGAAGAATTTGACCTGTTCTGTGAGGAGGAGCGCTACTGGCTTGAGGACTATACTCTCTTTATGGCATGCAAAGATCATCACGAAGGTCGCTGCTGGCTTGAATGGGAAAAAGAAATTCTGAATGCGACTGACAAGACCAAAAAACTCTATCAGGAAAAGCTTGCCAAAGAGATTCACTACTACAGCTTCGTACAGTTCATCTTCCAGAAGCAGTGGATCGCTCTGCGGGACTATGCGCATGAGAAGGACATCGAAATCATTGGTGATATCCCGATTTTCGTTGCTTTGGACAGTGCGGACGTATGGTCAAATAAAAAGTTGTTCCAGCTTGATACAAAGGGCTATCCGACCAGCGTAGCCGGAGTCCCACCAGATTATTTCAGTGCGACCGGACAGCTCTGGGGCAATCCGCTCTATGATTGGGACTACCATAAGGCCACCGGCTATAAATGGTGGATCGACCGTATCCGCCGTCAGCTCACTCTGACCGATTTCCTGCGTATCGACCATTTCCGTGGCTTTGAAGCATACTGGGCTGTCCCGGCAGATGAAGAGACTGCAATCAATGGAAAATGGGTGAAGGGGCCGTGCGAGGATCTCTTCCTCGCAATTGAGAAGGCACTTGGTGAAAACCTGCCGATCTTCGCAGAGGATCTTGGGATCATCACGCCTGAGGTTGAACATCTGCGTGACAGCCTTGGCTTTCCAGGCATGAAAGTACTGCAGTTCGGCTTCGGTGACCTGAACGACATCGATTATATTCCGCATTTTTACACAAATCCGAACTGTATCTGCTACACCGGCACACATGATAACGACACGACAATGGGCTGGTATGCGACTCAGCCGGAGGTCATCCGCGACCGCATCCGCCGCTATGGAAATACAGACGGAAATATGGTCAGCCTGGACTTTATCCGTTTCTGCATGAGCTCGATTGCCAAATATGCAATCTTCCCGATCCAGGACCTGTTGCTGCTCGGCAGCGAGGCGCGTATGAACACCCCGGGTGTCGCTGCTGCGAACTGGGCGTTCCGTTATGTAAAGGAAGACCTGACCGAAGACCGCAGCCGCTGGCTGCTTAAGACGACCAAGCTCTTTGGCCGCTGCGCATTATCCCCGGAGGATTATACGCTTTAACCGTTACTTTCACAGGAGGACACCATGATTCGATTTCTGATCGTTGCCACCTTCGTCATTCTGTTCCTGATCCTATCGATTCCAGTCTTTCTGATCGAGTGGATCATTGGAAAATTCAACCCGCGGGCGCGTGACATCAGTGCCCTGCGTATCGTACAGGGCGCGTTTAAGATCGTCGCATTCCTCTCCGGCGTAAAACTCACCGTCATCGGAGAAGAGCACGTACCAAAGGATCAGGCCGTACTCTACATCGGCAACCACCGCAGCTTCTTCGACATCGTACTCACCTACGCACGCTGTCCGGATCTCACCGGCTACATCGCGAAAAAGGAGATTCTGCATGTGCCGCTGCTCTCCCGGTGGATGAAATTTCTCTACTGCCTGTTTCTGGATCGTACCGACTTAAAAGCCGGTCTGAAGACCATCCTGACCGCCATTGATTATGTCAAATCCGGCATTTCCATCATGATCTTCCCGGAAGGCACCCGGAACAAAAATGCCTCGGAAACTGAACTGCTTCCGTTCCACGAGGGATCTTTCAAGATCGCCACAAAAACCGGCTGTCCGATCATCCCGGTCTGCATCAGCCATTCCTCGGCTGTCTTTGAGGATCATCTTCCGCGTATCGTCCCGACCCACGTGACGATTGAATACGGCGCACCGATTTATCCGAAGGAGCTCTCCCGCGAGGAGCAGAAATTCATTGGAAAACATGTGCAGGAGCTGATGACAGAGACGTTAAAAAAGAATGCACTGGCATAAATCTGAATAGAAAATAAAAAGACTGAGATACCGTTGACATCTTAAAAAGCCATTGGTTCTCAGTCTTTTTCGTAGAAAAATGAGCGGATTTGAGGTGTTTTAGGATTGCGAGAGCATGAAATGCGAAGGCTTGATTCGGTTGAACTTATGGACTATATCAAGGTCTATGAAAACGGTAATATCAGTATGAGCTTGTTGTTAACTGATAATTCAAGTATAATAAACTCTATACAAGAAATACACGTCTTGCATGTGAACTTAAATATTAATAATTCTCATGTTCGGCGATATACGGGAGGAAATTCTCATGGGTAAACAATCTACCAGGGAAAACAAAACAATTTACCAGCTTTGCCGGGAAGCCGCAGGGCTTACAAGAGCAGAAGCAAGTGATAAAATGGAGGCTGTCTCGGATTCTAAAATTGAAAAATTCGAATACGAAACACAGGAACCAACACCTTACGATATCATTCAAATGGCTGATGCTTATAAGAGACCGGATCTCTGCAATTATTACTGCTCACACAAATGTGCAATAGGCCACCGCTACGTTCCAGAAGTAGAAGTAACTGATTTGTCAAATATCATCCTGGAAACCATTGCCGGTCTAAATGAAATCAACCCTCTTACCGGTCGGCTGATCCAAATCGCCCGTGACGGCAAGATCAGCGATGATGAGATGAAGGATTTTGCTTTTATCAGTAAAAAACTGGATGAAATTTCTTTAGCCATAGACTCTCTGAATCTTTGGGTAGATAAAACAGCCAGTGAACAGGGTCTCAATCTTGAACTTCTAAATGCCGAAAAAGAAAAATTAAAATAATCCCTAGCGCATGAACGGCAATGAACCATTTCTGATTCATTGCCGTTCTCTTTACATACGCTGTAATTGATTGACGATATTTTCTGTTCTTCGAATAGCTTCTTCTACCTGTCTTTTTGCATTATTGATTCGATCTTGGACCATCCAGTCCACAACAAATCCATCAAAAAAATAATCCGCAAATGTGAGGAAATCTCCTGTATCGATATGTAGATTACATGCCATATTTACATCATTTAATTCCCTGCTGAAATTACGAAGATCATATTTCGCCTGTTCCATATTTTGCCTGGCCTGATCCATCTTGGAGTGTTTCAACATCGTAGAAAAAAATCCTCCGCCAAACATATCTACCAGACCCCAGTTTTTTGCACTGTTCAGATTTTCTTTTGCTGCACTAAGACTGTTTAAGGCTCTACGTCCAGCTTCAATTGCTTCTCTTTTTTCTTTTTCAATATCATATCCCATTAAAAATACCTCTCTGTCTCTTTAAGAATGTGATGTTACAAATCCGATAATTCCACCAATGATCAATAGCGGAAAAGCTATGTACATTAATCCGATTGTGAGTGATTCATTTTTTCGTTGTTTATCTGATCACCTCGCCAATATTCATCTTTTCTGTTGATATTGTCAGTATAACAAAATAATTTTTCACACTACACATCTTTTCTTTCGTCAATTCTTGATACATTCTCATTAATTCTGCAACACAATCTGCGTCTGACATTTTAACCGAATCAAGCAAGTCCCCTGCTTCAATTGCGCAAAGCAATAAGCAGTGGGTTGGGACTTGCTTGTATCAGGAGTGGTACAAGCCACTCCTGATAAGCTGCGAAGCAGCTATTCGGTTATGAGCAAGTAGCGAAGCGGATTGCGAATATCCGCTTTGACTCGAAATGTGTACATTAGACATTTACTGTTTTACAGAAGTTCACTGCCGGGATGTATTTAGTACGAAAAAAAGCACCTCTCAGATTAACTCTTTCCCCACGTAGTGCACCCGCGCCGGATCATAGCGATCTTCCTGCGGTCTTTCCTCTGCCGGATACCCACACGGCACCAGCGCAAATGCGTGAAGCTCTTCCGGAAGATTCAAAACCTTCGCAACTGCTTCCATACGTCCCTGATCCGGCGAAATCCCCATCCATACAGCGCCAAGCCCCAGCGCATCGGCCTCCAGCAGAAGATTCTCCACTGCCGCACTCATATCAATATTAAAATATTCCGGTGCCCTGCCCTCTGATCGAAAACACGGCACAAAAACGACCGGCGCCTTTTTTGCACAGGTGGCATACGGGGATGCCTTCGAAAGCTGCAGAATCACATCCTTATCCCTTACCACATAAAATTCCCACGGCTGCTGATTGCATGCCGACGGCGCTGCCATTGCAGCTCTCAGCATCCTCTCGATCTTCTCTGCCTCCACAGGTTTTTCCTGATACTTTCTTACACTGATTCTGTGAAAAATGCTGTTCATAAGTTTGATCTCCTTCCATATCCTTGCAATTGTCTGATTTCATTGAATATTACAGCCTAAAAAGACTTTTTTGTCCAGTACTTCTTTTATTTTTTGAACCTGTATTTTCCTTTTCTGTAACCGGATACCGGTGCAACGATATCTGCCCGCACCAGATTTGAAAGAAATTTGGAAGCGCCGGAGCTTTTCAATTCAAAAATCCACTTATGTAAAAGTTTCGATTGTGGAGTTCATTTTTCGCGTTCAAAAGCAGATTTCGCAGAAATCCTTCGAGATATTCTGTTGTAAAGCGGACATTCGCAATCCATCCCTGCAGCTCTGCTGACAGGGCCTAGCTTCGCTACTTGCTCATGAACGCAGTCGCTTCGCGATCTGCCAGTTGGAGCTTTCAACTCCTACTGACAGAAGCATCCCCCTCCCCGCCGCTTAGTGCTCCGCACACTTGAAGCAGGGGAATGCTTATCTGCGTTCAAATGAAAATCTCGTGCATCCTCACATGTTATCTTACCATACCTTCTTGAGTACACGCTTATTCTTTTCTGAATCTTATGACTTTCTTAATCTCAAATCTACATCTTGACTTTTATTTTCTACAGATGTAGAATTCAACCATCTACTACAAATGTAGTCGTTAGATGAAAGGAGATTACCATGAGAAAAAAAATGAATCGAAACCACTGCTTGCTTGCCACCTGTTCTCTTGCTACCGTACTTTTTCTGTCCGGTACTTCTGCATTCGCACAGGATTTCACAACGGATGATTCCGTCATGACGCTCACTCTTCCAGACAAAGAGGGCTGGGAACAGGTTGAGGATTCCCATACATGGATGACCTTAAGCAACGGTACAGACCGGATAACCCTTCTGCATTACCGGAATGGAGAGCCGCTTCCCGCCATCACGGTTGCCGATCAGAACTTTTCCCGCACCTGTCAAAGTATCCTCTCGACCCGAAACGAGGTCTTCATCATCACCGGAAGTGCTGCAAAGGATGTGGATTTTGATGAGATCGAAAAAGCTGTGCAGAGTGCAGTCATCAACCAGTATGATACAAAAACTGCAGTTCCGGTTGCTTCCTCCGGTACTTCCGGCTCTTCCTCGGCTAATACCAGCACCGCCTCCGGTGAAAGCGAATCATCAGATACTACCGGCACGGAATCTGATACCTCCGGCTACACCATAAAAGACACTTCCTTTACTGGATGGGTCACTGCCTCCAGCCTCAACGTTCACCGTACCTATGACACTTCTTCGACAGTTGAGCAGACACTTGCACAGGGCAGTGAGATCACCATCGACGGAATCGTACAGTACAATGGCGTTGACACAGGCTGGTATCGACTGCATGGAGGTTCCTGCGGCTATCTCCTCGCAGACTATGTATCCACTACGCCAATCACAGCTGAGACACTCGGCATCACACTGACCGACGAGCGTCACACACTCCGCACTTATGACGACTCTCAACGCACCTATATCTGGAAAGCCACTGACGGAAATTGGTACGATGGCAGCGGACAGCAGTATGTTCCGATCAGTGATACGGACTGGATCTGCAAGGCATCCAGTTCCAGCAGCAACTGGACGCTGATCCCGGACGACAGCTCCTTATCCGACTCACAGGTCAGCAGCACCGTCACCATCTCAGATGAAGACGGCCTCAACACACAAACTCTCTATCATGACTCCGCCACTGGGAACTGGTACAACATTGCAGGCGGTATTTACACAGACAACGGCGACGGCACCTTTACCGGATCAGACGGTGCTATCTGGACAGTCACTCCATAAGACAGACTTGACACAATTCTTCCACAAGTGTAGAGTACTATTTGATTCGTTGCCCGCGGGAATAAAAAAATAGAAAGAAGGTTTTCATATGAAAAAAGTTCCCTGCCGTCTTCCAGACTCTGAGTTGGATATCATGCTCGTACTCTGGCACAATAAGCCACCGATGTCCCGTCTGGATATCGAGCGCATTGTAAACAAAAAAAAAGCGCTCGCCCCGACGACGATCCTCTCTCTGCTCTCCCGTCTGGAGAAAAAGAGCTTCGTGGCAGTCACAAAGGAAGGCAAAAACAACCTCTACGCACCACTTGTCTCAGAACAGGACTACCAGCAGAAAGAAAGCCACAGCATGCTCGAACGACTTTATGGTAATTCTCTGAAGAACTTTGTCAATTCCCTTTATCAGGGCAAGCACATGGATCAGGGCGATATTCGTGAGCTGAGTGATTTTCTCAAAGAAATGGAGCAGAATCTGGAGGAGCACTAATGATTACCTTTACCTTCCATATTATAAAGCTGAATGTACTATCTGCACTTATGATCTGCCTGACTATGCTTCTGGGTCGGATCACCCGGAAGCACTATGCGTTGCAATGGAAATATTGGATTTGGCTACTGACTGCCCTGCTTCTGCTGTTTCCGATCAATACTTCATCGATCAGTGCGGTACACTTGCAGGTAAATGCTCCTGTACGCAGCCTCGCTCACGACACACCAACAGCCCGCATGCAAGCAGACGCTGCTGCTACCTCAGATGTTCTGCTGACTCCTGCATCCTCTCATGGAAAAACGATCGTTCTGTCAAATTCCACTGTCTCCGTTTACGGCCTTTTACAGCTCTTTGCATGGATCTGGCCGATTGGCACCATCATATTGGGAAGCTCACGTATCCTGCGCTACCGGTTCTCGCTCTGGCATCTGCAACGCTGGAGCTGTCCGGTAGCAGATCCAGATATTTTGCGGCTGTACCGGGAGATTTACCGGAGCATGCAAATCAGACGTCCACCAAAGCTTCTGACTAACTCCCGACTGACGACTCCTGTTCTGGCCGGGTTATGCGAAACCCGGCTATACCTGACTGATATCCAATATCCATCAAACGAACTCGCCTTTATTTTACGACATGAGCTTACCCATTACCAGCACCGGGATCTCTGGTATAAACTGCTCCTGCTCATTGTCTCCACTGTCTACTGGTTTAATCCAGTACTTTTGCTCATGCGCAATGAAGCAGAAAAAGACATCGAAAATCTCTGTGACAGCCGCGTCGTCAGACATTTCAGCCGGAAAGATCGCCTGGCCTATGGGCAACTTCTTTTAAAAACCGCAGCACTTCAGAACCATGTTCCGTATCTTTCTACCGGATTAAATGATAGTAAACTAGTATTTAAAGAACGGATTCACTATCTGGCCCGAACGGAGCATCTGCACAGACGTTTCCCGCCAGCCATCCTTATAGGTATCGGACTGATTGCCGGAAATATACTGGTAGGCTGCAGTTCTGGTCAGACAGACACAAATTTCAATGCTGTCACTGCACAGTCAGACGACACACCGCTTTCCACGCCGACAGAGACACCCCATTCCACTACGACTACGCCTTCCGGACAGAAAGCTTTCTCCCGGAATCCGGATGCAAAAGAGACAGAAATGGCAGTGTACGCAGGAACCGACAAACCCGTAGATACAACCGACGATGCCCATCCCATCAGCTCTGATTCCAATACAAATTACACCGCACCAATGGACACCACCCATCCGGTAACTACGGATACGCCTTCCGCACCAGTCGAAGATCCAGGCGCACCCGACAGTTCCACTGTTCCCGATGCTCCATCTCAGGATGTAAATACAGGCGAAAATAACACACCAGACAACGAGATTTCCACCGTTTCACAGCAGACACTCTATGCCGATTCCGGTAGCAATGGAACCATCAGCGTATCCATGGCATCAGATGGAAGCTGGCAGGACGCCTCCGGACAGACTTACACTATGATCGCACAGGATCTCTGGAAAAGTAATTCTGACCAGAGCATCTGGACAGACATCGAGCCAAAACGTGCCTCCTCCGAAGAAGATGGTATCATACAAATTCAGGATCCGAACACACCGCACCGTTATACACTCTACTATGACACCGCAAACGGAAACTGGCAGACGCTGGACGGGCGATCCTTTACACAAAATGCTGACGGAACCTTTTCTGATTCCTATGGGAATTCGTATCCGCGCTCCTGATGCTCATCCTTCCGTATTTATTTTTTAATAAATTCCGATTTTTTCACTGCTTTTTATTGATTTTACCTAGCTTCCTCCGTTTTTCTCAAAACCTATAGCGATCCTCGTAAATAATGCATTTAAGGCAGTTAAGCAGAGTGCGAAAGACAAGGAAGATATCTGCAGGCGTGCTGACGCACGGCAAAGATATCTGACGCAGGATTTCACACTCTGATGAGCTGGAGTCAAACGGATATTCGCAATCCGCTTCGCTACTTGCTCATAACCGAATAGCTACTTCGCAGCTTATCAGGAGTGGCTTGTACCACTCCTGATACAAGCAAGTCCCAACCCACTGCTTATTGCTTTGCGCAATTGAAGCAGGGGACTTGCTTGATTCGGTTAAATGCATAATTTTAGAGGATTGCTATAGTACATAGCTATCAATTAACATGGTGAACTATAGAAAATTGAATGGAAACTGAAAAAAGCAGGATGCACAGAGTGTTTGATGATTCAGTCATAGAAGCACGAAGTTCCTGAACCAGACGGATTGTTCCGCTAATCAAAATCATTGAAAAGATGATAACCGCAGTCGTTGCATTTCTGGCAAAATTCGATACAAGAACCACATCTGTAGCCAATGAAATGATTCCAAGGACTAAAACAAACATTCCAACATTCACTTTTCCTTTAAAGTAATTGCTGTAAGGAAAAAAGAGAAGCTAGGCTGAAGGCTGCTCAAGATAAACTTGTAGTTGGTATGGCACACGATATACGAACACCGTTAACTGGTCTTGTTACATATTTAGAAATTGCAAAAAAACAAAAGTCTTTAGAAAACAATCTCTTATATGTAGATAAAGCATATACTAAAACTTTGCAAATTCGAAATTGAGATTTCACCTGTTTCAAGAGATTTAATAACTGTTATATTTTGTTATTAAATTCTCCGCAAACCCTTGAAAACACTGGATTTGTCACAGGTGAGTTTTCCCTTATTGTTTCCCTTGTGTTATATCGTCCCACCAGTGTTTACGAACTCTGATAAGGGCAAATACAAGGGCAAGAAAAATCTATAAAACAGTATAACACAAAATAAAAGTGACATGGTGAACTGATTAAAATGCTTCTAATTTTATTACAAATGATTGACAGAACGATAAGGAGATTTGATACGATGAGAACGATATTTGCAGAATACAATCCACACAGAAACAGCATTGATGTATATACCAGTGCTGGCTATATGCTCCGCATTGACTGTGGGAAACAGAAAAGAATTTAAAAACAACAACCGGATCAGATTGTGCATTAAATGCACTTGCTATTGATAAACCGCTGGAATATGCAAAATTATATCTTGATGGAACAATGCAGATATGGGTTGATGCAGAAGATTCATTAGAACTATGGTGATTTTTTCAACAGCACTAAAGTTACTTTTTTCAACATCGTTATTGAGAATAGTCATTTTACCGTGCATATATTCAATATCTTTTTATCCATTATAATGAAATCAAGGGCTGGTCTAATGCCAGCCCTACAAAAATGAATTTGCATAGAAAATAAATTTACAATTTTTCCGATATAAACCTGTTATCAACAAATACAAAAATAATTTATATTATCGTATCTATTGATATGATACGTATTTCAAAGAGGAGTCTGTGAAACTTTTTCTGTAAAATAATCTAGGCAAGGTCCTTCTATGATAAAATAATTATCATTAGGAGGGCCTTTTATTATGGCAAGACAAAAGAAACCTGTACACAGAGTACAAATGACCGATGGTAAAAGAAACATCATTCGGCAGCTTCTCGAAGAATACGATATCGAGACTGCAGAAGACATCTAGGATGCTCTCAAAGATCTCTTAGGTGGCACCATTAAAGAAATGATGGAGGCCGAAATGGATGATCACCTTGGATACGAAAAGTCCGAGCGTTCTGACAACGATGATTATCGCAACGGCTATAAACATAAGCAGGTAAACAGTCGGTATGGCTCTATGGAAATCGAAGTCCCACAGGATCGAAAATCGACCTTTGAACCACAGATTGTGAAAAAGCGTCAGAAAGATATCTGCCAGTAAATAGACCGTAGTCTCATCACCCCTTTGATTAACCAGTTCTTCGACATCCGGCCAATTATCCTTATTCTCGAATTTTTCAGTTGATGAACTTGAATTATCCATTGACGGTTCATCCGGGAACTGTACTACCTCTTGTTCCTTCGCCTCTGTTTGCTCCATATTATTATCTTCTGCTGTTGCAAGCTCACTATTATCTCCGCTCGCAACGACCTGCTCTGTACTGTTTCCGGTTTTAGTCATAATTCCGGTTTCCTGCTGCCCACATGCGGTCAATGAACATACCATAATTACAGAAATCATCAAAAATGACTTATTCTTCATATCTTTTTTCTTCATCCATCTAATTTACATTACTTTTTGCCATATCGCGCACAAAGGAATATACCTTTTCTGACCACTGCCATACATCCAGCTTATCATGACTCAGGCAAAACGCTCTGTCTGACAACTGTTCTGGCATAACTTTCATTATTTGATCCTTGTATTCAGACGGAATGACAATCATATGCACATAATTAGCCAGCTTCACTTCATCTTTTACCTTAACCGGTAAAAAGCCATCGTAATGTCCTTCATTTCATTATCACTTACGTTCGGATAATCTGATAAGGCTTTGTATAAAACGCCATCCCATAATTCTGTGAACTCATGGTTTCCTATATTTATCTTCATATTGTTATCACCTGTCTTAGGATTCTCCTAATTCTAGAATTTTTTCTCCTGTCTGCGGATCTTCGATCCCGAGCAAAGATAAAATCAATGCCATTCGCATATATTTTCCGTTCTGTACCTGCTGAAAATAAGCCGCTCTGCTGTCATCATCCACATCGTAAGCAATCTCATCAACACGTGGCAGCGGATGCAGTACCGGCATATCTTCCTTTGCCAGCTGCAGTTTTTCCCGATTGAGAATATAAGTATCTTTCAGACGGATATAATCCTCTTCATTGAAAAAGCGTTCTTTCTGTACTCTCGTCATATAAAGAACATCCAGCTTGGGAATGCTATCTTCCAGACTGGATACTTCCTCATACGGCGTATGCGTCGGCTCTAATGTTTCATCCACAAGATAATCTGGGATTCTGAGTTCTTCCGGCGAGATAAAATAGAATTTATTTCCTGTATGGCGCACCAGGCTCTTTACTAGCGAGTGCACCGTTCTTCCGAACTTCAAATCTCCGCAGAAACCGATGGTCAGATTGTCGAGTCTACCAAGTCTCTGGCGAATAGTCATCAGATCGATCAAAGTCTGTGTTGGGTGATTATGTCCGCCATCCCCGGCATTAATGACCGGGATTTTCGAATACATGGACGCACAAAGCGGTGCCCCTTCCTTCGGATGGCGCATGACAATGATATCTGCATAACAACTAACGACCCTTACCGTATCCGCAATTGTCTCCCCTTTGGAAACGCTCGATTGGTCCGCCCCTGCGAATCCAATCGTCTGTCCACCAAGACTGAGCATTGCCGATTCAAAAGAAAGCCTCGTTCTGGTACTTGGCTCGTAAAAAAGTGTTGCAAGCTGTCTGCCGTCTGCTGCATGTGCATAAGCTTTTAGATTTGCAGCAATCCTGTCTGCGAAATCCAGCACTTCATACGTTTCTTCTACTGTAAAATCCAAAGGACTTATCAAATGTCTTATAACCACTCTCCTTTTGTTAAATACTGACTTCTCTCTGCACCTACGGATATGAACTGTATTTCATGCTGCAGAAGATCCTCTAACGTCTCTACATACGTTTTGGCTGCATCCGGCAGTTCATCATAGGTTACGCAACCGCTGATGTCTGTCTGCCAGCCGGGAAGCATTCTCACAATTGGTACATATTCTTCTAGATCCTCTATCGGATCAAAATCCGTCACTTCCTGATTTCCCTTTTTGTAACCTACAATCACAGGGATTTCTTTCATCATACTGAGCACATCAAGCTTAGTTAATGCAATCTTGTCCGCGTTCTGACACTTTAATCCATACCGGCTTGCAACTGCATCAAACGGTCCTACACGGCGCGGACGTCCTGTGGCAGCACCATATTCTCCGCCAAACTTGCGCAAAAGTTCCATCCAGGATTCTGGCATGGCTTTTTCTGCTGTAAATGGCCCTGCACCTACACAGGTTGAATAAGCTTTCAGTACACCAACGACATGGTCCAGTTGCTTTCCCGGTATCCCCGCCCCTATCGGACCGTAGGCAGAAATCGTTGAAGAACTTGACGTATATGGAAAAATGCCATAATCAATATCCCGCATAGCTCCAAGCTGTGCCTCTAAAACAACACGTTTTCCTTCCTTTAATGCTTCCTCGAGATAAGCACCTGTGTCTACTATATATGGCCATAACTCTGCTGCCTGAGCTTCACACCAGGAAAGCAGTGCCGGATAGGACATCGGTTCCTGATAATAGCATCCTGCAAGCTCCAGATTCTTTGCCTCGAGCATCATTTTCAAACGATTCTGTACGGATTCCTCTTTTAGATGAAGCAGATCCCCAAGACGCAGTGTCTTCTTTCTGTATTTGTCACTGTATGCATAGGCAATGCCTCTTTTTGTGGAACCAAACGCTGCTCCTGTTTTTGCAAGACGTGTTTCTTCGAGTTCATCCTGAATTTTGTGCCAAGGCATAGAGATTGTTGCCCGTTTGGAAAGTTTTAAGTTGTTTGGTGTGACCACAACACCTTTTTCCCTGATCTGTGCAATTTCGTTTGTCAGATGTTTCAGGTCTACCACCATACCATCGCCGAGTACGCATATTACATTCTCATGCAGAATACCGGATGGCAGCAGATTTAAGACAAATTTCTGCTGTTTGGCAACCACTGTATGACCAGCGTTATTGCCGCCCTGATAGCGGACAACAACATCTGCATTCTCCGCAAGCAGATCGATCACACGACCTTTTCCTTCGTCTCCCCAGTTAATTCCTGTTACAGCTGTAAGCATATTTTATTCTCCTTCTATTGACACTGTCTTTGAACATAAACCCATGCATAATCTGTTATGAGCAATACCGGAATGCCCGGTCGGTAAGTATTCTCGCAAAAATAAGTCCAAGCGGTAACGATACAATAATCATGATCGCTGCTGCAAACCACAAAACTGCCTCTGTTAGTGACATAATTCCAAAATTATAAATCGCACGATACAAATATAATCCTGGCACCATAATTACAATAGATGGCACTGTCAGTGAAATTCTCGGATATCCATGATTTCTCTTTATGATGGATGCAAGCAGACCTGCAGTCAGTGCTCCTATGAAAGCTGCTGCCGCAGATGGCATCCCTGCATAATCGACCAGTTCCAGCCGCAATGTATTTGCAACGGCACCGATACATGCCGCCGTTGCTGCTATATAGACTGAACTGTTAAACATAATCGAGAATCCAAATACTCCGCAAAAACTTGCGATCAGACGTAAAACCAGATGCATCATACTTCCTAGATGCAAAGCTACAAAATCCTGTGGCTGAAGCTTTAACAAAAGTGCCATGATCCATGCAAACATCGTTGCACCCAGAACAATAATAATGGAATAGGTAAGCCGCTCCAGACCAGATCGCAAATCCAGCTTTGCCAAGTCAATTCCACTTGTGATAAACGGAAATCCCGGAATAATAAACAACATGGAACAGATATATCCGGCCTCATGCACTGCGGAAACGTGTAACAACAGCTCTGCCATATGCAGACAGACAGCATACGTCAGACATGCAGCTGAAATAGATACCGCAATGTTTAAAAACAATGTGTAATGATGTTTGATCAGCTTCATCCGGATAAGGTTACCAACACCAGCGGCAATAAATGCAAATATCATCTCCACCGGGCCACCACCCAGCAGAAATGTAAATCCACAACATGCAAGTGCCGCTGCCAATCCGAGTTTTACCGGAGAATAGAGTTCATGGATCTGCTCGATTTCATCCAGCCGCTTATGGATTTCTTCTCCGGTCAAATGCGCTTCCTGAGATGGAAAACTATTTACAAACTGTTCCATCCGATAAAGCTTGGAAGTATTTACTCCGGTATTTGCAATACTAAGAGACTGTGAAACACACTCTTTTCCATCAAAACAATTAAACTCTATGGACATCAGTCCCACATCCACTGTACAGGTTACTCCAAGTTCCTTGGAAAGCCTGTTCATAGAAGTCCGCACACGCCATGCTCCGGTTCCACAGGAAAGCATAATCAGACCAACCCGGCCGACAACCGATGCCTTTTCAATCAGTCCTGCCTGCTGAATCAGCACTTCACTGTCATTCTCTGTATAATCGTGCCACGGAATCTCCATATGATTTTTTTCCATGATTTCTATATAATCATTTTTCGCCATAAATGATCTCCTCCGCTTTTGCAACATGACGTTCGAGATTTTTCAGGAAGATAGAATTCGGAAGGAAAATTCCAATTTCATCATATCGGTTGTTATTCTCCACCAGCGAATCCTGTCCATAAAATACGTAAGCCATTGGAAGATTCTTTTCCAGCTCAATCATAAGATCCCACACGGCAGAATATGCTTCTGCCTCTGTCTCCTTCTCCTTTACGGTATCCGGCAGTTCACGAATGAGCAGCACACCCATATTTTTTTCAAGAATCTTTTGTTTCACATCCATGTAATCCGACTGATATTCATGGCTGTAACGGTATGCCTGTGCAAAATATATATTTTTCTGATTGCCGAGATCTTTGTATACCTCATGAAAATGCCGGTATTCTTTTTCATGAGCTGTGCCTTTGTATGCAGGAAGTAATTGCCCATTTTCATCCGTCATAATGACCGGATTTTGCTTTCCGTCTGCATCAAAACGATAGGGAATCAGAAATGAATTTCTCAACAGGTCAAACAATGTATTCTGACATATGCCCATAAGGAAGGCCGACAGGTCCCGGTTCGTATACGCATTGAACAAAGCCAGTGAAAATTCTGCCGGAGAAATTCCGGCATCCGAATCATCATTGCAAAATAAACAGTTACAAAATGTTTCCTGTAACTTTTCACATGCCCAATGATCATTTAATATTTTCTGAAACAAAACCTCTGCCTTTTCCTCTCGTAGAAAAATCGTCTGTTCCTTCATGCTTCATGCGCTTCCTTTCTTGCTTTTTTCATCTTCTATGATTATACTTTTGCATTAGGGATAAGTAAAAACTATAATTGATATGCTATAAATAACATTTTGATATGTCAGAGGGGGTTCTATCGATGAATGTAAATTTTGAATACTATCGAATTTTTTATTATGTTGCAAAATACCACAACTTTACCAAAGCCGCACATACACTCGGCAGCAGTCAGCCAAATGTGACAAGGGCCATGAACTGTCTGGAGCAGCAGATTAATGCAACTTTGTTTGTACGTACCAACCGGGGCATTCAGCTTACCCCGGAAGGGGAAAAACTTTATACCCATATTTCCGCTGCAATGTCACAGATTTTTGCCGCAGAAGAGGAGTTATCGGATAGTACGGGGCTGTCACATGGAAGCATTGCGATCGGTGTCAGCGAGACCGCATTAAATATTTTTCTTTTTAATAAACTTAAAGCATTTCATATGACCTATCCCGGCATCCGCCTGAAACTGTACAATTACTCCACCCCACAGGCCATTGATGCCGTAAAAAGTGGAAAAATCGACTTTGCTATTGTTTCAACTCCAGCTTCCGTGGAATCACCACTCAGACAGATTATGCTGCAGCCTTTTCAGGAAATCCTTGTCGGTGGTACAACTTTTACCGCACTCGGCAGCCAGGAATTATCTCTCGCAGAATTAAAAAACTATCCGCTGATTTCGCTTGGACGTGAAACAACGACGTTTCAGTTTTATCATGCACTCTTTCTCTCTCACGGACTCGAACTTGCCCCTGATACCGAAACCGCCACGACCGATCAGATTCTCCCTCTTGTCAAATGTGAGCTGGGCCTGGCTTTTCTTCCAGAAGCAATGGCACATGATTCTATTCAAAAAAGAGAAATTGTCCAGATATCACTAAAAGAAAACATTCCGGAAAGAAATATATGCATGCTATACGATTGCCAACATCCGCTGAACTCAGCCGCCCGACAATTCCGGAAAATGATTCTGGAAAATCATTTGTCATAGTTTATAGCTATGAACAAGCAATGTTTTTAAGTATTATACAATCTCCTCAATTGTAATCCAAGATTCCATACCCGCTATCTTGGATAAGTGTAAAAGTTAATAGTTATCAGTGTAAAAGAAAGGTATGGATTTTCTTTTACAAATGAATTGAGACTGACTGGATAGTTGGTCTCTTTTCTGTTATGCTTTGATTTCTGGCGGCTGGAAAGGAGTCACCATGTCAAAGTTTTTATCTTATGAAGATCGAATGATTATTGCTCAACGCCTTCAGGAGAATGCATCCTTTGGGGCAATTGGCAAAGAGTTAGGAAAGGACCGTACAACCATTGCCAAGGAGATTAAAAAGTATTCCTATGATAAGAAAAGCGGTCGTCCTGGATATCCGTATAATCCTTGTAAATTCCGTGCTACATGCAAAGCAAAAAGGATTTGCGGAACAAGCTGTACACACCAATCTGCTTACAAATGCAGCCTGTGCTCTGAATGCACCTTACATTGTTCTGATTTTGTAGAAGATGTCTGTTCTGTCAAAAATAAGCCACCTTATGTTTGTAATGGCTGCAGTCAGCTGCCGAAATGCTCGTTATTAAAACGTATTTATGATCCGGCAGATGCACATGAGAGTGCACATCATGCTGTTTCGGAAGCCAGAACCGGTATCATGTCCAACGAAGATGATATTGCAAGAATTAACGGGATCATCAGTCCTTTAGTTAAAAACGGGCAGTCGCTTCATCAAATCTATCTTGCTCATGTAGATGAACTGATGTGCAGTGAAAAGACATTGTATAACTACGTGGATGCCCAGCTCTTTGATATCAGGAACATTGATCTGCCCCGTAAAGTGAAATACCGTCCCCGTTATAAGAAGCCTGAATTTAAAGTTGACCGGGGCTGCCGTATTGAACGAAGCTACGCTGACTTTCAAAAATATCTGGGAGCAAACCCGGAAACGACCATTGTACAAATGGATAGCGTGATTGGTCGTGTGGGAGGAAAATGTCTTCTTACACATCCTTGCCCATTCGCTTCGCCATAACTCACAATTCTTTGGATTGTTCCATCCGGTAGCATCGGTCAGAACCCGTTTCCATTGTTTTCTGTTTCTTGCCCCGACTTTCTGTACTCCGTTTTCATCAAGTACCGGAATACGGATTTCATGCCGGTCAGGATTTTCCTTATCCTGCCACCAGTCCGGGTGGGATTCATCAACTACGATATTTCCCTCAGTATCTCTGACAAAATCCCAGTCCTTAATTTCTTTGTTGCCCCATGAATGGTTCGGATTGAATGGTCGCATGGTTACAAGTAAATGCACATGTGGGTTTCCATCGCCTTTATCGTGTATGCTCCAGTCGGCACACATTCCCTTGTCCACGAAAGTTTTTTGAATATATTCGGTTGTATAATCAATCTGTTCCTGTCTGCTCCATTCTTTCGGCAGGGAAAATTCAAATGAGCGTCCAAGCTGTGCATCTGCATTTTTTTCTATCCTCAATACCTCATTCCATAGACGCTGTTTCTGAAATGTGATTTTAAACTTTTCCAGTGCGGCATCTTTATCATCCGCTCTTTTATAACGGATAGACTGTTGAAACCTTTTTATATTTTCTTCCGGTACATGTAGCCATTCAGGAGGTGCATTTTCGCACATCATCAGACTAGAGTAGACGACTTCCTTTTTGGAAGTATAGTAACTGATTCTGCCTGTTTCCTCATTCTTCATCACATCTCCATTAAGATATGCCGATGCGGATATGACAGATTTTCCTTTACTGCGCCCGACAATCTTTACTGTAAAGTGAAATATCGCCATGATACGATTCCCCCTTTCTGCCGTATCCGGCATTGATTTCCGACAGCATCTTCTTCTGGTTTGGCAGAAGTGAAGCTGTCGGAACGCCCTCTGCGCAAGAGTGCCCCCTGCGGCATGAGCAGGTCTGGCTGAAAGCCCCGCCGACGGAACGAGCCCGGCAAGCGTAAGCGCAGACCGGTTGCCACTTGTGGCAAACTTATAAGGACGACCTCTGGTTGTCCATAAGTGCGCCCTTCATTCAAAGGCAATGAAGGGAATGGAAAACCCACTCTCTCCGCCATTACACTTCCTCCATGTCTGTAACTAATTCTTTCTGCATCGCTTTTGAGAAAAACTTCCCGTTTTTTTCCTGTCTTTTTAAGAAGCCTATCAACTTTGGTAAATCTTCCTCCTCAATCGGACAGCCAAGAACTGATTCCACCGCTCCTCCAATCTGACAGAGCCTGTGGGTTCGTTTTTTACTTTCTTCCGCTTTCTTCCGCTTTCTTTCTCTTTTCCAGTTCCTTCCGCTGTGCTATGAGCTTTTTTGTAGCTTCAATGCTTTCCTGTTCCTTTTTCTCTAATGCACGTATTCTTTCTTCATAAGTCTTTGTTGATTTCGCCATATCGTCTTCATCCTTTCTTTTTCCGATAAACAACAGTTCCCGGTTGCATATCAGGAGAAGCACATGGTATAATCTTCTTGCGTGTAGGTATATCATGGCTTCGGTCTGATAGAACCTTTGGCGGTTTCGTAAGAAGCCGCCTTTTTAAATTGCCACATTGCTTGTGACAGCTTTTACATTCCCTTTATCCCTCAGATCTCGCCCCTCGTTGGCTTCCATGAACTTTTCCAGAATGTCAGTTTTAATAAGGACTTTTCTTCCGACCTTTAATACCGGAAGTTTCTTCCATTCAACCAGCTTTCTCAAAGTGTTTCTGCCAATTTCTGTATAGTCGGCTGCTTCCTCGATGGATAATGCAATCTTTCTTTCCGTCATCTTGTCACCTCCTGTTAAATTGCATTATGCAATTTTTGTTATGCTGTTAGTATAGCGGTTTTATATTGCGTTGTCAAGCGTTATGAAATTTTAAAAACAATCATTGAATTGCATATTGCAATTATACAGGGTACATGCTATAATTCATACATACAGAAAAAGGAGGCAATCAGCATGAAAGATAAAGAACTACGCAAGCTGATAGGCAGCAGGGCAAAACAGCGTCGTCTGGAATTAAATCTGACACAGCCTTATGTTGCAGAGAAGATGGGAGTTACCGCTTCCACAATCCTGCGTTATGAGAATGGTTCGATTGACAATACCAAAAAGATGGTGCTGGAAGGTCTTTCGGAAGCACTTCATGTATCTATTGAATGGCTCAGAGGGGAAACCGATGAATACGAAACCGATATTACGGATAAGAAAGAATTACAGATTCGTGATGCAATGGGCGATATTCTCAAACAGTTACCTCTCGACCTTAGTAAAAAGGAAGATGCTTTTTCCAAAGATTTACTGCTGTTGATGTTAAAGCAATATAACCTGTTTCTGGAATCATTCCAGTTTGCCTGCAAGAATTACAAGGGCAACACGAATGAAGCTGATATTGCAAAAGTAATGGGGTTTGAATCGAATGATGAATATAATGAGATTATGTTTCTCCGGGAGATCACCCATACTGTTAATGCCTTTAATGACATGGCCGATATCGTAAGACTCTATTCCAAGAAACCGGAAACTGCAGAACAAAGGCTTGCAAATCTATTATCAGAAGTTTTGTATGAGGATTCCGATTCGGTATAGAACGACAACCGGAGTTATGATATAATGAGCACGAGCGAGTCAGGCTGTTTACAGATTTGACGAGCGGCGAATTGGCTTATGGACTTGTCCATAAGATGCCTACACGCAAGAAGCATTTCATCAGTTCCGATTGTCCGATGTCGAAAGGAGACATACAATTATGGCAAAAGGATCTGTAAGAAAAAAGGAAAGAAATGGTACTACCGCTTCTATGTAGAAGATGCAAGCGGCAATCTGGTTCAGAAAGAATACGCTGGAACAGAAAGTAAAAGTGAAACGGAAAAACTGCTCCGTCAGGCAATGGATGATTACGAAAGCAAGAAATTTGTCGCAAAGACAGATAATCTTACTGTAGGAGAACTTCTTGATATGTGGGCAGAAGAAGAACTGAAAGTCGGAACACTCAGCAATGGTACAGTGGAAAATTATCTTGGTGCAATCCGTTGTATCAAGAAACATCCGATTGCAGAACGCAAATTGAAATCCGTTACCGCTGAACATTTACAGACATTTCTCGATCTGCTGACATTCGGTGGGGAATTTCCAGATGGAAAAGTGAGAAAAGGATACAGCAAAGATTACATCCATTCCTTTTCGGCAGTATTACAGCAGGCTTTCCGGTTTGCAGTATTTCCAAAACAGTTGATTACTTTTAATCCCATGCAGTATATTAAGCTGAAAAAGCAGGCAGAGGATGTGGATTTATTCTCCGATGATGAAGTAGAAGAAGGCATACAGCCTATTTCACATGAAGATTATGAGAGACTGATAGAATACCTCAAAGTAAAGAATCCACCTGCAATCCTGCCAATCCAGATCGCATACTATGCGGGACTTCGTATCGGTGAAGTTTGCGGATTGACATGGCAGGACATCAATCTTGAAGAACAATGCCTGACCATTAAAAGAAGTATCCGCTACGATGGCACAAAACATAAAAACATCATCGGACCGACCAAGCGAAAGAAAGTAAGGATTGTTGATTTTGGTAATACTCTGACCGAAATACTGAAAACCGTCAGAAAAGAACAGCTTAAAAGCCGGATGCAGTATGGTGAATTTTACCACCGCAATTTCTACAAGGAAGTGCAAGACAAAAACAGAGTGTATTATGAATATTATCATCTGGACAGAACCGAAGAAATCCCGGCAGATTACAAGGAAATTTCTTTTGTCTGCCTGAGACCGGACGGATGTCTGGAACTGCCAAGCACACTCAGCATTGCCTGCCGGTCAGTTGCGAAACGACTGGACGGATTTGAGAATTTCCATTTCCACCAGTTGCGACACACTTACACAAGCAACCTCCTTTCAAACGGAGCTGCCCCAAAAGATGTGCAGGAACTGTTAGGACACTCTGATGTCAGTACCACAATGAATGTCTATGCCCACTCTACAAGAAAGGCAAAGCGGAACTCCGCCAGACTTCTTGATAAAGTAGCAGGCAACGACTAAATAAAAAATTCCCTTATTTCCCTTGCGGGTTCCGCATAAGGGCAAAAATAAGGGAAAATACATATCATTTCACTATCTAAGGGGCTGAAAAGCCTGTAAAATAAGGAAAGTTCAGGAAATCTCTCCACAAATTCGAAATTTATCCGATCGGTTATTCGAGTTTTTTTTAATTTCTTCTGAACAACCACTAAAATTGGAATTTCCAGAAGATGCTGAATATATTTTAGGTGAGTATCTTTCTGAATTATATGGTCTCCTACAAGTAGATGGTTATACCTTAAAAATTGATAAACTTATTTGGAAGCCAGCTAAAATAAAAGTGTGTCTAGACTATATAGGTCGTATTACAGATAATTTATTATCTAATATAAGAAAATATACAGACCCTTTAATTCCTATAGAAATATCTACGCTATATGTAAATCATTATGTAGGCATAAAAATAGAAAATAAAATTGCTGAGCCTTACCGATATCATGGTTCTGGAATAGGAACTAAAAACATAAAAGCAATGATGCAACAAATGAATGGTTTATGTGAAATTAAATTTGCTTCTGACTATTACTGTATTATTCTCTATTTTCCAATTGACTTATAGATATATTATAAAATCTATCAAATAAATATTCATACGAATGCAAGCAATTTCATAATCAAACAGAGCTTGAGAGACAACCACATTTTCGATTGTCTATCAAGCTCTGTTTATCTCTTATTACTTCAGATTATTCATTATTACTCTGCCTTTGACTTTGCTAACATAGCAATATCCCCCACACCATTTAAAACCATAGTTGGACGATACGCATAAGTTTTGAGTGTATCCTTCGTTGAACATCCAGAGAGAACCAATACAGTAGACATACCACTTTCCATTCCTGAAATCACATCTGTATCCATACGATCCCCAACCATTACAGCTTCTGCTGAATGACATCCAAGCATATTCAATCCTGTTCTCATCATCAGTGGATTCGGTTTCCCACAGAAATATGCCTGTGTACCTGTTGCCATTTCTATAGGTGCAATCAATGCACGACAAGCAGGAGCAATGCCGTTCTCAATCGGTCCGGAAACATCTGAGTTTGCTCCGATCAACTTTGCACCTTTCAAAACCAAATTCGTTGCTTTCGTTAATGTATCCAAAGAATAGGATCGTCCTTCTCCCACAACAACATAATCCGGATTCACATCATTCATCGTAATACCTACATCATAAAGTGCATTTAACAGACCGGCTTCTCCTATCACAAATGCCGAACAGCCTGCCGCCTGTTCTTTTAAAAAAGCAGCTGTTGCCAATGCACTGGTATAAAAATGTTCTTCTGGCACATCAAGTCCCATCCTTGCCAGTTTCTGATTTAATTCCCGTGGTGTATACCCACTATTATTTGTCAAAAATAAGTATTCCTTCTTTTCATCATGTAACCACTGGATGAATTCTGGAACACCTGGCAATATCTGATTACCATGATAAATCACACCATCCATATCGCAGATGAAACCTTTTTTCTCATTAAAATCAATTATGGAATTTCCCATATTCATATATGCCCTGCCTTTCTTTTTCTTTAGAGTATGCCTTGTTCTTTTATTTCTGAAAAATCTATTTCCCACGACCATTTTAATATCGTATCATACGCACATAAAATCAAATACATAACAGTGTGAAACTAAAGTAAATTTTTCTATCTGCAGAACATTTATGACAACATCTCTTTCACACAAGTACTTCGATAATCACTCGGTGATATTTTATATCTTTCTTTAAATACTCGGTTAAATGTTCTCTGACTTTCAAATCCACTATCCAGACAAATATTTGTAATAGAATCACTCGTATTTTCCAAACGATGGCATGCATAGTTCAGCCTTGCATCGTTAAGATATTGATTAAAGTTTCTATGGAATGTCTTTGAAAAGAGTCTGGATAAAACATATTTGCTCACGCCCAGATCTTTTGCCATCTCTTCCAGAGAAAACTTCTTCTTAAAATTTGCTGATATATAGGAAACTGTCTGGTAAATAAGATCATTGCTCCCCACACTACTCTTTTCTACCAAATTTAATTTTCCTATGCAGCGTGCCAACACAATTTGAAGATATGCCTGTGCAACAGTAATATCCGACTGTTCTGTCTCTAAAATTGCATTTATAACCCTATATACCTCCGGTTCAACCTTTTCCGCTTTGATGATTGGGTATTCAGGAGCCATGGATTGCATGATATCTGCAAATTTGACTATCGTAAATGGCGATGCGATCAGATAAGTCGCTTTATTTACACCGGGTGTCAGTACCTGATAGTGATGAATAACATCTGGAAATACAAAGCCTATATCTCCTTTTTCCATATGGTATAGTTCCTGTCCGACACCAAGTTCTAATGCTCCACTTGTTACGCAAACGATCTCCAGTGCATTATGAAGATGTGGTTCAATATGTTTTGACTTCCTATTTATTGCTATAATCTCCTCTTTTGTGTCAACATATTTTAACTGCATGAAATACTCCCCTTTGCAACATTTGTCTATATCTTCTTTCGATTTGGCAAGCAATTCTTTTACACCTATCTTATAATCAGCTTGTAAATAAGGAAAGGAGGAATTGCAAATGAGCAACCTAAAAAAATATCTGAATGACCTTTTAGTATTCTACACTGAATATTTTGAGCATCCTTACCATGTATAAATACTAAAAGGACTATTTTGTGAAAACTGTATATTTTCTTAAGGCCATTTCACAAAAATGAAGTGGTCCTTTTTTATTTTCAAAATACAGTTCTATCACTTTATATATAGAAAAAAGCACTGTCTCATCGAGCAACGACCAGACAACGCTTTCTCCTGTCAATTCTAATTTATGTCTGATGCATCTGTTATTTCATCTGCAGCAATTTCTTTTTCTGCTTTCAGTTTTTTATTTGCATCTTCTACATTCATTCTTGAAAGTACAAACATAATCAATACATCAAAGATTAACGGAAGCCAAAGATACATAAACTGCATCATATCAAGTGCAGACTGCGGCTGAGTTGCATTTGTTCCGACATATCCACTGAACTCAAGCATCCATCCAACAACAGCGGTTCCAATACCTCCACCGATTTTTACACCAAGAGAAGTACAAGAGTACATCGTTCCGTCAATTCTCTTTCCCTGCGTAAGATAAGTGTATTCAGAGCAAGATGCGATAACTGCATTCATATCTCCCTGCCATGGTCCCTGACCTAAGGCTGCAAGAGCTGTAAATGCCATCATCAGCGGAACACTGCCCATATATCCGGCAACAACAACAAGTGCTCTACCGATGACTGCTAAGACGTAACCTCTTAAGTTCAGTTTATACATACCTTTCCACTTACCAACTAATGTCGGTGTGAAAATCAGGGCAATGATCAGTGGAATATTTACTGCCCATGCAAATTGTCCAAACAAATTCTTATTTTTCAGTACCCATGTCATGTAATAAATGCCAGCTCCAATCATGGCACCATATAACTGCTGTAAAATATATGTTCCACAAATCATCATGTAATATTTGTTTTTGACAAGAAGCTTGAATGCCTGTACCATTCCATACTTTTCATTATCATTCTTTACTTCTCCTTCATTAAGTTCTTCCTCCGGAAGTTCCTTAACAGAAAGTGCTGAAATCGTATTTACGACCAAACCAATGATTGCATAGATAATAGCAACCGTTCTCCATGCCGCAGCATCTCCACCACATTTATCTACAAATCCAACTGTAATCGCCTGAATCAGAAGACTTGTTGAAAATGCAAAAATAAAACGGTAAGATCCCATCTGTACACGCTCTTTGCTGTTCTTTGTAATCAGTGACGTAAGTGCTGAATAAGCAATATTGTTTGCTGTATAAAACACACCATTTAACAGTGTATAAGAAATAAAGAACCATGCATATTTAGCCGTTGTTCCCAAACTCACCGGTACTGTAAAGCAGCCGACCAGCGTAATGGCACAACCAATATATCCGTATAGCATCCAGGGTTTCGCTTTTCCCATTTTACTGTGTGTTTTGTCAATCATTGATCCAAAAAATATATCCGTAAAACCATCAAATAGTTTTGATACGGCAATCAGGGTACCCACGACACCTGCAGCAAGTCCTACCGAGTCCGTCAGATAGGGCATCATAAAAGATGTCAGGAAGGCATAGACTACATTACCTGCAATATCACCTGATCCGTATCCAATTTTGTTATACCATTTCAAATACTTTTTTTCTTCCATCGAATTTCTTTGCTCCTCATCTTCATCGCACTTAGAATCTCAATATGTCTAACCGTATGATGTCTAATTCTAATTTTTTCTCTGTTTTTGTCTGATTGCTCTGTATATCCGGACTTTACATTGCAATCAGACTATCCTTCTTTGTTTACGGGTTACATGAAACTTTATTATCCCTTTACATACGGTATCAGCGTAAACTGGAACCGGAATAATACATCATCAAATCGGTACTGATCCAATACAACTGGACCACAACTATTAGAACCAATGCCATTTAATGCGTAGTCAACACAGAATACTACACTATCTGATTCTATTAATTCATAATTATGCGTTTTCTTCTCAAGTTCTTCCTGTGTATAATAAGAAGCATTGAATGAAAATGCCTTTTCTGCGGATGCCACAATTCCATATCGGCTGTTGTTAAGCTCTACATATTCACAATCATAATGGCTTCCATTTTCCTGTGGACGGATATAGTCCTCATGTAAATCCCCTACATCTGCCCGGTACAAACCGTGGCTCGCAGCCTGATGTTTATCACAATAACTTTCCTGTGGTCCCATTCCAAAGTATCTTACAGCTGAAAGTTTTTTATCCAGGAACATCCTCACACCAAATCTCGGAAGATCCGGGAATTCATCGTCTTTTGTTACTGCAATATCTGCATCAATCTTTCCAGCAGCTTCTATTTTCCATGTAATCGTCACATCAAGAATCTTCTGTACTGTCTCTGCCACAACGGAAGCATGGCTTGTAATCTTCACACCATGTTTTCCCTGCACAACCTCTGTCGTATAGGCTCTTGTGTAAGCCTTATCATAGTGGGCTTTCTTCCATTCAGACTTGATGTACATATCGTTATCTGTTGGAGCTCTCCAAATATTTAATTCCATCGGATGGTTCAAGTATTCCCGCCCTGCGAATTTCATCTCTGTAAAGAGTGCAGTACGTTTGTCTATGGTATAAGCAAATTCACGCCCCTTGATATGGATCTGTGTATCATTTTCATTTACCTGTAACTCAGAGTCCACTGCTGTTTTTTGTAGCCATTTCTCAGCAAGTTTACATTTTGCACCGTCTTTGCTTACCTCAATTTCATCGAATCCAAGAATATGGTCTTCATCCAACAGTGGCAATTCCTTTTTCAGATGGTAAATAAATTTTAAATAACATTTTCCACTCTCTGGCACATTGATTTTAAGGTTTATTTTTCCTTCACTGTGTGGTGCTGCTGAAACTTCTGGAAGTTTACCTTTGCTGATTACAAGCCCGTCCTGCGTCAGTTCATAACTGATCTTCACATAATCTTTCAAGTCATCAAAATCCATGTAGTTATGAAGCACCAGTTCTCCGCTTTCTTTGTCATAGGAAATAACCCTTGCCGGGCGATAAACATTCTTGTATTCCAAAAGTCCTGTATGTACCGTTCTGTCCGGATATACTAATCCATCCATACAGAAGTTGCCATCATGAATTTCTTCGCCATGGTCGCCCCCATAAGCATATATAGTCTTTCCATTCTCAGCAGTTCCATGAGCAATCGCATGGTCACACCATTCCCAGACAAAGCCGCCGCACATTTTATCATTATCCTGAATCATCTGGAAGTAATCTTCAAAATCTCCAGGTCCGTTTCCCATACTGTGACAGTACTCTACCAAAAGAAAGGGTTTGCTTCCATCTTTATCCAGATATTCCTGAATTTCGGAAAGCGCCGGATACATCCGGCTGTACACATCCAGATTGCTGTAATCATATGTTTCATCATAATTACGGTATCTTGCACTCTCATATTGTGTGATGCGGTCTGGATCAAAATTCTTTGTCCATTCCAGTGCTTTTTCAAAGTTGCAGCCATAAGCACTCTCATTTCCCATTGACCACATAACAATACAGAAACGGTTTTTGTCACGTTCCACCATGAGTTTTACGCGATCAACGATTGCCTCTTCCCATGCCGGATCATCTGCAATCATCTCATTCCATCGTTTGAACCGATTGTAATCGGTGTCTTCTTTTCTGTAGATCATAAATGGACCATGAGCTTCAATATCTGCTTCATCTATCACCATGAATCCATACTTGTCACACATTTCATAGAAAAATGGTGCGTTCGGATAGTGGCTGGAACGGATCGCATTAAAATTATGCTGCTTCATTAACGTAAGATCGGTTGTGAGCTGTTCCAGACTGATTGTAAATCCAGTAACCGGATCGGAATCATGTCGATTGACACCACGGAATTTAATCTTCTGTCCATTTAGGTAAATGACCTGGTCTTTAATCTCTATCTTTCTTAATGCAATGTGATCTACAATTACTTCATTCTCTGTTTCAAGAATCAGTTTATATAAATATGGATTTTCTGTATTCCAAAGTTCCGGGCTTGCAATTTCTAATACAGCTGTTCCTTCTTCAGCAATACTTCCTAGTGCTACAACTGCTCCGTTTCTATCTTCAATCGAAATTTTTACATTTAAGGGAGAGTAGAATTTCATTTCAATTTCTACTTTCGCAAGCATATCCTCAATTCTTGTTTTAATATGATAATCACTGATTGCCTGTTTTGGACGTTTCAAAATGTACACATCCCGGAAAATACCACTCATACGGAATTTGTCCTGATCTTCCAAATAGGAACCATCACACCATTTCATTACCAACACTGCCACCGTATTCGTTCCATCCTGAAGTACATCGGTAACATCAAACTCACTGGTCATATGTGAAACCTGGCTGTATCCTATGTAAGAGCCATTGATCCATACATAAAAGCAGCTGTCTACTCCTTCAAAGTTCAAAAAAGCTTTTGATGCTTTCTCATCTCTGCTGTACTCAAAATTATGTACATAAGCTCCACACGGAATATCCTGTGGCACATATGGTGGATCAAACGGAAACGGATACCGGATGTTTGTATACTGGTGTGTATCATATCCTGCCATCTGCCATACACTTGGAACCTGAATCTCATCAAAATTTTCTGTATCATAATTCTTCTCAAAGAAAGAATCCTGAATGTCATAGATGCTGTTAAAATACTGGAATTTCCAAGTTCCATTCAATAACTGCATACGATCTGATTCTTCTCTGTGTTCCACCAAGTTATCCATTCTTTTGGATGCCGGAATATAATAGGCTCTGGCTGGCATTGTGTTTTCGTGCAGTACGCTTAGACTTTCATAATAACGTGGTACGATCATAAATAGCTCTCCTCCAATACATATACTTTTTTGTTCTTTGTTTCCCTAAAGCAAACCTTATACTTTACTTTTTTGTTTACGTTCCTTAGTTATGCTATATATAGCTTATCCTAATCCGCAAAACATGTCTATGAATTGGATTAGACAAAATATGCACTAAATGATACAATGATAAAAAGTGCGAAAAGAGGTGCTGTCCTATGTATTTGAACACCGGTTATTTGAACCACTCACATATGGATTTCAAAGACAAAAGTCGCCCTCTGGTTATAGGAAGTTGCGGTACTTACCGCCTTTCCAGCCATCCAAAGTTACCAACCTACCGTCCAAGGGGACGCCTGGATTATCAGATTATCTATATCACTGCTGGTTGTGGGCATTTTCATTTTGATAATGTAAATAACGAAACGATTCTTCCAGCCGGCAACATTGTACTGTACAGACCGAAAGAACTTCAGAAATATGAATATTACGGAGAAGATAAGACAGAAGTATACTGGATTCACTTCACAGGAAGCAATGTGAAAAATATCTTACGTCAATATGGGTTTCCGGATAAAGAACGTGTCTTTCAAGTGGGTACATCTAATGAATATGAACAAATTTTCAAACGTATCATTATCGAGCTCCAACGCTGTCAAGATAATTATGAGGAAATGCTTGTCCTTTTGCTACGTCATCTTCTGATCAGTTTCCACCGGGAACTGACAAGAGAGCACGTATTAAAAAATGAATATCTTGATCATGAGATGGATAATGCTGTTACCTTTTTCAGTGAAAACTACAATCAAAATATCAATATTGATGATTATGCTGCCTCACGAGGCATGAGTGTCAGCTGGTTTATCCGAAACTTCAAAAAATATACCGGTTCTACACCAATGCAATTCATTGTGGGAATCCGTATCAACAATGCTCAGATGTTACTTGAAACAACAACTTATTCCATCAATGAGATTTCTAAGATTGTCGGATATGATAACCAGCTTTATTTCAGTCGGCTTTTTCACAAGTTGAAAGGATATTCGCCGAGAGAATACCGAAAGCTGAGAAACAAATTCTGAAATCCACAAAGAGGATACCACCGAATTATCAAAACAATGATTTGTAATATCCTCTTCTCACTTTTGCTATAGGCTTCCTCCTTTTTTACATGAAAAAAGCAGCTAACCTATTTTTCATAGACTAACTGCTCGTGTTTTAGTTCCATATTCTGTTTTAATTTACTGAAACGTCTTCTGTTTGGCTTAACTGTTTATGAACATCACGTCCACCATACATAATTCGCACTACATATACCGCTTCAGTTTCATCATCTGTTTTGTAAAATACCAGATAATTATCCACCGGAAAGAATCGAAGTCCTCTGCTGTGCCACGGTTCTTCCTCATAGAGCCGATTTCTGTTCGGCATAGTATCCAGCTTCCGAATTGCCGTCATAATCCGCTCTGTCTGTCCTGCAGCATTCTCTGGAGCTAACAGTTCCTCTGAAATATATCTGAAAATATTTCGCAGATCTTTCTTTGCTCCTGCTGTATACATCACTTTATATTTCATATACCAAATTCCTGTTTCATTTCTGCTTCAACTTCATCTGCTGAATACACTCTGCCAGCCTTAATATCTTCCATGCCTTTTTCTATTTCTGCATTGAACTGTTCCTTTGTCAGAGAACCATATGCCACAGGCTCCTCATAAGCTGGAAGTTTCATTTCAAAAGGAATTCCTCTCTGGAGCACAATCTGTCTCAGAAACATTCCTACTGCATTGGACATTGGAATTCCAAGTCGATCAAGCACCTGCTCTGCCTGTTCTTTTACTTCAGGTTCGACACGTGCAAATACATTTGCTGTTCTTGCCATAGATATCGCCTCCTCTTTTTTCTTCATTATATCTTGTTTGATTGCAAGTTGCAAGCGATTCGCAATCTGTTTTCGTAATTTCATACATCGGCAGACGGCAGGTGGCAGATAAGGTATCTATAAAAATCTGCATTTGCTTCAATGACTCTGCCACCTGTCATTCTTTTAATCGAATACTGTTCTCCTGCTTTTCATTTACTTGGTACTCCAACTCATTCTTCATCCTGCTTCTCACATCACGCATGACTCATAAATTCCAGATCTTCGTCGTCAATCTTATCTGAAAACATCCATACATTACCGCTCATCTTTTATCTCCTCCTTACCCTTTCCTGTCGCCGGTTCATGGAATCGTTCCAGATAGGCATCAAAAATGTCCCGGTTGATCAATACGGTTCCATCTATTCTGTAAATCGCACCCGCATCACTGGCAAGTTCAAATAGCTTCTTATGAGAAATGCTGTAAATAATCTCTGCCTGCTGATAACGCAGATACTGTCGGCGTAATTTTCTAAGCTGCTCCGGTACTTCCTTCATACTTGTGATGTCTACATTATAGTAATCTGCATAGATATCAAGTAATTCTACTGACATTCCCCTAATTCCCTGTTCGTTCTTCCTTAATGTATCCACTGATATATTTAATTCAGCAGCAACCTGTTCCTGCGTGATTTCTTTTTTTCTTCGTAATTGCTTTAACCGAACTCCTGCTTCTTTCATATTATACATACCGCCTTGTAGAAGAGTGTGCACGCACTGGCAGTTATGAGACCAGAACGCAGATGAGAGGCCGGAAAACAATTCTTACAGAAAAACAGCACCACGATATTCTGAAACTTGTGCAAGAACAACCGGATATCACAATGAAGGAGATTGTCGAAACGCTTCATTTACCTGTAGGCGATGAAGCCGTCAGGCGTTTTCTGATAAAACAAGGTTACACTTACAAGAAAAAGTCTTTGCATGCAAAAGAACAGGAGCGTCCCCGATGTGCAGAGAAAACGCAGTCAATGGATAGAAACTATATCTGGTGCAAATGCAGAACATCAAATATATCTCGATGAAAGCGGTATTAATACAAACCTCACAAGACACTATGCACATGCAGTACATGGGAAACGTGCTATGGATGCTGCTCCGATCAACACGCCTACCGGAACAACTGTTTTGTCATCCATACAGCTTAACGGCAGTCTGGTATATACTACGTACCAAGGTGGAACAACTGCACAGCGATTTCGTGAATATATGGGAAAACAATTGATACCGAGCCTTGAGAAAGACGATATTGTAATCATGGATAACATGCGTTCTCATCATGCCAAAATAGTGACGGAACTTTTAGACAAGGCAGGGATCTCCTATCTATATTTGCCACCATACAGTCCAGATTTGAACCCTATTGAAAAAATGTGGTCAAAAATGAAATCCTTTCTCAGAAAGAGGAAAGTCCGTGTTGCTGCTGAATTACCTGAGGCTGTAAAAGCGGCCTTAGAAACAATAAGTACGAATGATTGCAAAGGGTGGTTCCACGCATCTAGAATTTGCGTTAATTAAGAGGATAGCTATAATTTATTCTCCATAGCCATCGCTCCTTGGAATTTCTAATTACTTCTTGAATTTATATTTTCCTTTTCCGTAACCGGATACTGGTTCAATAATATCTGCCTTTACCAAATTGGAAAGAAGTTTTGAAGCACCTGAAGCTTTCAGCTCAAGAAGTTCCATAACCGCACTTCTTCCAAACACCTCATCAAAGCCAAACTTCTCAAAAAGTCTATGGATATGAATCGCCGTTTTTACCGAGAAATCACTACTTTTTTCGGAAAGTACACTTTCAATATCCACTTTTCTGTCTTGAATGTCCACTTTTTCATTTTCAATATCCACTTTTTCTTCATTCAAAAGTCCACTTATATGAAGATTTCGATTATGAAGCTCATTTTTCTCGTTCAAAAGCAGATTTCTGAGAAATACTTCCAGATACTCTGTTGTTTCGTGAATGCCTTTTTGCAGGTTCGTATAATTTGCACGGACAAGTGCATTTCTGAAATACCACGCATTTTCCGCAAAAATATCATTGGTTGCAGAGAACCCAAGTGTCCTCAAATATTTGATGAAGAACACTGCCGTTGTTCTTGTATTGCCTTCCCCGAAAATATGGATTTGCCATAGCCTTGAAATGAATACCGCAAGATGATGAATAATCTCGTCCATTGAAAGCCCTTTATAACTAAAATCCTTCTCCTGCGAAAAATCATATTCAATAAGAACTTACCAGCATGCACGTACAGATAGAACCAAAACCAACGCCCAGGAATATATTCATCGAAATTTTCGAAAGTACGAAAAATACAAAGAACTTCCCATTTCAGATAAATGCTGCGACAAGCTTAAAAAAGAACCTTTGCGTCGTAAAGCGAAGGAACTAGGAATGGAATGCGTAATATTAGGTATTCTGGCATCTGAAAGCTATCAGCGTGAAAAGGACTGGCTTGAATACGGATGCAATGTGTTTCATGAAAGAAATGAAAATCAAAGTCGTCCGCTATCCTTCTGGACTGACGATGATATTTGGGAATATATCAAAAAATACCATGTAAAAATTCCAGAACTATATGAAATGGGCTATAGCAGAAATGGGCGTATGTATTGTGGGTTCGGAGTTCATCTTGAACCTCGCGGAGATAATCGTTATCAAAAATTGAGAAAGACACATCCGGTTCAGTATAGTTATTTTATCTACAATTTTGGTGATCTGATAATTCAGTGTGACGTTAATGCGGCTTAGATATGGTCTGGTTTTGAAGAAAGTATTACTCAGGCAAAAAAGGTATTCTCCCAGATTCATTTCCAGGAAAATGCCTTTTTCTCTTTTACATTCGGTTATGTTTTCATTTATGTCAGGTCAGGACAATGCTTTCTTTTTATTAACAACACTACTGTATACCCGGCTGTCCCATTTCATGTAATATGCCAGTCTTGCATACATCAGAACATGTTCTATGCAATGAGCTCTCGGAAATAAATATCGATACATTTTTGCAACATTTTTCAATTGCTCAGGTACCGAGAGTTGATCCAATTCCGGAGTTCTGGTGGATTTTCCCTTTCGAATCAGCTCTGAAAAATAAAAAGCGTCTTTTCTCTCTAATCCATACTCTATGAAATAATCAAAGAAGTCTTCTCTGGTATAGCAGGGAAATCTTTGAAAATCAGGAGAATCCAGTATTTTCTCCTTTGTCTCATGGTACCAGTTATCACATGGATATCCGACTGCAAAAGTGGAGTTATGCGGCATTGCACTGTAATTTACCATATCGAAGAAACTTTTTGGTATTTCATATTTAAACATCTCATTCTCTTCATAATCCATCACTTTTGTATTGAGCAAATCATAATATTTCAATTCTCGTAATTTATCTATTTCTATTTCATCTGCATAAATTCCGCTCTTTCGTTGCAGTTGCATCAAATACTCTACACATCTATGCGGATATAGCATAATTCTTTTTAAATTGTATTGCTCCATAACATTACTTAAACCTGTTATGCAGAGCTCTCCATCCTCCAGATAAGCAACAAGCTCTGGATAATCTTCCATGGTACGGTTCTGTGGCAAAATCACATATCCGCTTTGTTTCATCTCCAGGGATTCCGGATTAAACTTCTTGCTGCGTTCGCCGGATACCATAATGCCATAGCTAACCACCTGATTATTGGGGTACGTTCTTTGTAACACTCTTTTCGCAAATGGAAAAAAATCACTGCTTATATTGTAGTCAAATTCAATACCTTTCTTCCCATCGACTCCCCAAACAGACTCTACAGCCAAATGATAGCCGTCTCCAATCATCTCTTCTTTGCAGTTTGGACAAACTGTTTGCGGCAAATCGATGCCGAACAAGTGCGTATCGATTACTTCCATATGACCACAGTTTTTACAATAATAATGTGCTCTTAATGGATTTATTTGATTATGTCCCAAAAGGTATATAAGATATGAGCCTGATGTCCTTCCTCTTAGCGATATGTACTGCGATGTTTTCTTTCCTTCTTCACTAAGCAGCCGAAATATCTCAAAATCGTCCAACTGCCCAGAATTTTTAAGCATCTTTAATTCAGCCTGATACCTGTTTTCCACAATTTCTGGTGTTCCTAAAGGATATAACTCTTTTAGTTTTCTTTCGCATGCATGAACAATATTTTCATAAGCATTTTTTATTTGACATATACACATTTTGTCTTGCCTCCCTGTTCTTGATATCCTTACTATACTCAAAAACTTGTGCCTGATGTATTCCATTAGCTGTACCAAAAATAGCACAGGCAAGAATTGTGTTTTACTGTCTTTGTGTCTATAATAAAAGCAGAAACCATAAGGTGGTGAAAAGATGATATCTCAAAAAGCAACTGCATTATGCATTTATGAAATTCTCAAAAAATACTCTGATGAGCATCATGTACTTACAACTGATAAAATCCGAGAAAAATTAAAAATCATCTATGATGTAGATATGGAGCGCCGCGCTATCTACAGAAACATAGAAGCCCTGCGCAGCATGGGAATTGAAATCAGTGATTACAAAGATAATTATGAAGGCTATTATTTAATGGAACGAGATTTTGAGTTATCGGAAGTACGCCTTCTGTGTGACGCTGTAGCCCAATCTGACATGATTAAAGAAGCAACCGGCAAAGAAATCATCAAAAAGTTGATTGATACGCAAAGTATCTTCCAGGGACGCATGCTGCAAAAAACTGTATTTGTCAAAACCGCTCATCGCATCCCCAACAAACAGACTTTTTATAATATTGATGCACTAAACACTGCCATCAATCAGGGCTGTAAGGTCTCCGTAAAACTTCTGGAATATGGCATGAATCATGAGCTTGTGGAAGGAAATGGCTCTCCTGTAGTAATAAGTCCATATGTCACTTTATGGGCAGCCGGTAATTATTATATTATTGCCAAAATAGAAGCAACCGATGATTTAACACATTTCCGAATTGATATGCTCAAAGACATCTATCTTTTAGAACGTGGTGTTGACATGATTTTTGGCGGCATCAATCCGGGACAATATGCTACAGCGAAAATCATTCTCAATAATGAGTTAAAAGAACACTATGATATAACCTGCGATATCTCCCTTTGGCAGGAAATCGCAGACCTATTTGGCACGGATGCAACCCTTTTACATAACCGTAATTCTTTTGAGTCTGACATCAAAGTGCGAATTCATACAATCCCTTCCCGGATGCGGTCTTTTGTAATGAATCATCTTTGCGACTGTGAAGTAACATCTCCGAAACGCTTTCGTGATGAAATTCAAAAAATGGTTTTCAATGCATACAAAAAATATTGGTAGGAAAACCACTCTCCCAATTGAAAATTTCCGCCCAGTAAGGCTGAAAAAAGGTATTCCCCCAGATTCATGCGTTTCCGGGGAAATACCTTTTTATGTTTAGTACAGCTTCGCGCCTGCCGGGATATGGTTGTCTACCATCAGAAGGTGCAGCTCTTCTTCCTCTGAATCCTTGAGGTTGTTTACTGCGGAAAGCAGCATACCGCAGGACTCGATGCCCATCATCTTTCTCGGCGGAAGGTTCGTGATCGCGATCAGGGTCTTGCCAACTAGCTCTTCCGGCTCGTAGAATGCGTGGATGCCGGAAAGGATCGTGCGGTCTGTGCCGGTACCGTCATCCAGTGTGAACTGAAGGAGCTTCTTCGACTTCTTCACTGCCTCGCAGGCTTTTACCTTTACGGCACGGAAATCGGACTTGCTGAAGGTATCAAAGTCGACCTGCTCCTCGAAGAGCGGCTCTACTTTTACCTTAGAGAAGTCGATCTGGTCGTTCGGGGTGAAGAATCCGTTGTTGTCGCCTGTCGGTGCCTCCTCCGTCTCCTCTGCTGCGTCAGTGGTCTCAGCCTTTGCCTCTGCCTTCTTTGCAGCCGCTGCGCCGACTGATTTCATCGTCGGGAATATACTCTGTACCTTCCATCCCGCTCCATTAATGACTATACTGCACTTTTAATTCTTGATGCTGTTCCCATATAGATCCATTAAAATCCATCTATATGATGTCTTTTTGATGTCTTTTCCTAACGTTTATGTCATCTAGCATAGCCCCTTTTAAAAAATATTTTCGCTATGCTCTAATCCTTTTATTGCTTGTCGTTTCTTTAGTTCCGTGGCTTCTGCATAGATATCCAATGTCGTCTCAATATTTGCATGCCCCATAATTGTCTGGATCACTTTCAGGTTTGTTTCGTTCTCGCAGAAGCGTGTACAGAACGTATGCCTGATGTGATGACACGTAAAGTGTGGAATCAAAACCGGTGGCCTGCCAGCCCTCTTTGCCGCAAGTATCTCTTCCTGATTATAGGATTGATAAATTCTTGCTATCGCACGATTTACCGACGGCATAGTCAGCATTTTTCCTTCTCGGTTTCTGAATATAAAGCCACTCATTCCATCAATCACAGACGTATTAAATCCCGTTTCTTTCTGTGTTTCATATTCATTCTTGAATGCTTTATACACCACATCCATCATCGGTATTATACGTGTTCCAGCCTCTGTCTTTGGTGTCGAAATATGCAGACCGCACTCACCTTTTTTTCTAAAGATATAGACCAGACTATGATTAATATGAATCAATCGATTTTCGTAATCCAGATCTTCCCAACGCAATCCCAGCACCTCACCAATCCTGCAACCTGTCCCAAATAAAACCGTAAGCAATGGAAGCCAATGACTATACAATGGGCTTTGTGCCGCATAATTTAAAAATGCTCTTTGCTGTTCAAGCGTCAATGCATGGCGAATCCCTTTATTTCTTCCATTTTCGCTCTTGAGTTCTGCCATGACGCCGCTTGCAGGATTATTCCTTATTACATTATCACGCACTGCCATCGCAAAAGTTGGATGCAGAACCGTATGAATGGTATCAACGGTATTGGTCTTTAGTCCGTTCTTTTCAATAAGGGAATTGTAAAAAAACTTAACATCTGAGTATACGATATCCGCTATCATTCTCTTGCCAAAGCCATCTCTCACAAAATGATTATACATATATATGTAATTCACCTTTGTATTTTCCTTCAGGTTCCGTTTTGTTGCTATATAACGGTCAAATACATAATTCAGCGTAGCTTTTCCGTCACAGTACATCCGAATACCATCCAGATCATCCCGGACTACGTTTTTAATTTTTTCCCGTAACGCTGGCAAATCGTTCGCATAAATCACCCGTCGTTTCTTATTCGGGTCTATATACTGATAAATGTACCGCAAATCGCTCTTTCTCTGGCTTTCGCCTTTTCTCAATACCCTTCCCTTATTGTCTTTTCTTGTACTTGTACCTGACATTGTAAACCACCTTTCCACATCTGGAATGTGGTATGGTTAGCACTGCTCCCTGGCTTCTTCCTGCCTTTGCAGTGTCTGAAATCCTTTTACCAATGTCTGAGTAATAGTCAGGTTATGCTCCTTTGCATATCTTTTGATATCCAAATTCTCGTTTTCGGTGACTCGGATAAAAATGCTTTTATTTCTTGGTTCCTCTAAACATGGCCTACCCTTTTTTACCATCTTTCATCACCTCCACTCATAACCTGCTTCTATTCTACCTTATGTATAGCAAAAAAGCAATCTTTTTTTGCTATACATCTTTTCCCCGGACACCTTACCACATTCCTGATTTCATTTACATCCGAAATGCTTCTAAAAATTCCTCAAATATCTTTGTATTTACCAATGTCAGGCGATTAATTTTATATACTGCATGCGCCTCCTGTGCAAGCTTCATAAACGTATTCTTGCACATGGAATATCTCTTTGCTCCTTCTTCATATCGGACAAAATGATTTTGCTGTACTTTTTTCTCCATAAAAGTATCTCCTATCGCTGTAATAGTTTCTGCTTCCCGACATGGTGTCGGGAAGTGTCACCTTTCCCTATGCTAACGCACCTGAAATTCTAAAATTTTGTGGATCAATTTGTTCTCCAACCGGCTCTTCAACATCTCATCCACTACATAATGTGCTTTTCCCGTTTCATCATACATGGTCCTTGTGGACAGCCAGATGATGTACCCCTGATAATGGTTTAATACCATCTGCACGGCCAGAGGATCCCCGGCTGCCGCTGCCTTGATGACTGCTACCGGAACCAGCTTGCGGCTATCGTATCGCTTTTTCTTCATCCATCAGTGCCTCCATTCTTTTTTTGATTTTCTTTAGTGTCTGTTTCCGGATCCGGTACGAGGTACTCCGCACACAGTGCATCTTTTCTGCAATCTCCGCATCGCTCATATCCAGATAGTACGCAAGCAGCACCACCGTCCGGCCGGCCTCGGCAATGGAATCCAATGCTTCTGCAAGGAGTGAATTTTTCACACAGATATCATATTCCATTGCCTGAAACACCGTATAATCCCGTCCCTCGTATTCATCCTCGCAGTAGAGCTGCTTCCGTTCCTCTTCGGATAATGCGGACAGACCTATTTCGTTTTGTTGCATATAATTCAAATGCCTGTAGTAATCCATCACCTCTCCCTTTAAAATCATCTGGCAAAACCGGTCAAACTGCCTTGGAACGCCTGCGCTGCCACAGGTGTCTTTTGCCATGAGAACCACCGCCCCTCATGTTTTCTCCTTACGCAGTATCGACCGAATGAACACGACGATTTGTTGCATGTTTTGACCACTTTTTTCAAATTTTTTTAAAAAAATAAGAAAAAGCAGCACCGCAAAGGTACCGGCCTGCTTTTTCTCCTCGTTTTTCCACGTTTATCCGCTTTTTTCTCTTTTCTTTTTTTATTCCCGACGCTTTGCAGTGAAAAGCTCAGGACGTTTCCTCCAGCCACTTCCGGAAACAGGCCCGTTTTTCTTCTGGCATCCGGTTCAGAAAGTCCTGGATCCATTGCTCGTAGGTCTCCCCAAGCGCCACCTCCTGCATATCATCCGGGTATTCCCTTTGCACTTCCATCATGCAGTCAAACCGGGTCAATGATTCCTCCGTCAGGTCCGGATAGCGCTCTAAAAGCTCCTGCAAAACTTCAATATACCCAAATGCAAAAGAAAGATACGTCAACCGCTCATAATCGTTCAGCTGCATATCCTGTTTCCCGCAAAGGAGTTCCTGATCATATCTGTCACACAACCGGTAAAACGCATCCCACTGGCTCACCCATTCTCCCATTCTTCCATCCCCTCTTCTGCTTTTCTGCTTTTTCTATAACTGTTAAAATAGTTCCTTTTTACAAGCGATTATAAATTATTTTACCAAAGGTTACAATGTAATGGAATACTTTTATTGAAATATGTTGGAATTTTTGGAAAGGACTATATCGTTTTGGAGCTTGATTATAAAGCAATTGGAAAACGGATCAAAATTGCACGCATCAAACAGAACCTGACGCAGGAAACCGTTGCAGACCGGATCGGTGTCACACCGCAGCACATCAGCAATGTGGAGACCGGGAACACTTCGGTCAG
>CABIZF010000004.1 GCA_902363135.1 Lachnospiraceae bacterium
CATAAAAGGAATAAGAATATAGGACAGGGACTGTCCGAATTAACGCCTGTGGAGATAGTAGGTTACGAGGTCTGCGAAGCAGGAAGCCCATTGGCTTTAGACAATGGGTAGTTCACCTTCTTTACAATTACTCTCTCAGAAAGGATACCTTATTGCTATGTCAAATACAGAAGCAACCACCGTAAAAATGCCTCATATCCAACTGGATGCTTCCATCCATACAACCGCTGCAATTCTTCCCGGCGATCCGGCGCGGGTCGATGCGATCGCCGCGTTTCTCACGGATGTCCGCGAGGAAGGCTTCAACCGCGAATACAAAAGTATCACCGGCACCTACAAAGGCCGTCGGATTCTCGCCATTTCCACCGGAATGGGAGGGCCATCCACCGCGATCTGTGTCGAAGAGCTGGCTGATCTCGGTGTCACCGATCTGATCCGCATCGGCAGCTGTGGTGCGCTTCAGCGCGATTTAAGACTCGGCCAGCTCGTCATCTGCGACCGCGCAGTCTGCGATGACGGAACAAGCCAGACCTACCTTGATACATTTGCCTACGCAGCCCCGGAGCTTGCATATCTCAGGAAACCGGACCATAATGGCATTTCTTTTACAGACACAGACGCTGTCTCCACAGATGCCGATATCGCGGCAAGGCAGCGCCCGAACGCCATCTGCTGTGCATCTGCCGATTCGTCGCTCACCAACGCCTGCATTGCGATGGCCCAAAAGCTCCGGCTTCCCTATGCAGTCGGCCCGACCCGCAGCCATGATGCACTCTATCTGAAGAAAAAACCGGAGCTTGATGCCTTTTATTCCACAAAGGGCGTTTTCGCCTCCGATATGGAGACTGCGTCTCTCTTTGCTGTCGGAGCAATCCGACACCTCCGCACCGCCAGCATTTTAAATACCGTTGTCGAATGGGAGGCTGACCTGCGCGATGGCATCTCCTCCTACAAGGATGGGGAAGCTGCCGCTGCACGTGGCGAACAGTACGAAATTTTACTGGCGCTTGAGACGCTCGCCGACATCCCCTGCTAAGGAGGTGGACTGTGCAAACGGAAACTGCTGATTTTAACAAAAAGAAACGGTATTTTTTTTACATCCTGATGTTCTTCATCTTTGGATGGTTTTTTTTCATGCAATTGTTTGGAACAGACGAACGGCATCTGGATCAGCCTTCCGGCTCCATTTTTTATACCGGAAGCTTTACCTGGGAGAAGCCGGACGGCAGCCGCGAAAGCATCGATGTTCCGGGACGGTACGATGTCCCGGCAGGAACAACCATGGTGCTCCTTACACAGCTGCCTTCCGACTTTTCAGCGACCTCGCTCGCGATCCGCTCCTCTTTGCAGGATATCCGCTTTTATATTGATGGCGTTCTCCGCGTCGAATACAGCACCGGTGGTACCCGTCTGTTCGGAAAGACCTCCGCCAGCCGATACGTCTTCTGTCCCATCTCTGCCGCTGATGCCGGAAAGGAGCTTCGCATTGAGCTGACGACCTGGGCGCATCAGTATTCCGGTGTGGTAAATGATATTTATTGTGGCGATAAAGCTAACATCTGGCATACCATCTTTGACCGCTATGAGCTGGAAACGTTCATTGCCTTCTTTATCCTGTTTGCCGGACTGGCAACGATCCTGTTCAGCTTCGCACTCGGTGTCGTCTATAAAACAAGCTTTGATATGGAATACCTCGGCTGGTGTATGTTCATGGGCGCTACATGGATGCTCGGAGAATCGAAGCTGCGGCAAATATTCGTTTCAAACGCCTCTTCCTTAGGCGCATTGTGCTTCGTGATGATTCAGCTCGTCCCAGTGCCGATCCTTTTTTACGCGGACAGCATACAGCACATACAGCATCATCGGCTCTACACATACCTCGGCGGCATCGCCGTACTGAATTTTGCCGTAAGCGCGCTTCTGCTCATCACCGGAACCGCCGATTATATCGAAACGCTTCCGGCAGGACTGTTTATCCTTGCCGCTGTGCTGCTCACAATATTTGTAAATCTTGTAAAATACATGCGTGCCAGCAAAAGCAAAGCGGATCGCCTACTGCTGCTCGGCCTGCTCCTGGCGATCCTCTGCGTACTCATTGAATCTGTTTCTGTCTATTATGTCGTACTCATCTCCGGACTGTTCGTCAGCGCGGGCATGCTCATCTTGTTCTTCGTCAACATCCTCCGCACCATAAAAAACGTGCAGAATATGGAACAACAACGCCGGGAAGCGGAAATCCTGCGCAGCCGACAGCAGACAGAAAACATGTACCTGCAGATGATTCAGACCCTTGCCGCCACGGTCGAGGCCAAGGATACCTACACCCGCGGCCACTCCTTGCGCGTAGCAGAGTATGCCGCACAGCTCGCCGGAGAGCTCGGCTGGACAGAAACTGACATCAATAATCTGAAAAAAGCTGTCACCCTGCACGACATCGGTAAAATCGGTATCCCTGATCAGATATGGAACAAACCGACCAAGCTGACCGATGATGAATACGTCCTGGTCAGGGAGCATACCGTCATTGGCGCAGAAATCTTACACGATATCAAGTGGATCGACCATCTTTCGGAAATCGTCCGCAGCCACCATGAGCGCTATGATGGTTCCGGCTATCCGGACGGTCTTGTCGGCGAAGAAATTCCGATCCACGCACGGATTGCAGCCATCGCAGACAGCTATGATGCGATGAATACCAGACACCTTTACCGGAACAGCCTGTCGCCTGAAGCCATCCGCGAGGAATTTCTTAAAAATCGTGGCCGGCAGTTTGACCCGGAGCTGACAGATCTTTTCCTGCGGCTGATGGATGAACACCGTCTCAACAGCCCGACAGCACCTTTGACTGCTGCCGATACCTCCGAACTTTCTGCCGTCGATTCCACAATCGGAAAATTCATTTCCGATGTGATGAGCACGATGAAATCGCAGGAGGACGCCGCCAGCTACGACTTTCTGACCCGACTGCCCATGCGCCACTTAGGTGAACGGCTTGTGGCAGAATTCATGCAGGAACACAGCGGCTACCTCGTTTTCATCGATATGGACAACCTGAAAAAGATCAATGACCTCTACGGACATAAGGCCGGAGACCGCGCATTGAAGCTGCTCGGCGGGCTGCTCGCAGATTATCACGAGGCCGCCGTTGCCTGTCGACTGGGCGGAGACGAATTTCTGCTCTTTGTGCCGGAGATCAGCCGGGAGCAGATTTCCCGGCAAATGCGTGAGCTCTTTGCCCGATTCCGTCAGCTCACAGCGGACGATGTGGAGGTGAACTGCGCTTCCCTCTCTGCCGGACTGTGCATGTGCACCAAGGGCGATTCCTTTGAAGAGTGCTATTCCAAAGCCGACAAGGCGCTCTATTATGTAAAGCAAAATGGCAAAAATCAGTTTTTCTTTTACCAGCAGATCAACCGACGCGATCTCGCCTCCGGCACCGGCAGGGATCTGGCTCTCGTAGCAAAATCGCTTCACGACACCGGCACTTACCTCGGCGCACTTGACCTCAATTACCGCGATTTCGCCCGTCAGTACGAATACATGCGCCAGCTGGGTGCACGCAGCGACTGTCGCTGCTACCTCGTCATGGTCACAATGGACATCGCCGTGGACACCCTCCCGCACATCGAGGCCATCGAGCACTCTCTTGCGTGCATGGAACAGGCCATCCGCCATACGATCCGCCGCGTCGACATGTGCACCCGCTACAGCGCCATGCAATATCTCATCATCCTCTTTGAACCCGCAGAAGCTCAGATTCCAAAAGTCATGGAACGAGTCTTCACACAGTATTATCAGCTGTACGATGAGAAGAGCCTTGTGCCGCGGTATGAGTATCTGGCGATGACAAGCTAGTACATATTAGTCCGGTTAATTTTTATCTTCTGTCTTTTAGAAATGTTTATCTGCTTGATTTTTAGCGCCGGTCAATATTTGACCGGCGTTTTTATGTAGTATCGAAAACTATATTATAAAGAAAAAGAAACAATTAAACATTGACATTAATATCCGAAAAGCGTATACTATCAAATAGTTTGATAATCAAAATATGATCACAGGAGATACGATGTATGAAATCGGATAAAAAGAGATTAAATGCGCTTCAGATTGGAGAACTGATAGCTGAGAAACCAATTATACAAGGTGGAATGGGGGTTGGCGTTAGCCGCAGCAGCCTTGCCGGAGCAGTGGCCGCTGAAGGTGGTGTAGGAATCATCTCTACCGCACAGATTGGTTATGATGAAGATGGCTTCGAACATAATCCGGCTGAATGTAATCGAATCGCTATAAGAAAACACATTGCCCGTGCCAAAGAAATTGCAAACGGTAACGGTCTTGTTGGTGTGAATATTATGGTTGCACTGAAGCATTACAAAGAACATGTGCAGGAGGCTGTAAGTGCAGGTGCAGATGTTATCATCAGTGGCGCCGGACTTCCAATGAATCTTCCTGAGCTTATAGGAAAAAGCTCTGTTAAAATTGCTCCCATAGTTTCGTCCAGAAGAGCAACTCAGCTCATACTGAAAATGTGGGCTCATCGCTACGGGAGAACCGCTGATTTTATTGTAGTAGAGGGACCAAAAGCAGGCGGTCATCTTGGCTTCTCCCGCGAGCAGTTAGCGGACATGGAAAACCTTGATTATGATGCAGAAATCAAAGATATTATTTCATGTAAGAAAATATACGAAGAAATGTTTAATACCAAAATTCCGGTAATTGTTGCCGGGGGTATTTTTGACAGACAGGATATCGATCATGTAATCGAACTGGGGGCGGATGGTGTTCAGATAGCCAGCAGATTTGTTGCAACCGCAGAATGTGATGCTTCTGATGCCTATAAGCAGGCTTATATTGATGCCGGAAAAGAAGACATCCAGATTATACAGAGTCCGGTAGGAATGCCGGGAAGAGCCCTCAGAAATGATTTTATAAAAAATCTGGAGGTGGCCAGAAAGTCTGTTAAAAAATGTTATAACTGTCTTGAAAAATGTGATCCGCGCACAGTACCGTATTGTATTACAAAAGCATTGATAGATGCGGTAAAAGGAGATATTAAAAACGGACTGATTTTTTGCGGTGAAAATGTAGATCGGATCCGTAAGATGACTACCGTACATGATCTGATGGAAGAGCTCTGCTGATCAGTAACAGTAAAAGCTTCATTCAGGCGTCGCTGCAGCAGTGCAATCCGTTCTGAATGAGGCTTTTATAAATATATAACCATTATAATTTTTCAACCACTACCCTGCATCTGGGCTTTCCGGCTCGACGATAATATCCGCAAACCCGTCTCCTGCTTCCACATTTGATTTTACACTTCAGTCGAAATTACAACGCAGAAGCCCTAACAGAACCCCGTGATAAAATATTTCCTTTTCTTCATCCCGTGCCTTCGTATCAAGGATACTGATCATATTGCCAAGTATTTTTGTCAGACGCGCTTCGATTTCTTTTGCATTTCCATCTGTAAATGCCTGTAAAAAAGCTCTGATCGGCTCTGTATCTTGCAGGACTGTGTCCCGGAACCATTCCTGTATCTGCAGTTTATAAACTTCCAGAACCTCTTTGTTTGGAATTCTCAGTCTATAATCTCCCTGCTCCGTCCTGCCTGTGTCAGATACCCGGTCGTAAATAAGACACTCCAAAGATTGTTGATACTGTTATCAATTTCATCATAGGTCAGCTCCAGCCGAATCTGCTTTTCGATCAATTCTCCTGCAATCAGCGCTTCTATTTCATCGCGCGTCGTCTTGTCTGCTTTTTCAATAAAACGTTTTTCGAGATCATTTCCGCTTGTGTTGATCCAATATGCCTGCGGCGCCGCTGTCGGCTCCCCGCAAAGCCGATCCACATGGCTGATCACATCCCATGGACAATATATATCCGCATTGCCAAAGTGATAGCCATCATACCATTCCTTCGTCTCTTCCATATGCGACTCTAGATGATATGCCTCAAGAAGTATTTTTACTTCTTCATCCGTAAATCCAAAATACTCATCAAAGCGGGCATCTGTGCTCGCCAACACTTTTAAATTATTCAATCCGGTAAAGATACTCTCTTTCGAAACCCGAAGGCACCCGGTCAACACCGCAAAATACAGAAAGTCATTCGTCTTTAGCGACTGTCCGAACATTCCACGTATCAGCGATACCATTTCCCGATAATATCCATGCTGAAACGCCTTATCCAGCGGTACATCATACTCGTCCATCAAAAGGATGATTTTCTGCCCGTAATGCCGGTATAGAAGCTGAGAGATCGTCTGTATTGCAGATACGAGGAGCAGTTCATCCATCGTATATCGTCCATCCGACAGCGCGGTCAAGGCCTGATACATCTTCTTTTCATTTTCCGACAATCGGTCACTGTCAGCCAGAAAGCCAAATCGTTCCGCTTCTTTAGCGATCAGCTCTGTGAGACGGTATCTGGCCTCCTCAAATGTAAGACCATCCACATTTTTCAGTGAGAGGAACACAACCGGAAATTTTCCAAGATACGTTTCACACAGTTCTTTGTTCTGCGAAATAAAAAGGCCAGCGAAGTCCATATTGATCAGAGCTTTACAATGAGCAGGGTGCTCACACTGCTCCCGCATGCCCCACACACTCCGCCGCACACGCTGTTCCTTTCTCACAGCACTCCCATAGGCTCTTCTGCTCCAGAAGCCCTGCAATGAAGCCTGCGACAAAGCTGTCGCCTGCTCCGGTGGAGTCGATAGCTTTGACCGGGTGGGCTGGCATGTGAAATCGCTCGGTGTCGCTGCAGGCGTAGCAGCCGTCTTTGCCCGCTTTGACGATGACGGTGCGGATGCCCATCGCATGAAGCGCCTCAGCCATCTCCATGTAATCCTGCTTGCCGGTGAAGAGGGCGGCTTCGTTTTCGTTCGGAAACAGGTAGTCAATCAATGGAAGTATCTCCGAAATATCCTGCGGCATAAGCTGTCGGAAGGTCGGGATCTTTGTGTCGGCACAGAGAATCGCACCTGCTTTTTTTGCTTCCCGGACCAGATTGATGACAGTCTCTTTCTGATCCAGCGGCGCGCGGAACAGACTCGCGAGTGAGACGACAGATGCGCCGTGTACGACGGATGGATCCGGGATATAGCCGGTCAGCATCGTTGCCTCGCTGTTGCAGGACTCCCGGGAACCGTCCGGATGCACGGTCAAATTTGCGATCGGAGTCGCCAGCTTAGAAAGGCGAGATACGTGTGATACGTCGATACCCCTTTCCATCGCCGTCTGATATACGAGGTTTCCGGCGACGTCTTCTCCCAGTCCGCAGACGAGCGATACCGGAATACCCATTTTTGCGAGAAGCGAGGCTTCATTTAATGCATCGCCTCCGGTATTTAAGCTGATGGACTGTGCCCGATACACACGCTCCCGCCACGGCTCTTTGCCACGGGTGATGCAGTCTACGAGCGCCTGCCCGATGCACACGACTTTCTTTTTCATAGAAACCAGACTCCTTTTCTTACTGCTATAAGCAAAAACTACACCTTAGAATCTGCCAGATAGAAAGATTATAAAGGGTAGGAAACCTCAAAATTCATTCCATTTCAAGAATGTCCCGACATTCTTAAACCTGCATTTCGATTGTTTGTAGAGCTCTGTATAAAATAATTCTACTTCTCTCCCAGAATCTCCGCTTTCCGCTCCAGCAGCTCATCCCCCATCAGCTGCCGCTCCACATTCTCAAATCCGAGGCGTTCGATCGTATTTGCAAACCGCTCGCCCGGCTGTCCCTGTTCGCGGTAGAGAAGGATTGCTTTTTCGATGACATTCAGTGCCTCTTCTTTATCGGTAAAAATTTTGCTTAAGGCTCTTCCTCTGGCTACCTGCTTGCCCCAGCGGCCGCCGATGTAAATCTTGAAGCCGTACTGTCCGTCTGTAATCGAATCGAATCTGCAATTGCCGATGCACCGACCGCAGTGATTACACTTTTCCTCATCGCGGTGAAGGATGCCGTCTACGACTTTGGACGCACCGATCGGACAGGCTGCAGCTACGCTGCACTTTTTGCAGCCCTTGCAGCGGCTTTTATCAAAGTTCGGGATACGCTGGCCGATGATGCCGAGATCGTTCAGATCCGGCTTGACACAGTTGTTCGGGCAGCCGCCGACCGCGATCTTAAATTTGTGCGGAAGCGCGACGCCATGGTAGCCCTCGTAAAAACGATGGTGAATCTCCTCAGACAGTGCAAAGGAGTCAAGCAGGCCGTACTGACAGGTCGTTCCCTTGCAGGAGACGATCGGACGGACCTTTGCACCGGTACCGCCGGTCTGCAGGCCTGCCTTTGCAATGTAAGCCTGAAACGCCTCGACATTTTCATATGGAATGCCCTGTACCTCCACAGTAAGACGAGTCGTAAACGCCATATTTCCATTTCCATATTTTTCCGCGGCTTCTGTAATACACGCCATCTGTACTGTATTTACCTTTCCATTTACCGTAATGACACGGGCTGAAAAATTGTCTGTCCCCTTATTATTTAAAAAACCAAGTCCCTTTAAACGTTTTTCTTCTTCTTTGCTGATCGTAAGCGCTGCCATAATTTCGTTTCCTTTCTGATCTTCTGTTTTTTTGAACGCAAATAAGCATTCCCCCGCTTCAAATGCGCGGAGCACTAAGCGGCGAGTGAGGGGGATGCTTATGCCCATGCTCCAAAGCTGCGAGAATCCTGCCGGCAGAACTGCCGACATTTCCAGATATTGTAACATCTCCCCTCCCTTTTGTCCATGAATGTCGGTCATCAAAGATTTTTTCGTTTTCGCTGTCCTCTTTTTCTATTCCATGATAGAATGATGATACAAGGGTCAAAAGGTCATGCATTTCATGCTTGCATGAAAAAGCATGACTTATTGACCCGCAAAACACCTTAATATAACCAATCCGCGTCAGGAGGGTTTCTCATGAAGCACATCCGCACCTGTTTTCACACGCTGCTCGACCCCGGTCTGGATTTTCGGGTTCGGCTTTTTAATATTCTGGCGATCGGCGGCATGGCCGTCAGTCTGATTATGGTCTTTTGCAGCCTTTTTATGAGAGCATGGCCGAATGCATGCCTGAATTTTCTGCTGGCACTTGTCTCCGGCGGACTGTTTCTCTACTCGTATCACAGCGGCCATTATCAACGCTGCTATCTCATCACAATTGTGCTGATTTTTCTCATCTTTTTCCCGGTCATGTTTTTTACAAGCGGCGGATATCAGGGCGGAATACCTTTGTTTTTCGTATTTGCCGTCATTTTTACGATTCTGATGCTGGAAAAATGCCTGGCGATCCTCGTTTCCATCACGGAAGTGCTGCTCTACTTTCTGCTCTGCCTGCTCGCCTATCTGCATCCATCGTACATCACGGCGTTTGTCACGGAAGCAGACCGGCTGATCGACGTACTCGCGGCGTTTCTCTCGGTCAGCATCGGCTGTGGAACCGTGCTCTATTTTCATCTGAGGGAATACAATGAGCAGCAACGGCTTCTGGCAGAACAAAATCTGCGTCTGCGCCAGTATGACAATGCAAAATCCACCTTTCTCACAACGGTGGCTCATGAGATCAAGAATCCGCTGAATTCTATCTCGCTTCATGCACGCGACACCTCCGAGCTGCTTGCGGAGACACCGCTTGATTTTTCTCTGATGCAGGAAAATCTCAGCACAATTGAGCAGTCTGTGATGCGAATTGACCGGATCTTGCTTGATCTGATGGACACCGTCTCGATCGAACAAGGGCGTCTGGCACTCTCTTTACAGCTGACGGACCTTGCCTCACTGCTGCAGATCGTCCGACACGATTATGAGCACCGGCAAAATGCTCACACGAATCGTCTCCTTTTGCAGCTTCCGGAAACCTTACCGAAAATTGCCGTCGATCCGGAACGGCTGATTCAGGTGCTCGATAATCTGATCTCCAACGCTGAGCGGCACACGAATCATGGCACGATCACGATTTCACTCTCACGTGGTGAGCATGCTCAGGTGATCTGTGTCTCAGACACCGGCTCCGGCATGTCCAAAGAGATGCAGAAAAATGCATTCCGCGGCTATGTCTCAGAGGATCAGGATTACTGGCGGCATGGCATCGGACTGTATGTCTGCCATCAGATCGTGACGGCACACGGAGGAAGCATCTGGATCGAGAGCAGGGAAGGTGCGGGAACCCGCGTATTTTTCTCGCTTCCGGAGGATGTATAGCCCACAGCAATTCGTAGGCATCATAGGGGTCAAAATACCTTTTGACCCTTGTATCACCACTGAAAGGAACAAAACAATACTATGAATGAACCACATGCCCGTATCTTAATGGTCGAGGATGAGCCACAGGTACTGGAAATCAACAGTCGGATGCTGCGGCGCAGAGGATATGAGGTGCTCACCGCGCAGACGGCTATGGAGGCTTATGAACAGCTGGATGCCGGGCTTCCCGACCTGCTCATTCTCGATATCCTGCTGCCGGACGGTAACGGTCTGGACATCTGCCGTCAGTTTCGAAAAAAATGCCTCCGTCCGGTTCTGTTTCTCACCGGAAAGAGTGATGTGAAAGATAAGGTCGCCGGTCTTATGGAAGGCGGCGACTACTATCTCACAAAGCCCTGCCAATTTGATGAATTTCTGGCGGTCATTCAGATGCTGCTTGCGCGGGAACAGCGGCTTATGGCAAATCTTCAGTCCTCCCGTCAGATCACGATCAAAAGCCTGATGCTGGATCTTTCCATCGGGCATGCTTATCGAGACGGCTGCGATGTCGGTCTGACCCGAACAGAATTTTCTCTGCTGCGTCTCCTTGCCGAACATCCGGAACAGATCTTTTCCGCAAAGAAATTGTATGAGGCCCTCTGGGGTACGTCTGCCGATGGTGACACCGGCACAATCCGCCGCCACATTTTCAACCTGCGCACCAAAATCGGCGCAGATGAAACTGATGAATACGACATCGTATCCGTCTACGGAAAAGGATATCTTCTCACGTGCCGGTAAATGTCCCTTTTTCTTCACATTTACAAAGGCTGGCATTTATGTGGTATACTAAAAGCAGAAGCAGCAGGACTTGATTTGGCTAACTATTATAAGGAGGGTTGCATATGAAAAAATATTATCTGTTACTCGCAGCGGGCGCACTCGGCTGCGCACTTGCTTCGCTTCCGGTGCTGGCATCCGATGCCCCCACGGATGAGGGAAACTACATCTGGCAGGATGAAAACGGCGACTTCTGGTGGCGCAACGGATCAGAGGACGAATACCTCGGAGATGGCAATTATGCTCCGGACCCGGACAGCGGCGAGCTGATGGAGGCAAACGATGCCGGATGGACTGAGCAGGACGGCTATTTCGAGCCACACTATTATTATGAGGACGGCAGCGTCTGGTGGGAAAATGGCGACGAACAGACATACATCGGCTCACGGGATCAGTATTACATTGATGATTACGGAAATCTGCAGGAATTTTCCAGTCCCGCATCGGATGGAAATGACAGCAACCAGGTCTCCTCTGATTCCAATAGTTTCTCTGACGATACGCAGCAGCGCACGGGCGAGCTCCACCTGATGGTTGATTTCCAGTCGACAGACCAGATTCTGGAATCTATGCCGGATGGAAAACTGGGCTACTCCGAGCTGCGCATGACCAATGAAGGAAAAAGCATGGCGCTGGCACTGAAGGTCGCAAATACAGAGGCGCACACGACCGGTACCCCGCAGGATTTTGTATCGGAATATTATGCGATCAACGGGGCAGTCGATTCGGAGGAGTCTCTCTCAATCGCCTCCTATCCGGCCACCCGCTTTCACTATCAGACAGCACTCAATGAGGATACGAGAGACGTCGACGCGCTCGTCTGCCAGACGGATGATTATACATTCGGACTTCTCATTCTGACGCCGCCGGACTACTATGATGACGCAGCAAAAGCTGCTGCCGATCAGCTGATTGCATCTGCGGATCTGATCTACGCGGAGCGTATTGATCTTGCACAGACGGATTATTTTGATGTGCTCACACCGGAGCGCTGGAAATATCTCTGCCATTATGAGACGACTCCGACAGAAAATGGCGGCTATACACTGACCTATTACAATGAGGATATTCCGGTGCTGACTCTGGAGGCACGCTACTATGACGGGACAGATCAGCCGCTCGACAGTGTCTGGCAGGGATATCTCGGCCGGATTACGACCTGGGATGGCTCCTGCTATGATCTGCTCGCCACGATCAGCCAGTATTCCGAGGATGCTGCCGATGGATGGAAGGAAATGTACAATTCTTACGAGGATGTCATAAATGGAATCCGGATCATGGATGGCTGCTCGCTTACGGAAGGCAGCCACGCGTGAAAATAAAAGCGAACTATATAAAATCCGTCAGGAACACACTGCATAAATCAGCAGATCTGTATTCCTGACGGATCTTTTTTAACCGAATCAAGCGAAGTATCTATTCGATTATGACATATCATAATTTCTTATGATCCTGTAAGCAGCGAAGCGGATTTCTCATGTTTGCAGAATAGCGCAAGCTGCTTTATATTTTATATTTCTTCCTTTCCCGTCTTCGCCCGGATCGCAAGCAGGACGCAGATCAAAAGCACGATACTCACCGGAAGGGCGATCCAGGAAAGAGCGGACGCACCGATGGCCTGCAGCACGCCGATCAGGAAATACCCGGTCAGGCAGACGGCTGCGACAACAATCACATACGGCAGCTGCGTGGACACATGGTTCACGTGCTCACAGTGTCCGCCCGCGGAAGCCATGATCGTCGTATCGGAGATCGGGGAGCAATGGTCACCGCACACGGCGCCGGCCAGGCAGGAAGCGATCGAGATCACCATCATCTGTCCCTCCGGAAATACACCGATCACGATCGGAATCAGGATGCTGAAGGTTCCCCAGGATGTGCCGGTCGAAAAGCAAGCAGCGCAGCCACAAGGAAAATGATCATCGGCAGAAAGCCCTGCATCGCATTTGCCGAACCTGCTACGAGGTCTGCGACGAAAACCTTTGCGCCAAGCAAGTTTGTCATGCCGGATAAGGTCCACGCCATCGTCAGAATCAGAATCGGCGCAATCATGGAGCGAAAACCATCCGGAATACACTCGGTAAACTCCTGAAAGCTCAGGGTGTCACGCATCATATAATAAATGAAGGTAAAGACGAGCGTCACTGCGCCGCCGAGCACGAGACCGACCGACGCATCTGAGGAAGCAAATGCATCCACGAAGGAGGCTCCGTTAAAAAATCCACCCGTATAAACCATCGCAATAATGCAGCTGGAAATCAGCACGACGACCGGGAGCACCAGATCAAGCACATGTGCATTTTCTTTCTGGATCTCCTCTTCATTTCCCTCATACGGGCGTCCGATCGTCGTAAACAGATCGCCTGCGATTGCATTACGCTCATGCACTGCCATCGGTCCGAAATCCACGCGCAGAAGCGTCACACCGAGCAGCATCACGAGCGTCAGGATCGCGTAGAGGTTGTACGGGATCGTCTGAAGAAAAACCGCGAAGCCATTGATACCGGAATCCGATGGGACGGAGGAGGTCACTGCCGCCGCCCAGGAGCTGATTGGCGCAATGATACAAACCGGAGCTGCCGTCGCATCTATAATATAGGAAAGCTTTGCGCGCGATACCTTATGCCGGTCTGTCACCGGACGCATGACGCTTCCGACGGTCAGACAGTTAAAATAATCGTCCACAAAGATCAGCACACCGAGCAGCATGACTGAAATCTGTGCACCGATCCGTGTCCGGATGTGCCTGGATGCCCATTTTCCAAAGGCCGCCGAGCCACCTGCCTTGTTCAGCAAGGATACAAGAATACCAAGCATAACCAGAAATACGAGAATACCCATATTCCAAGCATCGGCAAGCTTATAGACCATACCGCCCTCTTCCTGAAAAAAGATCGTGTTGATCATCTTCTCCAGGTTGAAATTCGAGTACAGCAGTCCACCCGCCAGAATTCCGGCAAGCAGGGAAGTGTACACCTCCTTCGTCACAAGTGCCAGTCCGATCGCGATCACCGGCGGCAGCAGGGAAAAAATTGTCGCATACGCCCACGGCTCCTCCCCTGCTGTCCCCGGCATCCAGATCGTGACGGCCAGCAGCACGGCAAGAATCGCAAGCAGCGCGAGCATTGCAAGCTGTTTCTTTTTCATTTTCACATTACCTCTCCTCATCTGTTTTTCAGACAGACAATACAAAATCTTTCTGTCCGCATTCCTTATACAAAGCTACTTTCTGCTGTGCCGCTCATCAGAATGCAGCAGCACAGACACAGAAACGTTTTCAGTATAATGAGATTCCAGGGAGAAATCAAGTGTATATTTTATGAATTGATAACAAAACTGCCTAGGCAGCAGGCTCTTCCGCCACCAGCTGCCAAATACCCGCTTCTATATTCAAGAATGCCTCGGCATTCTTGCTGCGAGATGCGCGTCATGCAATGCATGACATACTTCTTCTGCGCATCTCTGCAATCCTGCCGGAGGCTATATCAGATGGGGGATTGACTCCCACCACTGATACTGATTTGTTGCTCGCCACCTACAGAGGTGGGAGTCATTTCACATCTGATATAAACGCATACTTCCATGCAGCATTTAGCTGCTGTACTTCACGATCAGCAGCTCCACACCGAGCCGGTCTCCAAGGCGGCCGCTCTTTACCGCCGCCTCCGTCTCAACGCAGTCCTCCACTGCCTGTCTGAGCGTGTCCTTCTCAAATTTTGATGCCTGCGCGAGGCTCTTCTTTGCAATGAACGGTGCCAGGCCGGCCTTCTTCGCAATCGCACCGCTGTCATACCCCTGCTCCCGCAGATCCTTGATCTGATACATCTGATTGAACTGACGCGCGATCAGAAAAAGGATCCGCATCGGCGGCTCCTTCAGGGAAAGCAGATCGTAGTACAGCTCCAGCGCCTGCTTCTGCCTTTTTTCCGCCACTGCACGGATCATATCAAAAATTTTGTTCTCTGTCGTCACCGTACAGATCGCTTCTACATCCGCCCGTTCAATCGCCGTGGCGTCCTGCACATAGCAAAGCAGCTTTTCGAGCTCATTCGCAATATTTTCCATGTCATCGCCGGACTTCTCCAGAAACAGATTCAGGGCATCCTGTGTGATATTTTTTCCTTCCTTTTTGATCATTCCAAGCACCCAGGTCGTCAAAGTACGCGCGTCCTGCCGCCCCAGCTCCACGATCCGCCCCTGTGCCTTGACCGCCTTGTAGAGCTTCCCGCGCTTGTCGATCTCCTGCTCGACGAAAACCATATATGTCTCCTTCGGCATCGTCGGCAGATATTCCGCAAGCTCCGGGCAGGCGTTCTTGAAAAATCCGCTGTCCTCGATCTGGATCAGCCTGCGCTCCGCAAAAAAGGGCATCGTCTCCGCTGTCTCGATCACCTGACGGATATCGATTCCCTTTCCTGTATAAGCAGTAAAATTCATCAGGTCGTCCTCCCCGACGATGGCTGCACGCAGACGCTTTTTATAGCGGTTTTTCAGATAGGCCTCCTCTCCTGTGAGCAGATAAACCTGCAAAAAGGTTCCGTTTTTCAGATCGGCATTTAAATTTTTCATGGGCGTCCTCTTTCTCTTCTATACCTTAAGTGGATATTCTTTATCCGCTTTTCTTCTATTTTTTATTATATTGCCCGAAATCTGTATGCGCAAGCCCTCTTTTATTAACCTGCAATTTTTCCGGAACAGGACGCCTTCCCCGGTTTTCGCGACGCATCATACGACTGAAGCGCTTCTGCCATCAGCTCTGCATCCGTCGGTGATGCAAGTGAACGTCCGCCGATCTGCTGAAACCGTTCACTGCCACGCCCCAGCAGCAGGATCAGCGTGCGGTTCTTCCGATCTTCTTTTGCCAGCGCTACGGCCTGCTCCACGGCCTTTTTCCGGTCTGCCACCAGATGACAGCTACAGCCGGTCATATCCACGTATTCACGGATTTCTTCACAAATGCCTTCCGGATCTTCCATACCCGGATCGTCCGTCGTAAGGATCACCTCGTCCGAAAAAAGCCCTGCAATGATTCCAAGCTCCCGGCGGCGGTTCAGTGCCTTGCCGCCCGGACAGCCAAACACCGTGATGATCCTCCGGTAAGCGGTATATTCCTGAAATGCCGCATCGAACAGCTTCTCAAAGCTCAAGCGGTTGTGCGCAAAATCGACGATCCCGCAGATTCTTCCATCACTGCTCGCAAAGGTCTCCATCCTTCCCGGAACCAGCGTCTTTCGCAGTGCCCGGCGCATACATGCGACCGGTACACCATAGACATAGGCCGCTGTGATCGCTGCGAGTGCGTTTTCGATATTAAATTTTCCCCTCATTCCAAGCTCGAACCGCTCTGAAAACCGGTCACAGGTGACACGGAAGCTTAAGTGCCGTCCCTCCGTCCGAATTTCGCTGCAACGGATATCCGCGTGCTTTTTCGTGCCAAAGGTGACAATACGCTCTGCCTTGTGCGCCGCCTTTAAAATCCGGTCCGCATAGTCCGCGTTCAGATTCACACAGGCAACCTCCGTCTGACGAAACAGCGAGAGCTTCGAGCTGAAATAATCCTCAAAATCCACATGCTCCTTCGGGCTGATATGGTCTCTGGAAATATTCAGGAAAATGCCGACCTGAAACTGAAGCTCCCGCACCCTGCGGTATTTCAGCGCTTGACTGGACACCTCCATCGTCATATAGCGGATGCCTTTTTGTTTCGCATGTAAAATATGTTCGTGCAGCGTCGGTGCTTCCGGCGTCGTCATCACCGACTCACTGCGGGATACTCCGTCATAATTTTCTACCGTCGAGATCAGCCCGGTCTCCGGCGCCCCCAGCTCCCTCTCCCATTCATCGAGTATTGCCTTTAAATACCACGCTGTCGTCGTTTTTCCCTTCGTACCGGTGATGCCGGTCAGGATCGGACGTCCCTTCTCATAGTCAAAAAACCAGGCCGAGGCCGCCGCCATCGCCTTGCGGATGTCTGTAACGAGCAGTGGGATCAACGGTGCTGCGCCATCTGTCTCTATCGGTTCTATGGCTGTCTCACTGATATAGCAGACCGCACCGTTTTGTGCCGCCGCCTCCAGATACTCCGGTCGGAACGCCGCGCCCTTGCAGATAAATGCAGTATGCTCCCGCACCGTGCGGGAATCAAAGGTCAGCCAGTCGATGCGCGGATCGGCTTCTGGTTCCGCATATGAGGCTTCGCTTCCGGCACATTCCAAATCCATACACCTGCGGTCATTTTCCAGCGCCTGCCTGTTTTTTAAATTTTCTGTATTTTCCTGCAGTAACCCCCGCTGCCGCAGTACCTTCTTTAATTCCCCCACTGTCTTCATCGCATTGCTCTCCTTAATACGCTCCCAGATACTCCTCCAGTGTGCTCCCCCTGCTCATAATCTTCTGTGCCGCTTCCACACCGACATACCGGAAATGCCATGACTCGTAATGAATATCCGTCACCGCTTCTTTTCCTTCCGGATAGCGGAGAATGAAGCCGTACCGGCTGCAATTTTCCTGCAGCCACTGATTTTCCGGCGTCTGCTCCTGCCCGCCATCCAGGATCTGATAGTCCAGCGCCACGAGATCCACGGCCAGTCCCGTACTGTGCTCGCTGTAGCCCGGCGGCATCGTCTCCATCGTCTCTTTATCATAAGCCTCCTGCCAGCTCATGCCCTCGTTCTGCATATCTGCCTCGATATCCTCGTCAAGCAGCTGCTGTTGTGTCTCCACATCCCGGTAGCCGGATGCCACGACAAACTGCAGCCCCTCACTGCTTCCATCTGTCAGCATCTCACTCAACGGTTCGTAGATCAGAGACGCTACCGCACACGTCCCGTTGCTCAGCCAGTGCAGATCCACCTCATAGTCGTCCGGCAGTGGATTTGCTTTATTGACGAGAATCAGCGGATTCTGTACCGGCAGGCCAGACGCATCTGTGATGTAACTGCTGTTATCCGTGATCGTCCGTCCGCCCACCGGAACGGTATAGCGCTTCAGATACGGCCGCGCCACGACCATCCCGCCCAGTACGAGCGCCAGCGCCGCCAAAAGTGCGCAGCGGCGTTTCAGGCTGTGCATGTACGGATCCTTTCTTTTTTTCACAGTTCTTTTTTCTGCCTTCGTCCCCGCTTCTCTTGCATACCCTTCTGTCTTCTTTACAGGCTTTCTCCTTCCTGCTTCTTTTCGTGTCCCCACACGGTTTTCTTTTTGCATATCTGCATCCTCTTTCTGCACGTACATCGCGATCCCGATGCTCCGGCAAATATTCTCTGCTTTTTCTTCTGTGCTCATATACAAAAATCCTCCCCGCAGGCCATTCCTTACCCTGCAGAAAGGATTATAAAAGGAAGATGTATCAAAATCTCCTCAGAATTGTATCAGATTTGTATCATGTGAAGTTTTTCAGTCACCATCATCATATGCCTCTTCATTATATGGCAGCTCGTTTGCAGAACCGCCACCTGTTGCATATGGATCAATAAACCAATCCTCTGCCGTACCATTATAGCAGGGCGTCCCTTCGGAATAATCCATAATCTCATTGTAAAAATGGTTCCAGAGCGGCGTACCCAAGGCGACGGACCATCCATAGCCCTTGCCGGTAAAGCCGGTCAGCGCTACACGTGCAGTACTGGTAAAACGCTCATACTGCAAGGTAAAATCCTGATACAGGCCATAGGTATCCCCGGGAAGGCCCTTTTCATCCGCTACATCGGCACTCTCTGCACTGCTCACTGCCGCGAGGTCTCCACAGTCTACGATATGCTCCGGTAACTCCTTCTTATCCTGATAGCGATACAATAAATCGGCATAGGCCGAGCCATCCGCATCCTGCGCATTTGCATCTCCTCCCAACCGCTTCGCCATCCAGTCCCAGCAGTCCGGATCGTAGAATGCCGCATAGTACAGAATATCCTTGTCCGCATCCAGCACAAGCCCGACAATCGACGGCGAACCATATACGTCGGCAGACTTTACATAATTAAGCACGAGCACATTTAATACGTTCTGATCAACCACCACTGAATAGATCCCTGATGAGGTTCCCTCCTCCAGGACATCCGCTTCCTGAAGCGTACGTGGGATCTGCCTGACAAATTGCTCCGGCATGACGCCTGCCTCCACCCACTGTTCTGCAAGTGAACGTGGACGCTGAATCAGCAGCTGCTCAATCTCCTCCTGTGTCATCCTGCTTCCGTCATAATAAACATCATTCTCATACCAGTTCAGATACGTCGCATCCCGCAGCAGCACCATCCTGCCTGCAATATCCAGAGAATCCGTATCCAGAAACCGGATCTCATCACGGGACGAGCATACGACCTTCCCGTTCTGTGACTGATCCTGCCACGATGCATAGAGATCCGGTCCGAACCATGCGACCAGCAGGACAGCGACAAGTATCAGCACACCAAGCTCATATTCTAAGATGTGTTTCCAGCTTTTCTTCTTTTTCACATCCGTCCTCCTGTTCCCCGCAAATCATGCGTTTGCCGTGCTGCTCCCGGCCGTCGCGTATTCCGGCCGTCGCGTGGCTTCTGATGCTCCGGGTCCCAAAACATGACGGATACCCTAAGCCCCTGCCCGACCTCACTTTCAAAGCGCCACACAGCACCATGCAGCTCTATAATCTTCTGGCAAAGTGCCAGTCCGAGTCCCGCTCCGCCTTCCTTTCTGGCACGCGATTTATCCACCATATAAAAGGCTTCTGTGATCCGCGCCAGCTCATCCTTTGGGATCCCGCGCCCTTCATCTGCCACAAAAATCAGATAGCCGTCCTGCCTCTGGTGTCCGGTGAGCCAGATGCGTTTTCCCGGATCGGACGCTTTGCGCGCATTGTCCACCAGATTTAAAAACAACGATGAGAGCAGATCCCGGTCACCGTAGATCAGCCCCGGCTCTGCTTCTTCCAGCAAGGTCAGCTGCTTTTCCTTTAAGGACTCTACCGCTGTCTTTTGGATCTCCCGCAAAAATTCAGGCACTGAGATTGCCTGCAGCGTAATCTCCTGCTTGTCCGCCATCGTCATCTCCAGCAGCTTGTAGGCGAGCGTCTGCAGCCGCTTTCCCTGCCGGAAGATATAATCCGCACACATATCTGTCTCTTCCTTCGACAGCTCCATCTGTCGGATCGTATCCGCATAGCCGATGATCGACGTCAGCGGCGTCTTTAGCTCATGGGCAAAGGCCGCTGTAAATTCCTCCTGTCGCCTGACCTCATACTGCAGCTGCTCCATCTGTCGGCTCATCGCATCTGCCATCCAATTGAAATCCTCCGCAAGCCGTCCGATCTCATCCTCACTTTTGATCTTCACCCGCGCATCGTACTGGCCGCGCGCAAACTGCCGTGTGACACGCGAAAGCTTCTGCATATTCCGCATGACAAAAAACAGCATAAACAAAATCACACATCCGACGAGTACCGTCAGCAGGATTACACCGATCTGATAGCGCGCATACATGGCATCCCTGTTCTCATATATCGAAGAAATATTTCTGGTTGTCTCTATGTATATCCCGGAGCCGCTCCGGCTCACAACCGTGACGTACCACTGTCCGACCTGACTGCCAATGACATAGCCGGTATTTTCTTCTTCGGTCAGCTCTGACATGATCCGCTGCCCGGACGTCTCGATCCGCTTCTTTTCCCCGGATGTCCCCTCTGTATCGGTGCGCTCCAGCTTCAGCGCCAATGCATTATCCTCGTAAAGAATGCTTCCGTCACTATCGTAAATGCGCGCATTTCCGTCTCCGGCCTCCCTGCTTTTATGGAAGCTCGCTACGACCTTTTTGATCGTCGTCTGATTCCACTGTGCCTCAGAGAGCGCGTGATTCGTCAGCTCATAGGAATTCTGAAAGGTCTGGTTCTCAGCCATACACTGCTCCACAGCCTGGCTGAGGCTGTGGTCAAAGCTGTCCTGTATGATCCAGATCCCGAAAATCGTCAGAAACAGCACGAAGATCGGCGTTGTAATAAAAAACAGTTTCCATGAAAGCCGCATGGCGCCTCCTTTCCCGGATATCCATCTGCTGCCCGTCGATTTCCGGCCGGGTATACCATCCACAGTCCCCCAGGCCATACCGCAGGTCAGCGGTGAATGTTCAGCACACCAGCCGGTAGCCGACCTTGTAGATCGCCACGATGTGCTCCTCCAGCCCCAGCTTTTTCTTCAGACGCTGTACGTGCAGATCGACCGTCCTCCCGGTGCCGCTGTACTCGCCGCCCCATACGTTTTCATAGATCGTCTCCCGGTACAGCGCCCGGTTCTTATTGCGCAAAAATAAGAGCAGAAGCTCATACTCCTTCGTCGTCAGATCGACGGGATGTCCGTCCTGCAGCACCGTGCGCGAATCCGTATCAATGTCAATATTCAGAAACCGCAGCTGCCGATCCGTCTTTTTGCAGCGCCGCAGCACCGTCTCCACGCGGGCGAGCAGCTCTGCAATCTCAAACGGCTTTGCAATATAGTCCTCTGCGCCGAGCCGCAGCCCCTTTACCTTCTGCCCCGTCTCTCCCATCGCAGTCAGGAAAATGACCGGGGTATCCACGCTTTTCGCATATTCCAGTACCTCGTAGCCATTCAGCTTCGGAAGCATGATATCCAGCAAAATAAGATCAAATGACCGCTCCGAGATCGCATCCGCCGCCAGCTCGCCATCCGAAGCGATCTCACACTGATAGCCCGCCTTCACCAGATTCATACGGATGAGGTTCGCGATCGGCTCCTCGTCCTCTACGATCAGAATTTTTATCATAATGTAACTCCTGTTCCTTTTCTCATATGAATTCAAGAATGATTCCGTCATGCTTTCCCGGACTCTGCCTTTGCCAGAATCCGTTTCTTCTTTGTCATCAGACCGCCGATCCGACCGGTCTCTTTGGCAGAGAGGGAACGCCAGCCGTTTGTCCTCACCTTTTCCAGAAGCCCGAGCTCCTCTGCAATTTCGTATTTCATTCGGTCATCCGGACTTAACTCTTCCCATGCCGGGATTTCTTTTTCTTTTTTCATAAAAACAGGTCACACTCCTTTCATCTGAGAGTATGCCCTGTTTTTTCTTCTCTATTCTGCCGTAAGGCGCTTTTTGCACTGTTGAGTTCCGGCACAGCCAGCTTCCACGCCTGCTTCGTGTCAGCTCTTTCTCACAGAATCGCCTGGATTGCTTCTCTTACATTTTTCACCGGAATCAGTTCGATCCCCTCGACCCGTGAGGCCTGCTTTTTGCAACCCGCCGGAAGGATCACGGTCGTAAAACCGAGCTTCTTCGCCTCACGCACGCGCTGCTCTGCCATCGTGACGGAACGCACCTCGCCGCTTAGGCCGATCTCGCCAAAAGCGATCGTCTTCTCATCGATCGGCATGTCACGCATGCTCGATGCGATCGCTAGGGCAATCCCAAGATCAAGCGCCGGCTCGTTCATCCGGATACCGCCTGCGATGTTGATATAGGCATCACAGGAGGACAGGCGCAGACCTGCACGCTTTTCGAGCACTGCCATCAGAAGATTCGCCCGGTTCAGATCCGTCCCGGCAGCTGTCCGGCGCGGAAATGCCAGATTGCTCTGGCAGACGAGCGCCTGCACCTCCAGAAGCACCGGACGTGTCCCCTCCATCGTACAGGCCACGATCGAGCCGCTCGCACCCTCCGGCTTCCCTTCGAGCATATATTCCGAAGGATTCGTCACCTCCGCCAGTCCCGAGCCACGCATCTCAAAGACACCGATCTCATTTGTTGAACCGAAACGGTTCTTCACGCCACGCAAAATGCGGTAGGATGCATAGCGGTCTCCTTCAAAGTAAAGCACAGTATCGACCATGTGCTCAAGCACACGCGGACCGGCTACCACACCCTCCTTCGTCACATGACCGACTATAAAGATCGTGATATTCATCCCCTTCGCGATCTGCATGAGCACCCCCGTCGACTCCCGCACCTGCGAGACACTGCCGGGAGCAGAGGATACATTCTCATTGTACATCGTCTGTATTGAATCAATAATGACGACCTCCGGCTGAATCCGTGCGATTGCCTCCCGGATCGTCTCAAGGCTCGTCTCACACAGGATCAGAAGCAGATCGGTAAATGTCCCCATCCGCTCCGCTCTCAGACGGATCTGCTGCAACGACTCCTCTCCTGAGATATAAAGTACCTTCTTCCCTGCCGCGGAAAGATTCCGGCAAACCTGTAAAAGCAACGTCGACTTTCCGATACCTGGATCTCCTCCGACTAAAACAAGGGAGCCCTGTACAATGCCTCCTCCGAGCACACGGTCCAGCTCCCCCATCCCAGTCGTCATACGCGCAGTCTGTGACACCTCTATCTCTGAGAGTGTTTTTGGATGAGGAGCATCCTTTCGGACGCTCCCTGCTGCTGTCTTTTTCGGTACTGCTGCCTGCGGCTCCTCTGCAAAGGTATTCCACTCCTTGCAGCCCGGACACTGCCCCATCCACTTTGTGGACTCAAACCCGCAGTTCTGACAGAAAAATAATAGCTTTGCTTTTGGCATTTATAATTTCACAACCTTTACCGGAACCTCGTCCACTGCGCCGATCTCCACGCTCAGGACGAGCTTGCCGCCCAGCTGTGTGGTCATCGTGCCGGCATTGACATCATCAATGTAAATCTTGTACTCTGCATCCTCTTCCAGTCCGAGAATGATCTGTGCATCCTCCCTGCCCTCTACCTCAAAGGAAACACCATTTGCAGTAGAATGGAAATGATGGACTGCGGTACCCGGAACAGACTCATATACGAACATTCCGTTCTTCTCAAGCTTCGTGATCTCTGCGAAGGTCTTTACCTTATACAGATCGCCCTCATGCTCATAATCCGAACGCTTTGCCTTTTCTGCCAGCTCGTAATTGCCGAAGCTGAGTGTGCCGTCTTCTTCTGTACATATAAGATCTTTTATTACTGACATGTCTCATGTCCTCCTGGTATGTTTTTCATTCGCGCGGGGTCGCCCCCTGGATGACGCTATCTTATCATAATTCTGACCAAAATTCCAGCTTTTCTTTGGCTATTGTGCTGTCTTTTCCGTCTCTGATCCGAACACTATTTTTCCTTTTTTCAGACCGACGTGTACGGTATCGCCGCGATGCACCCGCCCGGAGAGAATCTCCTCCGCCAGCACATCCTCGATCTGATTCTGCACGGCACGGCGCAGCGGCCTTGCTCCGTATTTCTCATCAAAGCCTTTTTCAGAGATATGCTTTCTCACTGCAGGACTGATCTTTAAGGTGATCTCCAGCTGCTCTCTTGCCCGCTTTTGCAGCTCTCCAAGCAAAAGTCCGGTGATCTGGTAAATCTCATCCTTCGTCAGTGCATGAAACACGATCATCTCATCGATCCGGTTCAGAAACTCCGGCTTGAAAATGCGGCGTACCTCCTGCATGACGCTGCTCTTCATCGCCTCATAGTTCTTCTTTTCATCCTTGCCGGTACCAAAGCCCAGGTGCTTCGGCGCGATGATCGACTGCGCCCCCGCATTGGATGTCATGATCAGAACCGTATTTTTGAAATCGACCTTCCGGCCATGACCGTCTGTGATATGACCCTCGTCGAGCACCTGCAAAAGGATGTTGAATACATCCGGATGGGCCTTCTCGATCTCGTCAAACAAAATCACCGAATATGGATTTCTCCGCACCTTCTCCGAGAGCTGACCGCCCTCCTCATATCCGACGTATCCCGGCGGTGAGCCGACCAGACGGGAGACACTGTGCTTCTCCATATACTCCGACATATCGACGCGGATCATCGCCTGCTCATCCCCGAACACGGTCTCGGCAAGCGCCTTTGAAAGCTCGGTCTTTCCGACTCCGGTCGGTCCAAGAAACAGAAAGGATCCGATCGGACGTGCCGGATTCTTCAGCCCGGCACGGCTGCGCCTGACGGCCTTTGCCACGGCCTGCACGGCCTCCTCCTGCCCGATGACACGCTTGTGCAGCTCAGCATCCAAAGCAAGAAGACGCTTACCCTCCTGCTCTGCGAGGCGCTGCACCGGAATCTTCGTCCATACGGATACGATCGCCTCGATGTCCTCGCGGGATACCATCCGGGTCCGGCTGCTCTGCTTCAGGTGCATCCGCTTCTTCTGCCGATCCAGCTTTTCCCCTGCGGCTTCCTTTTTCTGGTTCAGCACCTTCGCATCCTCATATCGGCCTTCCCGGATCGCCGTCTCACGCTCTGCCAACAGCTCCTCATACTCCTCCTGCAGCTTCTCGATTGGGGAACCCGCATGGAAATAGCCAAGCTGATGGCGCGCGCTCGCCTCGTCGATCAGATCGATCGCCTTATCCGGCAGGAACCGATCATTAATGTAACGCACAGAAAGCTTCACGGCTGCCTCCAGCGCCTCATCTGAAATCGTGACTCCATGGTGCTTTTCATAAAGCGGACGGAGTCCCTTTAAGATCTTCAGTGTCTCTTCCTCAGACGGCTCCTCCACATGCACCGGCTGGAACCGCCGCTCCAGTGCCGGATCCTTCTCGATGTATTTGCGGTACTCTTCCTGTGTGGTAGCACCGATGAGCTGCAGCTCGCCTCTGGCTAAGGACGGCTTCAGGATATTCGACGCATCCAGGGCGCCCTCCGCACCGCCGGCCCCGATGATCGTATGAAGCTCATCGACAAAGAGCAGGACATCTCCGCTGTCGACTACTTCTGCAATGATCCGCTTGATCCGCTCCTCGAACTCTCCGCGGTACTTCGATCCTGCCACCATGCCCGCCATATCCAGCGTCACGACACGCTTGCCGCGCATCGGCTCCGGCACTTCTTCATTTACAATTCGCTGTGCCAGCCCCTCGACGATCGCAGTCTTGCCGACACCCGGCTCACCGATCAGGCATGGATTGTTCTTCGTACGGCGGCTTAAAATCTGGATGATCCGCTCGATCTCCCGTTCCCTTCCGACCGTCACGTCCAGCTTGTGCGCAGAAGCAAGCCCGGTCAGATCCCGGCTGTACTGATCCAGGGTCGGCGTATTGCCGGATATTCCCTCCTCGGCACCCGCCTTCGCCTGCCGGATCAGCTCACGGTAACGGTCCTCCGGAAGTCCCGCGACATCTACAATATCAGTGCACAGCTTCTGCAAATTCACGCCGAGTGTGTGTAAAAGTCTGGTCGCCACACACTCCACATCACGCAGGATCGCGAACAGGATATGCTCCGTCCCTATCTCCCTGTGTTCAAAAAAATGTGCCAGCTCTTCTGCGTCTCGCAGAATCCCCTGTGCCCGCGGCGACCAGCCCTCCTCCGGTGAGAGCACGATCTGATCCGGAGCTACCAGCTTCGCAATCAGCTCTGAGAGCTTTTTTCCTTCTACTTTATGGTTTCTCAGAATCACACCGGCTGTACCGTCCGGCTCCTGTACGAGGCCGAGCAGCAGATGCTCTGAGCCGACATAGCTGTGATGGCATGCTTTCGCCGCCCGCTCTGCCAGCTTCAGAGCCTTCCGGGCGCTCTGTGTATAGTCTGTCTGCATGTAAGTCTTCCTCCTGTTGCTCTGTCTGTTAGCAATTTATTTTACGCGTCCTCATTCTCCCACGCATCGTAGCACTCATCTACCATCGCGTGTACTTCCCCGCGGGTAATATTCTTACAGATGCCTTTTGCCAGAAGCACGCGGAGACGGTTCTGCATCTCCACAATCGCCTGTGCCTTATTATCATCCAATGCCACAACGGCGCCTCTGCGCCGGTCGATTGTCACAAATCCCTCCTGGCGCAAAACGGAATAAGCCTTGTTTACGGTGTGCATATTGATGCCGATGTCATCGGCAAGCTGACGGACGGAAGGAAGGGTATCTCCCTCCTGCAGCATGGATGTCGCAATCCCGAGTACTATCTGATTGCGCAGCTGCATGTATATCGCCTCATCGCTCTGGAAATCTATCTCTATCAGCATAGCTGTACCTCCCTTGTGATAGTAATGATATAACAGAACGCTTCCTATGTCAACCGCCAGAACCACAAAGAGCCCGGCAGGAGACTTCACACAGCTGTGTGAAATCCCCCGCGGGCTCCGTTTTAACCAACCGTTACAGATCGATCATATTGACTTCCACATGCTCGGATGTCTTCTCCTTCGGAGGCTGATACTGATGTTCCGGCTGCGGAGGCTGATACTCCGGCATCTGCTTTGCTTTTTTCTTTGCTCTGGATGGCTTCGGCACAGTCGCCGGATCGTCCGTCATCGCTGCCTTTTCCTTTTTCAGCTTCTTCTGCTCTTTTTTTGAGAGTGGCTGCTGCTGTTCAAACGGATCCTCAAAATCGGTCTGTGCGTCATAGCCGCTATTGTCATAACCGGCCTGTGCATCGTATCCGCTATTGTCATAACCGGCCTGTGCATCATATCCGTTATTGTCATAACCGGCCTGTGCATCGTATCCGCTGTTGTCGTAGCCCTGCTGCGTCGCGTTATAGCCGCCATTGTCGTAGCCGGCCTGCGCAGCATAGCCGCTATCCGCCTCACCTGCGCCCGGATCATAGCCATAGCCCATATAGTTCTGCAGCTCTGCCTTCAGATCCTTCTTCTTGAGCGCCAGATTGATCACTGCAAAGAGCAGGATCACACACAGGGCGATCATTCCATAGAGAATTCTCGTCAGAAGTGTCACGCGGTCACGATAATTACCGGTCTCTGTCTTCAGGGTGGAAATCGTCTTCTCTGCTTCCTCCAGGGCATTCCGGTCTACCTTTACATAGCGCGGATCCTCTGTCTCCGGCTCCGCCTCGGTCTGCGCCTCGGTCACAGCCTCAGTTTCCGTCTCTGCTGCCGGTGCGGCTGCCTGCGTCGTCGTATCCGTCGTCACATACAGATAATACGTGATCTGATTGCCATTTGCCGCCTGCACCGTGATCGCCACCGTCGTCGTTCCGTCACTGCCGATGTCCTGTCCGTCGATGCCAATGATCGATGCTCCGGAATTCGATGGCACAGGATCCAGCTCCAACCGGGAAGTCCCGGACGGTACCGTCACCTGATACTCAATCGTACTGTAATAAAAATCCGGTGACACGGTCACGCCCTCCGTCGTGATCCCAAGCGAGGATAAGGAATTATCCCCGGATGCCTCCTCTGCCAGTACCGGTACTGCCATGCACGTCCATACAAGCAGCATCACCGTCAGAAGGATGGATTTCCATACTGTTTTTCTGCCTTTCATTCTTACTTACTCTCCTATGCTTCGTCAATTGCCTTTCCGATATCATGTCGGAAATACTTGTTTTCAAAATCAATCCACTTCACCGCTTCATAGGCATTTGCACGCGCTTCTTTCAGGCTGGCACCCTTCGCAGTCACGCCGAGTACACGGCCTCCGTTGGTCACGACCCCTTCCGGCGAAACGGCTGTACCAGCGTGGAACACATAGTAGCCGTCCTTCCCCTGAAATGCGTCAAGACCGTGGATCACATAGCCTTTCTTGTAGCTGACCGGATATCCGTCCGAAGCCAGTACGACACAGACCGCCGCATTGTCCTCAAACTCCAGCTCGATCTGGTCCAGAGTACCGTCCACACAGGCATTAAACACATCCACAATGTCCGTCTTCATCCGCGGCAGCACGACCTGTGTCTCCGGATCTCCGAACCGGGCATTGTACTCAAGCACCTTCGGGCCGTCCGCCGTCAGCATCAGGCCAAAGAAAATGATACCCTTGAACTCCCGGCCTTCCGCACGCATCGCATCAACAGTCGGCTGGTAAATATGCTCCATACACCACGCATCGATCTCTTTTGTGTAGAACGGGCTCGGAGAAAACGTCCCCATACCGCCTGTGTTCAGCCCGGTATCTCCGTCACCCGCACGCTTGTGATCCTGCGCGGAGGTCATGATACGGATCGTCTTTCCGTCCACAAACGTCAGCACCGATACCTCCCGTCCGGTCATAAATTCTTCGATAACCATCCGGTTGCCCGCCTGACCGAACTTCTTGTCCGTCATGATCTCGCGGACGCCGGCCTGCGCCTCCGATAATGTATTACAGATCAGCACGCCCTTTCCGAGCGCAAGCCCGTCTGCCTTCAGCACGATCGGAAACTTTGCCGTCTCCAGATACGCAAGCGCATCCTTCGCATTGTCAAAATTCTCATATGCCGCTGTCGGAATATGATACTTCTTCATCAGATCCTTGGAAAATGCCTTGGAGCCCTCGAGGATCGCCGCATTTTTGCGCGGACCGAATACCCGAAGCCCTTTCGCCTCGAAGACATCCACGATACCGCCGACGAGAGGATCGTCCATGCCTACGACCGTCAGGTCCACCTCGTGCTCCTTCGCAAAAGCTGCAAGCCGGTCAAACTCCATTGCCTTGATATCGACACACTCCGCATACTCTGCAATACCCGCATTGCCCGGTGCACAGTAAATCTTCTCTGCCTTCGGCGACTGCGCAATCTTCCACGCGATCGCATGCTCTCTTCCGCCACTTCCCACAATCAAAATTTTCATCTCACGTCCGCCTTTCTCCCGGTGATCGCCGGTCTGCGTTTGTATTATGCCTCTGCAATCTTTACCTGTCCGTTTTCTACTGTCACCCTGCCATTTGCGATCAGGTCGATTGCCTTCGGGAGAATCACCCATTCGGCTTCCTGCATCACACGCAGCTGCAGCTCCTTTGCCGTATCGTTCTGCTTTACCTCGACTGCCTTCTGTAAAATGATCGGTCCGGTATCCGTGCCTCCATCTACAAAATGCACCGTCGCCCCGGTCACACGCACGCCGCGCGCCAACGCCGCCTCATGTACGCCGAGCCCATAGTAGCCCGTCCCGCAAAAGGACGGGATCAGTGCCGGGTGAATGTTGATAATCCGGTTCGGATAAGCATCCACGATGCGCTGAGAAATGACGACGAGACAGCCGGCCAGCACGACCAGATCAGCCTGTGCCTCCTGCAGCTCCGCCAGCAGTGCCGTATCAAAATCCTCCGCATCCGGATGCTCCCTGCGTGTCACGCAGGCCGTCGGGATCCCCGCAGCAGCAGCCCGCTCCAGTGCATACGCCTTCCGGCTGTTGCTGATGACCTTGACAACCTCTGCATTTGTGACACTTCCGGCTGTGATCGCATCGAGAATCGCCTGCAGGTTCGTACCGCCTCCGGATACAAGCACCGCCAGCCTTAACATAACTCGACTCCCTTTTCGCCGTCTGTTACTTCGCCGATCAGCCATGCCTGATCCCCGGTCTTTGCCAGAGCGGCAAGCGTCGCATCCACATCCGCCGGATCAACCGCCAGCACCATGCCAATACCCATATTGAACGTATTGTACATCATCTGCTCTTCAATGGAGCCTTCCTTTGCAAGCATCCGGAAAATCTCCGGGATCTTATAGCTGTCCTTCTTCACGACTGCCTTCACGCCATCCGGAAGCATCCGCGGAATATTCTCATAAAATCCGCCGCCTGTGATATGGCTGCAGCCCTTGATGCGCACGCCTGCTTCCTTTACGCTGCGCAGCGCCTTTACATAGATTCGGGTCGGAGCCAGCAGTGCCTCACCGAGCGTCTTTCCAAGCGCATCATGGTAGGTGTCGAGTACCTCCCGCTCCATCGGAAATACTTTGCGGACCAGCGAAAAGCCGTTGCTGTGTACGCCGGTCGATGCGATACCGATCAGGGCATCTCCAGCCTTGATGGAGGCTCCTGTGATCAGATCCTTCTTATCGACCACGCCAACTGCAAAGCCGGCCAGATCATACTCATCCTCCGGCATCAGTCCCGGATGCTCCGCCGTCTCGCCGCCGATCAGTGCACAGTCGGACTGCACACAGCCCTCTGCCACACCACTGACGATTGCTGCGATCTTCTCCGGATAGTTCTTGCCACATGCAATATAATCAAGGAAGAACAACGGCTCCCCGCCGGCACAGGCAATGTCGTTCACACACATCGCTACGGCGTCAATACCGATCGTATCATGCTTATCCAGAAGAAATGCCAGCTTCACCTTCGTGCCGCAGCCATCGGTACCGGAAAGAAGCACCGGCTCCTCCATCTCTTTGATCTTCGCCAGAGAAAATGCGCCCGAAAAGCCTCCCAGTCCACCAAGTACTTCTTCACGCATTGTCCGCTTTACATGCTCTTTCATAAGCTCCACAGAACGGTAACCAGCTTCAATGTCCACTCCTGCCTTTTTGTAATCCATTTTCTCCTCCTTAATAAGCCTTATATCCGACTTCCTGTAATCTTGCGTCCTTCTGCTCCACCTGCTCCTTCAGCTCCTGCGCGTAAGCCTTCACCCGGTCCAGCAGCTCAGGGTCGGACGTAGCCAGAATCTTCGCTGCAAGAATACCGGCATTCGCACCGCCATTGATTGCCACAGTCGCTACCGGAATACCGGACGGCATCTGTACGATGGAGTAGAGGGAATCTCTTCCTCCAAGCGAAGTCGTATGCATTGGAATACCGATCACCGGCATCGGGAAAATCGCTGCGCACATGCCCGGAAGGTGTGCAGCCATCCCGGCTCCTGCGATAATGACCTTGAAGCCCTTCGCCTCTGCGGTCTTCGCATACTCAAAGAAAACATCCGGCTCCCGGTGTGCGGAAATAATTGTCATCTCATACTCGATCCCGAATCTTTCCAGCATCTCTGCGGCTTTGCGCATCACCGGCATGTCCGAATCACTGCCCATCACAATTCCTACTTTTGCCATCGTACTTTCTCCTTTTTCTGTTGTTCTTCTTATTCTAAAACCGAACTCATTCTACTAACTATGCTTCCCCTTGTCAATGCTTCCGGGAATTATTTTCCTGCTTCATCCAATGATTCATTGAGCGCCTCCGTGCCCGGAACGACGAACCTGCCGCCCGAAATGACCGGAATCCGGCTGCCGTCTGCCCGAATGACCTCGATGCTGCCGAGCTCCTCATACGGGATCGTGATGTCCGTATGACAGCCAAAATATGCCCTGGACGGATCTTCTTTTCTGAGAATGGATACCTCATTGTCACGCGCAATGATTTCCTTTCCATCCGGATTGTAGACCGATGTATCCTCTGCCCAGCTGTAGCACGTATCACCCACGGCAAAATGCGGTCCCATCTTTTCCGCAATCAGGATCGGCAGCTTATCCGCGATCTGATATTTCTGCGCCATACAGTAGGCCGCTGTATTCGTCCCGATCGCAAACTCGCCGAGCGGCAGCGTCTCGTGGTGATACATGACATTTTCGAAGAAGTAGTTCCGGTTCGCTTCGTCATCCGCAAAGTTGCCGCAGCTCCAGTTCTCTATCCTTCCGTCCTTAAACCATACCTTCAGCTCCACATACTTCAGCTCGTTTAAATAAACCTGCGAGACATGCAGCAGTCCATTTGTCCCGGCAAGCTGCGGAGATGTGAACACCTCGCCAACCGGAATATTGACATCCGCCACGCAGTTTTCAAAGAGCGTCTCCTTTGCCGGATCTTTGAGCGGATGTAAAGCCACCGTCAGATCCGTCTCATTTCCATGCGCACCCCGGATGTGTACGGACGTCCCCTGATCCAGCACATCGATGAGCTTCTGCTGAATGTCCCGGTAAAGAACATAGTCCAGTGTATTGATCCGTACCGTCTCACGGAAAATATCCTCAAACTGTGCGCCGATCTCCGGCACCGGAAAGGCGATGATCGTAAAGCTCCGCTCCTTGCCTATGATATACTGGTTCGTGATCTGTGCCGACTCGTTATCACAGGATACCTGCAGCTTCTGCTGCTTCTCGGAAAGCTGATAGCTGTACGGATTGCTCTTTGGCACGAAGGGTGTCTCGCCGAAGGTCTCCACGACCGCCGGACCTGCATGCCATGCCGCGAGCTGCTTCCATTTTTCGTAGGAGGTCCGCATCACGCCAAGCTTGCGCTCGGCAAATTTCTTATCCAGATATACCGCGTTGTCTGCACGGTGATCGTACTCAAACTGCTTGTTCGGCACTGCCCCGCTGTAGCCGATGCGCATCGTCTGGCGCTTGTTCAGCGTGCTCACTGCCGCGCGGTAAATGACCGGCTTCAGCCCCATCTTTGCAAAATTTCCGATCGCTTTGCGGATCATTCGCTCAAATCCGAGCTGATAGCGGATATTTACGGTGCGCTTGATCGAAAGATCCTTGCCGCCAAGGACAAACCCGATCCGGTAGCCCTCCGTATAAGTATCTGCCATCGCCGCGATCTCTTCTTCTGAAAGTGTATTTAAAAATTCCGCCGTCTTTAATTCATTTTCCGATACATATTCGCCATAGCGGTAAAGGTAACGCAGATCCGTCAGATCGGACTCCATCACAATCCGGGTCGCAAAATCCAGCTCCGGGTCGATCGCCTCCTGAATCCGGTGCGCCACAAAAAGTTCACTGTAGTCGCTTAAGAACCAGTAAATGACCTGCTGAATCTCCCGGTACTCCGGAAGCGGGGTGCGCTCGAAGCAATTGTACACCTCAATAAAAAGCTCCAGGCATATGACGGTCTCCTCCAGCCGCTCCTCATAGACATAGATCTGCAGCGCACGCAGTTCCGTGTAAAGAAAGCTTAAAAGCTTTCCGAACACTTCTCCCAGCGTCTCCACCGCATATTCCGGGTTGCCAAAGCTTTGGGCATAGTGCTCCGGAAGAATATCCGCATACATCTCATGGTTGATTTGCTGCCATTCCTCAAGGGTATACGCTTCTGCCTTCTCCGGCACCAGCTTCTCTCTCAGAGCCTTCGTCTCCAGTAAAAACTTCGCTACCGCCTGAAAATAAATACAAAAAGGGGCGGACACCGTCTTTTCTTCAAGGATCCCTTCGATCCGTTCCATTGCGAGACTGTACCGCTCCTGTAAATAAGTATCGTTCTGATTTGTCTGTTCCATATTTTCACCTGCCATTTGTCAAGCGGATATTCGCAATCCACTTTGCTGCTTATAAAACGGATATTCGCAATCCGCTTCGCTACTTGCTCATTAACCGAATGCTGCCCCACCGCTTATTGCTTTGTGCAATTGAAACAGGGGCCTTGCTTGATTCGGTAAAATCATAAGGAAGCCTCCCATAACCGGATTCCTCCTTATGATGTGTCATAACCGAATAGCTTCATTGCGTATTGCTCTGCGCAATTGAGGCAGCGAACCTGCCGACGTTTGCGCTCTTTATCCTGCCAGTCCGAGACACACGATAAAGAACCAGCCCGCAATCGCCACAGTGCTCAGGATCGTTCCGCATTTGCTGCAGAAATACGATTTGGAATCGTCCTTAAAGCCCGCAAACCCATACCACAGGCCGCAGACTGCCATCACGATTCCGGTAAAGCCAACCGCACCGATCCACGTATTTGCCATTCCCTTCATCAGAAACGAAATCCCGAGCAGCCCCGCCAGAACGATGACCGACAACACACCGAGAACCGCCGAAGCGATCTGGTTTGCGGAATATTTCTTTTCTTCAAAGGAATATACCTGTCTTTTTGCCATATATTTCTCCAATCTGTAGCTTATCCGTCCCCTGGCACCGCATTTTCCTGTGGTTAAACGCTACTTATCTCATCTCCTCCTCCGGAAACCGGCGAAAAAACCACTTCCGCGAAAGCCAGAAGCACCCGTACCCTGCCAGCGCCCCGAACGTATTTAAGATCATATCGTCCACATCAAAGCAGCCGACCCGAAAGATCAGCTGGGAAAATTCGACGAGCGCACTGATCTCCAGTCCGAGCACCCCGACCTTCCATGCCTTCCGTGTATCACGCACCATAAGCGGCAGCAGTGCTCCGAACGGGACAAAGCCGAGAATATTTCCACCCAGATTTAAAACAACGGTCCGGATGCCGAGGATTTTCCAGTAGCGCAGATAACGCCAGATCTCCCGGAACGGGCGCACATTATAGTCGTACACGCCGTCAACCCGTCCATAGCCCTCCGCAAAAAAAAGACAGTAGATGAGTGCCGCGACGTACGCGCCGAAAAGTAATGTCCCGGAAAGCTTGATGCCTCTGCGAAGTGTCTGCGCCATCAGAATGTAATATCTCCTTTACTTCTCATCAACCGGACTGCGCTGATCAGCAGAAGTACGCCGGAGGTAATGCCGGTCACGAGCACGACAATACCCATCACCAGATTCCAGATTGCGGAATTTGCCACGGTCTTATACAATTTCTCTTTTTTATCCATGTTCCATTCACTCCTTTCTGACCTTCCTGTCAAAGTGGATGTTGCAGGCTCTACTTTGCCCCGTACTCTACATAATATGCGTCGATTGCCGCTTTCATCGCATCGTCGATCCGTACCTGGCCCTGGCACGGACGATTGTACAGATATTCTACGACCTCTTCCATCGTCACAATCGCCTTTGCATCAAATCCATACAGCTCTTTGATCTCGTCGAGCGCGCTCTTGACGCCGCCTTTCCCTACTTCCATACGGTTCAGGGATACCATCAGGCCCCGGATTTCCACATTCGCCTGCGCACGGATGATCGGGAATGTCTCCTCGATCGACTTTCCGGACGTCGTCACATCCTCAATGATGACCACGCGGTCGCCGTCTTTTAATTTGCTGCCGAGCAGGATACCTGCATCCCCGTGATCCTTGAGCTCCTTGCGATTCGCACAGTAGCGGATCTCCTTGCCGTAAAGCTCGCTGAATGCGATCACGGTCGCGACTGCGAGCGGAATTCCCTTGTACGCCGGCCCGAAGAGCACATCAAAATCAGTGCCATAATTATCATGAATTGCTTTCGCATAATACTGTCCGAGCCGATGCAGCTGGGAACCGGTCACATATGCGCCCGCATTCATGAAGAACGGAGACTTCCGTCCGCTCTTTAACGTAAAATCACCAAACTTCAGCACATCGCTCTCTACCATAAATTCGATAAATTCCTGCTTGTAATTTTCCATTTTATGGATCCTCCTGTTTTTCGCTGTTTCTTCTATTATATCTTTTTGCGTTACCGCACATCTTTGATGAGATCCTTCACGACCTCACCCGCGATAATCAGTCCGGCGACCGACGGTACAAACGCGGTACTGCCCGGTATCTGACGGCGAACCGTGCATTTCCGTGCGGTTCCCGGCGGGCAGACACAGTGGTTTTTGCAGCTTAATTCTTCCGTCTCCTTCGGTTCGATCGGCGGCTCCGTTGAGTAAACGACCTTCAGCTTTTTAATGCCGCGCTTTCTGAGCTCCCGGCGCATGACCTTTGCCAGCGGGCAGACACTTGTCTTCGAGATATCCGCCACCTGAAAGGCGCTCGCATCCATCTTGTTACCTGCACCCATCGAGCTGATGATCCTTGTCCCGGTACGGTATGCCTGCTCAACGAGCTGAAGCTTCCCGGTCACCGTATCGATCGCATCAACGACGTAATCATAGACTGAAAAATCAAACTGATCCGCCGTATCCGGCATATAAAATGTCTTGTAGACGTGTACCTGTGCACGTGGATTGATGTCGAGAATCCGCTCCATCGCCACATCTACCTTATACTTCCCCACGGTGCTGCGCGTCGCCAGAATCTGGCGGTTGATATTTGTCAGGCAAACGCGGTCATCATCGATCAGATCAAACTCTCCGACTCCGCTGCGCGCCAGTGCCTCCACTGTATAACCGCCGACCCCGCCGATACCGAATATTGCCACCCGGCTGTTCGCCAGCTTTTCGATTCCTTCTTTTCCGATTAATAGCTCTGTTCTTGAAAACTGATTCACTTTTTTTACCTTTCGAACTGATATTACCCGTGTACTGCCCCGATCAGGTCAGTGACTTTTTCCACCTGATGAGCCTTCATATAATCCGCAATGCCGTCAATGACTTCGACCGTCGTCATTGGATTATGGAAATTTGCGGTACCGACAGCCACTGCGGTCGCTCCCGCGAGTAAAAACTCGATCGCATCCTCTGCATTCTGAACGCCGCCCATTCCGATGATCGGAATGTTCACCACCTGCGCTGTCTGATAAACCATACGCACCGCGATTGGATGCACTGCCGGTCCGGATACGCCGCCGGTCTTATTTGCGATCGCAAATGTCTGCCTGTGAATATCGATCTTCATACCTGTCAGGGTGTTGATCATCGAGAGTGCATCTGCGCCTCCCGCCTCCGCTGCCCTGGCAATCTCGGTAATATCTGTCACGTTCGGACTCAGCTTCATGATCACCGGCTGCGCGGCATGCCGCTTGATCTCAGCCGTGATCGCCTCGACTGCCTTCGGATCCTGTCCGAAAGAGATGCCACCGCATTTTACATTCGGGCAGGAAATATTGATCTCGAGCATATCTACCGGCTCCTGCGCCAGGCGCTCTACCGTCTCACAATATTCCTCCGTCGTATGTCCGCAGACATTTACGATGATTTTCGTGTCGTACTGCTTCAAAAACGGGATGTCCCGCTTGCAGAACAGATCGATACCAGGATTCTGCAGGCCGATCGCATTCATCATACCGCTTCGGATCTCTGCCACACGCGGAGTCGGATTGCCCGGCCACGGGACATTTGCAACTCCCTTTGTCACGACTGCTCCCAGTCTGGATAAATCCACAAACTCACTGTATTCCATTCCGGAGCCAAAGGTCCCGGATGCTGTCATCACCGGATTCTTTAAGGTAACTCCGGCGATATTTACACTCATATCTGCCATGTTTTCTCCTCTTCCTACAGCTCCACATCGTCCGCCAGAAATACCGGACCTTCCTTGCATACACGTTTGTTCTTTACCTGGGAATGCTCATCAACCTCTGTCGACTTGCAGACGCAGGCAAGACAAGCTCCGATTCCGCATGCCATCCGCTCCTCCATCGAGATCCAGCACTCGATTCCTGCTTCTTTCGCATATGCCTTGAGTGCACGCAGCATCGGAGTCGGTCCGCATGCAAAGAGCACATCCGCCTTGAGGTCCTTTTCTCTGATGCAGTCAATGACATTCCCCTTCGTACCAAGGCTTCCGTCTTCGGTCGCCACATAGAGCGTCGCATGCTCCGAAAGCTCCCGGTCAAGAAATGTATCCGCATTGCGATAACCCATGATCGCCACTGCCTTGTCATCCAACTCCTTTGCCAGCTGTACCATCGGCGGGATACCGATGCCGCCGCCGATCAGGAACACCCGCTTTCCTTTTGCACGCTCCAGTGGAAATCCATTGCCAAGCGGCCCGAGCAGCTCAATCGCATCCCCGGCCTGATAATGGCTGAACTCCTCCGTACCGGTAGCCTCACCGGTCACACGATAGACGATGCGCAGCCTGCCATTTTCCCGGTCAATCTCACACAGACTGATCGGACGCGGCAGAAGCTTTGCCTCATTTTTACAATATACAGAAACAAACTGCCCCGGCTTTGCTGCCGCTGCAATCTGCTCTGTCTGAATCCACATGCTGTAAATCTGCCCGCCGAGCGATTCCTGGGAAATCACCCGCGCGGTCTCTTTGAATTTTTCCGCCATTTTCCTGTCCTTTTCTTTATTCATACATGCCAGACTGATCCTTTGTCTCTCGCATCTATGATTTGGTTCTTCACTTTTCTATCTTCTGTAAAGCGGACATTCGCAATCCATCCCTGCAGCTCTGCTGACAGGGCCTAGCTTCGCTACTTGCTCATGAACGCAGTCGCTTCGCGCACTTGAAGCGGGGGAATGCTTATCTGCGTTCAAGTGCCCCGTTAATGTCCGCGATCATATCCTCTACTGCCGCGCGGCTCGCTTTTGCAAAATTCTCTGCGCCGTAAGCGGCATATTTTTCCTGCTTATATGCGGCAATGATACCTCTGGAGGAATTGACGATCGCGCCAAGTCCGTCCTCATTAAAGTAATGTACCAGATCCGCTGCCTTTCCGCCCTGTGCACCGTAGCCCGGAACAAGGATGAACGACTTCGGCATGACTTTACGCAGTACCTTTCCCATCTCCGGATAAGTCGCACCTACGACCGCGCCGACGTAGCTGTACCCATCTCCCATGCACTCAGCTCCCCACTCAGCAACCTTCTCACCTACGAGCTCGTAGAGCGGACGGCCATTGATCAGCTGATCCTGGAACTCGCCGCTGGATGGATTGGATGTCTTTACGAGAATGAAGAGTCCCTTCTTTTCAGCCTTGCACACCTCGAGAAACGGCTTGATACCATCCGAGCCAAGGTATGGATTCACGGTCGCAAAGTCCTCGCCGAACGGAGTCGCCATCGCTGCGCCGATCTGCACCTGACCAAGATGTGCTGTTGCATAAGCTGCGGAGGTAGAGCCGATATCCCCACGCTTCACATCACCGATCACAACGAGTCCTTTTTCGTGGCAGTAGTCCACCGTTCGCTTAAAAGCTGTAAGACCCGGAATTCCGAACTGCTCATACATCGCAATCTGCGGCTTCACTGCCGGGATCAGATCATATACTTCATCTACAATCGCCTTATTGTACTGCCATACAGCCTCGGCCGCACCTTCCAGCGTCTCGCCATATTCCTTAAACGCAGCTGCCTTTACCTGTTCCGGAATATAGGAAAGCATCGGATCGAGTCCGACTACAATCGGTGCATTTGTCTTCTTTATATTTGCAATCAGTTTCTGAATCATAGGTTTTCTCCTTTTCGTTTTGTTTTTTATAGTAGCACAGACACCAGAAGCGTGCAAGTGAGAAAGTAAGCCCGCGCATATTTCCACACGCCATTCACCGCATACATAAAAAAGCAGACAAGCGACTGCCACCGGCTCATTCCGACGTAGCGATACACGCGGTAGGTCATCCGCGCCGACTGAAGCTTGCTTCCGGACTTTCCTTTGCTGCTCAGACGATATTTGAGCAGCGGCTCGTTCACAGCCACTGCCCGTCCATACTTTTTCAAAATACGCAGCCAGAGTATGTAATCCTCGTGACTGTCTTCGTGCTCCATCGGAAACTCCCGCGCCACATCAGTACGCAGTACGACGGAGGAACAGTTAATACAATTGTGATGTAAAAGCTTCCGGTAGGTGATCTCCTCCGGTACGCCGATGACCCTGCCGGTCTGCCTGCCATCCGGCGTCAGCAGCTCTCTGCCCGTCGAACACAGCACCGCCTGAGTCGCAGTCAGAAGCTGCATCTGCTTTTTCAGCTTGCCCTTCTCCCACCAGTCATCCGCATCCAAAAATGCCACATAGCTTCCCTTCGCCAGCGCTACACCGCGGTTCCGGCTGCCGGAAGCGCCGAGGTTATGCTCATTTTTCACATAGCGGACACGGGGATCTGATGCATACGTCTTCATTACCGCATCCAGATCATCCGGCGAGGTATCATTTACGACGATCAGCTCCAACGGAACATCCTGTACCAGCACCGAGTCGATCGCCTTCCCAATCGTCCCTGCACAGTTCCATGCCGGCATGATGACCGATACGAGCACTTCTACTGCTTCTCCCGCTTTGATGCCGTTGTCTGCCACTGGTCAACCCCCTCCGTATTTTCCTTCTGGAACAGAATTTTTACCGTCGTCGCAATCAGCTGCAGATCGAGCAGAAACGAATAATTTTCGATATACGTCAGATCCAGCTTCAGCTTGTCATACGGCGTCGTATTGTACTTGCCGTACACCTGTGCATAGCCGGTCAATCCTGCCTTTACCTTCAGCCGATATGGAAATTCCGGAATCTCCTTCGTATACTCTGCCGCGATCTCCGGGCGCTCCGGGCGCGGGCCGACGAGCGACATATCACCTTTGATGATATTGATCAGCTGCGGCAGCTCATCAAAATGTATATTACGCAGTACTTTCCCGACCGGAGTGACACGGCTGTCGCCCTTCATCGCCAGGCGCGCGCCATTTTTTTCCGAATCGACACGCATGCTCCGGAATTTATAGACGAGAAATACCGCTCCGTCCTTCGTCAGTCGCTCCTGCTTGTAGAATACCGGGCCTCCGTCATAAAAATGCACGAGCAGCGCAATGATCAGCATGAGCGGTGAGAGCACGATCAGCATCAGGCCGGAGACGACCACATCAAAAATACGCTTGATGACCTGCTTCTCCACGGTCAGTCCGCAGTTGCGGAACAGCAGAAGCGGTGTATCAAACATATGAATCTTCTCTGATGACATGATCATGATATCCGATATCTTCGGCTGGCAGTAGCAGCGGATATTTTTCTCAAAGCAGTATTTCAGAAAAATGTTCCGATCATGTGCCGGAAGGTCGCCGATCATGATCGCCTGATGCTTCGGTATTTCCTCCTTGATCCGGTCGATACCGGCTGAAAGCGGGATCGTACCGGTCACGATATATTTATCCTTCCGTTCCTCCATCTTATGAATCAGAGACTTCGGACTGAATTTATCATAAATCAGCAGCACCTGATGCGGCGGATAAATGCGTGCGTAAATGACTCGCATAAAAAATACCCACAGCACAACAGCGATGAGGTTGATCCCTGTGACCCACAACATCGGCTCCAGATGTGTCAGAAAACGCCACCGCCCGATCAGAGCCAGCTGCAGATATTCAAACGCATTGACGACCAGCACGGAAAAAATCTGTGACAGAATCACATCCAATATGCGCATGTAGCCGACCTTGAAGGCCGAAAACAGCTTCGATATGAGCACCACCATCACTGCATACAGCACAAGCAGCGCCCAGTGACCCCAGTACCCGTACATCCTTCCGATGACTTCCTTCGTATAGTAGTCGTGAAACCACGCATATGCAAACACGCCGGTCTGGACCGCCACGATCAGTACCGTCGCAAGAAACATAATCAGTCGTTTATAACGCTCTCTCTTTCGCACACCCTACCGTCCTTTCCGAATACTTCTTTACACACAGATAGCTGCATGGTGCAGCTATTTATCCCAATTATAGAACACTTCCGGGGAATTGACAACCTTATTCTACATAATGATGCCAGGGTCAAAAGGTCAAAAAGCCGTTCATGCTTGCATGATAAGGCTTTTGAACTTGGGACCCGCCAAACATGAGAAAGTAGCGATTTACGTAGTAAATCAGCGGATTTCGAATGTTTGCAGAATTGCGGGAGCTGCTTCGCAGCGGAGCAATTCTCAGGCATCATTAGGATTGCGGGAGCATGAAATGCGAAGCAATCCGTGTATCATAGGGCAAAAGGGGCAAAAGGCCATGCGATTCATGTAGAAAGAAGCGCCCTGTTATGATATACTGATAATACAAGGGTCAAAAAGTCATGCGTTTCATACTCGCATGAAAAAGCATGACTTATTGGCCCGCAAAATACCGAAAAGTAGCCATTTTTCGCAGAAAAATGAGCGGATTTGAGGTGTTTTAGGATTGCGAGAGCATGAAATGCGAAGCAATCCGTGTATCATAGGGGCTAAAGATATTTTGTCACAACTCATACAGGAGGAAACTTTTATGCGAAGCGAAAAAAAGGAAACGGCTTTGCCCGTCCCCCGTACTTTAAAAGAGTATACTCTGATCACTGCCGCTGTCCTGATCATGGATATTGGCATTTATGTTTTTAAATTTCCAAACAACTTTTCCTTCGGCGGCGTATCCGGTATGGCAGTTGTCTTTTCGAAGTTTTCATCCTTCTCCGCCTCGCAGATCAACCTGATCATCAACCTGCTTCTGCTCGTTGTAGGATTCGCGTTCCTTGGGAAAAACTTCGGATTGAAGACCGCCTATGTCACTGTGCTGTCTTCCATTTTGCTGAACATTTTTGAAAAAATATTCCCGATGACGCATCCCCTCACGGATGAGATCATGTTGGAGCTCTGCTTCGCGATCCTGCTCCCGGCAATCGCGGCTGCCATGCTGTTTTTTGAAAATGCATCCGGCGGCGGCACCGATATCATCGCCATGATCATCCGAAAATATTCAACGATGAACATCTCGACAGCACTGCTCTTTACTGACCTGATTGTCGTCATTGTCTCTTTCCTGATCTTTGATGTGCGCACCGGACTGTGTTCCATCCTCGGACTTTTTGCAAAGACACTGCTGATTGATAAATCTATCGAACGAATGAAGCTGAATAAATTCTTCACGATCGTCTCCAACAATCCGGATCCGATCTGCAATTTCATCACCAACGACTTAAATCACAGCGCCACGACCTACCATGCAGAAGGTGCATATTCCCACAAGGACCGCACCGTTATTCTAACCGTCGTGGATGTCCGGCAGGCGATCCTGCTGCAGCGCTTTATTTCCAGGACAGATCCGACAGCCTTTACTGCCATCACAAAAAGCAGTGAGATCGTCGGAAAAGGATTTATGCACTACATATAACATACGCCAAAATGCTTCGACCACCCATTCGGGAAATCGAAGCATTTTTATGTTCTATATTTTATAATTTATCGCTTCACGTTGAATGCTCCCATGCCCGGATATACGGCTGCTGCGCCCAGCTGCTCTTCGATGCGGAGAAGCTGATTGTACTTTGCGACACGCTCGGTTCTGGACGGTGCGCCGGTCTTGATCTGGCAGGTGTTCAGTGCGACTGCCAGATCTGCAATCGTTGTATCCTCAGTCTCGCCGGAGCGGTGGGAAGAGATCGCAGTATAGCCTGCCTTATGTGCCATCTTGATCGCTTCAAGTGTCTCGGACACGGAACCGATCTGGTTCAGCTTGATCAGGATGGAATTGCCACAGCCAAGGGAGATACCTTTTGCAAGGCGCTCTGTATTCGTTACAAACAGATCATCGCCGACGAGCTGTACCTTATTACCAAGTTCTGCAGTGAGCTTCTTCCAGCCCTCCCAGTCCTCTTCGTCGAGTGCATCTTCGATAGAAATGATCGGAAATTTTTCTACAAGCTTCTTCCAGTGTGCGATCAGCTCATCAGAGGTGTAGACCGTACCTGCCTTCGGCAGCTTATACTCTCCGACCTTGCCGGTCTTCCACTCTGAGGAAGCAGCGTCCATAGCAATCATGAAATCCTTGCCCGGCTCATAACCAGCCTTCTGTACTGCCTCGAGAATCGTCTCGATCGCTTCCTCATCGGATGCCAGTGCCGGAGCGAAGCCGCCCTCGTCGCCAACAGAGGTTGCAAGTCCACGGGATTTCAGAATCGATGCCAGCGCATGGAAGACCTCGGAGCACCAGCGAAGTCCCTCTTTAAAGCTCGGCGCGCCTACCGGCATAACCATAAATTCCTGTACGTCCAGCCCGGAGGAAAGTGCATGGCAGCCACCGTTTACGATATTCATCATCGGTACCGGAAGTCGGTTGCCGGAGACGCCGCCAAGGAAACGATACAGTGGAATATCCAGTGCGGTAGCAGCCGCTCTGCAGCACGCGATCGATACGGCCAGGATCGCATTTGCACCAAGCTTGGACTTATCCTTTGTGCCGTCTGCCGCGATCATCGCCGCATCTATTGCATAAATGTCAGACGCATCCATGCCAGTGATCGCTGCATTGATTGCAGTATTGATGTTCTCTACCGCTTTCTGTACGCCCTTGCCAAGGTATCTGCTCTTATCACCATCGCGCAGCTCCAACGCCTCAAACTCTCCGGTCGATGCTCCGCTCGGCGCCATCCCTCTTCCTACAGTTCCGTCTGCCAGATATACCTCCGCTTCCACGGTTGGATTTCCGCGGGAGTCCATAATTTCTCTTCCAATGACCTTCTCAATCTCCAAGTAATCCATGTTCATTCCCCTTTCGTTTATCTGTTATCTCCTGCATACGCAGAAGGAATAACCAATACCTGCTCCCCGGACCGGCCTGCAGGTGCAGGCCGACCATCCACGGCCGGAGGTTCAGCAGTCGACCGGCCATTGCACCCTCGTGTCAGCAGTAACGGCAGTGCAGGAGCTTTAAAATCATTTATTCACGCTATAGTTAGATTTTACTAACCATAAATTAGTATACACTAACCGTATTCGTTTTTCAAGTGCTTTTTCTATCTTTCTAAGCTGCTCTTCTTCCGCTTATTTCTGCGTTCTATTCCTGCGTTCATGAGCAAGTAGTGAAGCGAATTGCGAATGTCCGTTTTACCAGGATCCTTTACATTATAAAAACCCTGTCGTTCTGGCTGAGCAAGGAGCTCAGTGCCAGACCAGCAGGGCTATATCATACAAAATACAAATCAGAAAATAACTACCGACATGCGGATACTCCGCCAAACCTATTTCTGTGCCGTAAACCGCAGGCTTAAGCAGCTTAATCCACCGTCAATCTTGCGATACTCTGAAGTATCCACAAGGATTACTTCATATCCCGCGTCTCTTACGATCTGCGCTACCTTCGGAAAATGATCCGGCACGATGACTTTTCCGTTCATCCAGATGCAGTTTGCTGCGTACGCCTCATCCTCCGGGATCACATATTTTTCATACTTTGCAAACTCCGGCTTGTCAACGAACTCGCCGGATACGAGCATCTTGTTATTCTCAATATAGTTGACGCCGGTCTTTAAGTGCAGTACCTTCTCCAGCTTCACTTCAGAACCGCTCAGACCATATTTTTCCAGAATCGCGATGAACTGACGGATTCCCTCCTCGTTCGTCCGCGCAGAACGTCCTACATAGAAATGATCGCCAACCATCATGACATCGCCACCTTCCAGTGTACCCGGAGCCTTGATGTACTCGATGCAGTCCTCATTGTAAAACTGTTTGATGACCGGAATCATTGCCTCTACTTCTTTATTTCTGGATGCAGCGCCCGGATTCGTGATGATCGCGCACTTTCTCGTCAGCACAGCAGTATCCTCCACGAAGCAAGAATCCGGGAAGTTTTCATCCGCATCCAGCACGGTCACTTCCACGCCGCAGCTCTTTAAGGCTTCGATATAAGCGTCATGCTGCTTTAATGCCAGCTCATAGTCCGGCTTGCCAAGCTCCGGTGCGGAGGTGATTCCCTCTGTGATCTTGCTGCATGGTCTTTTTACAATTACATTCTTAAACATAGTGATTCTCCTTTTCTATTTCCTTTTCTATTTCCTTTTCTCTTGTATCATCACAGTACTTTCGACAGAAACTCCTTCAGACGCGGGTTCTGCGGATTTGCGAAAAACTCCTGCGGAGTGTTTTCTTCCTTGATCACGCCCTCGTCGATGAAAAGCACGCGTGTCCCGACCTCTCTGGCAAAACCCATCTCATGGGTAACAATGACCATCGTCATGCCCTCGTTTGCCAGCTCGCGGATCAGATCCAGCACTTCGCCGACCATCTCCGGGTCAAGTGCAGATGTCGGCTCGTCAAACAGAAGCACTTCCGGATTCATCGCCAGTGCACGCACGATCGCAATACGCTGCTTCTGTCCTCCGGATAAGCGGTTCGGATACTCGTTTGCCTTATCCTCCAATCCGATGCGCTTCAGCAGGCGCATTGCATTGGCATTGGCTTCCTCCTTTGTCTGCAGTCCTAGCCGGACCGGAGCAAAGGTAATGTTTCCAAGTACGGTCATATGCGGGAAGAGATTGAAATGCTGAAATACCATCCCCATCTTCTGGCGCATTTTATTGATATCATTTTGGGGATCGGTGATATTCACACCATCAAACCAGACCTCACCCTCGGTCGGCTCCTCCAGCAGATTCAGACAGCGCAGAAACGTACTCTTTCCAGAACCACTCGGTCCGATGACAACGATCTTCTCGCCCTGTTTGATCTTATAGTCGATTCCGTTTAAAACCTTCAGTCCGTTAAATTCCTTTTTTAATCCTTTAACCTCGATCACCCTGCTTCAGCCTCCTCTCCAGAATGCTCACCCCCCATGACAGAATCATGACACAGGCGAAATAAACGATTGCAATAAAGAACAGCGGCATCATCGGCGCCATCGTCCGGCTCCTGACCAGATCGGATGCACGGGTTAGATCGACAACTGCGATATATCCGACGATCGATGTCTCCTTTAATACTGCAATACCCTCATTACAAAGCGCCGGAAGTGCGGACTTGAACGCCTGCGGCAAAATGATAAAGAAAATAGTTGTCGCCGTACTCAGGCCGAGTGACCGTCCCGCCTCCATCTGTCCTACGTCGACCGCATTGATACCGCCACGTACGACCTCGGATACATAAGCCGCAGAGTTCAGTCCCATCGCAATACAGCAGACCACGATTTTGTTCGGGAAGCCTGCCATCACGACAAATGCCATAATCAGCAGCTGTACAACAAGCGGTACACCACGGATCACCGCCACATACAGCGCGAGGATTTTATCTGCCACCCAGCAGATGGCATACCAGAGCTTCGCATACCAGGTCACGGCTGCTTTTCGTTTCATCTGCCGGAATCCGTACCGGGCGATGGCGATCAGGATTCCCGCAATCAGTCCGACGCAGAGTGAGACCAGCGTGATCAGGATCGTATTTTTAAATCCGGTGACAAACACCTTATACCGATCGTCACGGATAAATGTTTTCTCAAATTCTGCGGTCAGTTCATTCATCCAATTCATAGTTTTTCCTTTCTAATCAAATGATGTTGCATTCCCTGCAGAAAAGCGTTTCTGTGAAAGAACACAAGGAAGTCCCCGCCGGTACATTGCACCCGGAAGGGACTTGCCAATACACCTATTGTTTTTCTTATTCTGCAGCGGTCTCGGTCTCTGTTGCCTCTGAAGCAGCCTCAGTCTCAGACTCTGCTTCCTCATTCAGTGCAGATGCCTTTGCGCTCTCATCCAGGATGTACTGGTCGATCGTACCGTCTTCCTTCAGCGGGCTGATGATCTCATTGACCTTCTCGATCAGGCTCGTCTGGCCCTTTGCCGCAGCTACTGCATACTGCTCCAGTGTAGAACTGCCATCCGCATAGGTCGCTTCGAAGCACTTCAGGCCATCATTGATCGTGCAGAGGTTCTCGGCCAGAAGCTTGTCACATACGATCGCCTGTACATCGCCGGCCTTCAGGCCCATCGCTGCGATCGTCAGATCCTTGTACTGCTGTACGCTTGCGCCGGTACCTGCGAGTACACCCATATTTACCTCATCCGATGCGAGGAAATCGCCGGTCGTACCGAGATGTACACCGATGATATAGCCTGCCAGATCGTCGATCGTCTTTACCTTGTCATCGTCCTCTTTTACGACAATATACTGATATGCGTCACAATATGGATCGGAAAACTCCATGCTCTCCGCACGGTCCTCAGTCACGGTGATTGCTGCAAGCGCCAGATCAGCCTCACCATTTTCCAGATACATAGAAAGGGAATCAAATGCGACATTGATTACTTCCAGATCTACACCGAGACCATCTGCGATGTCCTGTGCGATATCCACGTCCACACCAACCACATTTTCACCTTCCATATATTCAAACGGAGGCCATGCAGCGTCAGTTGCCACGATCAGCTTTCCTCTCTCCTTGATGTTATCCAGAGCGTCATCGGCTGCCATTGCCGTAGAGCCTGCCATCATGCCAAGTACCATAGAAACCGCGATACATCCAGAAATCAGCTTTTTCATAATTTTTCCTCCTCAGTTGCATTTCCTGCATATTTATGCGACAGATTATAACGCCGCTTTAAGAAAAAATCAAGTAGTTTATGAATATTAATACGAGTTTTTTTGTATGTTTTTGCATACATATTTATAAAAGCAATGAAAACAGGCTGTTTCCAAAGGATCACAGCCTGTTTTCATTCACATATCGGAAGGATCTTATACATTTATTCATGTTCCAGTGTATATTTATACTTCCTTTTGTATTTCGTTTTTATACTTCTTTTTATTCTCCTTACCGGATATTCCTTTTTCTATTCGGCTTAGTTCTGCGGTACATACTGTTCGATGTCATTATCCGCAAAGGTGCTCATGCCGTTGTAAACAGACAGGGCCAGATCTAGCAGCGGAAAGATCGCTACTGCCCCGGTGCCTTCGCCAAGGCACATATCACAGTCAAGAAATACCGGAATATCGATTGCTTCGAGAAGCATTCTGGTCCCCGGTTCCTTTGATTTATGGGATGTGATGACATAATCCTTCACTGCCGGGCACATACGGATTGCGCATAAGGCTGCCACGCAGGAGATGAAGCCGTCTGCGACCACCGGCATATGCAGCGCAGCGCCGCCAAGGAAGAGTCCGGTCATACCTGCAATGTCAAAGCCGCCGACCTTGGAAATCACATCCACAACATCATTTTTATCCGGCTGGTGCTTCCGGATCGCCGTCTCAATCGCGTGAATCTTCCGTTTCATACCTTCGGAGGACAGTCCGGCTCCCTTTCCGGTCACTTCCTCCGGGCGTTTTTCAAGGAGTACGGAAGCGATCGCACTGCTCGTCGTCGTATTTCCGATGCCCATCTCTCCCGTCGCCAAGATATCATATCCCTGCTCCTTTTTCTCACAGGCCAGCATGATTCCGGTCTCCAGCGCCTGTATTGCCTCGTCGCGGGTCATTGCCGGTTCTACTGCCATATTTTTTGTCCCGCGTGCCACCTTACAGTTGCGCACGCTGCTGTCCGGCACCATTCCGATATCGATCGGGCAGATGTCTGCTCCGGTCTCACGGCAGAAGATCGCCGCAGTCGTATTCTCCTTCAGAAAATTTTCGGCTACGATTTTCGTAACCTCCTGTCCGGTCTGCGTCACACCCTCGGCTACGACGCCATTGTCCGCGCAAAATACGACCAGTGCCTTTTTATCAAGCTTTACCCTCGGCGTACCGGTCATACCTGCAATCCTGGTAATGGTCTGCTGCAGTCTTCCAAGGCTGCGCAGCGGCATCGCGATCGCATCCCAGTGATCCCATGCCTGTGCAATGGCACTCTCGGATGCCGGGGTGATCTGATTCAGTGCTTCATTTAATGTCAGTGTTGTCATTTGTCTGATCCTTTCCTGTCTTGCTCCCTTGCTACTCACACGTTCAGAGCATCAAGCCAAAATGGTAACCTTGCTGCTCATACGTTCAGAGCATCAGGCCATGGACCCGTCTGCTTCGCAGACTATCGCTGGCTACGCCAGCTTCTGTCCATGGCTGATGGGCGTTCCGCTCATCCCAAACAGCCAATACAGCCTTCAGCAAATAAATTTGCTGAATTCTGTCTTAGCTGTTTGCTGCTGCTCTGAACTGGTTATTTCATGTTTGCGAATCGTTCTACTACTTTGGTGAATTTGGCGATGGTGGCATCGGCATCACCGTGTTCGATGCCTTCGCGGACGCAGTTGTTGATATGGCCTTCCATGACGATCTGTCCACATTTGTGCATTGCTGACTTAACTGCGTTCATCTGGGACAGAACATCCTCGCACGGCACATCCTCATCGATCATACGGTCGATTGCCTGTACCTGTCCGATTATTTTCCGTAACCTGCGATGCAGATTTTCCGTATCCATGCATTTCTTCATATAATTTCTCCCATCTGATACCTCTATGGGTATGCGAAGATTATAGCTTTTTCGCCTGATAATGTCAATTCTGAGGATATTTTTCAATAATGTGTTTTGCCCATTTTCTAAACTACACTGCACAAGGAGAATCCACCTTGTTATCTGCAGCAATGATAGCACTCAGATTATAGTGATTAATATTATAACTTTTACCGGTAGCGGTGATGAGTGTAAGATATTCCTTCAAATGAGTGAATGATACTGGCTTCATGTTTTTCTTTTTTCATACACTCGCCTCGATTTCTGCGATGATGTTATCAATCTCATCACATAATACCTACTTCGCATCATAACAGGAGTGGCTTGTACCACTCCTGTTACAATCACGTCCCTCCACACTGCTTATTGCTCTAGGCAATTGAAGCAATATACTTGCTTGATTCGGTTAAAAATCAGGGAATATATATAATATGCGGATTTCCATGATTATCAACAATAATCTGCGTCTCAACATTGTAGACCTCTCGGATCAGTTTCTCTGTGAGCACTTCACTTGGAGTCCCATATGCATAAACACAACCATCCTTCATCACGTAAATCGAATCACAATACAAGGCTGCAATATTGAGGTCATGAAACGCAGCAAGCACCGTCTGACCTATCTGCTTTACCGTATTTAACAGCTGAAGCTGATATTTAATATCGAGATGGTTCGTAGGCTCATCAAGTATCAACCCCTTCGTTTTCTGAGCTAGCGCTCTTGCCAAAATAACTCTCTGCTGCTCGCCACCTGAAAGCTCAGCAAATGCTCTTGCCTCAAATCCTTTTAATCCGACCATCTCCAATGATTCACTCACGATATGAAAATCCTCGGCTGTATCACGCTCAATTACTTTTTTGTGCGGAGAACGTCCCATCAATACAACATCCTTTACACTGAAATCAAAGTCATACGTGTTGTGTTGTGCCACTACGCCAAGCAGCAATGCTGTCTCCCGATAGCTCATATGCGCAGTGTTTTTTCCGTCCAGATAAACAATTCCGCCATTTTGTTGCCACACTCGGTAGACACATTTCAAAAAAGTACTTTTTCCACTTCCATTCGGACCAATGACTCCGATAAATTTTCCCTCTTCCGCGTCAATCGAAACTCTCTTCAGAATCTGCTTGGTACCCCATGAAAATTCAATATTCTCTGTATGAATAAAATTCATGATTTCCCTCCGCCAAAACTATATGTTTTTCTAATCATCAGCATAATGAATATCGGAGAACCAACTAATGAAATTAATACACCAATTGGCACCTCCGTATTCGGACGAATCGTCCTTGACACGATATCTGCCCATACCAGAAAAACACTGCCGCAAAGTGCAGACAGTGGAATCAGCTTCTTATGATCCACGCCGAAAAAACCACGGACGAAGTGTGGAATAATAAGTCCGACAAAACCAATTGTGCCGGATGCATAAACAACAAATCCGATTACCAGTGATGCAATCACCAGATATACCTGACGATACCGTTTCAGATTCCGCCCAAGCGTAATCGCCGTTTCATCACCGAACAACATTAAGTTCAACATCCGTGACTGTGTCAGAAAAAAGAGTGTTGCACAGATCACAACCAGCAAAATAATACCGTCCTGCTCCCACTGCGCACCTGCAAGACTGCCCATCAGCCAAAAACTTACCGTCATGAAACGGTCTCTGTCATCTGCCACATAGACAATAAAATTTGAAATTGCCGAACACATGGAGCTTAAAGCTACACCCGTTAATACTAACTTGATTGATGTGATCCTACCACCAATGTTTGCTATCGCAATGACAGCAAATGATACCGTCATCGCACCCACAAATGCACCGAAACCAACTGAGGTTGCGCGAAAAACACCAACTCCAAGTAAAATTGACAGTGTCGCACCAAGGGATGCACCAGATGAAATCCCAAGAATATACGGATCTGCCAACGGATTTTTTACGATTGCCTGCATCACAACGCCAACGACAGCAAGCCCCATTCCAACTCCGACGCCAAGCATAATACGCGGCAAACGAATCACCCATACGATATCATGTACCGCACCACTTGCGAGCAGCTCCGGATCTCCCAATCGAAACAGTTCATACAAAATGATATCATACACCTGCTTCACAGATAAATCTGCAGATCCCACCGTCACTGCATACAGAATTGACAAAATAAGCAAAATAAACAACATAAAAAAAGTCACTATATAAACCGGCATTCCCTTTAATAATCCTTCTTTTAAATCAAGTTTTCGGACTGCCGCGTATTTTCCGCTTCTCACCTTTTTCTCCTTTCAAAGAAAGCGGACTTCACCAGTCCGCCTCTCTTTTTCTCTGTCTCAATTTTCAGTCCGGTTATTACTACTCAATCCCATACAGATCCTTCAGGAACATATTTACTGTATCAATTGTACGTACACCTGGCGTATAGGCAAGGCTGTATACCACCGGATAAATACGGCCATTCTTAACAGCATCTACACTTGCAAGTGCCGGATTCTCAGTATAAAGCGCAATTGCCTCCTCATCCGTTACAGAGCTTACATGTACGGCAAAGATTGCTTCCGGGTTTGCATCTACAATCTGTTCATCCGTCCATCCTGCTTCTCCGAGTGGCTCTGCTCCAAGCTGTGCTGCGATATCACCTGCAGCAGTCTTTGCATGGTAGATATCGTACTCACCTTCCCATTTTTCTGCAATCAAGATACGCTGCGGATCTTTGCCTTCTGCCGCTTTCTTCCCTTTTTCTACACCCTCTTCAATCTCACTGATGATTTTCTCTGCTTCTGCCTGCTTATTGTAGATTGTCGCGATATTGCGGATATCCGCATACTCGTTTTCCAGAGACTGGTTATCTTTTAATACACTATTGATACTTGTATAGGTTCCGATATTTCTCTCATGCCAGAAATCTACGTCACCCATACGATCTTCCATATTAAACAGCGAATACCAGCCAATTACCATATCCGGCTCCAAGCTCAGTGCATATTCCTTTACAAAATATCCAATATCCTGATGATTCTTAAGCTGATCGAGCTTTTCAAACTCTGCTTCATACTCCGGCTTTACAGAACCGCAGTCTGTAATCATTTCAATTTTATCTCCAAGTCCAAGTGCCAGCATAATCTCTACATTATTTCTTCCGTATACCAGTGTCTTCTCCGGACACTTCTCAAACGTATATGGAACAAGCTCTCTCGCATTGTTATATACTTCTACTGTTACTGGATAATAATCCTCATCTGCCGGATCAGCCGTTATCTCCGCTGCCTCTGCATCGTCTGTCAGCGCTTCTGTAGCTGCCTCTGTGACTACCTCCGTCTCCTCCGCAAATCCTATCATGCTACTTCCTGCTGTAACTCCGCATGTCATTGATACCGCAAGAACCATTGCCAGTAGTTTTCTTTTCATTTTACTTTTCTCCTTTTTTCTGTCGATGCATTGCGGAATCTGAGCAGTAAAAAACGCACCGTCATAAAAAAACGGTGCGCAAATAAATCTAACAGTAAAGTCAGATAATAATGATATACTTTCCACGGAAGCTATCATCAATACAATGCCTAGCAGGTTTCCTGACTTACAGATTCTATAAGAAAGTCTTCCATAAATTAGTTTCTTCCTTAATAATGTTTCATAATGCCTTCTCATACAGACCGGACTGCCGGTTCTTATCCCGCTGTCTTTCGTACAATGGACTTTCTTATGAAACTCTCTGATTACAGTGACCGGATCGTTCCGGATTTACACCGGATTCCCTCTCATAAGCGCTTACAGCACATATTCACTAAATGCACACTCTATTTTGTTTAATTACTATAACATTACACAAGTAAAAAGTCAATTAATAGTTTTCTTTAACAAATCTGATAATAAATTAGTTGTTACTGTTCAGACTCTTGCATGTGGCATTAGCAAAAATGACGAATATTATTAGCTTTTTTATAGTAGATAACAATAAACAGCTATTCAGTTATGAGTAAGCTGCGGTTATTCACTCGACTACAAAGAAGAAATCGAGAATGAATTAAGAATGACGAGTACCGAACCCGCGTTATGTATGAGCGCACCAACGATCGGATTCAGGATTCCGGTAATCGCCAGGGCTACTGCGATAAAAGTAAAGTGGATTGCGAATGTCCGCTTTACGCGTGGGAATGCTTATCTGCGTTCAAATGTATGACACAAAAAAATAAGCAAGAAGTTGAATATTGGGTACTCTTCCCAATCATCCTGCTTCTTGCTTATTTTTATTTATTATTTTATGATGAAATCCGCTGATTTACTACGTAAATCGCTACTTTCTCACGCCACATCCGCCTGCAAATCTCCCCGGAACCTATACAGCGCCATGAGAATAAATGCACAGCAGATGACCCACGTCACCGGTTCACAGATACAGACGGCGAAATATCCTTTTACCGGAATGATCCAGAGTGCGAAGATCACCTTGCCGATCAGCTCCAGTGCACTGCAAAACAACGGAGCCAGTGTATGCCGCATTCCCTGCAGGGCATTTCGCACGATGATGAGCACGCCCATTGGCGGCATCATCGGAATGCTGACCTGCAGATACCGGGTCGCATTTTCGATCACTTCCCGGCTGTCGCTTCCGGTAATCATCCGGACCGCCTGTGACGCACCCAGAATTTCAAACACAAGGGCAAACAACCACCAGATGCCATAGAGCAGAATCGCAACTCGGATGCCGCGTGTGATCCGCGTGTTCTTCCCTGCTCCGTAATTCTGACTTGCATAAGTCGCTGTCCCGGTACCAAGCGCCAGTCCCGGTATGTAGAACAGCTCTGCCAGACGCCGACCTCCCACCTGCGCCGCGATGTAGACAGTTCCGAGTGCATTGATGCTTCCCTGCATGATAACACTGCCCAGATTATACAGCGTACTCATCATCGCCATGCTGAGCCCTGTGGCCAACAGCTCCCGCACAAAGCCCGGCTTCGTCTTCCGGTCTTCCCGGGAAAAATGCAGCTCCGGATGCTGTTTAACGACCATATATGCACCAAGCCCTGCACTGATACCCTGAGAAGCAACCGTTGCGATCGCCGCACCGCGCACCCCCAGTCCAAGCGGACCCATGAACAGAAAATCCAGACCAATATTCAGTACACTGCTGAACAAAAGCAGTCTAAGCGGCAGCATACTGTCTCCGACAGACTGCAGCATCGCCGATTCCAGATTGTAGGCCATCGTGAGCGGAATGCCGGCCAGGATCACTGTCAGATACTGCAGCGCGCCATCCAGCGTCTCCGCCGGTACCTGCAGCCAGCCAAGCAGCGGCCTGCGGATCCCTAAAAATACAATCGTCAGCAGCAGGCTCCATGCCACCGCAAGCGTCACCATCCAGCACGTAGCCTGCCGCATTTTTTTCTCATCCCCAGCGCCAAAGCTCCGGCTGACCGTCAGTGCCATTCCATTATTCAATCCAAATGCAAAATTCATGATCAGACTGTATAAGGCTGCCGTCGCTCCGATCTGTGCCAGCGCCGCATCCCCGAGCAGATGCCCCGCAATCGCGGTATCCGCCAGATTATAACACTGCTGCAGCAGATTGCCGAAAAACAGCGGCAGTGAAAACTGCATCAGAAGCCGCATCGGACTGCCTTTTGTCATATCGAGTGCATGTGACTGTCCTGTATTTGCCATAATTTCGTTCCTCTCTTTCTCCCGGTACTGCTTCTTTTCCGAACATAGCAAGCGCCTGATTTACTTTGTCCAGACGCACGGTCTCTTTTCCATGTTCCAGTTCCCTTACAAACCGGAGTCCTAATCCAGAACGTATTGCAAACTCTTCCTGCGGCAGACCTGCTTTTTTTCTTTCCTCTTTTATATAATTACCAATTCTATTCATAATACTGATTATAATTCCGAGCGGGTATAAACGCAAGTTCTAATACGCAAAGCAATCCCGATCGGGTATATTTTTGTCCTTTTATTGCAGCTCCTGCCTCTTTCAGCATATCATCAAAAAATCACTTGTTTTTTTGCATTTCTTTGTTTATCTCTTAACAATTTTCCTCTTTTGTTTTATAATAACAGGAGCGAAAATTCATGCAGGCATGGCCACCTGGCACGTTGCCCGCTGAAATAACAGGCGCTTAGCAGAAAGGAACGACTGTCAACTACCCACAACCTAAAGGTCATGGGCTTGTAACTGCCCAGTCGTACTAACGGCTTACACCTCCGACCTTTAACCCCAATAGATATTGCTACCTAAAGTGGCGTTACATCATAGGGTGGTTGACAGCACCCTTTGCAACAAAGTTTACTCTGTTACAACTGTATTAGGTACTTGGCTATCAACAAGATAGTTTATTCCCATACGATACAGATTCATAGCTCCAATGCGGTCATCATTCGATTTGTAACCACAGTTTTTGCAAGTAAACAAATGTATCTTCTTATTGCGGTTAGATTTTTCAACGTGTCCACAACAAGGGCAGCACTGACTTGTATAGCGGGGGTCTACCTTAATAATGGAAGACTGATTCTGTTTAGCCTTGTAAATTAGTTTCTGTTCTAAATCATAGAACGACCACGATACAGAAACATAACGGTCTTTGGTTTTGACACGTTCTATAGTATTACGAATGCCTGACAAATCTTCTAATACAAAGAGCGTATGCTTTGGGTTGTTCTCAACGAGTGCCTTTGATACCTGATGGTTAATATCCTGCATCCAACGGTTTTCTCGCCCACCAATAGCCTTAATTCTTTGTCTTGAAGATGGAGTCTGACGCATTTGGAGTTCTTTACGAAGTTTGGAATAGTTAGCACGTTTCTGCTTGATGGCTTTACCACTAACAAATCCAGACTTGTGATTACTGTCATAGGTTGCAACAACGAAGTTAATACCTCTGTCAATACCTACAACATTACAGATGTCAGAAATATTACTTTCTTCGACATCATAAGTTACTGGTATGTGAAGATAATATTTACCATGTTTGTTTATAAGCTTAGCCGTGCCAAACTTATAGATTGTGTGGTCGAAATACTTAGACATACCGTCAGCGAAATATGGCAGTTTAACACGGCCATTAAGCGTATTCACGGAAAAACAGTTTTGTGTAAGGGAATAATCCCTGTTCCAAACAAGGTCGTACTGTGGCTTTTTGAAAGAAGGTTTTATCCACTCTTTCTGATTTTCGAGAATGGTCTTATATCTTGCAATGACCGTCTTAAAAACAGACTGAGCCATTTGTGATTTAAGGCCAAATTTTTCTCTCAGAGTAGAATACAAAACCTTATTAAGTGAAAACTGCTTTAAGTCGTGAGTTTGGAACACATAGTCTGAAACATAATTACAGGCATCACGATAAGCAGACATCGTTTCATCAAGCAAAACTTTATCTGTATCAGTGGCGACTATTTGAACTTTTGCTGTTATAGTCATCTGTTCCATAAATGTATTCCCTTCATTGATATTTCACTAAGAATAGCATATAATATTTGTCAGTGAAAGTCAATAATTATCAGAAGTAAACTATGGACAATAGATAGAATCATCATAACAGACAAAAATACAGCCTGAAAGCACATATAGTTCTTGTGACTAAATATCGTAAGCAACTACTAAAAGGTTCTATTGCTGACGATGTTAAGCAAAAGATTTTTGATATAGCCAATACTCGTGGTTACGAAATAATTGCAATGGAAGCTGACAAAGACCATGTGCTTTTCTTAATAGATTACAATACGACTGATAGTGTTTGCGACATTGTTAAGATTGTAAAACAAGAAACAACATATTACCTATGGAAAAAGTATGGTTCGTTTCTGGCTAAACAGTATTGGAAGAAAAGGATATTTTGGTCAGACGGATACTTTGCTTGCAGTATTGGAGAAGTATCGTCAGCAACTATACAAAAGTATATTGAGAGTCAGGGTTAATGGCAAACGAAAGGATTTAATTTATGAAGAGCAAATACACCATAGGCGCTATGATCGGAAATGCAATCTCTACACACATTCTGGAGGTCATGCAGGGCATCTGTCAGGCAGCAAAAAGCATGAATGCCAATGTCCTCTTTTTCCTCGGAATTCACTGTGGATTTTATTATAAGCTGAATGAGCTGGAGGATATCGACAAGGATTTCGATTATCAGTTCAATACCATCTACGACTATCAGGACTTCGCTGACATTGATGCGCTGATTATCGAATACGGATCACTCGGGATGTTTCTGAACGAAGCAGAGCAAAAAGACTTTCTCCGGAAATTCGGCGATATCCCAAGAGTCATTTTGGAGGAGCGCTATCAGAGTACACGCGCGACTGCGATCATTACAGACAATTACCACGGCATGTACTCCATCGCAGAGCATCTAATCCGGGACCACGGCTACCGGGATATTACCTACCTGGCCGGTCCAAAGGGGAATACCGATGCCGAAGAGCGTGAAAAAGCGGTTCTGGATGTCATGCGGCAATATGGCATTTCTTTTGGAGAAGACCGGATACTCTACGGGAATTTTTCTTCGAATGTCCAGAAGCAGGTCAATGAGCTGCTGGATCGATTCCCGCACATGGAAGCAATGATCTGTGCAAACGACAACATGGCAGACACTGCCTATAAGGAATGCCTCAAACGCGGCCTTACCGTCGGACGCGACATCGCGATCACCGGATATGATGACTGGGAGCTGGCCGGTATCATGGATCCGCCGCTCACAACGGTACTGCAAAATGCCAATGACATGGGCTATATGGCCGTCATCGGCGCACTGGAGCTGTGCAGAGGACGGCGCTCTTACACAGTCGTCGTCCCTGCCCGGCTCAAGATCCGTGAATCGTGCGGCTGCTGTAAAAAAAAGATCCTGGCCTCCGAGCCCGGATCTGTCGATAAGACCGACTGGCATGTGCGCTCAGAAGAAAAAATAAAAGAAATCCTGAAGGAAGTATTTTCCGAAACGACACAGCCGGAGCTGAAATCCCGCTTTGCCCGCTGTCTGCAGGAGCTGCTGCGTGCAGATTTCCGCATTCCGGAGAGTGAAGAAACGGTAAAGACCGGGCTACAGCGCCTTGTGGATGACCAGAGCTTTGAGGAGGTGTCCAGTCATGTCTTAAGTCAGCTGCTGGAGCAATACGTCGATGACTGGCTGGAATTTGAGCTGAACGCCTCCGTGATTGATCGTCAGGCCGTCCACAACCTGCTTTTGCGTAAACGCCAGATCCACGAAAAATCGGTCTGTCATATGGTGCGCAGCGAAAAGGAACGCATGTCTAATTTTCTGCATGAAAGCTGCTTTCTCCCGCTCATCTCACGCGATATGCTCTGCTATATCGAGGATGAGACCGAGCTGTATAAGAGTGCCTTAACTAAGCTGGCCTCCTTAAATGCAGCAAACTCCTACCTCTATATTCTGAAGGAACCCGTCGTACACTATAAAGGCGACCACTGGATCTGCCCGGATACGCTGTATCTCGCTGCCTTCCAGGAAGGACGTAAGGTACACTCCTATCGACCGGAAGAGCGTCCGCAGGTAAACATCTCTGCTTACAGAGACACCGACACCCCCTTAAGCAGCAGGCATCCATCTGATACCTACAGCGCTGAGGTGCTCTGCCTCTTCTCCGGTGAAGTGCAGTATGGCATATTGGTCGCGGAGATCGATCCGACCAACACGGTTCTGTTCTATCTCATCAGCCGGGAGATCGGAAATATGCTCCGGCTGTATCAGCTCTCCAGGGAGCAGATGCTCTTGCGGAAAAAGCAGGAGCAGCTGATTCAGGAAATACAGGAGAAAAATCAGGTGCTGAACTTCATCTCTGAGTCTGATCCGCTCACCGGCTCTCTGAACCGCAGAGGATTCATGGAAAAGGTCCTCCGAATGAACCGGGAAAGAGAAGGTGACCCGGCACTGCTGTGCTTTGCAGATCTGGATCATCTGAAGGAAATCAACGATGTATTCGGACATGCCGCCGGCGATTTTGCAATCAAATGGTGCAGTGCGACACTACAAGAGCAGGTTGGAGCATCCGGCATTGTCGGGCGAATCGGCGGCGATGAATTCTGCGTACTGCTCTTCGGCGATATGCAGGCGGGCCGCACATTTGTTGAACAGATCAAAGCAAAAAGTGCAGCCTTCAACGCCGCATCAGAAAAAGAGTATTATGTAGAGCTGTCGATTGGCTTTGCGCCGGTCACGCTCGGAAAAGATCTCGTGATATCTGAAAAGCTGGCTGTCGCGGACCTGACACTCTACGAGGAAAAAAAGAAACGCCGGACGTCTATTTGCAAACGTCCGATCTGAACATTGACCAATGGTTACATTCACGAGATATATCATACTGTAACCATTGGTTATTGCAGGGGACTTGCATTTACGTTCTCCAGTACTGAAAAAATGCCTCTTCCTGCTTCGAGCGGATTCCATATTTCCTTCGTGCGATATAAAACCTGGATTTCCAGTTCGACGTCTGTGCCGGTATGGCTGTTATATTGTGAAGCTGTATCATATCCATATAAGGCAGCACGGAAATTCCAAATCCATTTTCCACGAGCCCTATCACCACTTCCATTTCTTCCGCTGAGCACACCGGCCTGACTTTGATTCCCTCTTCTGCAAAAATCTGCTCCTGCAATCCTCGAAAACCGCTGGTTTTGGAAAACATAATCTGCGGATATTCCGCTGCTTCTTTTAATGTAATACTCTCTCTCGCCTCTAACGGATGCCCCTTTGGCACCGCCACCGCGATGTAAGACTCCCGAATCGGATAATATTCCAGCCCATCCGCTTTCAAAAGATCCGAACAGAAACCAATATCATAACTGCCGTCCAGAAGCCCTTCTTCGATCTCCGGCGTCAGCCGATTATAAATAATGAACGGAAAGGTCGCACCAAACTGCTTCAGCATCTGTGGGATCATCCTCGGCGCCAGCGGATACACCGTGCCGATCCGAACCGTCTTCTCCTCTGCCCGAAATCCCGCTGCCCGTTCCTCCATCCGCAGATACGCATCCAATATCTCCTCTACCTCTTTCATCAGCTCTTTTCCATACTGGCTTAAACTCACATTCCGCCCTTCTTTCTGAAAAAGCGGAACGCCATACTCCTCTTCTAAGGTTTTGATCGCATGGCTGAGTCCCGGCTGAGAAATATTCAGCGCTTTCGCCGCCTGCCCATAGTGCTGCGTTTTTGCCAGCTCAGCGAAGTATTTTAAATATTCGATATTCATTTCTCTCTCCTGATGTCTGCTTATTTTCGTAAGAAACGGCTTCATCTATGCTTACTGCTGCGGGACCATTGTCAGATCTGCCGGCCGATTCTCAATTACCCGCCCGTAGCAGGAGCTTCATTATTTACAATTACTCCTCGCAATGGAAGCAGGAGACTTACTTGATCCGGTTAGTATTATACCATGATTCATTCAGTTTCTAAATGGATTTATTCAAAATAATCATTTGTTTTTATTGATTATCTTCCATATAATAAACGCAGCTTGCAGAAATGAACGTATTGTATTTCACGAAAGAAGGATACTGTCTATGAATACGAAAAAATTTCATCTTTCAGGAGAAGTGGCTCTCCTGATCGTATTGCTGATCAATTCACTTGGCGTTGATCTGATGTCCAAAAGCGGATTTGGGATTTCGACCATTTCTTCGGTACCGCTGATCTTCAGCACCGCCTTCCCGGTATTCAGCTTCGGCACATGGAACTATATGTTCCAGACCATGCTCGTCCTCACACTGATGGTTCTGAAGCGCTCCTTCTGTCCCGGCTACCTGTTCTCCTTCGTAGTCGGAATCGGATTCGGAAAAATGATCGACGTACACAACGCCTGGCTTTTGGCACTGCCAGACACCCTGCCACTGAATATCATCTATTTTTCCTCTGGCTTTCTTCTGATGTGCTTCGGTATCTGCCTTGCCAACAATTGCATGCTGCCGATCATTCCAACAGATATTTTTCCGCGCGATCTGTCAGCAATTTTAAAAAAGAATTATAAAACCATCAAGACTTCTTTTGATCTCTGCTGTCTGACCACGACCGTCATCCTGTCACTTACGATCCTGCATCGCTTTTATGGCATTGGAATCGGCACCATCTTCTGTGCCTTCCTGACCGGAAAAACAGTCTCTGTCATTCAGCGCTTCATCGGCAGTCATGTAGAATTCTACCGTCTGACCGTGAAAGAACATCTCATACCTCAAAAAAGCGTGCGCCATGCATAAAACAAGTCATGAACGCAGTCGCTTTGCTACGATCAGTGATAATTGATGACATGAGCACTCCAATAAGGTTCATAAAAACTCGAGGAGAGCGAATAACGTAACGCTCAGCGACTTGATAAAAGATCAGAGTAAACTTTTTCAGGCGGCTTGTTCAAAAAAAATAATTTTATGGTACAATTAGGAAAATGGTGTTTAATTTTATAAAGCCGACAAATCAGTATTGTAAAGGAGTAAAGTTGAAATGAAGATTCGCAAGGCAGAGAAAAAGGACATCCCAAGAATTCTTGTACTGTTGGGACATGTATTACAGATCCATGCAGAGATCCGTCCGGATATTTTTATACCAGGTACCACCAAATATACCCTTTGCGAATTGACAGAGTTATTGCAGCAGGAAAATAATCCGATCTACGTTGCCGTAGATGAGGACGATCTGTGCATGGGCTATGCCTTCTGCCAACTCAAGGAGCAGCCCTTTTCCACCAACATGGTGCCCTTTAAATCATTGTTCATTGATGATCTTTGCGTTGACAAGCAGGCACGAGGACAGCATATTGGGGAAAGTCTGTTTGAATATTTGAAGCAACAGGCAAAAGAACTGGGCTGCTATGAAGTAACCCTGAACGTCTGGGCAGGAAATACCTCGGCAGAGCACTTCTATGAGAAGATGGGAATGAAAACAAAGGAACGGCAAATGGAATATATCCTGTGATTTTTTCGATTGTCAATTTCTTTTGGCAAATGACTATATTTCATTTTTAATCAGTGCAATTTTTTCCAATTTCTCGGATTCAGTGTATCGCGGAATTTTAATTTCTTATTATATTTTTTCTCGTAATCCTTTTTGTTTAATCTGTATACACAATACCACAGAAGTAGCACGATTATTAGCCCTGACATAGTATTTACCCCTTTTCAACTCACAACTTCTTAATAAAAATCACGCTGCTGCAAACCTTATTGCAGAATTTCTACTCACACGTCCCTTACGGGACGTGACATCTTCCGATTTAATAGAGACATTGTGGAATGTAATTTCTACTCACACGTCCCTCGCGGGACGTGACGTCGGATGATTTGAATATAGAAACAAAGAGTAATCCATTTCAATTCCAGACCTTCCGAGAAGGTCGACAACATGCCGCTCATATCCGTCACCTGACTGGTATCCTTTCAATTCACGACCTCCCGAGGAGGTCGACCTGTTGATTGATTTTTTGCAGGAGCATGATTATTCTTTCAATTCACGACCTCCCGAGGAGGTCGACATTTTTTCCGGAAGGTGTTTTCAGGCCACCATCCTTTCAATTCACGACCTCCCGAGGAGGTCGACAGACTGCTGCTATGGCAGACTTACTGGATTAAAAGGCTTTCAATTCACGACCTCCCGAGGAGGTCGACTTTCTCATCCGCGCGTGTATGTAGTACGCACAATTCTTTCAATTCACGACCTCCCGAGGAGGTCGACCGATCATCAGCGCTCTCGGGCAGTTTGTTGTCACCTTTCAATTCACGACCTCCCGAGGAGGTCGACACCGTCGTGGGTGCACTGCCATCGCGTACCGCCACTTTCAATTCACGACCTCCCGAGGAGGTCGACTCGCTTCATTCGTGGTCGTCGGTGCCGATACCATCTTTCAATTCACGACCTCCCGAGGAGGTCGACTGCAAAATTCCACAGTTTTCATCTCTAAAACCTTGAAATTTTTTAATACCTTTACTAATTTCTCTTACTCCTTCTTGCTTTAATACCACTCATTTTCCCTTTTCCTAACTAAAACCTCTCCATTTTCTGGTGCGAATGCCGAAGACTTTTCTGTGTGCTTAGGATTCGCGCTCCACTTGAAACATGTTCTGACACGGCTAAAAAATCAATGGTTCTGCTACATCAAAGCTCGGCTTTGCGCCAATATGCTCTACTTTATTTTTGTACTTATCTCCAAGGTTATAAAATCTTAAACTATCGGTATCTTTATCTACGATCTTCTCCAATACCGCTTTTATCTCCCGATACTTAACAGCATCAACCTGACATTCAAATACAGAATTTTGTACTCTTTGCCCATAGTTTACACATTGCTTTACAACCTTGCGTAGACGACTTCGTCCTGCCGATGTTTCCGTATTAACATCATATGTAATTAAAATAAGCATTTTTCACCCACTCACTTCCAGAAAAACGGAGGATACTGATCTAAATCCCCACGCAGATATCTTGCCAGTAACATAGCCTGAACATACGGCGCCATTTTCTTTTTTTGTAAAACAACTTTCCTTCATAATTTTTTTATTAATCAGCGTCAAGACAAAACGATCGGCCATTCCAAAGAGTGGAATTCCATCCTTTGTCCTATGAAATTCCACTACATCGCATTCACCACTGACTCCCAATCTTCTCGAATGGATTGGCATCGCACGAACGATCAAAGTATCGCCCCGTTTTTCCTTTATGCTAGGATCATGAGCCTTTTCGTGCAACGGTTTTCCTTCTACTGTTCGAACATTTTCCTGCCATTGCATCTCAATATACGCTAATGCCCATTGCCTTTTGCAAAAAGCAAAATGCTGGATTCCGGATAACTGCAGGAAATCCTCTTCCTCATACAAATTTAAACACCTCCGGCTCCATACAGCCTTCTACATTCCACTCAATTTTATAATCTTCAAACTCCTTCGGTCGATCTCTGTGCTTTTTTGCCAAACGTTTCTCATCTACATCTATATGAAATCCTCTCTGCAGCTTTGCACTGGAAATCGCCGGTGTCTTCTCTGCGTGCTGCCACCAGTACATTCTGCACACTTCCATGCTACCCTCCGGACGTGCAGATGAAGCATCATTTTCAAATAATGTCTTTAGCGCTTCTTTCAGCAGGTCTGCATCTTCCTGTGAAAATCCGGTCTTCTCTGCCAACTGAACATTTACACTACCCATAATTCGATATATCGCATGTCCAATCCGGTGCTTCATGCCCATCGTATCCGATGCCTTGCTGTCCGTTGCTTCACTGTTCACACTCTTTGTAATCTGCATACTAATGTTATCCACTGGAGACAGACTCACTGCCTGATGAATCGACACAGGCCCCCTCACCCCAAAGGATACTTCCTCTCCTTTAAACGCAAACACTTGTCCAAAGGTTCTCACATCCATCCATGTTTCACAGGCAATTTTGGCACAGGCATTTTTATCAGCTTTTTTCTTATTTTTAAATTGCTCCTTCAGATCGCTGCAGCTCTCAGCCCGCTCCTTCAGGCTTCGAAATCCATCGTCTGAACGGTCATCCGACTGTACAAATACTCTTGCACCCAAGTCCTGTAAACGGTTTCGAATCTTTCTTTTAATACAAACATCTGAAATTTCCCCATATCCATCCATATCAATTCTCGGTCTGTTTCCATTTAATGGATCTCCGTTCGGATTCGCATTCTGCACGCTGACAAATAATGTAAAATCAATTTTTCCTTTTAATTCACTCATGTTCCTTGTCCTCCTGCTGATTACTTTTTTTCTTTTTTAATTCAAACATCTGACTGTGAAATCCAAGCAGATATAGCCCATCCAATCGTCTCTTTTCCTTAAATGCATCCACCTCAAAAAGTGCATAAATTTCATCCAAAACTTTTCTGTAATAATTTCTTTCCGAAACTTTAAGATGATTCCAATACGGTTGAATATTTTCTTCAATGATCTTCCAGGTTTCAAACGGTCGCTGCGAAAATGTCGTCATATAGCGCTTCGCATTTGTCATTCTCTCTGAATCCTGTTCAAAAGTTCTGTACTCCACCCGATCTGCTACTGCCAGAAGCCTTCCGTACAAATAGCTCCTGTCATTACAAATTTCATCCAATGCCACGTTCCATTCCTCCTTATACCGTTCATATCTGTTTTTCTTAACAAAGGAACATGCCAGACATAAAGTCTGTTCCCAGTTTGTACGATGTTTATACGACTGAGGCATAGACGCCCGGTTCACCGCAATCTGCACAAGGTCATACGGCAGATTCCGCCTGCTCCAGATACACGGCTCCAAACGCCGTCCCAGCTCTGCGTACATTCGCTTTCCATTCTTATCATTAATCGTCAGGCTTCCCATTGCATTTCCATCCGATCCATACAAAATGTCCGCAATATCTTTTATTCCCGGAACCCCGTAATAGTAGTGATTTTTCTTTTTCTGCTGCTGCCATCCACCACGTTCATGCCACTGATAAATATTGTCCAGATACTGCGCTGTCTCCAGTGCTTTAAACTCCTGTATGGCCAGACGCCCCGGTGTTGCTCCATCCAATACCATCAAAACCATTCTGGATGTATTATGAACCTTTTTTCGATACCCCTGCAATGCCTGATACAGCTGTTCTGCAACAATCGGATTGGTGTCAGTAGCTAACGGCTCCTCTTCTTCATATTCTTCTTCGAAATCATCCTCCTCATCTGACACCCGATTCGCTGTTGAAATGATCTGCTCTGTATCGGCATCCCAGTTCAAGATCGGATGCATATCGGATTCCCATGCCACCATATACATTGTGTCGAAACTATGCCCCTGCTTTCGTATCAACCATTTTAACGCATTATGAATTTTCTGAGATGTCTCACTGCCGATGGAAAACGCCTGCTCCTTACTTGAAAATCTTCCCCGAAATGTAAAATTCACCTCATCATTTGCAGAAATCAGCTTTGCTCCGTCCCCTTCATTTCGAATCTTTTTCGGTTGCAAATAAGAGGGCGCTTCCCATTGTCCAGACAAATAATCCAGATCCCTTGTTTCCTGAATTGAGTTATAATATTGTATAAAACATTCCTGCAGCGACCGGTCTTTCCAGCACGCTTCCTCTATAATTTCATCTGTTACTCCTGCTGTAATTACAAAGCGCACCAGATACTTATCCTGCGAAACCCCCTGCCACTTTACTTTCGAATCCAATTTTCCATTTTCATCCAGAACCAGTACTTTATAGCGAATCAAATCCTCTATCACTTTGCCTTTTTTGATATATCGATAGATTGCCGCAACTTTTGGATGTGTATATTCAGAAAAATACCATCGCTCTAATCCACTTAAATAAAGTTCAAAGCATTCATTCCCCTCTTTTTGTTTTTCTGTATAATCGCCAAAGTCTCCCGCAATATATTGCAGATTATCACATAACGGGTGGGCAGCTTTTCCCGCGGTACGGCTACCTGACTTTTCTGTAACCGGAATCACAGTGCTTTTCTCTACATCCGCTACCTTTTCTGCATTTAACAACTCTCCGTTTTCCGTTATTTTTATTTCCACCTGGGCAGTTACAGTCGTATGAAATGGTGGAAGTAACACATACGGAATCTGTTGTTCTTCCTTTCCAATCTTGTATTTCTTATAATGAATCACGCCCGCCTGATCACGGTTCTTTTCGTATACCTCCAGTAATTCTTCCGTCCAGTTCACCCCCTCACCTCCTCATCTGTAAATTCTTTCAGTCCGGAAAATTGTTCCTTTCCAAATTTCTTCACTTGCATTTCTTTTACTGTTCGCTTTTCTTTGCACTGTTCTGGCCTGATAAACTCAATCACGCCTCCTCTCCTCATAACTGGACGCCAGAAATTTATCGTCATTTTATTTTTTTCTTCTTCCAGAATCGCCTCATCTGCATAGGTAATGCCATGATACATAAATCCAAACGCGATCTCTCCCGGCATATCATCATAATAGCTTTGCCCGCTCTGAAACTCACAGGGCTCAACAAATGCCTGACATTCTCTCGTCCCTAAAAACACATCTCTGCGGCCTCCGCGCTGTACCATGCGTTTCGCAATATTATGATGTTTGTTCTCATTCCAGTCCTGAAACAACTCCGGATGATTTTTGTTCTGCTCGAAATGTGCCCTGACCTGATAGTGCACATCCCGCAGGTAAGTATAATAGGACAGTTCATTTCCTCCGTTATATCCAATCGGCCGAACGCCCTTTGTCTCTGTCTGAATCGGATTCATCACCCTTACCGCATCTACAATCCACATAATTGTCGGCTTCCAGTAAATACTTTCTACCATTCCTTTTAACGCTTCGTAGGTCGGAATATGGTAGCTTGTCTTCTCTCCGCCCACACGTGTTACCGGATCGGAAAAAAGCGCATATTTCCCATATACTTCAAATTCTATCGTATTTCGATAACGTTCCACACATATCCCCCTTTTACTTGAACAATACCTCTAATACAGGTGTATCTCTTACTCCTGTTTTCGTGCTATAATAATTCTCATTTAAAACCATAGCCATGCCATCTGCAATCGTCCGAATAGCATTTCCCAGTCTGGCTACTTCATCTGCCGACAAATTCACTACATAACGCTGCAATTTTCGCAGTATCTTTTTTTGTTCGCCAACATTCGTGCCTCTTTCAAGACGCCCGATCAACTCTTTGGCTTCCTCATTGTACGGAATCAAAACTGCTATTTTCCCAGTGTCCTCTATCACATGAAATTCATCACCTGCGGTTCGAAAGGCCTGATTCAATAGTAATTTGATTTCTTTGGAATAGCTTCCATTATGACTTCTGATATATTGCTTAACTCCTACGTCATTTCTTCCAAGTAAATCATTCAGTGTACTTTCTTTATATAGATATTTTGTCGCATCCTGTTCAAAATAACGCAACCGGTAGTATCTCTGTATCGCTTTTTGTGAATCCAATGAGCAACCAAAATACTCCTTCTCTCTTTGGAAATCATCCAGTAGCCTTTCTCCTGCTTTTTGCGAAGCTCTCATACTAACCAATCGACTAATATTTTCCTCTTGCTCTGACAACTTGACAATTATCACGCTGCCGTATTCCAATTCCTTATGACGATTGCATCGACCGGCAGCCTGTATAATACTGTCCAGTCCACTTAAGGAACGGATCACACAAGCAAATGAAATATCGACGCCTGCCTCAATCAACGGGGTGGTCACACAAATAACCGGGTATTTTTCCTCCAGCATTTTCTTCATTTTTTTCAATTCATCGCTCCGATTTTCAGCGCACATGAGCGTACTAAGATGATATTGTTCACAGCCATCCTGTCTTTTCTTCAATTGTTCATACAATTTTTTTGCAGTCTTTTTGGTGTTCACAATCACAAGCACTGAATTCATCTTATGAAATCTTTCCAAGGTAAGCGTACACAAATCCTCTATAGACATGCCACCAGGAATATGCGTCTTATCCTCGATTTTCACACGCTGAAATACTTCGGCATACTGATTCGGATTGCCTGCCATTTCCACACATGGCATAACATTATTCTCTTTCAGCAACGCAGCCGATGGCTGCGTCGCCGTACATAATACAACGGTTGTATTGCAAAATGTCGTCAGAAAATTAACTGCAAGATTAAACAGCTCCATGCAGTGAACCGGTATCGCCTGCACTTCATCAAAAATAATGACGCTATTACATATCTGCTGCATTCTGCGAATACAGCTCTTATCAGACGAAAACAACGTATTCAGCATCTGTACCGCTGATGTTGCTATAATTGGACTATCCCAGGTCTCTGTCAATTCCCGGTATCTCTCTTCTTCCTCCTCCGTCTCATGCAGGACATTACAATGATGCTCCAGGACATAACTGTCATTTCCAACTGCCTTTCGAATATCCTCCGCGCACTGATCCAGCACAGAATTGAACGGAGCCACATATACAATATGTTTCTTTTTATAATTTAAAGCATGATATAATGCAAACCGCAAACTACTGTATGTCTTTCCCGCCCCAGTCGGTACGGTCAATCTGTATAGCGCCTGCTCCTTCTGCGCGGCTTCGCAGCAAAGATCCGATATTTTTTGTCTCTGAACATTCAATGGACTAACTGACTTCTTTTTATCCCTCTGCAATTCGCCCATATATGCGCAAAAATGTTGGATTGCATCCTGCCATATTTGTTGCAGAGCTGATTCTGACATCCGCTCCGGAAGTGGCATTTTATTATAGAAACAAGCCGTATCTGTCCAATCGCTGTCAATCAGTACAGACAGGAGCAAGCGTTCAAACATTCCTATATAAAAGCTTGCTTCTCCATATTTACCAGCTGTGTCTTTCAACGCTTCTTTGACTTGCCTTCTTAGCTGTTTTCCGTCTTCCTGCGCTGTTTTCACAAGGCTAAGTAACTCTTCTTTATCATACAATGTGAAAAAACGTTTTTTCACATCCTCATAATCTTCCTGTTTTAGCATCCGCCTTTCTGAGAGAGTCTTTCCCGATTCCAAACTGATACAGTCCTGTAATCCATGATGTGAATAGATCGCAGTTCCTACCAATTTTGCCAAAAAACTTTCCGGTATCAATTCTTCCAGAAGCTTTGCCCCTACAGATGAATGATCAATATGTCGTCGCGGTGCCTTCTCTCCATACAATTCTACTTCATACATGTACTGACGAAATTCCGGAAGCAATTTACCTGGATCATGCATTTCACCAGTCAGAAATGCAATATTTTCCAATATTGGAAGTGGACAATTTTTCCTACTCAAATATGCCACATGATCCATATGTTCCTTTAAACTTTGTTTTTCTCCTGTACCGGGAATTATATGACCCGTATAAAAATTCTGCTCCGAAAATTCATCTTCTTCCATATTCCTTCTCCTTTACTTCTTCTGATTCATTTATCGCACATCTCTTTCTCTTATTTCATAATATATCTCATCAATTGCTTTGTCAATATTTTTAATTAAAGACATAAATAGAAATTTAGTTTTGGATTTACAATCATTTGAAAGCTTTTTCTTGCATCACAAATGCATTTGTGCTAGTCTATTCCAGTCAGTTTTTAGTCATCACTAAAAACTGTGAGTTGAAAAATGTCTTTAATCAAAAAAGAAGCATCCTGCTCTGATTGAATATCTTTCAGCGCAATGCTTCTTTTTATTTTATTTATTACTTATCTCCAACTTTTCTCACGGCGTCATCCCTTTCAGCTTCTCCGTCTCCTCCCGGATCCGCGCGGCCTCCTCATCGGTCAGCTTCTCCGGCTTTTTGAAGCGGATTGTTTTCTGAACGGCGGAGATCTGAGCCTTTAGTTCATGCTTTTTGTCCTTGTCGACGGTCTTGCGGTTCTCGGCGAGGTATTGCTGGGCTCTGATGATTGCGGTGTTGGCGTCACTGATGGCGTCGAGCTGCTCCATCCTGTGATGGTCCTCGTGCTCGTACATTGCGGCGTCGTGGATGGCCTTTTCGATCTCCTCATCGGAGAGCTTGTTGTTCGCGGTGATCGTGATGCTCTGCTCTTTGCCGGTACCGAGGTCTTTTGCGGAAACGTTGACGATTCCGTTCGCGTCGATGTCAAAGGTGACCTCGATCTGCGGGACTCCGGCCATGGCACGCTTGATGCCGCTTAGGCGGAAATTGCCGAGGAGCGTATTGTCACGCGCGAACTGACGCTCGCCCTGCAGAACTTTGATTTCCACCGAGGTCTGGAAATTTGCCGCAGTTGTGAACACCTTGCTGTAGCGGGCCGGGATTGTCGTGTTGCGGTCGATAATCTTTGTCGCGATGCCACCGACCGTCTCGATTGAGAGGGAAAGTGGCGTCACATCCATCAGGATCAGGTCTGCCGCTGCACCGGTTGTCACGAGACCGCCGAGCTTGGCACCTTGCACCGCTGCTCCGAGTGCTACGCATTCATCCGGATTGAGGTTGCGGGATGGCTCTTTTCCGGTCAGGCGGCGTACCTTCTCCTGTACCGCCGGGATCCGGGTCGAACCTCCGACGAGCAGCACCATACCAAGCTGTGCGGTCGAAACGCCTGCATCCTCGAGTACCTTGCGCACCGGGATCTCCGTCCGATCGACGAGGCTGCGGGTAAGGTCATCAAATACCGCGCGGGAAACATCCATGTCCAGATGCTTCGGCTCCCCGTGGATAGTTGTAATAAAAGGAAGATTGATATTTACGATCGTCTGGGAAGAGAGCGTTTTTTTCGCCTCCTCTGCGGCTTCGCGCACCCGGTGAAAGGCGACCGGATCTTTCGCCAGATTGATTTTTTCTTTTTTGCGGTACTCCTCCACGATATAATTCGTCAGGCACTCGTCAAAATCGTCGCCGCCAAGGTGATTGTCCCCGGCAGTCGCCAGCACCTCGATCAGCCCTTCTCCGATCTCGATCAAGGATACGTCGAACGTGCCGCCGCCAAGGTCATACACCATGATTTTCTGCGGATCCCCGTTATCCAGTCCGTAGGCGAGTGCCGCAGAGGTCGGTTCGTTGATGATCCGCAGTACATTCAGTCCGGCAATCCGTCCGGCATCCTTCGTCGCCTGCCGTTGTGCATCATTAAAATAAGCCGGGACGGTGATGACCGCCTCGCTCACGGTCTCGCCAAGATAGCTCTCCGCATCCTTTTTCAGCTTCATCAGGATGTAAGCAGATATTTCCTGCGGCGTATAGCTCTTGCCGTCAATCTTCTTGCGGTACGCGGTTCCCATTTCCCGCTTGATTGAAGCGATCGTCCGGTCTACATTCGTGGCCGCCTGACGCTTTGCCACTGCACCGACCAGCCTTTCGCCTTTTTTAGAAAACGCTACCACGGACGGTGTCGTCCGATCTCCCTCGGCGTTGACGATAACGGTCGGCTCGCCGCCCTCCATAACCGCCACACAGCTGTTTGTCGTACCCAGGTCAATTCCGATTACTTTTCCCATATGTGAAGTCCTCTTTTCTATATTTTTTCTAAAGGCAAAACCGTTTTTCATCCTTTCTAACTTTAGCCTCTCCCCCTGCTCCCGTCAATACGCCGCATCTTTCTTTTAGAAAAACTTCACATATTTTAGAAACTGGTTATGTGAATGCTTTCTCAAACAGAAAAATCCCCCGCAGCTTCTCTGATTGAACCTGCGGGGGACGCCCCTGCCATTTTATGATAATGATACCAGGGTCAAAAGGTCATGCGTTTCATGCTTGCATGAAAAAGCATGACTTATTGACCCGCAAAACACCGAAAAGTAGCCATTTTTCATAGAAAAATGAGCGGATTTGAGGTGTTTTAGGATTGCGAGAGCATGAAATGCGAAGCAATCCGTGTATCATAGGGGTCATTTAATTATCCTACCGGATCCCGGTCACCTCATAGTCCTGATCCTCGACGGCCTTCTTCAGCACATCGTCTGAGACTGCCGCGGAAAGCTTTACGACTGCGGTGCCTGCCTCATGGCTGACGATTGCCTCAGTCACTTCCGGGAGTGCCTCGAGTGCCTTTTTAACCCGTGCCTCACAGTGTCCGCACATCATTCCTTTGATTTCCATTGTCTTTTCCATGTCTTTGTTCTCCTTTTCTTTTTGATTTTCTTCCGGCTGCACCGCTGTGGCGCTTCCGGTATTTGCAGACCGGCTTCCATTTCCGGTCGTGCTGCCTTTTTTCCTGCGCTTCTTATCCTTGCCGGCATCGTACATCCCGAACAGATTCAGCCGCAGTGCATTCGTGACGACGCAGAAACTCGAGAGGCTCATCGCCGCCGCGCCGAACATCGGATTCAGCTTCCATCCAAAGATCGGATACCAAATACCTGCTGCGAGCGGAATACCGATGATGTTGTAAATAAATGCCCAAAACAGGTTCTCGTGGATGTTGCGCAGGGTCGCCCGGCTCAGGCGGATCGCCGCCGGAACGTCACTTAATCGGCTCTTCATCAGTACAACATCTGCCGCATCGATCGCGATATCTGTACCGGCTCCGATCGCGATGCCGACATCTGCACGTGTCAGTGCCGGAGCATCATTGATGCCGTCGCCGACCATCGCGGTCCTCCCCTGCTCCTTTAGTGTACGGATCACAGCCTCTTTTCCATCCGGCAGCACTCCGGCAATGACCTCATCTACACCGGCCTCGGCACCGATCGCCTGTGCAGTCCGCTCATTATCTCCGGTCAGCATGACAACACGGATGCCCATATTCTGCAGCTCCCGGATGGCGCGCGGGCTGTCCTCCTTGATGACATCCGCTACGGCTATGATTCCGAGCAAACTGCCATTTTCACTGAAGAACAGCGGCGTCTTTCCCTGCTTGGAATACTGCTCGGCCATAGCCTTTGCCGCTTCCGGAATCGTCACCTTTCCTCCGATGAAGGCTGCGTTTCCGCCTGCCAGAAAGCTTGTGCCACGCCGCCCGGTCAGTCCGTTGCCCGGCACAGCCGTAAACTCAGTCAGATCACCACAGTCCATGCCGCGCTCTTTTGCCAGCTCCAGAACTGCCCGTGCCAGCGGGTGCTCACTCTTTTGCTCCAGCGCACCTGCCGCCAGCAGCAGCGCTTCCTCCGTCACCGGGGTGATCGGGTACAGATCTGTCACCTTCGGTTCTCCACCCGTGATCGTTCCGGTCTTATCAAGTGCCACGATCTCCGTCTTTCCTGCATTTTCCAGAGAAACAGCCGTCTTAAACATGATGCCGTGCTTCGCACCCATACCGTTGCCGACCATGATCGCCACCGGCGTCGCAAGTCCAAGCGCACATGGACAGCTGATGACGAGCACGGAAATACCGCGTGCCAGCGCAAATCCGACACTCTGTCCGGCCAGCAGCCAGCCTATGATCGTGAGAAACGCAATCGTAATGACAGCCGGTACAAAAATACCGGATACCCGATCGGCCACCTTCGCGATCGGTGCTTTCGTCGCAGCCGCATCGCTGACCATCTGGATAATCTGGGAAAGTGTCGTATCCTCGCCGACCCGGGTCGCCTCGCAGGTCAGAAAGCCAGACTGATTCAGAGTCGCCGCGGATACAGTATCCCCCGCCGCCTTGTCGACCGGAATGCTCTCACCGGTCAGTGCTGACTCATTGACTGCACTGCTGCCCTCTGTGACTACACCATCCACCGGAATATTTTCTCCGGGACGCACGACAAAACAATCACCGATCTTTACCTGATCGATTGAAACCTCTGTCTCCTGTCCATCTCTTAGCAGCGTCGCGGTCTTCGGGGCGAGCTTCATCAGTCCTTTTAACGCATCGGTCGTTCGTCCCTTCGAGAGCGCCTCCAGCATTTTTCCGACCGTGATCAGTGTCAGAATCATTGCTGCCGATTCAAAATAAAATTCATGCATGTAGCCCATGACCGCGTCCATATCCCCGCGCACCTGTGCTCCGGTCATCGCAAACAGTGCATATACACTGTATCCAAATGATGCGGTCGCACCGAGCGCCACAAGGGTGTCCATGTTCGGAGCGCGATGCCACAGGCTCTTGAAGCCGCTGATAAAAAACCTCTGATTGATCACCATGATCGCGACAGTAAGGAGCAGCTGTACCAGTCCCATTGCGACGTGATTCCCGTCGAAAAAGGACGGCAGCGGCCAGTTCCACATCATATGCCCCATCGACACATACATGAGCGGGATCAGGAGCACGAGCGAAGCAATCAGACGTTTTTTCAGAAGCGGTGTCGTCTTGTCCTTGAGCATCTCTTCATAATCAGAAGCGCTGCTTCCGGAAGCTTCCTTTGCGCTGCCCTTTTTCGATGCGCCGTAGCCGGATGCCTCGACTGCCCGGATAATGTCCTGTGCCGAAGCAGTCCCCTCCACACCCATCGAATTCGTCAAAAGACTGACCGAACAGCCCGTCACGCCCGGTACTTTTAATACGGCCTTTTCCACACGGGCGCTGCACGCCGCACAGCTCATGCCTGTCACATTGTATTGTTCCATCCTCAATCCCTCCTTTGATGCCAATCACAGCGGTATGCACCCCTGTGATCTGCCGTATTGATCCATACGGACTTTGCCTGTGACCACTTTTATCCGCAGATTTCCTGCCTTGCAGCCATCACCTTACAGCGCCTATTTCATCAGCTTCTGTAACAGTGTCGCCAGCTCATCGATAACCTCGTCATTGCCTGCGCGGATATTCTCTGCCACACAGGTATGCAGGTGATTCGTAAGCAATACTTTATTGAAGCTGTTCAGAGCTGCATTGACTGCTGCGACCTGCACCATAATATCCGTGCAGTAGGCATCCTTCTCAAGCATTCCCTGAATACCGCGCACCTGCCCTTCGATCCGCTTTAAGCGGTTCATCAGATCCCGGTACTCTTTATCTGAGCGCTCCTTCTTTTTCTGACAGCAGGTGCAGTCCTGCGTCGCTTTGCGCTCCTTGCAGTCCGCACATGTATCTGTAATTTTATCTTCCATCTCAGCTCTCCTTTCCTGACAGCCGGTCTCGCACATTCCCGCTATGCCTTTTATCTGTCTGCTTTATATACCCCATACCGGTATCTTATGTCGCATATCATATACCCTCTCCCGGTATTTGTCAAGCTCATATTGTGAATTTTTCCACTGTTCGCAGGCGTAATTATCATGTATAATGATAGGCGTGTTGTCATTCAAAACGGCTTCGCATCTGATTTGTGATCAGGCTTTGTCGTCTTCGTTCTGTATGACCACATCGTATCATAAGAAATAACATTGAGAAAATTTAAAGGAGACGTATCATGACACACTATCTCATCGTATTCTTGATCTCTATGGTGCCGCTCATCGAGCTGCGTGGAGCCATCCCCTATGCAGTGGGCTTTCACCTTCCGCTGCTGCCGTCCTATGTAATCGCGATCATCGGAAATATGATCCCGGTTCCGATCATTTATCTGTTCGCCCGCCGCGTGCTCATCTGGGGAAAGGATAAACCGGTGATCGGCAAATTCTTCACGTTCTGTCTTGAAAAGGGCGAAAAGGGCGGCAAGAAGCTACAGGCGAAAGCCGGACGCGGACTGTTTCTCGCGCTGATGCTCTTCGTCGGCATACCCCTTCCGGGTACCGGTGCATGGACCGGGACACTGGCAGCCAGCCTTCTGGATATGGACTTCAAGTCCAGTGTCATCGCAGTACTGCTCGGCGTACTCCTGGCCGGCATCATCATGGGGGCTGCAAGCGCAGGACTGTTCGGGGCGGTCGGCGCAATGTTCGCGTAACATATATATCATATCCTTTTCAGCATTTATTTATAGTCAAAAAAACAGGCAGGAAATATAACCGACGTGCTGCCGCTCTTCCTCTGCAACCATACCTGATTGTAAGGAAGAAGCCTGACACCCGGTCCTATATTTCCCGCCTGTTTTTTCTCTGTTCTGTTACGTCTTATCTTTTTACATCTTCTTGCGCAGTTCCTCAAGCTTTTCCGCCATCCGCGCGATACATCCTTCCTCATACGGCACCTCAAGGCCTACCGTATGCAGCATATCTGAATAGAATTTACATGCAGAAAGCTGACAAAGCTGCAAATAGCTCTCCCACGCCGCCTGACGGTCCTCCTCCATCCGGATCTTGTACATAAACGCACAGGTCTGCGCCAGTACATAATCAATATAGTAGAACGGAGAGTTGTAAATGTGCTGCTGCTTCTGCCAGAAGCCTCCATTCTCGAAAAATGTATTTCCTTCATAATCCAGATGTGGCTTGTACACCCGCTCGAGCTTTCTCCACTCAGCCCTGCGCTCCTGCGGGGTCAGCTCCGGATGCTCATAAACGATGTGCTGGAACTCATCAACCATGCAGCCATATGGGATAAATGCCGCCGCATCCTCCAGATGCATTCTGCGATACCGGTCCGCATCCTCCTTTAAGAACAGCTCCATATAGCGGTCTGCGAAAAATTCCATCGACATGGAGTGGATCTCCGCTGTCTCCATCGTGATATCCCAGTGTTCCTCGATCGGATCCTTACCTGCCACATACCCCTGAAAGGCATGACCGCACTCATGAGTGATGACATCCAGATCCCCGCTCGTCCCGTTAAAGTTTGCAAAAACAAACGGCGCATGGTAATCCGGCAGATAGGTCATGTAGCCTCCCGCACGCTTTGTCTTGCGGCCAAGCACATCGAACAGCTCATTTTCCAGCATAAAATCAAAAAATTCCTGCGTCTCCTTCGACATATCCCGATACATTACCTGTCCGGCCTTCAGGATCTCCTCCGGTGAAAGCTCCGGAGCCGGGTTGCCCTCCGGATAATAAACACCCTCATCAATATACGAAAGCTTCTCCACACCAAGACGTGCCCGGCGCTCCTCATGAAGCCGTTCCGCAAACGGGACAAAATCACGCTTGATCTGCTCCCTGAAGCTCTTTACCTCCTCTGCCCCATAGGAGTTGCGCATCATGCGGTCATACCCAAGCGGTACAAAATTCGAATAGCCGAGCATCTGTGCCTGTTGTGTGCGGTTCTTCACCAGTTCATCATAAATCTCATCCAGCTCATCCTGAATGCTCTCAAAAAATGCCGTGTATTTTTCGTAGGCCGCACGCCGCACGGTACGGTCTGCTGCAGTCAGGTACGGGCGCAACAGGGATAAATTCAGTTCTTCTCCGTCCCAGTCAATCTTCGCAGTCGCGATCAGCTTGTTGTACCGATTCGTCAGGCGGTTCTCCTCCTGCATCAGAGGGATCAGCTTCTCGTCAAATGAACGGAAGGAAATCTCCATGTTTTTAAAGGCGACCGGACCGATTTTTTCTTCCAGATACGCCCGATACGGAGACTCATAGAGACATTTCCGGTACTTCTGTTCCAGATTCTGAACCTCCGGCCCGATCTCGTCGTAATACTCCTGTTCCTTCTCATAAAACGCATCGGTCATGTCGATATCGTGTCGGATATTCGCAATCGTCATCTGCGTCATGACATGGCCGCGCATCTCATAGTAGCGCTGATGTACGGCAAACTGTTCTTCGCCGCTCTTTGCCGCCTGCAGCTCTTTGATCAGCTCCTCATATGCGTGTGTAACGTCCGGCAGCTGCACCCGTTCGTAGGGCATCTCGTGAAATTTCATACTCCTGTCCTCTTCTTTCCTTTTATATATTTTGACTCCTTTCAGTGTACCATACCTGCCTTGTTCCGTAAAGGCATTCCACAGTTGCAATTCCAAAACAGGTACGGTAAAATAGACCGGAAAAAAGCATTGCCTCCGCAGCGTCCCGCTGCCGCAAATGTCGGAGGCAGAAAGGAACGGAACATGAACAATGTTACTCTGATCGGAATGCCCGGTGCCGGAAAAAGTACCGTCGGAATCGTACTCGCAAAAGTATTAGGCTATGATTTTATCGACACAGATCTGCTGATCCAGAAGGAAGAGAACCGCCTCCTCTGGCAGATTATGCGCGACGAGGGCATTGACGGCTTCAACCGGATCGAAGAGCGCGTCAACAGCCATGTCTGTGCAGACCATTCTGTGATCTCACCCGGCGGCAGTGTCATATACAGTGCCCGCTCCATGGAGCATCTGCGCGATATCAGCACGGTCATCTATCTGAAGGTCGACTGCAATACGCTCTCCCGGCGGCTCGGTGACCTGCGCAAGCGCGGTGTCGTCTTAAAGCCGGGACAGACGCTCGCCACCCTTTACGAGGAACGCACGCCGCTCTATGAAGCCTACGCACATCTGACCGTCGACGTCAGCGATACCGATGTACCAGGTGCTGTGGAGCGGATTCAGAAGCTTCTTCTGCTCCACTGATATTGCTTCAGATCGACGATCCCGTCGGTCACTTTAATTCCCTCCGCTTCCAGAAGCCCGATCTGGCGGTTCTCTCCCCCAAATGCAAAGGCCGGAGAGACCGCACCGAAGCGGTTCACGACCCGGTAGCATGGAATTCCATCCGGATCCGGATTGACATGCAGCGCATAGCCGACGACTCTGGAGAGCCGTTTATTTCCCGCAAGCTCCGCGATCTGCCCGTAGGTCGCGACCTTCCCGTACGGGATCTGCCGCACGATGTCATAAATCTGTGTAAATGTATTACTTTTTTGTTCCATGCAGGCTTTCTCCTTCTCTTATCGTTTCTTATCCTATCTTATCTTTTCTTATCTTAGCTTCCCTTATTTTACCCTGTTTTTCCCGGCTGTTAAAGGGGATATTTTTACCGCTTATTGCCTCACGCAATTGAACGCAGATAAGCATTCCCTCGCTTCAAGTGCGCGGAGCACTAAGCGGCGGGTGAGGGGGATGCTTATGTCAGTGGGAGTTGAAAGCTCCCACTGACAGATCGCGAAGCGACTGCGTTCATGAGCAAGTAGCGAAGCGGATTGCGAATTTCCGCTTTACCGCAGATAAGCATTCCCCCTCTCCCGCCCTTGCCTTCTCCTTTCTCCAGTGCTATACTAAGTACAAACATACATTCGGATTCTGAAAACAGGAGGAACGCCTATGTCTATCATTTTCCACATCGACGTCAATTCCGCCTTTTTAAGCTGGACTGCCTCCAGGCGACTGCAAGAGGATCCTGCATCTGTGGATCTGCGCACGATCCCGTCCATCATCGGTGGCGATGAAAAGCAGCGGCACGGTGTCGTCCTCGCCAAGTCCATTCCCGCCAAGCGCTATGGTATCCATACCGGCGAACCGGTCGCGACCGCCCTGCGGAAATGTCCGTTTCTTACGCTGGTTCCTCCGGATCATGCACTTTACCGTACACGCAGTCGGGAACTGATGACACTTTTGCACACCTACACCTCTGACATTGAGCAGGTATCGATCGACGAATGCTACCTTTTCTACACACCGATCAGCTACCGTTTTCCTTCCCCGGAGGCAGCAGCACGTCAGATCGCAGATGCGGTGCGGAATACCCTTGGCTTTACCGTCAACGTCGGCATCGCAGAGAACAAGCTGCTTGCAAAGATGGCGAGTGATTTTGAAAAGCCGGATCGCGTACACACGCTCTACCGGGATGAGATTCCGGTCAAAATGTGGCCGCTCTCGGTCCACGAGCTCTTTATGGTCGGACGAAAGAGTGCCTCCCGTCTGGAGGAGCTCGGCATCCATACAATCGGAGAGCTGGCGCACTCGGACCGTGCTTTTCTTCAGACGCATTTCAAAAGCCACGGCATTCTCATGTGGGAGTACGCAAACGGCATCGATCATTCCGCTGTACACTCGGATACCACAAAGGCTAAATGCATCGGGAATTCCACGACGCTCGCAAGCGATGTCACCACCCGGTCAGAAGCATTTGAAGTCCTGCTCTCCCTCTCCGAGGAGGTCGCCGCACGGTTGCGCAAGGCCGGACAGCTCGCCTCCACGGTCACGGTTGAAGTGAAATACAGTGACTTTCACACTGCTTCCCGCCAGATGCAGACTCTCTCACCGATTGCGACGACCGATGCACTCTACGACTGTGCCTGTCAGCTGTTTAACGCCCTGTGGAACGGCAGTCCGATCCGGCTGCTCGGCGTACGCACAAGCCGTCTGCAATCGGAGCAGGATCCGATCCAGCTCTCCTTGTTCGATCTGAACTTTTCGCTTGCCAACGTCTCTCCGTCAGATGTCTCGTCTTCCTTTGACCTCCCTGCAAAAAAGCCAGATCTGGACAAGCAGCGAAAGCTCGATGCGGCGATGGATCAGATCCGTCAGCGGTTCGGAAAAGATGCCATCATGCGCGGTTCACACCTTGCACGGCCTGTGTCCCGCACCGATCCGTCCGACTCATGAATATCCGCATGCCCGTTCCCCGACAGCATATGACCGACCGACACGGATTTACTTTCCTTCACGAATCTCCTTTTTCCGCTTGACACACGGTAAAACGGGGCGTAAACTAAGCATAATTGTAAAAAAAGGAGTGTTTATTATGGAAAAAAAGAATATTGACTGGTCTAACATCGGATTCGGCTACATCCCGACAGACAAGCGTTTTGTTTCAAATTACAAAAACGGCGCATGGGATGAGGGCACTCTGACCTCTGATGCTACTGTTACCATTTCCGAGTGTGCAGGCGTCCTGCAGTATGCACAGACCTGCTTCGAGGGAATGAAGGCGTACACGACCGAGGACGGCCGCATCGTTACCTTCCGCCCGGACCTGAACGCAGCCCGTATGGTGAGCTCCTGTGAAAGATTGGAGATGCCGGTATTCCCGGAGGACCGTTTTGTACAGGCGGTCGTTGATACCGTAAAGGCAAATGAAGCATATGTTCCGCCTTACGGATCAGGCGCTACGCTCTATATCCGTCCGTACATGTTCGGAAGCGACGCAGTCATCGGTGTAAAGCCGGCGAATGAGTACCAGTTCCGTGTGTTTGTCACTCCGGTAGGCCCGTACTTCAAAGGCGGCGTAAAGCCGATCACGATCCGTGTCTGCGACTACGACCGCGCAGCACCTCATGGCACCGGTCACATCAAGGCCGGCCTGAACTACGCGATGAGCCTGTACGCGATCATGGATGCGCACCGTCAGGGTTATGATGAAAATATGTACCTCGACGCAGCGACCAGAACGAAGGTCGAGGAGACCGGCGGAGCGAACTTCCTGTTCGTCACAAAGGACAATAAGGTCGTTACCCCGAAGTCCAACAGCATCCTGCCGTCCATCACCCGTCGTTCTCTGCTCGTCGTAGCAAAGGATTACCTCGGACTGGATGTCGAGGAGCGCGAGGTTTACTTCGATGAGGTAAAGGATTTCGCAGAGTGTGGCCTTTGCGGTACCGCAGCTGTCATCTCTCCGGTCGGCAAGATCGTGGATCATGGCAATGAGATCTGCTTCCCGAGCGGCATGACCGAGATGGGACCGATCACAAAGAAGCTGTATGAGACACTGACCGGCATCCAGATGGGCCGCATTGAGGCTCCGAAGGGCTGGATCAAGGTAATTGAGTAAGTTCTGATTTGTAAAGCGGACATTCGCAATCCATCCCTGCAGCTCTGCTGACAGGGCCTAGCTTCGCTACTTGCTCATGAACGCGGTCGCTTCGCGACCTGCGTTCACACTATATATGCAACCCCTGGGAATACCTGATCTGATATTCCCAGGGGTTGTTATTTCTCATCATGCTATTCATTTATTGTTATCCGCACAGGCCTACGGCTCTGCCAATAAACCGGAAGCTTTTATCATTTATCTTCCTATCTGCCGCAGCCGCTCCTCAATGCTCTGGCTCGCATCATCCAGCAGCAGCTGCTTATTATACCGGTAATAGCGCTCGCACTCATGCTCTCCGAGGAATTTCACACTATAATAATCGCTGTTCAGCTCGGTGATAAAAATGACCATCTCCTGTCCGCCGCCATAGGCTTCTTCCACAAAATCAAAGGCATGCTCCAGCATAGCAAGCGCCTCCGTCTCCTGCGCATCCAGCGCATCCTGTGCCTCATTGAACCAGCTGCGAATGCAGGCAAACGCTCCCTCTGCCGTCGCTGCTTCTCTTTCATCCAAAGCAAGCAGTCGGCTGGCATAATGCTCCAGTGTCTCTTGCACCGCCCGGTAAATATGATCCTCCCTGCGGGTCAGAAGCTCCGCACGATGCTTTGCCTCATATTCCCCGGCAAACGCTTCCACTGCCGCCTGTACCTTGCACTGCGGCTCTGTCACTGCCTCCCCCTCAAGCAGCTGCATACGCAGCTTCTTCAGCTCGCCGAAGAGCAGCTCCAGCTCCGCCCGTTTCTGAAATATCGTTGCAAATGCTCTTCTGCACCTAGCCAGCAGCAGACTGAGCACACTCAGCCGTTCATCAAACGACGCATTTCCTGCTTTTTTCAGAAGCAGCGGATCGATCTTGCCCTGCAGCACCGCATCCAGCTGATAATCCATCTGATATTTATAATACAGCTCCAGATAGTTTGCAAAATCTTTGGCGATCTTTTCATGCTGAATATACTGCACGACCACATCCCGATCCATATTTTTTTGCAGCTGCTCATAGACATAAAGCATCTGCGAGAGATCCTCCCAGCCTCGCGGTGTGGCAAATTTTCTGCCGTCGACCGTCGTCTCCATCCGGTAAAAATTCGTCGTCCGCGTCGTCAGATAGGCAATGACTGCCGGATGCAGCTGATTCTGTACCGCATATTCCTTCCATACTGCGAAGTCCGGCTCCACCTCGATTTTTTTCACACGGTCCATCGTGACGACATCGAACTCCCGGACAGATTTATTATACTCCGGCGGATTTCCTGCTGCCACGATCACCCAGCCCTGCGGAATCGCATGATTTCCGAACATCTTGCACTGCAGAAACTGCAGCATTGCCGGAGCGAGCGTCTCAGACACGCAGTTGATCTCATCGATAAAGAGAATGCCCTCCGAAAGTCCGGTCTGCTCCATTTTATTATAGATCGACGCGACAATCTCGCTCATCGTATATTCCGTAACGGCGTATTCCTTTCCGCCGTACTCATGCTTCGAGATAAACGGCAGACCGATCGCACTCTGCCTCGTATGGTGCGTGATCGTATAGGCCACGAGCCCGATGCCGCACTCCTTTGCGATCTGCTCCATGATCTGCGTCTTGCCAATACCCGGCGCGCCGAGCAGCAGCACCGGCCGCTGCCGGATCTGTGGAATCACATAAGTCCCGTATTCATCCTTCAAAAGATATGCCTCGATCGCATCCTTGATCTCCTGCTTTGCACGCTTAATATTCATCCTCTTGTCTCCTCTCCAGATCCTCTTCCTCCAGGATCAGCTTGATCGCCCACGGCGGCACATCCACATCCCGGTAGTCCTCCTTCAGAAAGACAAATGCCGTCTCATACGGCGGCTTCTTTACCGGAAATGTCCCATAGCCATCTGTAAAATAAATGAGTCCCCGCAGCCGCGTAAATGCCTTTCTCGCCAGCAGCTCCTGCACATAGGCGAATGCCGGACGGAAATCGGTACCGCCAAAGCCCCTTACCGTAAAATGCCGCATGTAATCATCAAATTCCTTTTTACTGCGGATCACAACATCTTCCTGTACCTTGTCATCACACTGAATGATATGGATGTGCAGCCGCCTGAAAAAGCTCTCCGACTCCTGCAAAATTGCACACGTCTGCTCCAAAAAGCTTTTGATCAGCTCGCCCTTGCACGACATCGAGGTATCGACCACAATAACAAAGTCCTCGATTTTCTGCTGCTCCTTCGTCTCAAGCGGTTCGATCAGCGGCATGTTGCCATAGAGCTCCATTCCATAATTGTAAAAAATATAATCAAAGGAATCCAGGTCGACCTGCATTTCCTCCTTCAGCACACAGAACTTCCGCAAAAACTCCCGATAGTCATAGCGCTGCCGACTCTCGGCCGCGATCTCCTCCTCCAGGCTTCGCACATCATCCGCCGCTTCTTTGGAAAATGTCTCGATCTCCGTCTGCATCCGGTCTCTGATATCATCCCATCGCTGCTTCTGCGGCTGCGGCATGTTTGGGTTCTTCTGTGATTCCTCTTCCCAGTGGCTGTGGTCATCGACCCGGAATTCCCGTACGAGCTGCTCAAAGCGCATCGTCTGCGGATGCTCCAGGCAAAGCTCCCGGTACACCTTTTGTGCCGTCACGGTTCCTCCTGCCTCCTTCAGCTTCCGGTAATACTCCCGCCGCAGCATCGTCTTTGGCACATGCACGGCCCGCAGCTGCAGCCCGTCGATCACGTATTCCACCGCGATGTCACAGGCCAGATTCCAGTACTGCTCATCCCGCTCCTTCCGGATCCACAGATGCCCGAAGAGGCAGTGCAGCAGGCTGTGCAGATAGGCCCGCGCCACCCGCACCCTTCCGGTACGGAAAAGATCAGCAAGCGCATCCGGATGAAAATATAAATGCACCCCATCCGTGCCGATCGAACGGATCTGCCCGTCCGGCACAAACTGTAAAGAGGAAAGTGCCACATCCAGAAACCGCATATTCAGGTAGAGCTCATTGCGCGCCACCCGCAGAATTTCCATCCCGATCCCGATAAAGTCGAGCTGCTGCTCATCGCTTGCATATATTGGATTCATGTAACCGCCTCTTTTCCTTCCGAACCATTATGATCTTCCTCTTTATAGCTCAAATCTTCTCTTCACTTCCGGCTTCTTCCCATGCACATGCCGGTACTCCATCGCATACCCAAGCGCTTCTGCAAAGCCGGCACGCCCGGCACGCTCTGTCAGTGCATCCAGGAAGGCCAGAACTGCCGGCTCATGCCCTAAGCCCGGACCTTCGCAGTACCAGCGAATGCCGTCCATATCCCGAAGCTCGGTAAAATATGCTGCAAACAGCTGTGGATTTTCGCGCAGATATGTCTCATACTGCTCCCTGGCCTGCCTGCCGAGGGCGTGTGGAAACCGCAGCCGCCCACAAACAAGCCGCACCAGCAGACGCTCCGGCTCCTGCGCCACCGCATACGGAAACAGCCGGTCATACTGAGTAAAGTCCATCCTCCGCCCCTCAAAGCAGTTCCGATAACGCATCCCGGAGCCGTGCACATGCGTCTCCAGAATCCGTGCCGGGGTGTTTTCCACACCCTCCTCATAGAACTCCGGATACATTAGTTCTGCTATCTGCTGTGATGTATCATTCCACCGGACATGAAGCGCCTCATGCACCTCATCGAGCATATCCTTCAAAGTCGAAGTCCCGGACGCATCGGTTGTAAGTACTACCTCGCAGATGTGATGACAACCGGTAAACACACCGGTTCCCCAGTCTGCAAGCTGTCCGGTAAACGTCAGCTTCCGCAGATGATCACAGTTGTAAAGGCAGTATCTTCCGACCCGCACAATGCTCCCAGGCAGTTCCAGCTCCTCCAGCTGTTCTCCGCAAAGCGCCGGGATCTGCGCCTGCCGCAGCCTCTGATAGCGCTGGTGCGACGTCAGTACCTCATCCTCCTCCGGCACGAGCATCGACCGGCCAAGCTGAAGCCTCCCTGCTGCCAGCTCCTGTTCGAGCTGCTGCTGGTCCATATGTGCAGAAAACGCATACGGCGCCAGCTCTGTGACCGGTAGCCCGTCGATCATCCCCGGCACCGTCGCTTTCGTATCACGAGAAAAACAGCGCCGGATGACTGCGCTGTTTCCCTTTCTTTCATATGCAAATGCCTGTATTTCTTCTGATCCGTCCATTTTCATCCTCCGGTTACAGCCGCTCCCTACAGCTGTGTCTGTACAAAAATGTCATAGATCGCGCGGACTGCATTTTCGAAGTCTTCATTGCGGACACCGATGATAATATTCAGCTCACTGGATCCCTGGTCGATCATCTTGACATTAATCCGCGCGTGAGACAGCGCTGCAAAAATACGTCCTGCAGTACCACGGTTTGCCCGCATGCCACGTCCTACGACTGCGATCAGAGCCAGCCCGGATTCAAGATCAAGCGTATCCGGCTGTACGGCACGGTGAATTCCGGAGATCACATTCTGCTCCTTCTCCATGAACTCAGACTGATGAACGATAACGGTAAACGTATCGATTCCGGACGGCACATGCTCAAAGGAAATGCCGTTCTCCTCAAATACCTGCAGCACCTTTCTTCCAAAACCGATCTCGGAGTTCATCTGATCTTTTTCGATATTGATCGCACAGAAGCCCTTCTTACCCGCAATTCCGGTGATCGTAAACCGCGGCTGGCGGCAGGTGCTCTCCACGATCAGGGTACCCGGATCCTGCGGACGGTTTGTATTTTTAATATTGATCGGAATACCTTCCTTGCGAAGCGGGAAAATCGCATCTGCATGCAATACGGTCGCTCCCATATAGGAAAGCTCACGCAGCTCCCGGTACGTGATCGTCTCGATCGTCTCCGGATTCTGTACGATGTGCGGATCGGTCACCAGGAAACCGGAGACATCGGTCCAGTTCTCATACAAATCTGCATGCACGGCACGCGCCACGATCGATCCGGTGATGTCGGAGCCGCCTCTGGAAAAGGTCTTGATGCTGCCATCCGGCATCGCGCCGTAGAAGCCCGGAATCACCGCACGCTCTGTCTCTCCCAGACGCGCCCGCATCTTTTCATCGGTCTTCTCTGCGTCAAATACACCGTCCTCGTCAAAACAGATCACTTCTGCCGCATCGATGAAGTCGTATTCCAGATAAGCCGCAAGTACGATTCCATTCAGATATTCGCCTCTGGATGCTGCGTAATCACTGCCTGCGTGCTGCTCGAACCGCTCCCGGATCTCTTTGAACTGTTCCTCCAAAGAGAGCTCCAGCCCAAGTCCGTCGATGATCTCCTGATAGCGCGCCTGAATCGCCGCGATCTTTTTCGTGAGTGCCTCGGCATCACCGGCCGCACTGTAGCAGTCATAGAGCATGTCCGTGACCTTCGTATCCTTCGATCCGCGCTTACCCGGCGCCGACGGCACTACATATCTTCTGTCCTTATCCGCATGAATGATCTCGCTGACCTTGCGAAACTGCTCTGCACTTGCGAGCGAGCTTCCGCCGAATTTTACTACTTTTTTCATCCCTGAGGTTCCTCCGATTCTTTTCTCTACATGTACTCCCAGAAAGGCGTATCCGCACCTGTTCTGATACAACATTTTAGCGGATACGCCTGTATTTGTCAAAGCCTTTCTTTACTGCTTTACCCTATCACATCGCTCATATCATAAAAACCGGCCGGCTTTCCTGCCATGAATTTGGCTGCCTGTACCGCACCCTTGGCAAAAATGCCGCGGGAGTAGGCCGTATGCTTGAACTCCACAATCTCATCCATGCCAGCGAAAATCACCTCATGCTCGCCGACGATACTGCCTCCGCGTACGGCGCTGATGCCGATCTCCTGCGGATCACGCTTCTCTCTACGCTGGCTGCGGTCATACTGATAAGTATATACATTTCCCAGTGCCTCATTCATGCTGTCTGCCATCGCAAGCGCCGTTCCACTCGGTGCATCTACCTTGCGGTTGTGATGCTTCTCGACAATCTCGATATCAAAGCCTGCCGGAGCCAGCGTCCTTGCTGCTTCCTTCAGCAGCTTCAGCAGCATATTTACACCGAGGGACATATTCGCGGATTTCATTACAGCGACCTTTTTGCCTGCCTCACGAATCTGCTCCATCTGCGCATCTGTATAACCGGTCGTACACAGAACCGCCGGAACATTTTTCTCCATGCAATAGGTCAGGATCGCGTCCAGCGCCTTCGGGGATGAAAAATCAATCAGCGCATCTGCCTTTACATCGCAGTCCTTCAGACTCGCAAATACCGGATAGGAGGCATCCTTCGTCTCTGACAGATCAATGCCTGCTACAATCTCTACTTCCGCATCCGCTGCCGCTATTTCCGTCACCACATGCCCCATATGGCCGCTGCAGCCGCATAAAATAATCTTCGTCATACTTTTTCCTCGTCTTCCTTCGTCTATTTTACTGCAATGCCGCTGTTTACAAGTGCCTTGCGCAGCTTCTCTTCATTTGCCGCCTCCATCGTGCAAAGCGGTGCACGGAGCGGTCCGACCTCCTTACCCATCAGATTCAGGGCTGTCTTGACCGGAATCGGATTCACCTCACAGAACAGCGCATCGATCAGTTCGATCGCCTGCAGCTGCAGCTCGCAGCTCTTCTTCACATCGCCCTCCAGATAGGTCGTCGCGATGTCATGTGACAGCTCCGGCGCCACATTGGACAGGACGGAAATCACACCGCTACCGCCAAGCGCCATGACCGGAACGATCTGGTCATCGTTTCCGGAATAGAGCTCTACGTTTCCCTTTGCAAGGCTCATCAGCTTTGCCACCTGAGAAATATTGCCGGATGCTTCCTTGACACCGACAATATTTTCAACATGCTCCGCAAGCCATACGATTGTCTCAGGCTGCAGATTGCATCCGGTACGGCTCGGTACATTGTAAAGGATGATCGGAAGCTTTACAGACTCTGCGATCTTTGAGAAATGAAGCTTCAGTCCCTTCTGTGTCGCCTTATTGTAATATGGTGTCACGAGCAGCAGCGCATCCGCACCGTATTTTTCTGCCTCGGTCGACAGATAAATCGCTGTATCCGTCGCATTAGAACCCGTGCCCGCGATGACCGGAACCCGGTGATTGACCTTCTCGACTGCATATTTGATCACGGCCAGATGCTCCTCGTGGGTGAGTGTGGATGCCTCTCCGGTCGTGCCGCAGATGATGATCGCATCCGTACCTCTTGCGATCTGCTCCTCCAGAAGCTCACCTAATTTGTCATAATTTACTTCCTCATTGTCGTACATCGGTGTGACGATCGCCACTCCTGCGCCCTTAAATACTGACATATTTATCCTCCTTATGATATTTCATGACTTATTGACCTGCAAAACATTCGCAATCCATCCCTGCAGCTCTGCCAACAGGGCCTAGCTTCGCAGCTTATGCTTATTGCTTTGCGCAATTGAAGCAGTGGACTTGCTTGATTCGGTTAAAAAAAGGACTGTCCGGAGGCAGTCCCAAAGAATCTCATTTCATTTCTTCAAGATAGCCCTCCATCGAAATCCGATGACAGTCATATGCTTCTTCAGCCTATGCCCAAGAATACGGCTTCAGGTGCTGTAATCTTTCGGCGCTCTCCCCTTTTCACGGCATTCGCCTGTGCCTGAACACATCCTGCCATGTACTGATGAAGTGCGCAACCTCTATCATTGTTCCTGTTTAATTTTTACTATAACACTGCCTTCCTCGCTTGTCAACCGCCTTGCACGATATGCGGCGGAGATTCCACTCATCCGTTCTGCCAATCACGCGACGGCTGCTTCTTCGCAGTCATCTCCGCGGCAATCAGTCTTCCTCGCAAAAATGACTGTCCGATGTCCTGCGGTATGGCGTGGTCATCTCTGTCACCTCGTCGACATACGGCCAGAGCTCCTCGCACCGGCTTGTCCCGGTCAGATACAGCTCCATTCCGCTGCCTAACTGGTCGATCAGCTTCTTCAGCTCATCTATCGTGACGATCCCCCGATCCGTCAAACCGAGTATCTCGTCGAGAATCAGCACATCGCATTCCTCTGTCTGGATCACCTTACGCGCAAAATTCAGGCCATTTTTTATATTCAGATTTTCTTCTTCCTTCTCCTGCTCTGTCAGGCTCTCATAATTCTGCGGAAACTTTTCAAATCGGAAGAGGCGGATCTGTGGCTCCAGCTGTTTGAAAAATTCTTCCCTCTCACATGTATGCTTCTTTTTCAGAAAACGGATCACTACCACACTCTTACCGCCGCTCGCCTCCCGGAAGCCTTTTCCGAGCGCCGCTGACGTCTTTCCCATGCCGACGCCGCAGAAGATGTGTATATATCGTCTGCTCATGTTTCACCTCGAACCGTATATTCACTGCCGATGAGTAATCGGCAGTGTTCTGGTTTTCTGATTGCTATTTTACTACACATACAGCATGATTGCAAGAGCGGGTATCTGCTGCTCTGAACTGTTAGTCGACATATTCCAGCTTGCTCACCGATACTTCATACGCCACCCTTTTTTCCGTCGTGTCATCGTCCAGCTTTTTGACGTACTCACGGCTCTGGATGCGGCCCCATATCTGAACATGGCCTCCGACCTCGAAGCCGGAGGTAAAGCGCGCATTTCTTCCCCAGCAGATGCACGGAATGTAGTCGGACTTTCCATATGGCCGGTTCACCGCCAGCAGCATATCTGAGATTTCCCGGCCAAGCGGCGTCCGACGGTAGATCGGTGTCTTGCAGATGTAACCGTCCAGAAAGATCTGGTTACTCTTTACTTTATCACCCTCTCCATCCACAAAGCTAATCTCTCTGGCAAACACGGAAAGCACCAGCCGGTTTTTCTTCTCCTCATGCCGGTTGTACGAACGAAACTGACCGAAGATCTGTATGTATTCCCCCTGATAGTCCTGCGTAACATCAATCAGCCGCTCCGAAATCATTACCGGAATGGTATCCGTAGATTCGCTCAGTCGCTGCACGGAAACATCCACCATGTAGAAGCCCTCTCCAAACACCTCATGGCTGAACACAAAGCCGGAGATGATTTTTCCCATGATGGATACCTGATTGTTTTCAATAATCTTATCTGTCATAACCCTTGTTCTCCCTTCTTCATCCGAAGTATCTTGTATTTTTTATATTAACCATCTTATTCGGCCATCCGGTATTTTATACCTGTTTTTGCCCGGTTTTTTGCAGTTTTTTTTCGAATCCCTACTTGTAATCTCGCAAAATTGTGCTAAACTGTATCGGGTACGCATGTAGACAATGGATTATAATAATAAGAAGAAAAAGAGAGAGTGCAGGCTATATGAAGAGAGAAGATGTAAGAAACATAGCAATTATCGCGCATGTCGACCACGGCAAGACGACGCTGGTCGATGAGCTGCTGAAGCAGAGCGGCGTTTTCCGTGCCAATCAGGAGGTCGCGGAGCGCGTCATGGATTCGAATGATCTGGAGCGCGAACGAGGTATCACGATTCTTTCCAAAAATACAGCAGTATTTTATAAGAATACAAAAATCAACATCATCGACACACCGGGCCACGCAGATTTCGGCGGCGAGGTAGAACGTGTCCTGAAAATGGTAAATGGCGTAATCCTTGTGGTCGACGCATTTGAGGGCGCTATGCCGCAGACCAAATTCGTGCTGCGCAAGGCGCTGGAGCTGAATCTTCCGGTCATCGTATGTATCAATAAAATCGACCGTCCGGAGGCACGTCCGAATGAGGTCATCGACGAGGTACTGGAGCTGTTCATCGATCTGGACGCCTCCGACGAGCAGCTCGACTGCCCGTTCATCTTTGCTTCCGCAAAGGGCGGCTACGCGACCCGCAACCTGAACGATGAGCCAAAGAACATGGTTCCGCTCTTTGAGACAATTCTGGACTACATCCCGGCTCCGGAAGGTGATGAGAACGGCCCGACACAGATGCTGATCAGCACGATCGACTACAATGAGTATGTCGGCCGGATCGGTGTCGGAAAGGTCGACCGCGGTACTGTCTCCGTCAACCAGGATGTGGTTGTCGTAAACCACCACGATCCGTCCAAAAAATATAAAGTAAAAATCAGCAAGCTCTATGAGTTTGACGGCCTGAATAAGGTGGATGTACAGTCCGCTACCGTCGGTTCCATCGTAGCGATTTCCGGTATCGCGGATCTGCATGTCGGAGATACGATCTGTGCGGTTGACGCTCCGGAGCCGATTCCATTCCAGAAGATCTCCGAGCCGACGATCTCTATGAATTTCATCGTCAACGACAGCCCGCTTGCCGGTCAGGAAGGTAAATTCGTCACCTCCCGCCATCTGCGTGAGCGTCTCTTCCGCGAGCTGAATACCGATGTCAGCCTGCGCGTCGAGGATACGGAAGACACCGATACATTCAAGGTATCCGGTCGTGGCGAGCTGCATCTCTCCATTCTGATTGAGACGATGCGCCGCGAGGGCTACGAGTTCGCAGTCAGCAAGGCAGAGGTCATCTACCACACCGACGAGCGTGGCAAAAAGCTCGAGCCGATGGAGCTCGTATATGTCGACGTCCCGGAAGAATTTGCAGGCACCGTCATCCAGAAGCTGAGCCTTCGTAAAGGCGAGCTGCAGGGAATGGGCGCAGGTCAGGGCGGCTACACCCGTCTGGAGTTCTCAATCCCGTCCCGTGGACTGATCGGCTACCGTGGCGATTTTATGACTGATACAAAGGGAAATGGTATCATGAATGCAGTCTTCGACGGCTATGGCCCGTACAAGGGAGACCTGCAGTACCGCAGCCAGGGATCTCTGATCGCATTTGAATCCGGCGAATCGGTTGCTTATGGCCTCTTCAATGCACAGGACCGCGGCGCCCTGTTCATCGGACCGGGCGAAAAGGTATATTCCGGTATGGTCATCGGCCAGAGCGCAAAGCCGGAGGACATCGAACTGAATGTCTGCAAGACCAAGCATCTGACCAATACCCGTTCCTCCGGTTCCGACGAAGCACTGAAGCTCACACCGCCGAAGATCCTGAGTCTGGAACAGGCTCTCGAGTTCATCGATACGGACGAGCTGCTTGAGGTCACCCCGAAGAGTCTGCGCATCCGCAAGAAGATTCTGGATCCGACCATGCGAAAGCGTGCGATGATCCGGAAAAAGAATGCGAACTAAAGCTGCTCCTAAGGACTTATAAATTTTACAGGCTATAAATAGAACGGCTACATATAGAATCCTCTTTCCTGTTTTCTATATGCAGCCGTTTTTCCATTTGTAAAGCGGACATTCGCAGTCCATCCCTGCAGCTCTGCTGACAGGGTCTAGCTTCGCTACTTGCTCATGAACGCAGGCATCAGTTCTCAAGGATGCGCAGTCCGATCTTCCACCGGCCCGGCTCATGCAGCAGCGTCTCATACTCTTCCTCCGTCAGAACCTCTTTTAGCTCCTGCTGCTCTCCCTCTTCCACCACCGCATGCAGACAGTCTGTAAAGCAGAGCCGTGGATAGAGCACGCACCACCAGTTATGTCCCTTTGCCTCGCCCAGCCGGATACGCAAGGCCTCATACCAGCCCGCCGGAAAGGTACAGGTACCGTAGGTACGTTCCGGAAAATATACCGTCTCGATCACAGCTGTCGCGCGGTAAGACTGATGCTGCCCGACAAGCGTCTGGTTGGCTACGGCTTCGATTTCCGGGAGATGGCCCTTGAGGAATTGCAGGATTTCATCTCGCTCCGGGTTTGCCTTTCCTGTTGTTTCTTCTTTTTTCAAATCACTCTCTGCCTTATCCGTTGATGTAATTGCCCTCTTCCCTGTTTCTGATATATCCTCCATCCACTGAAGCACCGCATCCCGCACCTGCAGCTTTACTGCCTGATCTTCTCCGCTGTCGCTGTTTGCGAGCACATGAAAGCGCAGCACCTCCCCGGCGATCCCCTGCTGAATCCGCGACTGCTGTGCCGAAGAGATCAGTAACTGCATCAGAAATGAAAGAATCAGCATTCCTGCAAACATCCATATTTTCTGAAAGTATCTGTGCCAATTGTATCGCATCTGCACTTCTGGCTTCTCCACCATTCTGCCTGATGTACGACTCCCTATTTCTTTTTCATTTCTTCGCATATATTTTTTCAACATAAAAGGCAACCCTCCTTTACCTGGAGTGTTGCCTCTGAATTTCCTCTTATGCAAGCTATACGCTTTTGTGAACTAACCATTGTCTAAAGCCAATGGGCTTCCTGCTTCGCAGACCTCGTAACCTACTATCTCCACAGGCGTTAATTCGGACAGTCCCTGTCCTATATTGTTATTCCTTTTATGCTATTTGTCTTAATCCTTCTTCCAGTATATTCTTTGCCGCATTGATATCTCTGTCATGATTTGTTCCACAGACAGGACATATCCATTCCCTTACTGTTAGATTTTTCGTTTCTGTATTTTGGTATCCACAGACTGAACACAGCTGACTGCTAGCATAAAATGTATTTATCTTGATATATTTTCTGCCATTCCACTTTGCCTTATATTCTAACTGTCTCGTAAGCTCATACCATGATACATCACTTATAGACTTTGCCAAATGATGATTTTTTACCATGTTTTTTATCTGCAAATCTTCTGAAACTATCACTTGGTTTTCGCTGATAATCTCATGGGACATCTTGTGCAGATAATCTTTTCTGGTATTTGTTATTTTTTCATGGCATAATGCTATCTTTTTCTTTGTTTTGTAGTAATTTTGACCTCTTTTCTCTTTATGGGCTAACTGCCTTTGCAGTTTTATCAGTTTCTTTTCGTATTTTCTGATGATTTTTGGATTTTCGTATTTCTTTCCAGCTGAAGTAATACATAACTCCTTAATACCTAAATCTATTCCTGTATTTTGATTTACATGTGGCAGTTCCACATGTTCTGTTTCCACTAAAATTGATACATAATATTTTTCACTCGGAATTTGTAATATCGTTGCCGATTTTATCTGCCCGCTAAAATTTCTATGCAGTTTTGCTTTTACATTTTTTAGTTTAGGCAGTTTTACTCTATGTCCCTCGAAATCTACTGCTATATTGCCATTCGTAAAATTTGTTATATATGACTTATGATTATCGTGTTTACTCTTAAACTTCGGATATCCTGCATGTTCCTTAAAAAATTTCTGATATGCAGCATCCATGTTGTAAATCGCATTTGTCAGAGCAAATTTATCCACTTCTTTCAGCCATTCATATGCTTTCTTTAATTGTCTGTTGCAGTAATTGTTACAGTCAGTTTTACTAACTGATTTTTTCTCTTTCTCATATACTTCTTTCCGGTATGACAGTGTCTGATTATATACAAAACGGCAACAGCCAAATGTTTTTGCAATTTGTATTTTCTGCTCATTATTAGGATATATTCTGTATTTATATGCCTTTAACATCCACTGTCACCCTCTTTCTCAACCTTGATTTTCTATATATCTTTTCAGCATTTCTTCCGATACATTTCCTACACTACATGCAAAATATCCATCTGTCCAAAAGTATGTTCTTTCCAAAATTGTTTTCGTAAATATTGGGGATATCTTTTCCATATATGGTATGTTGTATAGCTCTTCATCAGGTTTACAATCTTACTAATAGACATTGTTGGTTCTGTCTCTATCATGTAATGAATATGGTCTTTATCCGTTTCCATATATCTGATAATAACACTGTGTCTTTGACATATCTCATATGAAAACTGCTTTATATCATCTGATATCTGTCTCGAAACCAGTAATTTCTTCCTATATTTGCAGACGAAAATAATGTGATATTGTAATAGGTATTTGTGTCTATTTTTAGATTTCCATGTTCCCATGCCATGAGTATACAATAATTTCTGATTTTTAGCTACCTTAACCCATTGTCTAAAGCCAATGGGATTGCGGTAGCCTTATTTCAATCTTTGTTCTTTTTCCGATTACAGTAATTGCTGTTTTTACTTCAGTACCGAATCTTCACTCTCCGGCAGGATCTGTGCCAGTACGATGCCGACAAGTGCGGAAAGCGCCAGTCCGGAGATCGTTACGGTGCCGTATACCGGAATGCTGTCGCAGCCGATACCGAGTACGAGGATGACAGCTGCGATCATCAGGTTGCGGCTGTCACCGAAGTTCAGGCGCTCATTTACGATGATACGCACACCGACGGAAGAGATCATTCCGTACAGTACGATGGAAATACCGCCGATGACCGGGCTCGGGATGCTCGTGATGACTGCTCCGATCTTTCCGAAAATACCGAGCAGGATCGCAAAGACTGCTGCAATACGGATGATGGACGGGTCATAGTTCTTTGTAACTGCAAGGACGCCGGTGTTCTCACCATAGGTCGTATTGGCCGGTCCGCCAAGAAGTCCTGCTAAAGCCGTTGCCAGTCCATCACCGAGAAGTGTGCGGTGTACGCCCGGATCTACCATAAAGTTCTGTCCGGTCACGGCGCTATTCGTCGTGATATCGCCGACATGCTCTACCATCGTGACAAGTGCGATCGGTGCGATCGCAAGAATCGCATCTGCCCGGAATACCGGTGCGCAGAACAGCTGATCGCGGATGCTCTTATCCATGAAGGAGAAGAAGTGTGCCTCCCTAACGGTTGTAAAATCACAGAAGCCCATCGCATAGCTGACAATAAAACCAACGATAATCGCAAACAGAATCGGCATCAGATTGAAGATACCTTTTGCAAAAATTGAGATTGCAATGACCGTTGCCAGTACGCAGACTGTAACAAACAGTGCTTTGAGATTGAACTCTCCGTTTACGTAAAACGCATTGTTGATCGCTGAGGAGCTTAAGCGTAGTCCGATGACGATGATGACCGGACCGGTAACGATCGGCGGAAGCACTTTATTAACCTTCTCATATCCGACCAGCTTGATAATCAGTGCAAATGCTACATAGACAAGACCGGCTATGATCAGAGCGCCCTTGGTCGCTGCCAGCTTTTCCAGAAAGTCCGGATCGCCTGCTCTGGAATTGCCGATAACCGCCATAATTCCACCCATAAATGCAAAGCTTGATCCAAGGAATACCGGTACCTTTCTCTTTGTGACCAGGTGAAACAGCAGTGTACCAAGACCCGCACAGATCAGCGTGATCGATGTGTTCAGTCCGGTCAGTGCCGGTACGAGCACGGTCGCACCAAACATAGCCAGAACATGCTGAATTCCGAGAATCAGCTTTTTTCCTGTGGTTTTCTCCATTTTCTCTCTCCTTCTGTGTGATGATACAAGGGGGCAAAACACTTTTTATCCCAACATCATGTGATTGCACGCACAAATAATTCTGCGCGTAATTTGCTTACTCCTGCGTCTCGTGCTTTACATCCAGCACGCGAAGCGCACAGACTGCAGCCTCCAGATATGGATTTCTTGCATTTGCAAATGCTCCCGCATCAGAAAGCTCCGTCAGGGACGGATCAATCGGAAGCTTGCCGCCTACCGCAAGACCAAGCTCCTTCGCCGCCGCATCCACCTTACTTTTTCCGAATACCGGAATTTCTTTTCCGCAATCCGGGCATTTCAGATAACTGAAATTCTCTACGACGCCAAGTACCGGGATGTTCATCATTTTTGCCATATTGTAGGCCTTCTTGACGATCATCTGTACCAGTTCCTGCGGGGATGTGACAATCACGATACCGTCGATCGGCAGTGACTGAAATACGGTAAGCGGAACGTCACCGGTTCCCGGCGGCATGTCCACGAGCAGGTAATCCAGCTCGCCCCAGATCACATCGGTCCAGAACTGCTTTACCATATTTGCAAGAATCGGTCCGCGCCAGATGACCGGGGACTCCGGATCCGGCATCAGCAGGTTGATGGACATGACCTTGATCTCATTGTCCGTCAGCACCGGAAGGATTCCGTTGTCATCTGCCTGCGCCGGGCCGGTCAGCCCGTACATCCGCGGAATTGACGGGCCGGTGATGTCCGCATCCATAATGCCGACACGATAGCCTGCCGCTGATAGTTCATTTGCCAGTGATGCAGTCACCATCGACTTTCCGACGCCTCCCTTTCCACTGACAATTCCGATCACATGCTTTACATCGGAATAGACATTCATCTCGGCTGCAAAGCTCTGCTTCTGCTTCGCGCTTGCACAGCCTTCGCAGCTTTCCTTTGAGCAGCTTGAGTTGCTGCACTCTCTTTCTGCCATTTTTGACACCTCCTGTTCAACTGCTGCACAGTCCAGAGGGTCACATTTGTTCGTTCCCCCATCTGCGCACGCAACAACACGACGGTACTTCTGTTCTGTCCGTCGTGTCTGCATATCCTTATTATTCTAAATCAAAACCTGCCTCTATGCAAGCGCTTTTTCATACTTTTCCTTTTCTTATCGGACATAAAAGCAATGAGTTTCTACAACTCTTCCAGCAGCCGCCTTAAATACCGGCCGGTCACACGCGAAAAATTCTGAATGTCCCGGATATAGGCAAAATCCCGTCCGAAAATTTTCTTTTCCGCTGCCAGATCTTTTTCCCGGCCTGCAAAGACACCGAGCACATACACACCCTGACTGCGAAGCTTCCGGATCTCATAGGCCGTATCTTTCACCGCATATTCCCCGTAATACGGCTGCGGATTGTGGCTGTTCGGACGGTTCACAATGATATCATTCGGCCGACCGTCGCTTAAGACAATCAGAATTTTCCCCTCCTCCGGACGAGCCAGCAGTCCATCCCCGGCAGCCCTGATCGCAAGCCCGTCCCGATTGTTTGCAGAGGTGGTATAGTCCAGAATTTTCCGATTCTCCGACCGGGGCGCATCATATTCCCGGAATCGCTGCAGCACTGTATAGTCCCAGAAGCTGCAAAAGCTCATGATCCGATGCGGCACCTGATTGCAGCTTAAGGCTTCGCTGATAATATATGCCTGCAGCGCTACCTGTCCCTGCCGGTCCCGCTGAGAACCGCTTGCATCCATCAGGATATCCACGACAAACTCCGAAGAAAAACGCTTTCGTGTCTTCTCAAAGAGCTTCCCCGGATCTTCCATCCTTCCGACGCGCCACAGACGTGCCGGAAGGATCTTTCCGGTCTGTGAAAGCGACTGTTCCGGCTCCTGTCTCCGGCGCAAAGCCTGGGAAAGCTCTGCACTTAGGTGCTCAATACTGCGGTTCAGCATGTTTTTATTGTTGCGGTAAAGGACACGGTTCTTTTCTGCGTGACGTCTCGCATTCACATACTGCGCATTGCTGCGTACCGGATTTGCCAGAATACCATCGGTAAAATACAGACTGCAGTCTGCATGCGCCCCTCTGCACAGCCGCAGGTTCACCCGCTTCTGCTCCTGCTCTGATAAGTAAGATTTTCCGTAGTTCAGCTCTATGTAGGAGTACATCTTTGCGGCGGCCTTTTCATCGATTATGATGACCTTCCGTCCATTTCCACGCTGTGCCTGTTCCTCTTCCTCCTGCTCATCCTCGAGATGAACGACGCGGCTGTTCAGGCGTTTCATATATTCCTCCAGGAAATCCTCCAGGCTTTCCTCCTCCAGGTATTCCCGCCAATCCGACTCCAGCAGTTCCTCCGGTGTGGTATCCAGTACAAATGCCAGATCCCCGTGCTTCTGTAAAAAACTCCGGTCAATCAGTGTATTATATAGCTCATCTGTGACGCGAATCAGATCCATTGTATCTGTCGCATGCTCCAGCGCCCGGATTTTTGCCACTGCGTTTGCAAGCTGCTTTTCACAATACCAGTTATCATCCAGACAGCCTCGCAGCAGCGCAATCTTCAACCGCCCCAAAAGACTCGAACTAATTTTTTCAAAGGAATATTCCAGCAGATCCTCAAAGGCTCTGCGCCGCAGCTCTGATATCCCGGGCCGCTCCTTTACTGCCAGCGGATAGGAGGCCGCATCCACGCACAGCTGCGCCAGCTCTACCAGGCGCTGTTCATCCGCACCATAGTACGCTTTTTTGATCAGGTACATACTGAGCATGCTCACATCATAATAGCGTGCAAACGCGCCCTGCTTCGCAGCATCGTAGAGGCAGACATATCTGGATTTCGTATAAAATGCGGACTCTACCTTTGTATCCAACGCATAATCCCCGCTCACCGTCCACATCAGGTTTCGGATGCGGTTCTCCGCTTCCAGCTGCAGATCATTCTCATCGTATCCGTAAAGCTGCATGGTTTCTCCTTTCCTTAGTCGGACATTCGCAATCCATCCCTGCAGGTGTGCTGACAGGGCCTAGCTTCGCGATCTACGGTAAAGCGAACATTCGCAATCCGCTTCGCTACTTGTAAGATCACAAGGAATCTTCCCGCAAGCGGGCCCCTCCTTATGATATGTCATAACCGAATGCTGCTTCGCAGCTTATCAGGAGTGGCTTGCACCACTCCTGATACAAGCAAGTCCCAACCCGCTGCTTATTGCTTTACGCAATTGAAGCAGGGGACTTGCTTGATTCGGTTAAAGAAAAATCTCTGCGGGAGTCCAGCTCTCCGGGATGCGGGTCATCACGATATCCTCCACGATCTCCCGTTCAAACAAATCAAAGCTCTTATTTACGATGCCCATCCGGATCGCCGCCCGCGGAGAAAGCCCACCCCGGATCGTCTTTAACGCCCCGATCAGGCCTCGCAGATCCAGCGGCTTGGTCGAAATCTCGTTATTTCCGGCCTTTAGCTGCAGATCCAGAAACAGACCGCAGATCTGCTTCAGTCCTTCCTCTGTAAAATCCTGAAAGGATGCCGTCAGAATCCTGCACAGCCGCTCTTCTGTCACACCCGGCATATCAATAACAAGAAACCTGGATACGAGCGCCTCATTTAATTCCCGCGTCCCGGCATAGCCATAGTTCATTGTCCCGATAAATCGCGTCGCCTCATGCAGATGAATCCGTTCATAGCCCGGCACATCGATGATCCGGCGATAATCAAGCGTCGCATGCAGCACAGATACCGCATCGTTCTTTGCCATATTGATCTCATCAAGAATGCCAAAGCCGCCATTTTCCGCACACAGATAGACCGGCCCTTTCCGAAGCTCGACCTGATTGTTTCGAAACGTATCGGAGCCGATCAGCGTGCTGCTGTCCATATTTACATGGAAGGAAATGTTGTAAGACGGACGATGGAACAGGTACGCCAGATTCTCTGCCAGAATATTTTTTCCGGCTGCCTTCGCTCCGGTCAGCAGAATATGCTCCCCCTGCAGTAAGGCACAGGCCGCCATCTCAAATGTTTCCTTTCCATAATAAGGGATCGGCGGCGGCGTAATCCTGCCTTCCAGAGACTCCGACACCGGATATTGCTCCCGGAATGCCGCAATGTCTCGCAGCAGTGCCGCGCTTACTCCCTGTTCCTCTAAAGAGTGGATGATTGGATCCATTTTTTCCTCCTTGTTTTTCCGGAATCCTGATACACCGGATTCTATTTTTATGATGATACCTACGAATTGCTCCGCTGCGAAGCAGCTCCCGCAATTCTGCAAACATTCGAAATCCGCTGATTTACTACGTAAATCGCTACTTTCTCATGTTTGGCGGGTTCCAAGTTCAAAAGCCTTATCATGCAAGCATGAACGGTCTTTTGACCTTTGGCCCCTGGTATCATCATTTTATATTTCCGTGAAGGAAAAGCGCTGCAAAATTCCAGATGCATTAATATCGTACACGATCGTCCCGTCCGGCAGCACACTCTTTTCCCACGTTGCATTTTTATCCTGAAATTTCTGCCTGATGTAAGCATCCGTATCCGCCACCTCTACCTCGTCGATAAATACATCCCGCATCTGGTTGTTCGGACATTTATTAAAAATTTCCCAGATTGTCTCATAGCTTTTCATGTTATCTGATCTCCTGTTATTGTTATTCCATGTTTTCCCTGAGCCTTAACAGCGCATCCACTATCCGCGATGCCACTTCCTCCTTGCTCATCTTCGCAAGCTCCTCCACTCCGTCTTCCGTGATCAGTGTCACAACATTCGTATCCGTGCCAAAGCCCGCACCTGCGACCTTGACATTATTTGCTGCGATCATATCAACATGCTTCCCGGTGAGCTTTTCCTTCGCATGCTCCACCATATGCTCCGTTTCCATCGCGAAGCCGCAGAGCACCTGTCCTTCTCTTCGGTGCTCACCGAGCCATGCAAGGATATCCGTCGTCCGTTCCAGTGCGATACTCATGTCGCCCGGGCTTTTTTTGATTTTATTTTCGGCTACCGCCACCGGACGATAATCTGCCACCGCCGCTGCCTTGATAATCATATCCTGCTCCTTCGCTCTGGACGACACTGCTTCAAACATATCCTGTGCTGAAGTCACCGGCACGAGCGTCACACCGTATGGCGCTTCCAGATTCGTCTTTCCGGAGACAAGCGTCACCTCGGCCCCGCGCCGACGGCACACCCTTGCGAGCGCATAGCCCATCTTTCCCGTCGAATGATTGGAAATAAATCGCACCGGATCAATTGCCTCCATCGTCGGTCCTGCCGTGATGAGCACGTGTAGACCTTTCATATCCTTTTCCATCGCAATCTCATCTAAAATACACTCCAGCAAAAGCGTCTCCGGCGGAAGCTTTCCTGCTCCGGTATCCCCGCATGCCAGATGTCCGACTGCAGGCTCGATAAGCCGAAATCCATATTTCCGGAGAATATCCATATTGTCCTGTGTGACCGGGTTCTCATACATCCGCGTATTCATCGCCGGTGCAATCAGCTTCGGACACCGGCACGCCAGCAGCGTCGTCGTGAGCATATCATCCGCCAGTCCATGTGCAAGCTTTGCCATGATATTGGCTGTCGCCGGCGCGACGATCGCCAGATCTGCCCGTTTTGCTAAAGCTACGTGCTCTACCTGAAACTGAAAATTCCGATCAAACGTATCCACAAGACATTTATTTCCTGTCAGTGATTCAAATGTGATTGGATTCATAAACTGTGTCGCATTCTTTGTCATAATGACCTGCACATCCGCATGCTGCTTTTTGAGCATGCTTGCCAGATTTGCCGCCTTATAAGCTGCAATGCTTCCTGTCACCCCGAGGATAACCGTCTTTCCCTTTAACATAGCATTCACTTCCTCTTTCTATCATCCGTTGGTCAAAAGACCTGAAACCGCTATCCGCACCATCTTACCATATTTCCGGTAAAAATCAAAGCCCTGTGCAGCTTCAAACATGCATTGAAGCTTTTGCACCTTGTTTAATTTTTCATACAGTCTTTCTTTTTGCTTGTACTTTTAAAAAGAAAATGATATACTCCGGCTGTAATTGTATTGTATCCCATAAAAATGTGATGCAGCTTTTATCCATACGTGCCACAAAGGATCGTACCTCACAGGACAATACCGGTCACGTCTGGATGTAATGGCAATGCCGCCCTTCGGCGCAGGCATCTGCCCGCAGGTGCTTTGTCTTGCAGCACACATTGATCGGGAATAATAACAAGGAGGAAAACACAATTATGAAAACCAAATTTAGCACATCTCAACTCGTCATTCTTGGCCTTATGACGGCTATTCTGCTGCTCATGGCTTACACCCCGCTCGGATATCTGAATATCGGACCGCTCGCCGTGACCTTCAATGTCATTCCGGTAGCAGTCGCAGCGATCACCCTCGGGCCGGCAGGCGGAGCGATCGTCGGATCCGTTTTCGGACTGACCAGCTTTCTGCAGTGCATCGGCGTCGGCGGTACCAGCGCAATGGGTGCTGTACTGTTCGGAATCAACCCAGTATTTGCATTTATCCAGCGTTTCATTCCGCGTATGCTGGACGGACTGTTGCTCGGTTACATTTTCCGTGGCGTGCGTAAGTCACTCAACACATCCGTAGCCTGCTTCGTCACCGGATTTTTCTCAGCCTTCCTGAATACGTTATTCTTCATGACACTGCTCGTCGTGCTCTTCGGCAATACGGAATACATGCAGAACCTGATGGGCGGAAAGAATGTCATCGCCTTCTGCTGCGGCTTTGTCGGTGTCAATGCCGTATGCGAGATGATTTCTTCAACGGTCATTACCGGCGCGGTCGGACTTGCACTGTATAAGGCACACTTTGTACCGGTTACCGCGACACGCACAAAGACGATTGCTTAATACCTTTTGACCTTGGTATCATCATCATTTTATTAAGGAGGTTTCCACTTGATCTTAGCTGTTGACATCGGAAATTCAAACATCGTGCTCGGCTGTTTTGAAAATGAACAGATTCTGTTCACTGAGCGCCTTTCTACCAATCAGAATTCCACTGAGCTGGAATACACAATCCTGATCAAAAACATCCTGGAGCTCAACAATTTAAACCACCGCACCTTTGAGGGCTGCATCATCTCTTCAGTCGTGCCGTCCGTCACACATACGATGGAAGCAGCTATGAGACGTCTGACCGGCAAAGCGGTCATGGTCGTCGGACCGGGGATCCGTACCGGCCTGAAGATCATGCTCGACAATCCGGCACAGCTTGGAAGCGACCGGGTCGCTGACGCAGTGGCTGCGATCCACGACTACCCGACTCCGCTCATCATCATCGACATGGGTACCGCCACGACGATCTCTGCGATCGACCGCAACAAAAATTTTCTTGGCGGCATGATTATCCCGGGGCTTCGCGTCTCCCTGGATTCTCTGACGTCCCGCACCTCTCAGCTGCCGAAGATCAGCCTTGATCCGCCGAAAAAGGTGATCGGCTCCAATACCGTCGACTGCATGCGCAGCGGCATTATCTACAGCACTGCAGGCAGTATCGACGGTGTCATTGACCGGATTGAGGAGGAAATGGGCGAGACCTGTACCCTCGTCTCGACCGGAGGCCTTGCCAAAGTCATCATCCCATACTGCCATCATAAGATTATCATTGATGACCAGCTGCTGCTGAAGGGACTGATGGTGATTTATAATAAGAACCGCGCGGCTTCCTGACCGGGTCAATCGGATATTCGCAATCCATCCCTGCAGCTCTTAAGTCCTAACCCACTGCTTATTGCTTTGCGCAATTGAAGCAGGGGACTTGCTTGATTCGGTTAAAAAAGGATACCTGACCTTTCCGTCAGGTATCCTTTTTACTTTTTTGATCTCAGATTTCTCTTGTCGCTTCCTTTAGCCAGCTCTTTTCTTCCTCGTTCAGATATGGAGCAATTGTCTCATACACCTGTCTGTGATACGTATTGAGCAGCTCACGCTCCTTCTTCGTCATCTGCTCCGGATCGATGGCATCCAGATCAAACGGAACCATCGTCAGATTCTCAAAGCACATGAACTGACCATACTCATTCTGCTCTGCTTTTTTGCAGACAACCAGATTCTCATGACGGATACCGTAAGCACCTTCGACATAGTAGCCCGGCTCATTGGAAGTGATCATGCCTTCCTCGAGCACCGCGTCCTCATTACGGTCCGGAAGCCGTCTCCAGCGGATGCCATTCGGAGACTCATGGACGCTTAAGCAGTAACCGACACCATGACCGGTGCCATGCTTGAAGTCCTCTCCGCGCTCCCAGAGCGGCTGGCGCGCAAGATAGTCCAGATTGATGCCGGTACAGCCATAGAGGAACTTTGCATTGGCCAGATTCAGATGTCCGCGCAGTACCGCGGTAAAATGATCCCGCTCATCCTGCGTGACCTCCCCCATTGCAAAGGTACGGGTAATGTCCGTAGATCCCTCCAGATAATGTCCGCCGGTATCTGCCAGCAGAAATCCGTGCGGCTCGACCTCCACATCGGTCTCCGGTGTCGGCGAATAATGATTCATCGCTGCATGCTCGCCATAGGAAACGATCGGATCAAAGCTGTTATCCACAAAATGCTCCTGCTCTTTTCGCAAATTGTTCAGGTAGTCTGCCGCTGAACACTCGGTGATCTTCATTTTCCCTACATTTTTCTTCAGCCAGTACATGAACTTTGTGACCGCCACGCCATCCTTGATGTGTGCCACGCGCTCGTTTGCCACCTCGGTCGGATTCTTGATCGCCTTCGGAAGCAGCGTCAGATTTGCGCGATCCAGCACGTTTGCAGATGCCGGAATGCTCTTTACCAGCCGATAATTGGCCTTGCCCTTATCGACAAGCACCGTCTTTTGGGACTCAATCACTGCCGCGTCTGTATACACCTGATTATACGGATAAAGCGCCACACCGGCCTTTGCCAGCATCTCCTTCAGTCCTTCTGAAAAATCTGCCTCGTTTGCATACAGCCGGACCTCCTGCTCACTCATCATCAGATATGCCAGCACGACCGGAACTGTGTGAATGTCGCCGCCACGGATATTCAAAAGCCATGCGATATCCTCAAGCTTCGTCAGAAGGAACAGATCTGCACCTGCCTCCTTCATATCCTTCCGGATACGTGCAAGCTTATCTTCGCGGCTCTCACCGGCCCATTTTACATCCAGATCCCATGCCGGCTCTGCAGAAAGGGCCGGACGGTCCGTCCATATCTCACCGACGAGATCTTCCTCGCAGGTAATGCTCACTCCCTGCGCCGACAGCAGCTTCTCCAGCTCCTCTGCCTCTGACGCTCCGACGCAGCGCCCGTCAAATCCAAGTCTCTGGCCTTTTTTCAGCGTCTGTGCCAGAAATTCATGGACGGTCGGCACACCCGGCTCCCGCATCCGGTATAATACGACGCCACTGCCCTCCATCTGGCGTTCCGCCTGAATAAAATACCGCGCATCTGTCCACATACCTGCCATGTCCTGCGTGATGACCGCGGTCCCGGCTGACCCGGTAAAGCCCGTCATATACTGTCTGCATTTAAAATACTCTCCTACGTACTCCGATGCATGATAATCATCGGTCGGGATCATATAGGCATCAATTCCCTTTTTCTTCATCAGCGCACGCAGCGCTGCGATTCTGTCACTGACCATGATGTTCTTCCTTTCTGTGCAGCTGTTCTGTACCACATTATGAATGCTGTCTTTTCCTTGTTGTCCTCTTCTAATTATACTCGTAAATCCGATTCCTGCAAGCCGCAAATTCTCATGAAGGTCTTATCCTTATACATGTCGCCGTCTCTGTTCTGTCAGCAGTCCCACAGCCGAGCCGTTCCTTCTTTTACCCGAAGTGAAAACGGCTGACAAAAAGGAAGCTGTACACAGAGCTTCTTCTCTGCGCACAGCTTCCTCTATTATTTATTCCAGTCTGCCTGGTACATCATACTGCAAATAACTGTACCACATAACTTGCCTGAATTTTCATTCTGCGTTATTAATCCAGTTAATTTTTGTATGCTGTACTAGTTCCTCAAAGGTAATATCTGCTGCTCTTATCTGCCGAACTGAACGTCGTTGTTGCCACTGTCAGTTGTCCACATCTCAAGCATGTTGATCGGGTCATTGAAGTCTGCGAGCCATCCGTTACGGGACATATCGTAGTTGCCTGCTTTACGCTCGTTCAGGAATACATTCCACTCATTCGTCTCAATCTTCAGCTGTGCACCGATGACTGCAAAATCCTGCTGGATTGCCTCAGCGATTGCTACATGGGCGGTACCGTCATTTGTAATGTAGGTGACATTCAGCGGAGTCTCATCGGAGAGTACCTGATTGCCATTTCCATCGTCTACGAACTCATAGCCTGCTTCCTTCAGAAGCTCGATCGCCTCTGCAAGGTTGTCCTCGTATGCATCATAGGACGGATCATAGTATCCGACTGCATCTGCATCCGGGTAAGTATAAGCATCGTCATTCTGACGGAACTCTCCGCCTTGGCCGTCTGCCATACCTGCCGGAACAAAGGTATTTGCCAGCTGCTGACCGGTCTGGCCGATGTTCTCTACGATGTAGTCACGGTCGATCAGAAGGGTAAGTCCACGTCTCATGGCAGAAGCCTGCTCCGGAGTCTTGCCTGCGAACAGATCGCTGTTTACATTAAATGCTACATAATAGGTACCGAGGTTGTCGATGATGTGGAACTCCGGATTGTCCAAAAGGCTCTGGATCTCATCGGTCGGAACCGTATCTGCGAAATCAAGGTTGCCTGCATTGTATGCAGCGTAGATTGCAGTATCATCTGCACTGAGCATGAACTCCATGCGCTCGATCTTCACTTCATCTGCACGATAGTAGTTCGGGTTCTTCACATAAACCATGCTCTCATTGTGGTTCCAGCTCTCCAGTGTGTAAGCGCCGCTCGTCACGAAGCCTGCTTCCTGGCACCATGTACCCGGATTCTCCTGCCAGCCCTCTGCTGCCTCAACGCTTGCCTGCGGAACCGCATAGAATGCCGGGAATGCACACAGGTCAAGGAAATATGCACACGGTGCACCAAGCTTCACGGTAAACGTCTTGCCATCCTCGCTTGCCTCGATATCCAGTGTTCCGTCATCCTTTCTTGCGATCGGATCAAACATGTATGCATAGTCTGCACCGGTCTCGGCACTTGCGGCACGGTTCCAGGAATATGCGAAATCCTTTGCGGTCAGCTCGGAACCGTCGCTCCACTTCAGGCCATCCTTCATCGTAAAGGTATAGGTCAGTCCATCCTCGCTTGCCTCATAGCTGTCTGCAAAATCCATTGCAATCTCGCCATTCTCATCATAGGTGCAAAGTCCGTTAAAGCTGTTGACTACAAGGCATGCACCGTCAACCGTTGTATTTAACGCCGGATCAAGCTTGTCCGGCTCACTTGCAAGGTTCAGACGAAGTGTTGTAGAATCGCCTGCATCTGCAAACATAAAGTATTTGAAACCATAGTTGTTGCTGTAAATTCCGGTCACATTTTCCTTCTGAAGGTAAATGTCATTGTAATAGTAGAGCGGTACAATCGCGCCGGTCTCCATCAGCATGTCCTCAGCCTGATGCATCATCGCCTCACGTTCATCCAGATCGGTCGTTGTCTTGATCTGCTGGATCAGGTTGTTGTACTCCTGCCATGCCGGAGCTGCATCGGAAGATCTGCTCGCCACATCTGCGCCTTCGATCGGGGCTACGTCTCCGTCTGCTGCTTCTGCCGCAGCTTCCGTCTCACCTTCTGCCGCCTCGCTTGCCACTTCGGTCTCGCCTTCTGCTGCCTCAGTGGCCGCTTCTGTCTCGGCTTCTGCTGCCTCAGTAGCCGCTTCTGTCTCGGCTGCCTCCGTAACAGCTTCCGTTGCTGCCTCTGTACTCTCTTCTGCAAATGCAGTAGCCGGTGCCATTGCTGTCACTGCAGCAAGTGTGATCGCCATGAGTTGTCTTCTCTTCATACTTATTCCCTCCGTTTAAGATAGAATTTATGGGTAACAGTGCAGATGCACTACTACTTTCCTCTGATATCAGGCTAAAGTGCCGAAAAGATATTTTTATTATATCACTATTTATTCCAGCACGCAACAAAATGTCCGTTGCCGCGGTCTTCTAGTTTCGGACACTCCTTTGCACATTTTTCCGTCGCATACCGGCAGCGGGAGCGAAATGCACACCCGGTCGGCATACGCAGCGGACTCGGCACATCGCCTTCCAGAATGATGCGCTTTCTCTGACGCGTGATATTCGGATCCGGGATCGGAACCGCAGAGAGCAGAGATACCGTATACGGGTGCTGCGGGTAATCATTGAGCTCATCTGCGTCCGCGATCTCCACGATCTTTCCAAGATACATGACCGCAATCCGGTTCGAAATGTGACGGACGATCAGAAGATCATGCGCAATAAACAGATACGTCACGCCGAGCTTTTCCTGCAGATCCTCGAACATATTGACAACCTGCGCCTGAATCGATACGTCCAGCGCGGATACCGGCTCATCACAGACGATGAACTTCGGATCTACCGCCAGTGCACGGGCAATCCCGATACGCTGCCGCTGTCCACCGGAAAACTCATGTGCATAGCGGGTCGCATGCTCTGCATTCAGCCCAACCAGCTCCATCAGATGTAAGATTTTATCGCGGCGCTCTGCCTTCGTTGTATAGAGCTTATGGACATCGAGCGGCTCTCCGATAATATCCTCAACCGTCATACGCGGATCCAGGGAAGAATACGGATCCTGGAATACCATCTGCATCTCCTTGCGAAGCGCTGTGATATTTTTATTGGTCACCTCTTCGCCGTTAAAAAGCACTTTGCCTCCGGTCGGCTCATACAGACGCAGCAGGGTTCGTCCTACCGTCGTCTTACCACAGCCGGACTCTCCGACCAGACCGAGCGTCTCTCCCGGACGGATCGCAAAGGATACACCGTCGACGGCTTTGAGGTATGTATTTTTCATAAATCCGGTCTTCACCGGGAAATATTGCTTCAGATCCTGTACTTCTACCAGATATTCGCTGTTCATGCCTGTGCACCTCCTGCCTGTTTTTCCAGCATTTCCTTTACATTCATCCAGCAGGATGCCTTATGCGTATCGCTCATCGAGAGCTCCTCCGGCTTCTGCTCCAGACAGATTTTCATCGCCTTGTCACAGCGGCTGCAGAAGGCACAGCCCTTCGGCATGTTCAGAAGATTGATCGGCGTTCCGCTGATCGGGATCAGACGCTCCTTGCTGTTGTTCACATTCGGTATGGAACGGAGCAGCCCCTTCGTATATTCATGCTTTGCATGGTAGAAAATATCGTCTGCAGTCCCGCGCTCACAGATGCTTCCGCCGTACATGACGACGATCTTGTCACACATATCTGCGATGACGCCAAGGTCATGCGTAACCATGATGATCGCCATGCCGAGCCGCTTTTGCAAATCCTGCATCAGCTCAAGAATCTGTGCCTGAATCGTCACATCCAGCGCCGTCGTCGGCTCATCCGCGATCAGGATATCCGGCTCACAGGCCAGTGCCATCGCAATCATGACACGCTGACGCATACCTCCGGAAAGCTCATGCGGGTACTGCTTCAGCCGCCGTTCCGGCTCATTGACACCTACGAGTTCAAGCATCTCGGCTGCCCGTACCTTTGCCTCCTCCTTTGTTTTCTTCGTATGCAGGCGGATCGCCTCCATGATCTGACTGCCGACAGTAAATACCGGATTCAGGCTCGTCATCGGATCCTGGAAAATGATACTGCAGCATTTTCCGCGGAAGCCAGCCATCTGTTTGCGGTCAAACTGTGCCAGATCCTGTCCACGATACAACACCTGCCCGCCGACGATCCGACCGGTATCCGCCAGAATCTGCATGATTGAATAGGCGGTCACACTCTTTCCGGAACCGGACTCCCCGACAATTCCCATAACCTCGCCCGGCTTCAGGGTAAAACTGACGCCATTGACTGCTTTTACTTCACCGGATTCTGTGAAAAAGGAGGTGTGAAGATCCTTTACTTCCAGCAAATATTCTTCGTTTGAATTTGTACTCATCTTCCTTACCTCCTAAGCTTCGGGTCAAATGCATCGCGCAGTCCGTCTCCGAGCAGGTTGAATGCAAGAACGATCAGACAGATCACGATCGACGGAAATACGAGCTTGTGCGGATAACTCATCATGCCTCCCCGTGCCGCGTTTGCCAGAGATCCAAGGGATGGCATCGGTGCCTGTACACCAAGGCTGACAAAGCTCAGGAAGCTCTCAGTAAAGATCGCGGACGGTACCTGCAGTGCCGTCGAGATAATGATGACACTTAAACAGTTCGGAAGAATGTGCTTCCGGATGATCCGTCCCGGCTTCGCGCCGATGGAACGGGCTGCCAGTATGTATTCATTTTCCTTAATTGAAAGGATCTGTCCGCGCACAAGACGCGCCATTCCGACCCAGTACAGTACTCCGAATACGATAAACAAAGAGATCATATTGCTACCGATCTTATCCAGAAACGTACCCTGGATGACCGGTGTCAGCACTTCCTTCAGTACAACGGAAAGCAGAATGACCATCAGCATATCCGGAAGGGAATAGATAATATCGACGATCCGCATCATGACCATATCCACTTTTCCGCCTGCATAGCCTGAAATACTTCCGTAAATCAGCCCGATAATCAGCACGAGAATTGCGGCGAAAAATCCGACAAATAAGGATACACGCGTTCCATACAGGATCCGGACGAGATAATCACGGCACTGCTCATCGGTACCGAGCAGATGCGGGAAAAGCTTTTCTCCGGAATCAATGGCCTTCTGTTCATTTTTTGACCACTCCATCGGTCCCAAATTCTTTGCCGTCTTGTCACGGCGTCCGTTCACCTGGATCATCTCCTCATAGCCGTAAGGGATAATCATCGGTCCGACCACAGCCGCCGAAATAATCAGAATCAGCACGATAATGCTGCCGACTGCCAGCGGATTTTTCAGAAGCTTGCGCATGCCATCTTTGAAGAAGGTCGTGGATTCACTCATAACCTCCTGCTGCGCCTTCTCCTCCTCCGTCGCCAGCGTAAATTTCGAAAGATCCATCTGAAGGCTCAGAGGACTCTTCTTTGGTACATTGGATTCTGTTCTGTCTATCATTTCCTCTCTCCTTCCTCTATTCAAACGAAATTCTCGGGTCGACAATCTTGTACACAATATCACTGATCAGATTCATCACGACCATGAGCGTCGCAAGGAAAATCGTTGTCCCCATAATCATCGGATAATCTCTCGTCGTGATTCCGGTAATAAATTTTGCACCAAGGCCGCCGATCGTGAAAATATTTTCCACGACAAGACTTCCTGTCAGGATCGATGCGAGCATCGGTCCGACATAAGTGATGACCGGGATCAGCGCATTCCGAAGCGCGTGCTTAAAGATAACCAGCAGCTGCGGTACTCCCTTCGCCCGGGCGGTACGCACATAATCCTGTCCGAGTGCATCGAGCATGCTCGTCTTTGTCAGACGGGTGATGTACGCCATCGGGTAAAACGACAGTGCGATGACCGGCAGCACATAATTCTGATTCTGCGGACTCCACACCGGCACCCAGGCCAGCTGAATGCAAAATACAAGCAGCAGAAGTGAAGCAAGCACGAAGCTCGGAACCGCAGCGGCGAGCGTTGAGAAAAAGACGAGTACACGGTCCGGCCAGCGGTTCCGCATCAGCGCCGCAGTGCTTCCGAACACAAGGCCTGCGATCAGCGCTACAAGCGCTGCCATACCGCCCAGTCTTGCCGAGATCTTAAAAGAATCAAAGATTGTCGTCCCGATGTCACGGCCAGTCTTCAAAGACACACCGAAATCACCGTGCAGCAGATTTTTCAAATATAATACAAACTGCTCGCCAACCGGCTTGTCCAGGTTGTAACGCTCCATTAAAGTCTCCTTGATTTCCGGGCTGAGCGCCTTCTCACCTTCAAATGGTCCTCCGGGAATTGCATTCATAGAGAAAAATGTAATCGCACAGACTATGAATACGGTTACAATGGCTAACAGGATTCGTTTTGCTACATATTTAGCCAAATTCATCACTCTCCTTTAGGTTTTATCTTTATATGTTCTACAGATGTCTGCACTGCAAAGACAGATGGATTTACTATAATATTTTCTGATATGTTTGTCAACCGCTTTTTCCCCTCAGTTCAATATATTGAGCAAAAAAATGACGAAAATTCATTTTAAAACGTCAAAACAGCTATACGCATAATCGGCGTATAGCTGTTTTGTTTTTCACTATTCTCATTCTTCCTTTGCCGTCTCTTCCAGATTCTGGCAGATGTCCGCCGATACATTCCATTCCCGCAGATCAGTCAGAATCTTGTGGTAAAAGGCCTGCCCGCCGCGCACAATGTCATAGGTACGTGCATCTCCGCGCGCCTCCAGGTGCCGGCCAAAGCTGCAGTTCCTGACATCCTCCGAGCCGTAGTCATCCACATCGCCATCCGGCCAGAAAATGTACAGCCGCGGAATATCTGCCTGCTGCCCGTCGAGCCCTGCCTGCGAAAGAAACTTCCGCCCGGTATCCTCATAGCACGTAAAGACATGCGCATATCTCCAGACGGTCCGCGTGAAATCAGAGACGCGGAACTGCCCCAGCCAGTCCTCATCCATCATTCCGTCGTCTGCTTTTTGGGAAATAATCACAACAAACGGGAACATACACGACGAATCCTTCAGTGCATGCAATATCGGTGCAAACTGCTCCTCTTTCAGAATCCGTCTGCGGCTGATACACTCGATCCCGTTGATGATACCGATGTTATCCACAATCCCCTTATAAAAACCCGGATAGCTGAAAAATATCGCACCCGGATCCTGTACGGCATGCTCACGCTCCGGCTCTGCATAGCCATTGCATACCTGCAGCCACACACCGTCCTGATCCCTGTTTTCCAGCGCGCACTCTGAATACCAGATCCGACCACCTACTTCCATATCCATATGGCGCACATGCAGCTTCATCTTCTGTTCTTCCGGATGAAACTCTACCGCTGCATGATAACCAAAAATATCTTCCTTCCATGTGCAAAGCTGTCCCGGCATGTTTTTAAACAGGCTTCCGTACTTTTCCATCAGCCATCCGTAAATCACCTCTGATGTCCGGTGAAAAATCAGAGCATGCTCAGGCGCTTCCTCCTTCATACGGCTGCCGTCCACGCGCGTGCTCACCTGAAAAACCGTATGGCGCGTAAGCGGCTTCATCTCATAGTGCCGTGTCTCGACCTGACTCTCCTCACGTCCGTCATTGTAGACATCCCGCTGACGGAAGATCGCCGTCAGGCGGCTGTCGTGGAACTGACTGTCATTGAGCAGCGCGATAATGGTATTTACATTAATCGGAACACGGCGGCTGCGCTTTAAAAGCTGCTCCACCAGCGTCTGTCGGCTCGTTTTATACATCCGTTTTGCCAGATTCTCCACCTGCAGATCCAGATCCTCATTGAGCACCTGTTCCACCTCCGGATAGAGCGACGCCTCACCGAGCTTCAACCGGAAATGGCTCTTGATCATATCACTCCAGCGCCCGGACTTATACAGGGAATGCCCAAGATCCTCAAATAAGGTGACCATCGACTTGTCGCACAGCTCCAGTGTTGCCAGGATACTGTTAAAATAGCGGGAAAAACCACTGTAATTTTTCCAGATTTCTTCCCCTTTATAACGCATATCATGCTCAATCTCATGCCAGCCTTCAAAAAACATGGTCTTGATCTGTATCTCAAAGGTGTCATCGATGCACATTTTCCATGTCTCCGGGGAAATCTCGGAACGGAGATATGCCGGCAGACGACAAACACCATTTAGCTTTGTCGGTTTGAACTCCTCATCGTTCATCTCTGAGGTCGACCAGTCGATGACATCAAAGGTGTTCTCCATGATGTTCCTGCAGATATCCACATCATCGTCAAAATAGAGATTCACGCGGACACCGACCAAATCCTGCAGCTTTTTTCTGCCTTCTCCGTATTCCTTTGTCTCGAATTTATGTGCCATCGACCCGGCTGTCTTAATCCGTGAAAACACGCGGTAATACATCCCGCACTGCTCCAGCCGGTCACTGATGATCCGTTTCAGATCCTGCTCAACGACCGCCGGCACCCGAACTTTTGCGGCCAGTTCTTCTTTTGTATAGATCACTCTGTGTTCTTCACCCAATTATGTTACACCACCAATTTTTGTTTTTTGCGGCAGGCTAGTAAAGCGGACATTCACAATCCATCCCTGCAGCTGTACTGACAGGGCCTAGCTTCGCTACTTGCTCACACTGTATTCTACTATAACAGATTTTATGTAAATAGAAAAGTTCGGTTTTCTTAAAGTTCCGTAAAATCTATATCTCTGTCTACGGCAAAATAAGCTTGCTTTTACCGAATCAAGCTCCTATAATCATTATCTGCGGACAAAAGGCAATTGTGCCTGCCATGTCCGCATATTTCTGATCAAGGAGTATCGACCTATGAAAAGTACGAATCTGACAAACTACCGCGAGGGTCTGCGGGACGGCATCCCGATCGCACTCGGCTATCTCGCTGTTTCTTTTACACTTGGCATCGCCGCCCGGAATTTACATATCCGTGCGCTTCCGGCCACGATCATGAGTCTGGTCAATTTCACCTCGGCAGGGGAATTTGCCGCACTCGGTATCATCAGCGCAGGCGCACCTTACCTGGAAATGATCATCTCCCAGGCCATCATCAACCTGCGCTATCTGCTGATGTCCTGCGCACTGTCCCAGAAGCTTGCTCCGGATGCTTCGCTGTTTCACCGGTTCTGGACCGGATTTTTTATCACGGACGAGATCTTCGGTGTCTCCTCCGGCCGTCCGGGACATCTGAACCCGTTCTACACCTACGGTACTGCCAGCATCGCGATTCCAGGCTGGGCGCTCGGTACCTGTCTTGGCGTCATTCTTGGCACTGCGCTTCCGGATCGGATTACCCGCGCCTTAAGCGTCGCCCTCTATGGCATGTTCCTCGCCGTAATCATCCCTCCGGCCAGAAAAGACCGCATCATCGCCGGACTTGTTGTGATCTCAATGCTGGCAAGCTATCTGTTCACCATGATCCCGGCTCTTTCCGGCATTTCCTCCGGTATGCGCGTCATCATCCTGACTGTGCTGATATCCGGAGCAGCAGCCTTTTTATTTCCAATCAAGGAGGATCCGAACAATGCAGAATAATATTTACATTTATATTGCGATTATGGTCATCGTCACAACACTGATCCGTGTCATCCCGCTGACTCTGATCCGAAAAGAGATCACAAACCGAACGCTGCGCTCCTTTCTCTACTACATTCCATATGTCACACTCGCAGTCATGACCTTCCCGGCCATCCTTGATGCGACTGGAAGCCCTATCTCCGCATGGGCTGCCTTGATCGTCGCTATCGCTGCCGCATGGATGGGAAAGAGCCTGTTCTTCGTGTCATCGGCCGCCTGCATTGTCGTATTCCTGCTGGAGCTTGTGCTCTGCTGATATTTTTTCTTTTGTATCATTTTTTCTGAAAATATAAAAAATGCAAAAAATAGTTGACAGTTCACGGGAAGTGTGGTATAAATATAAAAGTCAGTTGATGACATAGGGGATTGGTCAAGTGGTATGACAGGAGTCTCCAAAACTCTTAGTGGGAGTTCGATTCTCTCATCCCCTGTTCATTAAGAGCCTGAAAGCCTTTAAAATCAAGGTGTTCAGGCTTTTTTATTGTGTTTTTCCAGTAAAGCGGACATTCGCAATCCATCCCTGCAGCTCTGCTGACATGGCCTAGCTTCGCTACTTGCTCATGAACGCAGCCGCTTCGCGATCTGTCAGTGGGAGCTTTCAACTCCCACTGACAGAAGCATCCCCCCTCACCCGCCGCTTAGTGCTCCGCGCACTTGAAGCAGGGGAATGCTTATCTGCGTTCAAATCATACGAAAAACGGTTAAGTAAAGCCACCGCCCGGAATCCTCACACGCGGTGGCTCTGTCATTTGCCTTCTTCTGCGAATCAGTCGGTTGAACTAGTACAGCTATTTGCAGTATGATGTACTAATTTTACTCTAACAGCTCCAGGATCTTCTCTTCGACGTTTTCCGCCTCTCGCTCATTTTTATCCTCGATTCCTCTCTACAATACGATTACAGCGGCATCAAGCCCTTCTACCTTTCCGTCAAAGCTCTTCTGGCTAAGCAGATTATATTTTTGCGCATACGCATGAAATTCCTTCGCAGTACTGCTGCAGTTAAAAATCAGGGCAATTGTCTCTTCGCCATTTTTCCGGGTCAAGACGATCGTCTCATCCTCGTCTCTTGTGATTGTCTCGGTCAATTCGCCCTCTACGATGCATGCATGTGCTCTCCGAACCTGCAGCAGCTGTTTGTACCATGCAAACATCTCTTTGTCCTGGTATTCCTCATCCCAGTACATGCCCCGCCTGCAATCCGGATCGTTTGCACCCGGCATTGCAAACTCGTCTCCATAATAAATCATAGGCATTCCCGGCAACAGTAACTGAAAAGCTGCTGCCAGATGCTGCTTTTTCTTATTATTGTCGCACAGATGCAAAAATCTTGCCGTATCATGACTGTCGATCAGATTCCACATAAGAGGATAGCATTTTTTGTTTAAGCGCCCCTTCAAATATCCAAGGTTCTGCACAAACTGGCTGACCGTAATCTTTTCATCTGCAAGCAAATCTATCAGATTCAGATAAAACGGATAATTCATGACCGTATCCCACTCATCTCCCTCAAGGAAATCCCCTGCATAATGCCATATCTCTCCAATGATCAGCATATCCTTCTTTACTGCCTTAATTGCTTTTCTGAAACGCTTCCAGAAGAAATGGCTGATTTCATCTCCTACGTCCATTCTCCATCCGTCAATATCGCATTCCTTAATCCAGTGGCACGCAACATCTGTGACAAACTTTTCAACCTCAGGATTTTTCAGGTTTAACTTTGGCATCCCTGCATAATAAGCAAAGCTTTTGAAGTTCGGGACATCTCCCAGATCACTTTTAAGCGGGAAGCCCTCGATAAAATACCAATCCAGATATTTTGATTTTTCCTGCTTTTCCATGATATCTGCAAATGCAAAAAATTCTCTTCCGGTATGGTTGAACACCGCATCCAGAACTACCTTCATTCCACATTCATGCGCTTTTTGTACCAGCTCCTTCAGATCCTCTGTTGTGCCAAATGAAGGATCGATCTGGTAGTAATCAATGGTATCATACTTATGGCATGAATTTGACTTAAAGATCGGGGTCAGATACAAAACGTCGATTCCAAGCTTCTGAATATAATCGAGATGCTCAATAACCCCTCTGAGATCACCATGCAGATTATCCTCAGGCGTAACCGGTGCTTTATACCACAGGTCCTTCTCTACCGGCTGTGACGCTGCAAAACGAGACGGGAAAACCTGATACACGACCTTGTTTGCCGCCCACTTCGGCACTTCAAACATTTCTTCCTCTCGGAGGTTCTGCGGACAATCAAACATTCTGTCCCTGTTTGTAATACATTCCTTATTGAACTCATAATTGCCGTAATATACCTTTTCCCCCTGCATGTCCGTAAACTCAAAATAATAGCGCAGACATATCAAATGCATCTGAAGCTGCGCTTCATAATAATCATGAAACTGCGAGGTGGCAATCTTCTTCATCGGAATCGTCTTCCGTGTATCCTCTGACTCCATGGGTATATACTTATCTTCATAGTGGAGAATGACTTCCCTCATATCATCTTTTTTTACCTGCACGCGTATCACGAATAAATCCTTATCAATCGCATAGCAGAATCTTTTGTCCATGTCATGAAAAATTGCTGCATATTCCATAAAATTTTCCCCTTTATATTTTATATATTCCTTCACCCTTTTCGCTTCATCGAATTCACTTCGTCGGTCAACATCACGGTTCGATTTCGCATTAACGAGTATCCGGTTGTCTTATTTGACGTATATTATAACGTACATGATATCGGATGTCGATGGTTTTTTGGACATATCATAACCGAACAGCTTTGCAGCTTATTGCTTTGCGCAATTGAAGCAGGTGACTTGCTTGATTCGGTTAAAAACCGTCCGGACAGATGAATTCTGCCCGGACGTAAGATATCGCACTTTGTGTTTTCTTTTTTCTTCTTATCTGTAGTATACGGAATTCCACTTCAGCTCGTTCTTGAAATCGCGGATTTTCGTATCCTTGTCGATGTATACGGCCTCGATACCCATCGCATTTGCCCAGTCACCCATCTGCTCTGCAGTCAGATCGTAGGAGAACGCGGTGTGATGTGCTCCTCCGGCGAGAATCCATGCCTCTGCACCTGTCGCGAGATCCGGCTGCGGAGTCCAGAATGCGGTCGCTACCGGAAGCTTCGGCATCGGCTTCTCAGTCTTCTTGCAGTCTACGCTGTTGATGATCAAACGGAAGCGGTTGCCAAGGTCGATCAGGGAGGTCGCTACTGCCGGGCCTTCCTTTGCGGTAAATACAAGGCGTGCCGGATCCTCACGGTCTCCCATCGTCAGCGGATTTACCTTGATGCTGATCGGGCCGTCTGCGATCGTCGGGCAAACCTCAAGCATGTGTGCCTCAAGCACTCCTTCCTTGCCCGGTACGAGATTGTAGGTGTAGTCCTCCATGAAGGAAGTTCCCTTTGCGTTCGGAGTATTCTGTGCCATGATCTTCATCAGGCGGACCATTGCAGCGGTCTTCCAGTCGCCCTCTCCACCGAAGCCGTAGCCCTTCTGCATCAGTCTCTGGATCGCCAGACCCGGAAGCTGCTTTAAGGAGCCAAGATCACCGAAGTGTGTCACGATTGCCTGATAGTTTTTCTCCTCCAGAAAACGCTCGAATCCAATCTCGATCTGTGCCTGTACGGCTACGTGACGACGGAACTCCGCCTCATCTCTGCCCTCGAGCAGAATCTGATATTTATCATAGTACTCTTCCACGAGCGTATCAACATCTGCCTTGCCGACTGCCTCGACTGCCTCTGCGATCTCATTGACCGGATATGCGTCTACTTCCCAGCCGAACTTGATCTGAGCCTCGACCTTATCGCCTTCGGTAACAGCTACATTGCGCATGTTGTCTGCGACACGCATAACGCGGATGTGACTGCTCTCCATAATACCGATCGCGGTGCGCATCCAGGATGCAATGCGCTCCTGTACCTGACGGTCTTCCCAATATCCTACGATGACCTTGCGCTCGATGCCCATTCTGGTCACGATATGGCCGTACTCACGGTCGCCGTGTGCAGCCTGGTTCTCATTCATGAAGTCCATGTCGATCGTATCATACGGGATCTCCTGATTGAACTGGGTGTGCAGATGAAGAAGCGGCTTGCGGTACTCCTGCAGTCCGAGAATCCAGGACTTCGCCGGTGAGAAGGTATGCATCCAGGTGATGACGCCTGCACACTCCTCGTCCGCATTTGCCTCATTGAAGGTCCTGCGGATGACTTCGTTCGTGATCAGGGTCGGTTTCCATACGACCTCATACGGCAGAACGCCGGAAGCGTTCAGACGGTCCACGATTATTCTGGAATGCTCTGCCACCTTGCGCAGGCACTCCTCGCCATACAGATCCTGAGATCCGGTTGCAAACCAGAACTTGTAATTCTTTGCTGCTTTCATCGTATTATTCTCCTTTGCTTGATAGTGTATATGTGTATATATTGGTTCACTGATTATTACTCTGCGCAGCGGAAACAGTGGGTAAGACTGACGCGCGCTCTTCGATCTGCGGGGCAAATTCAAAGGTCGCATCGCATTCCCTGTCCGCAATGAGCCGCAGCAGATTCTCCGCCACCTTCTCACCGAGTGCCTCCAGCGGATGGATCACTGAGGTCAGCGGTACGGCATTGAGCTTCGCCAGCTCGGAATTGTCCACGCTGACAAGAGAAAGATCATCCGGAATGCGGATCCCCGCCTGAATACACTGCTCCGTCACCAGATGTGCTATCTCATCGTTGTAGCAGACACATGCACTGCATGTCTGCAGTCGTCTCAATATGTAAGGGCTGTAGGACAGCTGATCCCGCAGCTCCTGTGTATCAATCCATGAAATACGCTCCTCCCGGATCTCAGCGCCGGATGCACGCATCGCGTCAGTAAATCCCTCGTAGCGCAGACGCCCCTGTCCGTCATCGGCTTTGAAAATACCTCCGATCCGTGCGTGACCCTGTTGCAGCAGATACTCTGCCGCCGCACGCCCGACTGCACGGTCATCCATGCTCACATGCGGAATCGACAACTCCGGATAAAAGCTGTGGAAAAAGAGAATCGGGATCCCCGCTGCCTGCAGCTTCCGGTAATAGCCGGAATTCGGATTCGGCAGCCCGCTCATGACCGGCTCGATCAGAAGCGGATCCCTGCTTCCCTCGGATAAAAGCTGTCGCAGCAGCCGTCCCTCGGTCTCGACCCGGTTATTCGTGAACATGATCTTCGTGCTGTAGCCCGCCTTAGAAAGCCTGCGCACCATCACTTGCAGCAGTTTCGGAAAAATATAGCTGTCCGCATAAGTGCTGATGATCGTCACAGTCTGAGAAAGCGGCTCTGTGCTCCCGGTCCCGTACTGAATATACGTCCCGCTGCCCTTCACCCGACTCACAATCCCGGCCTCCTCAAGCTCTGAGAGTGCATGCCGCACCGTCTGGCGGCTCAGCCGAAACCGCGCGGAAAGCTCATGCTCCGACTCCAGCCGGTCTCCACCGGAAAGCTCCCCGGATGCTATTTGATTCTGAATCCATTCTGTGATCTGCTGATACTTCGGTGCTCTTCCCATGCTTCGCTCTGCTTTCTGAATACCGTATTTCAAGTTGTACTTATAAGATGTATGTTTAAAAACCAATACTTAAAAATCACCTGCTTTTTCAGATTCAAAGCATGCAATTTTACAAGCGGATTTTTATGCAATTCTTATAGTTTATATTTTAAATTGGATCGATTACAAGCATATTATATGATTTGAATGGCCAGATGTCAAGTCAGATGTGCGTATATTTTTTCATTTGTATCAAACTTGTACTTTAAAGTTGTACGTAAATATTTCATTCCTTTCTTTTCAGTTCATTGCACGTCGCTTGACAGAGTTTTTTTCTAATAGTATTATAAAAGGTACTGGCAGGTCCTGATTATTCAGAAAGTGGGGTGTTTGAAATGGAAAATGAAAATCAGCAGATCCGAATTGTACAGGAGACGGTAGCCGGTAAGGAGATCACTTTTGCACATGTGATGGGCGGTCCGGCCCCGATCATTTATCAGAAGCTTGGGCTGAACCCACAGGTCGACTACCGCTCCTCTGCAATCGGAATTATGAATATGACGCCGCCGGAGTCCGCGGTCATTGCATCAGATATCGCAGTCAAGAGTGGAAATGTTTACCTCGGTTTTGCAGACCGTTTCACAGGAACACTGATTATTACCGGAGAGATTTCAGAAGTCATGTCCGCACTGACCGAAGTCGTGAACTATTTCCGTGATTCCTTAGGCTACGTTGTCTGCAAGATCACCAAACGATAGGAAGTGCAGTTATGAATCGGATATCAAAGGAAGAATTACTGGAAACGCTCTTCCATGACGACTATGAGCATTTAAAGGGAAAGCGTCTGCGTATGACGCGTCTGCGCGTACCGGGCAGAGAGGTGTGTCTGGCGCATATCATCACACCTTCCGATCCGTGCATCTACCAGAATCTCGGACTGCACATCGGTACACACGCAGGCGAGGATCATACCGGAGATGCGATCGGCATGGTACGCCTCACGCCGTGGGAGGCTGTTGTGGCTGCGGCTGATATCGCGGTAAAGGCCGGAGACGTCCAGATCAGCTTTATGGATCGGTTCTGCGGATCACTAATCATCACCGGCGGTCTCTCTCAGGTGCAGACCGCGGTGACGGAGGTTGTCCGTTTCTTTGGCGAGGAACTGCATTTTAAGACTTGTGCGATCCATAAAAGCTGACAAAAGGAATAATTGACTACTATGAAGAAACTGTTTTTAACAGGCCGCAGTGAGGCCGGTAAGACCTCCCTGACTCAGGCCCTGAAGGGAGAGACCCTTCACTATGTAAAAACACAATATACCAATACATCCGAGGACACGATCGATTCTCCGGGAGAATATGCCGAATCCAAGCATTTCAGCGCCGGACTCGCCTGCTTCTCCTTCGAGGCGGACGTCGTTGCCCTGGTGCAGGCAGCCGATGAACCATTCAATCTTTTCGGTGCGAATTGCCAGAGCTTTATCCTTCGCCCGATGATCGGGATCATCACAAAGATCGATTCTCCCTATGCCAATATCCCGATGGTGACAGAGTGGCTGCACAACGCCGGCTGCCATCGGATCTTTCTGGTCAACAACGTGACCCGGGAAGGGATCCAGGAGCTGCTTGAATATCTGAACGAAGATCTTCCGACGCTCACCTTAGAGGAGGCCGAGGAAAAGCAGCGGATGGGACTGAACGAATGGGACCCGCTACCGGATGGCGTATAAGTGTATAAGACAAAAGCAGAAGCGACATTCCGGATGAGTTCCGGAGCTGCTTCTGCTTTTTCTTTTTCAACACAGATCAAACGGTAAAACGGACATTCGCAATCGCTGATGCTCAGGCTGTAATCTTCCGCGCCGCGCGCTCTGCCGCCACTTCCTCAGGCGTCTTTTCTCTTAATCGTACCGCTCCGTGGTAATTCTCATTCGTCGGTATCAGATCGCCCTTCGCGAGATTCTCCTTCGCCTTGGCGATTGCCTCCGCGTACTGCGGCAGCCATTCTTCCTCTGCAACGAGCATCTCATCGATCATCTGCCATACCTCCGGCGGATTGCAGACCGCTCCGGTCAGCGGATCCATCAGTGCTGCCTGCTTCAGAAGCTTCGCATCTCCTGCAACCGCTGCCTCCACTGCCAGCTTCTGTACCCAGATTGACTGGGAACATACAGCTGCACAGCCAAGCGGCAGATCGCCGATCTTCGGCACGCTGATACCATTTCCATCCACATAGCATGGCACCTCTACAACCGATTCATACGGCAGATTCGTGATACAGCCCTCATTCATCATATTGAAATGGCCACGGTACTTTCTTCCCGTCTCCAGCGACTCCATAATATAAGAGCAATGCTCATTTCCACGCTCAGAGCCATCCAGCTTCTTCGGCGGCTCCTGCAGAATCTTCGGATAATCGGTGTCAAACCAGTTGCGCTCCTCACGGGTCACGCGCAGATATCCGCCTGTCTCGCCATTGATCCAGTTGTCCAGATTGATCCAGTCTTTGATCTCATCCGGGCGTTTGCGATACCATGCCACATATTCTGAGAGATGTCCGTTGGACTCCGTGGAATAGTAGCCAAAGCGCTTGAGAATATCGATGCGGACCTTCTCCTCCTCGCTGAATTTTTCATGCGCCTCAAAGCCCGGCAGAAGCTTCGGCAACATATCCTCGCCATGATGCTTCACCGCAATGTACCATGTCTGGTGGTTGATACCTGCACAGGTGATGTCCAGCTCCTCTCTCGGAATGCCGAGCACCTCCGCGATCTGCATCTCGCCGTGGATCTCTCCGTGGCACAGACCAATTGTCTTTACCTTTCCATATTTATTGCAGGCCCAGGTCGCCATCGCATTCGGATTCGAATAGTTCAGCATGATCGCACCCGGCTCTGCCACCTCGCGGATATCCTTGCAGAAGTCAAGCAGCGCCGCGATGACGCGCTGTCCGTACATGATACCGCCCGTGCAAAGTGTATCGCCCACACACTGGTCCACGCCATACTTCAGCGGGATCTCCACATCCTTCTCAAAGCCCTCAAGTCCGCCGATCCGGACACAGTTTACGATATAACGCGCATTTTCAAATGCCTTTCTGCGGTCTGTAGTCGCCTCGATCGTCACCGGAATCCCATTCGCATCCAGATCCCGCTGGCAGAGCGCGCGCGTCCGCTCCAGATTCGTCGCATTGATGTCTGTAAATGCGACTTCAATATCCCGAAACTCCGGTACCGACATAATGTCCGTAAATAATGTGCGTGCAAACACAAGACTGCCCGCACCGATAAATGCTACCTTAAAGCTCATATCCATTCCTCCTGATGTCTCCTGCCACATTTTTCTTTGCAGGTGTTTTTCTCCGGCCGCTGCAATCCGCCGGATTTTTCTGATGCTGCTATTATACCTGCCACACGGCCATCAGGTGGAACATATTCTCGCGGAAGGGAGAATATGCAAGATATTGTCGCATTTAAATTTTTAATTTTCCGGTGGCATTCTTTTAAAAGCAGGCTTATAATAGCAAAAAAAGCAAAGGACTACTGCCATGAAAACACCCTTCGACGCCTCTCCGTTTTTTATCTCTGTCACCGCTTACTATGCGCTCTCACTCCCTGAGTATCATATGCCGATGCATACACACGACAGCTGTGAGATCATGTATGTGACAAGTGGCGGCTGTCAGGTATACAGTGAGGATGGGGTGCACGCACTGACTGCAAATCAGTTTATTTTCCTGTCGGCAAATACACCGCATCGGCTGGAAATCAGTGCCGGGCGCCCCTGCGCAATCCTGAATCTGGAATTTAACTGCCTTGGCCGGAAACAAACGGAGCTGCCGCTTCGGGAACTGCTTGAGCGCTGCCCCGGCTTTGCCACATGGCTGGAAGCAGGAGATGCCTGCCTGATTGCGGAGGACCAGCGCAATCTCGGCTATGCGATGAAGGATCTGATCACGCAGCTTCCGCTTGCACAGGACGATGGACCGGAGCTGATGCGGCTTCTCTTTTCCAGAATGATTCTGGAATTTCTCTTCTGTACGAAGCACTCCCGCAGGACACAGGGCGCAGCCTATCTGAAAAAGGCCTGCTCCTATATCGAACAGAACCTTCTCGAGACGCTGACTGTCCCTTTGATCGCCGCACATACCGGTATTAATAAATCCTATCTGCAGCTTTTGTTCTCGCGGCAGATGGGCTGCTCCGTCATCGGCTATATTACACAGAAGCGGCTCGAACAGGCTGCCTTTTTGCTGACAAACAGCTCCATGAAGATCACGGATATCGCCTTTGCCTGCGGCTACAACAGCCGCCAGCATTTCGCGCATTCCTTTGAAAAGTATTATAAGGCCGGACCGTCCGCATACCGGAAGCTGCACGCACGCACGCTGATCCCGGATACGGAAGACTCACGGTTTCTGCTGGATGAGAACGGACACGCAGAAAAGCAGAAAATGTATTGACAAAAAAGCCCCCTGACTGTTTTCTCAGCCAGAGAGCTTCTGTCATTTTTCTTATGCTTCTGCCTTCATCTCGCGGACAATTTTGCGAAGCTTCAGAATCATGGATGGCGCTACGGAAAGCTCATCCACGCCCATGCGTACAAACTGCTCCGTCAGCGTCGGGTCCGCCCCGAGCTCTCCGCAGATACCTGCCCATTTCCCGCATTTGTGCGCGTTCTCCACTACCATCTGAATCATCCGCAGAATAGCCTCATGATGTGGATTGTAGAAATCATCGAGCCGTTCATTCTGACGGTCAATCGCCAGCGTGTACTGGGTCAGGTCGTTCGTTCCGATACTGAAGAAATCTACCAGCTCTGCCAGCCGGTCGCTGATCATCACTGCCGCCGGTGTCTCGATCATAATTCCCTGCTCCGGAATCCGGTACTGTACGCCCTGCGCCTTCAGCTCTTCCTCCACTTCCGCTACGATCTCATAAATCTGCTTCACCTCTTCTGTGGAGGTAATCATCGGATACATGATCGAAAGGTTGCCATAGACTGCCGCACGCAGCAGTGCACGCAGCTGTACCTTGAAGATCTCCGGCTGTTTCAGACAGATACGGATCGCCCGGTAGCCCATCGCCGGATTATCTTCCTGGCCAAGCTGAAAATAATCCACCTGCTTGTCCGCACCGATATCCAGCGTGCGGATGATGACCTTTTTCCCTGCCATCATCTGTGCCGCCTGACGGTATGCCTGGAACTGCTCTTCCTCGGTCGGAAAATCATTTCTCCCAAGATAGAGGAACTCACTCCGGAAAAGTCCGATCCCGCCGGCATCATTTTCCAGCACATAGCCCATATCGCCGACACTTCCGATGTTTGCATAGATATGGATCCTGCGCCCGTCCAGTGTCACATTTTCTTTTCCCTTCAATTCCTGAAGAAGCTTCTGCTTTTCCGCTTCTTCCTCGATCCTCTTTTTCGTCTCTGCCTTTACCGTCTCATCCGGCTCAAAGATCACCTGACCGGAAAAGCCGTCCACAACCGCTGTCATACCGTTCTTCAGCTCATCCGGCTTCATCGGAACACCGATCAGAGCCGGAATATTCATCATACGCGCAAGAATTGCCGTGTGGGAATTGGTGGAGCCGTGTACGGTCACAAACGCAAGAATCTTCTCTTTGTCCATCTGCACGGTTTCGCTCGGACTTAAGTCGTCCGCCACAATCACAGACGGCTCCATGGAGCTCAGGTCCGCATCCGCTCCCCCGCTTAAATTCCGGACAAGACGCTCAGAAATATCCTTGATATCAGCGGCGCGTGCTTTCATATAATCATCGTCCATCGCCGCAAACATCTGCGCAAAATTGTCCCCGGTTGCTGCCGCTGCATATTCTGCATTTACCAGCTCTGTACGGATCATGCTCTGGATCGATTCCAGATAGTCCTCATCCTCAAGCAACATCTGATGCACCTCAAAGATCGCCGCACTGGCCTCACCGACCTCCTGAACGGCCTTGTTATACAGCCGTCCCAGCTGCTCCTTTGCCGCCTCGACTGCACCGGTCACACGCAAAATCTCTGCATCCGCATCCTCGATCCTGGTTCTTTTTACCTGATAATCATTCTTTCGAAGCACCGCCACCGGTCCCATGACGATCCCTTTATATACAGATTTTCCCTGAAAATATTGCATCGTCCTTCCTCCGCAGGTGCTTACAGATTCGCCTCAAAGCATGCCTTCAGTGCCTCGATGGCAGCATCCTCATCTGCGCCGTTGGCTGTGACAGTCACGGTATCTCCCTGCTTGACGCCAAGTGACATCAGCATCATCAGCTGAGTCAGCTTTTTGGTCTTTCCGTCCTTTGTGATGGTACATTCAGATGTAAAATTCTTCGCTTCCTTTACCAGTACTCCTGCCGGTCTTGCATGAATTCCAAGTTCGTCCTTGATCGTATATTCAAATGTCTTCATAGTTTTATTCTCCTTCTTCTCTGTCCATGATCCGCTCCATATGCATTGCCAGATATCCGATCTCGATCTCCTCCATCGGAAGCATCAGCCGCTTTTCCATCTCTTCACAGATCTGCTTTGCCGCCTGAAATGCATCTGGAAACTTCACTGACATATAATCATTAATATTTACTTTTAATTTTTCTCCGTGTACCGCTCTTGCCACCATATACCGGATATGGTTCATCATACGGTTATAGGATAACGACATCACATCAATCGTATATCCGGTGATATGCTCCACAAGAGAAATACTCTCCCGGACGGCTCTTGCCACTTCCATCGCCTGCGATACCTTTTCTTCCTCAATCGCAGAATGCACATGAAGCGCAAGATAGCCGATTTCATGCTCATCGATCCGGATCTGAAGCCGCCCCCATAAAAGCTCCTGAATGCAGGAGGCGACTTTGTATTCCTTATAAAACATCACACGGATATCATCTGTCAGCGGATTGCTGATCTGTTCTCCATTCTGAATCCGCCGGATAGCAAAATCCAGATGATCCGCCATCGGGAAAACAATGGAACGGTCAATTTTCCCAAATTCCTTTTCTGCCTGATCCAGCACTGCACTGGCCAGCTCCAAGCTGACCGGTGAGACTTCCTTCACAATATTCTTTGCATTTCCTCGTTCTGTAATCTCGGTAAGGGAATAAACGCGGGCATCCCCGTCCGGCTGCATACACTGCCCTGCCTTTTTCCCAAATGCAATCCCTTTTCCCATGACCAGATATTCCTGGTTACTTTCTTCCTCTACTCCAATAAAGGAGTTGTGGTTCAGTGTTTTTGCTATCCTGTACATTTATTTTACCCACTTTAAGGCATTGCTTAAGCAAGAACCTCGATTTCAAACAGAGGTTCCCCGGCCTTCACCGAACCTTCCTTCAGAAGGCGGATCCGCTGATTGTCCTCCAGCTCTGTACAAAGAACCGGAGACACCAGCGACGGTGCATGTGCTTTCAGATACTCCAGATCCAGCTTCAGCATCGGATCGCCCTTCTTTACTGTCTGGCCGCTCTCTACCAGTGCCTCAAATCCCTCTCCGTTCAGTTTTACTGTATCGATTCCGACATGAATCAGAATGCTGACTCCGGAATCCATTACAAATCCAATAGCATGCTTTGTGTCAAATACAAATGCAACCTCTCCGTCCTCCGGAGCACGTACATAAGGATCTTCCGGTGTCACCGCAGCTCCGTCTCCCATCATCTTCCCTGCAAAGGCCTCATCCGGCACCGTAGAAAGGTCAGCTGCCAGACCTGTGATCGGAGAGCATACGGTAATGGTCTCTATTACCTTCTGCCCCTGCGCCTCCTGCGACTGTACTTCCGTCTCTTCTGCTTTCGCCGCTTCCGTCTCTGCATAGGTATCCGGGGCTTTTTCTAGATAATCCTCTAAATTTGATTTTATCACAGTTACGTTCGGTCCGTAAATAACCTGTACACCATTTCCTCTATGAACAACACCGGTTGCACCGGTTGCCTTCAGAATACTGTCATTTACTCTTCCCGGCTCATGAACGGTACAGCGCAGTCTTGTCGCACAGCAGTCCACATCGGAAATATTTTTCTTTCCGCCAAGTCCTCTTGTGATCGCCTCACTTCGCGCCTCCTCCTTGTCCGCGGATGTCGTTCCGTCTGTCTGCGCTTCTTTTCTGGCATTTACATCTGCCTTTGTATAAAGCTTCGTCTCGGTGTCATCATCCTCACGTCCCGGTGTCTTGAAATCAAACTTTTTAATCATAAATTTGAAAATAAAATAGTACAGGCAGAAGTAAATGATACCGACCGGAATGATCCGCATCCAGCTGGTCTTCTCATTGCCCTGCAAAATACCGAACAGGAAGAAATCTAGGAAGCCGCCTGAGAAGGTAAGGCCTACTGCAATATTCAGCATATGTGCAATCATATAGGCACTTCCCGCCAGAATGACCTGGACAGCAAACAGTGCCGGTGCCACAAACAGGAAAGAAAACTCCAGCGGCTCTGTGATACCGGTCGCCATGCAGGCCAGTGCTGCGGAGAGGAGCAGGCCGCCTGCCGCCTTTTTCTTTTCCGGCTTTGCACACTGATACATCGCCAGTGCCGCCCCCGGAAGTCCAAAGATCATAAAGATGAATTCTCCGGAGAAATAGCGCGTCGCATCTGCACTGAAGTGTGCAATGTTGGCTGAATCCGCAAGCTGTGCAAAGAAAATATTCTGCCCACCCTGTACCATCTGGCCTGCGACCTCCATCGTACCGCCGACTGCCGTCTGCCAGAATGGCATATAAAACACGTGATGCAGTCCAAACGGGATCAGTGCCCGCTTAATCAGACCGAAAATCAGGGTACCCACATAGCCGGATCCGGTCACCAGACTGCCAAGCGCATAGATTCCGTTCTGGACAACCGGCCATACAAAATACAGCAGGATGCCGACAAACATGTAGACAATGGTTGAAATAATCGGTACGAAACGTGTGCCGCCAAAGAAGGAAAGCGCACTCGGAAGCTGAATCCGGTAAAACCGGTTGTGGAGTGCCGCTACTCCGAGGCCTACGATAATACCGCCAAACACGCCCATCTGCAAGGACTGGATCCCGCATACAGATGTGATTGTTCCTTCCAGGACGGATTCTGCAATGCTTCCATCATTCAGAATCTGTCCGGTAATCGTCAGCATGGCGCTGATCGCTGTATTCATCACAAAGTATGCGATAACCGCCGACAGCGCTGAAACCTCCTTTTCCTTCTTTGCCATACCAATGGCCACGCCTACGGCAAAGATCAGAGGCAGGTTGTCAAATACTGCACTTCCCACCTTATTCATGATCACCAGCAGTGCATGGAGAAGCGTTCCGTCTCCAAGCAGCTTTGTCAGGCCGTAGGTCTCAATCGTGGTCGCGTTGGTAAATGAGCTTCCGATTCCGAGCAAGAGCCCGGCTACCGGAAGGATTGCGATCGGGAGCATAAAGCTTCTTCCCACTCGCTGCAAAACACCGAAAATTTTGTCCTTCATTTTCTTACTCCTTGTGTAGTTTATACTTTTGCAGAAAATGCCCGTGAGGTCAGTCGTCTTTGCAGCCGACTGATAAAAAAAGAGACACTAACCCCACATAACAAATCCTGCTATGTATAGTTAATGCCTCCTAAAATCGAGTTACACACTACAACTGTTGCCGAATATACCACACCTGACTCCACTTTGTCAAGGCTGTTTTCCCAGATCAGGCAAATAGCAACAGTTCTTTGTTCTACTGAATTTTACTTATAATCGTCGCATACAGCTTCTGATAATCTGCTTCCAGATAATGCAGGCCATCCTTTGTGCCAAACCCTTCCTGCTTCATCTGCCTGTATGTATTCACATACCTGCTGCGAAATGCCACATACATCTTTTTATTAAAAGACTCAATCGAAGAATTCTTAATGCGGTATCTGCGGATCTTTTCATTTACCGGATTGACCGAAAGCACATAGAACTTTGTCTTCGGGAACTCCTTAATCAGTTTCTTATAATAGGTGATGTAGGAATTCACATTTTTGAGGTCGTTCACGCCGAGTGCCAGCACGACCTTCACATTCGGATTCGTCTTCAGATAATAGCGCAGCTGTACACCTGCCGTGCTTTTCAGCCACGCGTATCCCTGTCCGCTCTTTGCAATGTAAAGGGTATCGGACGGGGCAACCGCACTCTGCATGCCGACCATCCGGGAATCCCCGACGAAAATATAGTCACCATTGAATACCTTGATGACATTCTTGCCTCTGGCATTCAGGTAATATCCATCCTTTACCGTATTCGTCACCCGTGTGCCGTTTGCACCGACGTAATATTTATGATTATCTACCCACGACTTTGTGACGATCGCACCATTTTCTCCAACGTAATAGTACTTTCCGTTCCGCTTGACCCACTTGTTCTCCGCGCGGACACCATTCTTATCAAAGTAATAATACCTGCCGCCCTTCTTGATCCAGATGGACTCGGCACGTACTCCGTTCGCCTTAAAATAATAGGTCTTTCCTGAGAGCTTCTGCATGCGGCTGACCGCCATTCTTCCGCTCTTCAGAAAATAGTACGACCGCTTGCCGATCTTAATCCATGTATTTTTTGCATAGCTGCCATCCTTGTAGCGATAATACTTATCGGAGCCCTTTGTCACGATTTTTCCGTCTGCGCTCTTTGCCGCTGTCGAGACCGGTGCCGCGCTTGCCTGCACAGAAGCGATTCCCATCGAAAGCACCAGTAAAAGCAGCAACATCCATCCGATGTGCACACCTTTTTTTCTTGAATGAATCATAATACCCCCTTTGAGTCTGTTTGTCTGCAACTTTCACTATACCCTACTTCCGGCTGTTTGTCAAACCGCCCCACATGCGGTTGCGATACTCATTCGCGGATGCTCCGGTAATCTTTTTAAATTTCCTACCCATATAGATGGAAGAAATGCAGGAAAGATGGAATATGACTATTCCTGCTGTGCCAGACAATGTGGCATTACCATGAGTGAGACCAGACTGTTTCCATCGAATAAATGTGAAGGATATTTTGGAACAAAACGATTTGACCGAATTGTGGATAAAACCGGTAAAAAACGAATCCACATGCTGACCGCCGCGGCTCTTCTGGAATTGGATTTCGAACAACCAAGTCTGGATTATCACAGTTTAATGAAACTGACGAAAATTTTGACAAGAGATAACCCGGAGGATCTCAGAAATATGTTCCGCCGCATGTGTTTTAATGTTTACGCCCATAACCGCGATGATCATTCTAAAAATTTCACGTATTTATACTATGAGGAAAAGGATTGCTGGCGATTAAGTCCAGCATATGACCTTACTTACAGTAATACTTATTATGGAGAACACACAACCACGGTTGATGGAAATGGGCGTAATCCAGGAGAAAAAGAAATTCTGGCAGTCGGCGTTTCCGCTGGAATGGAAAAGCGGAATGTAAAAGAATTATGAACTAAATTGCAGATTGTGTAAAACAGATATTGAGGAAATATCTTTCGTAATTCAAAAATTAATGACTGCTATCCCCGTATTCGTCGCACCCCAGCATGCACGCCATCCCGGATCAGATACAGCACCGACGCTGCCCCGACTGACGCCAGAAAAACCGCGCCTGCGACGAGCGGGTAAAATTTGAAGCGCGCCGTGATATCCGAGACATATGGAATGAGGTAGACCTGGTAGACAATCTTGTCAAAGATCCATGAAATCAGATAGACACCGAGAGATATTTTTGAGAGGTAAATCATGCCCTCCTGCAGGAAGTGCGGCCAGCGATCCGGATGCAGATGCAGCATCAGATTAAACCACAGGGTCGCTGTGATCAGGTTCTCCCCTCCCCACGTACTGTTGGAGCCCCAAATAAAGGATCCGCCGTAGCTGCGGTAGTAATTGTATACCCCAAAGACTGTTATCGCGAGCACAAGCAGCGCCAGATTCTTTTTGCGGCTGATCTGCCAGTCATATTCCCGCAGGTACCTTCCGACAAAGTAGTAGGTGATCGGGTACATCGCCGTGAAAAACGACGGCACGAGCTTATTGTATTCATCCGATACCATCGGATGCAGCCACCAGCCAGGCTCCACAAGATTGAAATTGTTCAGCATCTTCGGCAGCATCGTCAGGCCGATCATCGTCAGCACCAGCAGCTTCCTCTGCCGCTGATCCTCAAGCCCCTGCCAGATCAGGTTCAGAAACGGAATCAGACAGAACAGCCCGATGTACATCTCGATGTACCACGCGTAATTTGCACCTTTAAAAGCCAGGATGGAGAGCAGACCGGAGTAAAAGGTGATATCTTCCCCTTGCACAAATTTCTTAAACAGCAGGCAGGCAATGCTCGCCAGCAGATAGATCTCGATCGTCTTCCACAGTCCTTTATAATACCCCTTCGACAGCTTCTTCTGCCCCATCAGGTAGCCGGTCAGAATCAGAAAAAGCGGCACACAGGTCATAAAAAAAGACCGGTACATGCACATCACGAGCATCGGTATGCCACACACCTCCTGCTTGTAAAAGCCGCCGTTCAGCAGGAAGTGCACTGAAATGACACTGAATACGGCGACACACCGAATCAGGTCGGCGTTCAGGTTACGCTTGGTCATAGAAACTCCTTTCTCTTTCCTTCTTCGTTTCGAGCTCAGTCCCTGGCAATTTCTTTGCCAGTGCCTGTCTTTATCGTTTGCTGTTGCTTTTTTTCGTCGTTTCGAGCACAGGCCAGTGACACGCTTGCTATGCAAGCTACTCGCTGCTACGCAGCTCCTGTCTTTATCGTTTGCTGTTGCTTTCTTTCATCGTTTCGAGCACAGGCCAGTGACACGCTTGCTATGCAAGCTACTCGCTGCTACGCAGCTCCTGTCTTTATCGTTTGCTGTTGCTCGAAACTGGTTACACAAATTTTGCTTTGGGGTAGATCCGCTGCATCCGGCTATCCGGAAAATGTTCATCGAGCTGCTGCTCAATCGCATTCGTCGGAGCCGCTCCGGTCTGGCGGGCAGAGTAGCGGGCCAGTGCCAGGGCGGAGAGCGTCATATTTGCGATCATCAAAACAACTGCGATCCACGTCAGCACCGGACCGATTTTCTTTGGTATCTTTTCGATCCAGCCGGAGAACAGCGGGTAAATTCCCTTCAGCCATACAACCGCTGCGATCCCCCAAAAAAAGCAGTAGAGCAGGTTGATTCTTCCGCCAAGGTTGAACGGGATGTCACTGTAGTCCCAGAAGGTCGTGCCAAATAAAAGCTCCGTAAAAACACTGCACAGATACTCATAGGCGCCGCCGACGATCGTGCCGTATGCAAATATATAGCGGTCGCTTTTATCTTTATACTTATAGAGAAACGCTGTCAGAAGCGCACACGCCAGTCCCCAGACGACACTGAACGGGCCATAGACGACGCTGCTGCGGCTCATCCAGTAGCCCATCGTGATCCGGCAGAAAATCGTCTCTACGATATCTCCGAGGAACGCGCCGATCAGAAAGAGCCAGATCAGCTTATACAGGCTGCATCCGGCAGCGAAGCAGGCCGCCTCCGGCGCCTCTTCTTTTTGCTTTGCCGCAACCAGCTCTTCCGTGCGGATATTCGGATAAGTCTTTTCCAGTCTCTTCCGGATCATCCGCGTGATCGCATTGCCGAACGTATCGGTCATCTGCTGCATGCCATCCGTCCACGCTGCCATTCGGTTCACATGCCGTCGCCATTTCCAGACAACAGCCAGTGTCCCAGAAAGATCTGCCGCAAATAAAACGCCCACAACGATCAGGATGATTTTTCCAATAAAATGTGGAATAAGATGCACCAGACTTAAGATCAGCCCATTTCCAAAATAAAGCTCAATCACAGCACCTGCTCCGTACAGCAAAAGAAGCGGTGCCGTAATAAATCCGCCGAATCCAAACCGCTGCTCACTGTAGTCCCGCCATTTCCGGTGAAAAATATGCTCCAGCACTACGCCGGTCACAATGGTCAGAAATGCCAGAAGCAACATACCACCGATGAACAGAAACACAGGCGTACCTTTCAGTTCCTTTAAAAAGATCGCATTGACCACTGCCCCGACACCATATACCGGACAGAGCGGAAGGCTCATGACACCCGCATTGATAAATGTTTTTCGCTTCAGGCTCTCCATGGCCACGCCAAGCGCCCAGCCGAGCACCGAATATGCAAAGAACAGCCAGAGCAGTTCATATGTTGTGTAGCCCATTTTTTCTTTCTCCTCTAATTTTTCTGATAATACTTATATGTTCAGCCTTATCATGCAAGCATGATAAGGCTTTTTGACCTTTTGACCCTGGCATCATCACCCTGCAAAATGCGCCTCATCAAAATATCCCCAGTGCATCCCGTCACTTGATTCTTCCCAGACTGCCGAATCCGGGTCTGCAAACCAGCCTTCCGCACCATCCGCGTTCCGGCATAAAATCCAGCGCATGCCATTTTTGAGCACAACCTGAAGCAACGATACCGTATCTCCCGGTGCGACCGTAAACGCTTCCTGGCCGCTCTCCACATCCGTCTTCACGGAAAAGCTCTGCCAGGCCGTCCATGTCTTTGTCTCATCCAGAATCCCCGGCTGATCCACCTGCGTGATCGTCGCTTCATCGATCTGATAGTCCAGATCGACCGATACAATCCCTGCGCAGGAAAGCGTATCATTCCACCGGACGGTAAACGTATCTCCCTCCGATCTTACAAAAGTCACGCCACGTGCCCATCCACTCAAAATATGATTGGGCACTTCTCCTTCTGTCCGGCTCAGCTTTGCTAGATCGGTCGACTGAAACGGCAGTCCCGCCTCCTTTTCCGTGAGCGCAAGCACCTGTTCACTGTAATCGTTATCTGAAATGCTCATCGCAAATAAAAGGATACGGCCATCTGCCAGCGTTCCCTTATCCATTCGCCACATATATGCATAATCATCAATAAAGCTGGACGGCTGGCTATCATTCACATAGAGATCCAGTACCGCCTGTCTGGCTGTTTCTGTATCATCAAGCTCCTTTTCGGTCGTCTGCCAGACGAACTGCTCTGTCGTCCCGTCCCCGTCCAGATCCAGATCGTATGCGACACCGGCCTCCAGTCCATAGACCTGCGCCTCTTCTGCTTCTTCTGCCTGTGCCACACTGCCTGCGAACAGGGTTGTAAACACAAGGGCAGACAACATCACAGCATTTCTTTTTCTGAATTTTGATATGTACATAGTCGCCTCCTGAATTCTTATATACAATATACAAATGATGTTATGGACAAAAGGTATTTTGTCCCCTATGATACACGGATTGCTTCGCATTTCATGCATGGCCTTTTGACCCTAGCATCATCACCATACAAATATTACCCTACTTTATCTGAAAATACCACTGACAAATTCTTAAGAAAACACAAAGAGGCGACTGTACTCGTCGTTGAGTACAGTCGCCTGCCATTTAGTTTCCGCTCACGATGCGATAGTATGCACGTGAGGTAAACAAATATACCAGAATATAAAATACGGTAAACACACCGAAGCATCCAACCGCGATCCGGATCAGAAAGCTCTGATCGCTTAATCCAAACAGCATCAGGATCTTACTCAGAAACGGAAATGCAAATGTAAGGTGAAGCCCCGCCATCGCCGGTGGGAGAATAAATACCGTGAGCATCTGAGAATTGATGCTGCGCCGGATCTCCCGTTTCGTCATTCCGACCTTCTGCATGACCTCGAACCTGGACTGATCCTCATATCCTTCTGTGATCTGCTTGTAATACATGATCAGGATCATCGCCAGAATAAAGACGCTGCCCAGGATGATACCGAGTGCGAACAATCCGCTGAACGTACCAAAAAAGTAGCTGCGGTCATCCGCAATGCATTCCGTCGAATATGCGATATCCATATCCATCCATTTTTTGCTGATCGCCAGCGAAATTCCTTCCTCGATCTTGATCTGCTGTTCATCGCTGCAGTCGACATTGAATCCAAAATATCCACGGACGTCTGATGCATAGTCACCGTAGACCTTCTTTTCCTCCTTTTCGACCTGATACACAGAATCCATATCCGGCACAATCAAAAAATAAGTCGTGTTGATCTCATAGGATGCCACCTTATTGTCAAAAGGCTGCGGCACTGTCTTCTTCACCTTCCACGTATCCAGATTTCCGATCTTCATGGTCTCATACGGATATTCCTGCCCGCGATTGACGCCGATCAGGATCTCTCCTTCTGAAAGCGTCTCGTCCTTGCCGGTCACACAGTTATAGTCGGAAAGAGGGATCACCAGAAGATTTCTCAGATCCGAAACATCACTCAGGCTGCTCGCCGATACTCCTGCCCGTTGAAACGCAAGCCGGTCGCCGTCTGCAAGCGCCGCAACAGAAAGATAACGGTAGCGCCATGCATCTTTCATCGTAAATCCATGTCGCTGCATATATTCTTCTGAAATGCTCTGCAGCAGATCCAGATGTTCCTCCTCTCCATCCCATACAGCCAGCTGCATATCCCTCGGATACTGTCTGCGCAGAATGTTTTCTTTGCCGATATACAGACAACCGGAAGAAGAAATCATGACAAGCACCATCGTAGAAAGAATGCAGATCGATGCCAGACCTGCACCGTTGCGCTTCATCCGGTACAGCATGGAGGAAACGGAAATAAAGTGGTTTGGCTTATAATAGTAGCACTTCCATTTTTTCAGCCATCTGCACAGCACAACGGAGCCGGAAATAAAGATCAGGTAGGTCCCAAGAATGACCATCAGCACTGCTGCGAAAAAATACATCAGTGCAGACACCGGATTCTCGATCGTCACCGCAATGTAGTATGCGCCGGCCAGAAGCACCACACCCAGAATCGCCAGCAGCAGATTCCCTTTTGGTGGCTTTTCACCCTCTGCCGTGCCATGCAGCAGCCCGATCGGATTGGACATCCGGATCTGCCGCAGATTGTTCAGCAAAATCAGAGCAAAAATCACAAGAAACAGCACCGTTGTCCGAAAAGCTGCCAGACCATCCACCGAGAATGCAAGCGTGATCTGCCCGCCCAGCATATGGATCAGCAGCATCTCACTCGCCTTGGAAAAGAGGATGCCAAGCAGAAGTCCGCCAAGCAAAGAGACCGCCGTCGTCAAAATACACTCCCATACGAGAATGCGCGCGAGATTCCATTTCCCCATGCCAAGAATGTTGTAAAGCCCGAACTCGCGCTTTCTTCTGCGAATCAGAAACGAATTTGTGTAGAACAGAAAGATCAGAGAAAAAATGATAAATACACCATTTCCCATCCCGAGCATTTCCTGCACGCTTCTGCCACCCTTAATCCCTGCAATGACCGGATTGGCGCCGAGATACCGCATCAGATAGCTCATCATAATCATACAGATACAGGTCAGGAGATAGGGACCGTACGTATTTCCGTTTTTCCGGATCCCGGTTGCCGCGAGCTTTGGGTAAAATCCAAGTCGTCTCATTCCCGGTCACCACCTGTCGCCAGCAGTGTAAGCGTATCGGAAATCTTCTGATACAGCTGCTCATTCGTACTTGTCCCACGGTAGATCTGGTGGAACACCTCGCCGTCCCGGATGAAAAGCACCCGGCCTGCATGGCTCGCCGCCTTGACAGAATGCGTCACCATGAGGATCGTCTGCCCGCTGTCGTTGATTGAAGAGAACAGTCGCAGCATCTCATCCGTTGAACGTGAATCCAGCGCCCCGGTCGGCTCATCCGCGAGGATCAGCTTCGGGTGTGTGATCAGCGCCCGTGCCGCTGCCGCCCTCTGCTTCTGTCCGCCGGATACTTCATATGGAAATTTCTGCAGAATATCTGCGATCCCAAGCTTCCGTGCGATCGGCTCGAGCCGTTTTACCATCTCCTCGTAAGGCGCTCCGGCGAGCACAAGCGGCAGAAAAATATTGTCCTGCAAAGAAAAGGTGTCAAGCAGGTTAAATTCCTGAAAAACAAAGCCAAGATTGTCTCTTCGGAACGCCGCGCGCTCCGATTCCCGGATTCTGGAAAAATCTCTGCCATCAAGCAGGATGCTTCCTGCTGTCGGCTTATCGAGCGCTGCCAGAATGTTCAGAAGCGTTGTCTTTCCGGACCCTGACTCGCCCATGATCGCGACATACTCGCCGCACTCCACATCAAAGGTCACATTTTTCAGCGCCTGTACCTGATTGCCGCCGAAACGGGTCGTATAAATTTTCTTCAGATTCCTTACTGATAAAATCGCCATTTTACTCCTCCTGATATGTCATAACCGAATGCTGCTTCGCAGCTTAAAAAAGGCATCCATAAGCCTTCTCTCCTGCTCACGGATGCCATTATACGCAATTTCCTTCTCTCAAGCCATCGCTTCTCCTTACAGGAACCTTACATCCTTGTAAGGTTCCGTGCTTACTCAATCTCCAGCCTTTCACTTTGCAGATCAATCTGCAGCTCCGTCCCGTCCTCATGCGCAACCGCCGCAATCGTATGTCCCAGGTTCTGACAGATCCGTCGGCACAGATAGAGACCGATCCCGCTTGCCTGACGGTCTGTGCGCCCGTTTCCGCCTGTATAGCCCCGCTCAAAAATGCGCGGCAGATCTTCCGGCGCGATACCGATTCCCGTATCGCGGACACACAATGTCTTTGGCGCCTTTAACGAGATCGTGATACTGCCGGATGGTGTATACTTCAGGGCATTCGATAATACCTGTCCGATCACAAACAGCAGCCATTTTTCATCCGTCAGCACCTTCACCTGCAGCGGTTCATAATGCAGCTTTATTTTTTTGCGTATAAAGACAGACGCATTTTCCCGCAACGCCTGGCGGATGATCGCATCAAGGTCATACTCCCGGATCACATAGTCGCTCGCATCCGAATCCAGCCGCAGATAACACATGACCATCTCAACGTACTGCCGGATCCTGCGGATCTCCTCCTGCAGCTCCGCACAGTCCTCCGGAGAAAGCTCTCCGCCTTGCTGCTGCGCGCTTTGTAAAATCAATTGTGCCGCCGCAATCGGCGTCTTGATCTGGTGTGCCCACATGCTGTAATATTCCATCATATCCCGGTAACAGTCCTGCTGCTCCCCGCTCAGCCGCTCCTTTTCTGCAAATTCCATCCGAAGCAGCTCCTGATACTGCGCCTCCAGATCATTTTGCGGCTCCGGCAGGCTATCCAGCGACACCGTAGCCTCCCTGTGAAGCGTTTCCAACGCACACGTACGCTTTCGAAAGCGCATAAAATCTTCCAGTAAAAAAACTGCTCCGATGAATCCGCTCACCGCCGCCGTATACCCGACTGCCTCCGGCGGAAGCTCATACAGCCGAATGATGCAGACTGCCGCAGCCATCATAAGGAAAAATGCCAGAATACCACGCCGATGCGTATACATGTATGATTTTAGCATAATCGATCTCCTTCTCTTTGCATATCGTTTCCTGCATCCTCACTGTATTTTTACTCTTCTACCAGCAAATACCCCATTCCCTTGCGTGTCACGATAAAATTCTGCAGACCGATCCCATCCAGCTTCCTGCGAAGCCTCGTGACATTGACTGTCAGCGTATTTTCATCGACAAAGCAGTCCGTCTCCCAGAGCCGCTGCATCAGGGTATCGCGGCTTACGACCTTGCCCATATTCTCATATAACGTCTGCAAAATTCGATATTCATTTTTCGTCAGCTCCAGCTTCTCTCCCTGATATGTCAGGCTTGCATCCGACGTGTTGAGCACCGCACCCCGGCACTCCAGCACCTGCTCGGTACTGCCGAAATCATAGGTCCTGCGCAGGATTGCCTGCAGCTTCGCCGTGAGCACGTTCAGATCAAATGGTTTGGCGATAAAGTCGTCGCCGCCCATGTTCATCGCCATCACAATGTTCATATTGTCAGAAGCAGAAGAGAGAAATACGATCGGGACGCGCGATACCTTCCGGATCTCGCTGCACCAGTGGTAACCATTAAAATAAGGAAGCATCAGATCCAGCAGCACAAGCTGAGGGTCAAAAGCCGTAAACTCCGACAGCACATCTTTAAAATTTTCCACGCAGCGCACCTCATACCCCCACAGGGCGATCTGCCGCTGCATCGTCTCCGCAATTGCACGGTCATCTTCAATAATCAAAATCCGATACATTATACGATCAGCTCCATATTTACAATGCCAAGTGGTTTTCCGAATTTCACGCCAACCTCATGAATACAGCCACAGTGCAAAAATCCATATTTTTCATGCAGCCTTACACTCGTCTCGTTGCCCTCTGTGATGACCGAGACGATCGTGTGCACATCCTCGCGCGCTTTTGCATAAGATAAAAGCTCCTGCATCAGCTGATCCGCAATGCCGCGCCCGCGATATGCCACATCTACATAAATAGACAGCTCTACGGTGGCGGCATACGCCTCCTTCTCCCGATAAGGCGAAAGGCTCGCGTAGCCGACCGCCCGTCCATCCTCGATCGCAGCAAGCAGGATATACCGTCCGCCCGGATGCTCGTCAAACCATACTCTGCGCTCCTTCATCGTCTTCGGATGAAGATCAAAGGTCGCCGTGCCATGCTCTACCTCATAATTATAAATATCCAGCAATGCCGGAAGATCCGCCTCCTGTGCCTTTCTGATTTCCATATCATGTCCTCCTGTCGCGCCCGGCTTTCTATCTCCACAATCGCTCGCAAGTCCCAACTCGCCGCTTAGTGCTCCGCGCACTTGAGGCGGGGGAATGCTTATCTGCGGTAAAGCGGACATTCGCAATCCGCTTCGCTACTTGCTCATGAACGCAGTCGCTTCGCGATCTGTCAGTGGGAGCTTTCAACTCCCACTGACATAAGCATCCCCCTCACCCGCCGCTTAGTGCTCCGCGCACTTGAAGCGGGGGAATGCTTATCTGCGTTCAAATGCGAAATCATTCATTCGACCGCCGCATCAAAAAATGCCCTGCTCTCCACATTTTTCCCAAAAAGCAGTTCATACTGCAGCTGTTCATAATTCTTCAGGTCCTGCTGCGTCTTCTCATCCAGCTCTGTATCGCTTCCGACATAATCATCTTCTGCGTCAACATAGCCGATGCTGTTCATCACCGGAAGTTCCTCTGAGAGTCCGCCCATGAAAGAATAATAGCTGTTCAATGGTACGCCGGCCGTCTCAAGCAACAGGGTCGACAAATAGTTAGCGCTGAGCTTTCCGCCCTCTTCTGCATCAATGTCATAGTTTGCCCAGATCAGGTATGGAGTCTCATAACGGTCCTGGCTCTTTTCCAGCTCCCCTGCGGATGTGTCCTGCTCCGTAATCGTATCCAGAAATTCATTGTTCAGCCGCGGCCAGTGATCTCCGAACATTACGATGACCGTCGGCTCTTTCTCCTGCCTGAAATATTCCACAAGCTTCTGAAACGCCTGATCTGAGACATGTACGGTCGACAAATATTCCTCTACATCCGGATCGGCCGCGCCTCCTGCATAGTGCGGCGGGTTCTCGCAGCGATAACCGGTCAGATAGCCGCCGTGATTCTGGAAGGTGACATTAAAACAGAAGAAGTGCTCCGAGGTCTGCTCATCCTTCCACTGCTCATAGCGCCTGATGACCTCCTGATAGTTTGCCCAGTCTGAAATCCGTCCGTGCTCACACTCGAACTCTTTTACCGACGGTTCCGATAAAAATTCATCAAATCCGAGCAGCGGATACACCGTATCCCGTTTCCAGTTCGAACGATTTGCAAAATGGCTCGCCACGGTAAAATAGCCGTACTGCTTCAGATAGCTCGCCAGCGACGGCGTCTCCTGATCGATATAGGCCTGATACGGGATGCTGCCATTTGGCAGAAACCGCATCGAACTGCCGGTCAGAAATTCGAACTCTGAGTTCGCCGTACCACTTCCAAATACAGAAACATACAATTCCCCACGGATCGTATTTTCCGTCAGGGAATCGATAAACGGTGTCACCGGCTCTGAGGTCTCGATTCCTCCGACGCTCGCAAAGTCTGTCCACGACTCATTCATGATCGCGATGATATTCGGAAGCTTCTGCTCCTGATCCTTTTTGGCTGTCACATGCACTGTATTTTCCGTCTCTTCCTCCAGCCGTGTCATGAGCTCCTGCACTGCCTGCTCAGAATAGTGCTCCGGCTTCTGTACGGACTGGAATTTCTGATAAATATAGCTGCTCAGGAAGTAGCCGTTCTCCTGATAAGACTTTGGAAGATTCCAGAAAAAGCTTCCATCCTTCTCTGTCTTCATCAGCGGCAGCGAATTCAGATACACGATGCCAAGTATGGAAAGCACCACCAGCACACCGGATACGGCACCCCGCAGACGCAGGCTGTATTTCATAAACCGAATCTTGCTTTCCAGTAAAAAGACACTGAGCATGAGCAGCACCGCCGCAATCATTTCCGGCGTAATATCAAACGCATATGCATCACTCACATCTGCCGCTGTACCGATGCTCAATACATCCGTGAGCACGATCGGAAGTCCCCGAAATTCAAGCACGTAATACTCCGCAATGCCGAGCACGCAGCAGATGACCGTCCCCAGCTTAAGCAGCACACCACCGCGCCAGATCACGAGCGACAGTATAACATATCCGGTCATACAAAGCAGTACATTCCGTACAAAATTCTGAAATCCTAGGATTTCAAACGATGTTCCAACGATAAATTCCAGCAAAAACACGCCAAGTATCGCATGCGCCGCCATAAAAAGCGGCAGCAGCCGCGTATGCCACACCGGAAGAAGCGGATACAGCAGCAGATACAGCAGCATCGCCAGCGTCACTCCCACACAGATCCACCATGCCGCGCACTGCGTATAATGCGACTGATACACAAACAGCCCATAGATTTTAAACGGCTGCTTTGTCCCATTTACCGAAAAATTGCCCAGTTCCTTCTTCGTCAGGCATTTCGCCGTCTGAATCACCGGGTATGAATCCTCGATCCCCTGAAACGTCACCGTATAGGAATACATTTCTCCTTTTTTCACCCGCGTGTAGATCCCGATGCCCTGCGCTCCCTGATCAATCATCGTATTGCAGGGCAATTCCCGTACCGCGATTTCTTTTCCATTCGCATCCCGCACTGTGACGATCATGCTTCCGGTCTGTCCATGCCCGTTGATTCCGATATAGATCAGATCCAGAATACCATCCTGCGCATAAAATACCTGGGTCAGCTCCGTAGCTTCATCCAGCTCCAGATTTTCCATTGGTCCGTTGGTCAGATCCCAGCCTATTGATGTCTCAGTCTCGTCTCCCTTAAAGTTCTGCCTGCGGATACCGGTCACAAACAGGCACAGCAGTACAAACAGAAGCACCACCATCCGATGTCGGTCCCAGCTGCTCTTTTTCCATAGTATACTCATTGCATCTCCTTACTTTCCCGATCCTCGCCACAGCACACATACGATACCACAACAGCCTTCCAGATCTGGATATCATACAGCATACTGCGGCACACCGTTCTGCAAGCAAAAAAGACACGCCGTTTTTTCACAAAATGCGCGCCTTTTATTTATGCTCTGCAGATTTGCTGTTTTTACGTTTTCTTTCTTATTTTACATAAATTTACAAAATCTTCAAGTAATTTCTCCTGGTTTTTACGTAAAAAAACAGGCACGGCACCTGCCGGAGTCTTCCCCGTTTCAGATGCCATGCCTGTTTTCCGTTTACTAATAATGTCTATACCGCTCTATTTCCCGGAAAAATATTTCGCCTTGATGACCTCGACCGGCATATCTGCCCCGGTCCAGAGCTTGAAGGAAGCAGCTCCCTGATAAAGCAGCATGTACATACCATTGCCTGTGCGACAGCCCGCCTCCTTTGCTTCGCGCAGCAGCCGTGTCTCCTGCGGATTGTAGATCACATCAAATACAAAGAGATCCTTGTGGAACATGCTCGTATCCGTGATGATCGTACGGTCTGTATTCGGAGCCATGCCGACAGAGGTACCATTTACAAGTATTGCACTCTCTTTGATGGAAGCCCGCAGCACCTCCGGATCGGAGTAATCATGTAAGGTCACTTTACAGCCTGTGCGCTCGTTCAGCTTCGCCACGATCTCTCCTGCCCGCGGGAAGAACGCATCTCTGACATTAAATACGTTGATCTCTGCTACACCGTCCAGGGCAGCCTGTACAAGAATTGCCGTCGCCGCTCCGCCTGCTCCGAGCAGGGTCATCTTCTTTCCGATGATATCCACGCCGTTCTCTGCAACCGCTTTCATAAAGCCGACGCCGTCCGTCGTGTAAGCCGTAAGCACACCGTTGTCATTTACGATTGTATTGCAGGCTCCGGAAATCTCAGAAGCCGGGGAGACCTTGTCTGCAAGCTTGCACATGATATTTTTACCCGGCATTGTGATGTTCCAGCCGCGTGCGCCCATCGTCCGCAATCCCTCAACAGCCTGCGGCATCTTCTCCTCCGGCACGTCAAATGCAAGATAGGTATAATCAAGTCCCAGCTGGTCGCATGCCTCATTGTGCATTTCCGGTGAAACGCTGTGTGCGACCGGACTTCCGAGTAAACATAACAATCCTGTGTGTCCTGTAATATGTTTTGACATAATCTCCACTTTCCTCTCTGATTCTCTGCCTCTTTAAAGCAGTGTTGTGTTCAGACTGTATTATACATGAAACAATCCCATAACGCAACCTTGAAATTAACCGGAGTCAAATAAGTCCACCCAACTGCTTATTGCTCTGCGCAATGGAAACAGCAGGATGGACCTGTAAACTTTCCGCTGATCAGATGCCCAGCTTCTCCTTCATATAATCCACTGGTGTATCCTTGCCTGTGTAAAGCCTGATCGCAATCAAAGCCTGGAAAAGCATCATGCTCATACCGTTATAGACACGCTCGCAGCCGGATGCCTTCGCCTGCTTCATCATAACGGTTTCGCGCGGTGCATACACAGTATCCGTAACGATCAGATCCTTGCGGAAATAGGACGAATCCGGGATATTGCTGAGATCCTCAAGCGGATGCATGCCAACGCCGGTCGCATCACAGAAGATATCTGCCTCCTGCATTTTTGCTTTCAGGAGCGCCAGATCCGCCAGATCGTGCATATAAGCCTTGCAGTCCGTATTCTGGTTGATCGTCTCGACGATCTCTTCCCCTCTTGCATAGAATTTATCCCTGATATTGAAGATATCAAGCTGTGCAATACCGTCGAGTGCTCCGCGTACAGCGATCGCGGTCGCTGCTCCGCCGGTACCGATCAGTACCAGCTTCATTCCCTTAAAATCGATGCCCTCTTCCTTGATGCCCTGCCAGTAGCCCATGCCATCGGTGTTGTAGCCCTTGAGCTTTCCGGTGACATTGCCATTCTCATCGCGAAGATTTACGACCGTATTGATCGCACCGCAGAGCTTTGCTGCCTCATCGACCTCATCGAGGTACTGATGTACGACCGTCTTGTTCGGCATGGAGATGTTCGATCCGAGCATCTTCAGTGCACGGATACTCTCAACCGCTTCCTTTAATGTGCTGTTGTCGACCTCAAATGCAAGCTGAATGACGTCGTCTCCGTTTTTATCGTAAGCAAGGTTGTGGGTCGTCGGTGACTGTGTATGGCGAATCGGGTACGCCATTAATCCAACCAGTTCGGTATGTCCTGTAATATTTGGCATGATTTTATCCTCCTAAAATCTTATTTCATTACTCCAGCGGCTCCAGATCCAAAAATCCCCGCGCATCGAGTACATTCAATATTGCACGGCCATCCATCGTTCCCTCCATGATACGGCGGGCACGCACGGAATCTCCGATCGGGTATACAAACGTATCCGTATCCTGGAATGCCTCTTCCAACTGCGGCAGAATCGGATTGTTCGAACGCATACCAAGGCAGTTAAAGCCAAGATCAAACTTCAGATCCCGAATCTCACCGTCCGGAAGCTTCACGGTAAATGCGTCAGCCTTTACTTCCTGCAGCGCGGTGTTCACATATTCCTTCACACCGTACTTGTCATGCGTCTCGCGCATGGAACACTTCGTAATCGGGTCTGCGAGCATACCGATCTGCGGAAGCATATCGATGATCGTACACTTCGCGCCACGTGGTGCAAAATACTCAATGACATCCAGTCCGACGGAACCGCCGCCGACTACGACGACTTCCTTGCCCTTGCAGAAATCATCCGGGTACTTGCCTGCGTTCAGGTTGTTGATCATATCAAAGATCGTCGCCACATTGCCCTCTGCAATGTTTTCCTTCAGTCCCTGAATCGGTGGTACAAGCGGTACGGATCCGGTCGCATTTACGACGATATCTGGCTTGAACTGTTTCACCATATCAACCGTCGCCTCAGTGTTCAGGAAGATATAAAGGTTGTGCAGACGGGATGCACGTGCTTCCAGATATTTCGGAAAATCTTTCATACGGGTCTTGCTCGGAAGGTCTGAGATAAAGGTAGAAAGTCCGCCCAAATGATCCTTTTTTTCGAGCAGGAATACATTGCAGCCGACCTCTGCCGCCGTACAGGCTGCCTCCAGTCCCGCAGTACCGCCGCCGACTACGACGACATTGCAGCTCTTCTTTACCTTCATATTTTTATAAATATCGCCCTCCGGGACAGCCGGGTTCACAGTACAGCGAATCGGACGGTTGACACCGATTCGGTTACCTGCACAGCCGACATTGCAGGAGATACATTTGCGGAGCAGATCCTCCTCACCGTTCTGTACCTTCTTTACCCAGTTCGGCTCTGCGATCAGTCCGCGTCCCATGCCGACGATATCGACATCTCCGCTCTCCAGAATCTTCTCTATGATCTCCGGATCACGGTAATTGCCTGCATTGATGACCGGCTTGCCGAATTTATCCTTGACTGCCCTTGCCATGTAGGATCTCCAGCCATCCGGCAGATAGTTTGAATCGATCTGATACTGTAAAGACGGATTCAGTCCGCAGGATACGTCATACATATCGACGAACTCATCCAGATACTGCAGATACTCTAACGTATCCTCCAGTGTATTTCCGCCCGGCACGCGCTCCTCAGCAGAGATACGGATGATGATCGGGAACCACGGACCTACATTTTTCCGCACTTCCTCAAGTACCATGCGCGGAAAGCGAAGACGGTTCTCCACAGAACCTCCGAATTCGTCCGTCCGCTTATTATAATATGGGGAAATGAACTGGCTCATCAGATAGGAATGTCCGCAGTGGATCTCCACCGCATCGAAGCCAATTGTCTGCACACGCTTCGCTGCCTCGCCGTACTTCTTTACCGTCGTAAAAATCTCTTCCTTCGTCATCGGACGCGGGATCTCCCCGCCTGCCTTCGTCGGAATATTGGAAGAAGATACGGTCTCCATACCGGTACGTGCAGAGGACGCAGACGCGCCTGCGTGGTTGATCTGGATCGCGACGGTCGCACCGTTCTTGTGCAGGTTCTCGACCAGCTGATAATAGCGCGGCATGAAGCTGTCATGGTCAATCCGGATCTGGCTCGTGCCGTTGGATCCGACCGGGTACTCGACATTCGCATTTTCCAGAATGATCAGTCCCGTGCCGCCCTTGGCACGCAGAGAGTAGTAATTCATATGGCGGTTGCTCATCTCACCGCTCGTCTCACCATAGTTGGTGCCCATCGGGGTCATCGCAATGCGGTTCCGGATGGTTGTTTTCTTTACTGTGATTGGTTCAAAAATCTTCGGATATTTGTTTTTCATAAATATTCTCCTTACGTTTGATGCATGAGCGACATCCTCTTGTTTGTGACATTTTTATCATACATCTTTGTAAGAAAAATTAACAATATCTTTCAGGTAACGTTTCAATGCATTCTCGCTATCGGTTCTCGTCTCCGCCTGTTCCTTCATATAAGTAATAAAACGATCGACGGCAGGCAGCCGATATCGATCTTTCATCCAGAACATAAAAATCTGATGGAACAGCTCCACGCCCTCGATCTGGTGAATGCTCACACCCGCCGCCTCATCAAGAATATCCGTCCGTGGGATAAACGCAATTCCAAAATTTTCCCGTACAAGCGCCACGATCGAATACTCATCCGGACATTCCATAATAATATTCGGTGACAGATTCGAATTCTGATAAAAGCACCGGGTGTGGATTCCAAGCCATGATGCCTGCTCATAGCCGATGAGCGGATACTGCTCCAGCACAGCAAGCGGCAGATGTTCGGAGCCTGCGAGCGGGTGCTCCTCCGGTGTAATAATGACCATCTCCTGATTAACGACCGGGAAATACTCCATATCATCCCGATCCTGACAACCGCCAAATCCGACGTCCAGCTCTCCGGATTTGACCTTGTCCGCGATCGCTGACGTATGGTTCTGCAGAAAACTGAACACGACATTCTGATTCTCCTTGCGGTTCAGAAACTGTTTGACCATATGCGGAATATAATGTCCCGCCAGCGGAAACACATATCCGATGTCGATCCGTCCGCCGTCCGTAGCAAGCTCCTGCATCTTGTCCGTTGCGATCTTGCAGTCCTCTAAAATCCGCTCCGCATACTCCAGAAATAATTTTCCGGCTTTCGTCAGATTCACACCTCTGCCCTTTTTTTCAAATAATGCCACGCCAAGCTCGCTCTCGAGCGATGCCATGGACCGGCTTAAGGACGGCTGTGATACATAGAGCTCCTCCGCCGCATAATGATAATTCTCCAGTCTTGCGACCTTCTGAAAATATAAAATCTGATTTAATGTCATCCCGGTTCTTCCTTTCCCGTTCCGTTCTTTTTATCCGGAATGTCCGCACTCATTCCTGTAAATAACGGTACTCATTGTACCATACCAATACATCCAGTGCATTATTTTTTTACGTGAAAGGTATTAGACTCTTTGACTCAGTATTGTTAAAATCATATCAGCCGTTGTGTTATTTTTTTAACATACCTCCTGTTTGTGACAAAACCGGAGCCCTACTTATTGTTTTATCACCTACCATATCTATTTACCCGCAAAGGAGAATAGCTTCATCGTCATCTACCCGGTGATCTGTCTTGTCACTCTGATTGTCGTACTCAGTGGACAGAGCCAGCCTCTGATGATCGCAGGTGCATTTATCATCGGATGGGCCGGTGCCGGCGGACTGCTTCAGATCGCTACTTCTGTCTGCAACATGCTCTTCCCAAAAATCAAGGGAACCGTCACTGCTCTTGTCATGATCGCATCCTCCCTGTGCAACTACACGATCCTGACCGCTGCCTCCAAGATGGCTCCGTCTCAGGTCATGCTCATGAACATCGTGCTCACGGCCGTCGGGGTCACGCTCGGTCTCTTTGTAAATCTCCGTTACAAAAAGATGGTGGAGCTTGCAAATGAATAAGGCTTATGACATAATATGAACCAAATATCCGCTTCGACTAACCTACATTTCAGAAAGGGAGAATCATCATGAATACCATCAAAGTCAGAGATATTGAAATCGGTGCCGGAGCACCAAAAATCATCGTGCCGATCATCGGCGTTACAAAAGAAGATATTCTGAACGAGGCAAAAACGTTCGATTCCATTCCGGTCGATGTCGTCGAGTGGCGTGTGGACTGGTTTGAGCATGTATTTGAATTTGATAAAGTAGAGGATGTTCTTAAGGAACTGCGCACCGCGCTCGGCAACATCCCGCTTCTTTTGACCTTCCGCACGAAAAAAGAGGGCGGTGAAAAAGCGATCGATACAAAGGATTACAAGGAGCTGAACCTGCGCGCGGCAAAGACCGGCTATGTCGATTTCATTGACGTGGAAATCTTTACCGGGGACGATGTCGTAAGAGAGATCATCGACGGTGCACACGCAGCCGGCGTAAGGATCATCGCATCCAATCATGATTTCTTCAAGACGCCTGCCAAATCCGACATCATCTACCGCCTGCGCAAAATGCAGGACATGGGGGCCGACATCCCGAAGATCGCCGTGATGCCGCAGAGCAAACGCGACGTGCTCACCCTTCTTTGTGCGACCGAGGAAATGGTCACGGACTACGCAGACCGTCCGATCATCACGATGTCAATGGCCGGTACCGGTGTCATCAGCCGTCTGTGCGGCGAAGTATTCGGATCCTCAATGACCTTCGGGGCTGCAAAAAAGGCATCCGCACCCGGGCAGATGGGCGTCAACGATCTGAATACGGTACTGGATCTGCTTCATTGCGCAATGTAAAAATAAGGAGTCTCCTGTCAACTACCCATCACCTAAAGGTGGTGGGCTTGTAACTGCCCAGTCGTAGTAACAGCTTACGCCTCCGACTTTTAACCCCAATAGATATTATTATCTAAAGTGGCGTTACATCATAGGGTGGTTGACAACACCCTTTACAACAGAGTTTACTCGGCTGTAACTGTATTAGGTACTTGACTATCTTCAAGATAGTTTATTCCCATACGATACAGATTCATTGCTCCTATACGGTCATCGTTGGATTTATAACCGCAGTTTTTACAGGTAAACAGATGCAGCTTTTTATTTCTGTTAGACTTTTCAATGTGACCACATACAGGGCAACATTGGCTTGTATAACGAGGATTTACCTTAATTACGGCAGACTGATTCTGTTTAGCTTTATAGATAAGCTTCTGTTCAAGGTCATAGAAAGACCATGATACAGACACATACCTATCTTTGGTACAAACTCGTTCTGTGGCATTACGAACACCAGACAAATCTTCCAAAACAAAGAGCGTATGCTTTGGATTGTTTTCAACGAGTGCCTTTGATACTTGATGATTAATATCTTGCATCCAACGGTTTTCTCGCTGACCAATAGCCTTAATTCTTCGTCTTGATGATGGAGTCTGACGCATCTGTAACTCTTTACGAAGCTTGGAATAAGCAGCTCTCTTTTGCTTAATAGCTTTGCCGTTAACAAAACCTGATTTATGCTTGCTGTTATAAGTGGCAACGACAAAGTTAATACCTCTGTCAATACCAACAACATTGCAAATATCAGAAAGAGATACTTCTTCTACATCATAGGTTACAGGGATATGTAAAAAATATTTATCGTGTTTATTTACGAGCTTGGCAGTACCAAACTTATAAACTGTATGGTCAAAGTATTTAGACATACCTTTGGCAAAATATGGTAGTTTAACACGACCATTTAATGTATTTACTGAAAAACGGTTTTGTGTAAGGGAATAGTCTCTATTCCATACAAGGTCATACTGAGGTTTCTTGAAAGATGGCTTAATCCACTCGGACTGATTTTCAAGAATTGTTTTATATCTCGCAATAACAGTCTTAAATACAGATTGAGCCATCTGAGATTTTAAACCAAAGTTTTCACGAATGTCTGAGTACAGAATTTTGTTAAGGGACAACTGCTTTAAGTTGTGTGTGCGGAATACATAATCAGAAACATAGTTACAGGCATCACGATAGACAGACATGGTATTATCTAATAACACCCTGTCTGTACCTGATACAGATATTTGTATTTTAGCTGTAACTGTCATCTGTTCCATTTTTGTACTCCCTTTGTTGATATTTCACTAAAAATATTATATAACATTTATTAGTGAATGTCAAGCTGAGGGAGTAAACTATGGACAACAGATATAATCGTCACAACAGGCGTAAATACAGTCTGAAAGTACATATCGTATTGGTAATAAAGTACAGAAAACAACTACTCAAAGGCAACATTGCTGACGATGTTAAACAAAAGATTTTTGATATATGTAAATCTGTCTAAAGAATGGGAAATCATTGCTATGGAGACTGACAAAGACCATATCCATTTTCTCGTAGAATACGATGCAACTGATAGGGTATGCGATATTGTTAAGGTTGTTAAACAAGAAACAACATATTACCTATGGCAAACGAAAGGATTTAATTTATGAAAAAAGTGTTGCACTGGCTGGACGAAAATCTGGAGGAGTTCCTGCTTGTCGTATTTCTGATCGCCATGACACTGATCATGGGCATTCAGGTACTTTCCCGCTACGTACTTGGGCAATCCCTTTCCTGCTCGTGCTCAACTGCTTTTTGCTGATCGTCGGCATGGTGATGGACACGACTCCGGCGATTCTGATCCTCACACCGATCCTGCTTCCGATCATCGAAGCAATCGGCATGGACCCGATCCAGTTCGGTGTCAATTTCTGACCGGATCGCGACGATCGAAGCAAGCAACACCGAAATCCTTTCGCTCTCCGAAGAGACACGCAATGAGATACGATCCGCAGCACAGCCGGTCTATGCATCGATTCAGAACGCGATCGATGCGGATATTTATGCTTCATATACAAAGAATCTGACGACGTCGGAGTAAACGAGTTTCACTGCCTACCGATGGTATTCCGTCTTATCCACCTGTCGCCATTTCTTTTGCACTGTTATTCACAAAAACCTCCGGAATATCACCACTTTGCACATGTCAGTTTGTGATACCCGGAGGTCTTATTTTGCTTTTTTATGATTCTTAATCTGTTCTGCAGTAACTGTTGTAAAGCGCACTTGAAGCGGGGGAATGCTTATCTGCTGCTTTTACAGTTTATGGACATAATCATTTATTAGCGCTTCGCCGCCTCATCCAACGCTCTGAGCCGGTGTACCAGCTCCTCACAGATCTCGAGCTTGTCCTTTCCATCGGTCTCGATCACGATGTCTGCGGCCGCCTCATATTTCTCGCGGCGCTTTTCCATGAGTTCTGCGATATAGTCGACATTTTTATTGCCCTCGAGCAGCGGACGGTCATGGTTGTCCTTGACGCGGTACAGAATCGTCTCCGGCTTTGCGGTCAGAAGGACAACGCGGCCATTTTTCTTCATCTCGACAACGTTGCGTTCCCGCATCGGTACACCACCGCCACAGGAAATGACCACATTTTTCCGCGACTGCATCTCGATCAGAAGCTTCGTCTCCAGATCCCGGAAATACTCCTCGCCATAAGTCTCGAAAATATCGGAGATCGACATCTCCTCGCGCTCCGCGATGATCTGATCCATCTCGATCACCTCCATCGCAAATACCGTGCGGAGGAAGTCTGAGATCGTCGACTTTCCTGCTCCCATGAAGCCGATCAGGACGATATTGTAATCAAACAGCTTTCGTGCCTGAATCTTCTTACTGTTCCGCGTGATCTCCTCAAATACGGCTGCCACCTCGTCCTTGTGGCGCTTGCCCTGCATACGGTTTTCCAGCCACTCCCGCTGCTTCGCCTCCTGCTCCGGCTGCAGAATCGGCACATCGTTCTGCTCCTTATAGACCATGATATCCTCTACGATCCGGTTACGCATCAGCAGCGCATCCAAAAGGATTTCATCGCACTGACCAAGGCTCTCTCTGAGTATTTCTAACTGATTCATATTGTTATTTCCTCTTTTCTGGCTTTTTTACAAGTATGCTTATTATAACAGCTATTCACCACTTTAACAATATAAAGCGAGAAATTTTTTAAAAAGCTGCCGCCCTCAAATCTTTCGATCTGAGAAGCGGCAGCTTCCGTTTTTCCTTATATAAAATTATTCCTTATAACAATGAGTCGCTGATTTTCAGGCCTTATCCTTTTCCGCAGTCCGTGCAAAGAAGTTTGCCAGAATTGCTCCGGATACATTATGCCATACACTGAATACTGCTCCCGGAATGGTTGCCAGCGGATACTGTGCAAAATGAGTCGCCGCAAGAGAGGTCGCCAGGCCTGAGTTCTGCATCCCGACCTCGATTGAGATCGCACGGCACTTTGTAAGGTCGAGCTTCAGTGCCTTGCCGATACCATAGCCGACGGTGTAGCCAAGTACGTTATGCAGGATTACGACGCCGATGATCAGCAGACCGGAGGTCATCAGCTTTGCAGAGTTTGCAGATACAACGGCAGCAACAATCGCGACAATCGCAGTCGTGGAGATCAGTGGCAGTACTTCAACGGCCTTCTCCGTAAATTTCTTAAAGAAGTGATTGATGACAAAACCAAGTACGATCGGAACGATGACAACCTTTACAATTGAGAGGAACATGCTCACCATGTTGACATCAACCTTCTCTCCCGCATACAGATAAGTGAGCAGCGGAGTAAGGAACGGAGCAAGTACGGTAGATACGGCTGTCATTCCAACGGAAAGTGCCACATCGCCTTTGGAAAGGTAAGTCATAACATTGGAAGAAGTACCACCCGGACAGGTACCGACAAGAATGACACCGATTGCCAGCTCATCCGGCAGATGAAAGAGCTTTGTAAGGCCAAAGGCCAGAAGCGGCATCACCGTAAACTGTGCGATACAGCCGATGACCACGTCCTTTGGACGGCTGAATACGACTTTAAAATCACCCGGCTTTAACGTAAGGCCCATACCAAACATAACGATTCCAAGCAGCGTATTGACATAGCTTGTCTTGATAAAGCTGACTGTATTCGGTGCAAGCAACGCAAGCGCTGCCATCGCAATAACGATCACTGCCATATACTTACTGACAAAATTCGTAATCTTCTTTAATACTTCCATAATTCTCTCCTCATAAATCCGTCATCCGCGTATACACGGATAACTGTATTTCCAAGTGATTTCACCGGCGAACCCTCATAGTAGGTGATCTCATCGGATACGGTTCTGAAAATCAGGGATGCTATCGCGAATCGCATCGAATCCTTTCGACACATATCTGCCGCAGATCCGTGAATCAAGAATATGCCTTCGCACATTCCAGCGGGAAAAATAAAAAGCCTCTGTCTCCACATAAGAGACAAAGGCTAAACCTCTGCGGTACCACTCTTCTTGCCGTAAATACGGCCACTTTACTCCACATCTGATCAATGGGAAACAGGATAACGACTGTTACTCGTCCAAACTTACGCGGAAACCTTTCAGTCCGGAGGCTCAGAGGTGATTTTCACTGAAGCTTCATCGCTGCGCTTCCACCATCCGCAGCTCTCTGTGGAATTCCCTTCAACTACTCTTCCTCGTCATTGCGAAATACTTAGATTGGCATCATAATAGCGCTGTCGTTTTGAAATGTCAAGCCCTGACTTTGTCTTTTTTCCGATACACACAAAAATCAGCACTCCCGCAAATACCTTGCGGTACTGCATATAACAGATTTGATATTACAGCTCATAGCCCTCCAGATCCTCCGGCACATGTACCTCTCCTTGGAACTGCTGCCGCGCCTCAGCCGTATAGAGCTCCCTGCGCCGTGCCAGATTTTTATCCTCGGTATGATACAGCAGCAGATGCTTCACGCCCAGCTGCTCAGCCAGAAGCGCTGCATCCTTTGCAGTCGAATGGTACTTCTCATACGGATGAAAGACATCCGCCTGCTCATACAGGCAAAACGCTTCATGTAAAAGCCACTCACTGTCCTTCGCATACAGATACTCTGCTTCATTATACGGCTCATCTCCGCAGCAGGTCAGGCGCCGCTTTGGCGCGAACTCCAGGGTAAAGCCAAACTGCTTCGCCTTCGTCGAATGAATATCAAAAAATGTCACCGGATGGCCGAGAATCTGCGTCATCTCACCATCCTCTACGATGATCAGACGCAGACAGGTCTCTGCCTGAAAGGCCGCCTCGTTGCCTGCCTTCCGCTCCGGTAACGTCTGCAGCCGGATATAATCCGCCTGATTTTTCTGAAGCAGGGTCGCTGCAAGGTTCTGCAGAATCTCCACGACTTCCCTGTGCGCATAGATCCGCGCCTCACCGTTGCAGGATCCCCGCTTCATATTCTGGCAGAAAATCCGCATCATCCAGACAATACCGAGAATGTGATCGATATGCTTATGCGTCACAAAGATATCCCTCGTCTGCTTCCAGTCGATCCCGGCCTCGCGCAAACGCCTAATGATCGTATTGCCGCCTCCGGCATCCACTAGAAAGCATCGGCCATCCTCCTCAAAAGCAAAGCAGGTATTATAACAGTTTGTCACCATTGCATTTCCGGTTCCCAGCATTGTAAGCTTCATTGCAGTCTCCTATCGTTTTTGCTTATTTCTTTTTTTCCATAATCACTGCACCGATAAATACCACTGCCACAATTACGATCAGTCCGATTGAAATTACGCTGTCCATCCATCTCACCTCCGTTCTTTTTCTGATCCGGAACCAGAGGTTCCGCATGATGGATGGACCTTATGGTAAATCAGTGCATTGTATGTAGTGAATCAGTTTCTGTTTTTTGCTGCGGCTGTGCGACCGGCTCCTTCTTCGCTTCGACGGACGCTGCCAGACCAGAAACAGAAGTATATATGCAAAATCTAACAACAGACGCAGTCTGCGCAGCATCCCGAACGCATCCTGCCCCCTTCGTATCTCGCCCTGGGTCAGGATCGGCTGCAGCTCCCGTCCGGCCTGAATAAGCGCCTCGCTGCGCTCCTGCAGATGCGCCGAAAGACGCCAGCCACTGCATTTTTCACTGGTCGTATCCGGCAGCTCCACGCTCGCCGCCTGATACAAAAGGACACAAAAAAGGAGCAACGCAAGCGCCAGTATGCCATACCGTCTCTGACTCATCGCTGCTCCCTCCCTTCTATCGCCATGCTCTGATTTAACCGAATCAAGCAAGTCCCCTGCTTCAATAGCGCAAAGCAATAAGCAGAGGGTTGGGACTTGCTTGTATCAGGAGCGGTGCAAGCCACTCCTGATAAGCTGCGAAGCAGCATTCGATTAGTAGTTTATGCATTCTCGTTCATCTTTGCCAGCTTCGCCGCCTGATCCGCTGCGATACAGCTGTCGATGATTTCCTGCAGATCACCGTCCAGGATCTTATCCAGCTTATACAAGGTCAGGTTGATCCGGTGGTCGGTCACACGACCCTGCGGGAAATTGTAGGTACGGATCTTCTCGGAGCGGTCTCCGGTGCCGACCTGGCTTCTTCTCGCCTCAGCCTCAGCGTCATGCGCCTTCTGCATTTCCAGATCGTACAGCTTTGCACGCAGCACCTTCAACGCCTTGTCCTTATTCTTCAGCTGGGACTTCTCGTCCTGACACGAGATGACAATTCCGGTCGGAATATGGGTCAGACGTACTGCAGAGTCTGTCGTATTGACGCACTGTCCACCGTTTCCGGATGCACGGAACACATCGAATTTACAGTCGTTCATGTCAATCTGCACGTCAACGTCCTCTGCCTCCGGCATGATCGCTACCGTAATTGTAGATGTATGGATCCGTCCGCCGGACTCAGTCTCCGGCACACGCTGTACGCGATGTACACCGGACTCATACTTCAATTTGGAGTACGCACCCTGTCCGGTGATCATGAAGCTGACATACTTCATGCCACCGATACCGATCTCCTCGACATCCATCGTCTCGACACGCCAGCGCTGACTCTCAGCGTAGTGTACATACATCCGATATACCTCGGCCGCAAACAGTGCCGCCTCATCTCCGCCTGCGCCCGCACGGATCTCGACGATAACGTTCTTGTCATCATTCGGATCCTTCGGCAGCAGCAGAATTTTCAGCTTCTGCTCAAGCTCCTCAATGCGGCAACGTGCATCTGCAAGCTCTTCCTTGAGCATATCACGCATCTCTTCATCGGACTCCTCCTCCAGCATGGAGAGACTCTCTTCGATCGTCTGCCTGCAGTTCTTATACTCCTTATAGGTATCTACGATCGGCTGAAGGCTGCTCTGCTCCTTCATCAGCTTCTGAAACCGCTGCGGATCCCCGATCACTGACGGGTCATTGAGCATGTTCAAAAGCTCGTCAAACCGTATCAGCAAGTCCTCTAATTTATCAAACATGTAATTCCTCCTGCTTTCTTTTTCCTTTCACGACCCGGTCCAGACCGGCCAGATCCCGAATCACTTCTATCTCTTCATAACCCCGTGTCTGCATGAGCATGCTCACCGCCTCCGCCTGATCATATCCGATCTCAAAGAGCAGATGACCGCCCGGCTTCAGATATGAGCCTGACTTCCGGACGATCTCCCGGTAAAAATACAGCCCGTCCTCTTTGCCGTCCAGCGCCTGATATGGTTCATGCGCCCGCACCTCTTCCGAGAGCGTCTCGATCACCTCCGTGCGAATATAAGGCGGATTCGACACGATGCAGTCATACATCTGCCGACCTGTGACTGCCTCAAACAGATCCCCCCGGAAAAATGCCACGCCGGCCTCCAATGCTTTCGCATTTTCCTTCGCGACCGCAAGCGCCTCCGCTGAAAGATCGGCTGCATCCACCGTAAGCCCCGTGCAGAGCTTCCACAGGCTGATCGCAATACATCCGGATCCTGTACACAGATCCAGCACATGATCGCCCGGCGCAAGCACCTTCAGCGCCTCTTCTACGAGGATCTCCGTATCCTGCCGCGGCACGAGCACGTGCTCATTGACGTGAAACGGAAATCCCATGAATTCCTGCTCCCCGGTCAGATGCTGCAGCGGGATATGCGCGGCCCGCCGCACAAGCAGCGCCTCGTATCTCTCCAGCGCTTCCTGATCCATACGTGCCCGACGCTCCGCCAGAAACATTGCCCGGGTAATATGCGTCACATAAGAAAACAGCAGCCATGCATCATTATCCGCATCCTCAATCTGATGCGCAGCAAGATACTGTGCTGCACATCGTACTGCCTCGCCGCCGCTGATTTCCCTGTTTTGAAATACGGAAGCTTCCGTTTGGCATCCTGCACTCTGTCCTGCCATATGCTTCACGCCCTCGATGCAGTCACTTCCGGTACGGCATTTGCCTCCTTTTCTGCATCCTCCTTCGGCTGATCCAGCTCGTAGTGTGTGCCGAACTGCTCATTTTCAAACTTCTTCCAGTCAAATACCGCCTCTACCGACGCGATTGCGACCTCAATCATGGAATCATCCGGCTCCTTCGTTGTCAGATGCTGCAGCATCATGCCAGGGCGGCTTAAAATACTCACGATCCGGCCCTCGGATGTGCCTGCCAGACGAATAAATTCATACGATACCCCTGCAATCAGCGGAAGCAGTAAAAGACGCAGCACAATCCGCCAGAATGACGTATTCACATGGATCACCATAAAAAGCGGAATACTGAATACCATGATAAACACGATACTGATAAACATAACGATAAACAAAAAGCTCGTACCGCAGCGCTTGTGCTCACGGGAGCTGATCCGCACATTTTCCACATTCAGCTCCAGGCCATGCTCAATGCAGTTGATGCATTTGTGCTCGGCGCCATGATACATAAATGTGCGCTGAATATCCTTCATCCGGGATACGAGCGCCAGATAGCCAAAGAAAATCACAAGCCGCACGATGCCCTCCGCAATCACGATCAGGATCTCTGAGTGAATGACGGTCCGCATCCATCTGGATATAAAATAAGGGAGCATCATAAACAGGGCGATCGATACGACGAGTGAAAATACGACGGTCAGTGTCATCAGCACATCATCATCCTTCTTCTGCTTTTCCTTCTCCGCCTCCGCGTGCAGCTGACCGGCCTCCTTTGCGAGCTTTTCCTCGCATTTTTTCAGCACCTGCTCTGCTTCTGCTGTCTTGCCCTGTGCCCGCAGCTTCTCCGCCTTCGCGGCAGCCTTTTTTCGCGCCTTCCCCTCGCGCTCCGCCTTTTCCTCCTCGGTCTCCTCCGCGAATAAAGAAGCCGAATACATCAAAGACTTCATTCCAAGGATCATAGAATCAAAGAAATTGATCACGCCACGGATAATTGGCAGCCTTGCAAACTTCTTATTCTGAATTTTGTTGCTGCTGCATTTTTGTTTGTCTACTACGATCTGGCCTTCCGGTGTACGGACGGCGACGGCATACTCCCCGCCGTTGCGCATCATGACACCCTCAATGACGGCCTGACCTCCAATGCCGGATGGCTTCATTTATTTTCCTCCATAATTCAAAAACAGGATGAGATTTTTCAATCTCATCCTTATCTTTTCTGCATTATTTAGATTCGATACCGTATCTCTTATTGAACTTCTCAATACGTCCGCGAGCTGTCGTAGCCTTCTGCTGACCGGTATAGAATGAATGGCACTTGGAGCAGATTTCAACGTGAATGTCCTTCTTTGTGGAACCTGTCACAAATGTGTTGCCACAGTTGCAGGTAACAGTTGCCTGATAATAATTCGGATGGATTCCTTCCTTCATGATTTTCACCTCTTCTTTTTTATTTGTGAACTGCTGACTGCGCCTCATTTGGCGAAGCCGATTCCCGGCCAATGCCGCTCTGATGTTGCCACGGCAAGCTATCCCGGGCTATCCCTGCAAGTCCCTGCAGTTCATGTGTATAAAACAACATTCGTATTCTAGCATAACAACAGTAAAATTGCAAGCAGTTTTTATACATACTTTTGCCGACGGACACGCGCGACGAGCTCCTGATTGTCCTTCGTATGGACGAACATATTTAAAATATTCTCAACCGCCTCCTCGGACTTCATACCGTTTAAGGCACGGCGCATGATGTAAACAGCTTCCTGCTCTTCCTTTGTCAGCAGCAGATCCTCGCGGCGCGTACCGGACTTCGGGATATCGATTGCCGGAAATACCCTCTTTTCAGAGAGCCTCCGGTCGAGCACGAGCTCCATATTGCCGGTCCCCTTAAACTCTTCATATACGACGTCATCCATCTTGCTTCCGGTATCCACAAGCGCAGTTGCCAGAATCGTCAGGCTTCCGCCCTCCCGCATGTTCCGGGCCGCTCCGAAAAAGCGCTTCGGCATGTGCAGCGCCGCCGGATCGAGGCCGCCGGATAACGTACGTCCGCTTGGCGGAACAGTCAGATTGTATGCGCGCGCCAACCGGGTGATGCTGTCAAGGAGGATCGTCACATTTTTCCGGTGCTCCACAAGGCGCTTCGCCCGCTCGATGACCATCTCAGAGACTCGCTTGTGATGCTCCGGCAGCTCATCAAACGTCGAATAGATGACCTCCACGTTATCGCCCTGAATGGCCTCCTTGATGTCTGTGACCTCCTCCGGTCGCTCGTCAATCAGTAATATAATCAATTGCATATCCGGATCGTTCTGCAAAACAGAGCGCGCCACATCTTTTAAAAGCGTGGTCTTTCCGGCCTTTGGCGGTGACACGATCATACCGCGCTGTCCCTTTCCGATCGGTGAAAAGAGATCAACGATCCTCATTGCGATCGCCCTAGAGCCGCGCTCCATGCATAGACGCTCATCCGGGAAGATCGGCGTCATATCCTCAAAATTGTAGCGGCGTGTCGCCTCAGACGGCGGCATCCCATTGACCGACTTCAGATATAAAAGGGCGCTGTATTTTTCCTGCATCGTCTTAATACGGGTATTGCCACAGACAATGTCTCCGGTCTTCAAATTAAAACGACGGATCTGTGACGGAGAAACATAAATGTCATTTTCTCCCGGCATATAATTGTCACGGCGCAAAAAGCCATATCCCTCCACCATCTCAAGGATACCGGATACCTCCTGCCCGCTGTCGAGCTGCTGGATGTCTGCCGGCGGGCGGTCCGAACGGCTTTCCTGCTCCGGATTCGTCCCGGCGACCACAGGTACCGCGCCGGACGGCTCTGAAGGTATATGCTCCTCGCGGTTCATACGCGGTTCTGACTGAGCAGCTTCACGGGTATGCTCTTCATTTGCGGCCATCGCAGAAACCGGGCGCGTACTGCCTGTCCCTGCATAATTGCTGCGCTCGGTATAGTTCCGCTGCACCCTTCCGACTCTTGGCTGCTCGGAGCTATCTGCATTCTGCTGTGTACGCGCCACATACGTCCGTCCCTGCTGCATGCCGTTTCTTCTGCCACGCTCCGGTGCATTTTCCGGACGTGGTGTCGCATTCATCCGTCTTGCCGGATTGTTCCAGGTACGGTTGCCGGATGTCCGGATGTTGTGTGTCTCCCCGGACAGACTGCCATTCGTCTGTGGCCGCAGCTCCTGTCTGCCCTCCGCGGATGCGGTATCTCTTTCTTCTGACGTTCCTGCTGTTTCCGCCTTTCCCGCTTCCGGCACAGTCCCTGCATCCGCCTTTGCCTTCTCCTGTTCTGATGCGGACGGCCTTCTTCCGCGCACCACCGTCGCCTTTTCCCGCCGCGTCACGGATGGCGTAGCGGCAATATCTTTGTTTGCGGCGTCTTTTTCATCCTGCAGGAGCATCGCCTCGATCAGTTCTCCCTTTTTTAAGGTAGAAATGCCGCGCATTCCTCTCCCCTTCGCCAGCTCTTTCAAAGTAGCAAGCGAAAGCGTTTCATATTTTTCTCTCATAAATACCTCTTTCTAATAAATCAGCACCAAATCCAGTCCGACCATGATCGGATTTCATACGGTTAGAACTTTCCACGGGGCAAAGCAGGACACTGCCTGCCAAAAAATTTCTTATAAGTCTGCGATTGTGGGAATCAAACGACACAGATACTGATTTGAACGCAGATAAGCATTCCCTTGCTTCAAGTGCGCGGAGCACTAAGCGGCGGGTGAGGGGATGCTTATGTCAGTGGGAGTTAAAAGCTCCCACTGACAGATTTCGAAGCGACTGCGTTCATGAGCAAGTAGCGAAGCTAGGCCCTGTCAGCACACCTGCAGGGATGGATTGCAAATGTCCTCTTTACATGACTGCAGGCATCACGTTTCGACTCGCTGCCCGCAAAAACAAATGGGATAATTGCCAGAAATAGCAAAGACTCTTTTATCATCCCACACTATAGCACAGTTTTCCGGAAAAAGAAAGCATTTTATGCCGTCATACCGCCGAGCATCCCTCCAGCCGTACAAAATACAAATGCAAGTACCCGGTGCAGCGCATCGGGCTGTACCGTACGCTTTGAAAGCACAGATACTGCGGCCAGAATCCCAAAATACAGCATGCCGGAGCACATCCCCCACAAAAATTTTCTGTGTGCTCCCCGTTTTCCCGTATATCGCCCTGCGAACAGGCATGAAAGCACATAAATACCATAAATCCCAAGCTGCATTTTGCCCATATCCGGCTGAAATTTCCACATGACAAACGCCATCGCCAAAAGCAATGCGGCTGTAATGAGCCACGCGAGTACCTGCGCTGCGGCCAATGCCCGGATCATCCCTGTCCGGCCTCCGGAATATTCCATACGAATCTCCAGTCCTGCCATTCCTCACTGCATTGTATGTGTGCCGTCCATGTTTTATTCTCCTCTTTTTTTATTGCATTTTATCGGATTTTATTGTATGATGCTCCTAAACTGTACAAATACATTCAAAAAGGAGATGATCTTTTGGCTTCTGATGACGCCATACAACTACTGGCGCTGTTAATTCTCGTTATTCTCTCCGCATTCTTTTCTTCTGCGGAGACTTCCCTGACCACCGCAAATGCGATCCGTCTGCAAACGCTCGCGGATGAGGGCAATCGACGTGCTGCGGTCGCATTAAAGGTGAAGCAGAATCCTTCCAAAATGCTCAGTGCAATTCTGATCGGCAACAATCTGGTGAACAACTTTGCCGCTTCCCTGACGACTGCGCTTGCCATCAAGCTGTTCGGACAGGGTGCCCTCGGTATCGTGACTGCGGTACTGACTGTCATCATTCTGATTTTTGGTGAGATCACACCAAAGACATATGCCGCTGCCAACTCAGAAAAAATGGCGCTGACCTACGCCTCTGTCATTGATTTGCTCATAAAAATCATGACGCCGGTGATCTTTGTCATCAATGCAGTCTGTCGCTTCTTCCTGAAGCTGCTGCATGTCAGCACCGACAGTTCGATGAATCCGATGACAGAAATGGAGCTGCGCACGATCGTGGATGTCAGCCACAAGGACGGAGTCATTGAAAAGGAAGAACGGGAAATGATCTACAACGTTGTAGATTTCGGTGATTCACAGGCCAAGGACGTCATGGTTCCGCGCGCGGACATGGTCACGATCAGCGACACTGCATCCTATCAGGAGATCCGGGATGTGTTCCGTGTGGAAAAATATACCCGTCTTCCGGTCTACCAAAACGACCGCGACAATATTGTCGGCATTTTAAATATCAAGGATTTCTTTTTCTGCGATGACAATGCCGCTTTTGACGTTTCCCACGTCATGTATAAGCCTTATTTTACCTATGAATATAAGAAGACCTCTGAGCTGCTTCTGGAAATGCAGAAGGACTCTGTGAGCATCGCCATCGTACTGGATGAGTATGGCGCCTCGGTCGGCATGATCTCCCTTGAGGATCTGCTCGAAGAGATCGTCGGAGAAATCCGGGATGAATATGATGACGACGAAAAAGACTGGATCCGGAAGCTCTCGGACCGTGAGTACCGCATTGAAGGCTCCGTCAAGCTCGACGATATCAACGATGCCCTGGGGCTGTCACTGGAATCCGAGGAATACGACTCGATCGGCGGCCTGATCATCGAAAAGCTTGATCACCTTCCGACGGTCAACGAGTCTGTGACAACTGACGATGGCATCAAAGTCACGGTTGAAAAAATGGATAAGAACCGGATCGAGACGGTACGGCTGTTGCTGCCGGAGCCGCCAGCGGATGCAGCAGATGATGCAGAAGCTCCCGGCGAGGAACATGACAGAGAATAAAGCTGTGTAAAATCCATAATCAATACACCTGACAGCGAGCATCCGTGTAAAGGGAATGACCGAAGTGAATTATGGCATCGTTATATTCCCCCTTTTGATCGGTTTCCGGGCTTTTTGTAAGTATAAAAAATCAAAATGAGAAATAAAAGCTCCGATCTGTCCTCCTTCCGAGAACATGATCGAAGCTTTTTTCATTTGCTTTTCTTTCTGTATATTCGTCTACCCGGTAATGATCCGCGTTGCCCAGACTGCGTTACCGCTGATCCCGGAGGTGATAATTCCGAGCTTTCTTCCGGCTGCGTGTACGACCTGACCATTGCCGATGTACATGCTCACATGATAAACATAGCCGTTCTTCGCATAGAAAATCAGATCGCCCGGCTGTGCAGATGAGATCGGGATCTGCATGCCGTATCCACTCTGCGCATCGGCGACACGCGGCAGTGAATATCCATAATATGCGTAAATGCTCTGTACAAATCCGGAACAGTCACAGCCGTTCGTCAGGCTGGTTCCACCCCAGACATACGGATTGCCAAGAAACTGCAATGCAAAGTTTACCATAGACTCCCGGGTCTTGGCCTCCTGAGACGCCTCCTGTACGGACGTAAACGTGTAATAGCAGGCTTTATTCTCCTCCGGCTTTACCTTCACATCTGCAAGCGTCAGATTCTTCTCACCTTTCTCTGATACAATGGAATCCGCCTTTGCCCCCAGCGTCAGCTCTGTGCGTTTTACAAATCCACGTGCATTTCCGGATTCTACAAAGATCCAGTCCTTGTCTCCGTCCGCAAGGATATAGCACAGCCCGCCTTTTGCCAGCGTACCGGTCGTCCTCGCGCCATCCTTTCGCTGCTCCCGGATCTTAAGATCTTTTGCAGCTATCGCATAGACCCTGGAAGCCATGACATCCTGTACCGTCGTATGTGTATAAGTAAATGCTTCATTTTCTGTGCGCGCTACAATCAGCCGGGCCAGCGGAAGCTCATCCAGTCCTTTGACCTTTACGATCCGCTCTGCCGTCTCATCTGACACGACGTCCTCTGCATGGATAAATCCACGGACGTTTCCGGATTCAATATAGTACCAGCCATCCCCCGCATCATCCAGTATATAGGCGAGCCCGTAATACTCCAGCTCTCCTACCTCGCGTGCATCATCGGACTTTTTCTCATAGACAGATGCGCCTTTCTCACTGCGTACGAGTGCATAGCGCTTATCAACCTTCGTAAACCGGAACTCCAGCTCAAGCTTCGGTGGAATGACGATATTCTGATGTGCTAACAGCTCTTCATTGGAACCGTATTCGGATGTCTCTGACTCAGACTCCTCCTCCGGCGGATCCGTCTCACTCTCCTTCTCAGATTCAGACTCACTTGCCGCCTCTGATCCACTCTCTGTCTGTGTCTCGCCCGGCGTAGACAACTCTGTCTGCCCCGGTGTGGATGGCTGCGTCTCGCCCGGCGTAGACGGCTCTGTCTGCCCCGGTGTGGATGGTTGCGTCTCGCCCGGCGTAGACGGCTCTGTCTGTCCCGGCGTGGATGTCTGTGTCTCACCCGGCGTAGACGGCTCTGTCTGCCCCGGCGTAGATGGCTGCGTCTCGCCCGGTGTAGACGGCTGGGTCGGCGCTTCCGTCGCCGGTGTCGGTGTCGTCGGCTGTGAAGGTGCTTCCGTCGGCTGCGTCGGCGCTTCTGTCGCCGGTGCCGATGTCGTCGGCTGCGTCGGCGCTTCTGTCACCGGTGCCGATGTCGTCGGCTGCGTCGGCGCAGCCGGTGTCTCCTGCTTTGGCTGCTCTGCTGCCGGGGCAGCCTCCTTTGTATCCTGAGGTGCTTCTGCACTTTTCTTTGATGTCGTTACCTGTTCTGTCTGTTCTGACTTTACGGTCGTCTCCTCATAGGCTGAACCCACCGTATAGGATGCAGTGAGCAATGCCATGCTGACAACAACCGTCACTAATTTTTTCTTATACATGCAATCCCCTGACTCTCTGTGTGGCGTATAATGCCAAATTCCCCCTGTTTACATTTCCCTATTTTTCATCCCACACATATGCCCTTTATTTTATCACACCAAAAAAAGCATTGCAAGAAAAAACAAAGACTCCAGAGCTGCACCTCTGAAGCCTTTTACTCTTTATTTTCAATTATTTTGACCATGTATTCTTTGCGAATACAATCAGGAGCGGGAACAGCTCCAGCCGTCCCGCCAGCATATCAAAGGTCAGTACCAGCTTGGAAAAATCGGAAAACTGGCTGAAATTACCGGTCGGTCCTACCATACCAAGTCCCGGACCGATATTGTTGATCGTCGCAGCGACTGCTGTAAAGTTCGTCATAAAATCAAAGTTGTCAAGCGAGATCACCAGGACAGAAAGTGCGAATACCATCAGGTATGACGCAATAAAGACATTGATGGAACGCACAACTGTGTGCTCGATCACCCTTCCGTCCATTTTCAGCTTCTTCACATTGTGCGGATGCACGATGACGTCCAGCTCCTTCTGTACCGACTTGAACAGTACGACTATACGGGATACCTTGATGCCGCCTCCCGTACTGCCGGCACAGGCTCCGATGAACATAAGCAGTACCAGAATCGACTGGGAAAATGACGGCCACAGATTAAAATCCGCAGTGGCAAATCCGGTCGTCGTGATTATCGAACCGACCTGAAAAGCCGCATGGCGCAGAGCAGTCCAGATATCCGGAAACAGGCCGGAAATGTTCACGGTAATCAAAAGAATCGCCGTCAGAACAATAACAAAGTAAACACGCACCTCCGTAGATGCAGCTGCCGATTTCAGACGCTTCCTCAAAATCAGATAATACACATTGAAATTCACGCCGAACAGAATCATGAAAATCGTAATAACCCACTGCAGATACGGGGAATAGCTGGCAATGCTGTCGTTTCGGATACCAAAGCCTCCTGTTCCGGCTGTTCCGAACATCGTTGCGATCGCATCAAAAAGCGGCATCCGACCAAACAGCAAAAAGACAAGCTGCAGCAGACTCAGCCCAATATACATGCCATAGAGCAGCACAGCCGTGCTTTTTACGCGCGGTACGAGCTTGCCTACCGACGGTCCCGGGCTCTCTGCTTTCATCATGTACATGTTCGTGCCGCCTGCAAGCGGAAGTACCGCCATCACAAATACCAGCACTCCCATACCTCCGATCCAGTGCGTAAAGCTGCGCCAGAACAGCAGGCAATGCGGCATATGCTCGACCTCAGGCAAAATACTCGAACCGGTCGTCGTAAATCCGGAGACGACTTCAAACAGTGCATCAACATAAGACGGAATCACACGGGAAATCACAAATGGAAGCGCACCAAGCGCACTTAAGACAACCCAGCACAATGCAACCGTCACAAAACCTTCCTTTGCATACAGTGACATGCTCCTCGGCTTTTTTTTCGTAATCAGAAGGCCGACTGCCAGGCAGAACAGCGCGACGGCCGCAAGGGCGGACGTCTCAGGTTCCCGGTAGATCAGTCCGGTCACACAGGCCGGAACCATAAAAGCTGCCTCGAAGTTCAGCACCCATCCTATCACATATAATATTATGCTATAATTCATGTCAGTACCTATTTTGCGAGAATGTCATCAATATCATTCAGCCCTGCCAGCTGCGTAATAACGATAACCGTATCCTCTTTCTTCATCATATCAAAGCCTCTCGGAATAATGATTTTTCCTTTACGGTTAATGCTTGCCACCAGAATACCCTTTTTGATCGGAAGCTCCTGCAGCGGAATATCCGTCGCCCTAGAGTTTTCCCGTATGATAAATTCCAGCGCTTCCGCCTTGTTATTGATAATTTTATGCAGAGTTTCCACATTACTGCCGAGTGAATTTTTCATAGAGCGCACATACCGGATGATCAGCTCGGATGTGATATCCTTTGGATGAATCACGGTATCCAGATCCAGTTCGGAAATGACTTCGTCAAACGTAATACGGTTGATCTTTGTGATGACCTTTGCATTGCTCACCTTTTTGGCATAAAGAGAAAGAAGAACATTCTCTTCATCAATGTTTGTCAGCGCCGCAAAGCTCTCGTACTTCTCCAGTCCCTCTTCCTTGAGCAAATCCCGGTCTGTCCCGTCACCATAAACGATCGTCGCACGCGGTAAAAGCTCACAGAGCGTCTCGCATCGCTTCATATCCTTCTCCATGATCTTGACGCTGATCCCGGATGCGATCAGCATCTTCGCCAGATAGTAGGCAATCGTGCCGCCACCTGCAATCATGATATTTTTCACCTGGTTTGTCACGATGCCGACCTGCCGGAAAAAATCATTCGCCTCCTCAGATGCGCCCACGATCGAGATGCGGTCGCGCGCCTTCAGCACCGTATCACCGTTCGGGATGATCAGCTGCTCCCCGCGCTCTACTGCACAGATCAGGATATTTCCTTTTGTCTTAGACGTAATATCCGAGATCCTCATCTCGTCGAGCACTGAATGCTCCAGCACACGGAACTTCAGTAGATCCACACGGCTCTTGCTGAACGTATCCACATCGATCGCCGATGGGAATTTCAATACACGTGCAATTTCATCGGCTGCCGCCATCTCCGGATTGATCACCATCGCCAGCCCGAGCTCCTCCTTGATAAAATTCAGCTCGGAGCTGTACTCCGGCGTGCGTACACGCGCAATCGTATGACAGTTACCAGCCTTCTTTGCGATCAGACAGCACAGCAGATTCAGCTCATCCGAGCCTGTCACCGCAATAAGCAGATCTGCCGCCTCGATCCCGGCCTCCATCTGTGTCGAATAGCTCGAACCGTTTCCGATGACACCCATAATGTCATACTGGCTCGCAAAATCCTGCACCACACCCTCCCGGTTGTCAATGACCGTAATATCATTATCTTCTTTACTCAGCTCAAAGGCCAGTGTCTGTCCCACCTTACCGAGTCCTACGATAATTATTTTCATGATAACTCAAAATCCTCCGTGATTCATCCTGTTCTGGAACATACTAAAAACTATAAAGCCTGCACATACTCTTTTGCGAGCTTTGCAAACTCCGGCAGTGCTTTTACGATCTTTTCATAGGATACACAGTAAGCCAGACGCACATACCCCGGACATGCAAAGGAGCTGCCCGGTACCATCAGGATATTGTACTTCTTTGCCTTCTCCACAAACTGCCGCTCATCCTCCTCCGGAGACTTCAGCCACAGATAGAAAGCCCCCTCCGGCTTCACACATGTAAAGCCAAGCTTCGTCAGCCCTTCGTATAACGTCCGACGATTGCGGTCATAGTATCCCAAATCGACTTCGGCATCTGCACAGCGTGCCACAGCAAGCTGAATCAAAGACGGCGCATTGACACAGCCGCTGATGCGATTCGCGATCGTCGCAGCAGCAATCGTATCTGCACTGTCCTCCACCTCATCCGGAATGACAACATAGCCGATCCTCTCTCCCGGAAGAGACAAAGACTTGCTGTAGGAATAGACAACCATCGTATTGTCATAGTATTTTGTCACAAACGGAACGACCGCTCCGTCAAATGCCAGCTCCCGGTACGGCTCGTCAGAGAGCAGGTAAATTGCATGGCCGTATTCCTTCTGCTTCTCCTTTAAAATCTCTGCCAGCGCCCGGATCGTCTCCTCGCGGTATACGACTCCGGTTGGGTTGTGCGGATTGTTGATGATGACAGCCTTTGTCTTTTCACTGAGCTTTTTCTCAAAATCGGACAGATTCAGCTGAAAGGTATCCGTATCCGGAGCCACTTCAACAAGCACGCCGTCATAATTTCGAACATATGCTCCATACTCCAGAAAATACGGTGCAAATACGATGACCTCCTCACCCGGATTCACGAGTGTCTTCAGGCATACGTTCAATGCACTTCCCGCACCGACTGTCATGATCAGATTGTTCTCGGTAAAGGCAGTACCGTAGCGCATGTTCAGATTGTCCGCGATCGTCTTGCGCACCTGCGGAAATCCGGCATTACTCATATAGCCGTGCACAACAACCGGATCGACCTCATTTAAAATATCCACAATCGCGTCCTTCAGCTTTGCCGGCGCCGGAACGTTTGGATTGCCCAGACTGAAATCATAGACATTCTCCGGACCGTACTGTGCCGCAAGACGTTTTCCCTCTTCGAACATCATACGGATGGCTGAATTATTTTTCAGGTATGGCTTCATTTTTTCTGCTATCATCAGTTTTTCCTCTTCTCTGAATGCAGAATAAGCATTCCCCCGCTTCAGGTGCACAGAGCAGCAAGCGGGGGTAGGTGGAATGCTTATATCAGCAGGTTTTCTATTTATTTGCAGAGCTCTGCGACGACCTGATTGATCACCTTGCCATCAGCCTTGCCCTTGAGCTCGCCCATAACAGCCTTCATGATCATTCCTTTATTCTTCGTCGCCAGTACATCGGCGAATTTTTCTGTGAGGATCGCCTTTACCTCCTCTGCCGAAAGAAGCTTTGGCGCATACTCGGAAATCACGTCATAGCGGAACTGATACTCCTCCTTCAGATCCGTACGGCTCTCCGGGCAGGTATCGATCTGCTCCTTTGCAGTCTTCAATTCCTTTAAGATGACACGGTCTACCATATCCTCTGGAATGTCTTCCCGGCAGCCTGCATCAATGGCTGCTTTCTTGACTGCGGAAACCAGAGAGGAAATCGCTTCCTTTCTCGGCTTGTCCTTCGCCTTCATAGCTGCTACCATATCTTTTCTCAAGCTTTCGATATTCATCTTGTGTCCTCCTTTATTCATATGATGATACCCGCTTCCCGAAGCTGTTAATTCAGGAAATCCTTCAGGCGCTTGCTGCGGGATGGGTGGCGGAGCTTACGCAGCGCCTTCGCCTCGATCTGGCGAATACGCTCTCTCGTGACGTTGAACTCCTTGCCGACTTCCTCCAGTGTGCGCGCCCTTCCGTCGATCAGCCCGAAACGCAGCTGGATGACCTGACGCTCACGGTCGGTCAGTGACTCCAATGCAGCGCTTAATTCCTCACGCAGCATCGAAAACGCAGCCGAATCCGACGGGGATAATGCGGTATCATCCTCGATGAAATCGCCCAGATGGGAATCATCCTCCTCACCGATCGGCGTATCTAAGGACACCGGATCACGGGAGATTTTCAGTACCTCACGGACGCGGCTCACCGGAACGTTCAGCCGTGCAGCCACCTCCTCCGGGGTCGGTTCGCGGCCAAGCTCCTGCAGCAGTGTGCGCGTCATCCGCAGCGTCTTATTGATCGTTTCTACCATATGCACCGGTACGCGGATCGTCCGGCCCGTATCTGCGATACCGCGCGTGATCGCCTGACGAATCCACCAGGTAGCATATGTACTGAACTTATAACCCTTTGTATAGTCAAACTTGTCCACAGCCTTCATCAGGCCCATATTGCCCTCCTGGATCAGATCCAGAAACGGCATACCTCTTCCTACATACTTCTTGGCGATACTGACCACCAGTCTGAGGTTCGCTTCGGTCAACTTTTTCTTGGCTTCTTCATCGCCCTGCTCTACTCTCTTTGCCAGCTCAACCTCTTCATCACCAGATAACAGCGGTACATTACCAATCTCTTTCAGGTACATTCTGACCGGATCCTCGGTGCTGACTCCCTCCAGTATGTCTACGTCGTTGATCAGCTCGATTTCCTCATTATCCGACAGCAGAATATCCTCCTCGGATTCCAGAAGCATATCATCCGGCATGTCCTCAGGGGATTTGCCCTGCAGAATATCTACGTGGTTCTTTTCCAGATACTCCAGAACCATATCGATCTTTGCATCTGTCAGCTCCATCCCGTTAAACGCATTCAGAATCTCATCGTATTCCAATGTGTTCTTTTTCGTCTTTGCCAACGCTTTCAGATTTTCCAGAGTTTTTAAAAACTGCTCCTGTACTTCATTCATGAATGCACTCTCTCCTCATTCTCTATCATTACACATTTACACCCTAACATAACATTTTTGTCAAACACTGTCAATGCCTTCCGGCAGAAGTGCCTCCGCTCCGCGCAAAGAAATCTCCGGCCCTCCGGTGTGCTCGATGTACGCGCGCGTGATCCGCACCTTTCCAATGTTATCATCCTTCGGGATTTCATACATAATATCAAGCATAAATTCTTCGATAATCGCACGCAGGGCACGGGCACCGGTCTTTTTCTCCAGTGCAAGCTCCGCGATCGCCTCCAGGGCTTCGTCATCAAAGCTCAGCTCGACCTCGTCCATCGCGAGCAGCTTCTGATACTGCCGGATAATCGCGTTTTTCGGCTCCTTCAAAATCTTCACCAGCGACTCCTTCGTCAGCCCCTTTAAAGTAAAGATAACCGGCAGACGTCCGATAAACTCCGGAATCATACCGTAGGCACGGATATCATCGACCGTCACCTTTGAGAGCAGCTCCGGGTCATTATCATATTTATCCTTCAGATCTGCAAGGAAGCCGATGGATGCCTGACGGTTCAGTCGCTCCTTGATGATATCCTCCAGCCCCGGAAATGCACCGCCGCAGATAAACAGAATATTTTTCGTATTGACCGTCGTCATCGGCACCATCGCATTTTTATTCGTCGCTCCGACCGGCACCTCGACCTCGCTGCCCTCAAGCAGCTTGAGCATTCCCTGTTGTACCGATTCTCCGCTCACATCCCGCTGGCTCGCATTTTTCTTCTTTGCGATCTTGTCAATCTCATCGATGAAGACGATCCCCGTCTCTGCGCGGTCCACATCATTGTCCGCCGCCGCAAGCAGCCTGGAAATCACGCTCTCGATATCATCGCCGATATAGCCTGCCTCTGTTAAAGAGGTCGCATCCGCGATCGCAAGCGGCACATCCAGAAGCCTTGCAAGTGTCTTAACAAGATACGTCTTTCCGCTTCCGGTCGGCCCGAGCATCAGCATATTGGACTTTTCAATTTCCACACCGTCTGAGGTATCTGCCCCTACCCGCTTATAATGATTGTAAACAGCCACCGAAATGACCTTCTTCGCATGCTCCTGTCCAATCACATAATCGTCCAGTTTCGCCTTGATCCTGTGCGGAGCCGGAATTGAGCGGATGTCAAATGCTTTTTTCGGCTCGCCCTCTTTATGCTTTTTCTTCTTGACCTGCTGCTGGGACGGCGTCATGCCGCCAAACAGATCGCCCAGATTGATCATGCTGATATTCGGGATACGTCCACCGGATTTTTTCGGCTGCTCCTCTTCTGTCTCTTCTGAATCTGCATCCTCTGGCTTTTTCTCAGCTGTATCTGCGATTTCTCCTCCACCGTTTTCCACGACCGGGTGTACCTCCACAGACATACCTGCATTTTCCAGATTGCCAAGCAGCTTCATCAGATCATCCATGCTCATATTCTGGCCAATCGGGAATCCCAGCCCCTGTACAGCATGAAAGCTTTTCTGCATACAGTCCGGGCATACATGAAAGCCACCCGGTATCTCGATCAGCTGCCCGGCCACACGCTCCGGCCTGCGGCAAAGTGAGCAGTAGCGCTCATAGTCCTTCTTTGTCTCTTCGACGTTGGTGTTATCTTTTTTATTTTCATCCATATCCTTATCCTCTGTTTTGTAGCTAAAATAATACCTCACTGCAGGATTGCTGCAAAGCCGGCTTTACTGCCTGCCTGACTCGTTTTGATGCTCCCAGTATCCCGGACTCATCGTGCAGCGGCGTATCAGCCATTCCGGAAGCTTCTCATAGCGCTTCCCCAGCTGATAGCCGAGATATTTCCAGCCGCTCTGCCATATAAGCTTCGGCAGAAGATACCCCCTTTTGCTGTGGCAAAGGAAGGCGGCTGTCTGCTTCACCATCCGTATCCCTTCGCTTTCGGAGCGCACCATCTGAAAAATCTCCGGGTGCTCCGCCTGCGATACTCCAAGATCAAAATTTCGGTGAAACTGCTGCAGTCCGCTGTAATTGTGGGAATGATACACCTTTGCCTCCGCACAGTACGCGACGGCATAACCGTTCTGAATCAGTTTTCCCGCAAAAATCATATCCTCATTAAAAATCGTATGCCGCTCAAACCCGCCAAGCGCCTCATAGGTGCTCCTCCGGTACATCGCACACACATTAGAACAAAAAAAGGTCTTGATCCCAAGCATCTCTAGGTCGTCTGCGGTCTTGATGCGGCTCTCTTTTCCATAATTAAAGCTTCTGGTATAGCGCTCAATCACATGGCAGTCCGGCATCGGAAGCTGTCTGGCATACGCCGCCGCTACCGGCTGCTGTCGATCTGACTCTCTTCCTGTGGCAAAGGCCTCATACAGCCGCTCGATCAGGCAGTCATCTGCCGGGATGGCATCCTGCGTAAGAAACAGCAAAAACGCGCCCGGCAGCATTTCTGCCGCCATATGCCGCGTTCCGCCATGGTCAAATTCACTTTTCCGGATGTGGATGACCTCCACATGCTCCGTGCCTTTCAGACAGGCATCATCAAAAAGCTCCCGCTCCGTATTCACCAGCAGAATCCGGGACGGCTTTACCGTCTGCCGCTCTAAGGCAAGCAGCAGACGGTGCAGCTTTTCATCCGGTCGGTAGACCGGTATGATCACATCTATTTCTTCGTGCTTCATCCACGCCTCCGATTACTGGATTCCCGTATTGTTGATGATCTGATTACTGATTTGCTGAACCGTATCCGACGGCGTATAGCCTGATTCACTAAACAGGTAGCTGTGCAGCTGTGAAACATTGGAGGCAAGATTGACCGGAACAACGCAATCTCCCGCATCCACATCTGCCGCCTGCTTGTCATATGGGAAGCCCTGTGTATCTGTTATGCTGTATTTTCCGATATTGGCTGCAAGTGCAAGCATCTCCGTATTGCTCAGACTCGTCTTGATATACGGAATCATCGTATTGATCAGTCCGGCCAGACCGGTCACGCCCTGTGCCTGCGCCGCTGCAAAAATTTTCTCCAGCACGAGCCGCTGCCTCTCGGTACGCTTGTAATCCCAGCCCTCCGTATAACGGATCCGGCAGTAAGCCATCGCCTGAATACCGGAGAGATGCTGTGTCCCGGAAGCTGCGACATTTTCATAAGAAACCCCGGTCACCTGCGATGTCTCAATCAGATAGGCATTCAACCATTTTACTTCTTCATCTGTCAGGTCGATATCGATACCTCCGAGCAGATCGACTGCCTTGATCACGGCATTGAAATCAACCGTCACAAAGTCTGTAATATCCAGATCCAGATTCTTATTCAGCATATTGATGGCACGCTCCGGACCACCGCCTGCATAGGCGGAGTTCGCTTTGGAGTAATGTCCGTCATTGACATCCAGATAGGTATCACGATAGACGGATACGAGCTTGATTTCGCCGGACTTATTGTTGATGCTGCAGACCATGATCGTATCACTGTTTGTGCCGCTGTCAAGATCACCCTCACGGGAATCCACGCCGAACAGTGCGATATTGCGGTATCCACTCTTTGCAATGCCGCTGTTGATCACGATATCCTTCAGATTCACACGGCCGACACGACTCAGCTGTGCAAATGCAAACAGTCCTAGCGCCACAACGAGCAGCAAAACAAGCTCCAGCGCAAAGATCAGTTTTCTGTGTTTTTTCTTCTTTTTCTTATGACTGCGGTTTCGCTGATCCGGCTCCTGATAGTAGCCCTGGCCCTGATACATATTTGGGTTTCCCTGGCTCTGATAGTAGCTCTGTCCATCATTCTGATAGTAGCCCTGCTGCGGATCATTCTGATAATAGCCCTGCTGCGGTCCGTTCTGATAGTAGCCCTGCTGCGATCCGTTCTGATAGTAGCCGCCCTGTCCCTGACGGTACTGCTGCTGTCCCTGTCCGTTTCCGTAGTACCCTTCTTCCTCCGGATTGCGGTACCGGTACGCTCCTTCCCGCTGCGCGCTGCCCGGTTGCCGGTGTGTCTGTTCCGATCCGGCGCGTGTTCCTGCCCAATCGGTATCTCTGGACGTGCGTTTTCTCTTCTCTTCCATATATACTCCCCTTTCTTCTATTGCAGCTCATTCTCTAATACGCATTCTTATTTACAAATCCCCGGAACACCGTGAGAAACAGGATCTTGATATCCAGCCCAACCGTCCAGTTCTCAATATAGTAAAGATCACAATCAATACGCTTCCGGATCGATGTATTGCCCCGATAACCGTTTACCTGGGCCCATCCGGTCATTCCCGGACGCACCTGATGCTTGACCATGTACCGCGGAATCTCCTCCCGGAACTTCTCAACGAACTGTGGACGCTCCGGACGCGGACCGATCAGGCTCATATCCCCTTTCAAAACATTGAAAAGCTGTGGCAGCTCATCAATACTCGTCTTGCGGATGAACCTTCCGACCGGTGTGACACGCGGATCGTTTTTGACCGTCCAGCCCTTCTTTTCCTCGGACTGCGTCTGCACCTCCATAGACCGGAACTTGTACATGCGGAACGGAACATTGTGCAGTCCCACCCGCTCCTGCGTAAAGATCAGCGGTCCCGGAGACGTCAGCTTGATCAGCACTGCTGTGATCAGCATCACCGGTGAAAACAGGACGATACAGATCAGGCTTCCGACAATATCCATAGCACGCTTTACCATCATATTAAACGTGTTGGAAAGTGGAACGTGACGGATGTTGATGACCGCAAGACCGAGCAGATCCTCCGTATATGGCTTTGTCGGAATGATCTTGCTGTAATCCGGAATAAATTTCGTGTGCACCCCTGCCTTTTCGCACATCGCGACGATGCGTTCCAGCTTGTAATACTCTGACAGGCCAAGTGTAATCGCGATCTCGTCCGGATGATTGACCTCCAGAAGCGCGCTTAAGGAGCCGATCGTCCCAAGCACCCCGATGCCCCTGTACTCCGTACCGGCTACGACCCGGTCATCGAGAATGCCCATGACCTTATAGCCCCACTGCGGATTCTGCACAATACGGTCGATGTATTCCTCCGCCGCCCGGCTGTATCCAACCAATACAATGTGCTTCAGATTCAGCCCGCTCTTGCGGAAGCGCATCAGAATGATCCGCACAACATTCCGCTCCACGAACAGAAAAATCACATTCAAAAGCAGAAATAATCCGATCTGCAGACGGGATACGTTTGGCAGCTGTAAAAAGAAGTACGCCGCCATCAGAGTCAGTCCACCGATGATATTTGCCTTTACAATGTTGCTGCCCTCAAGCCTTCGCCCCTGCACGCGCTTGGGCGTGTAGAGATTGCAGGCATAGTAAAGCAGCAAAAAAAATGGTACAAGTACAACCAGTACCATCATATAAAATTCCGGCGGAAGGACGCCAATCTCCTTGCCTTCGACACTGCGCAGCATCAAAAACCATGCAAGGAGATAGGAAAGAATAATCATCAATCCATCCAAAACGACCTGCAGCCGATTAAAATATTTTTGATTGTCCTTAATCAAAGCCGTTCACCTCGGTCAAAAGTCCACAGCACGCCGGATGACATTCACCCAGAGCTCCCACTGTATCTTCAGGTAGCTTCCAAGATGTTTCCAGCAAAACTGCACCTTCTTGTCTCTTCGACAAAGCGCAAAGCCCTTCGCAAGCCCTGTGATGTACTCTTTTCCATATCCCTTCTTCACAAAAAACAACATCTTGATCAGAAAGCCCGGAATCAGAAACGGCAGGTTCCATAAGATCTGCAGAACCGGCATATTTTTATAAATCAGATAAATGCTGTTCCGCGATGCATGCCGCACCTTGAATTCGTTGTACACCGAACCGCTTGTCGCACTCCCGACATGCCGGACCACTGCAGCCGGGACATACATATTGCACAGGCCATAAATCCTCGCCCGCCATGATACATCCACATCCTCCAAATACGCAAAATGCGCCTCATCGAACATACCGATTTCATCAAAGACAGCCCGGCGATAAATCGCTGCTCCCGCGCACGCGGAAAACACAGCTCTTGCCCGTTCATAGCGCTCCACCGGCTTGCCCTTTGCCGGCGTGTAGGCCCAGCCAAGCGCACAGTAAAAGTCTCCGCCATTGTCCATCCTGGACGGATCCGCCATCTGCACCATACGCGAGCTTCCCGCAAAACAGTCCGGATGTGCTTCCATCGCTGCCACAAGCTGCTCTACAAACTGCGCATCACAGATTGTATCATTATTCAGAAGAATCACATATCTCGTACTACTCATACGGATCCCCGCGTTAACTGCACCGCAAAAACCGCGGTTCTCCGAAAAGCGCTCTACGCGCACCCCCGGATAGTTCTGCGCCACATAATCCGCACTGCCATCCGTCGACCCATTGTCGATCAGAATCACCGAAAAATCTGTCCGGGTCTGCCGCCGCAGCGAATCCAGACAGTCCTTCAGGTACTTCATACCGTTCAGATTCGGTATGACGACTGTTGCTATCTGCATGACCTCTTATCCCTTCAAAGAATAATTCCACTTTTTCAGAGAGAGATTCCTGTTATAATAAGGATCTCCATTTTTGAGCACAGAAATCCACCGGGTACGCATATATTCGATTTCTGTCTGAAATCTGCGCACCTTCTCCTGCGTGTCCTCCGCACCGCGTGTCTTTGATTCATAGTGATACAGCTCCACGTACGGATCGTACACAACGAGATACCCGATCTCCCGTGCGCGCAGACAGAAATCCACGTCATTAAACGCTACCGCAAGCTGCTCTGTAAAGCCGCCAAGCTGCTCAAAAAGTGACCGGCGAACCATCATGCACGCAGCCGTCACAGCACTTAAGTCCTGCTGCAGCGCCTCCCGGTGCATATATCCGGTATGGGTGCGCTTCTGACCGACAAACACGCTGCCGGCGATCCCGCCGATTCCGATGATGATCCCTGCATGCTGAATCGTATCGTCCGGATAGTACAGTCTTGCGCCCACAATCCCGGTACCGGCACGCTGACAATGTCCGAGCAGCTCCTCAATCCAGTCCGCACTGATGATCTCCATATCATTGTTCAGACATACCAGATAATCGCCCTTTGCATACGACACGCCGAAGTTGTTGATCGCCGAGTAATTAAATTCTCTGTCCCAATATACAACATGAACGCTGTTTCGTCCATCAATTTCTTTATAATAATCAAAGATTTCCACCGTTTTGCTGTTATTCTCCACGATGATGATCTCAAAATTCCGGTAGGTGCTCTTTTTCTGAATCGACTCAATGCACTTTTTTAAGGTGTCTTTTTCATCCTTATTCGGAATGATGATCGAGACAAGCGGCTGCCCTTCCAGTGCATAACGCACCCGGTAAAAGCCGAAATCCTTCTTCCGTTCAACCGTACCTGCAAGGCCGACACGCTTCAAATGCGCCTCGATTGCCCTTGCTCCAGCATCATAGGCATACTGCTTGCTGATTGGATTATCTGCCGTCGACTGTGCATGCGTCCGCCAGTGATAGAGTACCTTCGGAATGTGGCAAATCCCGTTCGCCTGCTCCGTGCAGCGCAGAATAAAATCATAGTCCTGCGCACCGTCATACTGACGCTCAAATCCTCCGACCTTCTCAAGAAGTCCTCTGGATACGACCAGAAAATGGCAGATGTAGTTATTGCTTCTCAGCAGATCCGGATTGAAATCCGGCTTCAGGTTCGGCTGAAAGTACTCACTCCCATCACCGGAAATCTTGTCCTCATCGGTGTAGAGCAGCTCCGGCAGCGGCTGCTTCCTTTGCCGTGCCGCATCCAGTGTGCTCATCACCTGAAACAGCGCGTCCGGTTCAAGCAGATCGTCATGGTCGAGCAGTCCGACATATTCACCGGTCGCCATCGCAAGCGCCGCATTCGTATTCCCCGCAATGCCTGCGTTTTCACTCAGCTGCTTCACACAAATACGCGGATCTTCCGCCGCATACTCCTCCAGGAGCTTTCTGAGCTGTTCCTCTTCCGGGCTGCCATTTGCAAGGCAGAGCTCCCAGTGCGGGTATGTCTGTGCCTGAACCGACGCGATCATCTCGCGCAGATAGCGCTCCGGTGTCCGATAGAGCGGAACTGCGATGCTGAACGTGACCGGATCGGCAAATTTATGCGTCCGCTGTCTCTTTTGCTCCTCTTCGGTCGCCCGATGTCCGGCAAACCACGGGCCATACGGCACCTCCTCCGGCTCCAGCCGGTCCGAGAGGCGTACAAAAAATTCCTTTACACCAAAATGCTTCAGATAGCGCAGCCCCTTTTGTATATTGTAGGGACTCAGTTTTTTCAGAAAATTGCTTGCTTTATTCGCCATAATATTCCAGCAGACAGTCTGTCACATATTTTACATCATCCATCGACAGGCTGTAGTACATCGGCAGACGCATCAGGCACTCGCTCTCCTTTGTCGTATACACATCCTCCCCATGGAACGTCCCGTACTGCTTTCCGGCAGGTGCGCTGTGCAGCGGAATATAATGAAAGACACACAGGACTCCTTTTTCCTTCATATAACGGATGAGATCGGTCCGTGTCTCCAGATCCTTCACGCGAACGTAAAACATATGCCCGTTATGTACGGCATAGTCCGGGACATACGGACGTGCCAGATAGCCCTTCTCCTCAAGAACTGCCAGATGCTCATAATAATAGTCAAAAATCTGACGCCGCTTATCGTTGATCTTGTCCATCTCGAGCAGCTGTGCATACAGATAGGCCGCGTTCATATCGCTTGGCAGGTACGAGGAGCCGTAGCCGACCCACGTATACTTATCGATCTGTCCACGGAAAAATTTACTCCGATTCGTACCCTTTTCACGCAGGATCTCTGCACGCTCCAGATAAGCATCATCCTGAAACAGCAGCGCGCCGCCCTCTCCCATTGTATAATTCTTTGTCTCATGGAAGCTGTAGCAGCCGAAATCTCCGATCGTGCCGAGCGCACGCCCTTTATACCACGCATTGACACCCTGCGCTGCATCCTCCACGACCTTCAGGTTGTATTTTTTTGCAATCGCCATGATCGTATCCATCTCACAGGCGACACCGGCATAATGCACCGGCACAATGACCTTTGTGCGCTCTGTGATTGCCGCCTCGATCTTCGTCTCATCAATATTCATTGTCTCTGGATGCACATCTACAAATACAATTTTGGCACCCTGCAGCACAAATGCATCTGCCGTGGATACAAACGTGTAGGACGGCATGATCACCTCATCTCCAGGCTTCAGATCACAGAGAAACGCTGCCATCTCCAGGGCATGTGTGCAGGAAGTCGTCAAAAGAACATGTTTTGTCCCGAACTGCTCCTTCATCAGCTGTGAGCATTTTTTCGTGAACGGTCCGTCGCCACACAGCTTTGCATTGGCGATCGCCTGCTGCATATACTCAACCTCTGTACCAAGGTACGGAGCTCTGTTAAAATCAATCATCTTATCTCCTCCTCAAATGTACTTTCTCATCATCCCGGAATCAGCAGCTGCAAAAGCTTCACAACGGGGCCAATGTTTGACAGCCACGGGAAGCGCAGGCCGGAAAGAAATGAAAGTGACTCACACCAGGCCGGAATATATACAGAAAGAAATGCACTGGCCCATACATGTACGACCGCATACAAAAGCGGCAGCATCAGAAGCGGAACCATCCACTTCCGGAAGCACAGGGTCAGGACACGCTCTGTCCCGGCGGCGGTAAAATACATCACAGGGATGATAAAGGTCATAATATACCGTCCCTGCGGCTGAAAATCGTCGGTGTACGAATACACTAACGACAGCAACACTGGTATTATGATACAGCAAACAAGCGAAAACTGCAATATGAAGAAATTCGCAGACGAAAGCACCTGATTTTCCACCGTAAATGCCGGATGCTCAGACCCGCTGATCACTGCAAGCCCTCTGCGGTATTTTGCGACCACAGGACATTCCCTTTTCCGATTCAGCCACACTCCGATGCCCCACAGCGCAGTCAGGATGGTATGCACCAGAATCCCAAGTATTCCAAGCACGAACAATTTTTTATGGATCCCGTAAATATCCAATCCGAGCGGATACTCAAAAAAACCGAAATAGCCAATCGTACTGCGATAGGTCGTCGTCGCCCATTCCATACCGCCGTCGACCTCTTTTTTCAGCATTTCCTCCAGCGATTTTCCCTGCTCCTTCACGGACTGCTTCACAGAAGGCTTGTATTCTTCCTGTGCATATTTCTCTCCGTACTTCGCCGGAGTGGACAGTCCCAGAAAATCTCCGTCATAGAGTATGGCACAGCGGATGAACCACCAGCCGCACAGCAAAAAGACAATTCCTGTGATGAACAGTCCACGCTTCAAAACCACGACCACACAGTCCTTCGCGCCGCGCTTTCCGTAAAATACAATCATGGAGCCGACAAACAGCACGACCGACATCAGTGCAAAGCCATATGCATTAAAATAAGACAATGCACAGCACGACACGCCGATTGCAAGTCCGGTACAGCTTCTCCGATCCCATCTTTTCTCTATCCCGATCAACCAGTAGTTGAAAATCATTGCAGTGGAGAATAGTGCGATACCATCCGTATTGACATATACAAATAAGTAGAGCAGCTGTGGCAGCAGCGCCAGAAGCGCCACAAAATACACCCGGAAAATGCCGCGTCTGAACAGCCGGCGCGAAATCTGCAGCACATACCAGTAGAAGCCCATCCCGAGCAGCACATTGATAAACCGGGCTGCCATCAAAAGCGCATGCTCCGAAGAGTTAAACACAGAGACAAGCTTCATCAGATAGCCGCCGAAAATATAAGGCAGAATCGGATGAAAGCCGTAGGAAATCCCCCACAGTTTATTTCGGATCTCCGGATCCCCTCCGTGCGGCAGCGTCCCGTGCCGGTAAATATACTGCGGAATCAGATAGCGCATTTCCTCATCCGGCCCACCGTTCAGCGGGAGGATCCATGCAAGGAAAAAGAGTAATGCACCCATCACAAAAACAAAGGCCAGATCAAAACGATGTGCATTTATGAATCTGTGGCCTGCATTCTGATCTTTCGGCAGCACATTGGATGCCTGCCTCGTCTTTTTCTTATCCTGCTCACCGGCTTCCTTTCCGGCTGTCCTTTCGACCTGCTTTGCCTCCGGATCATCCCAGATCACATTGCAGAGCTGATTCCACTTTTTTTGCAATGAAGCTGTTGCGCTCATAGTCTCTCCTTGGATTTTGGATTTTAGATTTTCGTTTTTTGTTTCTTTATTTCTGCTGTTTTTACCTGCCCTGCAGCACAGACGGGCTTCTGCTTTCTACAATCTCAGAGAAAAATCCGCCTTATCCAGTGACAGGTTCGGATTGTAATACGGATCGCCCGCCTTGATATCCTCTCCCCAGCGTGCGAGGAACTGCGCAATCTCGCCGTTAAAGCGCTCGATCTTTTCCTGTGTATTTTCCAGTCCACGTGATTTGGACTCGAAATGATACAGCTCCGCCCCTGGATTATAGACGACGAGATATCCTGCTTTGCGCACCTTCATGCAGAAATCAATATCATTAAATGCCACACGCAGATCTTCTGACATACCGCCAACCTCCCGATAAACGGACGTCTTTACCATCAGGCAGGCCGCTGTGACCGCACTGTAATCCTGTCTGCAGATGATCCGTGAGAAATAACCGTTATCTCCTCGTTTTTCTCCGATAAACGCATGCCCCGCGATACCTCCGAAGCCGAGCACGACACCGGCATGCTGAATCGTATCATCTCCATAATAGAGCAGCGCGCCGGTGATTCCGACCTCCGGTCTCTGACACGGTCCGAGCAGCTGCCGCAGACAATCCCCGTGAATCATTTCCGTATCATTGTTCAAAAGCAGCAGGTAAGCCCCCTTTGCATGTGCCGCACCGAAATTATTGATCGCAGAAAAATTGAAGCTGCCCTCGTAACGGAGCACACGGATCCTCGCATCCTGTCGCTCCAGCTCCTCATATCCGGCAAACGTCTCCGGCTCCGTGCTGTTGTTCTCAATAATCAGGATTTCATAATTCTCATAATCCGACTGTTCGGTAATCGAGCGGATGCAGGTCTGCAGATCCACAAGATGATCCTTATTCGGAATCAGAATGGAAATCATCGGATCATCTGTGATCGCGAATTCCGTCTCGTACAGCCCCGGATATTCGCCCTCCCTCACCGCAGCCACGATCCCGAGCCGGTCATAATGTGCCTGAACCGCCCGGCGTCCTGCTTCAAATGCATAGCGCTTGCTCTCGGGATTCTCTGCTGTAGAGTCCTGATGACTCCTCCAGTGGTACAGAATCTTCGGAATGTGCCGGATCTGTCCCGGTGTCGTCTGTTCCGTACAGCGCAGTACAAAGTCATAGTCCTGTGCGCCGTCATAGTCCGCATCCAGATAGCCGACACGCTGCTGCAGATCGTCTTTTACAACGACCAGATGGCAAAAATAGTTCATGCTTTCAAGCAGATCCGGATTGTAATCTGATTTAAAATGCGGCTCAAAATAACGCTTTCCCGCACCGTCTACCTTGTCCTCATCGCTGTAGATCAGCTCTGTATCCGGATAATCATTCAAAAGCCGCACACATTCATAGAGGGCATCCGGTGAAAAGAGATCATCGTGATCGCCAAATGCGATAAAATCTCCGGTTGCCGCCCAGAGCGCCGCATTCGTATTTTCGGAGATGCGAAGCTGCTGCCCATTGTGCAGTGCCCGGATCACGCCCGGATGCCCGCTCTCCTTCTGTTCGCGGACGAGCCGGTCCAGCAGGGCGGTCAGTGGGGAATCCGCACCGCTTCCATCAGAAAGAATCAGCTCCCAGTGTGAATAAGTCTGCGCCTGTACCGACTGCACAAGTGCGCGCAAAAAACGCTCCGGCGTGCGATAGAGCGGCACGACGATGCTGATTGTCGGATTCCATGCAAACACGGCCGTCCGCTGCCGCTCCAGCTCCGAAGCCTTCACTCCGTATTTTCTCCGCCAGCGCTCATAGCTGATTGCGTCTGTGCCGAGCACAACATCCTCCACGCGCTTCACAAACTGTCGAAAGCCCTTCCGCTTCAGATAATTGACGCTCTTTTTGCAGATAACGGAGAGGCCTTCCTTCCCGGAAAGCATTTTCTTGCAGTTCAGCGGATAGAGTGCCTTCTTTCCGCCGCCTTTCATGGCAAGGCGCAGATAGTTGTCCTGCGGCTTTGCAAATGTAAGTTCAAACGCATGTGTATCGGAAAGCACCGCTTCCGGAAATTCGCCCAGAATATCGATCCTATTGCCTTCCGTATATTTCGTCTCAACCGGATGTCCGGCATGATCCAGCAGCGCCATCTGCACCTTTTCCACTCCCATATACCAGCCACGCAGCTGATAGCGTCCGTCCGGCAGCACCGTCAGCTTTTCTACCCAGGACATGAGGTGCCTGGAAATGCGCAGCAGCTCAGCAGCGGAGGCATGATAAATACAGCGTCTGCCATCCGCCGTCTTGTGATAAACCTTCACTGCCGGAAACACAGCTGTTTTCTTACGGTTTTTGGATACTTCGAATACTTCTCCCGGCTTTTCCGTATCCGTCAACGGCACACGGATAAAATATTCTGCCATGACGTTCGTCTTATAGCGAAGATATTTTTTCGTCACCTCCACGCCGCGCTGCACCTGTACGTCGATGGCTGCGGGTGCGCCGTTTCGCTCTGCCTCGAACTGCTCCGCCCCCTCGGTATCATCCTCAAACCATCCCTGAATCACAAGTGTATCCGGCTGCTTTACATCAAATCGAATCCGCTCCCGGTTAAATTTTGTATTCATGCAACCCGTGTCCTTTCTCTTGCCTTCTGTCGCTGCTTTATCTATCTTAGATCTCTCTGTATTTTATCGAAATCCGGTGATTCATCCACCGGTCGGCTTTTCAAAGCGGACATTCGCAATCCGCTTCGCTACTTGCTCATGAACGCAGTCGCTTCGCGATCTGTCAGTGGGAGCTTTCAACTCCCACTGACATAAGCATCCCCCTTCACCCGCCGCTTAGTGCTCCGCGCACTTGAAGCGGGGGAATGCTTATCTGCGTTCAAACCGATCTTTATCCACAGCCTCCGCTTAGTCTGTGCACAGCTTCCGCCACGCTTCCTGCTCCCATGGCATCCGGAGCGAGCAGTCAGTCTTTGTCACAGACAGATTTGGATTGTAGTACGGATCACCCGCGTCAAGCTGTGCTTCCCAGCGCTGCACGAATCTGCGCGCCTCTTCTTGGAAGCGGCGTTGCTTTTCCTCGGTGTCCTCCAGCCCGCGCGACCGCGATTCGTAATGCGTCAGCTCCGCATATGGCGTAAAGAGCACATGCCATCCGGCCGTCTGCAGCTTCATACAGTAGTCGATGTCATTGTACGCCACCGCCAGCGACTCCTCCATTCCGGCGACCTGCTCATAGACCGCCTTTCGGGTCATCATGCAGGCCGCAGTCACGGCACTGTAGTCCTGTACGGATACGAGCCGCCCTGCATAGCCATCTCTCTCCCCGTCTGCACCGATAAAAAGATGGCTCGCCACACCGCACAGCCCGAGCACGACGCCGGCGTGCTGAATCGTCCCGTCCGGATAATAGAGCTTTGCTCCGACCGCACCGACGCCGTCCTGCTGACAAAGTCCCAGCAGCTCCTCGATCCAGCCTTCGCTTCGCACTTCGGTATCATTGTTCAGCAGGATCAGGTACTCACCGTCCGCCTGCGGCACTGCAAAATTGTGGATCGCCGCATAGTTAAAGCTGCCCGGATACCGCAAAATCCGAAGCCTGCCATCCGGATGCTCCCGCAGCAGCCTCTGATAATACGCCTCCGTCTCTGCCTCTACACTGTTATTTTCAATTACGAGAATCTCATAATTCACATACGTCGACTTCTCCCGGATCGAAGCAAGACAGCGCCGCAGGTCTTCCACATGGTCCTTATTCGGGATCAGGATCGAGACAAGCGGCATTCCCTGAACCGTAAACTGACTGCGGTATCTCCCACGCATCGCAGTCTCCTCTGTCCTGGCTGCGATCCCGCACCGCTGATAGTGTGCTTCGACTGCCCTTCGCCCTGCATTAAACGCATACTCCTTGCTCTCGGGGTTGCCTGCCGTCGATGCCGGATGTGTCCGCCAGTGGTAGAGCACCTTCGGAATATGGCCGATCGCCTTCGCCTGTTCCGCACAGCGCAGCACAAAGTCATAGTCCTGCGCACCGTCATAGGCCGGATTCAGCAGCCCGACCTTCTTCAGCAAATCGCGTCGCACCGCAAATAGATGACAGATATAATTGTTGCACTGCAGCAACGCCATACTGAAATCCGGCTTGAAATGCGGCCCAAAATAAGCTGTGCCGCTCCGGTTGATCTTGTCCTCATCTGTATAGATCGCATCGAGCCCCGGCTGTGCCTCGATGGCCTTTGCCATCTCATAGAGTGCATCCACCGCCAGCACATCATCATGATCTGCAAAGACAATAAAGTCTCCTTTCGTCTTCCGGATCGCTTCATTCGTATTCCGGGAAATACCACGGTTTTCTGCAAGCTTCACATAGCGCACACGCTGATCCTTTGCATACTGCTTTTTCACAAATGCTCCGACCGCCGGATCGGTACTGCCGTCCGCCAGCACAAGCTCCAGTCGGCCGTAGGTCTGCTGCAGCACCGAATCAATGACTTCCCTTAAAAAACGCTGCGGCGTATTGTAGAGCGGAATGACAACCGAAAAAAGCACCGAGTGGGAAAAGACCGCCTCTCTCTGTGCTTTTTTTACCCGCGCATCCGGCATTTTCATCCGGATCCACAGGTCATAGTCCAGCTCTTCCGGATGCGTCGGCTGTACGCACATCTGCTTCACATCTTTTTTTGCCCTTCTGAGCTTCCATGCCCGCTTCAGTCCGGATGTCTGCACCAGGATCCGGACTCTCTGTCGCTTCGCCCCATTTGTAAAGGTCAGCCATACATACGGCGTATTCAGTACCGCACGGTCAATCAGGATGTGAATCCCGCTCTCATAGCCGACAGGCTTGTGTACCGCAGCATTGACATCCTCGCGCACAAGCCGCTCCATATATACCGGAAGCGTCACGCCGTCCGCATCCACGACAGAACACTCTGTCCTTTCTTCCGGGTCAAGATCTGACACCCAGCCACGGATGCAGATATTTCCATACCGGCTCTCAATCCGGTCTATGTGATACAGCACACAGGACTGTCCTTCCCAGAATTTTCTCATGCTCCGCAGCTCCCTTCTTTTTTCCTGTCTTTATCTTCTATGCCCGCCAATCGCTTTCCTGTCTTATTTTTCCTGACGCTGTGCACCGTCACCCTTCAGTTTTCGGTACGCCTTCCACACCTTTGTCTGTTCCATCCACGCAAGCTGACCACTCTGGTTCAGCAGCACTTCCCGCGCCAGGCCGTCGATCGGCTCTGCCCGGAAGGTGATCTCCACCGGCTCTGTCCCGTGTGGCAGGCCGGAAATGATCAGCTGCGGATCCTCCGTGTCAAAAATATAGTCTCCGTTCGGTGCCATCGCCGCATTCGCTGATACGCTAAGTGACTCTTTTCCCTGGGTCAGCGATTCCACACGCACAACACATCTTGCTGCACACGGGTCAATCCGAAGCGCCTTTGTCCCGTCTGGCAATGAAATACGGAGAGACACCCGGCTGCCCGGCGCGACCTGATAGCGGGTCGCATTCCATGTACCAAAGCCGCGTCCGTCGTCAAAAAAGACGTCCACCATCCGCATCGCCCTTTCCCGTGCCCCGCCCTGCTCGATCATCGGCCGGATCGGAAGCACGCCTTCGGAAATGCAGTCATACAGCTGCCAGACCGGAATATAATCCCCCAGCATATATGCCTGAAATTGCCGCTCCATCGCCGCAAACTGTCTGCACTCCTCTTCTGTGATATCAAACACTTCATACAGATTTCGCTGTACCAGTGCATCCCGGTTCGCATTGCCAAGCGTATAATAATAAAGGCAACGGTACAGAAGATAGCGCACCGGTATCGGAAAAGCGAAGGTCCACTCGTAATCGATCAGCTCGTATCCCATCTCCGTCTCCAGCGCGTTTGCAAAAATCATATCAATATCCGAGATGCCCCGGCTGTACTGCGGACGTGTAAACTGCACCGTTCCGAACACCTGCCGGAACGCTTCTGTCTCTACAAACGGTTCTTTTGTATTTGCAAACATGGAAAAATAACGCTGAATCTCCTTGATCAGCGCTTCTTCCCCTTCCCTTTTCCAGATCGTATCCAGCTTTTCCTCCAGCGTCCATCCCTTGCAAAACGGGAAATGCGCAGCAATGCTGCCATCCGGCTCTGTTTCCAGCATACACGTATTTACGGTCAGCCCACTCCCGGCCAGATCCGCCTGTAAGCCCTGGCAGGCCGCCATCAGTCCCCGGATATGGTCTTTGGCCTCCGGGAATGCCGGAAGCTTACAGACATATGTTTCCTTCGCGTCATTCATCCGGATATCTGTCCGGATACAGAATTCTCTGCGCCGCTCATTCGAATACTTCGTATATATTATCATTCTGCCCTCACAACCACCAAAAAGGAATTTGAAAACTGCGGAAACAGCCCGCTCTCGATCAGCGTATCATAGACGCGCTCCTCTGAGAAAAGCTGAATTCGCTCCCGGTCAAAATTCTGCCGGTTCCTGTTCAGCTCCCCTTTCTTTGGCAGATACGCATCTGAGTAGATCCGCTCCGGAAATTTATAGTCCGGATATGGATAATAAAACTCCATGGAAGAAAGACCTGCCCCTCGGATCACCTGCTCCAGCTCCGGCTTTGAAAACGTCCGTACATAGTTGGTCGTCGGATATCCCTCCAGCCCTTCAAAATAAATTCCTGTATGATCCTCTGTCGCCCCGGCCCAGTATTTCAGGCCGATCCGGTTCTCGATCGCGATCACAAGCCGTCCTCCCGGAGCCAGATGCGTGCGGATCCTTTTCAGGTAGTCCACAAACGGATCTTCCGACTGAATCGAAAACTGCGCATATTCAAATACACCGATCAAAGTGATCAGATCATATTGCTCCGTCAGCTTCGGCTCAATATCCTGAAAATTTCCGACCAGAAAATGCAGGTTATCACAGTCTTTATGACGATAAGCATTGATCAGACATCGCTTTTTCGAAAGATCGATGACCGTCACCTGCCGCGCCTTTTCACACAGAGCTCCGGTGATCGCACCCGGTCCTGCCCCGATCTCCAGTACATTTTCACTTCCGTCCATCGGCAGCCAGCGGATGATATTCTCCCTCAGATATGAAAAATGATAGAGAATCGGCCAGCTCTTTTTCTCCACAATCACACGTTCATATTGCTCAGGTGCACAATTTCGGGCGATCTCCAGCATCTCATCCTCGATGGCTCCGTCGGTATACTTATCATCCTCCGGATAAAAGCGGTAATCCAGCACCGCCTTCCCAATCTGTTCCATCTTCTCCATATCGCGTTCCCTCACTGCTTTTCTTCCTGCTCAATTGTAATCTTGGAATTCATATCATAAAAACCAACTGTGTTTTTCGTAGATACGACAACCAGACTGCTCGCATCATACAGCCGGTGATAGACGACAAAATCGCCGCCCCGGTATCCTGTCAGCCCAAAGGAAATCAGATACTCACCGCCCTGCAGATCTGCCTTCTGTGTATAAGAGACCACTACGGTATCGCCATTCTCTCCGGTCGGCGTCGTGATATGCTCAAACATCGTGTTCGTCCCGGTAATCTCTGTGCCACGCATGTCCTTGATCGTAAAAGCAAAGATCGGGTCCTCGATATGCTCATGAAACCGCACCCGCACCTTCATCGTAAAGCTGCTGCCTTTCTCGATCGTATTCGTTGGAAGACCGTTCTCATCCTGAATCAGAAATCCGAGCATCTCGGCCCGCTTATCTCCGTATTCCAGGGCCGACGGATTCATCTCAAACGGTGTGATCCAGCCCTCCTTGCGAATTGCCTGCTCTGCGGCTGCCTGCTTCTTCGCTGCTTCCTCATCTTCCGGCCCCTGACCGACGAGCAGCCGCTTGTAGAGATCGACCATCTCTTTTGGTACGCCACTCGCAACGACCTTTCCATGATCGAGCAGCAATACCCGGTCACAGTATTTACTGATGCTGTTCAGATCGTGACTGACAAACAGAATCGTCTTCCCCTGCTGCTTGAATTCTTCGAACTTCCGATAACACTTTGCCTGGAAGAAAACATCTCCGACAGACAGTGCCTCATCGACAATCAGAATCTCCGGATCGATATTGATCGCCACAGCAAAAGCCAGCCGCACAAACATACCGCTGGAGTATGTCTTGACCGGCTGGTTCACAAAGTCACCGATATCGGCAAAGTCCAGAATATCCTGCAGTCGCGCGTCGATCTCCTCCTCGGAAAAGCCGATCATCGTTCCCTGCAGATAGACGTTCTCTACGCCCGTATATTCCATGTTAAATCCTGCGCCAAGCTCGAGCAACGCGGAAATCCGACCATCCACGATCACCTCTCCGGACGTCGGATTCAGCACACCGGTAATAATCTTCAGGATCGTCGACTTCCCGGCTCCGTTCGTACCGATGATCCCAATTGTCTCACCCTTCGGCACCTCAAAATTCACATCCGTCAGTGCATAGTGCTCCCGGTAACATTTCTTTCTGGTCAGCCCAAGGCTCTCCTTTAACCGGTCTGACGGCTTGTCGTACAGTTTATACATTTTGCTTACGTGTTCTACACGGATCGCAATCCCTTTTTCCATGTTTTATCCTGATCCGGCGCTGATACGCCGTCTGTCCTTTCTTTCTCCATTCTCTCCGGATTCCGTCTGCCATGATGCAAACAGGCGGTCGCTCTCTTGCAGCAGTCCTGCATCACAGCACGTCTGCAAAATGTACACGCAGACGTCTGAACACCGTGCTGCCTAGCAGCAATGCCCCGATTGTAAAGCACCAGAAATACAACGTCCAGAGCGGTCGCTCCCAGAACCAGTGCTTATAAATAAGTGCATCCCGGAAGCCGGTCACAACATAGTAGACCGGATTCAGCTTCAGAAGCCTGTGCAGCCACGGATAGCTGACGAGCTTATCCTCTGCCACCCACATAATCGGAGTCAGCCAGACTCCGATCTGCAGAGCAATGCTGATCATCTGGGACAGATCCCGGAAAAAAATCACAACAGAGCTGGTCATATAGGAAAGCCCTAAAATGAGCAGACACAGTCCTCCGGTATAATAAAACAGCTGCAGATAATACAGATCCGGAAAATGTCCGTAAAAGCAGTATAAGATAATAATAAAAAGTACAAAAAACAGATGCACAAATACCGCTGAAATAATCTTCACGACCGGAAGCACACTGATCTGAAAAACGACCTTCTTCACCAGATAGCTGTATTCCAGCATGGAATTCGTCCCGCCGATCAGCCCATCCTGAAAAAAGAACCACGGCACGATCCCGGCGATAAGGTAGAGCACAAACGGTACCGGAAGTGTATTTTCCCCGGCCCTGAATCCGACCTCGAAGACAAACCAGTAGACGAGCACTGTCACGACCGGCTGGATAAATGCCCATATGATCCCCAGATAGGAACCGGCGTACTTTGTCCGAAAATCATTTTTTGCAAGCTTGTATATCATTTTCCGGCCTTTGATAATCTCAGCCGGAAGCGATGTCTGTTTCTTCACGCTCTTTCTCCTTTTCCTTCCATTGACTCTTTTGGAGCCTGCGTTTCAGTATAGCATTTCCGGGAAGGAAATTCAAGCGGGTCAATTTTTCCGAACGTTCAGGGCAACAGGCCACAGGTCTCCGCTCCGCTTCGGTCGGTGCTAAACGAGTCCCACCGGGACTCAGCACCCGTCCGCTTCGCGAACTATCCGCTGCTTTCGCAGCTCCTGTCTGTGGCTGATGGGCGTTCCGCCCATCCCACTGCTCCAAGACAGTTCCCGGCAAATAAATTTGCCTCGTTCTATCTTGGGGCAGTGCTGCTGCCCTGAACTGGTAGTATCACATCTGCGGGACCGGGGTAGGACGGGCGTTATCCCAGACGGAGCTCACATCGAAGAGATCGCTGACCAGCTCTGGGTTGTAGTACATGCGGTAGCCATCGAGATTCCGGCGGCCCTGACGCATGTAGTTGCTGCCAAACTGCACCCAGCATTTTGAAGAATCTACATTGCAGAAAATATTGAAGCCTTTTTCTTTCAGATAGGTAAAATACGGATTGTCAGATGTATACGGCTGCCAGTCTCCGATATCGGCACCAAATGCAAAGATAATCACATCTGTGCTGCCGACAACGGTCGCCACATTGTCCAGCCAGCGCTGTGTATCCTTCATCACGCCGTCGATACCGACCTTGCGCGGGTCGATATGCCCCCAGGTATGGCTCGCAAATTCCCAGCCCTCTGCCTTCATGGCATTGGCTACCGCAGTCGCCTGGTCCACTTCATTCTGCCAGGCCGCCTCGTCAAAATCCGGATGCTCATCAAAAAATTTCTGCTGATACTCCGTCACACGCCCGGCCTCACGGGTCCGGTATACCTCATCCGTCCGGTAGCCAAGTACACCCTCGTAACCGGTAAGGGCTATGATCCCCTTGTGTCCGTGATACGAAAAATCCGGATGCTGTTTTACAAAGGTATCGATCCACGGTACCATATCATAATCGCCAACGGAAATACTGCCGTCATCCTCGACATACGTATTCTTCACATCACCATTCTCATCGACAATCAGCTTCTGTGCGAATCCGTCCCCATCCATGTAGTGATAGTAGCTCACATCATCCTGTGAGAGCACAAACGGAATCTTACCCGGCGGCAGCAGGATCTCACCCTGCGACACCGTACCATCCTGATTTACGATACACATGTCGTGCAGGCTGACCATCACATAACCCTTTTCATACATAGACTCCATGATTTTCGTAAATTCACTCATGGTCGTCATGACCTGATTGTATCCGGCTTCCTTCGAGTCTCCATCGAATGCCTTCGCATCATCTTTAATCATCGTATGGAAAAAGACATGCGTCACCTGATCCAGTGGATAGGCCGTACAGGACTGTCGTGTCGTCTCATACCCCGCGGCCGCATCCTGCATTTTCTGGCTTCCTGTATATAAGGAAGAGCTCTTGAGCAGTTCGATCGCTCCGGAATAATCATACTGTGCCGCCAGAAGATCTGCCTGCGCAATCATGTCATCCACAGAGTCTGCCGCCTCTGTCTGAGTCTCTGTTCCGTCATCGTTTTGCTGTACGGTCTGCTGTGCCTCCGGCTTTTTGTTGTTTTTGTGATTCTTAAGTTCCGGAATCACCGCATCCTTAATCAGGATCACCGCAAGAAACACTACAATCAGTGTAAGCAGAGAAATGATGCATTTCATGATCAGTACATTTCTTCTGCGCTTTGCCCTGCGAATCTGCATTCTCCTCGCTCTTTCTCTCTCGTCCATAACGCTCCCTCTTCCTCTTCCATCTGCTTTTCAGCTTTCATTCGAAAGCACCTTATTCTGCTCCGTTCGCTTCATCTGCCTGCGCGCCGTCCCCTTCCAGCGGAATCGTAGGAATATCATCATCCACTGTAGCATCGGCATCGGCATCTGTCACCTCGTCCGCAGAGTCATCTGCGGCTGCACTGTCTGACCCGGCATCCACATCTGCCGTCCCGGCATCCGGCGTTACTGCTGCGGATGTCTGAGCAGTCGTCTGTGTCGGCAATGCAGCATCTGCTGCCGACGTCGATGACGCAGCATTTGTCTGGGCAGTTGTCTGTCCGGTCGTCTGTGTACCGGCCTGCCCGGCCATGCGCTGCCCTCCGGTCTCCTTCAGCCCGTTTCCAAGCACTACCTCATAAATAATCGCTGCCACGAGCAACACTGCCAGGATTCCGAACACGCTCCAAAGAACGCGAAGCTTCCTGTCCGAGGCAAAATCAGTCCGCCGCAGCTCCTGCTCTGGCATGTTCTCCCACCCGCGGGCCGGTCTGTCAAAAGGAGCCGTATACGCTTCCGGTGCAGGCACACTGGCTCTTCTGCGTGGCGCCTGTTCTGTGCGCGCACGATTGCCCAGAACCGGACGGCCTGCACCTTCCATCTGCGCACTGTCATAATGCTCCGTCATTCTCCCTGCATACCTTTTCTGACTCTCGGCACCGTAAGCGGGCACTCCCGGTCGGCCGGTGCGCCGCCTTGGAGACTGTACTTCTCCATAAATGGTCGGTCTTCCTTTTTGTATCTCACTCATAATTACTCCTGTATTCAATGATCTGTTTTACTTTCTTTTTCTGACCCTTTTCGTCAAAAAGGGTTCTTATTTAGGATAGTTGATCCTTTCAGGTTTGTCAATCTCGCCCTGTTTTCCATTTCTTAAGATATCATTATTTTTCCGGCTTTACTAAAATTGTTCCCGATGTTATACTTTTTATTATGCATCAGGATGACGGGAGCATAAAATATGAAGCAACCTTTTGACTCCTATGATACACGGATTGCTTCGCATTTCATGCTCTCGCAATCCTAAAACACCTCAAATCCGCTCATTTTTCTACGAAAAATGGCTACTTTTCGGCGTTTTGCGGGTCAATAAGTCATGCTTTTTCATGCAAGCATGAAACGCATGACCTTTTGACCCTTGTATCATCAATCTATATTAAAAGCAACAGGAGGCACACACATGTTTTGGGGAGAAAAGCCTTATCATTCTCTGGATTATGAAATGAAACAGCGTTTTGGTGAAAAAGTATACCGGCTCTCCCTAAACGGTGGCATGACCTGTCCGAACCGGGACGGAACCGCAGGTACCGGCGGCTGCATCTTCTGCAGCGCAGGCGGCTCCGGTGATTTTGCGGCTCCGGCGGTCCTTCCGATTTCCGAGCAGCTCCGTATGCAAAAAGAACTGATCGCCAAAAAGCGTCCGGTCCACAAATATATCGCCTACTTTCAGGCATACACGAACACCTACGCTCCGGTAGAATATCTGGAACGTATCTTTCTGGAAGCCATATCCGATCCTGAAGTCGTTGCGCTTTCCATTGCCACGCGCCCGGACTGCCTTGGCGACGAGGTACTCGCACTGCTTCACCGTCTGAACCGGATCAAGCCGGTCTGGGTCGAGCTCGGACTGCAGACGATCCACGAAGATACCGCCCGTTTTATCAGGCGAGGCTATCCGCTCTCCTGCTTTGCTGCTGCCGTCACACAGCTGCGGGCCATCGGCATTGAGGTCATCGTGCATGTCATTCTCGGTCTTCCGGGAGAAGACCGTGACGCGATGCTGCAGACCTGCAATTATCTGAACACCTGTGATATTCAGGGCATCAAGCTGCAGCTGCTTCACATTCTGAAGCATACGGATCTCGCCACCTATTATACTGAGACCGGCTTCCCTGTCATGACACAGGAAGCGTACATTACTCTTCTGATTGACTGCATGGAGCAGCTCTCACCAAAGATCGTCATCCATCGCCTGACCGGCGACGGACCGGGCGCGCTTTTGATTGCCCCGCTCTGGAGTCAGTCCAAACGTGCCGTACTAAATAGTCTGCATGCTGAGCTGAAGCGTCGCGGCACCTGGCAGGGACGCCTTTTTACTTCTGTCCACTATGATACACAAAGATAACCTTATTTTACTCAGGAGGACTTATGTCGGAACCAATTACCCTTTATAAACTGATTGTTCTTTATATGCTGCATAAGGTAGACTTTCCGCTTACTACCTCGCAGATTTCTTCCTTTATTCTTGATCGCGACTACACTTCATTTTTCACACTGCAGTCCGTGCTCTCTGAGCTTTCTGAGACCGGCATGATCCGTCTTGAAAAAATCCGCAACACTTCTTATTATACGATCACGGATTCCGGGCAGGATGCCCTGCACTACTTTCAGGGACGTATCTCCGCAGACATCCGGGAAGATATCGACCGCTATATGCAGGAAAATAAAATTCAGCTGCGCGACGAAGTGTCAATCATCTCCGACTATTACCGCAACACCGCCGATGAATTTTCTGTACACTGTATCGTAAAAGAAAAATATGCCAACCCGATCGACCTGACCATCACAGTTCCGGATGAGGCACAGGCCAAAACAGTCTGCAACAACTGGCGAAAAAAATGTCAGGAAATCTATGAGTTTGTCATGAAGGAGCTGCTGTAACCCAGCTATACATCTGCTTTGCAGGGCGCCATTTGCCATAAGGCGAAAAAAAAGCGCTGCGGCACAGAAATCTCTCTGTGCTGCAGCGCTTTTCTGGTATTGTCTGTAATACGTGTCATTAATAGAACTGGTGAGCTCCGATCTTGATTCCCTTTCCAGAACCGGTATTGAAGTAGAGGGCACTTCCTACCGGATTCTCTCCGTTCATAGCTGCAACTGCTGCATCATAGCAGGTGCTGGGGACACCATTTGCAAGTGCGCTTGCAAGTACGCCGCTGGACGCCGGAGTAAACTGACCGCTCTGATAAATAACTTCACTGATCGAATTCGGGAAGGACGAACTGTATACACGGTTCATAACAACCGCACCAACAGCTACCATTCCTTCGTAGCTCTGATTACCTGCTTCACAGTAAATAATCGCTGCGAGCAGAGACACATCGTCGGAGCTTGTGGAAGCCGCCTCCGTCTGCGGTGCTTCTGTCTGAGGTGCCTCGGTCTGTGGTGCCTCGGTCTGTGGTGCCTCAGTCTCTACATAAGCCTCCGTCTGCGGTGCTTCCGTCTCGGTGTAAGAGGAATTGTAATCGGAACTGCTTACATTTCCGTTTGCATCGTAATAGGTATCGGTATCTGCATCATAATATCCGCCGTCGGTATCATCCGCAGTAGTATCATCATAAGAGGTATCATCTGAATAATCATAGCTCGGAGCTTCTGTCTCGGTATAATCGTAGCTTGGCTCCGTCTCTGTATAGGTCGGCTCACTGTAGTCATAGCTCGGAGCCTCTGTCTCACTGTAAGACGGCTTGCTGTAATCATAAGACGGCTCCGTCTCCGTATAGGTCGGCTCTGCAGAAGTCTCTTCGCTGTAAGAATCATCTGCCGGTACTGCCGCTCCTTCGTATACATCATCCTTAGATACTGCCGTATCCAGAATCAGTACGCGGGAAACATCCTCGCTCGATACACAGGCCGTATCATCTGCACAGTTCTGAACCGTCAGCCACTTTCCATCCTCTGCCACGAGCGGATAATATGTACCACTGTCAATCGTAGCCATTGCTTCTGATGTATTGTTCTCCGACGCATAGAGGTTTACATCATCCCATGTCGTCTTTACGCCTTCCAGGCCATAATGGTCTGCCAGGCCAATCACATCACGTCCATATAAAAGATACTCGTTCTTTACGAATCCGGTCACGCCTCCGGAGCTGATCTCCGTCCACTCATCGCCCTTATTAAGAACCCAGGCTGCACCACCCTGATACAGATATCCGATAATCTCGCTGTTCTCATCTGCTGTCGCACGAATATTGACTCCCGTGCTGACTGCATCATCATTTGTCATTACCAGCTCGTCCCATGCATTCTCCTGCAAATACGGAATCGTAATCCTGTCCGAGTCCTCAGCTGCCATTGCTGCCGTACCTGTCATTACAGAAAAACCAATGACGGAAAATGTACATAAAACAGCGCGTGCATTTCTTTTTTTCATTACTAAATCTCCTCCTCGGAAAGTCTTTTTAACATTTCCTTTAAAATTGTTACGTATTTGTTAAGTCATGTTACGTGCATATTCTATAATGTTTTCTTAAATTTGTCAAGAAATATTTAACCACTCCAGGCAGCGTCTTCTTTGACGCGGCAAACCTTTAGATATGCCGCTGCCGACTGGCCTCATACATCAGTATCGCAGAAGCCACTGCTGCGTTCAGCGATTCCACCCTTCCGCACATCGGAATCCGGATATAACAGTCCGCCAGCTCTGCGGTCTCATCGGAAAGTCCGCGGCTCTCATTTCCGATCAGAAATCCGGTCGGCTGACGGTAATCCTGCCGGTCGTAGCTGTCTTCTCCCTTTAAATGTGCCGCATACCAGCGAACACCGTGCCCCTTCAGCTCCTGGATCGCCGCATGAAAATCATCCGCCACAAAAAACGGCATCCGATAAATTGATCCCATCGTAGAACGGATTACCTTTGGATTATACAGATCAACACAGCCGGAGGACAGCAGGATTCCGGTCACACCTGCCCCCTCTGCGGTCCGCAGCACCGTCCCTAAATTGCCCGGATCCTGCAGGTTCTCAAGCGCCATAATCAACGGCAAAGTCCCATGCTCCTTCTCCGGCATCAGCTCCGTCAGCGTATAGTGTGACTGCCGTACCAGGCAGAGAATGCCCTGTGGCGTCTTTGTATCTGACACACTCTCAAATACCCGGTCTGAGAGCAGAGTCGTCGTCTTTTCTCTTCCACAGAACAGCTCCGGCTGTCTCTGGAAAAAGCTCTCTGAAACGTAACTGTGCACAAGCCGATCCATGGGTACTTCCTGATACATCTTAATGCCTTCTACCGTAAAGACATCCTCCTCTTTGCGCAGACGCGCCTTCTTCTGCAGCTGAATGAGCTGGCGCACCTGTGGATTCGCGGTGCTTGTAATTTTTTCCATCCCCATTTCGTATCCTTTCCTGTTTGTATCCCTTTCTGTCAAGGCAGATATTCGCAGTCCATCCCTGCAGCTCTGCTGACAGGGCCTAGCTTCGCGACCTGCGGTAAAGCGGACATTCGCAATCCACTTCGTTACTTGCTCATGAACGCAGTCGCTTCGCGCCTGCGTTCAAAAAATCAGGCAGGATGCAAAACCTGATCACCCTGCCTGATATTATGCTATTTCTTACTGTAAAGTAAAGCGGATATTCACAATCCACCTCGCTGCTTACTTGATTCGATTAAATCGTCATCGCTTTTGCGACTCTCACGACATACTCCGGCAGGCTCTTCTGCATCGCCAGCGCCTCATCAATGTCGTAGTTCACATACTTGCCGTCGCGATATGCGACCACACGGTTTGTCTTGCCCTCTGCAAGCAGATCTGCCGCATAGGCTCCCATCACAGATGCGTAAACGCGGTCCCGGCACGTCGGGCTTCCGCCACGCTGCATGTGTCCGAGGATCGTCGCACGTGTCTCCACTCCGGTTGCCGCCTCGATTCTACGCGCCATACTGGTCGAATGTCCGATACCCTCTGCATTGATGATGATGTGGTGCTTTTTCCCGCGCTTACGGTTATTGATGATGTTGTTGATCAGCACCTGCTCATCATAATCGTACAGCTCCGGAAGCAGGATATCCTCCGCTCCATTAGCAATACCGCACCACAATGCGATATATCCGGCATTTCTTCCCATTACCTCAATGATACTGCAGCGCTCATGAGACGTGGAGGTATCACGCACCTTGTCGATCGCTTCCATCGCCGTATTCACCGCTGTGTCAAAACCGATCGTATAATCGGTGCAGGCAATATCCAGATCAATCGTACCCGGGACACCGATCGTATTGATTCCGCGTGCAGCCAGCTTCTGCGCACCTGCATAAGAACCGTCGCCACCGATGACGACCAGACCATCAATGCCATGCTTCCGGCAGATCTCTGCCGCCTGGTTCTGCCCTTCCTCTGTGCGGAATGCCGAGCAACGGGCTGTGTACAGAATTGTACCGCCCTTGGCGAGCGTATCTGATACAGATCTTGCATCCATATCAATGATTTCTTCATTTAACAGGCCTTTATATCCCTGATTAATTCCTTTTACCTTCAGCCCCTGGGACAACGCCTTACGGACTACGGCACGAATCGCCGCATTCATTCCAGGTGCATCCCCACCGCTTGTCAGCACGCCGATGGTCTTAACTTCCTTTGCCATACTGTACCTCCTGCCAAATCCGTTTTTTTCATTCTAATCCTTTTTGTGCCTTTTGTAAAGAAACAGTCCTAGATTTTCTTTTGTGTCAGACGTACATTGTCTGCCCCGAACGCCTCTGAAAGCGCACCAAGCAGCGATTCATCCGCGCGCACCGTCCAGTTGTCTCCGAGCCTGCGCACGGAACGCCCGTCACGCACATAGATCACAACGTAATCCTTCCCGTCGGAATTCCGCAGCAGGTCAAACAGCTGCTTCTCCCTTGCACGGTAGTCCGAAATAGTTGCAAACTGGATCCATAGCTCCTGTGGCACCTCGTCAAACCGGAAAATTTTTTCACAGATCAGTTTGCTCGACTGGTCATCCTCGCTGCTGACACGGCCACGGATAAACACACGGTCATCCACATTGAGATACTGCAGATTTTTCTCATAGTCCTTCGGGAATACGACGACCTCGACCGTCCCGACCAGGTCCTCGACCGTCAGGTACGCCATTGTCTTGTTCGTCTTCGTATATTTTACACGCTTGTCTGTGAGGATTCCTCCGATCACAGCCCGGTTGCCATCCATCACTTTGGAATGCCCGGTCTCCTCATCCAGCGCAAAGTCTGACGTTACATTTGTGATCACATGCTTCCAGAGCGCTTCGTATTTTTCCAGTGGATGTCCGCTGACGTAAATGCCAAGCACCTCTTTTTCAAAAGCCAGAAGCTGCTCCTTGTCATACTCTCCGACCTTCGGCAGCTGAATCTCATACTCGCGCTTATCCTCCTCGCCCATCAGATCGAACAGTGTCATCTGCCCGGTCATACTTCTCTTCTTTTCGTGTGCGATGCGGTCCATAATGTCTGCATAGATCATCATAAACTGCTTTCTTGTCCCACCCAGGCCGTCAAAAGCTCCGGATTTGATGAAATTCTCTATCGTCCGCTTATTCGTTTCTTTCCCGGTCAGACGCTCAATAAAATCCTTCAGGCTGCGGTATGAACCACCCAGGGTGCGCTCCTCCACGACCGCATCGATGACCGGACGTCCGATGCTCTTGATTGCAGACAGACCATAGCGGATATTTTTTCCATCTACGGTAAAGCCTGCCTCACCGACGTTAATGTCCGGCGGCAGGATCCGGATGCCCATCTGTCGACATGTCAGGATATACTCTGCCACCTTTGGCGGATTGTCGATCACGGACGTCATCAGCGCCGCCATGAACTCTACCGGATAATAATACTTCAGATACGCCGTCTGATAGGCCACGAGTGCATATGCCGCCGCATGTGACTTATTAAACGCATATTTGGCAAAATCCGTCATATCATCATAAATTTTGTTTGCGGTTTTTTCGTCAATTCCATTTGCGATGCAGCCCGGAACATCCTCTTCTTTATTTCCATATACAAAGTTCTGGCGTTCCTTTGCCATGACTGCCGCTTTCTTTTTTGACATGGCGCGTCGCACGAGATCGCTTCGTCCTAAGGTATAGCCGCCCAGATCCCGCACGATCTGCATGACCTGCTCCTGATAGACGATACACCCGTAGGTCGGCTCCAGAATCGGCTGCAGCTGCGGGCAGTCGTAGGTGATCGTCTCGGGATTATTTTTTCCGCGGATATACTGCGGAATAAAGTCCATCGGACCCGGACGATACAGAGAAATACCGGCGATGATATCCTCCAGGCTCTGCGGCTTCAGCTCCTTCATAAAGTTCTTCATCCCGCCACTTTCGAGCTGGAACACACCCTCCGTCTTTCCGGTGCCGATCGAGTCGAGCACCGTCCTGTCGTTGTAATCGATTTTCAGCATGTCCAGCTTCCGTCCGGTATCCTTCGCCACAAGCCGCACCGCATTGTCAATGACCGTCAGTGTCCGAAGCCCCAGAAAATCCATCTTCAAAAGGCCAAGCTCCTCCAGGGTCGTCATCGTAAACTGTGTCACGATCGTGCCATCCGCCGCTCTGGACAGAGGAACATATTCATCCACTTCCTTCTGGCTGATGACGACACCCGCCGCATGCATCGACGTATGGCGCGGCAAGCCCTCCAGACGTCTGGACATATTGATGAGCTCTTTTATTTTCTCATCTGTATCATAAAGCGTTTTCAGCTCATGATTCATCTCGAGTGCTTTATCGATCGTGATATTCAGCTCCTGCGGGATCATTTTTGCGATCGAATCACAAAGCGCATACGGAAGATCCATCACACGCCCGACATCGCGGATGACACCGCGCGCCGCCATCGTACCGAAGGTGACAATCTGTGCTACACAATCCTTGCCATATTTCCGCACAACATAGTCTATGACCTCCTGTCTGCGCTCGAAGCAAAAATCCACGTCAATATCCGGCATGGATACACGCTCCGGATTCAGAAAACGCTCAAAGAGCAGATTGTACCGGATCGGATCCAGCTGTGTAATGCCGAGCGTATAAGAAACGATACTGCCGGCGGCCGAGCCCCGCCCCGGTCCTACCGGAATACCATGATCTCTGGCATAACGGATAAAATCCCACACAATCAGGAAATAATCGACATAGCCCATCTTCTGAATCGTATCGAGCTCATATTTCAGGCGGGGCTTCAGCTCTTCGGCACGGTCGCCGTAGCGCTCATCCAGTCCCTCATAACAGAGCTTGTTCAGGTATTCCCACGAAGTATATGGCGATGGCACATCGAAGCGTGGCAGCTTGGTCACTCCAAATTCGATCTCCACATGGCATCGTTTTGCAATCTTATGTGTATTTTCAAGTGCCTGAAGCGCATATGGAAACAGCTCCGCCATCTGCTCCGGCGATTTTACAAAATACTGTCCGCCCTCATAGCGCATACGATTTTCATCCGTCAGCTTCTTGCCGGTCTGGATACACAGAAGGATATCATGTGCTGCCACATCATCCTCGTAAGTATAATGCACATCGTTTGTTGCGACCAGCGGAATATGCAGCTCCTCACTCATCCGCAGAAGCTGCTGATTGACGAGCCTCTGATCCGGGATTCCGTGATCCTGAAGCTCCAGAAAATAATTGTCCTTTCCAAAAATTTCCTGATATTCCAACGCGGTCTGACGCGCTTCCTCATATAAGCCTCTCGTCAGATACCGTGGCACCTCGCCTGCCAGACAGGCACTCAATGCAATGATTCCCTCATGGTACTGCCGAAGCAGTTCTTTGTCCACACGCGGCCGGTAGTAAAAGCCCTCTACAAAACCAAGCGAAACGATCTTCATCAGATTGGCGTAGCCCTGATTATTCTCTGCCAGCAGAACCAGATGGTAATACCGATCCTCATCACTTCCGACCTCCCGGTCAAAGCGGGAATTTGGTGCTACATAGACCTCGCAGCCGAGGATTGGATTGATCCCGGCCGCTTTTGCCTCCCGGTAAAAATCGATCACACCATACATGACGCCATGATCGGTGATTGCCGCACTGTCCATACCGAGCTCTCTGACCCTGGCCACATACTCTTTAATTTTATTCGAACCGTCCAGCAGACTGTACTCTGTATGGACATGCAGATGTGTAAAATTCAAAGCAGCAGCCTCCTAGTCTACCTTCCGGATCTTTCCGTCTGCGATGGCAATGCGTCCCTCCTTGAGCAATCTCCCGACCGCACGCTTGAACGCATTCTTACTCAGACCAAATTCACGCTGGATTGTCTCCGGTCTCGCCTTGTCATCAAACGGCAATACCCCGTCAAATTCTTCGATAATGCCAAGCACATTCTCCGCATCCTCATCGATCTGCAGATATGCCTTTTCCCGAATACTAAGATCCAGCTTGCCATCCTCCTTTACTCCGGAAACGCGGGCCTGCACCCGATCCCCGACGCGAATTCCCTGTACCCCGCTCTCACGCTTTGGAATCAGTGCAGAATACTGGTCATCCACTGCCACAAATGCGCCGAAATTGCTGCTGAGCTCATAAACTCTTCCGTGTACCTGGTCATTGACCTGATACGGGGAATTTTTCTTCAAATATGGATAGACCCGCATGGTCGCACACAGACGGCTGCTCTTATCCAGATACAGCGCTACGAGGCACTCATCCCCCGGATATACTTTTCCGGTCTGCTCGCGGAACGGAAGCAGCAGATCCTTTTCCAGTCCCCAGTCCAGAAATGCGCCAATCTTCGTCACATCCTTGACCTTGAGCACAGCGGTCCTCCCAATCGTCACCATCGGCTCCCGCCGCGTCGCAATCAGACGGTCACTTGAATCCAGATATACGAATACTTCCACCTTCGTACCCGGCTTCATCCCCTCGCCCACTTCCTTTTTCGGCAACAGCACTTTCTCGCTGCTCTCCTTGTGCTCTGCCAGATAGATACCGAATCCGGTCTCTTTTACAATGATTAACTCCTGTCTTTCTCCTGCCTGTATCATGCGTCCTCCCTTTTTTCTGCAGCTTTGTCGCTGCCTGAATCTGCCGCGCGGTGTGACAGCACCGCATACGGCTTTCCTGCTTCATCGCACAGCCCGACCGTTACGGTCTGCGCATCCTGATGCACATACGGATAAATGACATCGTGTAAATGTGCCTGCTTTTTATACTCTACCTGCAAATATCCGGTCTCAAAGCCCTCCGGAAGATATTCCTCCGCCATCCGGATATACTGTCCGTTGTTGACATGATTGTTCGTATCCAGGTGATAGCGGCATACCGTAAAAGGCTCCCGCTTTACACAGTCCTGCGGCAGCTTAAGTTTACGCGGCCCGTATTCCATATCCAGCTTTTCTTCCATTTTATACCTTGCCACATGCTCTTCTGCAACCCGCACGGGCTTTCCGGTCTGCAAATCAATCAATGCCCATACACTGTTTGCTTTTGCGAGATAATTTTTTCCGGCATCCACCAGCGCATAATTCCGGTAGCCGTAAAATGCCTTAAAACCATACGGCCACGTCTGTGCCGTAATCGGCTCCGCCAGATACGGTCTGCGCAAAATCTCAATCTGCCACGATAAAATCATCCACGCCAGATCCTGCTTCTTCAGGAAACGCGTCCCGACCCCACAGTCCTCAGACTGAAACGTCGAAGCATCCTGAAAATAATCCACCAGTGATACGAGTGTCAGCTTTTCTTCCGGATCCGTCTCGCTGTAACGAACTCTGCTTGTAAATTCAAATGGCATTTTTCTTTCCTTTCGTCCCTGTATCATATTCCGCTCATTTTTCCACGAAAAATAGCTGCTTTTCGGAACGTGTCTTATTATAGCATCATTTCGAAGTTTCTTCCATGATTTTATTGCTTCACCCCATTGATACAGGGGACTTACTTGATTCGGTTAAAAAATGCTGCAAAATCCTCGTTCTTTCCGAATAAATGCGCATACTGCAGCAGCGCATATTTCTGCAGTCCCTCCCGGCTCGATGCATCCAGCATTTCCCCGGAATCTGCATAGAGCCCATCCGACTGAATAAATCCGAGTGTATCAATGACCGGCACCTCTTCTGAGAGATTCAGCAGAAAATTCTGGTATGCATTCACCGGCACCCCTGCCACCTGCAAAAGCTCTGCCGCCAGATAGTTGGCCGACAATTTTTCAATCTGTGTTTCTTCTATATTATAGTTCGCCCAGATAACAAACGGCGTCACATATTTGTTCTGATTTTTCTCCAGTTCATTTTCAGTATCTGCCTGATTTGCCATGCTGTTTATGAACGCATTATTCAGCCGCGGCCAGTGGTCGCCAAACATCAGGATGACCGTCGGCTCCTCCTCCTGCTCAAAATAGTTTACCAGCTGTTCAAAGGCCCGATCGGATTCTCTCAGCAGGGAAAGATACTCTTCCACATCATCGGATGTCTGTCCACCGGTATACTGTGGTGCATCCTCACTTCGGTAGCCGGAAAGATAGCCCCCATGATTCTGGATCGTGACATTAAAGCAGAAGAAATGCTCCGATATCCCGGAATCCTTCCACGCCTCATACTGGCGGCATACCTCCTCATAATCTGCCTGATCGGATGGATAGCCGTGAATCTCTTCCAGCTCACCGACATCCGTATCCGTAAGAAAAGTATCAAATCCGAGCAGTGGATACACCTGATCCCGGTTCCAGTTTGATCCGCTCGCAAAATGGCAGGCCAGTGTCTCATAACCATACTGTTTCAGATACGAGGCTAAGGATGGCAGCTCCCGTTTGACATAAGCCTGATACGGCGTGCTTCCGGTTGGCAGAAACTGCATCGTGCTTCCCGTCAGAAATTCAAACTCCGTATTCGCCGTACCGCCTCCGAATACCGGTACATATAAATTTCCCTTTACGGTATTTTCCTGTAAAGAATCAATAAAAGGCAACAGCTGCTTCGATGTCTGAATCCCGCCCACACTTGCAAAGTCGGTAAAAGACTCGTTCATGATCGCAATGATATTCGGCAGCTGTCCGGTCGAATCATTCTGCCCGGATCTTTCTGTCTGCTCCTGTATCAGCTCCGTCATCAGCTGCTCCACTGCTTCCACAGAATATCCCTCCGGTTTTTCCACCTTTTGATAGTTCTCATAAATATAGGTCGCCAGAAAATATCCGTACTTCTCATACGACGACGTGAGATTCCAGAAAAATCCTCCGTTTTTCCCGGTCGACAGGATCGGCTGCGACTGAAGATACCCAAAGCCCCCTGCAGTGAGCACCGCGAGCACACAAAACCAGACGATACGCTGCTTTCCGGTATAGCGCACAAAACGAATCTTATGCTCAACTGCAAATACCGTGAGCATCAGGAAAAAAGCGGCACACATCGAGATCGGCAAATCAAACTTGTATGCACTGCTCACTTCCCCTGCCGTCCCAATGCTGAGCAGGTCAGCCGGATGCAACGGGCTTCCCCGGAACTCCAGCACATAATACTCCGCCACACCGATCACAAAGCAAAGGACCGTCCCCGACCTCAACAGCCAGCCGCCTCTCCAAAGAAATACAGACAGCACCGCAAACAGGAAGAAACAGAAAATGCAATTGTAAAACAGCCTCTGCCCGATCAATGTCATCAACGTATTTCCGGCCGCAATCTCCAGCAAACACACCCCGAGCACAACATGTCCGACCAGAAAAAGCGGCAGAAGATGCGTCTGCCATACCGGAATCAGAGGATACAGTACCGCATAAAAAAACAACAGCACCGTCATCCCCGCAAACAGCCACCACAGCGGATTCTGCGTGTAATAAGACTGATAAACAAACAGGCCGTACAGCTTCTGCTCCTGTGCCTGCGCATTGACCGTCAGCGCTCCCAGCTCTCCTTCAGAAAGACACGGCAGCGTCTGCAGCTGCGGATATTCATCTGTAATACCAGAAAAAGAAATGGTATACACATATTTTTTCCCTGGCTGTACGCGGATATGAAAAGAAATACCCTGCGCGCCATTTTCCACCAGTGCATCGCACGGCAGCTCCCGCGTCGCCAGGATCGCGCCATCCGCATCCTGCAAGGTGATAAGCATACTCCCGGTCGTCCCGTGCGCACCGATCGACACATAGATCAGCTCCAGTATTCCATCCTGTGCATAGAATTCCTGTGAAATCACCGTGTTTTCTCCGAGCTCCGGTATGCTCTGCGGCTCCACCGATGTGTCCCATCCGATTGCGGTCTGCGTTTCCTCACCGTAAAAATCCTGACGCCGAAGTCCCGTAATAAACGCACATACGAGAAGCATCAGCATCAGGATCATTCGAAATCCGCTCCATGACTCTTTTGCCCATATTTTTTTCATCGTTTTGTACCTCTTGCAGATTTTTCTCCTGCCATCATAGCACGCAGCAGGTAAATCTGCAAGCGGTCTTTCGCATGGTGTTTCTCCAGCGCATTCTTGTCACTTTGCAGCTGAGTCTGCCAGCAGCGGCGTAGCTTTTACTATTCCGCGCAAGTCAAAGCGGATATTCGCGATCTGCGTTCAAGTCATGCCTCGTACCGGCTCAGCGATGTCAGCGCCGCACAGATCGTATCGACATTCTCCGAGTACGCAGCCCCGGTCACACAAAACACATACTGCGGATCGGTCGGATGGAAAAACATCACCGCACTGCAGTCCTCCGACTCCAGCCGGTAGGTGATGCAGCCGATTCCATTGATTTCCACCAGATTATCGACCGTATACCCGGACTGACGAATCGCGTCTGCGAGCTCCTCTAAGGTATCCGTCCCCTGGCTGTATGCCCACACGACAGAAATTGCCGGAGCATTCTTTGCACCTGATGCATCACCGGCTAGGTAGAGCACACCCTGCTGTGTCTCTTCATCTGAAAGATCGTATACCGTCCAGTCACTTGGAAGATAGAGCCGGAACCCGTCCTGAAATGGTACCCAGGTACCGGTATAAGGCGCAGACGCCTCATCAAATGTTATACTTCCATTTAATGCATCCTGCGCACCGGCAGATCCGGCGATGCTTCCCACTGTCCCGTCAGCACTTCCGATCGTCCCCTCTGTACCGGCTCCGTTCTGATCAATCATATCCTGCGCAGCCTGTGTCATCCCGTCTACGGTCTGGGAAGCCCCTTTGCCGGCTGAGCGGCTTGCATCCACATGCTGTGCATAATCACTGTCCCCGCCGGCCAGATACCAAAAACTCCCTGCCGCTTCCGTAAGCGCCTCGGAAGCATACCAGGACAACTCCGGAATCTCCTTTGCGCCAAACATATAGGTCTTTCCATTCATCGCGCAGAACAGACGGGTATCCTGAACCTGATATCCGCTCACCTCATAAGAGTAGATGGTTTTCACAAAGCTCCGATCCTTGATCGTCATTGTTCCTGCCGCTTCCATCACCTGAAGGTCCGGATATTCCCCGCGCATATACTCCGTAAACTGATCTGCGAAATCTGCTGCATCCGTATCATAAACGCCGACGATTACATACGGGATCGAACCATCCGCTCCGGTATAAATATAGACATATCCATCCTTCTCCGCAACTGCTGTATAAGAAGAAAGCTGCACAGAAATCCCAAGATCATCCAGCGCGATCACATCCCCCTGTGCATGCTCCTGCGCCGATATGGCAATCTCATTTTCTCCACCGGCCGATGCGACAAGTTCCTCCGAAGCCACCGCATTGCCGGAAATCATCATACCGGCCATTACTGCTGCAAAAAACACATTCCATTTTCTTCTCATAAACCCGCTCCTCCTTATCCGGCGGATATATACAATCCGCATTTCTTTTTTCTGCTTCCCTGCCCGCTTAATTCGGATGCAGCTGCGTTGTCCCCGCAGGCTGCTCCTGTGTGTTCGATACATAGAGATTGCCCAGATCATCCGCATACACATAATCAAACGTATTTGAGACCTTTACATGCTCTCCATCCGGCATCGTATAGTCATTCTGTGACAAAATGTAGTCCGAAAACTGTTCTGCATCATAGGTGGCGCCACTTCCCATAGCATCACTGACACTGCTTTCACAGTAATCCTGCACCGTGGACATACTCGTACTGCCGTTTTGCAATATCTGCTTCACAATCTGATCCTGTGCTTTTTGAAAGGCCTCCACAAACTGATCCGTCAACTCCGTATTCCATATAAACTGTTCAAAGGCTGCTGCATGTTCCTCATATTCCGATTCCGGAGTCAGCATAAAAAATGCAAACGGCGCTTCCCATGAAATAAAAGCGGAACGGACGGTACCGACATAGGGCATTTCCTGTGTCGTTCCGAACTGGATCCCATCCGTTGTGCAAAGCACCGTCATACGATACGGCACCTCATCCAGCACAACCCGATAAGACTGTTCTGCAAGGCCTGCATAGGTACCCTCCAGCAAAAATCCGCTCACGGCAAACATCTGCTCCAACTCTGATATCTCTGCCTTACGCGCATCCATAAGCATAGCCACAGCCTGATCCAGCTCGTCTGCGACTGTGTGCTTCTCGATAAGCTCGATCTGATACCCGGAGAGAATCCCCTCTGCCAGGTAATCACAATAGTCCTCAGCCTCCATGAAATGCAGCATCGGCGTCATCGTCTCTGCATCAAATATGCCGTCCCGGTGCTGCGTATAGTTGACACCACTCATAGAATCTTCTAGCTTATGCTCATAGACCACATAAGAATAGAAGCCCATCACCGTATTCTGATCCGGGCTCAGCGCCGTGATATACACCTGAGCAGGCGCTCCCGCACTCTGCCACTGTCCACACCACATCACCTGCCCTGCCGCCGCATAGCCAGACGGAATCATACAGCGCGCGACAACCTTTCCCATCGCCGCATCCTGAATTTCTTCATATTTATAGGTTTTATAGAGCTGCATCTCTTCCGCCGTCACCGGAACCACCAGTCCGCCAATCAACGCGAAAAACAGACCGGTCAGGATGTCTCTTCTCTTCATCATCCTCCTCCTTCCTCCTGGAATTGCAATACACCATGGGTATCCTTTATCGGAAGCACCAGATTCTCCAGCGCCTCCCGCAGCTTCGGATGGTGAATCACGAAATGGATCGCGGGTGCCCGATTTTTCGAGACCATACACCACTGTCCCTCCCGGCACAGCACCTGAATATTGTGAAAGCCTGCGGCATTTGTAAGCCGGAACCGGTATTGCTCCTGCCGCAGTGCATAGTCCTGTGCAGATTTTATGCATGCTCGGTATTCCGCATAGGTCAGCCGGATATCCTGCTCAAAAAAACATTCCGCCAGCGGCAGAATCGAAGGATACGCCTCATACTCAGCCTCAGAAAGCTCTGCCAGCTCATCCTCCACAAAGCTGTGTGTAAAAATCCGCTCCATTCGCTGCCATTCCCGCCTCTGATATTCCAAAATCTGCGTCTGTCGTTTCTTTTCCACCTCTGCCCGCTTCAGAATTGATACCAGCAACTCCTTTTTCATCGTAAAAAGCGGCGGAGCCGCCAGAATTCTTCTTCGCTTTCCCATGAGTTTCGCATCTGCGTCCAAAAAAGCATATAGCTCTTCCATACGTTCTTCTCGATAAATCCTCATAAGCGGGTGCGCCTTTTTCAAAAGAAACTGCATATTTTTCCGACAGATCGCCACTTCCTCCCTGCGGCTCGTCAGATAATAGTGCGCGAACTCATGATGCCCGCTGATACAGTCCCCGGTCATTGCCGCCTGCCCGGAAGCATAATGCAGGTGGGAATAGATGCGATTCTGACTACCCTTCAGATAATAGGGTGAAATCTGTCCGGTCATATACAACGGCACCCAGTTTTCCAGCCCGAGCATCATATCCTTTAAAGGCCGCTCCACATCATGAATGATATGGATACGAAGCCCTTTCTTCAGCACCATCGCCAATCCGAACATATACTTTTTTGCAAATTCTTCATCGGCTGCCATATCCTCCACCGGCATATCACTGCACAAATATACCGGCTCCATCGACTTTGCCAGCACCGTATGCTTCAGAAAATCCAGTTCTCCATCCCGCATCTCCGAAAGCCCGTAATAATGCTTTGACACCGGAAGTGTAAACGGCACCTTAGGCACTCTCAAGCTGTCAAAATGAATCGCACGGATATACTGCTCCAGATCAAAGTCATCTACCTTGTGCAGAAATCCGGACACATAATCGGTTCTTTCTCCTCCTTTCTGATACATCCATTGCTTCAGCAGCTGCACCGCAGCCTCTGTCTCCTGCAGCGCTTCCGCCTCACATCCGATCAGAGCGGCAAGACGCTCTAGCTCTCCCATTCCCGGACTGTTTTTCACGATATAAATACATACGTTTTCAATAAATTCCTTCTCCCTGGCAGGCTTCCGCTTTCCCATACGAATTTTGGAAAGATAGGAAGCATCATAATGTAAAAAGGCCGCCAGCGCTGAAAGATTCACCTCCATGTCCCGCAGCAGAAGATCCAGCTTCTCATACGGAAATACAGGTAAATCTTTCAATTGCAGGCTCTCACGCAGACTGTTCCAAATATGCGTCTCCTCCATATCCGGCTGCCCTCTTTTTTCCGCCAGCTGCGCGATCCCCTCTGCCAGCCGCTGAAGATATGCACTGTCAGCCGCAGGTATCCGATCCCCCTTCCGGTAACGGCTGATGATCGTCTCCGACACCCCGCTTTCGGATGCCAGCTCTCTGCCTGTGCAGTGCAGCTTTTCCATATACATATTCAACTGTTCCTGAAAATTCATGCAATCCCCCGCTATTTCTTCTGAATATTCTGTTGCAATTGTTTCTATTTTCAGTATACTTGATTTCCTGCTTTTATGCAAAAAAATTACCGCATTTGTCCATGACAAATACGGCAATTTTTCAACCTTTATTTATCCTTCCTTGACAGCAAGCAAACCGTTTCCACATGCACTGAATTTCCAAACATATCCGTCGGACAGCAGCACGTCAGCTCATAGTCATGATGGCACAGGTACTTCAGGTCGCGGGCCAGAGTCGCACTGTCGCAGCTGACGTAAACGATACGCTTCGGAGCCATCTGTATCATGGTCGCAAGTACGCTCTCCTCACAGCCCTTGCGTGGTGGGTCTACGACAATGACATCGGCGGTGATGCCTTCCTTTTCATATTTTTCCGGTAGGACTTCCTCTGCCTTTCCAACAAAAAATTTTGCGTTCGTCATACCATTCAGCGCGGCATTGGCTTTTGCATCCTCAATCGCGGCCGGAACAATCTCGACACCGTATACCTGTTTCGCGCGCTGAGCCAGAAAAAGGGAGATCGTGCCGATACCACAGTACAGATCCCATACCGTCTCTTCACCGGTCAGCCCCGCATATTCCAGCGCCTTATTGTAGAGCTTCTCCGTTTGAAGTGGATTGACCTGATAAAAAGAGAGCGGTGAGATTCGGAAACGGACGTTTCCGATCGTATCCTCAATGTACGGCTGCCCCCACAGCAATTTTATTTCACGTCCCATAATCACATTCGTCTGCTCACGGTTGATGTTTAATGTAATGCTCGCCATCCCCCGGATCGTGCGCAGCCTTTCTACCAGCGCGTCCGCATGCGGCAGGCTATCACCATTCACGATCAGACAGACCATCACCGCTCCGGTTGCAAAGCCTTTACGGATCATTACGTGGCGTACAAGGCCTTTCCCTGTCAGTTCCTCATATGGGCGGATATGATATTCCTTCATATGCTCCAGCACCAGATCCAGAATAACCCGATTTTCCTCCACACCAAGCAGACAGTCCTCACACTCGATAATCGCATGTGTCCGTCCGGCATAAAATCCGGCAATGATACGCCCATCCTTCGACATTCCAACCGGGAACTGCGCTTTGTTCCGGTAGCGGAACGGTTCCTCCATACCGATGATCGGCTCCATCGGCGGATGTTCAAATTTTCCGATGCGGACCAGATTGTTCCGCACCTTTGCCTCTTTAAAACGCAGCTGTGCCGGATAGCTCATCGCCTGGATCTGACAACCGCCGCACTGACGCGCCACCGGACACCGCGCTGCAATGCGATCCGGGCTTGGCGTGATGAGACGGGTCAGCCGTGCATAGCCATATGTCTTTTTCAGCTTCATGATCTTCGCCTCTGCCACATCCCCGATCACCGTATCTTTTATAAAAAATGCCATGCCATCGTAATGCCCGACGCCCAGACCTTCACTACTTAAATCTTCAATGGTCACTGTAATAAGATCGTCTTTTCGCATGCTCTCTCCTATTCTACAGCTCTGAGCTCTGACGCAGATTTGACTCAAACAGGCGATTGTAGCCGAGCCAGTCCTTTGATGTCCCGGCTCCCTTTAAAATCTCACGCATCGTCTCGAGCTTCGCATCTGTATTGTCCGCATAATTTAATGCCATTGCTTCTGCCAGAGCCGGCTTCTTCGGAGAACCGTATTCCAGCTCACCGTGATGGGCTAAAATGCAATGCTGCAGCTCGCTCATCAGCTTCTTCGGGAAATTTTTGATATGGCGGCAGCCAAATCCGACAAGCTCACATCCCATCACGATATGACCGAGCAGCTGTCCATCATCTGTATAATCGTTTTCAGGAAAGCCGGATATCTCCTTGAGCTTTCCGACATCATGAAACAGCGCTGCCGTAAAGAGCAGATCCCGCTTCAGATACGGGTACTGTTTTACATAAAAATCGCAGAGCTTTACGACACCAAGCGTGTGCTCCAGCAGTCCGCCTACAAATCCGTGATGTACCGTCTTCGCCGCAGAATGACTCTTAAATGCTGAGATAAACGCCTCATTTTCTACAAAGTACATCTGAATCAGCTTCTGCAGATACGGATTCTCTACCTGGCTCATGTAGCCCATCAGCTCCCGATACATCTCATCAATGTTCTTCTCACTGACCGGAAGGTAATCCTGTGCGACATACTCGGACTCGTCCGCCTTGCGCACTCGCTTGATATTCAGCTGCAGCGTTCCCTGAAAATTCGTGACATCTCCGGTGATAAAGACATAATCCATCACCTCAAAGTCTCCGATCCCGGAAGAATTCGGGTCCCATATTTTGGAATCAATCGTTCCTGTCTTGTCCTGAAGAATCACGTTCTCATAGGCTTTTCCGTTTTTCGCGGTCGCCGCCTGCTTATATTTGCAAAGATAAACCTCGTTGATCTTGTCTCCTTCACGAAATGCTTCAATATATTTCATATTCTGCTTTCCTCTCTTCTATCCGTTTCCTGAATTGAATCCCCCGCCGCAAGCAGCAGGCAGTTGCCAAATATGCCCGTCAAAAAAGCTGCCAGAGGGCAGAGCAAAACAGGATGACGGCCCATAGAACTGTCATCCTGCATTTCTTTTTGGCTATTCTATTATAGAAGATAATCTGCATCTTCGCAATCCCAAACGTGAGAAGATTTTCATGCCTGCGCAAAATCAGCCACCGAATTCAGCATTACTGCACCTGAAGCCATATAACGGTGCCATGCGAATGCTGTATCTTTATAACGATTCAGCACCACGGTACGCTTCATACTCCTCCCACGTCATCTCCGGCTGAAACGCATCGCAGATGTGTTCCACCAGCCCTGTCTGCTGCAGCAGATCCACGGCGGTCGCCGCCAGAATCTTTGCAGTCTCCAGGTAGACGCGCGGCTCATCCGCGATCTGCATTGACTTGCCGTGAATGATGCCTGTGATGCCGCCGTAGCCGAACTGAATGCACGGAATAAAAGCACCGAGATCACCGATATCCCCGGCCGCCACGCTTTTTTCGTCCTTTAGAATAGCTTCCTCCGGAACAAAAGCCAGCATATTCTGATGCGCCACCTCTGAGAGTGCATGGCATGGGTGAAATGGCAGATAGCCCGGTGTATCCTCCACCTCGCAGGTGCCGCCGATCGCCATTGCACAATGACTGGCCGCATTTGTCAGCCGGTTGGAAAGCTGCTGCATCTGCTCCGTATTAAAAGAACGCACATATCCCTCATATACGACCCGCTCCGGGATCGAATTGACCGTCTGACCGCCTTCCGTCACGATGCCATGAAAACGATTCTTATCCTCGTCCACAAAGGTCTCCCGGAGCATCCCCGCTGCACTCTGGAACAGCGCAAATGCATTCAGAGCATTTACTCCGAGATGCGGGAGTACCGCCGCATGTGCGCCGCGTCCATGGAAAATAAATTTCTTGTAAATGAAACCTGCCAGCGATGAATCCACTGCAAAATGGTACTTTGATTCACCCATCGCATGCATATGCAGGCACACATCCACATCCTTCAGCACACCGTCTGCAAGCATCTGAATCTTTCCGGCCGGATACTGAATTTCGCCCTTTGCGATCAGCTCCTTTCGAAATTCCATGTCCGTGTATTCCTCTGCCGGGGTAAAAAACAGGCTGACCATCCCGCCATCGGCTACCGCTCCGCTGTCCTTTAATGCCAGCAGCGCCGCCACTGCAATCGCACACTGGCTGCTGTGTCCGCAGCTGTGCGCTGCCTCCTGATCTGCATGGTTTGCCATCGGATGCCCCGGCGTCGGAATCGCATCCATCTCCGCGATCAGTGCTATATGCGGATGTCCTGACCCGATCGATACCTGAAATCCGGTCCGGGCATATTCCTGCTGTACCGTAAAGCCTTCCTTTTTCAGAAATTCCAGCAGTAGCTTCTTTGTCTCAAACTCCTTAAATCCAAGCTCCGGGTGAGCGAACAAGGCGCGTCCCAGCTCAAAAATGGCATCCGCCCGGCCGTCAATTGAGGAAAAGCACTGCTGCTTGATATCTGAAATTTTTTCTTTTTCCACTTTAATATCCCTCCCCTTTTCCGTTCCAGTCATTTTTCTGTACTGCATATCTCTTTACGATTTCTACCTGTTCACCTGCAATCCAATGATGTTGGAGTCAAAAGGTATTTTGCCCCTATGATACACGGATTGCTTCGCATTTCATGCTCTCGCAATCCTAAAACACCTCAAATCCGCTCATTTAAGATCTTCAGATTCTCCATAAAGTACGCATTATACGCTTCGACATCCACACAGTGTCCGAGCAGCCGCACATTTGCATGCTCCGCATCTGCATCGTCCACAATTGTCATCCCCTGTGTATATTTGCCTGCCGTCTCGATCTGTACCTTACATGGCTTTTCCACAAAAAGCTCCGGGTGCAGCATATGCATAACCGGGACGAGATCAAAGACCGGAGACTGCGGAACGTTCCGACGACGGTTGTACAGGCTGAAAAACTGTAAAATATCATGCGCCAGATCCTGTACCTTGCCCTGGCCCTTCAATGCATCGATCATCGTGTGCGGAGTCGCGCATTCCAGACAAATCTCGATGTCGCTCATGACGATCGGTACGCCGGACTCAAATACAAGCTTCGCCGCATGCGGATCCTCATAAATGTTAAACTCTGCACGCGGAAGGATATTTCCCGAGCTGCGGCTTCCCCCCATGAGCGTAATACATTCGATCTTTTCCTTCAGCTCCGGCCAGGTCTTCAGAAATACCGCGATGTTCGTCAGCGGAGCAAGCGCTACGATCGTGATCTTTTCATGCTTCACTGCCATCTCATGCAGAAACTCCACTGCATGCTGATTGATCGGCTGTACTGTCGGCTCCGGTAAAGTCGGACCATCCAGCCCGCTCTCACCGTGAGCCGCCGGCTGCGGATCCGGATCGAGCACAAGCGGTGCATCATATCCGACTGCCACCTTTCCATCCTTTCCGAGTGCTGTCAACACCTGACAGAGATTACGTGTAACCTTGTCCACATAGTTATTCCCACATACGGTCGTATATCCTAAAATTTCAAGCTGTTCCGGATGTGCCAGTGCATTCATGATTGCCATGATGTCATCATGTCCCGGATCACAGTCGAAGATGATTTTTCTTTTTTCCATATCTGCATTTTCTCCTTAGTCTTACTGCTTATTGCCACTGCCTGTTGCGTCATTGAAGCAGGGGATTTGCTTATTGCTTTGCGCCATTGAAGCAAGGGACTTGCTTGATTCGGTTAAAAAGGCCGCTGCATTGCTGCAGCAGCCTTTCTGTAATCTTATCTTGCACGTCTTTTTCTGTATTCTTTAATGGAAAGTCCGATCAGACCAATCAATACGCATACATATGGAATCGTATTGATCAGGTCAGACGGCAGGGCGGTAAGGGCCAGCTTGCTGACGATACCCTGTGCGATAGCAAATACTCCGGTCGTCAAGGTGACTATGAGGAAGTTGCCGCCGCCTACTGCCTGTGCCGCAATACCGATCCATCCACGAGACGCGGTCATGTTGTTTGAAAAGATGGACAGATATCCCATCGAGAGGTATGCACCGCCGAGTGCGGCAAAGATACCCGACATGATAACCGCAATCAGACGGACGCGGTCTACCTTGATACCGACGGAATCTGCCGCATGTGCATCCAGCCCACAGGCCTGCATATGAAGACCGAACGGCGTGCGATATACGAGGATCGCAAGCAATATTGCAAGAATGATGCACACATAGGTCAGTAAATAATGACCGGAAAGAATCGTACCGAGTACCGGGATATCCTTGATAAATGGAATATCTACCGTCGGAAGCACCTTGGACGGAAGGTTCGCTGTCGTTCCCTTTGATCCGGTCCATACAAGCAGAAGCCATACGCTGAAATCCGTCGCAAACAGGTTCAGCGCGATACCGATCATGATCGGGTCTGCCTTCATCTTCATCGTAAAAAATGCAAGTACAAGCGCGAGTACTACACCGACTCCGATCACTCCAAGGAGTCCAAGCCATGCGCTGCTGAATAATGCACTGAAATATACGCCGAACAGCGCACCGAACAGCATAATACCCTCAACTGCAATGTTCGGGATGCCTGCAAGTGCCGCCACATAAGCGGACATGGAACAGAACATCAGCGGTGTACCCACACGAATTACCAGCGCCACAAAATCCGCTGTAAAGAATGAGCTCATATCTTCTCCTCCTTTAACAATTGTCTCTCTCTCCAGCCTCTTAAGAAGTACTGAGAAGAAATCAGCAGCGTCAGAATTACCTCAACGACAGATACCAGCTTGATATCAATGACCGGTGAACTGTTCGCCAGCAGCTGTGCAGACGCTCTCAAGTAGCTGATACCGAATGCGGCAACTGCCACACCGATCGGATGGTTTTTACCGAGCATTGCCATCAGCGCACCGGTAAACCCAAGTCCCGGAAGCTGTGCCCAGGTGAAGCTCTGGTATACGCCGAGCAGCTCTACGGCTGAACCCATACCACCGATGAAGCCTGCCAGAAAATGTACAACCATGAACAGCCCGAACGCACCCATTCCGGAGTAGCGTGCAAAGTTCTGGTTCAGTCCGGTAATGCGGATTGCATAGCCAATCTTTGTCTTAAACAGAAGAATGTACACAAACACTACCATGATCAATACCAGGATAATACCACTATGTACCTGCGTCTTCGGAATGATCGTTGTCAGACGCGCACTCTGTACGAACGGCGCAGATGACGTACCGGTAACACCGGTCGTCGCCAGATATGTCTTGATGATCCAGAATCCGATACCAAACAGGATATTGTTCATCATCAGGGAGATAACCATCTCATCTGCCTGGAATTTTGCCTTTAAGATACCCGGAAGCAGTGCGATGACACCGCCGCAGAGTCCTGCAGCAATAATGCAGATCGCAGAGTCGATAAATGCATTTCCGGTCAGACGCGTCTCAGAGACCGCAAAATAGGTACATGCCACACCTGCAAAGTAGAAAATACCCTCCGTACTCAGGTTGAACAATCCGGTGCGGAAATACAGCAGTGTTGCAAGTCCTGCAAAGGTCAGCGGCACCATTTTGACAAGTACATAACCAAAGTAGAACAGATTCTTGCACGGATACGTCATCAGTGCGATAAACGTCGTCCATGCATTGCCAAGGCGCTGTGGAAGAGAATCTCCCTCAATTACCACGCATAATACAATAAACGTAACAACCAGCGCAATCAGGATCGAAACGATAATCCGCAGTGCCTCAAACGGCGCCTCGTCTGTGATCCGGAAGCGCTTTTTCTGTTTCTCAGTCGTCATAGCTAGCCTCCCTGATTTCTTTTTCACTCTGATGCTCCACGCCGAGCATGTAAAGTCCGAGCTGACTCTCGGTCACACCCTTCAGCGACGGGAAGTATGCAACAATTTCACCCTCATACATAACTATCAGACGGTCGGAGAGCTTCAATACCTCATTCAGATCCGCGCTGACAAGCAGTACAGCTGCTCCGCTGTTCCGCATGTCGATCAGCTGATGATGAATGTACGCCGCACTTCCGATATCAATACCACGGGTCGGCTGCTCCGCAATCATCAGCTTCGGCTTGTTGTTCCACTCACGTGCGACAACAACCTTCTGAATATTTCCTCCGGAAAGCGCGCTCACCTTTTCCTTTTCCGACTGCGTCTTAATGCTAAAACGCTCAATCAGCTCCTGAGACTCTTCACGGATCACATTCTGCTTCAGAAAAATTTTCCCGGAATATTTTGGCTGCTCATAGCAGGTCGAGATCAGGTTGTCCTGGATGCTTGCAGCCGGAGCACTTCCATCGATCATACGATCCTCCGGGATGTAAGACATACCGGCATCACGCTTCTGTGCGATATTCATTCCCTGAATCTCAGTACCGGCCAGCTTTACCGTACCATCCTGGAACGGAATCAGTCCGGTGATCGCCTTGATCAGCTGCTCCTGTCCATTTCCCTGTACGCCTGCCACACCGAGGATCTCGCCGCCACGGATTGAAAAGTTCACCTTATCAACCTTCGTCACGCCATGCTCACTGTAATGCAGATCCTTTACATCAAGGATCAGCTCCGGATTCTCGACCGGATGCTTGAACTCATCGTAGGAGTCCTCCAGCTTCGAACCGATGATCAGCTCGGTCAGGCGATCCATCGTAATGTCCTTCGCATCGTAAGTACCCTTTGTCTCACCGAGACGGATAACCGTGATACGGTCACTGATCTGCATGACTTCATTCAGTTTATGGGAGATAAATACGATCGTATGTCCCATCTCACGGAACTTCTCCAGCTGTTCAAACAGCGCCTCGGTCTCCTGCGGAGTCAGCACGGCCGTCGGCTCATCGAGAATGATGACCTCCGCATTCCGGTAAAGCGTCTTTAATATCTCTACCTTCTGCTTTTCACTGACCGTCAGACTAGAAACCTTTCTTGTCACGTCAATGTCAAAATTATATTTATGCGCCAGCTCCTGAGTCTTGCGCACCGCTTCCTTCTTATCAATAAAGATGGATCTGGTCGGCTCTGCGCCCATAACGATATTCTGTGCCACCGTAAAGGACGGAATCAGCATAAAGTGCTGATGCACCATTCCGATTCCGTTGTTGATCGCCTCCATAGAGCCCTGATAATTGATCTCTTCGCCCTTGTAATAAATCTTACCGGACGTCTGCTTTTCAATCGCAAAAATAATTTTCATCAGAGTCGACTTTCCCGCACCATTCTCACCGACGATGGAATGAATCTCACCTTTTCGCAGTTCGATATTGATATTGCGGTTCGCCACTGTGCCGTTCGGATAAATCTTGGTAATATCCTCCAGCTTTAAAATGGTATCACTCATGTCATTCCCTCACATATCATGAAAGTTTACAAAGAATGCTCCATCTTTTGGAAAGACAGAGCATTCTACTTTGCTTATGACCGTATCAATCGTAATGACCGGTTTTATTTAGCAGTCATCTCAAGGTAAGTATCATATGCTGTAGCGTCGGTCAGCTGGTCAACTACCTTTGTCTCACCGCTCTTTACCTTATCAGCAAGCTCTTTTACCTTTGCAAGCTCTTCCTCAGTCATGTTCTCCTTGTAGTAATCATTCTCTGCAAGGCCAACTCCGCCGTCTGCATAGGTAAGGATCTCCTGCTGACCATACGGTGCAGTACCATCAAGCATCTTCCCGATACTGTTTTTGATTGCGACATCACAGTTCTTAACAGAAGAGGTCAGGATTGTCTTTGCAAGATCCGGCTGCTCGGAGAGAGACGCATACTGGTCTGTATCAACACCGATTGCCCATACGCCATCTGCTGCCGCAACTGCCTCGAACATACCGTTTCCGGCACCGCCTGCTGCATGATACAGCACGTCAGCACCCTCGTTGATCATGTTCGTTGCCAGCTCTTTTGCAACACCGGTATCCTGGAAGTTTCCAACGAAACCTGTAATGCACTTGATATCCGGATTTGCATCATGTGCGCCCTGCATAAAGCCTGCAAGGAACTGTCTGATACCATCGTTATCCATTCCGCCGATCGCACCTACGATGCCGCTCTGAGACTTCACACCTGCTACAATACCTGCAAGATAACCAACCTCGTTGGATGCATATGTAACTGCATATACATTGTCCTTCTTGTTTGCCTCTACGTCAGAGTAGTCAAAGTTCAGAAACTTGATATCCGGGTAGTCAGCTGCTACAGTAAGCATAGCACTTTCATACTGGAAGTTACCGGAGATGATGATGTCATATCCCTCTGCAGCTGCCTGACGGTTTGCTGCCTCCCAGCCAGCTGCATCGGTTCCCATCTCGATGAGCTGTGTCTGAACTGCATCGCCGTACTCTTCATTAACCAGATCCAGCCCTCGTGCGGTAACATCAAAATAAGACTGGTCTCCGATGTACGGGAGCAACAAAGCGATTCTGGTCGGATCTTCCTCAGCGAAAGCAGATGCGCCAAGTGCCAGAGTCATGCCTGCTGCCATAAGAAATGCAATTGCTTTTTTCATTGTGTTCTTCCTCCTAAAATTGTAAAGGTTTGTTAACGTTTTCTAAACTTCATTAAAGCATAATTCAGAAGCAAAGTCAATGCGATATTTATCCGGTAAAACGAAATATGTCGATTTACCTTTTCTCCGTCGGGTAAAGCGGACATTCGCAATCCATCCCTGCAGCTCTGCTGGCAGGGCCTAGCTTCGCTACTTGCTCATGAACGCAGTCGCTTCGCGATCTGTCAGTGGGAGCTTTCAACTCCCACTGACATAAGCATCCCCCTCACCAGCCGCTTAGTGCTCCGCGCACTTGAAGCGGGGGAATGCTTATCTGCGTTCAAAATATGCCGCTATCCGTGTCCGATCCAGGTGCTCACCGATCACAATCAGCACTTCCTGTCCCCTTTTGATCGGCTGCACACTCTGCCGGCAACGCGTCATATTAAGCTCCTTCCAAGCGTCAGCCCTATCCTTGAAAAATCCTTTTACCCGAAAGACCGTCCCGCATGCATTATTAGAAAATATCTCCTGTACTGCCTGCAAAAGAGCCTTTTCGTCCATTCCGAGATTCATAAAAAACAGTGATTCGAACCCGCCGTGTTCACTATAATCCTGTTTCACATAGCTGGCGTGCTCATAGCCTGCAGACGCAATTTCTTCAAAGTCTGCATCCGTAAGCTCCTCCCAGTTCTTCCTCACGACATGCTCAAGCTCCAGTCTCCGGCTGCATTTTGCATGCTCAAGCGCCCGATTCAAATGCGCGACCGCATTCTGCTGCTCTTCTTCGGATGCCTCCTGCGTACGGCTCATCACGATACAGCCTGCCGAAGCAGCCTCAGAAGCCAGCACATAATTTGCCTCCGGTGAAAGGATATCCTCCAGACGCGCATCCACGATCGCAAGCACGCTTCCAATCTCATACCACTGATCCAGCGGCTCCTCCTGCAGGGTATCAAAAAATTCGTCCATATCAAAGACACCGGACGGTTCCACGAGAATCCGGTCATAGCCGCACATGCCCATGGAGATCAGCTTTGTCTTGAAACGTCTCCTGTGCGCATCTGAATCCTGACAGCAGCCGCCGGATACCATCTCCAGCTCGCAATGCTCTCCCTCGAGCTCCTGCAGCAGCATCATATCCACATTGATCGCGCCGTAATCATTTTCGAGTATGCCGATGTTGCAGCCCTGTCGTATCAGATAATCAGCATACTTCTTGATAAAAGTCGTCTTGCCGGATCCGAGGAAGCCGGTAATGAGATCTATTTTTACCATTTATGTCCTTTCCTTTCTGAGCTTATCATTTGTGACTTTCATCTGTTCCCATCCCATGGCCTGTGCAGCTCAGGCTTACATCCGCAGCTTCTTCCGGAACTCCGCCAAGGTATCTTTCTTCTGAAAAATGAACAGCGCAGCGAGCACCAGAATACTGATCCCGGCGCAGACAACCGACGGATAGACGATGTGTATCAATCCGAGCCAGACGAGCAGTGCCGGAATACATCCAGCCACGGATGCCTGTACAAGATAAAACAGATACTCCTCCTGCTCCAGCCGATTGACCTTTGCGATCACGAGCATCGAGCTGAGCACTGCAAGCGCCCCGAACGGAAATATAAAATCCAGTGACCAGCCACGCCATCCCGTCAGGTAATCCCAGATAATACTGAGCACGGTAACGAGCAGCAGCTGCCACATCTCATTTTTCAGAATATTTCTCCGCTTTGTATAAGCCACCGATACGATTGTCCATGCACAGGCACAGCCCGCCGCGGCAAACCAGAACCAATTCAGCCCACCCGTCATCATATAATCAATCATTCCGCAGATAACAGCGGCTGCAATACATAAAAACGTAAATACCTGATAGGCTTTTCTGCCCGCCAGCTTCTCTGCTTCCGTACTCACCGGAAATCCTTCCCGGATCTCCCTGCTTTTGATCTCATGCCCCTTCAGTATCCGCTGAAAATTACGCGGGATACGGTCATCCGTCAGCTTCGAAGTGAAGCCGAGCACCATTTTATCTCCATAGCGGATCCTGCCGATATTCGAGTAGACCGCTGTGATACACCGGCTGCCGAGATTCGCCCCGAGCATCAGAAATCCCTTTTTAATCTCCAGAGGCACCGCCCGCAGCAACGGATTCTTTTCCAGACGCACATAATCATTCATACGCACAGCAATCCGCTCCTTGACCAGCTCCCGTTCAAACTGCTCCCCGACATGCTGCACGACCTCCTCAAAGGTCGTCGCATCGGTAAACACATGCCCCGCCTCAATCCATCCGAAAAAGTTTCCCATTGACTGTGACGGAAAATAATTTCTGAGGTTTACCGGCACCATAAGGGTGATCGGCTTATTCTGCCGGTCCTTTGGCACTTCCTCGTGAATTGCACAGAGCATCACTGCAGTGAGCAGCACTGTGATTGAGACACCGTAGGCTTTCGCCTGCGCATGCACCTCTCTTACCGACAGCTCCAGCTCTGTGATGTGCATATCCTCATGCACCAGCTTCTCCCCGCGCAGCTTGACCGCATCCGGCTTTTTTTCCCTGCCACGCGGAAGCTTCGCTGAATAATACTGTGAAAAGCTGTCCTCCTCCTGATCTCCTGGTGTGACCACTTCCTCCTGCTCCACTTTTGGCAGATGTTCTGCCGGATGCCGCAGGATCAGATAATTCTGTACCAGCTCCACAAGAAAATGCATCGCCCCGGTACCATCGGTCAGCCCATGAAACACCTCAAAATTGATCCTGTTCTGATAATAGCTGACCTCAAATAGCAACGACTTCTTATCCGGAATATAGAGTCTGCTGCATGGCGGCTTTTTTTCCGGATGTACGACAGGACGGATCTCTCTCCGTTCCAGATAAAACCAGAAAAGTCCCTTTCGCAGCACTGCCTGAAAAAGCGGATAACGCTTCATCGTCTCGTCCAAAGCTGCCTGCAGCGTTGCCTCCTCCACCGGTTCCTTCAGTTCACAGTAAAAACGGAACACGCGGGTATCGTCTTTTCCGGTCACAAGAGGGAAAGCGAGCGCCGCATTGTCCAGCTTTCTCCATTTTGAATATCCTGAATCCATTTCTTCGCTTCCTTAATATTAAAATTTCTCTGTTTCGTTTCTTCTTATTATATTACAGCACATCTCCTTTTTCATGTACATGGCACGCCTTTTCAAGAAACGAATTGATATAATCAAAGCTCTCCTGTACATGCAAAAACTTAATCCCAAGCGCAAAAAAACCATGCAATGCACCTTTGATCCGGTGCTGCTCCACTTCATTTCCGGCTGCCAGTAAACGGCGCGCATATTCCTCTCCCTCATCACGCAGCGGATCAAACTCGGCGGTAAGAATTAGCGTGCGCGGCAACCCATGATAATCTTGCTCCTGCAACGGGGAGAAATACGGATTCTTCCGATCCTTTGGACCGCTCTCATAAAGCTTCAGATAGTCCTCCATCTTCACCGCGGTCAGCAGATAGTCCGTGCCATTTTCTTTTACAGACGGATACGGCGATGCCTCCGTGTAGCAGTTGTTCAAAGCCGGATAGATCAGAATCTGCCGATGCACCTTAAAATCCCCGGTATCTCTCGCCTTTAAGCAAACGGCAGCGGCCAGATTACCACCCGCGCTGTCGCCGATGACCGTGATGTGCTCCGGCATCGTCTTCAGAAGATGGTCTGTCGTATAAAGCTCCTTTGCTGCCGCGTAGCAGTCGTCAAACGCCGTCGGAAAACGGTACTCCGGCGCCAGACGGTATTCCACCGACATGACGATCTGTCCCGTCGACTGTGCCATCCGCGCGCAGACCCGGTTATACGTATCCACACTCTCTGTCACCCAGCCGCCACCATGAAAAAAGAGCAGCACCGGAAGATCCAGAGGTTCCTGCAGTTTACGCTGCATCGCCTCCTCGGTCGGAAAATACAGCCTTACCGGCACCTCATAGTCCCCATTATATACCTTTACATCCAGTTTTTTTAAAAAAATCCGCATCGCATCAAGTTTTTTCAGGTCCACCAGACGCCTGGAGGACTCTACCTCAATGTTCCCATAAGAGAGTGCGTGCAAAATGGTACGCATAGTCTTAAACAAATATCTGTCCCTGTCCCTTCCTATATATAATATATATATCTATTGTTCCGTCCTGATAAAAACGTTTCACTAACATTGTTATCTTACCATATCTCCTCCTTAAGTACACGCTTTTTCTTTTCTGAATCTTATGACTTTCTTAATCTCAAATCTGTATCCTGTCTTTTATCTTCCACAAATGCAGAATACTACCTGACTCGCTGCCCGCGGGAATAAAAATAAATACCCCCGATGCTCCTCTTTCGCGTTTATTTTTTAACAAATTCCGATTTTTTCACTGTTTTTTTATTGATTTTATCGTCTAATCATGTATAATATAGGCTGGAAGTCGGAAGGTTCCGCTTCTTTCATGGGAGATCGCAGTCGTGCGTCTTCTCATCCACATTTTAAAAAAGGAGTAATGAAAAGATGGCAAAGATTGATTTAACTAAGTATGGCATCACCGGAACTACAGAAGTTGTCTACAATCCGTCTTATGAGATGTTATTTGACGAAGAGACAAAGCCGGAACTTGAAGGCTATGAAAAAGGTCAGGTCAGCGAGCTTGGCGCAGTAAACGTTATGACTGGTATCTACACCGGCCGTTCACCGAAAGATAAATTTATCGTTGTTGACGAGAACTCCAAGGACACTGTATGGTGGACCTCTGACGAGTACAAGAACGACAACCATCCGGCATCTCAGGAAGCATGGGCAGCTGTCAAAGAGATCGCTCAGAAAGAGCTTTCCAACAAGAAGCTGTATGTCGTAGATGCATTCTGCGGAGCAAATGCTGATACCCGTATGGCAATCCGTTTCATCGTTGAGGTAGCTTGGCAGGCACACTTCGTTACCAACATGTTCATTCAGCCGACCGCTGAGGAGCTTGAAAACTTTGAGCCGGACTTCGTTGTATACAACGCTTCCAAGGCTAAGGTTGAGAACTACAAGGAGCTGGGTCTGAATTCTGAGACCGCAGTTGTATTCAACATCACAAGCCGCGAGCAGGTTATCATCAACACCTGGTACGGCGGAGAGATGAAGAAGGGTATGTTCTCCATGATGAACTACTATCTGCCGCTGAAGGGCATCGCTGCTATGCACTGCTCTGCAAACACAGATATGAACGGTGAGAACACCGCAATCTTCTTCGGACTTTCCGGAACAGGTAAGACCACTCTTTCCACAGACCCGAAGCGTCTCCTGATCGGTGATGACGAGCACGGCTGGGATGACAACGGCGTATTCAACTTCGAGGGCGGCTGCTATGCAAAGGTTATCAACCTCGACAAGGAATCTGAGCCGGATATCTACAATGCAATCAAGAGAAATGCTCTTCTTGAGAACGTTACTCTGGACGCAGACGGAAAGATCGATTTTGCTGACAAGAGCGTTACCGAGAACACCCGTGTTTCCTACCCGATCAACCACATTCAGAACATCGTACGTCCGGTATCTTCTGCACCGGCAGCAAAGAACGTAATCTTCCTGTCCGCAGACGCTTTCGGAGTACTTCCGCCTGTATCTATCCTGACAGAGGATCAGACTCAGTACTACTTCCTGTCCGGTTTCACAGCAAAGCTTGCTGGTACCGAGCGTGGAATCACAGAGCCGACCCCGACCTTCTCCGCTTGCTTTGGCCAGGCATTCCTGGAGCTGCATCCGACCAAGTATGCAGAAGAGCTTGTTAAGAAGATGGAAAAGAGCGGTGCTAAGGCATACCTTGTAAATACCGGCTGGAACGGAACCGGCAAGCGTATCTCCATCAAGGATACCCGTGGAATCATCGACGCTATCTTAAGCGGCGCTATCAACAATGCACCGACCAAGACGATCCCGCACTTCAACTTCGAAGTACCGACCGAGCTTCCGGGTGTTGATCCGGCAATCCTTGACCCGCGTGATACCTACGCTGATGCTTCCGAGTGGGAGACAAAGGCACAGGATCTTGCTTCCAGATTCGTTAAGAACTTCGCAAAATACGAAGGCAACGCAGCTGGTAAGGCTCTGGTTGCTGCAGGTCCGCAGGCTTAATCGACCAACGTTACGCAAGACGCGTGATTTTTATCCAAACATAAAGAAGGCTGTCCGCTCCGGATTCATACCGGGCGGGCAGCCTTCTTCTCTTTCAAGAATGCCTCGGCATTCTTGCTGCGAGATGCGCGTCATGCAATGCATGACATACTTCTTTTGCGCATCTCTGCAATCCTGCCGGAGGCTATATCAGATGGGGGATTGACTCCCACCACTGATACTGATTTGTTGCTCGCCACCTACAGAGATGGGAGTCATTTCACATCTGATATACTGCAAATCTTCATTTCCGTGAGCCATCTCTGCGTCTCACCACCGTGACTTCTCGCGGATCGTTTTACTTTACAGGACGCAATTTTCTGTAAAACGAAAAAATCTTTGTCTGCATTCACGCGAACGGATTCGGCGAGCCCGGCTCAATCCCATACTTGAGACTGCTCGGTTCGTCTGCCTCATAATCAAATACAAATCGCTCATACCCATTGATGATTGTCGTATCTCCATACTTGTCAAACCGTTTGACTGAACGCCCATAGGTAAGATGCACATGCCCGTGCAGCAGATAACGCGGATGATACTTGTCCATCAGATCCACAAAGGTGCGGAATCCCTGATGTGGCAGATCGCGCCCGTCGCCGAGTTGATAGGCCGGAGAATGCGTCACCAGAATGTCGAATCCTCCGCGCCGCAGCAGCGGGAACCAGAGCTTGGACACTCTTTTTTTCATCTCCCGCTCCGTATACTGGTTTGTCCCGGGGCGGTAACGCATCGAACCGCCAAGTCCGAGGATCCGGATTCCTTCATATACGAATATCTGATCCTCAATGCAGGTACAGCCCTCCGGCGGTACCTGCTCATATTTGTCATCATGATTTCCATGCACATACAGCACAGGTGCAGAAGTAAAAGTGGTCAGAAAGGACAGATAATGCGGATGCAGATCTCCGCACGATATAATCAGGTCGACTCCTGCCAGCTTTTCTTTTTCAAAATGATCCCACAGCCATGATGATTCTTCATCTGCTATCACCATGATTCTCATTCGTTTCCTGATCCTTTCGCTGCCTGCACGCCCTGCTGGGACAGTGCCGGCTGAGCATGCTCTGTCAGTTCCTCCAGCTTCGGAATTGAGCCAATAATATTATCCGAAAGCCAGTCCATAGCCATGATTTCCTCCGGAGAAAGCACATTGTCCGGATGATCCTTGATAATGCCGTCCTGAGAATACAGAATTCCGGAGAACGGGTTAAACTCTCCGGCACAAATCGTATGCTTGAGCAGCTCGACAAGCTTCTGTGTACCAGTCGGCAGGTTCTGTGAGCAGATGACGTCTACCACACCTGCAGACATGCCCCACCAGTAGTTAATCGCCTTGGATGTATTATCATCGTTCTTCCACGTGCCGTCCATGATCGTGCGGATCAGACGCTCATAAAACTTGCCCCAGTGGCAGAGCGGCATGGCCAGATTATGCGGACGTCCGTCACGGACATTATAAATACCAAAGAAGCGGGACTGTTCCTCCGGAATTACCATATCTTTTCCGGAAATACAGGACGGATCTACTTTTCGGATCTGTTCCGCAATGTCGATTCCCTTCTTCGCATACCAGTCCAGATAAACCTTTGCACGCGGATTTGTCATCTTCGCACCGATTGCAAATGCATTGATATTTGCAATCGTTCCGAACATTGGATAGTCTGCCAGATAAAATAGGCGGTCATTTTCCGCCATTGCACCTGCAATCGCACCCATCAGGAATTTTGCCTCATGCATCCGCGTATAGTATGTACGAATATAGCGGTGAGATGTATTTAAGGAGCAGTTCAGGATCTTGACATCCGGATGCGCAATCGCTGCCTTTACACTGTCCGCAGCAAACGCCGGTGTTGTCGTGAATATAATATTGCACCCCTCTGCGACCGCTTTTTCCAGAATATCACTGATATTTTCAATCGTGACATTGTCATAGTAAATTGTCGTGACCTCTTCCGGGAACGCCTGCTCCAAATGCATTCTTCCAAGCTCATGGGCATATGTCCACGCCGATGACTCTGCCGTCCGCTCGTATACAAACGCAATCTTCAGCTTGGTCGGACCGGAGCTGCCGAGAAGTCGTCCAAAGAGCGATTTCTTATCCTCAACCGGATCCATCTTCAGCTCTACCTCTGTGTCCTCCTGCAGAAGCTTGAACTCCTCCCATGTATTGCCGACGAGTGTCTTCAGCTCCGTCGCCGTTTTCTCATCGATCATATGGTAGTCATACAGCTTGATAAATGCAAGAAACGCATCGCCCGTCGTGATCGACAGCTTGTTTCCTCCGTTTGCCTCAAAAGCCACGGAAAATCTCGTATATCTGGAGCTGAAATTCAGCTTTGCCTCATAATCCCATACTTCATCCGGCTTTTTTCCAAGCACCTCAAGCAGTGCCGCAAAGCTTCCTTCCTTCGAGAACCAGATATAATTGACACCGGATACCTTATAAAAATCAAGAAACTCATAATAGATTTTATTTTCCTTATCATTCGTACGCTTCGGCAAAATCCGCGTCACCACCCCCGGAATTGAGTCCGCACCAAAGTATTTCATAACACTGACACGCTTATTGCCTTCCTCGACGTAGAATTTATTCATGTACTCCCACGCCTTGATCGCATCATGGATGCCTTCTGTCTCATGCGCTTTGCACAGGTTCGCCCACTTGACGCTGAATTCGGTGCGCTCTTCCAGCAGCGGCATAAAATTCGCTGCGAACGCGCTGCTTCTTCCCTCGTAGCGTGTTCCTACGATCTGTGAAAGCGGAATCTGCACCAGACCGAGATTTTCCTGTGGCAGCGATTCATTCGGAAGAATATCATCCAGTACCTCAAGAGTCGGCTTCTGTCCCCGGAGCAACCGGCTCTGATATTCCCGTTTTCCTGCCTTATACGCCTTTCTGTAATCTTCCATTGACATACTCATATCCTCCTGTTATGACATCTAAAACAATGACATCTGTTCATAATGCGCACCCGGTATGCGAACGGCCTTCGGCGCGTAATCCTCAAATGATTCTTCTTCCCCCTGCAGTCCGGCAAACAGCTCTGCATAGGCATCCGGAATCGACTCTCTTTGCAGTGAATTCACGAGTGCTTTTTGGGAAATCCGCAGGCCACGACGCCTCAGGCTCCGAATGAGGTACGTAAGTAACGCCTGTGGCTGCGCATCCATCTCCTCTTGCAGCTCGGCAGCAGACGGCAGATCCTTTCCGCGATTCGCTGTATCCGCCTGCAGCGCTCCAAGGAAGACCTCCGTGTTCCAGAGGCACTGCTCCGGCTTCTCCTCTATGATATGCCAGATTGCACCGTGCTCAGAAGCAAATTCCCGCAGTCCTCCTTTTGCTGTATCCGTAAGTCCTGTGCCGTCCTTTACGATGTGGACTTCCACCGTCCGTCCGGTCAGGCGCGCAAGGAGCGGTGCAAGCAGATAAGGAAGCTCCCGGTATACGCCTGCATCAAAGAAATCAACCTGCGGCCGTTCACCAAAGAATCCCTGCTGCAGCAACTCTTCCATACGGCAAATGACCTCCGCCTGCGCCGTATCCCAGAATACGACTTTTCCGGTCAGGCGAATCTGCCCGAGCACATGCGGCGTCAGCAGCTCTTCCGCCATATCTGCCAGTTCTGTCAGCTCCGGATCCCCGCTTTTACCTCCGAGTAAAGCACTCAGCTCTTCCTCAGAAAGCTCCTCCATTCCGCCAAGGCTGCGGTTCACCTCCGTCTTTGCCGTCACCGGGATAAGCTCTCCGCTTTGCGCCTCCATGAGAATCGGCTCGGAGTTTGTCGCCAGCAGGATCTGGACCTGCAGCTTCTCCTGCAGCCTGCGCAGCAGTCTTGTAAAGATCACCTGTCCTTTTGCAGTGAGATGTGCCTCCGGCTCATCGATCAGCACGACGCCCGCCCGCTCCGGGCAGTAACGCAGGATCATGGAGAGCACCTGCAGCATCTGCAGACTTCCGCTTCCACAGCTGCCAAACTCCAGGCAGATGCGTTCACCATCCCGCTTCTCCTCATACTCTGAGACGACATACAGCTCACTGCTCTCATAGAAGTGCAGTTCACGAAGCTCAAAGCCCGTCTCCTCCCGCAGGATCCGCTCCAGATATGCATACTTCTCCGGTGCTTTCAGCTTCAGATCCAGCACTACATTCCGAATGTTGGCGCTGATCACCCCAGCGCCGACCTGCTTCTTAAGCACTGCCGGAAAGAGACGCTCCTCAAACGGGCGAAGCCCGGAAAAGCAGGAAATATACAGTGGCTCCTGCCTTTGCATCGTCGGTCCGTGCAGCTCCTCCTCCGGGGTAAGCACCTTCACATTCAGATTGCGGAACAGTTCCCGCATATGCAGTCTTACCACATTATGCTTTTCATCCGTCAGCTCCACAATCGCACCGCTGTTCTCATCGTAAGTCGCGCTGCCCCTCGCAATTTTTTTATAAAACAGACCGTTCAGATCCTCCTTTGGCAAAAACGGGACATCAAATGTATAATATCCCGTACTGCTCACCTTCGTCTGCAGGGTCTTGCGGTCTGTCACAAGCAGCTTTCCCTGATGCAGACTGTGCAGTGCAAGCCAGACTGCCTGCAGCACCGTCGTCTTCCCGGCATTGTTGCCGCCCATGAGAATTCCAAAAGGCGGAAGCTCCACCTCGGTCTCACGAAACTGTTTAAAACGAATCAGCTTTACCGATTCTATCATATTCACTCCCCCATATCGGATGTCTCTATTTTACGGGCTGATAAAGTGCATTCATCGCTTTGCGCTTCTCCTTATCTGCTTCCCTTTTGCCCGTTATCCCTCCTGTGTATCAGCAGACTTTTTCTTATTAATTGTACATGTTTTTTCCGTGAAAGCCAACCACATTTTTACAAAAATCGCTAAAAGGTTTTCGCATATTTCATTTTTCCATTGTATCCCGGGGAAAAAAATGTTAGAATGACAACGATGGCGTACTTTATCATTTCGCCAAAGGAGTGCAGCTATGAAAAATACAACCGACAAGACATTTTCCGCTTTGCCCCCTGTCACACTGACACTGGATCCGCTGACCGGCCTGCTTTCCAGAAACAGTTTTCTTGAGCAGGTACGTATCCGACTCGACCAGGACGCGCCAAAAGACTGGTGCATCGCCACCATTGATCTGGAGCATTTCAAGCTGTTCAATGACTGGTATGGACAGGAGGCCGGAGATCGGCTTCTGAAAAACATTGCAGACTATCTCAAACGTATTCAGGACTGTTATCATTACACCGTTGGCTATTTCGGAAATGATGACTTTTTTCTGTTCCTTCCCAATGATAACGGACTGATCCGACTTGTTTTTCAAACTGTATGCGATTATGTCCAAAACCAGGAGCAGATGGAGGGCTTTCTTCCGATCGTCGGTGTATATCCGATCACAGATTCTGAGCGCTCCGTCGGTACCATGTGTAATTATGCTCAAATTGCAGCTTCGACCCTGAAGGGAAAGTTCAGCCAGCGCATCTGCTATTTTGAAGCAGCCATGGTGGAATCTCTCGAAAAAAAGCAGCGCGTTCTGCATGAAATCAACAATGGTATTCCAAATGGCGAATTTGTCTTTTACCTGCAGCCAAAATGCGACAGCCGTACCCGCAAAATCACCAGCATGGAAGCTCTGGTTCGATGGATTCATCCGAAGCGCGGACTGATCTCTCCAAATGAGTTTATTCCGATTCTGGAAAAGAGCGGATTGATCACCCGGCTGGATATGTACATCTGGAATTCTGTCTGCCAGACACTTCGCAGATGGCAGGACGAACATAAGCCTGTCGTTCCGATTTCGATCAATATTTCGATTATCGACATTGAAAATATCGATGTACCACGCTACCTATCCAGCCTTACAGAACAGTATCATCTGGATCCGAAGTATCTGATGGCCGAGATTACTGAGACTGCTTTTGCAGAAAACAATGCAGCAGTCAAACAGACGATCGACCGGCTCCATAAAAAGGGCTTCACTGTCCTGATGGACGACTTTGGCAGCGGTTATTCTTCTCTCAACATGCTCAAGGATGCCAATATCGATATTCTAAAGCTCGATATGAAGTTCGTAGAAATGAATGAAGAAAATCACAACAAAGGCATTCAGATCATGGATTCTGTCATCAGCATGGCTCATCGCCTGAATCTGCTGATCGTCGCTGAAGGCGTTGAAACAAGTGCGCAGGTAAGTATGCTGCAGTCTATGAATTGTCTGTGTGTACAGGGCTATTATTTTTACAGGCCAATGCCTATCACTGATGCGGAACAGCTGCTCTCGCAAACACCGATCGAGGACTATCACGAGCTGCGCACCAGTTTTGCACAGCAACACAACTGCGAAGAGTATCTCGTAAGCTATGAGACACTTCCATCTGTCTCTGAATCCATCACTCATATTCTGGAAGAAAACACGCTGGAGCTGGCCCGCTTTAATGTCATAACCGGGGAATATGTCACGATAAAGAAGAATCCTTTTCTCACAGATGATGCCGCAGGTACGGTTCAGAACATTCACGATTACAGCCATCGGCTGGTCGATCAGGGGCTGATTCATCCGGATGATGCGGAAGACTACCTGCTGTTCATGCAGCCGGAACATCTGCAGCATCTGCTCCTGCATAAGCAAACAGCCGTCTTCTATACCGTCCGCCGAAAAGTTGACGGACTTTATGTGCGGATTCTCATTGAATTTATCACAGGACTGGCCTGCTCTGAGAACAATCCTTACGTTGCCGTCGTAAGAAGAGTTGCCGACGACAGTGATTGATTTGATATGTCATAACCGAATCAAGCAAGTCCCCTGCTTATTGCTTTGCGCAATTGAAGCAGGGGACTTGTTTGATTCGATTAAAAGCCGCCCCCTCACAGCACCTGTCTGTGAGAGGGCGGCTTCTCTATCTACTGTATCTTCTCCGCGGAGATTTATTATCCTTCAATAGCTATGGCCTTTTTCTCCTCAACTTTCTTTTCCGGTGTCTTCGGAATGCTCAGTTTCAAAATACCATTCTCGTATTTCGCCTTTACATCCTCCTGCTTTACATCCTCACCGACATAGAAGCTTCTGCTCATCGCTCCTGCGTAACGCTCCTGACGGATGTACTTGCCTTCCTTTGTCTTTTCATCCTTATCCAATCCCTTCGATGCGGAAATAGTCAGATAACCATTTTCAAGCGTTGCACTGATCTCATCGGTCTTGAATCCCGGCAGATCGACATCCAGCTCATATGAGCCATCCGTCTCCCGGATATCAGTCTTCATCATGTTCTTTGCATTCTTACCGTACAACGGGCTCTTCTTATTAAAAAACTCTTTATCAAACGGAAAATCCATCCAACTGTCATCAAATAAATTCTCTCCAAAAATGCTCGGCATCAACATAAGTCATATCTCCTCTCTATCTAAACCACTCTGTGTTATAAACTTTTCCGAACCAGAAGTTCTTTGAATCGGTTCCGGTTGATCTTCTTCTGATCATCCATCTCCTTTTCTCTCCTCCTTTGTTCTATGTGTAATATAACACTTATTATTAGCACTGTCAATAGGCGAGTGCTAATAATTTTGTGAAGATTGTGTGAACGCTACGAGCCATGCACATTTACGTGAAAAGCCATCGTTCAAAATCGGTTAAGTAACCGGTTACGTAATCGGTTATTTTTTCATTGCGTTTTTTCATGAGAATTGCTATACTTAAGGATATTATAGACCGTTAGCCGTCATATGAAGGAGATTCAACTTTTATGAGTAAAAAACAAGTAACTTTTGCAGATATTGCAGAATACACAAATTTTTCAAAGACTACAATATCAAGATACTTCAATTATCCTGATTCTCTTACCTTAGAAAACCAGGAAAAGATTTCACAGGCTCTTGACATACTTGGATATAAAAAGAATAAGCTGGCAAAGGTCCTGGCTAATGGAAAAAGTGAATTTATCGGAATCATTGTTCCAAACCTCTACCTGCACTATTATTCTGAGATGCTGGCACAATTTCTTTCCAGCTACAGAGATTATCATTATAAATTTCTTGTTTTCTCCAGCGAACATGGGGCTGAAGAAGAGCAACAATACATTGAAGAGCTTCTATCTTATCAGATTGAAGGACTGATTGTTTTAAGTCACACGCTTCCATCCGAAAAGCTCGCTTCCTATCAGATTCCTATCATCGCAATTGAACGTGAAGCAGAACATATCAGCAGTGTCAATACTGATAACTATATGGGAGCACTTCAGGCTACTTCCTTGTTGATCCGGGATAAATGTGATATACTGATTCATATAAATGTCAATGTAAAGAAATCTACCCCGGCTTATGACCGTATCCGAGCTTTTAAGGAAACTTGTGAAGAATATCACGTTCCATATGATATCAATCTGAGTGTAGAAGGTGATTCTTATCATGAGATTTTAAATGTGATCCGGGTAATTTTCGATAAGATAGAAGCCAAATACCCTGATCAAAAAAAAGGTATCTTTCTTGCGAATGATACCTATGCCAATATGTTTCTGAATTTAATTTTCCAAAAATACGGAACATTTCCTTCAACTTATGAGATTGTTGGATTTGACAATTCCCCGATTGCCAGCGAAGCAATCCTTCCAATCACAACCGTTGGTCAGCAGATTGATGTAATTGCCAAAACCGCCATGGATCTTCTGGTTCGGCAGATGGATGAGCAGAAAAAACGTGCTCCCAAACCATTGGGCGAACCCATCCACAAACAAATTACACCTATATTGATCCGCCGTAATACAACACAATAGTTTATTTTTTCTGATCAAAAACACTGTCTGCTACCACCAGTACCAGAATCCGCCAGATGCACAATCCTGATATGCTGCAAAGCAGCATTCGGTTATAATAAAAACGAGCAGCCGGTAAACTGGATTTACGCTTACTTGCTACTCGTTTGCTGTAATTATATTTCCTGCTTTGGCTTTCCGATAGCAACCCACAGTTCCATATATAATAAAATTTATTATTTTTTCATCCTGTGGAGTCAAATATAAAATATCCTCTATTTTGCATATACCTGTAGCTGGTTTGCTGACAAAATCTCCAATTTTATATTTCACAAACATCTCTTCTTGCCGACCGGCATCTTATTCCGTAAAAGTATAACGTATAAAGGTTCCCTGACCGTCTCCTGTTACAATCACAACGTCTCCATTCTCGTTGCCGGTCGTTTCCAGAACCGGGTACCTTCCATTTTCTTTGACATATGCCTCCGGACTGGCTGCTTCTGCCTCGATCAAAGTTTTTTTACTGTGTTTTTCTCCTCCACACGGATTAATTTCTTCTATAAAGATTTCATACTCATGCATATACATTTCCTCCTAAAATTCACTTTTTAAACATTATAAAACCTTTTCCGTTTTATTTCAAAAGCGATTTTTACTAAAAATGCTACTGCTCTGTTTGAATGTTTTTACAATCGGCTTTGAAACATGCCCAGTCATGCTCGATCAGTGAAAGCTTTTCCAGAATTACCTCTGTACTGATCGGTTTTGCAATATGGCCGTTCATACCTGCTCTGATCGCCTTTTCACGGTCTTCCTCAAAAGCATTTGCAGTCATTGCAACAATCGGTATATTTGCACATTTCGGATCCTTCAACGTACGTATTTCCCTTGTTGCAGTATATCCGTCCATCTTCGGCATCTGAATATCCATGAAGATCAGATCATAGCTTCTGCCTTCTGCAGATGACATGATATTCACAGCATCCGTACCATCCTCTGCGATATCCACATCCAGTCCGATTTCCTGCATGATCGCTGTTGCGATTTCACGGTTCAGCTCATTGTCCTCTACAAGAAGAATCTTCTTCCCTTTATAACTCCTCCGGCTTTCCGTCCGGTTCTCCTGCTTTTTATTCTTAATAGCTTCCTTCTGTTCCGGATTTAATTCTGATATTTCACATGCAAGCATGACTGTAAATTCCGTTCCTTTTCCGACCTCACTCTCCACCCGAATTGTACCGCCCATCATATCCACGATATTTTTGGTAATCGCCATTCCGAGACCGGTTCCTCCGATCCCATTCTCTGTAACGGTATGTTCCCGTGCAAACGAGTCAAACACATGCTCCTGAAACTCCGGCGACATCCCGATTCCATTATCCTTCACCCGGAAGACCACCGTCGCATATCCGTCTTTTTTGCATGGCTGCTCTGAAACACAAACGCATATCATACCGCCCATCGGTGTAAACTTTACTGCATTACCGATGATATTCAAAAGCACCTGCATGAGACGCAGCTTATCGGTAATGATATCTTCATGACATACATTCTGTATATCAATATGAAGCTTCTGCTTTTTGGAATATACAGACCCAGCAATAATCGTTCTTAAATCCTGCAGAATATCCGGCAGGTGCACCGTTGTATATTCGATCTGGACGGAACCGCTCTCGATTCTGCTCATATCCAGAATATCATTGATCAGACTGAGCAGATGCTCTCCGGATGTATGGATCTTTTTCAGATAATCTAAAACAAGCTCCTTGTTGTCAATATGTGTTGTTGCAAGTGCGGTGAATCCAATCACCGCATTCATCGGCGTACGGATATCATGAGACATATTATTCAGAAACGCGGTCTTCGCCCGATTTGCATGCTCCGCAACAGCAAGCGCATTTCTCAGATTCTTGTCCTGTTCTATCTCGCGTTCCTTTTCTTCTGTCACATCACGGTTTGCAACCAGTACGGTACACAGCTTTCCATCCTTATCATATCCCTGCGGCACAATGATCATCGTCAGCCATTTTCCGTCCGTCATCTGAACGGTAAAGCTCAGCGCCTCACGATCTTCCAGACGCTTTGCCACCGTACTCCTGTCGGAAAATTCCCGATATGCCTCCTGAAATGGCTCTGCAATCACCTGCTGTATCAGTTCTTCCCGGCGTTCTTTGGAAAGGATATCCCCTTTCTGATCCGGCTTCATATTCTCTGAAGCTTTTATAATTTCGATTTCCTCTGTTTTTAAATTCACAAGAGATATCGAGGTATATGCATGCCCCAGTGCATTGATCACGCAAAGTCTCTTTTGATCCTGAAGAATGCTTCTTTTTTCTGTTCTGCTCCTGCTCACACAGGAAAGTAAGAAAAGAAGCAGCGCAAGCAGCACATAGATTACACATACAATAGTTCGTGTAAGGTACACCTGAGCTGCCGGGAAAAAGATATATGCATCGTAGTCCTTTATCTTTTCCCGACGCCCACACCAGTTTCCGGTCTTTGAACGAAGGCGGACAACTCCATTTTCCCCTGCCTTAAACTCATTCTTATACAGAGCCTTTGACTCCTCTACGGAATGTGAGACAAGCTCCTGTTTATTGGTACTGACAACCTCATCCGTATCGCAGATCACAACACTTCCGTTCATCTCAAAAGGAAAATCCGCAAATAACGATGCCATCGTCAGATCTCCGTTCAGCTCACTTACTTCTTCTTTCTGTGCATATGCGATCAAAATACCCGGCGTATCCTGTCTTGCCACTGCTGCAAAATCATAGCGCTTTCCTTCGTTTCTCAGGCGGGTCGTATAAGTCTTTTCCGGATGCTCTGTAATATCACGTACATAATCACTTTCGATCAGCTTCTGCCACAATGGCCTGACATCTCCGTCGTTCGCAGTCTGTTCCAGCACATTCAGGTGCTGATCCAGCACAAGGATTCCTGTCAGACGCTGTTCCCTGGCATATTCGTCCAGCATCTCAGCACTGAGTTTTCCCTCCTGTGCTATGACCCTGCTTAATTCTGTTGTTTTATCCAAAAGGCGTACCAGACTTTTCACCTGATCATTCGTATTATAGATCTCATACCGTTCAATCCGGGTTTTTACAAAATCGAACGTCTCATTCAGCGTACTGTTCAGTCTTCTGTTATCGCTCGCTGTCAGCAGAAGAAACGTCAGGATTCCTGAAAAAATCAGGATAATCACAAGTAAACACGCATTTTTGTCAACCCTGCTGCTCTTCCTTTTCCGTGTCTGCGTCTTCATCTGTCTGCTCATTTACTTTCTCCTCCCAGCAGAATCCCGTCCGCATCCAATCCGTATTTTGTAACTATTTCTTCTGTAATGCCCTCATCCTGCATCTCTTTGAGCGTTTCTGTAAGATCGGCTGCAACTGCTTCGTGGGTTCCTTTTTCAAAAGCTACTCCAAGCTCTGATTGATAAACACTTTCCTCCAGCATACGATATGCACCTTCACCAGACTGCACCAGACTGCCAAGCATTGCCTCATGTCCGGCAATCGCATCCACGTAATTCTTTCTGAGTGCAGCATAAAGCTCATTTGTCGTAGAAAAGCAGTTCACCTGCTCCATCTGCGGAAGCTCTGAATCAATATTGTGGAGAAAAAGATCCTCCGCCTTTGTGGTCGCCTGGACTGCGATCCTCTTCCCGCTCAGATCCTGAAGCGTCCGGATTTCACTTTCATTTTTTACAACCACCATCTGACGACTGTACAAATAGGGTCCCGCCCACTGATATTTTTCTTCTCGTCCATTCATAGAGTAGCTGCTCCACAGGCAGTCTATTGTTCCATCGGCCAGCAGTTCATCCTTGTCTTCCCATACAATCTTCTCAAATCTTGGCTGATAGCCCAGCCTCTGAAATGCTTCCCTGGCAAGCTCCACATCAATACCTTCATATTCGCCATCACTTGCCTGATAGCTGTAAGGTTCGAAATAATCCATTCCAATAACAATCTCCGGCAGTCCACTGTCCGCAGCATCCTCTTTCTTTCCGCCACATCCGCCCAGCATAAGACTGCCGGTCAGAAAAAATGCGGTAATACAAATTCTTTTTCCCCGGGTACAGAAATTATTTTTTTGTTTTCTTCTCATATCCAGTTCCTTTTCCTCGTTTATTTCTGCAACCCGCCGCTTAGTGCTTTGCGCACTTGAAGCGGGTGAATGCTTATCTGCGGTAAAGCGGACATTCGCAATCCGCTTCGCTACTTGCTCATGAACGCAGTCGCTTCGCGATCTGTCAGTGGGAGCTTTCAACTCCCACTGACATAAGCATCCCCCTCATCCGCCGCTTAGGGCTCCGCGTACTTGAAGCGGGGGAATGCTTATCTGCGTTCAAAAAAACGATTATATTATACCCTCACGCTTCACTGTACGCAAGAAAAACATTACTGCTTTGACGCAATTGTATCATCAGCTCCGCGAGTGTGCATTGGCCATTCCAAGAGTAAGCCGACAGGATTTTCTGGAGAAGTCCGACAGCGAAGGGAAACGGCTACAGTTCCCATATTTTCCTGGTCTGTAGCCGTTTTTATTACCGTATAACCTTGTAAAGCGGATATTCGCAATTCGCTTCGCTACTTGCTCATGAACGCAGTCGCTTCGCGATCTGTCAGTGGGAGCTTTCAACTCCCACTGGCATAAGCATCCCCCTCACCCGCCGCTTAGTGCTCCGCGCACTTGAAGCGGGAGAATGCTTATCTGCGTTCAAAAGCCTGCTCAGCTCACACCTCATCTGCTATCATATGTTCCCGTATTCCGTATGCGACCAGAGCCGTGCCTTCTTTAACAGACAAGCCCGCATTATAATAGAAGACAACCCCATCCGCTTCCGCATAATAGTTCTTTATTACTTCTCCGTAAAAATCTGTACAGTACCCCAGAATATCTCCCTGGGCCACTTCCATATTTTCATGGATATCCGTATGCTAGATTCCCTTCGTATCTGCAGTAAGATAGATGGTTCTGGGAACTACCGTTTTTTTGCACACCGGTTCTTCCGTCTCCAAATCGCCATACATTTCCAGATGCGTGAACTACCCATTGTCTAAAGCCAATGGGCTTCCTGCTTCGCAGACCTCGTAACCTACTATCTCCACAGGCGTTAATTCGGACAGTCCCTGTCCTATATTGTTATTCCTTTTATGCTATTTGTC